>NZ_JBTLRG010000002.1:0-1224929 GCF_054482635.1 Arenibacterium sp. CAU 1754
TGGAGGGCAAGATCGAGATCGACCCGATGATCACCCACACCATGGGCCTTGAGGACATCAACAAGGGCTTCGATCTCATGCACGAAGGCAAATCAATCCGTTCCGTCGTGCTGTACTGAGGGGTATCATGGAGGTTCTGTCCGAAAACAGATGTTTTGGTGGGGTGCAGACGGTTTATCAGCACCCTTCCAAGACGTGCGGCGTGGACATGACATTTGCTGTCTACATGCCGCCACAGGCCGAGGATGGCCCCGTGCCGGTTCTCTGGTTTCTGTCCGGACTGACCTGCACCCATGAAAACGCCATGACGAAAGGCGGATTTCAGGAACATGCGGCGGATCACGGTATTGCCGTCGTGTTCCCAGACACTTCACCGCGCGGCGAGGGCGTGGCAGACGATCAGGCCTATGATCTGGGGCAAGGCGCGGGGTTTTACGTCAACGCCACCCGCGATCCCTGGCGGCCGCATTTTCGCATGTATGACTATGTGGTGTCCGAATTAAGGGGCATCGTGACCGACAACCTGCCGGTGACCGATGCGCATGGAATTACTGGGCATTCAATGGGCGGGCACGGGGCTCTGACGATTGCGCTGCGCAACCCGGATCTGTTCGCCTCGGTTTCCGCCTTCGCACCGATTGCGAACCCGACCCAATCGGATTGGGGCCGCAAACAGCTGAGCGCCTATCTGGGTGATGATGAATCGGCCTGGGCCTGTTATGATGCGTCTATCCTGCTCGAAGAATTCGGCTGGAAGGGGGACATCCTGATCGATCAGGGGTCAAATGATCAGTTCGTCGACCTGCTCAAGCCCGAGGCGCTGGCCAATGTGATGACCAAACGCCGTCAGCCCGGCCTCGTTCGCATGCAGCAAGGCTATGATCACAGCTATTATTTCATATCGACTTTCGCCGGGGATCACATCGCGTGGCACGCCGAAAGACTGCACCACAATCGACACTAAAAGGGGAACCTATGCTCATCAGAATTTTTGGCACCGCCTGTATCATCGCAATGACCGCCTGTGGCGCGTCGGCCGATGAAACCGAATATGAAATCACGGGCGATGCGGCCAAAGGCGAAAAAGTCTTTCGCAAGTGCAAGGCCTGCCACGAAGTCGGCGAGGGCGCCAAGGCCAAGACCGGTCCGATTCTCAACGGCATCATTGGACGTGCCGCTGGTGCGGCGGACTTCAAATATTCCGCAGCACTGACCGAGGCGGCCGAGGGCGGTCTGGTCTGGACGCCCGACACGATGGCCGAATTTCTGGAAAAACCGAAGGCCTATATCAAGGGGACCAAGATGTCCTTTGCGGGCCTGCGCAAGGAAAGTGAACGCGCCGACATAGTGGCCTATCTCGCGACGTTCAAAGCAGAGGAGGAGGGATCGTAACGCAAGGAACTTGCCCGGTGGGAGGAGACCAACAACGATCCGGGCTCTGTTTGATCTGTACCTCAGCAAAGCGACAGTGCATCGGCACGAGCGACTGGGTGCAGAGAACGGAAACAACATCAACAAGGGAGTTGAATATGAAAAAGCTATTTGCTTTGACATCCACCATCGCTTTGTGTGCGGCCGGACTGGCCAGCGCAAATGAGGCGCTGATGGCCGAAATGGATAACCCGGACCAGTGGGCGATCCAGACGGGTGATTATAAAAACCAGCGCTTCTCGGCTCTGGAGCAAATCAACAAGGACAATGTCGGCGATCTTCAGGTTGCCTGGACGTTCTCGACCGGCGTTCTGCGCGGGCACGAAGGTTCGCCGCTGGTGATTGGCGATACGATGTATCTGCACACACCGTTCCCGAACATCGTCTATGCGCTGGACCTGGCCAACGAAGGCAAGATCAAGTGGAAGTATGAGCCAAAGCAGGATCCGGACGTTATCCCGGTGATGTGCTGTGACACCGTGAACCGCGGTGTGGCCTATGCCGATGGCAAGATCTTCCTGCATCAGGCGGATACCACGGTTGTCGCGCTGAATGCGGACACCGGTGCGGTCGAATGGTCGGTTGTAAACGGCGACCCGGCCATCGGTGAAACCAACACTGCCACCGTGCTGCCGGTGAACGACAAGGTCATCGTCGGTATTTCGGGCGGTGAATTCGGTGTGCGCGGGTCGGTAACGGCCTATAACATGGCCGATGGTTCGCTGGCATGGCGCGCCTATTCAATGGGTCCGGATTCCGACATTCTGGTCGACCCAGCCACGACAACACACCTTGGCACGCCAGTTGGCGAAAACTCGGGGACCAATACATGGGAAGGCGATCAGTGGATGATCGGCGGCGGCACCACCTGGGGCTGGTATTCCTATGATGCCGAAGAAAACCTCGTCTACTACGGCACGGGTAACCCGTCGACCTGGAACCCTGCACAGCGTCCGGGTGACAACCGCTGGTCGATGACCATCATGGCGCGCGATGCGGACACCGGTGTAGCCAAGTGGTTCTACCAGATGACCCCGCATGACGAGTGGGACTATGACGGCATCAATGAAATGATCCTCACGGAGCAGGAAATTGATGGCGAGATGCGCAAGCTTCTGACCCACTTTGACCGGAACGGCCTGGGATACACCCTGGACCGTGTGTCGGGTGAACTGCTGGTCGCTGAAAAGTATGACCCGGCCGTGAACTGGACCACCGGTGTTGTCATGGACAAGGACAGCGATCAGTACGGTCGTCCGCAGGTTGTTGCTCAGTACTCGACCGAGCAGAACGGCGAAGACGTGAACTCGACCGGTATCTGCCCGGCGGCCCTGGGATCGAAAGACCAGCAGCCGGCAGCCTATTCGCCGGAAACACAGCTGTTCTATGTTCCGACCAACCACGTCTGCATGGACTATGAGCCGTTCCGCGTGTCCTACACCGCCGGTCAGCCCTATGTGGGTGCGACGCTGGCGATGTACCCGGCACCTGACAGCCACGGTGGCATGGGTAACTTCATCGCCTGGGACAACATCGCGGGTGAGATCAAGTGGTCCATCCCCGAGCAGTTCTCGGTCTGGTCCGGTGCTCTGGCAACTGCGGGTGACGTCGTGTTCTACGGCACGCTCGAAGGGTATCTGAAGGCTGTCGATGCGGCCACGGGTGAAGAACTGTACAAGTTCAAGACTCCGTCTGGCATCATCGGCAACGTGATGACCTACAGCCATGGTGGCAAACAGTATGTTGGCATCCTGTCGGGTGTTGGCGGCTGGGCCGGCATTGGTCTGGCAGCTGGTCTGACCAACCCGAACGACGGCCTTGGCGCCGTGGGTGGTTATGCAGCGCTCAGCGACTACACCGCTCTGGGTGGTCAGCTGACCGTGTTCGCTCTGCCTGACTGATCGTTACCTGAAAACAATTGGTCCGCATGCCACAGAACGGCATGCGGACCATTCCTTGTAAGTCCCATTAGAGAGAGGTTCGCGCATGAAGCGTAGCGCAATGATCCTGTTCGTCGCCATTGCCGTGCCCGCCACGGCCTTCGCGTGGAGCGACCAGCCCGTCGATCCTGAAAAGCAGGCCGAAAATGTCGAGATCGCCGTCGCCTACGAGGAGGGCGGCAAATATTTTACCGATGATGATATCCCGACCTACAACGTCGCCGAGGACGGCACTGTTGACTGGCTAACCTTCTCCGGCTTCCGGCGCTATCACGCAGAATGCCACGTCTGTCACGGGCCCGACGGCGAAGGTTCCACCTATGCGCCGAAGATCAAGAATTCCGCCGTGAACATGGGCTACTACGATTTCTACGACGTGGTGGTGAATGGTCGACAGGTCGGCAACTCGGTGATGCCGCATTTCGGCGAAAACCCGAACGTGATGTGCTATCTCAATGATATCTATGTCTATCTCAAGGCCCGCGGCATGGAGGCTGTTCCGCGTGGACGTCCAGCCAAGAAGGAAGCGAAAAGCGACCTGATCCGCGAGGAAGAAGATGCCTGCATGGGCTAAACATCTGACCGCGCTTGTCGGCGCGGTCCTTTTGTCCTGTCTGGCTGGTGCCGGGCAGGCCCAAACCTCGGATCTGGTGTCAAAGACCGCCTTCAGGGTGTGCGCGGACCCGGCCAATTTTCCGATGTCTGACAATGCGGGCAAAGGATACGAAAACAAGCTGGCCGAGTTCATGGCGCAAAAGCTGGACCTGCCGGTGGAATACACCTGGTATCCGATGGCGACCGGGTTCATCCGCAACACGCTGCGCGCGAACAAGTGCGATGTTGTCATGGGCTATGCACAGGGCCACGAAATGGTCCTGAACACCAATCACTATTTTACATCCGCCTACACACTGATTGTCGACGGAAACGGGCCGCTGGCCAATGTCACGACCCTGTCCGACCCAGCCTTGCAGGGGCTCAGGATCGGCATCATTGCAGGCAGTCCGCCAGCCAGCCACATGGCGCGCAATCGTCTTTTGCCAAAGGCCAAGGCTTATAACCTTGTTGTGGACCGTCGCCATGAATCTCCCGCGATCGACATGCTTGAGGATCTCAAGGCAGGGACAACCGACGCCGCTATTCTGTGGGGGCCCCTTGGCGGACCTCTGGTCAAACAGCAATATCCCGGTCTGGTGGCCATTCCCCTGTTGCAGGAAACACTGCCGCCACGGCTTTTCTTTCGCATCACGATGGGCGTTCGCCAGGGTGAAAAGGTCTGGCAACGTAAACTGAACTCGCTGATCCGGCGCAATCAGGCCGAGATCAACGCGATCCTGACCGAGGCTGGAGTGCCGCTTCTCAACGATATGGGAACCGAGCTTCTAGACCTGGCAAATTGATCCGCGCGGCAGCAATGCTGGCCCTGTTGCTGCTGCCGCTGCCCGCCCCGGCACAGGTTGGTGAACCGGACGATTACAAGATGGACCACTATCGCGGTCCGGTGCCCGGCACGTTGCGCGGTGGGACCGTGGTCGACACCGAGCAGGCCCACGCGTTGTGGCAATCCGGCGAGGTGGCTTTCGTCGATGTCCTGCCCCGGCCTCCCAAACCGAAGAACCTGCCCAAAGGCACGATCTGGCGCGACAAACCGCGCCACTCCATCCCCGGTTCTATCTGGTTGCCGAATGTCGGCTACGGCGCGATTGCCGAGATCACGCATGACTATTTCCGGCGCGGGCTGGAAAAGGCGACGGGCGGAGACACCATGCATCCGGTTCTGTTCTTTTGTCTGGAAGAATGCTGGATGTCGTGGAACGCAGCCAAACGCGCGTTGGAATATGGCTATACCACCGTCTACTGGATGCCCGACGGAACCGACGGCTGGACATTTTTCGACTATCCGACCGAGGTTATCGTCGCCGAACCCGAACCCTAGTGGCGATATCGGGTCAACCTGCCGTGAAGCATGTGATCAAAGCGGCCTGTGAGCCCAATCATTCGTCAAGCTGCAAACACGAAACCCAAAGGATGGGGCGGTCTTAGTACCCTGCCAGTGATTTACGCGCGTGGGTGACGGTGCCCTCGGTATCGGTCATGGTCACATCCACCGATTGGGTTTTCCCCGGAACCGACATGCCGATACGCGGGTTTTCGGACAGGGAAATGCTGCCGGTGACATCCACGTATCCGCCACCATCCAGGTCGACCTCGACATTTTCGACATAGCGCATGGGGATGAACAGAAGCGAAATCTGGTCCATCTGCATGCCTGAATGGCTGGGGTGGCTTATGTCGACGTCGATCTGCTTTTCGCGCAGCGCCAGCGCACCCAGTTTGTCACTCAGCGACCCGGTGCCAGGCATCGCATCGATCCCGATGGTCATGTTGCCCAAGGTGGCAAGCGCCAGGTCCAGGTCGGTCCCCGGCGGGGCGGAACACGCGCCCTGACCAGAGGTTTTGACAAACGCCTCTGCGACGTACAGTTGGCCATCGGCTGTTTCGGCCACCACATGCAGGGGCGTCGGGCCGTTGATCCGCATGGTCACATCGAAAAAGAACCGCGGCAGGGGTTCCTTGAAGTTGAACACCGCCGACACCGGCATCGGGTTTTCATCCAGGATCAGACTGACCTTGCCCAGCATCTGCCCGGTTGGCGCAACGATCTGTGCGGCAATCTGCGTGCGCGCGTCATTGTCCGTGCGATAGGGGCTGTCGATGGAAATGATGTCCGTGCCCGTGTTCAGTGTACGCCCCTCATAAAGCAGGGCCGACAGATCGTCCCACGTGGATTCAACGGCCAAGGCGGGCAGCGAAAATGCGGCCACAAGTGAAAAGGAAAGTGCCATCGTTTTCATAGTCAATTCCTTTGCGTGATGAATTTTCCAAATGCACGCGGCCCATCTCCCGTGCCGATTTCGCCAACCACTTCTAGGCTGCCGGTATCAATCAGACTCACCGAATTTGAGAACCAGTTTGCCACAACCACCAGCGTGCTGTCATGCGTGCTGTCGATCCCTTCGGGATATTCGCCCACGTCGATGGTTTCGACGACGACGCGATTGCCCATGTCGATCACGCTGACCGTGTCTGCATATTGGTTGCTGACAAAGGCGCGGCCCCTAGCAAAGGCAATGCCATAGGGGCGTTTTCCGACCGCGATCGTCGACAGCGTCTGACCCGTGACCACGTCCAGAACGGTCACGTCATCAGATCCGACATTGGCGACATAAAGGTGCCCATCCGGCGCAAAGCCCAGACCGAAGGGGCGGATGCCGACGGGCAGGCGGTGGATCAGGTCAAGCGTCTTCAGATCAAAGACCGATACCTGATCGGCGTCGCGATCTGCCGAGGCGAGCCAGTTTCCGTCCGTGGAAATCGCCAATCCGGCCGGGGCGCTTCCAGTTGCAAGGGTCTGGCGCAGGCGCATGTCCCTAGCGTCGATCACCCAGATGCGTGCGTTGTACCAGTCGGACACGAACAGGTGGTTGCGCACCGTGTCCAGCGCGATACCAATCGGCCCACCGCCCAGTTCCAGCGCCCCGATGACGTCCCCGGTTGCGGCGTCCAGCTTGCGCACCGTTTTGCTGTCGGGCGAGACGACAAAGAATACTCCATTGGCTGCGGTGACCACACCGGCGGGTTTCCCTGGCACCGACATGCGGTCAACCTCGCTGCGGTCCGAGAGGTCCAGAATGCTGACATCGTCGCTGTTCTGGTTGGTCACATATGCAAAATCCCCCGCCACCCCAATTTGGGCGGCGAGGGCAGGGAAAACCCAGAAAATCAGGTTTCTAATCCTTGGCGCCAAAGCGTTCGCCCAATGCATCAAGGCCCAGTTGATAGACGCCGGTAACCGCCGCGACCGCAGCCTCATCGCTCAGTTCCGGGGGCGGATCGTTGTTGGGATATCCGCGGTAAAAGGCCCCGCGCCATTCGATCAGGGACCCGCCGCCATCCAGCGGCTTGACTGTGAGGTGGGATGAATAATTGGTGACCGGCAGAACCTCGACCAGAACATCCGTGATCCGGTAGGAATAGCTCATCTTTTCGTCGCTGAACTTGTACAACTGCTCGGATATCGTCGCCCCGCCTTCTTCGCCCAGTGTCAGAACGCGGGTCGCGTCGATGTCATTGCCGCCTTCACCGGTCGAGGAGTGGACCGCCGGGTGCCAGCTCATATCCTGAAAATTGCCGATTACGGCCCAGACTTCGGCCGGATCTGCCGCCACGGAGGTGGTCAGCGTCACCTTTTGACGGGTGGGTCCGTGCGCCGCCGCAAGAGTGGGCAACACAAGGCCCAGCATCACGGCAAGTAGTTTGATTAGTCGCATGTGCTCCTCACTTTTTGAAAAAATTGTTCTTCAGGATATAGCGGATACCCCGAAGCCAGCTGTCATCGGTGTTGGACCTGATATCGACCGACTGGCCACGCACCATGGCGCCGCTTTCCACGTCCCTCATGACAAGATTCATCGACAGGATCAGGTTCGAAACCTTTTGAACCTCCCCCACCAGCACGTATGTCGTGCCCAGTTCCGCCGCCATGCGCAGATCGCACCCATAGCATTTGGCCGGGTTCACGATGCGATCCAGGTCTTCGCGGATCGGACCCAGATCAGCCAGATGAAACCCTTCTTCCTCAAATCGCGCCCGGACGGTGTTTTCCAACAGGACAATCCGCGCGAGTTCTTCGGGCTTTTCCCCGAAATAGGCGCCTTCAGTCGAGGTATCGAGATAGGTAATTCCCAGAAACGCGACGCTTGCGCGGGGCTCCAGAACGGGTTGCGCTGCGGCCGCCTGAGCGCCCCAAACAAACACCAAGATGATCAATGCCCGCCACATGGTAACACCCTAGTTCACAGGCCCTTTCCCGCAATGCGCCAAAAGTATCGGTATGGCCCATCCGAAGGCTCTGGCAGTGTTGTACAAAGTTCATTCTAATGTACACGGGGGAGGGAGCCATTGCAGCGTATCGCACTTACTGTGCTGTTCAGCATGCTGCCCATTTTGGCCGGGTCGGCGGGATGGGCCCTCGACGTGCGCGCGGTGGTGTTCAGAATCGACTATCCGCGTCTGGCGCCGATTTCGCGATATGAACGTGTCCCCGACGATCTGGGGTTTGCGGGCGGTATTCTTGCCACCGAGGACAACCAGACCACGGGGCGATTTACCGGGCAGAATTTCGAACTTGAAACCGTGTCTGCCCCCCCTGAGGAGGCGGATGCGGCTTTTGACGCGCTTTTGGCGGATGGGCAGGACATCATCGTTGTTCTGGCCGAAGCCGACGATCTGTTGCGCCTGACGGACCGGGCCGGGGACAAGGTGATGATCCTCAATGCCCTGTCGCGCGACACACAGCTCAGGGATGAGGAATGCCGCCGCCAGATCCTGCACGTTGCGCCGTCAACCGCGATGATGTCCGACGCGGTGGCACAATTCACCATGTGGAAAAAGTGGCCAAAGTGGTTCCTGATCTACGGGTCGAACCCGGCCGATATTGAAATGGCCGACGCCTATCGCCGCTCGGCACAGAAATTAGGCGCCAAAATCGTGGAAGAGCGGGAATTCGAAGACACTGGCGGATCGCGCCGCACCGACACGGGCCATGTTCTGGTTCAGCGTCAGTTGCCGATGTTCACGCAAGACGCGCGTGACCATGACGTTGTGATTGCGGCGGACAAATCGGACGTGTTTGCGCCCTACCTTCCCTTTCACCTGTGGGAGCCGCGCCCCGTCATGGGGGCGGCGGGCCTGCGTCCGGTGACGTTCCACGCCGCGCACGAAGGATGGGGCGCCACCCAGTTCCAGCGTCGGTTCGAAGAATTGACAGGCCGCTACGTTCGCGAAGAAGACTATCAGACGTGGCTGGCCCTGCGCGTGCTGGGCGAGGCCGTGACGCGCACCGGAACGAGTGATGTAGAAACCCTGCGCAGCTATGCCCTCAGCGATGAATTCGAACTTGCCGCGTTCAAGGGGCAAAAGGTGACCTTTCGCAATTGGAACGGTCAGTTGCGTCAGCCCATCCTGCTTTATGACGGGCGCATCACGGTCAGCGCTTCCCCGCAAGAGGGGTATCTGCATCAGACGTCACCGCTCGACACGCTGGGACTGGACCAACCTGAATCGGCCTGCACGGCCTTTCAATGACAAGGAAACTCTCATGAATCGTTTTCTGACCGCTGCCTGTCTTCTTGCGCTGTCCGCCAATAGTGCGGCGGCGAACAAGGTCTTCGTGACCAACGAAAAAGGGAATACCGTCACCGTTATCGAAAGCGAGACCTGGGAGGTTCTTGAGGAATTTCCCGCCGGCAATCGGCCGCGCGGCATCACGCTCAGCCCGGATGGAAAGCTGCTTTATGTTTGCGCATCCGATGATGACACCGTGCGCGTCTTTGACACCGGTACCTATCAGGAGCTTTACACCCTTCCGTCGGGACCGGACCCTGAATTGTTCGTGCTGCACCCATCGGGCAACCCGCTGTTCGTCGCCAACGAGGACGACAACCTTGTGACGGTTGTGGATACGGAAAAACACACCGTTTTGTCCGAAATTCCGGTCGGCGTCGAACCCGAAGGCATGGCGATCAGCCCAAACGCAAAATTCGTGGTGAACACCTCCGAGACCACGAATATGGCGCATTTCATCGACACGTCCGATTTTCAGATCAAGTATAATGTGCTGGTCGATCAGCGCCCCCGATACGCTGAATATTCCGCGGATGGGTCCACGTTGTACGTGACATCGGAAATCGGGGGCACCGTCAGCGTCATGGAGATTGCCGCGGATGGCGCGCCCACCCTTGCAACCAAGATCAAGTTCGAGGTTCCCGGCGTGCTGCCTGAATGGCTGCAACCGGTTGGCGCCAGAATCACGTCCGATGGCAAGTGGCTGTTCGTGGCGCTTGGCCCGGCGAACCGGGTTGCGGTTGTCGATACGGCGACGAACGAGGTGGTCACCTATATCATCGTCGGACAGCGGGTCTGGCAAATGGCGTTCACGCCGGACGAAAAATACCTGGTGACAACCAACGGAAACTCGAACGACGTGACCGTGATCGACGTTGCGGCGCAGAAAGCGATCAAATCGGTTCAGGTCGGCCAACAGCCCTGGGGCGTGGCCATTATGCCCGACTAAGGACCTATTTCGTTCTTCATTTCGATCAGGTCAAATGGCGACCGACGTATAGAAAGGATAACCCTATGAGATCTTTTGTGACTGGTGCTGTACTTGCGGCGCTGATCGGCGCGCCAGTGGCGGCGCATGATTTCGGCTTTGCCGGAATTCTGTCTTCGTCCAACATGGAAGAGATGCCCGAGATCGTTCTGAGCATCGGAAAGCCGCTTTCGGATGGACCGATCACGCTCAAATCAGGCACGGGCTATGAACTTGAGATCACATCGGACGGGACGGGGGAACTGGGCCTTGAGGGGGCGGGATTTTTCCGCGCCATCTGGATCAATGAAATCGTCATCAACGATCTCGAAGTGCGCCCCTACGGAATTGAGAGCGTGGAATTTGACGATGAAGGGACGATGGAGATTGAATTCATCGCGATCAAACCCGGTCGCTATTTCCTGCGGATTCCCGGTTCGACAGGGGATAGTCAGCGGGTCGAAATCACGATTCAGTAACGCTATCGCCGGGCGGTGCGTTACGCTTCTTTCTCGGCGCTTCGCACGGTCTGACATTTCCATTTGGAAATGGCCCATCGCGGATGGGATTCAACCCATTTGGCCAGCTCAGGCTGAGCCCCCAGAACGCAGGTCATGGGGGAGATATCCATGTACAACAGGCTGCGTCGTTCGCAGTCTTGGGGGGATGCGCTCAGACAGGCGACAAAAATCAACTCAATCATCTCGACCTCGCGTCAACTCATACAATGGTATTGATAAGATAAGACCTCGGAACCGATTGAAAAACGGTTATGCCGTAACGTCCCTTTGGCAAAAACGGTCGAATATCGCGATAATCTGCGCGAAAAATGCGCATTCGCCGCAGATTTACGCAGTCCCGGTTTCGCTCTGATGGCTTGGCGCACATCTTCTCTCAAGGTGCGGCTTGGGGTCGGGGCCGCGATACTGGGGCTTGCTGCCCTGGCCGCCGTCGCGATGACAATTGTCGGAATGGCCAGCATTTCCGCCCGGATCGATGCCTCGCTTGCGGCCGAGCGGCGCATTGATCGGTATTCGGTCCTGTCGACACAGGTTTCGACCTTTATCGTTGTGGCCGCCGAGGCATTGCAATCCCGGCTGAGCGCAGAGGACCGCGCCGACCGTCTGCGAACGCTGGACGGCCAGATCACCGCGACATTCGAAAAAATCCGCCGCGATCACGAGGTGTCGGTGACCGAGATCCGCGAACTGGGTCTGGATGCGCAATCGCGCCGGGCCACGCAAAGCATCGGCATCGCCCGGATGGAGGCCCTGTTTGCCGCGACAAGCGCTGGGCTGATGGGGGACTCGGATAATCGCGAACGGCTGCAGGGGTATATCGACACCTTCGCGCTTGGATTCGACCCGCTGCTGAACGGGGCTGTGACCGGCGAGGTCCGCGCCCGCGACGCGATCATCGCCAGCATCGCGGACCTGCGCGAAACCCTGACCCTGTGGGCCTTTGGCATTGCGGTGGTCAGCCTGTTGTTGGTCGCGGGGTTCTACCTGGGCCTCGTGCGGCCGGAGTTTCGGCGGTTGGACCTGCTGCGCGGCGCGGCGCAAAAGATCGGGCGAGAGGATTTTGCCGTGTCCCTGCCGCAGGATCGAAACGATGAAATCGGACAGCTTTTTGCCGAGACCAATGGGATGGCTAATGCGCTGGCGGCCCGAAAATTGCAGGTCGATGAGGAATGGGCGCATCTGAACGAAACCATTGCCCAACGGACCGAAGAACTGCGCGCGGCGAACGAAGAACTGGCCAAGACAGACGAAAACCGCCGCCGGTTCTTTGCGGATATCAGTCATGAACTGCGCACCCCCCTGACCGTCATTCTGATGGAGGCACAGCTGGGGCGCGCCGGATCGGCGGGCGAGGCGGATGCATTCGGTCGGATTGAAAACCGCGCGCTGCGTCTGAACCGGCGGATCGACGATCTGCTCCGTATCGCCCGGTCCGAAAGCGGGCTGCTCGAACTGGACTCCGAGACATTCGATCTGAGCCAGGCAGCGCAGGATGCGGTGGTCGATACACAGGCCGAAGTTGACAGTGCCGGTATGACCCTCGCTTTTGATGTCCCCCCGCCGATCCCGGTCCTGGGGGATCGCAACTGGATGCGCCAGGTGATTTCCGGGTTGATCCAGAACACGGTGCGCCACGCCCGAAGCGGCGGAGCGATAACGGTGCGGATTGACTGTATCGGCGACATGGGATGCGTCCATATCACCGACAACGGGGGCGGCATCGACGATCAGGATCAGATCAACGTTTTGGAGCGGTTCGCCCAAGGCAAGAGCAGTGCGAAATCCGAAGGGTTCGGCATTGGTCTGGCGCTTGCTCGATGGGTGGTTGAACAGCAGGGCGGCGAGATTTCGATCACCAGCCCTGTGCCCGATGCTGAACGGTTGGGCCCCGGAATCGGGACCAAGGTCACGGTATGCATACCGCGATGCAAGGATTAGGTTTTTCGCATGTCTGACCGTCCCGCCCGCATATTGATTGTCGATGACGATCCCGAAATCACCTCGGCCCTTGCACGCGGACTGGAATTGCACGGCTATTCCGCGATCAGCGAAAACCGCGTCGACAGGGCGCTGTCGCGCTTCCGCGACCGTAATCTTAACGCGGCTATCGTGGACGTGATGATCGGGGCCGACAGCGGCATCGACCTGGTGCGTACCGTGCGGAAAGAAGGCAACACGACGCCCATCCTGATGCTGAGCGCGCTTTCGGCGGTGGATGACCGCGCCAGTGGGCTTGAAGCGGGAGCAGACGATTACATCGTCAAACCGTTTTCCTTTGATGAACTGGTTGCCCGGCTCAAGGTGCAGGAACGGCGCGCCCGTCAGGCCACGCCGGCCCGCGCGCGTTTAAGCGCCTCGGCGCGAAGTGTCGAAATTCCGGGCCGCAAGGTTACGCTGACCCAGCGCGAATTCTCGCTGCTGCAATTGTTGGCCAGTCGGCCCGATCATGTCTTTTCACGGCCTGAAATCTTTGAAAAGCTGTGGGCCGATGAAGGGGCCAGTTCCGAGAACGTCGTTGATGTCTATGTCGGATATCTGCGTAAGAAACTGGATCCGATCGGCGCGTTCGGATTCGAGATCAACACCATCAGAAACAAGGGTTTCGTGCTGGTTGGCGCGCCCCCGAAAGGAAGTTAAATGCTTGTAATTAAATCATTTTTATTTTTTCTTAGAACATTGTCTTTGACCGATCGCCTGCAACCGGCGATAGTCCGTGGCGTAGAAGACTGTAACTCAGTTAGGAGGAGTCAAAAATGGCTTGGAATAAACCGACGATCCGCGAAATCGAATGCGGCATGGAAATCAACATGTACGGACCCGACGGCGACGACGACGGCGTCCTGTTCTAAATAGCGGCGCGCGGAGCTTATCATGAACTTCCGCGCGCGCATTCTGGGTGCAGCCGCCGGTGGCGGCTTGCCCCAATGGAACTGCGGCTGCAAGAATTGTAATCTGGCCCGCAGTGGTAAAATACCGTCTCAGACCCAGTCCTCGGTTGCCTTCACTGCGAATGGCATGGATTGGGCGGTGCTGAACGCCTCTCCCGATATCCGACAGCAATTGGCCGATTGTTCCGACCTGCATCCCACAGGGCTGCGCGAGTTGCCGCTGCGTTCGGTCCTTTTGACCAATGGCGATATTGATCATGTGGCCGGTCTGCTGACCCTGCGGGAAATGCAGCCCTTCACGATCTTTGCCACGGCCGGCATCCATGACGTTTTGAATGAAAACCCGATATTCGGCGCGCTCAACGCATCTGTTGTAACGCGCGAGACCGTCACCATGGAGGAGCCCACGGAAATCGCGCCGGGGTTGATGGCGACGCTGTTCCCGGTGCCGGGCAAGGTGCCGCTATACCTTGAGGGTGATGTCGTCGAAACCGAATTGCTGGGCGAACAGACGGTCGGCGTGCATCTGAACGCGGGGGACAAGGATGCGTTTTACATCCCCGGCTGCGCCACGTTGAATGACGATCTGCGCGCCCGCCTGCGCGGCGCGGCGCTGGTGTTCTTTGACGGGACGCTGTGGCAGGATGATGAAATGGTTCAGGCCGGGCTGGGGTCGAAAACCGGCAAGCGCATGGGCCACATGTCGATGAGCGGCGATGACGGATCGATCGCGGCCTTTGCCGATCTGGACGTGAAGAAGAAAGTATTTGTTCATATGAACAACACCAACCCGGTGTTGCGCCCCGACTCGTCCGAACGGGCCGATGCGCAGGCGGCGGGCTGGATCGTTGGTCAGGATGGAATGGAGGTGACACCATGACCCAGACACGAGACGAGTTTGAAGCGCGGCTGCGCCAGATCGGGGCCGAGCGGTATCATGACAAACACCCGTTCCATCACCTGCTGCATTCGGGCGGTTGTACCCCTGATCAGGTGCGCGCCTGGGTCATCAACCGCTATTATTACCAGCACAGCATCCCGATGAAGGACGCGGCATTCATGTCGCGGGTCGAAGACCCGGACCTGCGCCGCAACTGGCGATCCCGGATCGAGGATCACGATGGTACCGATACCAACGAGGGCGGTATCAAACGCTGGTTGCGTCTGGCCGAGGCCGTCGGGCTGGACCGCGACTATGTCGCCTCGACCGACGGCGTTTTGCCGGCCACCAAATTCGCCGTGGATGCCTATGTTCGGTTCGTGCGCGACAAGACCCTGCTTGAGGCGGTTGCGTCCTCGCTGACCGAGCTTTTTGCGCCGAAAATCCACTCCGAACGGATCGAGGGGCTTCTAAAGAATTATGACTTCGCCGATGACAGCAGCCTCAGTTATTTCCGGAATCGCCTGAAAGAGGCGCCCAAGGATGTGGCATTTGGCCTGTCCTGGGTTCTGGATCATGCGGACACACAGGAAAAACAGGATGCGGCGGCCAATGCGCTGATCTTCAAGACCAACGTTTTGTGGGCGCAATTGGATGCATTGCATTCGGCCTATGTCGAACCGGCGCGCATTCCGCCGGGGGCGTGGGTGCCGGGCCAAGGCATGGCCTTGGCGCGGGCGTCGTGATCGGGGCAGAGGACATACTGGTCCTGCCGCGCGGTGTGCGGTTGCATCAGGACCGCGTACGCGGGGGCTGGGTCTTGCTGGCGCCTGAACGCGCGCTGACGCTGGATGAAACGGGTCATGCCATCCTGTCGGAAATCGACGGAGAGCGCAGCTTTGGCGCGATATGCGACAGTCTTTCCCAGCGGTACAATGCGCCCATTGATGCAATTATGTCGGATGCGCGGGAGTTTTTGCAAACCCTGCGCAACCGCCGTTTTCTGGAGGTTCAGCCATGACCGCACGCCCCCCCATTGCCATGCTGGCCGAGTTGACCCACCGTTGCCCGCTGTCCTGCCCCTATTGTTCAAACCCGATCGAGATGGAGCGTCAGGAAAGCGAACTGGATACCGAAACCTGGGCCGACGTGTTCAAGCAGGCCGCAGATATCGGCGTGCTGCAACTGCACCTGTCGGGCGGTGAACCCGCCAGCCGCCGGGACCTGATTGACCTGGTCAGCGCCGCGCGCGAGGCTGGCTTATATACAAACCTGATCACCTCGGGCATCGGGTTGACGGAAAAACGTCTGCATGCGCTGGACGAGGCCGGGCTGGACCATGTCCAATTGTCCCTGCAGGGGACGACGCCGGAAATGGCTGATGAGATCGGCGGGTACAAAGGCGGTTTTGCCCGCAAGATGCAGGTCGCCGGGTGGATCAAGGATATCGGATTTCCGCTGACCCTGAACGCGGTGCTGCACCGTCGCAACCTGCACCAGTTGCCCCGCGCGTTGGAGATGGCCGTTGAAATGGGCGCCCGCCGGATCGAGGTGGCGACCGTCCAGTTTCACGGCTGGGCCCTGAAAAACCGCGATGCCCTGATGCCGACGCTGGAACAGGCGCGCGAGGCAAACGCCATCGTGAAAGAGGCGCGTGAAACCCTGAAGGGGACATTGGTCATCGACTATGTGCCCGCCGATTACCATTCGGATTTCCCCAAACGCTGTATGGGGGGCTGGGGCACCACCGGTCTGAACGTGACACCCAATGGCGATGTGCTGCCATGCCACGCGGCCCAATCGATCCCGCATCTGACGTTCGACAATGTGCGCAAGACGCCGCTGAAAGACATCTGGTACGACGGTATGGCGTTCAACGCCTATCGCGGCACCGATTGGATGCAAGAGCCGTGCCAGTCCTGTGATCGCAAGCTGCAGGATTTCGGCGGCTGCCGCTGTCAGGCCATGGCAATTGTCGGCGATGCCGCCGCCACGGATCCGGTCTGTATCAAGTCACCACATCACGGCGCGCTGCAGGCGCAGGCCGATGCGTTTTCACATAATGACGATGCTCCGCTTGTCTATCGCACGGCACCGGGCAAGCCAGTTCCCGAACCGGCCGAGTAACCGCCGGTTCGCGCCTTAGCGGCCGGGCGCAGAGGACATGGAGTTCCCCAGCTTTTCGGCAAGCCGTTTCAGTTCGAAATCGAAATAGGTTTCGCCCGACGCGCTGCTGAATTCCAGCGCCTCTTTCAGCGCGTTGTCCGCTTTGCTCCATGAGCCGCTGTCAAGATAACCTTCGGCCAGCCATGCCATCACATAGGGCAGTGCCAGCGTTGCGCCGGTTTCCATATATTCCTGCAACCCCTCGCGCATCAGTTCCATTCCGTTCGTTTGGT
Source organism: Arenibacterium sp. CAU 1754 (assembly GCF_054482635.1). Classification (NCBI taxonomy): domain Bacteria; kingdom Pseudomonadati; phylum Pseudomonadota; class Alphaproteobacteria; order Rhodobacterales; family Paracoccaceae; genus Arenibacterium; species Arenibacterium sp. CAU 1754. Next base: position 17,213 of record NZ_JBTLRG010000002.1, read on the forward strand.
TGGTCCGGTCCAGCGCCCGACCCAGGTTCACTTTTGCCTGTGCTTTCAACTGTGCAAAACCGTGACCCTCGGCCATGGCCATACCAACCAGCGCGTGCTGCTCGGCATTCCTGAAATCACCGAGGAAATTATACATCCCGGAAATGAAGACGTGCGAAAATCCAGCGCTAAAGCTGTGATCACCGTCTTCGGCCTCTTGCTGCAGAATCCGGCTTTGGCTGACGGCCTCGTCCGGTTTGCTGGTCAAGGCCAGAATCCACAACAGATAGGCCCTTGCGGTGATGCCAAGATCGACGCCATAGCGGATCACCATTTCGTCGTGCTGGTCGCTGCTGCTGGATTGAATGGCCTTTTCGAACGATTGCCGGGCGTCCTCGAACTCACCCGTATAAAACTTGCCGACACCAACCATGTAATGCCCCGCGGCAATTTCCAGCGTGTCGCTGCCCCTGTCGGCCAGCGCGAGGAATTCAACGGCGAAATCATGGGCGGTCGCGATGCGGGCCCTGACGATGTAATAGCCCCACAAGCCCCACAGAATATGGCTCATCTGTTGGTCTTGGCCGAAGTCGGCACGCATTTCCAACGCTTCGGAATAGACCCTTTGCACCTCGTCCGATGCAAACCCCTGTTCCGCCAGAACCTGCGGACCAAGTAGCAGAAGGAAATGCCGGATGCGGTCGCTGCTCTCATCCGATGTTGCAAGGCCGCGGGCCAGTTCGACGGCCTTGCGGAAATGTTTTGCGGCTTCGTGGTGCGCTGACACGCGCACGGCCTGTTTGCCCGCGGCTTCATAGTAATCGAGAGCGCGTTCGATTTGCCCGGCCTGTTCGAAATGGCGGGCAATCACCTCGGGCGCGGCGCTGTTTCGGTCGTCCCTGCTGAGGGCCAGGGCTATGCGCTCGTGATATTTGGTGCGCATGTCCCGCAGGATCGACCGATAGGTCAGTTCCTGCACCAGCGCATGTTTGAATTCGTACCGCGCGTAGGGCGGTTGACCAATGCGGAACACCAGGTCCTGTTCCTGCAGCTTTTGCAGGTATTTCTCGATGGTTTCAGTGTCCTGCCGAGCAACATCCAGCAACAGCGCATGGTTGAAACTGCGCCCGATGGCCGCCGCGATATGCAGGATTTCCTTTTCCTGGCCCATCCGGTCGATGCGGGCCATCAGCGTTTCCTGCAAGCTTGCCGGAATTGCGTGTTTTGCGGCGGTTTTCCCGGGGGCCTTTTCAGACAGGGACACCATGTTGATCAGCTCTTCGAGGAACAGCGGAATGCCATCGGACCGGTCGACGATCTGGCTGAGCTGGCTGTCGCTGATGTGCGCTGGTTTCAGGCTTTGGGCCATGTTCAGGGCCTGCGCCTCGTCCAGCCTGTTCAACTCAATCATGTTACGGGTGTCGATCCTGGCGGGGCCCTCCTGTTGGACCGGCCGGCTTGTCGCCAGCACGAACATCGGATGCCGCAACAGGTTTTGCCGCAGCTTGCCCAACAGATCGAGCGATCCGGAATCCATCCATTGAACGTCTTCAAAAATGAACAGGACGGGGGTTTTCTGCGTTAGTTTGAGGAAACAGGACACCATCGTGCCCACCGGTTTTTCCTTGTCCGTCAGGGTAATCGGCGCTTCGCCGTCGCCGCCGTGGTTCAAGACCTGCAAGATCACCTTGCGGTTCTGGTCGGTGTCCAGCCCAAGGTCGGCCAGCCACTTGGCCACTATGGTCCTTGCGTCGGCCGGGTCGGTGCCGGCGTTCAGGCCCAGAAACCGCGATAGGCCTTGGGCAATGGGAAACAGAGCCGTATGCGCATGGTGGTTCGATCCATTGAATTCCAGGATCAACGGCGCCGAGTTCTTGATGGCGCGCAAAAAAGAATAAATCAGCCGCGACTTGCCGATTCCGGCCTCGCCTATGACCGTTGCGCTGGTGCCTTCGCCGTCCTTTGCCGTGTTCCAGAGCGTGATCATCTGATCCAGTTCCGATTGCCGGCCCGTCAGGGTGGTCAGCGTGTTTGATCCTTCGCTGACGTCGAACCTGCTGGCAAACGGGCGTTCGCCATCTACCCGATAGGCTTCTATCCCGCCTTCGCCCCCCGCGACGCGGGCAAAGCTGAATTTGTACCTGAGCAACGCCAGTGTTTCGGACGTCACAAGCAGCGTGTTGTCACCGGCCTGCTGTTCCAGCGCAATCGCCTTGGTCACGGGCGGGCCTGTCACCTGTGCTGGTGGCGCTTGCGGTCCGTTCCCCGGCATGACCAGTGATTCACCGCTGGCGATGCCACAGCTGACAAGAACCCCGTCAGGCAGTGCCGTGCTCTGTGTGTGTTCCACCACTTGCAGGGCTGCAAGAACCGCGCGTTCGGCATCCAGTTCGTCGACAAGAGGATAGCCAAAAGCAACCAGCACACGGTCGCCGAAATGATCAAGAAGCCTGCCGCCGAATTTACCCATCGTGGCGGCGCAATAACTGTGGAACCGGGCCTGTACGTCCGCCAGATCCTCGGCGCCAAGATCATTGCTCAGCACGGCAATGTTGGAAATCCCAAAAACCGCGATGGTCAGTTCACGCTTTTCCTCGGTCACGTTGATCGGACGCGCCTGCCATTGGGTTTGCACATCCACAGCCTTGGCTGCGGATTGCTGCAGAATGCTGGTATAAAGCGCGGTTGTCTCTTCCGAGGGCTCGGCGTCCAATTCGCGGTGCAACGCCTCGACACAGCGTTTGAACTGGCTCAGCGCCTCGGCGCGCCGGCCCATGCTGTTATGGCTGCGCATGATGGCGCGGTGGGCCACTTCGACGGTGTTGTCCACGTCAAGAATCTGGTGCGCGCACTGCGATATCTGCTCGGGATCACCCTGGGCTTTGTCGTTTTCAAGAACCCTTAGCAGGCAACCCAGCGTGACGTCGCGCAGGCGCTGGCGTTCCGTGCGCAGCCATTCATCGAACCGGTCGGATTTGACATTCAGCCCATATACCAAATCGCCCGTGTAATATTCGCGTGCCTTGCGGGCGACCGAGATATCCTGTGACCGCGCCGTATCTTCCAGAAGATGGGTGTCGATCACAAAACAATCGTGCTGAAAGACGATGGTATCCTTGTGGGATATGATCGCGTCGATGCCATGGGTGGTCAGCGTCTTGCGCAGCACCGCCAGTTCCTGGCGCAGGCTGGCGCGGGCCTGTTCCTCGCCACTGCGGGGCCACAGCAATGCGGCCAGCACTTCGCGGGAATGACCCGCCCCCGGAGATTGGGCCAGATACGCCAAAAGCGCCCACGATTTCTTGGTAGAAATGCGGATCTCATGACCGTCGCCAGCCAAAAGCTGGTAGCTGCCCAAGAGTTTGAGAACAGGTTTCAGTGACCCGCGTCCTTCGGTGGCTAAGCAAGCAGGTCAACAATAGAGACATGTGGGTTGTATAAAAAGCCGGGAACTTTCTTTTATGAATAATTTGCGCCGTTTGCCTGGGCTGGGCTGCTATGTTTGCTCATCATTCGATCATCGGGCCTGCTGCCGGGCCAGCAAATTTGTTTTTCAACCAGTGCATTGGTTTAATTTGAAAAAACTGAGGGGGCGGAATGGATACGTCTGCACAACACCAGCCAGGCCTGACCGTGGCAGGACAACGTTTGGATTCATCTGACGATTCACTGCATGTCATCGAGAAACACGTGACCGTCCCGGCCGATCGTCAGCAAGACGCGGTGTTCAAGAATGGAACCTCCGACCAGATCAGGGCGCTTGAAAATCCCATGGCGCGCCAAATCGTGGACGCGATGAAGGCTGCGGGTGAGCCATATTCATTTCTGTCCACCGATGATCTGCTGGAAAACATCCTGTTCCGCCTTGCCGCGATGCAGGCCTTTCAGAACTGCAACGCCGGCACGTTCGACATGGATTACTACAATCAGGATGTCGGTCTGAAACCCCGCGTCGGGACAACCGGCGCATCAGGTGTTTCGCAATACTGGTCCTTTCTGAACCCAGGGGATCTGTGGGATGCCGAATGGATCCAGAATGCGGATACCGTCCCGTCCCTGGCAATGGCGTCCGAACCGGGTGCGACGATGCCGTTTCGGGGCGAATGCGCGGGCGCGTTTCAGATGGCCGTGTATTTCGGGTTGCTGAACGGGTTGGGGGTGTCCCGTTTTGACGAAATGGCCAAGAAATTTGGCACCATGTACATCGGCCCGTGGAGCGTGGACGACGGGAAAACCCCGAACCCGGCAACGCTCTACATGCAAAAGGCATCCCTTGCGGATGCGCCGATCCCCGGTGATTACATGTATTTCAAGAACAAGGACGACTATCTGAAATGGGCGCCCGAGGGGTTCTGGACCGGGTTGAACGCCATGTACATGGGCAAGGACGCGCTGGGCACGCCACATTATTCCGGCATGGGGGCCTCGTGGCTGAGCGAGGTCAATCTGCGCGCGTCTCTGGTCAACGCTTATTACCATGACTGCAGCCCACACACGATTGACGACCCGAATACCGAGGTGCGGTTCACTATTCGCCGGACCTTGGTCATCCCCAAGGATCTGGAGGCCGCATTGACCGACACATCAAAAGGCTCATCTTCGAAACCCGCGGCGCCGGCGCTCAAGGCTCAGACGCTTGTGGCGGCCGGGTTCACCCAGCACGAACCCGACCTGTTCGAACATGCCGATATGTCCCTCGGGCAGGTGGCGGAAACACTGGGCGTCGATCTGTCGGCCCTGCGGCAGGTCCCGAGCGCGGGGCTGGAAAACCCGCCGCACAGGATCATGACCAAAACGGCCACGGTGATCGTGACCTATCATGACAGTACCGCCGCGCGGCGGGATCCAGAGGCCCGGGTGCAGGCGGTGATCAAGCTGACGCCGGAGGACGGCAAAAATGGCCAGTAACATCGATCTGAGCCTGCCGCATGACGCGCATATCAAGCACGTCATCGAAAACGCAATTGGCCCCTATCCGCAACATTGCGCCGGGTACATGAACCCGCCCGCCGGCGGCTGGGGCTATATCGCGGCGATGAAACTGTCGATTGGTACAGTTCCCGCCGATATGGACGACGGGCTGGATGGCATCGTATCCTATGACCGGGCCGAATGCGAAGATGCGTATATCGGGCAGATCAACATGCTGACCGCGTCGTCGTTCTGTGGGGTGAACGGGGCGCTTTGGGGCTATGACCTGGCCCGGCAGGATGATCTGCACAAGGGGCTGATCAAGCCCAAAATGACGCTGCCGCGGCATGACGGGGTCGAGGTTCCGATCATGCCAATGGATCCGCTTCTGGATGCGGCGTACCGCCTGTTCGGGTCGCGCAACGAGCGCCGGTTCGCCCCTCTGCCAGGGGCCATGGTTGTCTGCGCCAACAAGTCCCGCACGATCAACCCCAAGGCTGAAACGACGGTCTGGTGCGCGTTGGCCGTTGCCATCGCCGATGATCGGATGACCACCGCCAATCTGTTCATCGAGGATAGTTCCGATACCGAAAGTACCGGCACAGCCCCGGTCGAAAACCTTGAACGCAATATTGCCCTGTCGATCCTGCGTTGCGGTCAGGATCAGGGGGTGAAATATCGAGAAATCTTTATCGGTATGAAGTCTTTGAAGGTGACCCACGGAACGGTCGGCTGTGCGCTGGCCTGTGTGCCCTACGTGACGCTGCCTTCCGGGGTGGTGCCGCGGGGCAAGCAACCGGGCGATCTGGCCGACATGACGCTGAGCGAGTGGGAGCAGGCGCTGGGGCTCGATCCGATGGTGCCATACCCGGGCAACTATCGCGGGTGACGCGAAAGAGCGGACTCGGTTGAGTCGCTTATGCTGAGTTGTCAAATGCCGATTCTTTTTCTCAAATTCCGCGTAATGAATACGTAAAAAATTCGTAAAATATTTTATGTTGATATTGCGTAAGAAACTTATCCACATCTAATACATTGTTTTAATTTTTAAAATTTTGATAGAACCCTGCGAAACAAGTCGACCTATCCCTCGGCGCCATTCCGCTTTTTGCGATTTATTAATTCGGTGAAAACCCGAATTTTTGGTAAAACTTACCTGTGATTGATGGCGCACGCTCTGCAACGTTTCCCGGTGGTGTTGAGCAAAGTTACAGCGTGAAGTGAGTGGAGCGTGCGTCGCAGTCACAACCGGTTTTGGCCTTCGTTGCGTCAATGGATATTTTCATCCTGACACGCACTGCGGACGAAGGTCGCGATCGGAAAGACGCGGAGGAGAGACATAGGGCAAATCCCGGATCAGACAGCGAAACCCCAGTTCTCGCTTCACTTGGTTCAGGACACGCTCAAGTCAAACCGATGCACCGACTAGATATGGGTGACAGACGGCCTGATTGTCTGAAGCAACTTGACTGCTTTTCCCGAAAGGGGGCCGATTTTTGCGTAAAGGTGATCGCGGGTTTTGCAAGTAATTGAGCCGCAAATCCCTTGGTGAGTGCTGGATACCTTGGAAAGTAATTTTATAATCAAGCGCAACAGCTGTTGCTGACATATTTCTGCGCAAAGGCCCGGAACCCAGGTTTCGGGCCTTATTCTTTTGGTGCGATGGACACGCGCTCAGTGCGCCGGGCCATTGCGATCCGAAATATACCAAAGCCGATCATCGCCCCCGCCAAAATCCCGACCGCATCGGCGAGCAGATCCAGCGCCTCGCAGCTGCGTCCGAAACTGGGCTGGATAACTTCGATCGCAGCGCCATAGATCAACGCCAATGGTGCCCCCCAAACCAGCATCCGTGGGATCAGCGCGGCAATCGGCAATATCAACAAGGCATAGGCGATCCCATGGCCCAGCTTGTCATGGCCCGGTGGGCCGGGCATGTCCGGTGGTGGGGCCAGTGATGCAATCGCAATGAGGACGGCAACCAACCCTGTCGCGATCAGGGCGATTTTGCGCAGTCTTGCATTTGGGCGGGTGTCATCTGACATTGTCGGCGTCCTGGGGGCAACTCCTTGTTCGCCACGGTCATACAGGTCACACAGACCCGTGCAATGCCCTAACGTGCGGGCCGCTGTTTTCCGCCAGTTTTCGGGCGCTGCGCGATCACACCGCAGGCGATTTTCGCGGAGGTTCATTCAGTGGCGCCGGCGTATCCGGGCGCTTGGTCATCGGTTGCATTTTATGCGGCTCAATTTGCGATCTTTGCACGCTGTCCGCCAGGATCACTGCGCCAACTGTCGCGAGAATGGTCATAACACCAACACCGGCATAAATCATGAAAGCAGCCAAAACTGATGTACCCGTGATCAGCATGGTCAGACCCGCGATCATTCCGGCCACTGTACCAATCAATACAAAACCCAGAATCATGTATCACTCCCCGCCCGTTTCAGGGACACCGCACCCTCCTTCGATGAGGGGCAGCCAAATGCCAAGCGTAGGGTAATGAAGTCATGATGATGCTAATTTTCGGTTAACGCGACCCTGCGCCACCAAACCGGCGCCGAATATCCGGGTCCAAAACTTGCGCATTGACCCTTTTCATATGGGCGCAAACATGTGCTTTATGCGTCAAACACGTTGTTCCCGGATCAATTGCTGGACCAAGAATTTTGCTGACAATCGCTTTGATTTTTCATTCCACCCGCAACGACAACCTGGGCGTTGGTGCGCTGACGGTGTCAGACATCCGCATCATGCGCGATCTGGCACAGGCACGGGGCATAGATCTGAAAATGGTGGTGGTTGATTCCCATGACCCCCGCGCAGTCTATGTACAGGGCGATGACGTCGATATTCGCGAAGTCCGCGAATTGCGCAACGTCCCGACCATTTTCAACATCTTCCGCAACGCTGATATCGTCGTCGACATTGGTGGCGGAGACAGTTTTTCCGATATCTATGGTGGCAAGCGTCTGTTCCGGTTGTTGCTGTTGAAATACCTTGCGCTGTTGGCGGGTAAGCCGTTGGTTCTGGCGCCGCAGACCATGGGGCCCTTTGCGCGGAATTTCTGGGCGCGTCTGTCGCGCCCGGCCATCAACCGCGCTGCCATCGTGGCCACGCGCGACAAGCTGTCGACGCAATATCTGCGCGATCTGGGGGTCAGGCGGGACATTGTCGAAGCCAGCGATGTGGCGTTGAAACTGCCCTATGACGCGCCCACGCGCACGCCCGGCGGCAAGGTAAAGGTTGGGATCAACGTGTCCGGCCTGTTGATGAGCGGCGGCTATACCGGGTCCAACCAGTTTGGTCTTGCGATGGATTACCCCGGCCTGATGCGGACCCTGATTTCGGGGTTCCAGGAACATTCCGACGGGTGTGAGGTGCATCTTGTCCCGCATGTGATTTCCCACATTCGTGGCGCGGTCGAGGATGATTACCAGGCCTCTGTCGATCTGGCCGCCGAGTTTGAGGGCGTGACCGTCGCGCCCGACTTTGCCTCACCGTCCGAGGCAAAGACCTATATCGCGGGGATGGATTTCTTCATGGGCGCGCGTATGCACGCCTGTATCGCGGCGTTTTCCTCGGGCGTTCCGGTGGTGCCCATGGCCTATAGCCGGAAATTCGCAGGGCTGTTCGGTAGCCTTGGGTACGATCAGACGGTGGATTGCACCACCGAAACGGGCGAGGCGATCGCTGCCAAGATCTTCGCTGCCTACGACAACCGCGAAACCCTGTTGCAGGACATGTTGCGCGCGCGCGATCAGGGGTTGGTCAAGCTGGGCGCCTATGAAGACGCCCTTGGCGCGCTGATGGAGAAAGTCGGGCGCTAGGCCTTGGTTGTTGTGCCGCTGGGCAGGTTGCGTTTTTCAATCGCGTTGCGCGTGTCGATGATCGGAATGTCCATCGCCGTCAGCGCGGCATAATCAATTGCGTCATGGTCCGTTGAAATCAGGATCGCGTCGAAACCGGCACCGGGCACATCGTCGGGGGCCATCGCGGTTTTGCCAAGCAGATCGGGATGTTCGCGCATGGGCGGGATGCTGGGCACATGCGGGTCCAGGTATTCAACCTGCGCTCCGTGTTCCATCAACAACTCCATGAGACGCACTGACGGGCTTTCGCGCATGTCAGAGACGTTTTTCTTATAGGCGATGCCGACGATCAGAACCTTGGCCTTGCTCAGCCCGATGCCGGCGCTTTGGTCCAGAACTTCGCGCAGGCGGGCCACGACGTAATGGGGCATGTTCGTATTGATCTCACCGGCCAGTTCGATGAACCGGGTGGTCAGGTCATATTCCCGCGCCTTCCACGTCAGATAGAACGGGTCAATCGGGATACAGTGCCCGCCCAGGCCGGGGCCGGGGTAAAACGGCATAAAGCCGAACGGTTTGGTGGCCGCGCCGTCGATCACCTCCCAGATGTCGATGTCCATGGCGTCGAAAATCACCTTCAACTCATTCACCAGCGCGATATTCACGGCGCGAAAGATGTTTTCTGTGATCTTGACCGCCTCGGCGGTCTGGGTGGTGGACACCGGAACAACCTTGTCCACGGCGATTTCGTAAAAGGCGATCATCGCGTTCTTGGCGGCCTCGCCATCGCCGGCGACGATTTTCGGGATCGTCGCGGTGCGATAGCTTGCATTGCCGGGGTCTTCACGCTCTGGCGAGAAGCCGACGAAAATGTCGGTGCCACAGGTGTGGCCGGACGTTTCCAGAATGGGTTTGATCACCTCGACCGTGGTGCCGGGGTAGGTTGTGGACTCCAGCACGACCAAGGTGCCGGGCGTGATGTGCTGGGCCACGACCTGGGTCGTCTTTTCAACATAGGACAGATCGGGATCGCGGTTTTTCGACAGAGGAGTCGGGACGCAGATCACGATCACGTCCATGTCGGCCAGACCGCTGAAATCGGTTGTCCAGTCGAGCATTCCGGCCTTGTGCAGGGATGCGATATCGCCGCTCTCCACCGCCTCGATATAGCTGTCATGCGCGTTCAGCCTGTCCATCTTGGACTGGTCGATATCAAACCCGGTGGTGGGCAAACCACGTTTGGCGCAGGTCACGGCTAAAGGTAGGCCAACATATCCCAGACCGATCACGCCGATGCGTGCCGATTTGGCGTTCAGTTTCTCGATCAGCGGGCCAGAGTCGGAATGGGCCAAGGGCGGGCTCCCTCAAAAATTGTCGAATGGAAATAACGGATGGGTCTCTGATTCAACGTCTCGTTTCGGACGCGAAAATGAACTCCCTCAAGGCAGAAGTAAAACCCGCGTCGGCAAATTCTGAGATTTGGGGCGCGTTTGCATCACTGATTTGCGATAGGGCGGCGTCGATGGTTTCGACAAGGCGGGTTTCGTCCTGGGCGACGTGGATTCCGGGGCGGCCGGCCAGTTTGTTGGCGGTGGCAAACTGGTGATCGTTGCGCGTTTCGCCCAAATGGCCGCGACGGGGCATAACGACGATGGGTTTGCCTGCCTGCAGGGCCGAAATGATCGTGCCCATGCCGGCATGCGACACGATCAGGGAGGCCCTGGCAAACCGTGCGCCAAATTCCACCGGGGTAAGGCGTTCGACATATTCGAAATGGCGGGGCAGGCGGTTTTGATCGGCACGCGCAGTGATCTGGCCGAAAACCTCGGGGTGGCCGGGTGTGGCGGCGCACCAGTCGTCCACGGCCTGAACCAGCCGGTCAAACGGTTCATGCGTGCCAACGGTGAGAAAGATCATATGACGGATCCCAGATGATCAGGCCCATCCGGGTCGGCCAGATGATCCCACTGGGTCAGCCACAAATCGGCATGCTTGCGCACTTTCATTCCCGACAATGACATTTCTTCTGCATTGGCGATGCTGTCGACCCAGATGGTGCGCGCGCCAAACAGGCGGCCAATGCGCAGGGCGAAATACCCGGGCGCGGCCCCGGTGGTGACCACCACGTCCGGGCGCGTGCGCAGGATCACATAGGCCAGCTGCAACAGCTGACGCACAAGGCGCATCTTGTGCCAGCGGTTCGCTTCAACCACCGTGTAGAATCCGGCCACGGTATCGCCAATGCGGTCACTGTCGCCGCGCACCGTCGCCTCAAGCCCCGGATCGGTGGTGACGTAGGTCACATCACACCCCGACCACGCCGGACGTAGGCGCATCAACTGGACCCAATGACCGCCAGCCGAGGCTGTCGCCATGATTCTGATAGGACGTCTCAATGGGCCGGTTCACTTTCTCTCGGGGGGCTGTACAGGTCGGAAAACCGGCACAGACGCATGTTGTTCTTGCGCGCAAAGTCGATGATTTCACGGGTCGCTTTCAGCACATAGTCCAGATGCTGGGCCGGATCGGGGCCGCGTTTGGGGATTTCGAAATCGTGCATCAGGACCACGCCGCCCTGCTTTTGCAGGATCTCTTCAAGAACATCGGGTATCTGGCGCCGGTCCCAACTGTCGCGCGTGTCGACCGTCCAATAGGCATAGCGCAGTCCGTGGCGCAGGCGATGCGCCAGACCGGCCAGCGTCGATTTGCCAAAGGGTGGGCGGAACAGGGATGTCTCCACCTCCAACCCCCGCAGCGTGTCGCGCCCGGCGCTGATATCCCGGTTGGACACCCATGGGGACACGCGCCATGCGTTGGTGTGGTTCTGCGTGTGATTGGCGATCTCGTGGCCGTCCCGTTTGAGGGTGCGGACCATGTCGGGTTCTGCCAGCGCATTGCGCCCGATCACGAAAAACGTAGCCGGAACGCCTTCGGCCCTTAGCAATGCGGCAAGCGGTGTACTGACATAGGGGGCCGGGCCGTCGTCATAGGTCAGGACAATCGCGCGCTGGTCCCGGCACAGCCGTTCCAGCCGGCGGGTTTCCAGCTTGCGCAGACCAAAGGGCAGAAGGAACCATGCGATCCCGCCCAGACACAGCGCACCAATAATCAGCAACGCGACAGTCAACTTTGTTTGGTCCTTATCATCATGTCGAACTGTTTCATTTTCGATTGTGGTTTCTAGGGGGTCAATGGGGCGTTATCGCGGCGCGATCGGGTTATTTCTTTCGCTTGATTATGGCTTTGAGGCCCCGGCGCAAGGTTTCACCATGCCGGTGCAGTCCCGGGCGCACGGTGCCCGAGGCGTCCACGATGGGGCGGCCAAAAGCGCACGGCGTTACGCGCCCGGCACGCAGGGCCGCGACCAGGCTCGCTTCGGTGATGGGGCCATCGACCTCGAACAGATTGGTCAGTGGCCACAGTTGGTTGCGACGGTGAAAATCCATCCCGACAACCGGCGGCAATCCGGTTCTTGGCAGCAACTTCATCGCCTCATGGCCCGGGGCAATACCGTCGGTCTTGCGGTTCCAGACCTCCAGTCCGGCCAAAAGCGGGGTCCAGGCCGGATCATAGATGCGCCACACATCGCGCCGCGCCGGATGGGCAAAGACCGATGCCCCGCCATATCGGGTCACATCGGCAAGAAGGTCCGCAACGGGGCGCGATTCCCCCAGAAATTCGCGGATCCCCCAGGTCGGAAGGTGCACGTCGTTGTTTTCGTCGCTGTATTCAATGCCGGGAACGATCAGGCAGTCAGGGGTCGAGGCCACGGCGCAGGCGGCGCGGTATTCGTCCCACCGGTCGGCGGGGAACCCGGTGTCATGTTCGCACATCATGACCACCTGCGCGCCGAACCGGGGCATGACTTGCGCAATCCGGTCCAGCGGCCACTCGGCATCATAGGACCATTCGGAATGGGCGTGCATGACCACGCGCACGGTCTGGCGGTGCGGAGCTGTCACCGGCGTTTCCTCAGCACCGCGGTCACGGTGTCCCATGCGTCACCCAGAAAGAACAGGGGGTGCGCGGGATCATAGTTGTAAAAGCTGCGGGGCCAGGTCGGTGCCAGAACTCCGGCCAGTGACTTGTACCACTTGGGCCAGTGGGAGCGGTGGAATTCGGTCTTTGGGCCGCGCAGCAGGAATATCATGTGCAGGATCTCACGGCCCAGATGGCGCACCATGTGGCGGCGACGGGGGCCGCGTTTGGGTGTGAACCCCTTGTCGAACGCGGCCTCGGCGGCCCAGGTGGGGTAATCCAGCCCATTGCGCCGGGCCAATGCCATCGACCCCCAGACACGCCCGTTCAGTTCCATGAACCAGGCGATGCCATGTTCGTCGCGCAGCAGTTCAATCATGAACGGCCCGCGCCATCCCAGCGTCATCATCATGGTTTCGACCCGGTTGCGCAGATCGGCCTCGGGTTCCAGAACCATGCAGGCGCTTGAGCCCGAGCCATGCGGGTTCATCATGCGGACACGGCGATGTCCGCTCCAATGGGCCACGCCCTCGGCGGTTGCAAAGCCGAAAATCCCTTCGCCGGACCCGTGGATCAGCGTCTGCACGATCAGCGGGCTCTCCAAGGCAGGCAGGGCGCGAAAATTGGCCACGTCCTGGTGCGTCATCAGGTAATGCACGTCGCCCTTGGTCAGGCGACCGTCGATTTCTTCGACAGCCATCATCGGTTTGGCTATGGCCGGCGTCTTGAGATTGTCGGGCAGGTGCGACGGCGTGCTGATGATCGGCCCCTCTGGCACGTCCAGACCTGCCGCGCGGGCTGCGGCCAGTTGTTTCTTTTTGTCCAGCGCCACCTCGGCCCGGCCCGCGGTGGCGTGGATGTGGCGGATTGTGCCGGTCTGATCTGCGATATCGGCAAACAGGCGCAGTGACACATCATCCAGCGCGAAAACCCCGTCCACACCGTCACAGGCGCGCAGCAGGTCGCGCCGCGCGGCGCCGATGTCCTGTTCCGGTGCGGTGATCTCGACCAGGTCCAGTTTCAGGGTTCGCGCCAGCCTGCTTTTACGGCCCGTCCGCGTGAACAGGCGCAGCCGAAAGCCCGCCGCAGCAAGCCCGAAAACAACCTCGGGGGCAGACAGGGATTCAGCAAATCCAACAAGCAGGACAGGGCGCATTCAGAACAACCTTTTGCGGGCCATGGCCAGTGAGCGGCGCAGGGTGCGCGCCTTGCTGATCGGATCGAACAGGGCGCGGCGCACATCCTCGATCGACATGTCATTGCGCACGGACATGCGCGGGCGCAGGAAACGGTTCGGGTTCATCGGGCCGCCGTCGCTGGTCCAGGCGACAGTGTATCCGGCGCGTTTCAAGGCGGTCAGAACCCGGCGGTTATAACTGCCAAAGGGAATCGCCGCCTCGCGCACATGCGCGCCCAGAACGAATTCCAGCCGCTCCTTCGAGCCCCATGTTTCGCGTTCCAGGTCCTTGTCCGACAGCTTGGCCCAGTTGACGTGGTTTTCCCCGTGCGAGCCGATCTTGAACCCCATGTCGCGCAATGTATTGGCATCGTCCCGGGTGAGATACCCGGATTTTTCCAGCCGACCGGTCAGCACGAAAAATCGCGCTGGTAATTTACGACGTTGTAGAATCGGTGCTGCAATCTCGAGATCGGACAGGTTTCCATCATCAAAGGTGATGGCGATTTCGTTGCGGATGACGGCGTCGGCAATCAGATCGATGATCTGTTCGAAAAACGCGGGTTCGATCCAATAGGGGCGTTCATCCGGCGGGATGTCCGCACCCGGAGTGCCGATTCCGTGAAAATTTATCGTGCGGACCAAATCGTTCATTCCGGGCCTCTGTCACACGGTGTGGGCAGCATGGTGACCGCAGTGTGGCGCTTTTGGTCGCGGCGTCGGACTCGGGGCGCCATGGGTCAGAACGGGACGAAGCGGGGCAGACGCGGCAGGCTGTCGGCCATGAACCGTATCAGACGCGCGTCGGCTTCGGCCTCGTCCTCGCCGGGGATGATGGGAGTGACAAAGCGCACCAGCGCCCCGTCGCTGCGGCCCATGGTCAGGCTGTCCATGACAACGCTGGCCTTGGCCTTGAAATCATTGACCATCCGTTTGCCGCGCTGTTCGAACCAGTAGTACACCAGCTGTTTGGACACGCCTTTCTGGATCACCGCACGGTTCACATCGAACGTGCCATACCCTGCGTCCGTCATGTCCACCTGACGCGGTTCCAGGCTGAACACTTCCCAGCCGCCGACAGGCAGGCAGACTTCGGGTGAATGGATGCCGCTGCCTTCGGTCTGTTTGTCGTAAAAGGCGACGAACATGTTCACATATGTCGACGCGCCGGGGCGGATATAGGTGGCGTTCAGATAGTCGGTTGCCCCCAGAACGGCTTCGACGTCGGCGTCCAGCCGATGGGTCGATCCGGCCCAATCCTGAAAGTTGCGCGGGAACAGGGCAAAGGGATCGCGGTCGATCCGTTCGGTCTGCGGGTCTCCAAACCAGATCCACGCGGCGGACACGGCCGCCGTCAGCGTTGCTACGGCGCCGAGGGCAACGGATGGACGGATGGTCAGGATACGGCCCATGATGGCGCCGAACCCTTCGAAATCCAGATCGATGACTTCGGCCAGTGACTTTGGCTCCTTGGTCAGGCGCTGCAATCCGATAGCCATCAGGAACAGGATCACCACGCAGGCCATGAACACGACCCAGCCTTCAAAGAAGTGCAGGAACCCTTCGGCCTGTTCGATGCCGTATCGGTGGACCATGATGCCGATCACACCGATGCGGACGGAATTCATGAACACGGTCAGCGGCGCCGCCGCCAGCAACAGCAGGACACGGTGCCACATCGGGCCGCGATAAAGGATCGCGAACAGATAGGAAAACGACAGGATCGGGAACAGGTACCGCAACCCCGAACAGGCCTCGGCCACCTGCAATTTGTAGACACCCAGATCGATCACGTTCCCTTCCAGAAAGACCGGAACGCCGGCAAGGCTGACAAACCAGACGCCCAGAACGGACGAGATGCCCTGCAACAGGATGGTCAGTTTCCAGAAGACGAACTGCGGCAGGGGCAACATGAACACCAGGTGAATCACAGGCAATTGGTGTTGACGGCCCCGGTCCCAGCCAAACACGGTCAGAACCACACCGCCGACCCAGACGATCATCGCATAGGTGACGATGTCCGGAATGCGGGTCAGATTGCCGAAAGCCGCCAGGACAAGTGCCAGCGCCACAACCACGACCCCAGGCCACCTGTCGCTGACGTGGGGCGCGGGCATTGGGCTGTTTCGAAGTTCGCGCAGGAACAGGTACAGCGAAATCAGCGGAATCAGCGGACCATGACTGTATTCGGCAGTGGTCCATGCCTCGCCCAGAGACACAAAGCCGATCCAGAATATCGGCACCGAGGCCGCAGCCACCAAAATGAACAGGGCCAGGCCCATCGTTGTAAACGCGGGCATGCCTGTCATCTGTCGTGAAATAGTATTATCAACTGGCATTTCTGAACTTTCCGTCAAGATGCTGCCCCCGCAGGTGTCGGCCATGTATCACGTCCCGGACCCTTTGGCAGCCCGGCCGCGATTTCACGACTGCATCGCTATTCCTTGGGCGCCTCCGTTCCGGCTTCCAAGCGCGCGATTTCGCTTTGAATGGTATCTGCATAAGGTGGCGGATTATCTGCATCAACCAAGGCAGCCGCCTTGCGGAAATACTCCAGCGCCTTTTCGGTTTCACCTGTTCCGGCGTAAGCCACCGCAAGATGATACTGAACGGACACTTCATCGGTCAGGCTAGCGGCCGCCTTTTCGAGATATTCAACCGCTTCTTCCTTGTTCCCGCGGCGATAACTGATCCATCCATAGGTATCCTGAAAGGCCGCGAGATCGGCATCGCGCAGGCGGCGCGCAATCGTATAAGCCCGTTGCAGGCTTTCCGCATCGTCGCGGTTGTCGGCCAACAGACTGGCCAGATTGTTTGCCAGGATCAGAGACGAGGATGACCGCTCGTAAAGTTGCTCATAAATGGCAATTGCGCCTTCTGCATCGCCTTGCTGTTCAAGCTCGCCCGCGCGTGCCCACAAAAGGTTTGGGTTGTCGGGCGTGGCCTCCAACGCCTGCTTCAGAATTTCGCTGGCTTCTTCCGGTTTCTGCTGAGACGTTTTCATGCGGTACAGAGTCATCCAGACCTGCGGGCGCTTGGGGTTTTCTTCGAGCAGGTTGCGGAAGATTTCCTCGGCCTCGTCCGGTTTTCCCGTGCTCGCCAAAAGGCCACCCTTTACGAATAACAGCCCGGAATCCGTTGGGGCGCCTTCCAGCAGGGTTTCCAGATATTCGAGCCCGGCCTCGGGCCCTTCGGTACTGATGCGCGTCCGCAGCAAGGCGACACGCGCGTTCGCCGCCAGTTCCGGATCCTCGGTCATACCTTCCAGAAGCTGGGTCAGTTCCTCGCTGCGTTGCTGTTTGAAAAGCGTGCGGGCGGTCAGTTCCTTCGCGCTGGTTTTGGCCTTGTCGCTGCCTTCTTCATTCAGGGCGCGGATCACACCATCGGTGCGCGACCAGTCTTCCATCTGGATATAGAGTGAGCCTAGCTGGAACAGCAGCGCGAGGTTCTTGGGCTGCAAGCGCAGGGCGTCGATCAGAACGCTTTCGGCGGCACGCAGTTTGTCGTCAGCGGCCAGCACAGTGGCATAACGCATCGATTCTCCGGGGGCCTTGTTGGAGGCCTGAACTGCGAGGGTCAGCATTTCGAGCATCAGCTCGCGGTTGCCTTCGCGTTCGTGCGCCTTGGCCATCAGTGTCATCAGGTCGGCGTCCTGCGGCGTTTGCCCCAGGGCATCGCGCAGCATCACAATGGCGTCGCCTGTTTCATCGTCCTCGATCAGCCAGTTGGCCTTGAGCTTGACCGCGTCGGGTTGCGAGCGGTCCTCGGCCAGCACTTTTTCGACAAGGGCGCGGGCGCCAACGGCATTGTCTTCGGCAAACAACATGCGGGCGAGGTTGATCTCGATGCCACGGGTTTCCGGGGTCCGCTCGGCGCCTTGCAGCAAATCTTCCATTTCGGCGATGGCCTCGTCGCGGTCACCACGCTCGAACACTAGCTGTGCACGCACCGCACGGAACACCGATTTGTCCGTCCCGTCCTGAGCGATGATATTTTCGACCTCTTCAAGGGCCGCGTCCTTGCCACGATACTGTTCAAGGAACCGGACCAGAAGACCGCGTTCCGCGGTTGTTGCGTCATCTGCGGCAGCCACTTCGCGCAAAAAGGTCTCGGCCTTGCCCAGTTCATTCTGTGAGACATAGAATTGAATCAGGGCCTGCTTGAACTGTTCCTTGTCTTCGGGGAACCGCGTGATCAGGTCGCGCAACTGCGCCTCAAGCGCGGCCGTATTGCCCAACTGCTGCAGGACACCAATCCGGACCCGGTACATCGACTTGTTGTCCGGATCGACGGCAAGGCCATCGTCAATCGCATCCAGCGCGGCGTACCAGTCCTGCTTTCGAATCAGATCATCGATCACGATCTCGCGAGATGTGCCCAGCGTTTCGTCCTCGGACACCAGTGCCTGGGCCTTGATCACGGCCGCCTCGCGGGCGCTTTCGTCCTTGTCACGGATCGAATGAAAGTAGGCCAGCGTGTTGGCAACCGACTGTACGATCCGGTCATCGGGCGCCAGTTCCTGGGCCTTGGTCACATGCCGCTCGACCTCTTCATAATTGCGGGTCGCCAGCGCCATTTCGGACAGGGCGCGGCGACCTTCGAGATTGTCGGGGTATTGTTCGACCAGACGCAAATACTGGCTGTAGGATTGCTGCAGGAAGCCACGCTCGCGCTGAACGCGGGCATAGGTCAGGCGCGCATCTTTATGCTTGCCATTCAGTTTGAAAACGTTGCGAAATTCGACGAGGGCGCGTTCGACATCGCCCTCTTCCAAGAGGGCCAGACCGGACTGATAATGGTTCTCGGCGCGTTCTTCAGCTGTGTCGCAGGCTGACGTTGCCCCCAACCCCAAAACGAGAGCAAGCGCGAGACCCAAACGGTTCAGGCGCACGCCAAGGCGGTTCTCAGACAATTGTCCCAAGTTCAAATACCTCAAAGGTGTGTTTCAAAAGCTACTTAATCAGTAGCCGGTAGCGCGAAACACGACAACAAAGGTTTTTGCGATGATGGCGCAGTCTGCCTTGAATGACATGATGTTGAAGTACTTGTCATCATAGGCAGCACGATCGGTGAACGCCGAGTTGTTACGCTCGTTCACCTGCCACAAACCGGAAACGCCCGGACGCATCCAGTAATAGGACTGGCCGGGGTACAGATTTGCCTGATCCACCATCATGGGCCGGGGCCCAACAAGAGACATGTCACCGGTCAGTACGTTCCAGAACTGCGGCAGCTCGTCCATCGAACACTTGCGCATCAGTTTGCCCACGCGGGTGACCCGCGGGTCATCCTTGAGCTTTTGCGTGCGGTCCCACTCACTCTGTGCTTCGGGGTTCGTCTTGAGATAGCTGTCAAGCTTGGCATCGGCGTTGCGCACCATGGTGCGAAACTTGACCATGTTGAAAACGCGGCCGTTCCGGCCGATCCGCTTTTGCACATACAGGGGCGAAACGCCTTCAAGCGCGACCAGTAGTGCCATCAACGCAACCAAAGGAACGGTGATCGGGGCGGTCAGCACAACAATGGCAATGTCCAGAAGGCGCTTTCCAAAATCGGGATAGAGCACCATTGGTCTGCGTCGACGTGCGGGCGTCACCTTTGAAACGGAGACGGCTTTCAGTTGTGCCGGGTCGTTAAATTGAAATGTCATTTTTCACTCACTTGCACGAAATAAAATCAAATTGGTCACAATATCGCGGTTCGTAATGCCCGCTCTTGGTCTGCCCGAATAAGCCAAGTTTTAACGAAAAACCGCCGACAGACAACCAATTTCTTTCCCCAGGATTGGTGCATTTCAATTGTAACATTATGATAAAACTTAAAAAATATGCACGCACCCGGCTGTCAAGAGCTCAAATTTCCGGCCCGTTTGGGTGCAAGTTAAGCAATTTTCCCGTCATGGTAGAGTGAGGACTCGGTGGATCGCGTTGGATTTTTCAACATTTGGACGAAATACCGTCAGATACACCATTTTGTTTCCGAATCTGAGCCCGGTGGCCTGCGTTTATCTTGTGGGTCTGCACCCGTCAGCTTCCTGAAAATATTCGATTCCGGCGGCACGACTTGGAATCGTCGCGTATTTGCCAAAACTTCGACAAAACCTTTGCTTAGGGTACTGTGCACAGCAAGCAACCATTCTGACGCCGCAAGGGGGGCGAGTCGCCGCGTTTGTAACTTCTTCCTTGCGTTTTCAATGAATAAACACGAAGGAACATGGCATTGGCGATGTTTCAAAATGCATTCAAAGTGCTTCAAATTGCAGAGGCAGTGCACATATGTTCAAGAGCAGGTTCTTAGGTAACTGACAAGAAATGGCGCAATCACCATTCTATCTGGACTATTTCGGGTTGCATGAACGCCCCTTTACGTTGGTGCCTGATCCCGACTTTCTGTACTGGTCACCGCAGCACCGGCGTGGCTATTCCGTGCTGGAATTCGGGGTGTTGTCCCAGGCGCCGATCACCCTGTTGACGGGTGAGATCGGATCCGGAAAAACCACGCTTTTACAAAAGCTTCTGTCGCAGCTGGATGACAGTGTCACTGTCGGTCTGATCTCGAACGCGCAGGGCAATCGCGGAGAACTTCTGCAATGGGTTCTGAATGCCCTGGCGGTCCCGATCGACCCCAATACGACCTATGTGCAGCGGTTCCAGAAACTGCAGGATTTCCTGGTCGAGGAATACGCGCGCGGCAAGCGGGTCGTCCTGATCTTTGACGAGGCGCAAAACATCTCGCGCGAAGGTCTGGAAGAGCTTCGGATGCTCACGAACATCAACGCCAACAAGGACGAACTGGTGCAGCTGATTCTGGTCGGCCAGCCCGAATTGCGCGATATGGTCCGCCATCCCAGCATGAACCAGTTGGCCCAACGGGTCTCGGCCAGCTTCCATTTGCAGCGGATGAATGCGGAAACGACGCATTCCTATATCTCGCACCGGATGAAGGCCGCCGGCGGATCAGGCAACGAATTTTCGCCCGAGGCCAGCAATCTTGTCTATCGGACGACCGGTGGCGTTCCGCGGCTGGTCAATCAGTTGTGTGATTTCGCGCTGCTATACTGCTGGTCCGAAGAAGCGGGGAACACGATCACAAAGCAAATGGTGCAATCCGTTATTGATGATGGTGTTTTCTTTTGCGAAAAAATCTCAGAAGAGGAGGCGCAGGCATAGATGTCCAACGTCCAGTATTACCTGTCTCTCTTTATCCGGCGTCTGCCAGCCTTTCTGGCGGTGTTTGTCGTTGTGTCCGCCGTATCGGTTATCGTGGCGATCTCGTTGCCGCCAGCCTACGTCTCGCGCACCACACTCATCATTGAGGCACCGCAAATCCCCGATGAACTGGCGCCCAGTACGGTGCGCACTCCGGGGCCTGAACGTCTTCAGATCATCGAGCAACGCCTGCTGACACGGCCCCACCTGCTCGACATTGCAACCCGGCTCAGCGTGCTGGACGGTCAGGAGGATATGAACCCGGACCAGATCGTTCAGGCGATGCGCGCGCGCACCCAGATCGAGAAAAGCTCGCGCCGGAACCAGGCCAGCATCATGACGGTCACCTTCGAGGCGCGCACGCCTCAGCTGTCCGCCGAGGTCTTGAACGCCTATCTCAGCCAGATTCAGTCTGACGATGCCTCTTATCGCCGGGGGCGTGCCGGGCAGACGATGGAGTTCTTCGAGCAAGAGGTCGACCGTCTCGACAAGGAACTGCAACTGCATCGTGCACGGATTCTGAACTTCAAGAACTCCAACAGCGATGCCCTGCCGGACAGCCTTGATTTCCGCCAAAGCCAGCGTGCTGAACTTCAGGACCGTATGGAAGAGGCCGGTCGTGAAATTTTCACACTGAAATCACAGCGAGAGCAGCTGATCGCGATCTTCAGTCAAACCGGGCGCGTCGGTAATTCGATTCAGAAAGACCTGTCACCCACAGAACAGGCCCTGAACAAGATCGAGGATGAGCTGTCCCAGGCGATGCTGATCTATTCGGCGTCCAACCCGCGCGTGCGGATGTTGGAATCGCGGGCCGAACAGTTGCGTGCGCGCGTTGAAGAAGAGCGTGCCACTGCTCAGAACGCCCCCAAGGATGACACGGAAAAATCAGGCAACAGCGCGCTCGATTTTCAACTTGCCGGGATCGACACCCGTGTGACCGCGTTGGAAAATCAGCGTGCCACGCTGGAACGCGATATCAAAGAATTGACAGACACCATCGAACGGACGCCTGCCAATGCTATCGCGCTGGATGAACTGGAGCGCGAATATGAAAACGTTCAGGCGCAGTACAACGCCGCCGTCGACCGACTGGCCGACGCGTCGACCGGCGAGCGGATCGAACTGCTGTCGCGGGGCGAAAAGATCGCGATCATCGAACAGCCTGCCGTTCCCAGTGAGCCGACCAAACCGAACCGCATCCTGATTGCGGGTGGCGGTACCTTCCTGGGTCTGATGATGGGCATCGGGCTGGTGCTGCTCATGGTGATGATGAACAGCGCGCCGCGCCGTCCCGAAGATCTGATCAACAAGATGGACGTCTGGCCCATTGCGACATTGCCCTATATTCGCACGCGCCGCGAATTGCTGATGCAGCGGGGTCGCAAGCTGATCCTGATCCTGATCATTCTGGTGGGCGTGCCTGCCGCGGTCTGGGCGCTTCATACCTATTATCAGCCGCTGGACCTGATCGCGGATCGTATCATGGACAAACTGGGCGTCAGATGGTGAATTTTTCAAAAGCTGCAATTGCGCAAGCGAGGGTATCGTGACCGACCGTCTTCAACAGGCCATTCAGAAAGCACGCGACGAACGTGGCAAAACCGATACCGCGCACAGTGCATCCCCACGCACGCCGGGGCGTCCCGGCCGTGCCTCATCGACCACCAGTGCCGAAAATCTGCGCGCGGCGTGGCAGGAACTGGCGCCGCTGCACATGCAGCCCAAGACAATTCTGCGCAACCGGCTTGTGGCTTATTCCAGCGGCGAGCATGCCATTCCCTATGACATGCTGCGGACCAAGGTCTTGCAGCAAGCCAAGAAAAACAACTGGAAGCGCATCGCGCTCGTGTCGCCCAGCAGCGCCTGTGGAAAGTCAACGACGGCGGCCAACCTGGGGTTCAGCTTTAGCCGGATGAGCGAGGTGCGCACCATTGTTCTGGATTTCGACCTGCGCCGTATGGGGCTGGCCAAAATTCTGGGGCAGAAGGTGAAATACGGCATGCGTGACGTCCTGCAGCGCCAGGTCACCTTTGCCGAACACGGGCTGTGTCACGACGGCAATGTTGCCTTTGGGCTTAACAGCAAGGTGGGCGCGAACCCGTCGGAAATTCTGCAGAGTCAACAGGCGGCCGAGGTTCTGGACGAAATCGAAGCAACCTATAAACCAGACATCATGCTGTTTGATTCCCCGCCGCTGATGTCCAGCGACGACAGCCATGGTTTTCTGCGTCATGTCGATTGTGCGCTGCTTTTGGCCGTGGCCGAAAAAACCCCGATGGATCAGATCGATGTCTGTGAGCGTCAGTTGTCCGAGCTGACAAATGTCATGGGCATCATTTTGAACCGGTGCCGCTACACCACGGGTGCGCACGGCTATGAACACGAATACTACTGATCAAAGGCCCACCGCCGCGGTCATCATTCCGCATTACAATGACGTGCAACGCCTCATGCGGTGCTTGCATGAACTGTCCGCCAACGACCTGACCGGCGTCGAGGTGGTCGTCGTCGACAATGGGTCTTCGGTGCCGCTGGATGAACCGATCGCGGCCTTTCCCGATTTCCGGTTCCTTGTCGAAGCGGAAAAAGGGGCCGCCGCCGCCCGCAACCGGGGCATTGCGGAAACCACGGCGCCGTTGCTGCTGTTCATTGATGCCGATTGTGTGCCTGATCATGACTGGGTCACCGTCGCGCGCGAAGTTGCGCCGCGGGCTGATCTGACCGGCGGGCGGGTCGCCGTGTTTGACGAAACTCCGCCGCCGCGCACCGGGGCCGAGGCGTTCGAGGCGATCTTTGCCTTTGATTTCAAGACATACGTCGAAAAGGGCGGGTTCTCCGGGGCTGGCAATCTGGTCACCCGGCGAGACATTTTTGAAGACATCGGCGGATTTACCAACGGCCTGTCCGAAGACCGCGAATGGACCATGCGGGCGGTCGCACGCGGCTATTCCCTTGCCTATGAGGACAGGATGCGCGTCAGCCATCCGTCGCGTCAGGACTGGCCGGCGCTGCGCCACAAATGGAAACGCATGACCAGTGAGATGTACCAGACGAATGGCACCGACCTGCGCGGGCGCCTGCGTTGGCTGATCAAGGCGCTGGCCATGCCGGTCAGTGCCGTGGCGCACACACCCAAGATACTGCGCAGCGGAAAACTGGGATCGCCCAGCGAATACCTGCGCGCAATTGCAACCCTGTTCCGATTGCGCCTGTGCCGGATGGCCTGGATGCTGCGGCAGGTTGTTGGTCTGCCCATCCCGAACTGAACGTACAAAAAGAAAAAGGGCCCCGAAGGGCCCAAATTCGAAACTCAGACTGTAACAGCGTTAGCTGGTTCAGGATGCCTTGCGGCGGCGGCGTGCGACACCGAACCCGCCCAGGGCGGTCAGCAGCATCAGGCCAGCGGCCGGCAGCGGCACAGCAGCGATGATGGTCGCATCGTAGGATGCGATCGACGTACCTGCCACAACATCGGTGATGATGTACATGCCGAACGGATCACTCAGCACGACGTTCCCGACCTGGCTGATGTTATCGCTCGTCGAATTGATCGCCTGCTGATCAAAGCTCAGGCTGCCAGCACCAGCGCCACCCAACAGCGACCCGCCTTGCGACAGGCTGCTTGCGTTCATGACAAAGCTGACTTCGCTCGAACCGGGTGCAGCAGCACCAGACCCATAGCCCGAGTGTGACGCGTCGATCCACAAGTTACCATCGGCACCCGCTGTCGCATTGGTAATATTGACCTCAAGGAACGAATATCCGTTCTGGTCGTTCTGGAACGCCGACGAAATCGAGATGGTCGAATCGCCGATGGTCAGACCGGTTGCGGTGATCGTACCGTTCACCAGGCCATCAAGGTCACCTGCGCCACCATCGTCGATGGTCAGAGATGAACCTGTACCTGTGTCGTTGATGCTCAGCGACAGAGCATTTGAGGCAGTCGGAGCAGCCAGCATGGCAGCAGCGGCAATCACCCCTAGAAATTTGAATTTATCAATCATGGTCCACACTTCCGTTTTACTAAAATAAAAGGCCGACTCGCCATAATCGCGGCCAGACACAGGTAGCCTTGCAGAAAAATAGTAAATTTTCAAGTGAATCCCATGAATGCGTTAATCTTTTGTTCGCAATTTGAATCCAGCGATCCGATTTGATCACGTTTTGATCGGACGACAAGGGGGATGATACAGCCATGAAAAAGGGCCCCGAAGGGCCCAAATTCAAACCTTACCTTGTACGGCGATAGCCGGTTCAGGATGCCTTGCGACGGCGGCGCGCAACACCGAACCCGCCCAGGGCGGTCAGCAGCATCAGGCCAGCGGCCGGCAGCGGCACAGCAGCGATGATGGTCGCGTCGTAGGACGCGATCGACGTACCAGCCACAACATCGGTGATGATGTTCATGCTGAACGGATCACTCAGAACGACGTTTCCGACCTGGCTGATGGTATCGCTCGTCGAATTGATCGCCTGCTGATCAAAGCTCAGGGCGCCAGCACCAGCGCCGCCCAGCAGCGAACCGCCTTGCGACAGGCTGCTTGCGTTCATGACAAAGGTGACTTCGCTCGAACCGGGTGCGGCAGCGCCAGACCCATAGCCGGTGTGATATGCATCAATCCACAGGTTGCCGTCGGCACCTGCTGACGCATTGGTCACGTTGATCTCAAGGAACGAATATCCGTTCTGGTCGTTCTGAAACGCCGACGAAATCGAGATGGTCGAATCCCCGACGGTCAGGCCAGTTGCCGTGATGGTGCCGTTTACGAGGCCATCAAGGTCACCTGCGCCACCATCGTCGATGCTCAGCGATGCACCTGTTCCATTGTCATAAATGTCCAAGGTCAGAGCATTCGAGGCAGTCGGAGCAGCCAGCATGGCAGCAGCTGCGAAGGCCCCTAGAAATTTGAATTTATCAATCATTGTTCAGTCCCATTCCGAAATTACCCGCGGACTGCCATGAAAAGCAGCCCGTTAACGTCAAGTTACTCTACGTGGACCGGCATTCAATATTAACTTGCCCTCAACCCCGGATCGGACCGCTTTTTCCTTAACCATTGTGCATCAACTGCTCATCGACTTGGGGTTGAATGGGTTATTGTGTCCGATCCGAGCACAATAGGGCGGCAATCCATCTCAAATCGTGGCCGAATCATGGCGCGGGATGAGAAGCGTGGCAGCAAACCATCCAGCGAGGAATCCGCCCAGGTGGGCCTCCCACGCGACCTGGCCGTTCTGGACATACCAATGCAGAAGATTCAGCAAGAACAAGGCGGCTGCCACGCCGATCAGGGTGCGCCGGTTTTGCCCCGATCTCGAGGCCAGATACCAGTCCTGCCATATCCAGGCGCCGCCCAGACCAAAAATCGCACCCGAGGCCCCGACCATCGGCTGTGCGCTTGAATTCAGCAGGGCGAACCCGATCCCCCCGCCGATGGCAGAGACAACGTAGATCACGGCAAACCACATCTGTCCCGTGCGCGGGACAAGGGTGCGGCCGGCCATGTAAAGCATCGCCATATTGCCGGCCAGATGCGACAGGCCGGAATGCAGCAACGAATAGGTCAGGAACATGGTCCAAGGCTGCGCGGGATAGTTGGCGCGCCAGTTGTCCAGCAAGCCGGACCAGAAGGCCCCGTTCTGATAGGCCAGCCCCCGCCAGCGTGGTCTCCCGATAAGCCCATGATCCGCAGCGGTCAGTGTCAGCTCCACAAGGAGGGTGGCCAGAATGATGACAATCACGACCGCAGAGGGGCGCCAGGACAATTCAGGCGCATCTGTTGTGGGTGTATCGGGGTCCTGCCTGTCCATGCCGAATGTTTGCCGTGCATGTGTCCAAACAGCAAGGGCAAGTGACCTGACATGCATGCGTGGGGTGTTCAGACGCGGCCGGCTGTGGCACTTCATGGCCGATTACAGGCAGATTGGCCCAAAAGCGATATGGACAGCAGCAGATTTGACAGCCCCTCTTTGAAACGCGTGGCGCGCGGTGCGTTATGCGCAGGCTGTGGCGCCTGTGCGCTGATTGCGCCCGGTCAGGTGCGCATGGCGCTGGAGGAACCGGGGTATCTGCGCCCGCGGCAGTCCGGCCCGCTCAGCCCCGAGGCGGAAACCCGGATCGCCGCGACATGCCCGGGCTTGGGGCAGGCCGTTGATCCGGCCGGGCGCACCGACGACACGCTATGGGGGCCCTATGTCGAAATGCGCACCGGCCACGCCACGGCGGATGATCTGCGGTTTGCCGCGTCGTCCGGGGGCGGGTTGTCGGCCATTCTGGTGCATCTGATCAACAGCGGCCGGGTCGATGCGGTGGTTCACAATGGTGCGGACCCCGACTTGCCAATTGCCAATGTGCCGGTCATATCAACCACCGCCGAGGAAATTCTTGGCGGTGCCGGATCGCGTTATGCGCCCTCGGCCCCGGTTGCGGCGCTGACGGACCTGATCGGGGACACGCGCAGATATGCCTTTGTCGGCAAACCTTGCGATGTGGCTGCCCTGCGCGCGTTGACCCGCCAGGACCCGCAGATCGCGGCGCGGTTCCCGGTTCTGCTGTCGTTCTTCTGTGCCGGGGTTCCGTCGCTGGCGGGCGCCGCTCAGGTCGTCGAGGCCCTGGGGACGTCCCTGTCGGACACACAAACTTTCCGCTATCGCGGCAACGGCTGGCCGGGGCGGGCCACCGCCACGCTGCGCGATGGCAGCCAGCGCTCGATGACTTATCATGACAGCTGGGGGAAAATCCTGTCGAACCACGTTCAGCACCGCTGCAAAATCTGCGCGGACGGCAGCGGGGTCGCCGCTGATATCGTGTGCGCCGACGCCTGGGACAGTGACGAAAACGGGTATCCCCTGTTTGAGGAGGCCGACGGGATCAGCCTGATTGTCGCGCGCACGGCTCTGGGCGCCGAGATCCTCGGTCAGGCCGAAGCCAAGGGTGAGATCAGCACCCAGCCCTTTGATGTGGCCCAGTTGACGATCATCCAGCCGGGCCAGTTCAGCCGTCGCCGGTCTCTCTTCGCGCGGCTTTCGGGGTTGGCCCTGCTGGGGCGCCCGATCCCGCGTTATCGCGGTCTGCACATTCGCGCGGCAGCGCGGTTCAACGGTCTGCGCCAGAATATAAAGAACACGCTTGGCATGATGCGCCGGGTGCTTCGGGGGCGGACGTAACCGCTTTTTGTGCAGTGTTCTATTGACGGGCAGGGGGCGGGCATGGTCCCGTAAGTCAAGACAAAGGGCAGTGCCCGGACCGTGGAAATATTATCCAAATGCGGATCAAGACATTGTATATGAAGCCATTTATTTTTGCGGCCAGCATGGTCATCGCCCTGTGTGGCGCGGCGACCGACCTGCGCGCGGGTGAGATTACCGTCACTGCGGATGATCTGACCCGGATGGGCACCGGCCCCTTCATCGCGAAAGATATTCAGGGTCTTCCGGCGGTGCCGGGTCTGCCCGTCGTCGACCCGAACCGCCAGGACGAGGCCGCAGCGCAACTGCGCCGCCTTGTGGCGCGGGGCCAGTCACAGGGGTTCGGAGGCATTCTCTATGACAACCGCGACCGCGATCATTCCATCCTGTCCAAGACCCTGTTTCCCAACCTGACCTTTCTGGATTATGGGCCGGAACTGGTTACGAACCAGTTGGATTACGGGCTGGCCGGAAACATTTTTATCCCGGCGCTGGTGTTCGGCAATTCCTCGACCGCGTTGACCGCGGGCGGTGCCCCGCGCAGCCTGCCGCGTCTGGCCATGACCATTCCGGGCGGCGCTGCCGCTGCCTATCGCGACTACACGTCCAACAGCCTGTATGTGTACCCCGAACACCGCGATTATGACGGGGCCGACCTGTTTCCGGCGAACTGGCCCTATCAACTGATCAGTCAGGGGTCGTCAGGGTCTGATCGTCCATTGCTTGAGGCCGTGGCGATGACGCTTGCGGCCTTTCCCGCGGAAACCCGCGCCACGCTGGTGGACAAGGGGCTGGTCGTCCCCACGGTTCAGATGATCCTGCGGCGGAACCTCACCCAGATCAGAACACGCGACCAATATATGTCCGGCGCGGCGCACCCGGCCGTTTTCGAAAAGCACTGGCTGCAGCCGACGCGCATGATCGCGCATGCCGCCGGGATGTTACCCCAGGACATTCCCCCGGTGGTCAAACTCAAGGTCACGGCAGAAAGTTTCACCACCCGCGCAGGCGTGATCGGTCAGGACGAACGCCTGTTTACAACCCCCTCGGCCATCGCACGCATCTGGCGCAATCATGGCTGGCTGAATGAAATGATCGTGTCCGCCGATCAGACCGAAGATCCCAACGGCCGGGATTTGACCTTTCATTGGGTGGTCCTGCAGGGCGATCCGCAGCGCATTCGCGTGGAGCCAACCGACGAGCGGGGGACATCGGCCCGTATTCGCGTCCTGTGGCACCCGCCCTTTACCCTGCATCCGCGCGTTGCCGGCAAGGACAATGCGCGCAGCACATCGCGCGTCGATATCGGTGTGTTTGCATCCAACGGGGTCTCGGATAGCGCCCCGGCCATCATCTCGATCAGCTTTCCCACCCATCAGGAGCGCGCGTACGAGGTGACGGACAACGAACGCGTGCGGCTGAAATCCATCGACTATGATGCCCGTGGCCGCGGGCGCACCTATGATCCGGTGCTGCACTGGTCCGCCCAGTGGCGGGATAAGTTCATGTATGGCGACGATGGCAGTTTTCTGGGCTGGACCCGTATTACCGGGGATCAGAAAACCGTATTCAAACCTGACGGCCTGCGCCAGGACGGCACCCCTTTCAAATATGAACTGGCCGAACGGAAATCGGGCAAACCCATCCTGACCATGGTCGCCCCCGAGGCGGATTAATCTGCCGCGCCGCGCTTCTCTTCCGGGAGGGCATAACGGCGGAGTTGCCGCATTGTCAAAAGCGACAGGGGAAACACCAGGAAGAGGCTGATGCGAAGGACGTATTCCGGCAGGTGGGTTAAATCAACGATATTGCTGAACTCGGCCACGAACAGGAGGTAGATCAGCGTGAACAGGATGGGCCAGCCCATGTCGCGCAGGGAAATGTTCAACCGGTGCCGCACCAGCAACAGCGATGTGAAATAGGCGGCCAATTCCCCCAGCAGCCCGATTGTGATGATGGTGCCCAGACTGCCGCCATTGCTGGCAACATACCAGACGGCAGGTATCACCAGCAGGCGCACGGCGTTGGCAATCATTCCATTGGCCGTGTGCTTGCGTGCCAGCGCGGCGATCGTGCTGCCGACCTTGAACCCGCGCACCGATTGCTGCACCGCCAGCCAGACGATCAGCGGCAGCAGGGCCGCGTATTTTTCCCCCAGCAGGAACCAGATCACCGGTTGCCCCAACAGAACAGTGCCTGCGATCATGAACAACCCGGCAAACAGGCTGGCTTGCATCGCGGCAATGGTCAGGTGCTGGAATCTCACGTCATCATTCTGGGCGTTCGACAGGCGCGGAAGGAAGAACATGTTCAGGCTTTTGGCGACAATCAGGATGGGCACCTGCGTCAGCGTCACGCCCATGGCAAAGATCGCCAGCACCTCCATACCCAGCTCTCGACCGACAATCGCCTTGTCGCCCTGCAGCACAAAAAACATCAACACGTTGTTAATCAGGATGGGCCAGCCAAAGTTCAGACATTGACGGATGACTTTGCGATCCAGCGAGATCTGATAGCGCCGTTCGGCCACCATGTGGGACACCAGGACGCCCAGAACCCATTGCACCAGCATCGAATAGAGCATCACCCGGTAATCGCCGAACATGCTGTTCAGCGGCCATACGGTGATCAGCCCGATCGCCGCGGGAATGGCGGTGTGCAGGATGATCGGGCGATAGATGTTTTGCCTGTTCAGCCGATGCATGTCGAAATGTTCGAACCCGCGCAGCGCCGGGATCAGCGCCAGCACCTGATAGGCCCAGGCGATTTCACCGACCCCCAGAAACCACGCGATGGGATAGGCAAGCAAGAAAAGGAACACGGCGGACACCAGCGACCGCAACAGGTGAAACCCGTGCAGCCCCGACTGAAACTCGACATCTTCGCCGTTCGGATCCTGAATGATCAGTTGTTGCACGCCCAGGCCCGAGGCCATTTCCACGACG
Source organism: Arenibacterium sp. CAU 1754 (assembly GCF_054482635.1). Taxonomy (NCBI): domain Bacteria; kingdom Pseudomonadati; phylum Pseudomonadota; class Alphaproteobacteria; order Rhodobacterales; family Paracoccaceae; genus Arenibacterium; species Arenibacterium sp. CAU 1754. The sequence goes on from NZ_JBTLRG010000002.1 coordinate 48,414, forward strand.
GCCATGCTCAATGCAAAGGTCGCGGCGATGCCATAATCCTCGACGCTGACAAGGCGGGCAACCAAAAGGTTTCGGGCAAACAGGAAAAACCAGCCGAATGCGTTGCCCGAAAGCAAAAGAACGGCAGTTCGTATCATCCAGCAATAATCCCGTGGTTCAATTGCCGCGATAGGTGACGATTACGGCCGCACAGTCAACGCCTTGTTGGCCAATCGCGTCCATGTGACGTTGAAATTAACAGGCAAACCCGATCCGCGCAGTTCCGTGCCGCGATTTTGATCGTTCAGTCCCAGAATTCAAAGCTGTCGGACTGGAACACGTCTTCGCTGGTGGTGGTGCTGTACGGCTCGGAGCCGAGCGGCGCAGTCATTTGCATTTCACCGTCATCGGCGGCGGTCGGCATCTGGTGTTCTGACAGTTGCGGGTCCTGGCTTTCGCCGCGCCACAGATGGAACAGCGCCGCACGCGTCCCTTTTTCAGTGTTGGGGGCAGGCGACTCTGTCGCCGGTTCGCGAAATGACCTGTTATCTAACATTCAGCTTCTCTGATTGTTCAGCTAACTATCAGTTAACGCTCAAATTTGATGAAATAATGGCAGAGAACCAAATTATTGCCGGGCCGGATCAAGCCGCGATGTCCGATTTGAGCCGGCTGTGGCCCGAACGAATGCCTCGGCGCGTTCGGGGGCACATTCCGTGTGAGACAGGTCAGGGCGCATCATCCGTTCACTGGAACGTTCGCGCAGGCGCGTGGTCACGCAAACCGCCAACATGCCTGCAACAACGGTGGAAACACCCACTGCGGAATACAGGAAAAAGGCCGTCAAAAGACTGCTGCCCAAGATGAAGGCGGTAATTCCAGTGAATATCCCTGCGACGGATCCCATCAGAATGAGCGCAACAATCATCGCTTGCATGTCCTCGTTGGTTTGCTTCGTTGGTTTACGCGTTTTTGGCGACTAGGTCACATGGTTGCGACTGAATGTGGCAAGAATGAGCCTTATTTCACGAAAAATCGCTCAACCTATGGCGGAAACCCGCCGGTGCCAAACCTTGTGGCATCTGTTGCAGGATCGGCACGCAATGCGGACCGGATCGGCTAAGCCGCTGAAATGGGTGAAATCTCTTTCGAAATAGGCTAGAAGAAGATAGTCAATTCAACGGGGCAACACCGTCCAATTCAAAGAGAGCCCGAAATGAAATTCCTACTAGCTTTTTTGGCCACCCTTCTTTTTGTTCCTCTTGCTGCAACAGCAGTGTCTGCGCAGGACAGTTATCGGATCAAGTCGGGCGATGTCCTGCGGATCGAAGTTCTGGAAGACTCCACGATCAACCGTGAAACACTGGTTCTGCCCGACGGTCGCGTTTCGGTGCCTCTGGTGGGAACGATTGTCGTCGGCGGACGCAGCGTTGATGACGTGCGCGCCGATCTGGTCGAAAAGCTGCGCCCGAATTTCGCGTCGGACCCGACTGTTTTCGTGTCGCTTTCGCAATTGGCAGAGCCGCGTCCGCAATCCTCGCGCGCCGCCGCACCCAGCAACATGACTATCTATGTCTTGGGCGAGGTGGCCACGCCGGGCGCCATTGAACTGAAACGCAATACAACAGTGCTCCAGGCGCTTGCGGCGGTTGGCGGCTTCTCGCGTTTTGCGGCAACCAAGCGCGTACAACTGCGCCGTACGGACAGCAACGGCGCTGAAAAACTATACCGCGTGAATTACGAAGACATTCTGGCAGGCAAATCCAGTATAGGCACGACCGTCCTCAAACAGGGTGACGTGATCATCGTGCCGCAGCGCAAACTGTTCGAGTAGTACCGAGCAAGGGGGCAGGTTTGAAAAAGGGGCTGATCGTTGGCGTCGCTTTCGCGGGTGGCGTTGCGGGTGCGCTAAGTCCGGTACTGGCGCAGGACGACGAAGGCGGTCTGCGTCATCGCATTCGGATTGAGCAAAACTTCTCGACAGGATCGAATCTTGGGCTGGAGGTTCCCGAAGAGGGGACCACATCCCTGGCGACCACGCGCCTGTCCTATGGGTTGGAAAGCACCACCCGCACGCAAAGTTTTGGCTTTGTCGTGGGCGGCGCGCTGCGCTTTGGCAGTGTGGCTTCGGGCAACGCCATCGACACCGGGTTCACCGATCCGTCGATCGGGCTGCGGTATTCGCGTGAAAACGCGGATTCGATTTTGTCTTTTGACGCCGATTACCGTGAACTCGATATTTCCCAGACCGGGCCTTTGTTCACCTTTCTCGACAACGACGGGCTGATCGCGGCCCCGCGAGATTTCTCTTCGTTGACCGGGTCGGGCAAACGCCGCGCGTATTCGTTGAACGCGGGTCTGGAAACCGGGCGCAATGCGCCCATCGGGTTCGTCTTTAGCGCCGCGGCGAACGGAGCGCGCTATATTGATCAGACCGACGCGAACCTGGCCGATTATGACCGCACCACGGCGGGCGTTTCGACTATTTTTCGCCTGAACCCGGTGACGCAGGGTATCATCGATCTGAACTATACCCAGTTCGACGCGGATAATGTTCTGAGCACCGACCGCACCACCGAAAGTGTTCAGGTCGGTTTCGACCGCGCGATTTCCCCCCGCTCGACCTTTGCGTTCCGAATCGGGCGCACGCAGGTCGATTCGACCGAAGGCGGCGTCCTCACCACGATTTCGGGTGTGAGCGGGCGCATGGCCTATTCAACCGACCTTCCCAACGGGACGCTGAATGCCGCGCTGGACGTAACGCAGACGCAGAACGGTCAGCTTTCCACGTTCCGGGTGACGCGCGCCATCGACTTTCCGCTGGGATCGCTGTCCGCCAACATTGGTGTCAGCAAATCCAACAGCTCCAGTTCGCGGGTGATTGGTGGCCTTGATTGGAATTACCAGCTGGCGCGAAGCCAGTTCTCGCTGAAATTGGATCGTGGAATTCAGTTTGACGCCAATGACGATGAACGCTTTACCACTTCGGTCATCGGCGGCTTCCGCCAGGAACTGAGCGAGGTTGCAAACCTGACGGTTGATGTGTCGCTCTACCAGAGCGAGGCAGGTACGCTGACCAACGCGGTGGACCGGGGCGATCTGGTTGTCGGCTACGAACGCGAGCTGACCAGCGACTGGAGTTTCAGCGCCGGTGTCGATTACCGCTTCCGCGACGAAGACACCGTGGGCAAGGCCGATTCAACCTCGGTTTTCTTTGGGTTCGGCCGGAATTTCGACTTCGTGAACTGATCGCGGGGCCAGCCCCGGGGGTCAGCTGTCGGGGTCGGCCGTGGTTTCGTCCGACAGGGCATGACCCTGTCCCAAAGCCGAGCGCAGATCGACATATCCGGTCGCCACGCGCAACGTCGCGCTGGCCAGAACCGACCGCGATGTCGACAGCGCGCGTTCCCGGTCAAGCACATCCAGAACAGTGATATTGCCCTGACTGTTCAGCAACCTGCGCGACAGTTCCAGGGCTTCTTCGTTCAATGTCACCACCTCGCGCGCGGCGCTGCGCGCGGACAGCGCGGTGCGCAGGGCGGTTTGCGCGGTTTCGACCTCTTCCACCGCCTGCAGCACGGCCAGCCGCCATTGCAGATAGGCCTGGTTCACGCGGGACTGTGCTGCGTCGACCTCGGCCGCCAGTGCGGGTTGGTTGAAAACGGGCAGGGCAAGCCCGCCAAGGAGGCTGGACGAACTTGCACCGCCACCGATCGGGGCGGTCAGCAATCCGCTCAGTTTCAGGCTTGGATAGCGCGCGGCGCGGGCCGCATCCATGTCCGAGATCGCCGCGGCATAAAGCCGTTCGGCGCGGCGGATATCAGGGCGCGCGCGCAACAGGTCGGCCGGAACACCAATTTCGGCGACCCGATCGGGCAGGGGCTGACGGCCCTGGTAATTCAGATCAACCGGCAAGGTGCCGGCGGGCAGGCCCAGCAATGTCGCCATCCGGTTGCGCTGGCGCAGGATCTCGGTTTCGATCTGGGGGATTTCCACCTGCGTTTCCGCGGCCAGCGACGTCGTGCGCAACTGGTCCAGGCGCGTCGCAGCCCCGGCCTTCAGTTGTTTGTCCACATCCGTCACGGTGCGTCGGCGCGATGCGAGGTCCAACTGGCGGATGCGCAGGTTTTGCTGCTGAAACCGCAGGGTCAGATAGGTCACGGCAATTTCGGTGAGCACAAGGCGGCGGGCCTCGTCCGTTCCCAGGCGTGCCGCCTCAAGCCGTTCCAGCGCGGCGCGGGTGCGATGCTGGTCGCGTCCGGCCAGATTGATTTCGGCACTCAGACGCACGTCGCGGGTGTTGGGCTGATTGCGGCGTCCATTGATGTCGACTTCACCATCGCCCGTAATGATCCCGCCGCGCGCGAGGCGTGCGTCCGCTTCGGCCTCGCTCAGCCGGGCGCGGGCATCGGCGATGCTGAGGTTGCCGGTCAGTCCCTGTGCGATCAGCCGGTTCAGAACCGGATCGCCAAAGTGGCGCCACCATTCCAGATCCGCAGTCTTGGGGCGGGTGATCGGCGCAATGCGGGAATAGCGGTCAGGCAGGTTGATGGTCAGGTCACGCGTCACCGGCGCCTGACCGGCGCAGGCCGAAAGAATGACCCCAAGCGAGATCGCCAGAATTGGACGCATGTGACTCTGCTCTTTTACTGCCTCGGTGGGGTTTCTGGCTGCGCTTGGCACGCTTGACGCTCGGACCCCGTTGGCCACAACCTATCAAACTATTGCGTTTTTTGCCAGAATTGTTGGTTTCGTTGCAGATTTGTCGAGCGCTGTTGCGCGCCTGCGCCACCGTCAGCGGTCAGTTTTCGCGGAAGGATTTGTTGAAAAAGCTGGTGAACGGCGCGATCAGATAGGTCAGGGGGGTCCTGTTCCCGGTCTGCAGGAACGCCTCGACCGGCATGCCCGGCACCAGGGTTTCCCCCTGCAATTTGTCCAACTCGCCGGGGTCCAGAATAATCTCGGCTTCGTAATAGCCAGCGCCGGTGATCTCGTCGGTGATCACGTCCGCCGAAATGCTGGAAATCCGACCGCGCAGTTCAGGCACCTCGCGCTGATCAAAGGCCGGAAGGATCAAAACCGCCTCTTGCCCGACATAGACCTCGTCGACGTTGATCGCCTCGATCCGGGCGGACACGATCAGCGGCTGATCCTGCGGAATGATGTACATCAGCGGTTCGGCGGGTTGGACCACCGACTGAATGGCAAAGACCTGAAGGTCGTAAACAATGCCGTCGACCGGTGCGCGCACGTCTAGCCGCGACAGGGTTTCGCGCAAGTCGATCCGGCGTTCATTCAGCTCGATCTCGCGGAATTGCAGGTCGCGCAGCGTGGTAACGGCCTCTTCTCGGCGGCGGGTCTGCAGTTGCAGGATGGCGATGTTGTTGCCCGCGATCTTGCCCCGCAATTCGGCGATCTCCGCTTCCAGCTGACCGGCGCGGCCTTGCAGGTCGGCCTCGTTGCGCATCAATTCGTTAACCAGTGACGCTTGGGTCAACTGTTCGGCCAGCAGCTGCTGCTGATAGCTCAGTTCCTTTTCCACCAGATCGCGCTGCAATTGGATCGCGTCCATCTGCGCGGTGATCCCTTCGATCCGGTTTTCGATCTGGCTGTTCTGTTCCTCCAGCAGCGTCACCTCCTGAAACAGGGCGGCGCGGCGGGCATTGAACAGAACCATTTCCCCGGCGACGATCTGGGCGCTTTCGGGGTTTCTGCGGGCGTGCAGGATCAGTTCCTGATCAAACCGCAGCGCTTCGGCCCCGTCGCGTTCCGCCATCAGGCGTGTCTTGCGGGTGGCGATTTCGTGCAGCTGGCTTTCGGTGATCGCCAGTTCTGACCGGATGCGCCGCCCGTCCAGGCGGATCAGCACATCGCCTTTCTTGACGGACTGGCTTTTTTCGACCTCGATGGCCCCGACAACCCCGCCTTCGGGATGTTGGACCACCTGGCGGTTGGATTCGACCTGAACCATCCCCGAGGCCACGACCGCACCGGAAATTTCGGCCAGAATGCTCCACAGGCCCAAGCCGGCCACCAGCGCAATCAGCGCGGTGATCCCGGCATAAAGGGGCACATTGCCGGTCCATTCCGGCGTCGGGTCCATCTGCGCAACCGTCAAAACGCAGCCTTTCTCTGAAGCGAGGCGCGGACCGGTTCGACATTCTTGACCATCCGGGCCATGACCTCATCGCGCGGGCCCAAAGCGGTGACCACGCCGTTTTCCAGAACCAGCAACCGGTCACATTCCGCAATCGCAGCGGGGCGATGCGTCATGATGATCGCCGATTTGCCCGACGCCTTGAAGTCGCGAACGGTCTGATTCAGCGCTTCGGAGCCATCGGCGTCGAGCATCGAATTGGGTTCATCCAGGATCAGCAGAACAGGGTCGCCATAAAGCGCACGGGCAAGCGCGACGCGCTGGCGCTGACCGCCGGACAACATGTTTTCATTTCCGTCCAGATAGGTGTCATAGCCTTTGGGCAGCGACATGATCATGTCATGGGCGTTGCATCGTTTGGCGGCTTGCACCACGGCGTTGCTGTCGGGGGACAGGTCCATGCGCGCGATGTTTTCCGCGACCGTGCCGGGAAACAGGGTGACCATTTGCGGCAAGTACCCAATGTGCTGACCCAGCCGGTCGGGGTCATATTGGTCCAGCGTGGCACCGCCAAGGCGCACTTCGCCGGCGCTGATCCGCCAGTACCCGGCCAGCGCGCGCGCCATGGTGGATTTGCCGGAGCCGCTGCGTCCGATCACGCCGAGGGCCTCGCCCGGTTCAATTGCGAAATTGACCGCCGTCAGGGTCGGGCGGCTGTTGCCGGGGGCGACGACGGTCAGGCTTTTGACCCGCAGGGCCGGATCGGGCCGGGGCAGTTCCATCCGGACGGGTTCGGCGGGCACTTCGGCTAGATACCGGCCCAGTGACTTCCAGCCATAGCGCGCCCGCTGCAACAGGGACCAACTGCCCATGGCCTGTTCGATGGGTGCCAGTCCCCGGCCCAACAGAACCGACCCGGCAATCATCGAACCGGGGGTCATTTCCCCCTGAATAACGAAATAGGCGCCCGCGCCCAGCATGGCGGATTGCAGGAACATCCGGAATGTCTTGGTCGCCGAGGCAAAGGTTCCGCTGCCATCGACAGATCGCAGCGTCTGGCGCATTGCGGCGGTCCGCAAGCGCGCAAAGCGGCGTTGCATGTTGGCGCGCAGTCCCTGGGTCAGCGCCACCTCGCTGCCGGCACGGGCCATTTCGCCAAAGACGCGTGCCTCCTGTTCGGCGCTTTGCGCCTCGCGAACGCTTTTGGAGGTCAGAAACTGATTGCCCAGGGCCAGTGCGATGATGGCCAGACCGCCGGTAACCGCCAGCCAACCCAGCATCGGGTGGAACAGGAAAATCGCCACGATGAACACCGGCACCCAGGGCATGTCGAACAGAGCCAGCAGTACGGGGGAGGCGATGAACCGATGGATCACGTCCAGATCCTGCATCGCCGCGGCTGATTTGGCCTGTTCATGCGGCCGGGTCGACCGGCGCAGTGTGGCATCGAACAGGCGGCCGTCCAGCGCCGTCTGAAACCGGGCACCCACGCGGGCCATCAGCCGTCCGCGGGCATAATCCAGAACGCCCATCAGAAAGAACAGCCCCGTGACCAGCATCGACAGGGCCACCAGCGTTTCCACCGACCGCGACGACAGGACCCGGTCATAGACCTGCAGCATGTACAAGGGGCCCGTCAGCATCAGGATGTTGACGAAGATCGAAAAGATGAATGCCCAGAAGAGCAGCCAAGCGCCCTTTCGCCGCGCCGCCTGTAATTCCTGTGGTCCGGTCGGATTTGAACTTGTCATCGAGTGACGTTCACTTTTCTGCGCCTGTTTTTTTGTCTTGATAACAGCATTACTGGGCCAAGTGGAAACAATCTGTAAAGTCCGGCGGGCCGGTCGGCGTAATTTCACTGAAATTGCATACAGTGCGCAGGGTCGGAAGAAATACCTTGTATGCATATAGTAAGTGTGCTTCTTATTTATGAGCCGAGTCGTGGGAGGAGTAAGATGTCGGAGCAACTGGGAACCCTTGAGGAATTGCCGCAGGAGTATCGCGATGAGATGGCCAAGGCCGGTGTCGCGCCGCTGTGGCCGATGATGCGCAACGTGCTGCCGCATGGCGCACCCAACCCGGTCACGCGTTCGGGGCATTGGGCGTTCAGCAAGCTGCGGCCATTGTTGTTGCGTGCGGGTGAGTTGACCCCCGTCGAAAAAGCCGAGCGCCGGGTGCTGGTTCTGTCCGATCCCGGACGCGGAACCGGCGCGATGCAGGCGACCTCTTCGATCTATCTGGGCATGCAGCTGCTGCTGCCGGGCGAAACCGCCCCGGCGCACCGGCATACCCCGTCCGCCGCGCGTATCATCGTCGAAGGGCGCGGCGGGTTTACCGTGGTCGATGGTGAAAAGCTCCCGATGAAGGATGGCGATCTGGTGCTGACCCCGGGTGGCGAATGGCATGACCACGGCCACGAAGGCAGCGAACCGGTGATCTGGCTGGACGCGCTGGATTTGCCGCTGTTCGTCTATCTGGAGGGGTCCTACGCGGAAGAGGCTGAATTGCAGGCCCAGCGAAACCGTCCTGATGCCAGCATGGTCGAATATCTTGCCGCGGGGCTGGCCCCGACGCGGCGCATCGGTGCCGCGCCGCGCCGTTACCCAATGATGCGTTACCCGTGGGTGCGCACCGAAAAGGCGCTGCGCGAAATGGCGAAATACGGCGATGATGGCGTTGCCGAACTTGACTATATCAACCCCGAAACCGGGCAAGACGTACTGCCGACCATGGGCTTTACCGCCATGATGCTAGCCGCCGGGCAATCCGATGAACCGCCGCTGCGCTCGACCTCGGCCGCGTTCCACGTGGTCAAGGGGACGGGCCGGACCGTGATCAACGGTCAGGAAATCACCTGGGGCCCCAAGGACACATTCAGCGCGCCGGTCTTTGCCGACATCGCGCATCACGCAGACACCGAGGCGTTTCTGGTTCGTATCCACGACCGCCCGCTTCAGGACAAACTTGGATATTACGAGGAACGTAGCAAATGACCGATCTGTTGTTCGACCTGCCCAAACCCGTGACCGTGCCGGTTAACGGCGAGAGCGCGGAATACCCCATCGGGCGCATCTTTTGCGTCGGGCGCAACTATGCCGCCCATGCCGCCGAAATGGGGTTCGAAGTGGACCGCGAGGCGCCGTTCTATTTCACGAAATCGCCTGCCAACGCAGTGCTGACCGGTGCCACGGTTCCCTATCCTCCGGGCACGGCGAATTTTCATTACGAGATGGAACTGGTCATGGCCATCGGCAAGCCTGTGTTCCGGGCCACGTCCGAACAGGCGCGCGAGGCGATGTATGCCTTCGGCTGCGGGCTCGACATGACACGGCGCGACCTGCAAATCGCATCGCGTGAAAAACAGCGTCCCTGGGATCTGGGCAAGGACGTCGAAAACTCTGCCGTACTGGCGCCGCTGACCAAGGCGGCTGGCATGGATGAGATCGGCAATCAGCGCATTCACCTCGAGGTGAATGGCGAGGTGCGCCAGGACGCAACCCTGGACGAATTGATCTGGAAGCTGGATGAAATCATCGTCGATCTGTCCAAGTTCTATCACCTGCGCCCCGGGGATCTGATTATGACCGGCACGCCTGCCGGGGTCGGACCGGTTGTCGCCGGCGACAAGATCACGGGCGGCATCGACGGTCTGGACCCGATCGCCCTGACCCTTTCGGACCCGGAGTAACGGTGATGTCCCAAGCTCCGATCCTTATCGCGGGCGGTGGTATCGGCGGGTTGGCCGCCGCCATCGGCCTTGCCCAGAAAGGCCTGCCGGTTCTGGTTCTGGAAAAGGCGGCCGAGCTGGGTGAAATCGGTGCCGGTATTCAGCTGGGGCCAAACGCCTTTCACGCGTTCGATTATCTTGGGGTCGGCGATGCGGCGCGCGACATGGCCGTATACATCGACAACCTGCGCCTGATGGATGCGATCAGCGGCGATGAGATTACCCGCATCCCGCTGGATGACGCATTCCGTGCGCGGATGGGCAACCCCTATGCGGTTGTGCATCGCGGCGATCTGCATGGCGTGTTCCTCAAGGCCTGTCGGGATCACCCGTTGGTGGATCTGCGGACCAACAGTGGGGTCGAGTCCTATGACCAGGATGGCAGCAGCGTCACTGCGATCCTGTCAGATGGAACTCGTGTGACGGGCCGGGCGCTGATCGGGGCAGATGGGCTTTGGTCCAATGTGCGCAAGCAGATGCTGAACGACGGTGCGCCGCGCGTGTCGGGGCATACTACCTATCGCTCGGTGATCCCGACCGAGGATATGCCCGAGGACCTGCGCTGGAACGCGGCGACCCTGTGGGCGGGACCAAAATGCCATATTGTGCATTACCCGCTGAAGGGCTGGAAAATGTTCAATCTGGTTGTGACCTATCACAACGACGCGCCCGAACCAGTGGCCGGAAAACCGGTGAGCCATGATGAGGTGCGCAAGGGGTTCGAACACGTCAGCCCGGTTGCCAAGCAGATCATCGACAAGGGCAAGGACTGGAAACTGTGGGTCCTGTGCGACCGCGATCCGGTTCTGAACTGGACGGACGGGCGTGTGGCCCTGCTGGGCGATGCGGCGCATCCGATGCTTCAGTATTTCGCGCAGGGCGCCTGCATGGCGATGGAGGATGCCGTGTGCCTGTCATCCCTGATGGCCGAGGCGGGTGAGGATATCGACTCCACGCTGACGACCTATCAGGACAATCGCCGCCTGCGGACCGCGCGGGTCCAGTTGCAATCGCGCGAAATCGGCCAGCACGTGTATCATCCGGCTGGCGCCCATGCGGAACTGCGCAACGCAGTGATGAGCGCGCGGTCGCCCGAGGACTGGTACAGCCAGATCGATTGGCTGTATGGCAGCACGGGTCTGGAAGGAGCGGTTTCCGCCGAGACGCGGGTACGCACAAAATAGTTACAAACTATAACCATCTTGCAGAATCAATGGATCGCGTGTCACGTGTCGCGTTAGCAACACGTCGAAATGAGGTTGCAATATAAACCACATGTGGCAATATAATGCCAAATTGGTATAATGGGAGGATAATATGACCAATCGGAGAACGCTTCTGGGCTTTGTTGGGGGGGTGGCCATGGCCGCGCTGGCCACAGGGTTCACTGCGACATCGGCAATGGCGCAGGAAGTTACGCTGAAGCTGCATCAATTCCTGCCGGCACAGGCCAACGTGCCTAAGCTGGTTCTGGATGTCTGGGCCGACAACGTAGAAAAAGATTCTGGCGGACGCATCAAGGTTGAGCGTTACCCGTCGATGCAACTGGGCGGCAAGCCGCCAGAGCTGATGGACCAGGCCATTGACGGCGTTGCCGACGTTGTCTGGACCGTGGTCGGGTACACACCGGGCCGTTTCCCGAGCACCGAAGTGTTCGAACTGCCCTTCATGATGACCAATGCCCGCGCGGCCAGCCGCGCCTATTGGGAAATGTTCGAAAAGCACATGAAGGACACCGAGTTCAAGGATGTGCACATCCTGGGCACATGGGTTCACGGCCCTGGTCTGATCCATACGAACAAGCCGGTTTCCACACCCGAAGACATGCAGGGCCTGAAAATCCGCGGCGGTTCGCGCTCGGTCAACTCGCTGCTGACCAAGCTGGGTGCAACGCCGGTTGGCATGCCGGTCCCGGCCGTGTCGGAAGGCCTGTCCAAAGGTGTGATCGACGGTACCACCATCCCGTGGGAAGTGACAGCCGCGCTGAAGGTTCCGGAACTGGTCAAGAACCACACCGAATTCACCGGTAACGCGCTTTATGTTCTGACCTTCGTTCTGGCGATGAACAAGGACAAGTACGAAAGCCTGCCCGACGACCTGAAAAAGGTCATCGACGACAACTCGGGCCTGGAATTCTCGGTCTTTGCCGGTGGTACACAGGAAGATTCCGACGGTCCCGCGCGTCAGAAGGCTGTTGATCTGGGTAACAACATCATCACGCTGGATGCCGAGCAGACAGCCGTCTGGAAGGCCGCATCGCAGCCGATCTATGACGAATGGGTTGCTGACATGAACGCCAAGGGTATCGATGGTCAGGCTCTGATCGACGAAGCCCGGATGCTGATTGAAAAATACAGCAAATAAACCGATAAAAACCTGAACGGGCCGCAACGGAACCAACGTTGCGGCCCTTGTTTTATCGAGACGGGCGGGGACCAGAATGAAAAACTTTATGATGGGACTGTCGCGTTTCATGGCGGTCCTGGGCGGAATTGTCCTGACAGCGTTGATCGTCTTGACCTGCATCTCGATCGCGGGTCGCCTTTTGAACGGGCTGTTCCACGGCGCATTCATGCAAAGCGTCGCGCCCGGATTTGCCGATTGGGCAATCGGCATCGGCATCGGGCCCGTCACGGGTGATTTCGAACTGGTCGAAGCCGGGGTCGCCTTTGCCATCTTCGCCTTTATCCCGCTGTGCCAGATCACGGCAGGTCATGCGTCGGTCGATATTTTTGCAAACATGATGCCGCGCGGTGTGAACAGGTTTCTGCGCATGGTGATTGAAATCGTGTTTGCCGCCGTTCTGATCCTGATTGCATGGCGCCTGTTCGATGGCATGCAAAGCAAGATGCGGTACGGCGAAACCAGTTTTCTTTTGCAATTCCAGATATGGTGGGCCTATGCGGCCAGCCTGTTTGGCGCGGTCATCTCGGCGGTGGTCGGTGTCTATGTCGCGGCCGTGCGGGTCTATGAATTCCTGACCGGCCGCATCATCATTTGGGACGGGGTGGAGCAGGGCCAATGAGCGCGCTTGAAATTGGTATTGCGTCATTCCCGGCGCTGATGGTTCTTATCTTTCTGCGGGTCCCGATCGGACTGGCCATGTTCCTTGTCGGTCTCGTGGGGCTGGTTATTGTCACCGACGGCACTAACGTCGCGTTTTCGCGGCTCAAGAATGAAACCTACACGACGTTTTCCAGCTATTCGCTGACCATCGTTCCGATGTTCCTGCTGATGGGGCATTTCGCAACGCTTGGCGGGATGAGCACGGCGCTGTTCAAGGCCGCCGAGGGGTTCCTGGGGCACCGCAAGGGCGGTGTCGCGATGGCCGCTATCGGGGCCTGTGCCGGGTTCGGTGCCATTTGCGGCAGTTCACTTGCAACAGCCGCCACCATGGGCCGCGTGGCCCTGCCCGAGCTGAAGCGCTATGGCTATGAAGGTGGGTTCTCGACCGCGACACTTGCGGCAGGTGGCACATTGGGCATCCTGATCCCACCCTCGGTGGTTCTGGTGATCTATGCCATCCTGACCGAACAGAACATTGCCAAGCTGTTTCTGGCGGCCTTCATTCCCGGTGTTCTGGCTGCGCTGGGCTATGTCATCGCGATTTCGGTCTATGTGCGCCTTTATCCCGAATCCGCCGGGACGCGTCCTCCGGTGCCGATGTCCGAACGGTTTGCAGCCCTTGTGCGGGTCTGGCCGGTTCTTCTGGTCTTTGGTCTTGTCGTCGGTGGTATCTATCGCGGCTGGTTCACACCGACCGAAGGGGCGGCTGTCGGGGCGGCGGGTACCGGGCTGATTGCGTTTCTGAACCGCGGGTTGAATTGGTCCACGCTGATGGAAAGCTTCATGGTCACGGCGCGCTCGACCGCGATGATCTTTTTCATTGTTCTGGGGGCCGGGTTCTATAACGGGTTCCTGGCGCTGACGCAGGTGCCGCAGGAATTGTCGAACTTTGTGGTCAGCCAGGGCTTCAGCCCGTTGATGGTTCTCTCGCTCATTCTGGTGTTCTACCTGATCTTCGGTTGCCTGATGGACAGCCTGTCGATGATCCTGCTGACGATACCGATCTTTTTCCCGGTGATCAGCGTGCTGGATTTCGGGATGAGCCCCGAACAGGTGGCGATCTGGTTCGGCATCCTGGTCCTGATCGTGGTCGAGGTCGGATTGATCACGCCACCGGTGGGGATGAACCTGTTCATCATCAACGCGATGGATCGCACGACCCCGATGATCGAGACCTACAAGGCCGTGATGTTCTTTGTGGGCACCGATATTTTGCGGGTCATCCTGCTTGTGGCCTTTCCGGCGATCACGTTGTTCCTGATCCCTGGGTGATCGCGCAATCGCGCGGTCATCTTCGGGCTGTGCCTGTCTGGTGTCTGTCTCGGCGGACATCAGGGCCGATTTGCATCGACCTGATTGACCGCCCCGACGGCAGTGCGAGGGACAGGCCCATCCGGCAAAATATTGCGCGGTCGGGCTCCTTGATTTGGAATCGTCCCGAATTGGCTTTCTGATCGCCGGAAATCGAATGAGCAATATGTTGCATAAAAATGCAAAAGATGCATTATACCGCCAAGGCGAGTCATATTGCCACGTGCGGCGTTGTTTTCCGTGCGTCGGGACTTGATGATGTGACGGCGCCGGGTAGGGAGGAATTATCAATGGCAGAGTCGGGAAACGCGGCTGTCTATTTCGTGGATCGCCACGTTCAGGAGGGACGGGGCGATCATGTGGCCTTTCGCGAAGCGGCGGGCGGCAAGCGCGCCATGTCCTACGGCGAACTGGCGACAGAATCGGGCCGGGTGGCCGATGCGCTGGGCCGGGCCGGGATCAACCGCGAAGAGCGTGCCGCGATGCTGGTTCTGGATCAGCTGGAATTCCCGCCGATCTTCTGGGGGTGTCTCAAAGCAGGGGTCGTGCCGATCCCGCTGAACACCTTGCTGGCCGCACCTGTATACGAGGTCATTCTGAACGACAGCCGTGCGACCTGCCTGTTTGTGTCGGCTGAACTGTGGGACACGATCGAGCCGGCGGTGCACTCCGCGCGCCATCTGCGCCAGATCGTGGTGATTGGCGGCGAGGGGCCCGACGGCACACGCACATTCGACGATTTCATGGCCGACAGCACCCCGATTGAGGCGATCGAAACCTCACCCGACGAAACAGCGTTCTGGCTCTATTCCTCGGGTTCGACCGGGCAGCCCAAGGGCGTGCGCCATGTGCATGCCAGCCTGAAGGCGACCTCGGACACCTATGGTGCGCAGGTTTTGCAGATCGAACCGTCGGATGTGGTCTACTCTGCGGCCAAGCTGTTCTTTGCCTATGGGTTGGGCAATGGCATGACCTTTCCGATGTCGGTCGGGGCAACGGCGGTCCTGTTTAACGGCCGTCCGACACCGGATGTGGCTGTGGATATCATTGGAAACGAACAGCCCAGCATTTTCTGCGGTGTGCCAACGCTTTACGCGGCAACAGTGGCACATCTGGAAAAGGTGGGCAAACCGGACGCATCCCTGCGCAGATGTATTTCCGCAGGTGAGGCGTTGCCTGAAGAGATTGGCCGCAAATGGCGTGAGATCTGGGACGTGGACATTCTGGACGGAGTCGGGTCGACCGAAATGCTGCATATTTTCCTGTCCAATACGCCGGGTGACGTCGTGTATGGCACGTCCGGTACCGCCGTGCCCGGATATCAGGTGCGGCTGGTCGATGAGGACGGCAATGATGTCGGACCCGGTGGGATTGGCGAGTTGCTGGTCCGGGGCGCGTCCGCCGCGGACGGGTATTGGAACCAGCGCGACAAGAGCCGCACGACGTTTGAGGGGGAGTGGACCCGAACAGGCGACAAATACGAAAAGACCGAAGACGGGCGGTTCGTCTATTGCGGGCGCACCGATGACATGTTCAAGGTCTCGGGTATCTGGGTGTCACCCTTCGAGGTGGAACAGGCCCTGATCAGCCATCCCGCCGTTCTTGAGGCGGCCGTGGTGGCCGTCCGGGATGAGGAAGGTCTGGAAAAGCCAAAGGCTTATATCGTCCTGAAAGATCAGAACATGGGCGACCTGTCCGCCGATCTCAAGGATTTCGTCAAGGACCGGGTCGGCAAATGGAAATACCCCCGCTGGATCGAATTCGTGCCGGACCTGCCGAAAACGGCTACCGGCAAGATCCAGCGGTTCAAATTGCGGAGTGAGTCCTAATGGCACATCTTGAATGGTCGGAAACCCCCAGCACACCTTTGATGGTGGACGGGGCGAGGTTGGAATATGTCTGCTACGGGCCTGCGCCCGATCAGGCCCCGACAATCGTGATGCTGCACGAAGGTTTGGGCTGTACCGCATTGTGGCGCGATTTCCCCAATCGCGTGGCCGAGGCGACGGGAATGGGCGTGTTTGTCTATTCGCGTCTCGGCTATGGTCAGTCCGACCCGGCGGATTTGCCCAAACCGCTGGACTTCATGACCCGCGAGGCGATGGATGTCCTGCCGAAAATTCTGGATCAGATGGGGTTCCGGCACGGTATCCTTCTCGGGCACAGCGACGGCGCGACGATTTCCGCGATCTATGCCGGCAGCGTTCTTGATCACCGCGTGCGCGGCCTGATCCTGATGGCGCCGCATTTCTTCACCGAACCGGGCGGGTTGGCTGCGATTGCCGAGGCGCGCGAGGCATATGAAAACGGTGATCTGAAAGACCGGATGGCAAAGTATCACCGGAACCCCGACAATGCCTTTCGCGGCTGGAACGGCGTCTGGCTGGACCCCGCGTTCGAGAATTGGAACGTGTCGGACGTGATCGATTATCTGCGTATTCCGGTTCTGGCGATCCAGGGGCGGGACGACCAATACGGAACGCTGGCGCAGGTGGACGAAATCGAAACACGCTCCTATGCGCCGGTCGATATGTTGGTTCTGGACGACTGCAAGCACGCCCCGCACCTTGAGCAGCCGGAGCAGGTTCTTGAGGCGATCGCCGAATTTACCGCCCGTCTTGAGCGGATCGAGGCCGCCAAGGTTGAAATCGCCTGATGACTTCAGCTTTCCGGCGCATGCCTATGTGCCGGGACTGACCGCGCGCCATCCCGAGGGGGCCTTTGCCGCGCTGCATGACAGTGTTGAGCCCGGTATGGATGTCGCGGCGCTGGCACGGACACGTGCGTGGCGCGCCGGATGCGCCCTGCTGCAAAACGGGTATTTCTGGGAGGCGCACGAAGCCCTTGAACCAGTCTGGATGCAGGCGCCGCCGAATTCGGTAGAGCGCCAGTTTGTGCAAGGGGTCATTCAGACGGCCAATGCCGCGTTGAAATCCAAGATGGGGCGGCCGCGCGCCGTTCTGCGCCTGTGTGACATGGCCGAGCAGCACCTGGACTCCTGCGGGGCGGTCGATCAGGTGATGGGGCTGGCCTTGTGCGATGTTCGGGATATGCTGGAAAATCTGCGCAGGTTTGCGAATCTCGACGGGCCAGAAACAGGTGAATAGGCATTATAATGCAAAACGTGTACCGCCTGTTTGCGCCTATTTATTCTAAAACACTGATTTATAACCATTAAAAATTGGCATTATTATGCACACCGGGGTTTACCTGTGCGACCTCAGGCATTAAAGTGCAATTCGAATACATCCTTTCTGGAGTCATCACATGTCCAAGGTCATCGATTTTCAAACGGACCCTTCGAAATACCGTCACTGGCGCGTAGAATATGACGGCGAGGTCGCCAACCTGTTCATGGACGTTGATGAGACGGCCGGATTGTTTGACGGCTACGAGTTGAAGTTGAACTCCTACGATCTGGGGGTCGATATCGAACTGGCCGACGTCATTCAGCGGATGCGGTTCGAGCACCCCGAGGTCAAGGTCGTTGTCATGCAGTCAGGTAAGGACAAGGTGTTCTGCGCCGGGGCCAACATCCGGATGCTGGGCGGGGCAAGCCACGCGCACAAGGTGAACTTCTGTAAGTTCACCAATGAAACCCGCAACACGTTCGAGGCGGCCGAGGAAGACTCGGGCCAGAAATACATTTGCGCGGTCAAAGGGGCCTGCGCAGGTGGCGGGTATGAACTCGCCCTAGCATGCAATTATATCATGCTGACCAACGACAGCACGTCGTCGGTCGCCCTGCCCGAGGTTCCGCTGCTGGCGGTTCTGCCTGGCACGGGCGGTCTGACCCGCGTCACCGACAAGCGCAAGGTGCGCCGCGACCGGGCCGACGTGTTCTGTTCGATCGAAGAGGGCGTCAAAGGCCAGCGCGCCAAGGACTGGCGCCTCGTTGACGAGGTTGTTCCGAATTCCAGATTTGACGAAGTTGTCGTTGAACGTGCCCGCGAATTCGCGGCCGCGTCGCCCAAGGCATCGGGCCTGACGGGCATCGAGCTGAAGCCGCTGGATCGCAAATTCTCGGATGACGGGTCGGTCACCTATTCGCTGGTCGAGGTCGCACTGGATCGCGAGGCCGGCAAGGCGACCATCACGCTGAAAGGCCCCGATGGCGACGCCCCGGCCAGCATGGACGAGATGCAGGCGCAAGGGTCGGATGCCTATATGCTACGCCTTGCGCGTGAGTTGGACGATGCCATCCTGCATTTGCGCCTGAACGAGCGTAAACTGGGCCTCGTCGTGTTTTCAACCCAAGGCGATCCGGAACTGGTGCAGGCACACGAAGACCTGTTGCTGAAAAATGCCGATCACTGGCTGGCCAACGAGGTTCTGAAATACTGGAAACGCGTTCTCAAGCGGGTCGATATGACCTCGCGCAGCCTTGTGGCGCTGGTTGAACACGGGTCCTGCTATACCGGTTTCCTGGCCGAGTTGCTGTGGGCCGTTGACCGGTCTTATATGATGCTGGATGAATTCGATGGCGACAACCGCCCGATGGCAACGATCACCCTGTCCGAGTCGAACTTTGGCAACTACCAGATGGGCAATGATCTGACCCGTCTGCAGACCCGTTTCCTGGGCGAGCCCGAACAGGTCGATGTGCTGAAGTCCAAAATTGGCGAATCGCTTGAGGCGGATGCTGCAGACGAACTGGGTCTGGTGACCTACATTCTGGATGACATCGATTGGGAAGACGAAGTGCGAATCTTCATGGAAGAGCGCGCCAGCTTCTCGCCCGATGCGATGACCGGCATGGAGGCGAACCTGCGGTTTGCCGGACCGGAAACGATGGAGACCCGGATTTTCGGGCGTCTGACCGCTTGGCAGAACTGGATTTTTCAGCGCCCCAATGCGGTTGGCGAAAACGGTGCGCTGCAGCGCTATGGCAGCGGCCACCGCGGTGAATACAATATGGAACGTGTGTAACCCCACACATAAGGGAGACCTCAAATGCTCGATCTGATCAACGTCAGTTATGACACGCAAATCCCCAATAACGTGGGGCTGTCCGAAGACAAGAAAGTTCTGAAAGCGCTGGAAAAATGGCACCCCGGTTACATCAACTGGTGGAACGACCTGATCCCGCAGAACTTTCAGGAAAGCATGGTTTACCTGCGCACCGCCGTATCGGTTGACCCCAAGGGCTGGGCAAAGTTCGATTATGTGAAGATGCCGGAATACCGCTGGGGCGTCTTGTTGGCGCCGCAGGTCGAGGACCGGATCATTCCCTGTGGCGAACATATGGGCGAACCCGCCTGGCAGGAAGTGCCCGGTGAATACCGCAACCTGCTGAAGCGCCTGATCGTCATTCAGGGCGATACCGAGCCGGGATCGGTTGAACAGCAGCGTTTCCTGGGCCTGACCGCGCCGTCGCTTTACGACATGCGCAACCTGTTCCAGGTCAACGTAGAAGAGGGCCGTCACCTGTGGGCGATGGTCTACCTGCTGCAAAAATATTTCGGCCGCGATGGCCGGGAAGAGGCGAACGATCTGCTGATCCGCTCTTCGGGTTCGGAAGAGGCACCGCGGATGCTGGGCGCGTTCAACGAAGAAACGCCCGATTGGCTGTCCTTCTTCATGTTCACCTATTTCACCGACCGCGATGGCAAGATGCAGCTGGAATCGCTGGCGCAATCGGGTTTTGATCCGCTGTCGCGCACCTGCCGGTTCATGCTGACCGAAGAAGCGCATCACATGTTCGTCGGTGAAACCGGCGTGGGCCGGACGATCCAGGCCACGGTTGAGGCGATGAACAAGGCGGGGATTTCGGACCCGTTTGATACGAACAAGATCCGCGACCTGGGTGTGATCGACCTGCAGACCATCCAGAAAAAGCTGAACCTGCACTATACGCTGTCGCTCGACCTGTTCGGACAGGAGGTTTCGACCAACGCGGCCAACGCGTTCAATGCGGGCATCAAGGGCCGCTATATGGAGACCCGCATCAAGGACGACCACAAGCTGCAAAACGACACCTATAAGGTGCTCGACATCGAGAACGGCGTGCTGATCGAGCGCGACGTGCCGGCGCTGACGGCGATCAACATGCGCCTGCGCGATGATTATGTCCGCGATGCAGCGGGCGGTGTCGGCCGCTGGAACAAGATAATCGAAAAAGCCGGGATCGAGTTCGAACTGAAGCTGCCGCACCAGGCGTTCAACCGTAAGATCGGTGTGTTCTCGGGCAAGAATTTCGACCCTGACGGCAACCTCGTGTTGGGTGATGAGTATGACCGCGGCCTGCCGACCTGGCTGCCGACCCATGCGGACGGCGATTTCATCCAGTCACTGATGAAACCCTGTTTCGAGCCCGGCAAATACGCCAGCTGGATCGCGGCGCCGAAAGTCGGCATCGACAACAAGCCCGGCGATTTCGAATACGTCAAACTCCACATGGCATAACGGACTGCCAAAACCCTAAACAATGACATGGGGGGGGCTCATTGGCCCCTTTTCGCAAACAATTATCCATCCGGCGGCGTCAAGTTTTGCGTGAATCGGTTTGGGTGTGGTATCGTGGTCTGGGACACATTCATGTCTCGCGACTCATTTTATCGAATTGTTTGTACCCAAGTCATTTGTACCGGAGCTTAAACCATGAACATCAATCGCACCCATCCCGACGTTAGCAACACCAACGGACTTGCCATGCAACTTTCGGATCTGCACGGTCCTTGCGTTGGATGCAAAGGATGCAACGGGCTGTGTACGGCCCTGATTGATGCCTTGCTGGTTCCGGACCTGGTATTGTCCAGAAAACGCGAGACTCAATGAACAAACCGCTGAAACAGCACCTTATCGATCCTGAAATCTGCATCCGCTGCTACACTTGCGAAATGACCTGTCCGCTGGAGGCCATCGAGCATGACGACAACAATGTCGTCGTGGACGCTTCCAAGTGTAATTTCTGCATGGATTGCATTCCTGTTTGTCCCACCGGGTCCATCGATGAATGGCGCGTCGTGAACGAGCCGTATTCGCTGGACGCACAATACGAGTGGATGGAACTGCCCGAGCAGGAAGAACTGGAAAGCGCCGCAGGCGGGGATGACACCAGCCTGGAGGCGTTGGACGATGCCATGGCCGCCCTTCTGGCCGAGGCGCATAAAGGCGCCGGTGGCAAGGCCAAGGCCCCGGCCTCTGCGTCCAGGCCGACGATCAACATGTACAACCTTGGCAAACCTGCCGAGGCCACCGTTCAGGGCAATTATCGCCTGACGGACGAAGCCAGCGACAGCGACGTACGCCACATCATTCTGGACCTTGGCGGGCTTCCGTTCCCGGTTCTCGAAGGGCAGAGCGTCGGGATCATTCCGCCCGGAACCGATGACGAGGGCAAACCGCACCTGCCGCGGCTCTATTCCGTGTCCAGCCCCCGCGATGGCGAGCGGCCCAATTTCAACAACCTGTCGCTGACCGTGAAACGTGAGGATCAGGGCCTGTGTTCGAATTATGTCTGCGACCTCAAGTCCGGGGACAAGGTGAAACTGACCGGCCCGTTCGGCGCGACCTTCCTGTTGCCGTCCGATCCGAATGCACATCTGCTGATGATCTGTACCGGCACCGGCTCGGCCCCGTTCCGCGGCTTCACCATGCGCCGCCAGCGCGAAAACGCGTCTGCCAAGGAAAGCATGACATTAGTCTTTGGTGCGCGCCGCCCGGGTGAGTTGCCCTATTTCGGACCGCTGAAGAAGGTGCCGGAACATTTCCTCAAAAAGGTGTTCGCCTTTTCCCGCGAGGAAAACGCGCCCAAGCAATATGTGCAGGACAAGTTGCGCGAAGAATCCGCCCAGGTGGCGGAACTGCTGAAAGATCCGGCCGGGTACATCTATATCTGCGGGCTGAAAGCGATGGAAAAGGGTGTCGAAGAGGCGCTTTCCGATATCGCGCGCAGCGCCGGGTTGAACTGGACCGACGTGCGCGATGCCATGCGCGAGGACGGCCGCTACCACGTGGAAACCTATTGAATGAACCGGCCTGTGCCGTTCGAACATGAAATCCGCGTGACCTGGGGGGATTGCGACCCGGCGCGAATTGCCTATACCGGGCGGCTGCCGGAATTTGCATTGCAGGCGATCAATGCCTGGTGGGAACATCACCTGGATGGCGACGGCTGGTATCAGATGGAACTCGATCGCGGGTTCGGCACGCCGTTTGTTCACCTGTCACTGGATTTCCGGTCACCCGTGACCCCGCGCCACCGACTGATGTGCGAAGTCGCGCCCGTACGGCTGGGCGAAAAATCGATCGAATTCAGAGTGCTGGGCCGACAGGACGGCATTTTGTGTTTCGAGGGGCGGTTCGTTTGCGTGTTCGTGGTTGCTGGCACTGTCAACAGCCAGCCCGCACCGCCCGACATTCGTGAAATTGTCGAGCCTTTGTTGCAATCCTGATACGGAACCGGGCGGCGTCGCCGTGAAAGCGTTTGATCGCGCCGGGCTGTCGTTCTAGGTTGTGCAATATATTACACAATGGCGCAGGCATGACCGAAATCACCAATTTCCGCGGAGAGACACGAGCGGACCCGGCCAACGGGTCGCCCGACGCATCGGTCGCCGCCCTGATCGCGCGCGTGGGCGAACGTGTCCGCAAGGCGCGTGAGATGAAGGGCATACCGCGTCGCGTGCTGTCTGAAATTTCGGGCGTGTCGCCGCGCTACCTGGCCCAGCTTGAGGCGGGCGAGGGCAATATTTCGATCGGGTTGCTGCAGCGGGTCGCGATTGCCCTTGATCATCGTATCGAGTGGTTGTTGGGCGAAGTTGATCCATGGTCCTCCGACGCCCGTCGCGTCAGCGATCTGTTTCGCGCGGCCAGCCCCGATGTGCAGCAGGCCGTACTGCGCACCCTCAGTCCCGAGACACTGGAATCCAAGCGCGCGCATCGCATCTGCCTCGTCGGCCTGCGCGGGGCGGGTAAATCAACCTTGGGCACACTGGCGGGCAAGGCGCTTGGGATTCCGTTCGTCGAACTGAACCGCGAGATCGAAGAACACAGTGGCATGCCGGTGGACGAGGTTCTGGCCCTGTATGGCCAGGAAGGCTATCGCCAGCTTGAGGCCGAAGCGATCAACCGGGTCATCTGTACCTATGACACGATGATTCTGGCTGTCGCCGGGGGCATTGTTGGCGAACCGGACACCTACAACACCCTGCTCAACCATTTTCATACCATCTGGATCAAGACGACCCCGGATGAACACATGGCCCGTGTGCGCGCGCAGGGGGATGAACGCCCGATGGCGGGCAACCCCGAAGCGATGGAGCAGTTGAAGTCGATCTTGACGACACGCGAATCCCTCTATGCGCGCGCGATGGCGCAGTTGAACACGTCCGGAAAGTCGGTGGACGCGTCCCTGAAGCAATTGCTTGAACTGATTGACAGCCGGGGGTTTCTGGTCTGAGCCTGGCACGCGCAAGAGCGGTCATTCTGGGCACAGGGCCCGGCGCGCTGGACTGCGCGGTCGCCCTGGTTCAGGCGGGTTTGCGCATCACGCTGATCGAGGATGATGCCCACGCGGCCGAACGCGCGGGGTTTTTCCTGTCGCGCGCAGCGGCGCAGCGGCTGTTGCCCAGCATCAGCACCGATCTGACGGATGTCGCCGGGGCGGATGCCGTGATCGAGGCGTTGGACGCGCCGCCCGAACAGCGCATGACCCGGATGGCCCAGGTGCTGGACCAGGTTGCGCCGGGAACCGCCCTGCTGACCCTGACGGGATGCGGGGTGGCGGCTGAACAGGGCAGCACCGCACTGCAACAGCGGTTGGTTCATTTGCATCTGTTCGCACCCGTGCACCTGCGGTCACTGGTTGAAATTGCCCCCTGTTCGCTTGCTGCGGAAGAAGCGCTGCCAGCGGCGTTCGATCTGGTTACCTTGATGGGCAAAACGCCGGTCCGTGCCCCGTTGGATCGCCCCTCGATCGGCGTGCGTCTTGAGCGGCGGATGATCCGAACCTGCGAAGACTTGCTGATGCAGGGCGCCATTCCACACGAGGTGGACGAGGCAATGGTCGCCTTCGGGTTCGATCTGGGCCCGTTCCAGGCGCAGGATCTGATCGGGCTGGACCGGGCCTATGCCGACCGCAAGGCCAGTGGCGCACCGGTCAGCCTGATCTTTGACCGCATGGTGGAAGAGGGGCGTCTGGGCCAGAAGGTCGGCGTTGGATTCTACAGGTACCCCGGCGGAGGCGGCGCGGTGATCGATCCGCTGGTCGAGGATCTGATCCGCGAAGAGGCCCGGTTTGCAGGGGTCGAACCGCGTGAATTTACCGCAGATGAGGTTCAGACCCGGCTGATCCTGGCAATGGCGCAGGAAGTGGCCGACATGCTGGCCGATGGCACCGCGGCCAAGGTTGCCGATATCAACACCGTGGCGCGCCTGGGGTTCGGGTTCCCTGCCGACATGGGCGGGCCGGCGGACTGGGCCGATGCGCACCGTCCCGGGTGGCGCGGCTAGACCGGGTCACGCATCCAGTCGGCGGCGAAATCTACCTGCGATACGCTCGCCAGTCGGGCGATGCGGGTCAGTTCCGATTCAAGCCGTGAAATGCGCGCAGGGGACCAGCGTACCCCGCGTTCGGGCCAAAGGGCGGTCACAGCCAGACGATCCTGATCGCGGTGCGCCTTCATGTCGATGCGCCCGACCAGCCGGTCGCCTTCAAGCAGCGGAAAGACGTAATAGCCGAACTTGCGCTTTGCGGCGGGCACGAAAACCTCGATCCGGTAATGAAAGCCAAACAGGCGCTCGGCCCGTGCCCGGTCGCGCAAGGCGGGGTCAAAGGGGCTGAGAACGCGCATCCGCCCCGTCGGCGGGGCCAGGGTGGCCGCCTCCTCGGCAATATCGGGACGTCCAAAAACCGATCGGGTGGCACCGCCGACACAGTCTATTTCGACCGGGATGATCCGCCCCCGCGCCACCTGATCGGCGCACCACGTCTTGGCCTCGGCCGGGGTGACGGTGTCCCAGAACGCGGCCAGTTCGCCAGAGGTTGCAAACCCAAGCCGATCCAGCGCCGCATTGCACAGCCAGTCAACACTATATTCGGGATCAGGGCGCGCCTGGTCGTGCAACAGGGCCTTGTCGATCACGCGCTCGGTCAGATCATAGCGTTTCTGGAAACCGTCGCGCCCGGTGACCGTCAACGCGCCGCTGCGCCACAGATATTCCAGCGCGGTTTTCGATGGGTGCCAATCCCACCAGCCGCCGCTGGTTTTCTTTTCATCCGTTCCCAGGTCCGAGGAACAAACCGGCCCGTGGTCGCGGATATGCTGCAAAACCGTTTCAAACCGTTGCTCAAACCCATCGCGACGCCAGTTGCGCCACCGGGATTTCAACGTGTCAGCGTCGCGTTGGAACCGCAGATGCCAGTGGGGGTAGAAATCCATCGGGATGACGGCGGCGTCATGGGTCCAGTGTTCAAACAGCGCCCGGTCGGTTTCATACAGCCGCTTGAGATGTTTGGAGCGATAGGCCGGGCGGCGCGCAAACAGGATCAGGTCATGGGCGCGCGCAACCGTGTTGATGCTATCCAGCTGAACGAACCCCAGCTGCTGGATCAACTGGGCAAGATCAGTCCCTTTCGCGGGTCCGCTGGGCGTTTCGGCCAAGGCATGCCGGTCCAGAAACAGGCGCCGTGCGCTGCGGTTGTCTAGCCGGGTGACCGCCATGGCATCAGCGCCGTTTCAGCGTGTCGCCATAGGCAATGGTCGGCACCAAGGTGACTTGTGTTTCGGTTTCTTCCGGCGGTTCGGCGAGACGCGCAACGATGATCTCGGCCGCCTTGCGCCCGATTTCCAGACGGCAGGCGTCCATCGTGGCCAGCTGGCGGGGAAGACCCTGCAACAACTCAACCCCGTTAAACCCGGCAAGACCGATTTGCCCGGGCACATCAATGCCCTGTTCCAGCAGGTAAAGCAGGCCACCGGCCCCGATCATGTCGTTCGAGTAATAGAGGAAATCCAGATCGGGCGAGCGTTCCAGCATGGCCTGTGTCATTTCGCGGCCCTTGGCCAACGCCGACCCGCCGGAATAAAAATCGCGATCTTCGATTTCAACACCGTTTTTGGCCAGCACCTCGGTAAAGCCTTCGAACCGTTTGCGCGCGCGATGGTCGAGCGGCATTTTCGTGCCCATGAAGCCGATGTGGCGATACCCGGCTTTCAGGATCGCACTGGCCATTTCGCGCCCCGCGCGGCGGTGGGAAATCCCCACCATCGCGTCGATCGGTTTGCCATCCGTGTCCATAATTTCCACCACCGGGATTCCGGCCGCTTCAAGCATGGCGCGCGACGCCTCGGAGTGTTCCAGCCCCGCAATGATCACACCCGACGGGCGCCAGGACAGCATTTCATACAGTACCCGTTCCTCTTTCTCGGGCAGGTAATCCGTGACGCCAACGACGGGCTGCAATTCGGTGTCTTCCAGCACCTGATTGATGCCGGTCAGAACCTCGGGAAACACCATGTTGGACAGGGACGGGATGATCACCGCCACAAGGTTCACCCGGCTCGACGCCAGCGCCCCTGCGATCTTGTTGGGGACATAGCCCAGTTCCTTGGCCGCCGCGAGAACCTTGGCGCGGGTCGCGTCTGACACGTCGCCGCGGTTGCGCAGCACACGGCTGACAGTCATTTCTGAGACACCCGACGCTTCGGACACATCGCGAAGGGTGAGCGGTCGTTTGGATTCTGACGACAAATGCGGAACTTTCTGAATTGGGTTGTCCGGACGTTACCGCAAACACAGGAACCTTATCAACTGCGCAGCTAAGGCGATGACATCGCCGGTTTTTGCGGGTATGAGCGGTCTCGGACGGCCCCGTGGCTCAACTGGATAGAGCAGCCCCCTCCTAAGGGGCAGGTTGCAGGTTCGAATCCTGCCGGGGTCGCCATTCAATCAGGCTTATTCGGCCGCCGGTTTCAGGCTGGCCATCAGGTGGTGGAATTTTTCACCCTGTACGGCGACGTGCTGACGCAATGCGCTGGCGGCGGTGTTGGCGTTGGCGTCGGTCAGGGCCTGAACGATCGCCTCGTGTTCGGCCATGGATTGGTTCAGACGTCCGCGCAGGCGCAGTTGCTGGCGGCGGAACGGTTTCAGGCGGCGGTGCAGGCGCAGGGCCTCTTGTTCCAGAAACCGGTTGCCCGACTGGTTATAGATGATGCGGTGGAACCGTTCGTTTTCGCGGTAATAGGAATCATGATCTCCGGCTTCGACCGCTTGCTGGCATTTGCGGTTGGCGTCGCGCAATTCACCCAGCGCGGCATCGGTGATGCGGATCGCGGCAAGGCGTCCGCAGGCGGCTTCAAGTTCGGCCATGACCTCGAACATCTCCATCAGTTCGACCGGGCCGGGCTGGCGCACGAACACGCCGCGGCGCGGGATCTGTTCGACGAGGCCGGAGAGGGCAAGCCGTTGAAATGCCTCGCGGACAGGGGTGCGCGAGACGCCGAAATGATCGGCCAGTCTGATTTCATCCAACCGGTCGCCATCGCAATAGGTGCCGCTGAAGATCAGCTCCTCCAGTTCCTCGGCAATCCCATCTGCACGTCGTTTCTCCATATTTCGCTGGTACCATTCAGATCGAAAAATTCAAAGATGAAATTCTTGTATACAAAAAAGTTGACAGAAAAAACATGATACCCATAGTGGGGCAATGACCCGCAAATTCGGGCATTCCAAACGGGAGGATTCCATGAACACCAAGCTGAAAGCCGCAGTTGCGGCTGTCGCGTTGTTTGCTGCGGCGGGAACCGCGCAGGCCACCGAACTGCGTTTGTCGCATCAGTGGTCGAACAAGGACGTGCGCCATAAGGTCGCCGAAATTGTCGCCAACGAAGTCGCCGCCGCCGATGTCGATCTGGAAATCAAGATCTTCGGCTCAAAGTCGCTGTTCAAGCCGCGCGAGCAGTATAAACCGCTCAGCCGGGGACAGCTGGACATGACGGTTCTGCCGCTCAGCTATGCGGGCGGTCAGCAACCGGCCTATAACCTGACGCTGATGCCCGGTCTGGTGAAAAACCACGATCACGCCGCACGTCTGAGCAATTCGCCCTTCATGGAGGCGCTTGAGGCCAAGATGGCCGAAGATGACGTCATGGTTCTGGTCCACGGTTATCTGGCTGGTGGTTTTGCCGGCAAGGACAAGTGCATCACAAAGCCCGAGGATGTGGCCGGTTTGCAGACCCGCGCAGCAGGCAAGGCATTTGAACAGATGCTTGCCGGGGCCGGGGCATCGATTGCGTCGATGGCGTCGTCCGAAATCTATAACGCGATGCAGACCGGCGTTCTGAACGCGGCGAACACATCGTCGTCGTCCTTCGTGTCCTATCGCATCTATGAGCAGGTGAAATGCTACACTCCCGCGGGCGATGTGGCGTTGTGGTTCATGTATCAGCCGCTTTTGATGAACAAGTCGACCTTTGAAGGTCTGACCGAAGCACAGCAACAGGCCCTGCTGGCCGGTGCGGCCAAGGCCGAAGCCTATTACCTGGAAGAGGCCAAGAAACAGGATGCAGCCTCGGTCGAGGTGTTCAAGCAGGCCGGTGTCGAGATTGCCGAGATGACCCAGGAAGATTTCAACGCCTGGCGCGCGATTGCGCAGGACACATCCTATAAGGCCTTTGTCGAAGAAGTGCCCGATGGTCAGCAATTGCTGGATATGGCGCTGGCGGTCGAGTGATCGTTTCAGGGGCGGCGCAAGGCGCGCTGCCCCGACCCAAATACAAATACTCACGTTATGGGAGATCGGTATGGCGGGCCAAAGCTCGGCAGCGATAGCGCATGTCGGAAATAACCCCTTTTTGCGCGCGGTGGCCGCGATTTCCACGATTGCGGGATGGGTCTCGGCCGCCATGATCGTGGCGGCGGTTGCGATCACCTGCCAGATGATTTTCATCCGGTTTGTTCTGAACGGGTCCACCGTTTGGCAGACCGAGGCGGTGATCTACCTGGTCGTCGCCGCAACCCTGATCGGGTTGCCCTATGTCCAGCGTCTGCGCGGGCATGTGAACGTCGATCTGATCCCGATTTCCCTACCGGTTCGGGCGCGGTTCTGGATGGCCATCCTGACCCTGACCATGTCGATTGCCATTATCGCGGTCATGCTGTGGTACGGCTATGACTACTGGCACTTTGCTTATGCGCGCGGCTGGAAATCCGACACTGTCTGGGGCGTGCGCCTGTGGATTCCCTACCTGTCCATTCCCATCGGGTTCGGCCTGTTGTTGTTGCAACTGACCGCCGATCTGGTTGCCGTCGTTCTTGGCATTGATAAACCTTTCGGACTGGAGGACCACTGATGGATCCGCTGTTGTTGGGCGCACTGGTCGCGATTGCCACCATTCTGGTTCTGTTTTCCGGGGTTTCTGTTGCCATCGGTCTTTTGATCGTGTCGGCGGGGTTCCTGATGGCGTTCGATGGCATGCGCTCGCTTGAATTGATGCCGGAAATCCTGTTCGGGAAACTGGACAACTTTGCGCTGCTTTCGATCCCGATGTTCATCATCATGGGGTCGTCCATCGCCTCGACCCGGGCGGGGGCCGACCTTTATGAGGCATTGGAGCGTTGGCTGACACGCGTGCCGGGCGGATTGGTCATTTCCAACCTTGGGGCCTGTGCCCTGTTCGCGGCGATGTCCGGATCGTCGCCGGCCACCTGCGCCGCGATTGGCAAGATGGGCATCCCGGAAATGCGCAAACGGGGATATCCCGACGGGGTGGCCGCCGGGTCGATTGCCGCGGGTGGAACGCTGGGTATTCTGATCCCGCCCTCCGTCACGATGATCGTCTATGGCATCGCCACCGAAACCTCGATCGGGCGGCTGTTTCTGGCGGGCGTCATTCCGGGCCTGCTGCTGGTTGGGTTGTTCATGGCCTGGTCGCTCTATTCCACGTGGAAGTCGGGCAATGCCGCCACGCTTGGCCGAGGCAGCTATAGCTGGAAGGAGCGGTTCGAGATCCTGCCGCGGGTCCTGCCATTTCTGGCGATCATTCTGGGTGTTCTCTATGCGATGTATGGCGGCATCGCGACGCCCTCGGAAACGGCCGCCGTGGGTGCGTTGTTGTGCCTGTTGATCGCGGTGATCATCTATAAACTATGGAACCCGCGCGATTTGTGGGTGGTGCTGCGTGACAGCACCAAGGAATCCGTGATGATCCTGTTCATCATCGCGGCGGCGGGTGTGTTTTCCTACATGCTGTCATCGCTGTTCATCACCCAGTCGATTGCCGAATGGATCGGAACGCTGGATGTCAGCCGCTGGGTTCTAATGGGCGCGATCAACGTCTTTTTGCTGATTGCGGGGTTCTTCCTGCCGCCGGTGGCGGTGATCCTGATGGCTGCGCCGATCCTGTTGCCAATCATCACCACCGCCGGGTTCGACCCGATCTGGTTTGCGGTCGTTCTGACCATCAACATGGAGATCGGCCTGATTTCGCCGCCTGTGGGTCTGAACCTTTATGTCATCAACGGCATCGCGCCGGATATTTCGCTGAAAACCATTCTGACAGGGTCACTGCCGTTTGTGGCCTGCATGATCCTGGCGATTATCCTGTTGTGCGTGTTTCCAGGTCTGGCAACATGGTTGCCGAACTATGTGATGGGGGCCGGGCTGTGACTTTGCTTGCCGATCTTCTGTCCACGGTTTTCGAGCGGCGCTATCGCGCCACGCTGGCGACGAACTGGGACAATCGCCCGCTGGAAGAACTGGCCACGGCGCTGGTCAGTTCGACGGGGGAAACATCCGGGCTGGCCCTTGCCGGGCAGTTCCTTGCGCGGTTTGAAACGCTTGAGGACGCGGCCAAGCTGACCGTGTTCCGCCACCTGGCCAGCGCCATGAACATTGACCCGCAAGCGGTGCGCACAACGCTGGATGCGTATGAGGCCGAACCGTCAAAGGACACCTACCGAGCCTATATGACGGCCGCGGAACCGCCGCGGCAGGAATTGATCCGCCGACTGAACCAGGTGCCCGGCGCCACCGGGCAGTTGGTGCGTATGCGGGCCGACCTGCTGCGCCTGGGCGGGGACGAACCCGAATTGCAGGCGCTGGATCAGGATTTCCGCCATCTCTTTGCATCCTGGTTCAACCGGGGTTTTCTGGTGTTGCGCCCGATCAGCTGGGCCAGTCCGGCGCATATCCTCGAAAAGATAATCGCCTATGAGGCCGTGCACGCCATCGACAGCTGGGACGACCTGCGCCGCCGTCTGGAACCGGCGGACCGGCGGTGTTTTGCGTTCTTCCACCCCTCGATGCCGGATGAGCCGTTGATATTTGTCGAGGTGGCCCTGACCAAGGGTGTTCCCGGCTCCATTCAGGAATTGCTGGCCGATGATCGTGTCAGCATGTCGCCGGATCAGGCCGATACGGCGGTGTTCTATTCCATCTCGAACTGTCAGGTCGGGCTGGCCAGCATTTCGTTTGGCAATTCGCTGATCAAACAGGTGGCGGCGGATCTGTCGGTGGATCAGCGGGGGTTAAAAACCTTTGTTACCCTGTCGCCCATTCCCGGATTCATGCGCTGGGTCGAACGCGAAAACATTGCCCTGGACGCGGACACCCCCGAGACGGTGCGCGCGCTGGCGGCGCATTACCTGCTGACGGCCAAAGGGCGCGGTAATGCCCCGCTGGACCCGGTCGCGCGGTTCCATCTGGGCAACGGCGCGATTGTGCATGCGGTTCACGGGAACGCCGATATTTCAGACAAGGGGCGCGCGCAATCGGCGGGTGCGATGGTGAACTATCTTTACGATCTGAAAAAAGTGGCCCAGAACCACGAAAAATTCGCCGCGACACAAGAGGTCACCGCCTCGGGCGAGGTCAAAACGCTGAGCAATGCCGCAGCGAAATTGTTGGCACAAGGATAAGACGAGATGGCAAACCCCCTATATGATCGACTGTTCGGAGCGCATGCGACCAAGGACACGCCATTCCTGATCCTGCCGGATGGCAGCGAAATCACCCATCGCGCGTTTGTCGCGCTGGTCGCGCAAATCGCCCATGCGCTAACCGAGGCCGGGTTGAAACCGGGTGATCGCGTTGCCGCGCAGATCGAAAAATCGCCCCAGGCGCTGGCGCTTTACGGGGCCTGCGTTCAGGCGGGGCTGATCTTTTTGCCGCTGAACACGGCCTATACCGTGGATGAGCTGACCTATTTCATCGAAAACAGCGGCGCCGCGCTGGTTGTGTGTGATGGCTCCGCGCGCGAGGGGCTGACCCCGGTGGCGGCCGGTCTGGGCGCGCAGATCGAAACGCTGAACGCGGACGGATCAGGGTCGCTGACCACGCGAGCGCAGTCCATGCCCGAGCATTTTGAGACCGTGGCGCGCGATGCCGATGATCTGGCCGCGTTCCTTTACACCTCGGGCACCACGGGGCGGTCCAAGGGGGCGATGCTGACACAGGCGAACCTGCTGTCCAACTCCGAAACGCTGGCGGACCTGTGGCGGTTCACGGAAACGGATGTCCTGTTGCATGCCTTGCCGATCTTTCACACGCATGGCCTGTTCGTGGCGACGAACATCACGCTTATCGCGGGGGGCAGCATGATCTTCCTGCCCAAGTTCGATCAGGACGCCATTATCCGGCTTTTGCCCAGGGCAACAACGATGATGGGCGTGCCGACCTTCTACACCCGGCTTCTGGATGATGAGCGGTTCACCAGGGACCTGAGCGCGCATATGCGCCTGTTCATTTCGGGCAGTGCGCCGTTGTTGGCTGAAACCCATGTCCGGTTCGAGGAGCGCACAGGCCACCGAATCCTGGAACGCTATGGGATGACGGAAACCAACATGAACACCTCGAACCCCTATGACGGGGACCGGCGCGCCGGCACGGTTGGCTTTCCCTTGCCGGGGGTCGAGCTCAAGATCACGGATCCGGCCACGGGCGACACGCTGCCCACCGGCGAAGTCGGCCAGATCGAGGTGCGCGGCCAGAACGTGTTCAAGGGATATTGGCAGATGCCCGAGAAAACGGCGGCCGAGTTGCGCGCCGACGGGTTCTTTATCACCGGCGATCTGGGTACGGTCGATGCCGATGGCTACATCCATATCGTGGGGCGCAACAAGGACCTGATCATTTCCGGCGGCTACAATATCTATCCCAAAGAAATCGAACTGGTGCTGGACGAACAGCCCGGCGTTCTGGAAAGCGCCGTGATCGGCGTGCCGCATCCCGATTTCGGGGAAACGGTCGTGGGCGTGATCGTGCCCGAACCGGGCCAGACCCCAGACGAAGTTCAGATCATGGAGACGGTGAAACAGTCGCTGGCGCGGTTCAAACATCCCCGCAAACTCATCCTGTTGGACGCGCTGCCGCGCAACACGATGGGCAAGGTGCAAAAGAACATCTTGCGCGAAGAATACGCAGGACTGTTCCAACCCACCCAGGGTTGACCCCGCCGGAGTCAGACCATCTGTATAACGTCTTTTTCGATGGCGAGCATATAGCCACGCCGCGCGATATTCTTGACCAGCAATTCGCTAACCATCTGGTTGCCCAGCGTATCGCGCAGGCGTTTGATGCGGGTTGCACCTGCGGCCTCGTCACAATCGGCGGCATCCCGGCCTGACACCATCGCCTCGATCTCGGCGCCGGACAGAACGTCATCATCCATCCGCGCCTCGGCCAGAACCGACAGGGTTTCCATTGCCGCCGCAGTCAGCTTGAAGTCGAGGTTATTGAGATAGACGGTGTTTTCCTCGCGGCTGATCAGCAGGGAATTGACCTGGATGCCGTTTCTTTCGATCTGGGCCATGCGCCGGTTCAGCGTGACCAGCATCACCAGAAACACCAATGCCGCGATCATCATCGCGGTGGCAAAGATCAGCAGGATGAAAATGACCATGCGGTAGCTGGTCAAGGTGTCGGAAAAGGCAGTGCCGGACTGGGCCAGAATTTCCAGCAGCTTGATTTCGGCCTGCGTGGTCAGGTTGTCGTTTTCCACGAACAACCGTTCGACCCGCGCATTAAAGGCATTCGCGTCCGGAAGGGTGAAAAACAGGACCGCCCCCGCCGTGGCGAGAATGGCAACGATGGCCGCGATCCCCAGGCTGACGATCCGGTTGCCGGACCGGCGGGCCTCAGAAGCGGAGATAGTAGCCTCCTGCATTGGCCCTCCTTTCCTCAAGGCCCTCGGGGCCGAATACGGACAGAATATTCAACAGGGTCCAGCCCTGATCGGCCAGACGGGCCGACACCTCGGCCCGGGCCGCGCCGCGTTTGCAGGCCCCCTGCAATTGCACGACGCCGTAATGCAGGCGCAGCGGATTGTCCTGCTTGGCCTTGTAATCGGCGTAACACTCGGCCGCATAGGCGGGGTGCGCCGCAGCCAGACCCAGTGTCAGGGCAAGAATTGAGAATGCGTGTTTCATGCGTGCACACTGCGCGCGCCCGCGCCGATATTCAATAACCATGGGGGTTTGCGGCGCTGATATTGGATAACACCGGGGCGATATTGCCTGACTTTCGACGGTTGGCCGAGGGTGATCCCATCGCCCGGTCATCGTGATCGGATTGCCCGAGACACCAACAGAAGGATCAATATCATGCACCGCAAATTCATCACCCTTATCGTGGCGTCCGCCGTGGCCGTTGTCGGCCTGACCGCCCCGGCGCGGGCCGGGTCGGATGACCTCGCGAAATTCCTGGCCGGGTTTACCGCATTGGTCATCATCGGTTCCGCGATCGAAGATGCCCGCAAGCGCGATGACGTCAACGTCACGCGCAACCCGTACCCGCACAATACCTATGGCAATACGTACGGGAATACCCGGGGCAACACCTATGGCCACACCCGCCATCAGCCGGTCCACCCCAAGCCGCTGCCGCCGCGCGTCGCGCGATTTGATCTGCCCGGAGAATGCATGCGCACCTACAAGATCAACCGCAAGAACGTGAACCTTCTGGGGCGGGGCTGTCTGAAAGAGCGGTATCGCCACACCCAGTCGCTGCCTTATGCCTGCCAGTTCCAGTTCCGCACCCGCGAAGGCACCCGCACCGGGTATGAGCCCGTATGCCTGCGCGAACGCGGTTACCGTATCTCCCGCCGCTAAGCGCGGGAAACCCGGCGCAACGTCCCGCGCCGAACCTGGGGGGAGGTGTGCCCGATCTTCCCCCCTTTTTTCGTGCACACCAATTGGTAACGCTTTGCCTCTATCCCTGTGCAGGCCATTTAAAGGAGCGTGCGATGCCCACAATTGCCCCACCTTCGGTTACACAAATCCCTTCGCCCCCCGTCGCGGTGCGCCCCGGGAAAAGCGCGCAGTCGATCGGGCATCAGGCTAAACAGGCCGTTGCCGCCGCGCGTGAGGCAGGGGTTGAAGCGCCCAGAAACGCTCAGGGCGCTGCCGCATCGCAGATTGCGCAAGGGGCCGATCCGGCCAGTGTCTTTGCCGCGCGCATTGCCGAATTGCCGCCTGCACCAACGGATGCGATGCCGTCCGGGTCGGATGCGCCCAGCGATCTGACCGCAGGGTATCAATTCAATGCACCGGCGATCACGACATCGGTTCTGGAGCCGGCCAGTGCGGGACATGAGACCCTGACCGGGCAATAACACCGGTTTTGACTTGCAGTTGGCAAGGCCCTGCGCCAGCAAGGGGGTATGGCCGAACCGAATACATCATTGGAACAAGAGGCGCGGGCGCAAGGCTATCTGCGCATCGCCGGTGTTGACGAGGTTGGGCGCGGCCCGCTGGCCGGGCCGGTGACGGCGGCCGCGGTGGTTCTGGACCTGTCTTCTTTCCCCGAAGGGCTGAACGATTCCAAGAAACTGACCGCCAAGGCGCGCGAGGCCCTGACGAAGGCAATCCATGAACAGGCCGAAGTATCCATCGCCCACGCCAGCGTCGAAGAGATCGACGAGATCAACATCCTGCGCGCCAGCCATCTGGCGATGGAACGGGCGGTTGCAGGGCTGAACCCGCCGCCGGACTTTCTGCTGATCGACGGAAATCTGATCCCCCGGGGGCTGACCATTTCGGCACGGGCCGTGGTCAAGGGCGATGCGCGTTCAGTGTCGATTTCCGCGGCGTCGATTGTCGCCAAAACCTGCCGGGATCTGATCATGGTGGATTTGGCGCAACAGCATCCCGGCTATGGCTGGGAGACGAACGCCGGGTATCCATCAAAAAGTCACAGGTTGGCGCTTCAAAATCTTGGTGTAACCCCACATCATAGACGTTCGTTTAAACCGGTCCACAATATCTTGTATCAAGAAGAAAACTTAAGTGATTGATTCAAAAAAGAATTTGACGGCGAATCGCCTTTGAATCATCCTGACCTCAACCACGAGAGCGTAAAAAGCGCCCGGGACAGAGGCAGACAATGACAAAGACAAAGACCAAAACACAGGGCGCAACTGCGCTCCCGCTGAACACGATTCTGGATGGCGACTGCATCGAAATGATGAACAGTTTACCCGCTGAATCCATCGATCTGATCTTTGCTGATCCTCCCTATAACCTGCAGCTCAAGGGCGATCTGCATCGCCCGGATAATTCGCAGGTGGACGCGGTCGACGACCACTGGGATCAGTTTTCCTCATTCGCCGTGTATGACAAGTTTACCCAAGACTGGTTGAAAGCGGCGCGCCGGTTGCTCAAACCCAACGGGGCGATTTGGGTGATCGGTTCCTATCACAACATCTTCCGGGTCGGCGCTGTGTTGCAGAACGAAGGCTTCTGGATCCTGAACGATGTCGTCTGGCGCAAATCCAACCCGATGCCGAATTTCCGTGGCAAACGGTTCACCAATGCGCATGAAACGATGATCTGGGCCAGCAAGGAAGAGGGTGGAAAATACACCTTCAACTATGAGGCGCTGAAGGCGCTGAACGAAGGCATCCAGATGCGCAGCGATTGGGTTCTGCCCATCTGCACCGGGCATGAACGCCTGAAGGATGAAAACGGCGACAAGGCCCATCCGACACAAAAACCCGAAAGCCTGCTGCACCGCGTTCTGGTCGGCAGCACGAACCCCGGCGACGTCATTCTGGACCCGTTCTTTGGCACCGGCACGACCGGCGCCGTGGCCAAGATGCTGGGCCGTGATTTCATCGGGATCGAGCGTGAGGCCGCTTATCGCAAAGTGGCCGAGGCGCGCATCGCCAAGGTGCGCAAATTCGACCGCGAGGCATTGCAGGTCAGCGCCTCGAAACGGGCCGAACCGCGTGTTCCCTTTGGCCAGCTGGTCGAACGCGGAATGCTGCGTCCGGGCGAACAACTGGTTTCGATGAACAACCGCCACAAGGCCAAGGTGCGTGCCGATGGCACCCTGATCGGGGATGACATCAAGGGGTCGATCCATCAGGTCGGCGCCCATCTGGAAGGCGCGCCCAGCTGCAATGGCTGGACCTACTGGTGTTTCAAGCGCGATGGCAAAACCGTGCCCATCGACGTGCTGCGCCAGCAGATCCGTTCAGAAATGCAGAACTGAGTTCTCTCTCTATCTCTCAAGTTTGTTACGTTTACCGCCGGTGCCTGTGGCCTGTCACATGGCACTCAACTTGCCCCGCCAGATTTGGCGGGGCTTTTTCTTGTTCGCAATGACCCGCTATGCTGTGCAAGGTCACTCAGGCGAAAGGCCGGATCATGTCGCAAGCCACAACAAACCTGCCCAAATTCACGCAGGCGGACCTGCCGGACCGGGTAACACACTCGGATATCGAAGCGAACCGTCACACCGAGGCGGCGCTGGAACGTCACAAACGGGAAGGTCTGGACCTTGCGGTCCGGGCGCGTTGGGTGGCCCTGGCCGTGATCGCCGTCATGTTACCGTTTCTGAACCGGCACTGGGATGTGATCTATTACGAGGTGTTGTTGCTGGGGCTGGCCCTGGTGGGATGGGCGCAACAACGTCACGGGCGGGTGGGGCGATCAGATATTGAGCTGTTTTTGCTGTTCATCGATCTTGCACTCACTTCTTTCATCCTTTTGTTTCCAAATCCTTTTTCTGCTGCCGGCTGGCCGACGGCCATGGTGTTCCGCTATGAAAACTTCATCTATTTCTTCGTGTTGCTGGCCGCAGGAACACTGTCTTATTCGTGGCGTACGATCATCGCGATGGGCAACTGGACCGGCGTTTTGTGGATCATTGGAACGGCCGCGATCTGGTGGTTCGGCCGGACCGATCCTGACCTGACCGCTGCCACCGATGCGGCATTCGGGCAATACCCGGAAATGGCGCGCGTGCTGGATCCCAATGCGCTGAACCTGGAACGGCGGGCGCAAGAGATCGTGGTCTTTCTGATCGTGGCGGCAACGCTGGCGCTGACGGTGCGGCGGTTCAATCGGTTGCTTCTGGGCAACGCGGAACTGGAGCGGGAGCGTGAAAACCTGTCGCGCTATTTCTCTCCCAACGTGGTCGAGGAGCTGTCGCATAACGACGAGCCGTTGAAACAGACCCGCACCCATGATGTGGCGGTGATGTTCGTGGATCTCGTGGGGTTTACCGAATTCGCCTCAAAACGCCCGCCCGAGCAGGTGATCGAAACGTTGCGCGGGTTTCATGCGCTGATGGAAACCGAGGTGTTTCGCCATGGCGGCACGCTCGACAAATATTTGGGCGACGGGCTGATGGCGACCTTCGGCACACCCCTGCCCAGCGAGCGCGATGCGATCAATGCGCTGCGCTGTACACGGGCGATGATGGCGGAACTGGACGCATGGAACGCGGCGCGGGATGCGGCCGGCGAGCCGCGCATTCTCGGCAGTTTCGGGTTGCATTACGGACCCGTCGTTCTGGGCGACATTGGCGCCAACCGGCTTGAGTTCGCGGTGCTGGGCAACACGGTCAACGTCTCGAGCCGTCTCGAGGCGATGTCCCGCGGTCTGAAGGCAAAGGTGGTGATCAGCGATCAGATGCGTGATCGCGCCATTGCGCAGGGTGGGGCCGAAAACCCGGCATTGGCCGGGTTGGACCGTCAGAACCCGCAGGACATCCGGGGCCTTGATCAGCCGATGGCGGTCTGGACTCTGGCATGACGCTTAGCGCGGGAGCGGGTTGGCCGCCTTGTTATACGGCCTCCAATCGGTGATTTCGGGGTAATACATGCCGCGCCAGCGCCGCACGGCGGGGTTCATGATGCGCCGCCATAGCGGCGGGAACATCGCCGCCGTCGTCATCACCGGATATCCATAGGGCAACTGCGGTGCATCGGTCCGGGTATAGTTCTGCAGCAGCGGAAACCGGCGGTCGGGTTTGTAATGGTGGTCCGAATGGCGCTGCAGGTTGATCAGCAACCAGTTGGATGCCTTTTGCGCCGCATTCCAGGAATGCTGGGGCAGGACGTGTTCGTATTTGCCGTCGCCCAGATGTTTGCGGGTCAGGCCGTAGTGTTCGACATAGTTGACCAGTTCCAGTTGCCAGATTGCGGTGCCTGCCTGGATCAGGAACAGGCCCAACCCCAACCACCCGCCCAGAAGAAAGGCGAGGATCAGCATGGCGCCTTCAAGGGCCCAATAGCAGAAAAACGGATTGCTGGGGTCGCTCCACGGCAGGTCCTTGCGCGCAAGCATTGCCTGTTCGGCGCGGAAAGACGACACTAGGCTTTGCCACAGAACGCGGGGATAAAAGTGGTAGAAGCTTTCGTTATATCGGGCGGTTACCGGATCTTTGGGGGTGCCGACATAGCGGTGATGCACCAACAGGTGCTCAGAGCGGAAATGCGAATAGAGCACCATACCCAGCAGGATTTCCGACAGGGCGCGTTCAAACCGGGGCTTCTGGTGCATCAGCTCGTGACTGTAGTTGATGCCGATGGTTCCCGTGATCACCCCGACGCCAAAAAACAGGCCGATCAGTTCGATCCCGGAAAGATGGTCGGCGCGCGTGGCGTACCAGATCAGGGCAAAAACCGTGATGAATTGCATCGGGACCCAGACCCAAGTGAGCAATTTGTATAATTTCAGGTCGTCGTCCGGTGTTTCGGGGTCGGCGTTTTCAAGGTTCAGCCCGACAAACCCGTCCAGCGCGGAAAACAGGTACCACGTCGCCACCGGCGCCAGCAGGACGGCCCAGCCGCCGTGCAAGGCGCTGTACCAGATCAGCGGGACCAGCAGGAATGACACCGCGAAGGGTGCAGCACTTTGCCAGCGGGAAATCTGTTCGGGCGAGGTCATGTGAGTCTCCGCATGAAAACCGGGGCCTGATGAAATTCTATCAACCTTGCAGGGGATGCCCAAGGCCCCGCGTTCAAAGGCCGCGCCACAGATCGAACGCCTTGCGCATCACGGTCGGCAGATCGCTGGGGCGAAAGTCGTGTTTGCCGATGAACTGACCACTGTCCGGGGTGTGATCCTGGGGCAGGTCGGCGTGCTTTACGGTCAGGATCAGGTGGAAATGGGAGAACGTGTGGCGCACCTCGCCCGGAAGGGTGGACCAATCCACGGGCGCTGGCGGGCTGTCGGGCGGGGCCGTTTCAACCCAATCCGTGCCAGGCCAGCCGAGCATGCCACCCAAAAGCCCGCTGTCGGGGCGACGCTCTAACAGCCAAGCGCCATCTACGCGCCGGCCCAGATAGATCGTACCAAGGCGCGTTGGTTTGGGTTTCTTCGGGGTCTTTTTGGGCAGGTCCGGCGCCGTGCCCGCAATGCGGGCCATGCAGGGCGTGCGCACCGGGCAAATGCCGCAGGCTGGTGATTTCGGGGTGCAGAGGGTTGCGCCCAGATCCATCACCGCCTGGGCATAATCGCCGGGCCTTTCAGCCGGTGTCTGGGCTGTCGCAAGGGCGGTCAGTTCAAGCTTGGCGGCGGGCAGGGGGGTGTGGATGTCATGAAGGCGCGCGATCACCCGTTCGACGTTGCCATCGACCACGGTTTCGGGCCGGTCAAAGGCAATCGCGGAAATGGCGGCGGCAGTGTAAGGGCCGATTCCCGGCAGGCGCAGCAATTCGGCATGGGTGTCCGGGAAAACGCCATCGTATTCACCAGCAACAACCCGTGCGCATTTCAACAGATTTCGCGCCCGGGCGTAGTACCCCAATCCGGCCCATTCGCCCATCACGTCACCATCCTCGGCGGCGGCAAGGTCGCCCACGTTGGGCCAGCGGGCGGTGAAGCGGTGAAAATAGTCGGTGACGGCGGCCACGGTTGTTTGTTGCAGCATCACCTCGGACAGCCAGACGCGGTAGGGGTCGGGGCGCGCGCCTGCCGCCCGGTCAGCCGGGGTCACACGCCAGGGCATAATGCGCGCGTGGACATCGTACCACTCCAGAAGCGCGGGCGCGATTGGCGCAAGGTCCGTGTTCGTGTCACGCAATATTTATACCCCTTTTGTTGCGGTTTTGCTGGCGCCTGCCCACATGCCCCTTACAATAGGTGGAAACGCCACGGAAACCACTGATGACGCCAAGGCAAACATCGACACGCGGGTTCAAACGCACCGCCAACGTCCTGAACGACCAGATCAGGCGCGTCGGCGAAAGCC
The DNA here is from genome assembly GCF_054482635.1 of Arenibacterium sp. CAU 1754. Taxonomy (NCBI): domain Bacteria; kingdom Pseudomonadati; phylum Pseudomonadota; class Alphaproteobacteria; order Rhodobacterales; family Paracoccaceae; genus Arenibacterium; species Arenibacterium sp. CAU 1754. The sequence continues at coordinate 90,018 of NZ_JBTLRG010000002.1, forward strand.
GTGGCTTTGCCGTGTCGCGTGTTTTGACCCACTGGGCCGAGATCGCCGGGACCGATATTGCCGCCATCGCCCGGCCCGTGAACATCAGCTATGGGCGCGGCGGGTTTGGCGCAACGCTGACCGTTCTGACGACGGGCGCGCAGGCGCCGATGCTTGAGATGCAGAAGGAAAAGCTGCGGGAACGGGTGAATTCGGCCTATGGGTATAACGCGATTTCCCGCATTCGCATCACCCAGACCGCCCCGACCGGATTTGCCGAAGGGCAGGCGCAATTCGCCCCGTCCCCGAAAAAGGCCATGGCCGAGCCGCCCGCCAAGGTGGTCGAGGAGGTCAAGCAGACGGTGACACAAGTCGAAAACGATGAATTGCGTGCGGCACTTGAACGTTTGGGGCGCAACGTATTATCCAATTCCAAATCCTGAGAAAGAGGTAGGTATGAAACGTGTAATTGCACTGATCGGTGCGGTGGCTGTTCTGGCGGTCGGCGGGTTCCTGATGATGGACCGCGCACAACCGGGCGCCACGGCCGTGGACGCGCTGGTTTCGTCGGCCAATGCGCAGGAAACCGACGCCGCCGAAGTCGATACCTCTTCGATTGTCGACATGGCGATCGGGGATGAAAACGCGCCGGTGACGATCATCGAATATGCGTCCTATACCTGTCCGCATTGCGCCACCTTTCACCAGGGTCCGTTCAAGAAGCTGAAGGCTGATTACATCGATACCGGCAAGGTGCGCTTCATCTATCGCGAGGTGTATTTCGACCGGTATGGCCTGTGGGCGTCGATGATCGCCCGTTGTGGGGGCCCGGAAAAGTTCTTTGGCATCACCGATCTGATTTTTGCCGGTCAGTCCACATGGGCCCGCGCCGGTGGCGCCCCCGAGATCGTGGGTGAATTGCGCAAGATCGGGCGTTTGGCCGGAATCGAAAAAGACGCGCTTGAGGCCTGCTTGCAGGACAGCGAAAATGCCCAGACTCTGGTGGCCTGGTATCAGGCCAATGCCGAGGCGGATGGTGTCACGGCAACACCCAGTTTCGTGATGAACGGGCGCAAGGTCGAAAACCAGAACTACGAAGACTTTGCCAAGCTGATCGAAGAAGAGCTGGGTAACTGATGTCGGCACCCCTTGCCGGATTGAAAGTGGTCGAAATGGCCCGGATTCTGGCTGGCCCCTGGGCTGGCCAGACCCTTTCGGATCTGGGCGCCGAGGTGACCAAGATCGAAGCGCCCAGTGGCGACGACACGCGCGCGTGGGGGCCGCCCTTTGTGACGCGGGACGATGATGTCTCGGCGGCCTATTTCCATTCGACCAATCGCGGCAAGGCCTCGGTGATTGTTGATTTCGCCACACCCGAGGGGCAGGCGCAGGTCCGCGAAATGGTCGCGGATGCGGATATCTTCATTGAAAATTTCAAGGTGGGTGGTCTTGCCAAATACGGGCTGGATTATGACAGCCTGTCCAAGGTGAACCCGCGGCTGATTTACTGTTCGATCACCGGGTTCGGGCAAACCGGCCCCTATGCGCATCGGGCAGGGTATGATTTCATCATCCAGGGCATGTCCGGGTTGATGTCGATCACTGGCGCGAAAGAGGGCCAGCCGCAGAAATCGGGCGTGGCGATCACGGATATATTCACCGGGGTCTATTCGGTGTCGGCCATTCTGGCGGCGCTGCACCAGCGGCAGAGCACGGGCCGGGGGCAGCATATCGACATGGCGCTGTTGGATGTGGCCGTCGCTGTCACTGCCAATCAGGCGCTGAACTATCTGACGACCGGCGTGGCACCGGGGCGGATGGGCAATGCCCATATGAACCTGACCCCGTATGAGGTGTTTGATTGCTCGGACGGGTTCATCATCATCGCCACGGGCAATGATGGGCAATATCAGCGGCTGTGCCGACTGCTGGGGCTGGACGATATGGCCGAGGCGCCCGAGTTCCTGCACAACAAGGACCGGATCGCCAACCGCCGGGTCATGATCGCGCGGCTGAACGGCGCGACTGTCGGGTGGAGCAAGGACGATCTGCTGGCTGCCTGCGAGGCGCAGGGCGTTCCCGCCGGTCCGATCAATTCTCTGGACGAGGTGATGGTCGATCCGCAGGTGGTGGCGCGGGGCATGCAGATTGAACTGGATGGTGTGCCGGGCGTTCGTGCGCCGTTCCGGTTTTCCGATGCCGAACTGGCCTTGCACCGACCGGCGCCGAAACTAGGCGAAGACACGCCCGACTAGGGCGGCGGCGGGGCCACCCGGCGCAGCGTTTCGATCAACTGATCGGACTGAGCGATGGTCAGCCGGACAGGCAGGGTGATGACCTTGCTGCGGAACGCCGCAGGCAGGCGCACGGCATCTTTCTCCGTTGTTACCATCTGGGCATCCAGCAGCTTGGCCTCGGTTTCCAGCCGCCCCATCAGAGCAGGGGTCAGGGGCTGGTGATCGTCCAGCGCCTCGGCCCTCAGCAGGGTCGCGCCCAGGCTGTGCAGCGTGTCAAAGAATTTCCGGGGCCGCCCAATGCCGGCAAAGGCGAGAACGCGGGCGGATGCCCAATCCATTCCGGTCTGCAACGGGGCCAGAACGCCGGTGTAGTGCGGAATGTCGATGACCTTGCCCCACCGTTCGCCAAATTCCTTTTGGGCAGCGTCCTCGCCGAGGGACAGGACCAGATCGGCCCGCGCAAGGCCCACGTCGACAGTTTCGCGCAGCGGCCCGGCGGGCAGGCAGCGGCCATTGCCGAACCCGGTCGCCGCATCCACCACGACGATGGACAGGTCCTTTTTGACCGACGGGTTTTGAAACCCGTCGTCCAGAATGATCACGGTTGCCCCGGCCTTGGCGGCGGCCTGCGCCCCTGCGGCGCGGTCGCGCGATACCCAAACCTCGCCGAAGGCGGCCAGAAGCAGGGGTTCATCGCCCGTCTGTGCCGCCTTGTGGATTGCCGGGTTCACCTGCACCGGGCCGGACAGCGATCCGCCATACCCACGTGTGACAACATGCGGCTCGTGACCCATGTTGCGCAGGGCCTCCAGCAGCCAGATGGCGGTGGGGGTCTTGCCCGTACCCCCTGCGTTCAGATTTCCGACACAGATCACCGGCACACCCGTCACAACCCCGGGTCCGCCCTTGGCCAGCCGCCGCGCGGTGGCGCGGGCATAAAGCCGCCCCAGCGGCGCCAGCACCCGGGCGCGCCAATCCGGGCGATCCGGCGGCGTGTTCCAGAACTCAGGGGCGCGCATGGGCGGTCTCGCTTTGGTCCAGCATGTCCTGAATACGGTCGATCAGCTGATCAATCACTTCGGCGCCCTCGGTGGCGACTTCCCATCCGGCGAGGGCCATGGCGGCGGCGCGATCCGGCGCAACCAGCTGTACCAGTGCGGCGCTCAGGCTTTCTTCGTCGCTGACCGAGCGGGCCGCACCGGCGGCAGCCAGCCGCGAATAGGTGTCGATGTGGGTGCCGACATTGGGTCCGTAAAGGATTGCCGAACCAAGGGCCGCGGCGTCCAGCGGGCTGCATCCCGTGGCCTTGGGGCTGATCGAATTGGCCATCAGGGTCAGGGGCGCCACGCGGTACCACAGGCCCAGCTCATCGGGCGCACCCTCTGAAATCAGGACTTGCGTATTGTCCTCGATCGGGTCGCCGCTGTTCCAGTCGGCAAAGCGCAACCGGGCCGCGGTCAATTGGTGTTTCAGGTCTTCGCAACTGTCTGGATCAGCGAGGGACAGGATCAGCAACAGCCTGTGCGACAGGCGCAAGGCCGAGCGATGGGCGGACAGGATCGCGGCAAATTCGTCCGCCCGTGCCTGCGCCGCCAGCCAGACGGGCCGTCCGGCCAGAACATTCAGAACCGCTCCCAGTTCCTCGTCCGAGCAGGCTGGCGGCATCGCGCCGCCGCGCAAGCGAGGGGTGACCAGTATCTTGGTCCGCGAAATGCCAAGACGTCGGATGGTGCGCGCGGCAGCATCGCTGTTGGTCATGATGACATGAAAGAAATCCAGGCTGGTGCGGGTCAGATCGGGAAACCATTTGTGCCGCCTGCTGGTGAAATCGACGTTTCCAACATCGGCGAGAATCATGGGCCTACCCGATTCAGCGGCAGCGCTGGCCAGATTGACCATCAGCTTTCCGCCCGTCCACAAACAGATGTCCGGCGTCCAGTGGTTCAGAAAATCACGCGCCGCCGAGGGGTGGTCCGAGGTCAGCGCAACCACGGGGCCGGTGTCTTCGCCGTCGTCCTGAAACCCGTCGGGAAATGCCTCGGCTTCATAGGTGATCAGCACATTGGTGCCCGGCCGCACGGCCCTGAGACGGCTGGCCAGATCCCGAATGGCGGTAAAGCGCATCTGGCTGGACACATGCGCCCACAGCAATTCCCCATCGGGACGCGTGATTTGGGTCTGTTCGGGCCCGGGCGCGTTGGACTTGCGCCGCGACAGGGCGCGATAAGCCGCAAGGCTGAGCGAGCGGCCCATGTGTGTCAGCCCAGTTCTTCGGTCGAGGACGCTTCGGTTTCCTCGTCGCGCAGTCGGTGCAGATGGGCAATGAAATACCGCATATGCGCGTTGTCCACAGTGCGCTGCGCTTCGTTTTTCCAGGCGTCATAGGCGCTTTGGTAATCGGGGTACATGCCGACAATATGGATGTCGTTCACATCCTTGAACGCGGTCTTGGACGGATCGATCAATTCGCCCCCGAACACAAGGTGAAGTCGTTGAACCATGTCGGCATCCTTTGCATAGGGTTGTTGCTCACAACCGGACCCTACTACGCGTCTGGTATCCTGCGTCAAGGCAGGGTCAGGCGGCACGCAGGGATGTTCTGATCCGGTCATGCATGGCCACGCCGCCGGCGATGACACCGTTCAGTTGCGGGTGCGGGTTGTTGAATTTCAGGGCATGGCCCGATTTGTCGGTGCACATCGCCCCCGCCTCGCGCAGGATCAGGTCCCCGGCGGCGATGTCCCATTCCCAGCAGGCGCGCAGGGTCAGCATGGCGTCAAACCGCCCCTGCGCCACCAGCGCCATGCGATAGGCCAGCGATGGGCGGTGAGACCGGTGAAAGCCGGGCACATGCCCGCCGCGCCAGTTTTTCGGGTCCATGTTGGGACGGGTGGCCAGAACCTGAGCGGCGTCCAGATCGCTGCTGTCTGACGGGGTGATCGGCGTGTCGTTCAGAAACGCGCCCTGGCCCCGTGCGGCGCTGTACATCAGCCCGCGTTTGGGCAGATAGACGACACCGGCGGTTACGATGCCCTTTTCCACCACGGCCAGCGCATGGGCCCAGGTGTCAGACCCTTCCGAAAAGCTGCGGGTGCCGTCGATGGGATCGACGATAAAGACCCGGTCGCGCGACAGGCGGTCTGGGTTGTCCTCGGACTCCTCGGACAACCAACCATAGTCCGGGCGGGCGGATTGCAGCTTTTGTTCCAGCAGGTCGTTGACGGCCATGTCCGCCTCGGTCACGGGACCGGCGTTTTCGGGCTTGTACCACAGCTTGGCCTCTTTGCCGCTATAGCTGGTGGCAATCTCTCCGGCGGCTTGCGCCGCCTCGATCAGAAGGGTCAGATCAGTTGCCGGCAAGGGCCATTCCTTCGATCAGAAGCGAGGGCACAACGCGCGACAGGTAGGTGCGCGCGTCATTGGCGGGGATGATCCGGGCCAGCATGTCACGCAGGTTTCCGGCGATGGTGCATTCATTCACCGGATAGGCGATTTCGCCGTTTTCCACCCAGAACCCCGCCGCGCCGCGGGAATAATCGCCGGTGTTGGGGTTGATCGTGCTGCCGATCATCGAGGTGACCAGAAAACCGGTCCCCATGTCGCGGATCAGGTCGTCGCGCGACTGGTCGCCCTGGGTCAGCGCGATGTTCCAATTTGTGGGCGACGGCGGGGCCGAGGCGCTGCGCGCCGCGTTACCGGTCGACTCCATGCCCAGTTTGCGCGCACTGGCCAGATCAAGGGTCCAGCCGGTGAGAACCCCGTTTTCCACGATGGCGCGGCGGTGCGTTGGCAGGCCTTCACCGTCAAACGGGCGCGATCCAAAGGCACGCGGGCGATGCGGATCCTCGATGACCGACAGATGCACGGGCAGAACGGTTTCCCCGATCGCGTCCTTGAGCCACGAGGACCCCCGCGCGACCGTGGCGCCATTGACGGCGCCCAGAAGGTGCCCGATCAGCGAGGCCGAGATACGTTCGTCAAACAGGACCGGATAGGTTCCGGTGGCCGGTTTGCGCGCACCGTGGCGTTCGACGGCACGCTGTCCGGCCTTTGTGCCGATCTCCTCGGGGCTGCGCAGATCGGACTGAAAGGTGCGGGAATCCCCGTCATAGTCGCGTTCCATCCCGTTCCCGGTTCCGGCGATGGCCACACAGGATGTGGACCGCGTGGTGCGCCGGTAGCCGCCGGAAAACCCGTTGGTGGCCGCCATGTGGACCTGTTGCGCGCCATAGGCGGCGCCGGTCGATTGCACCTGCGTGACGCCCTTTATCGCCTGTGCGGCGGCTTCGGCTGCGCGGGTATCCTGTTCCAGCGCGGCAGGGTCCGGTTCGGGGGACGGGTCGGCCAGTTCAAGGGCCTCGACGTTCCAGTCGGTGGCCAGTTGATCCGGGCGGGCCAGACCGGCAAACGGGTCTTCCGGGGCCTCGCGCGCCATGGCGACGGCGCGCTGGGCCATTTCAATCATGGTGTTGGCACTGGTGTCCGAGGACGACACGACGGCCTGTTGTTGGCCCAGGAACACGCGCAGCCCGATATCGACGCCCTCGGCGCGTTCCGCATGTTCAAGCGTTCCGTCGCGCACGTCGATGGACACGGACGTGCCGCGGACGGCCACGACGTCAGCGGCCTCGGCCCCGGCGGTCCGGGCGGCCGAAAGCAACGCCTGGCTGATGTCTTCTAGTGTCTGGGTCATGCCTGTTCCGTCTTTTTCCCTGACCAATCAGGTAATCCCCACACGGCGGGGCCGCAAGGGCTGCAAAAAGCGGGGGCCGCGGTCAGCGCCCCCCTTGGTCCTATTCAGATCACGTCGTTTCACGTCACTGGATGCGCTGACCATTGGCCAGAACGTGGCCCTGTTCGTTGATTTCCAGCTTTGAGTTCAGCGTATCGGGTTCCGAACCGGGTACGCCGAACATGCCCATCATCATGCGCGCGCCCATTGCCTCCTGATCACCGACAATGCCCATGGCGATCAGCCTGTCGATCAGGCCGTTGGCACCAACCAGTTTCAGATCCATTGCGCCTGTGGGTTTTGGCATGCCGTCAAAGGTTTCGGTGTCGGAATTATCAAAGGTGAAGTCTCCGGTGCCCGACAGGCGCGCACCGACCAGAGACACAAGGAATCCGTGGATGGTCAGCGCGTTCAATTCCCCCGGCATCACATCGGACATCGCAACGATGTCAGCGTCTTTGGGGTCAAACAGGCTGGCCTTCATCCTGGCCTTGCCGGTCAGGTCCAATTGAACGGTGGCCGGGTCGCGGGGCAGTTGGCCGGTCGGGTCGAACATGCCCCAGATCATGTCTGACATGGTGAATTCGCCCAGCGTCAGACCAAAGGCGAAATCCTGCGGGTCGTCGGATTTCATGGTTGGCACTGCAACTTTCAAGGCAGATCTGGCCATGTTCAATGAAACCGGAAAAGGCAGGGCTTCGGTGGTCAGCGTGATCGAAGTGTCACGCCCGCTCAGATCATAACCGCCTTCTGTTTTGTCCATGGCAAAACTGAACTCACCACCCTGAGAGGATGAGGTCATGGAAAAGGCCTGGCCATCGCCGGTGCCTTCAATGGTGCCGTTGCCCGCAGTATAGGTGAGCGTGCCTTTCGCGGTCAGGCCGTTTTCAAGCGACGCGCTCAGGTCATTGGGGTCCATCTGGAGCGGTATCATGCTCATGCCACGCATCTTGATGCCCTGCAGCGCACCCTTGAACGTGCCCTGATCATCCGTCGCCGGATCGTTGTATGCGATGTCATAGGTCAGGGAGCCGGCGGTCATGTCCTGATCAATGGCGCGCAGGTCCCCCCGTTTCATGACAGTGGATCCTGCAACATCGGTCATGGAAACATTCATGTCGAAGTCTTCGGGAGAAACCGGCTGTCCATCCCGGGTAAGTGCACCGACAGTGGCGCTCATCCGGTCGGCCGTTTGAGTATAGATCATGTTGGTGGGATCGCCGGTCACCCGCAGTGCCAGGTTTTCATGAGACAGCAGGATCTCGGCGGAATTGATCGACTCCTGGACAGTCGCAAAGGCAAGCTGCATCGGGATCCGGTTTGGAAATACGACATCGACACTGCCATCGTCGTTCTGAACCAGCGAGAATGTCGGTATGTCGATCGACAGGCCGCCGTTTTCGTCGGCAAGGATCATTTCCATGACCATGTCATTGATCGTCAGCGTATCGCCCGACATCTGTTCATTGGCCGAAACGTCATAGCCGGACGCGCCAAGATACGCCTTCCAGTCGGCCCAGACATCGCGGGCCGACAGGTCGGCAAGCGCGGTTTGGGCGGAGAAAACACACAAAAGCGCGGCAGCACCGGTGCGCGCAAGACGGAAAGCCATTGGAAATTCCTTGTCACGTTTGATCGACGCGCATCGTCGGCCCTCCGGGCTGGGGCGTCAAGGGTTGCAGGAGGAGGATGACGGCACAGTGATTGAAACATGCCGCGCCACGGTGGAGGCCGCTTGCGGGGCTGGACCCGCAGGAATGGGCGCAGTACCACAGGGACGACAGATCAGGGGGGATCGAACATGAACATGGCCGGAAAAACCGTTGTCATCACTGGGGCAAGCCGCGGAATCGGGGCTGAGGCGGCTCGGATTTTTGCTGATGCAGGGGCCAACGTGGTGCTGCTGGCGCGCAGTCAGGACGCGGTGACGGAATTGGCCGGGGAAATCGGCGACACAGCTATGGCACTGGCGTGTGATGTATCCAAACATGATCAGGTCAAGGCGGCGATTGCGTCGGCGTCGGACCGGTTTGGCGGGGTCGATATTTTGATCAACAACGCCGGTGTGATCGAACCGATTTCGCATCTGGCCAAGGCCGACCCCGAAGGGTGGGGGCAGGCCATCGATATCAACCTCAAGGGTGTGTTTTACGGCATGCACGCGGTGTTGCCAGTGATGCAAAAGGCCGGTGGCGGCACGATCCTGACCATCAGTTCCGGCGCGGCGCATCACCCGATCGAGGCCTGGAGCCATTATTGCAGTTCCAAGGCCGGGGCCGCGATGCTGACCGAATGCCTGGACAAGGAAGAGCGCGCCAACGGCATCCGCGCCATGGGCCTGTCGCCAGGAACCGTGGCGACCCAGATGCAGCGCGAGATCAAAGCCTCGGGCGTGAACCCGGTGAGCCAGTTGGACTGGTCGGATCACATCCCGCCCGATTGGCCCGCCAAGGCGTTGCTGTGGATGTGTTCGACGGATGCGGATGAATTTGTCGGCACCGAAATTTCTCTGCGCGATGAGGCCATCCGCAAACGGGTCGGCCTGATATGATCGACCTGAGCAAGGATGACGGGTTGTGGACAGTTACGCTGAACCGGCCGGAAAAGGCCAATTCGGTGACCGAGGCCATGTTGGCCGAGTTGGTCCAGATCATGCAGGACGCCCAGACCGCCAAGGCGGTGATCCTGACAGGCACGGGCAAGGTGTTCAGCGCCGGTGCCGATCTGGACGAGGTCAAGGCATCTGGTCTGGCCCTGTCCCCTCTGTGGGAGCAGCTTTCAGGCGCGATAGCCGCCTTGCCGTGCCTGACCATCGCCGCGTTGAACGGGACGCTGGCGGGGGGATCGATGGGGATGGTTCTGGCCAGTGATCTGCGGATTGCTGCTGAGGGGGCAAATTTCTTTTACCCGGTGATGAAGCGCGGGGTTCTGCCGCAACCGTCCGACCCGGTGCGCATGTCCGCACTGATCGGCCCTGCGCGGACCAAGCTGATCTTGATAGCCGGGCAAAAGGTGTCCGCCGACGAGGCATATCAATTTGGTCTGGTCGATCGGGTGGTTGGTAAAGACGACCTGATCGAGGTCGCGCAATCCCTTGCGGCAGATGCCCGGGCGGCGGATCCGGCCATTGCCGAGGGCATCGCCAATCTGTGCGCCGGGCTTTAGGGCGGGTGATATGGCGCTTGATCGTGAGCGGTTGCCCGGTCAAATGTGAAAGTCGCGAAACCTTTTCGTCATTCAGGTGTGTGAGTTATGGAATTTGATCTGAGCAGTCAGCCGGAAATCGTTCAGCAGGCGGCTGGCTATGTCCTTCAGGCGTGGGAGCTGGCCAAGGGCTGGCTGCTGAGCCCGGCGGCGTGGATGCAGTTTGGCCTGTTGATCCTTGCCTATATTCTGGCGGTGGTGGCGACGCGCAAACTTCGCCCGCTGATCGAACGGGTTTTGACGCCCGCCGAAGACAGCACAAACATCATCGCGACGTCGCGCAGGTTCGTGCTGCTGTTCACGCCGCTCATCTTGCCGCTTCTGGCCTATGCGTTCACGGCCGTCGGCGAAAGCGTCGTGCGTTCGATCTTTGACAGCGGCGCGGTGATCGCGTTCGGCAAACGCGTGTTCCTGTTCCTGGCGGCGCGCATCCTGGTGCGCGAGATCATCAGCGATCCTTTCCTGAAGATGCTGGGCAAATACATGCTGATCCCGATTGCCGCGCTTTATGCGCTGGGCATTCTGGATCTGGTCATCGAAAAGCTGAGCGCGATGACTGTGCAGATGGGCAACATCAGCTTTTCGCTGATGGCGCTGATTCGGGGTCTGATCGCAGGGAGCCTGTTGTTCTGGCTGGGTCGCTGGTCGAACGATCAATCGACCGCGCTGATTTCCAAGAATGAGGAAATGCGCCCGGCGACGCGCGAACTGGCGACCAAGGCGGTCGAAATCGTGATTTTCGGCACGGCGTTCCTGCTGCTGATGAACATCATGGGGATTTCACTGACCTCGCTGGCGGTTCTGGGCGGTGCGATCGGCGTGGGTCTGGGATTCGGTCTGCAAAAGATCGCGGCGAATTTCATCTCGGGCGTGATCCTGCTGCTGGAAGGGCAGGCAACGGTCGGTGATTTTGTCGAACTGGACGGGGGCGAGGCCGGTACCATCGTCAAGATGACCGCACGGGCCGCTATTCTGGAAACCTTCGACGGGCGCTGGATCGTCGTTCCGAACGAGGATTTCATCACCACGCGGGTGGTCAATTATTCCGACAGCGGATCGGCAAACCGGTACGAGGCGGATTTCTCGGTCAGCTATGACACCGATATCAACATCGTGCCCGACATCATCAACAAGGCTGTGGCCAAGCATCCCGAAGTGCTGGACAAGCCGTTTCCACCGGATTGCGAATTGAAAGGGTTCGGCGACAGCGGCATCGATTTTGTGGTCGAATTCTGGGTCAACGGGATCGATGACGGGAAAAACAAATACACCTCGGATGTTCTGTTCCTTGTCTGGAACGCGCTGAAGGATAACGGCATTCAAATCCCCTATCCGCATCGCGTGGTCGAATTCAAAAACGGCCTACCGCCGGGCACCACATGACAGGCGCAACGGCGCTTGTAATTGGTGGGGGGCCTGCCGGGCTCATGGCGGCCGAGCGGTTGGCGCAGGCCGGTGTTGCCGTCATGGTTATCGAGGCCAAACCATCGGTCGGGCGCAAGTTTCTGATGGCGGGGAAGTCGGGGCTCAACCTGACCAGGGACGAACCGCTGTCTGATTTCCAGGTCGCCTATGGCGAAGGCGGCGATTGGCTGCGCCCGATGATCGCTGCCTTTGGCCCGGCCCAGGTGATGGACTGGGCAAGTGGTCTGGGGCAGGCACTGTTTACCGGCACGACCCGGAGGGTATTTCCCAGCGCGATGAAAGCCTCGCCCCTGTTGCGGGCGTGGCTGGCGCGGCTCGAGGGGCTTGGGGTGCAGGTGCGGACGCGCTGGCGCTGGCAGGGCTGGGATGGCGATGCGCTGCGGTTTGAGACACCGGACGGTGTGCAGCGAATTCAGCCCGACGTGACCGTTCTGGCGCTGGGCGGGGCAAGCTGGCGCCGTCTGGGGTCGGATGGGGAATGGGCCGGCCTTCTGGCGGACAAGGGCGTTTCCCTGACCCCGTTCCAGCCATCAAACGCGGGACTGTGCGTGGCGTGGTCCGACCCTATGGCCCGCGTCTTGGGCCAGCCGCTGAAAGGCGTGGCCTTTCATGCCGGCGATCTGGTGTCGCGCGGCGAGGCCGTGATTTCGCACCGGGGGCTTGAAGGCGGGGGGATTTACACGCTCAGCCCGGCCTTGCGCGCGGGTGCGGCGCTCAGCATCGATCTGACGCCAGATGTTACACTGGACAAGGTGATTGCGCGCCTGTCGCGTCCGCGCGGCAAGGCCAGCCTGTCCAACCATCTGCGCAAGGCGCTGAACCTGTCGCCGGTGCAGATTGCGCTTTTGCGTGAATTTGCGATGCCGTTGCCACAGGAGCCGGCCACTCTGGGTGCTTTGATCAAAAGCCTGCCGGTGCGCCACGAGGGGCTGCGCCCGCTGGACGAGGCGATTTCGACCGTCGGCGGCATCAGCCGGGACGCTGTCGATGATAACCTGATGCTGCGCGTCCTTCCGGGCGTGTTCTGCGCGGGGGAAATGCTCGACTGGGACGCGCCCACGGGGGGGTATCTGCTGACCGCCTGTCTGGCGACGGGGCGCTGGGCCGGTCAGGCCGCCGCAAGCTTTGCCACGGCGGCTGCACCCGGTTCCTAGGAGCCGGCCTGTTGCGCCCGGCGATATGCCGCTCGGGCGCGCATGACCTTGCCGAAGGATTTCATTTTCTCGTTCTCCACCGGGAATTCCGCGGCAAAGGCCCAGTTCAGGCAGTGCACCAGAAGAATATCGGCAATCGTCATCTGTTCGCCTTGCAGGAACGGGCCGACAAACCGATCGGCCATCCGCTCGAGGTTGCGCGCGAATTCCCATTTCAGGCTCGGCGCGATTTCGGGCACGCGATGTTCTTCGGGAAGCAGGGCGCCATAGCGGGCCGCTGTCCACAACAGGGCATCGAATTCGTCCACGAGCGTGTGCAGCAGCGCATCCTGATGCGCACGCGCAATTGTGCCAGCGGGATAGGTGAACTTGCCGTGTTTGTCCGCCAGATAGGACATGATCGCGACCGAGTCGGTCAGGATTTCGCCGCCAACCTCAAGGGCGGGCACCTTTCCGGCGGGGTTCTTGGCCCGGATGACGTCGCTTTGCGGGCGCGCGATGATCAATTCATAAGGTTCGCCCAGCTCCTCAAGCAGCCATAGGACCCGAAACGCCCGTGTCGGTACCGCGCCATAAACCTTGTACATGATCCATTCCCTTTCGTGATGCTGGCGCCACCATTTGCATCATGCTGCCCGCGGTCAAGAGTGGATCAGCGCGCCGCCGCCAGCATCGCCAATCGGATCAGCGCGCGTTCGACCAGCGCCATGGCCGGGGCCGTCTGCCCGGCCGAGCGCAGTTGCAGGTCGGTGTCGGTCAGAACCGTCAGCGCGGTTTCCAGTTTGCTCGGTCCCCAGGCCTGGGCCTGACGCACGATCCGGTCGCGGCGCGGGCCGAACACCGGGGGGCGCAGCCGCCCGACGCCTGCCGCCGCGCCGCCGGGGTCAGAGGCAGCGGTATAAAGCGTTCTGAAATGGCGCGTTGCGCCGATGCACAGGCTGACGGGGTTGGTGCCTTGTGATTCCAGCCGGCGCAGCAAGGGCCCGATTTCGCCGCTGCGGGCCTCGGCCACGACGTTCAGGACATCATCCAGCGCCGCCTCGGTCGAGCGGGGCGCGCAGGCCTCGATATCGTCAAGGGACAGGGGCGTGTCATCGCCGCGTTTGTAAAGGGCCAGCTTTTCAATGGTTTGGGCAAAGTCACCCGGCCCCAGTTCGCCCGCCAGATCGGCAAGGGCAGTCATGCCATCGGCCGGGATGTTGCGCAGCCCGCCATCGCTCAGCATCCGCTCGATCTCGGCCCGGCTGGGCGGTTCGTCATAGATGCCGACGGCATAGGCGTTGCTGTGCCCTTCGAACATCTTGCGCAGTTTCGAGGTGGGTTTCAGCGTGCCGGCGGTGACGATGATCTGGGCGTCGCCCGGTTGCCAGTCATCCAGCGCGGCCTGAACGGCGGGGGCCGCGGTGTCGTTGGCATCCTCGACAACAGCCGCGCGTGCGCCGGGGAAGAACCCGACCGCCTTGACCGCATCAAGCAATGCGGCCGGATCCTTGCGCAAATCGGCGCCGGGCATACGGGTCAGGCGCATTTCCTCGTCGGCGTTGGCGCCGAGAAGCGCGGCCAGAAGTTGCTGCCGTTTAAGGGCAATGCGCATGGAATCCGCGCCATAGATCAGCAGCCCGGTCTTGCCCGGATCGGGTTTTGCAAAATACCCGGTCGCGTCGCGCGTGCTGAGCTTCATCCCGGCAGGTCCAGCGTATAAAGCCGCGTCGTGATCTGATCGGCCAGAATGACCATCAGCCGTTCGCGCGCATCGCTTTCGGCGGCGAGTGTTTCAACGGTCGATCCGGTGGCGGAATAGCCGGTGAAATTATCGACCGCGCCCTTGGCAACAACCGTGTCGTCGGACATGCGGTGCAGGGTGAAATCGGCCTTGCCGACGATGGAAAACCGGGTGATTTCGCCCGCCGCAGTCACCGCCTGACCCTGTTGGGTCAGTGTTGGTTTAACAGCAAGACGATAGGCCGGGCTGGCGGAACGCCCCAGGCGTTCCTCGAGGTTGCGCACAAGAAGATAACTTGCCTGCGTATCGGGCGCGTCGATTGCGACGCGGCCCCGCAGAGCCGATGCGGTGCCGCCCGGCCCATAGACCGGGGTAAATCCGCAGGCGGCAAGCGCCAGCGGCATCATTAACAAGGTGCGGCGGTTAAACGACGACATTCACGATCCGGCCGGGGACAACGATGACCTTTTTCGGCGTGGCCCCATCCAACGCCTTTTGCACAGCGTCCACTGCCAGCGCGGATTTTTCAACCTCGTCCTTTGGCATATCCTTGGGCACGCTGATTTCCGCGCGGCGTTTGCCGTTGATCTGAATGGGCAGCGTGACGGTGGATTCCACTAGCATCGCGTCATCCGCCTGCGGCCACGGCGCGTGGATCACAAGGCCCTCGCCGCCCAGCATCTGCCAGATGTCTTCGGACAGGTGCGGCGTCATCGGTGACATCAACTGTGCCAGCGTGCAGGCGGCCTGTTTCCGGGCTGCGGCACCGGCCTTGGATTTGGCCAGCGTGTTGGTAAAGGCATAGAGTTTCGCGATCGCCGCGTTGAAGCCAAAGCTTTCGACGCCCAGTGTGACATCGCGAATGGCCTTGTGCATTTCGCGCAGCAGATCTTCGTCGCCCTGACCCTCGCCGGACATCTCGGCGATGTCGGCGGCCATGCGGTAGACGCGCGACAGGTGCTTGTGCGCCGCTTCGGCCCCCGATGCGGTCCATTCCACATCGCGTTCCGGCGGGCTGTCGGACAGGACGAACCAGCGCGCGGTATCGGCGCCGAACGCAGAGATGATGTTAACCGGGTCCACCACGTTTTTCTTTGATTTGGACATCTTGGCCGACGGGATCACCTCGACCGGCTGACCCGTTTCGCCCAGACGTGCGCCGCTTTCATGCCATTCGATATGTTCGGGCAGGTGATAGACCGGGCGGTCGTTTTCATCACGGGTGACATAGATTTCGTGGGTCACCATGCCTTGGGTGAACAGCGCGTCGAACGGTTCGACCGCCTTTTTCGGCAGGTGGCCGCAGATGTGCATCGCGCGGGCGAAAAAGCGCGAATAGAGCAGGTGCAGAATCGCGTGTTCGATGCCGCCGATGTACTGGTCGACATTCATCCAGTAGTCGGCGTCTTCCATCACCGTAGGCGTTTCGGCGCGCGGCGCGGTGAAACGGGCGAAATACCAGGACGAATCCACAAAGGTGTCCATCGTGTCGGTTTCGCGTTTTGCCGGTTTGCCACAGGACGGGCAGGCACAATCGCGCCATGTCGGGTGACGGTCCAGCGGGTTGCCGGGTTTGTCAAAAGTCACATCGTCAGGCAGGCGGACGGGCAGGTTTTCCTTTTTCTCGGGCACCACGCCGCAGTCATCGCAATGGACAACCGGAATCGGGCAGCCCCAATAACGTTGCCGTGACAGGCCCCAGTCACGCAGGCGGTATTTGGTAACGCCCTGGCCCCAGCCTTGTTTCTCCGCAAAATCGATGGTGGCGTCGATCGCCTCCTGACCGGTGGCCACGTCCAGACCGGCGAAATGGTCGATCCATTTCACTTTTTCGGTCTTGGGCGGCACGAAGGCTTCGGTCTCGACCGGTTTTGGATCGTCCAGCGCAAGGAACGTGTCGATCACCGGCAAATCGTATTTGTGGCAGAAATCCAGGTCGCGCTGGTCATGCGCAGGGCAGCCAAAGATCGCGCCGGTGCCATAGTCCATCAGGATGAAATTGGCGATCCAGACCGGCAGTTCCCAATCCGGGTTCAACGGGTGGCGCACCTTGATCCCGGTATCGAACCCCAGTTTGGGCGCGGTTTCGATGGCTTCTTCTGTGGTGCCGCCCTTGCGTGCCTCGACCAGGAACTCCGCCAGTTGGGGGTTGTCCTGTTCCATCGTCTTGGAAATCGGGTGATCGGGCGAGATGCCTACAAAGGACGCGCCATTCAGCGTGTCGGGGCGGGTCGTGTAAACGGTAATCGGGTCACCGCCGTCGGTCCGGTCAAAGCTGAACTGGAGGCCGCGTGATTTGCCGATCCAGTTTTCCTGCATGAGGCGGACCTTGGCGGGCCAGTTGTCCAGCGTATCGAGCGCGCTCAGCAATTCTTCGGAGAAATCCGAGATCTTGAAGAACCATTGGGTCAGTTCGCGCCGTTCCACGATGGCGCCAGACCGCCAGCCGCGCCCGGCCTCGACCTGTTCATTGGCCAGAACGGTCATGTCGACCGGGTCCCAGTTGACCACGGCGTTCTTGCGGTAAACCAGTCCCTCATCAAGGAAGTCGAGGAACAGCGCCTGCTGCTGGCCATAGTATTCGGGGTCGCAGGTGGCGAATTCGCGGGACCAGTCGATGGACAGGCCCAGCGGCTTCATCTGGCTGCGCATGTCGGCAATGTTGTCATAGGTCCAGGTCTTGGGGTGGCCACCAATGGCCATGGCAGCGTTTTCCGCTGGCATGCCGAACGCGTCCCATCCCATGGGGTGCAGAACATTGTGGCCCGTGGACATCTTGTAGCGCGCGATCACGTCGCCCATCGTGTAGTTGCGCACATGGCCCATGTGGATGCGGCCCGACGGATAGGGAAACATCTCAAGCACATAATATTTCGGCTTTTGCGCATCGCGTGTCGCCGTGAAAACGCCGGCCTTGTCCCAGGCCTCTTGCCATTTTGCTTCGATTTCCGCGGCCGAGTATCGCGACATGTGTCCGGTCCCTTAACTGAAAACGCCGGGCCAAAGCCCGGCGCCGTGATAGAATGTATTCCGGCGTCTGGCCAGACCCGGTTGATCAGAGTTTTTTGTCCCGAATGCGCAGCTGGCGGGCGCGCGACAGGATCGCATCCTCGACCGCGCGGGTCGTCGCCGCGCTGACGGCGCCGTTGCGACTTTGCAGCGAAACGTTCAGCGACCGGGCGTCGAGCGCTGGGTCACGGACATGAACAGTGGCGCGATAGGCCCGACCGCCACCCGGCGGCGTCCCGTATCCGGTCACGATCACGCCGGTGAACGGGTCGACCGACTGCACCGGCAGAAAGTTCAGAACATCCAGCGACGCCGCCCAGATATACCGGTTCACATTGACGGTCTGGTCGCCCTTGTTGGGGCCGAACACATCCCAGATGGATGATTTCGAATAGGTCTGAGCATTGCCTTCGGCGCCCAGATTCGAACCGCCATCCGGAAATGCGGTGTCCGCGCGCGGCGCTCCACCGCCCGAACGGCGCGCTCCACACGCGGCCAATCCGGCGCAGAGCGCGAGAATCAGGGTAACTTTCAGGGGCCGGTAGAACATGATCAATCAATCCTGGCACAGTCTTCGAACTTTGTCCTAAACAAGCCGACAACAGGGGGCAAGACCCTTGTGCCTGCCGCACTCTGGGGTGACAGCACTCTAAGGCAGGGGCAAATGTCCAATAAATTCGGCCTTATCATGCCCTTTGCCCGGTGCGACGTGTTCCCGGGCAACGACTGTGGCAAAGCTGCACCATCCGCCACGACTTTGCCATATTGATCGCTGGAAGCCTTGCCAAAACCGGCCCGAAAGAGCGAAACCCCTGTCCATACCCACGCCAGATTCTCTGGTTTGGGCGTATGAATTGAAAACCGAGGGAAAAACTATGAAAAAGGTTCTCTTCGCAACGACTGCGCTGATCGCAACCGCGAGCATGGCAGCAGCCGATGTTAAGATCGGCGGCTACGGCCGTTTTGGTCTGGACTACAACGACAGCAACGACCGCGCAGTAAACGGCGTTAGCTCGACCAACATCACCAGCCGTCTGCGTCTGCAGTTCGACATGTCGACCGAAACCGACGGTGGCGTGACTCTGGGTGCTCGCTTCCGTGCACAGGCTGAAAGCCGTGACAACGCACCGGGCGGCGCAGTGTTCAACGGCGCTCGCTTCTACGCAAGCACCGGTGGCTTCACTCTGGGTGTCGGTAACATCATCGGCGCGATCGAAGGCATGTCCGGCCTGTACCTGGAAACACGTACAGCTGGCATCGGCATCGACGGCGCAGGCTTCCACAGCCTGGTGACCAACGTTAACGCAACCGACGTCGACGCATCCGCGACACCGGGCGAAGGCTTCTTCGACTGGGACGCGTATTCGTCGGGCGGCGCTGGCGCGAACGGCATCGAAGTTCTGTACAAAGCTGGCGCATTCGGTGCCCACCTGTCGTACTCGACCGACAACGGCGCGACTGCAGTTGACCGCATCGCGGCCAACGTTTCCTACACCTTCGGCGACTGGACTGCCGCTCTGGGTGTCCAGGACTCCGACATCATCGGTCAGGACAAAGTCGCTGTTACCCTCGCGGGTAACCTGGGTCAGTTCGGCGTTCGTCTGGCATATGCCGACAACGACGGCATCGACAAGTTCGGCCTGTACGGCAACATGGACATCGGTTCGGCTTCGAACATCCTGCTGTTCGTGACCAGCGAAGACGCGGCTGACGCCGGTGCCATCGCTCAGGGCCGTGACAACCGTGACGTTACCGCTGGTAACGACACCGGTGGTGAAGGTGAAACCTTCGGCATCCACTACTCCTACGATCTGGGTGGCGGTGCATCGTTCGAAGCAGGCGCCGTGCGCACTTCGACCGACAACACCACTGTTCAGGCTGGTGTGTACTTCAGCTTCTAAGCTGAAACACCACGCTTGTCGTGAATTTGGGCGGGTCTTCGGACCCGCCCTTTTCTTTTGCCCTGCTGTTGTGTTTTGTGCGTCTGACACATCGGGCAAGGGGGCAAAGACATGTCACTGGAAGAAATCAAAACCCGCATCGCCGCTGCCGAGGTCAAGGCCGGGCGCGCGCCGGGGTCGACCTGTCTGATTGCCGTCTCCAAGGTGCAGCCGAACGAACGGGTGCAGGCCGTTCTGGAGCAGGGACATCGCATTTTTGGCGAAAACCGTGTGCAGGAGGCCGCCGGAAAATGGCCCGCCTTTCGTGAACAGTATGACGGCATCCAGCTGCACCTGATCGGGCCGCTGCAAACCAACAAGGCGCGCCAGGCGATGGACCTGTGCAATGCGATCCACACGCTGGACCGCCCCAAGCTGGCCAAGACCCTGGCCCGGCTGGCGCAGGAACGGGGCGCCTGCCCCGATCTGTTCATTCAGGTTAACACCGGGGAAGAGCCGCAAAAGGCAGGGGTTTTACCGTCCGATGCCGATACGTTTATTTCCGATTGTCTGGCGCTGGATTTGCCGGTGAAGGGTCTGATGTGCATTCCGCCGGTCGAGGAAGAACCCAGCCTGCACTTTGCCCTGCTGGCCAAGATCGCAGGCCGCAATGGGTTGGCCGGTTTGTCGATGGGGATGAGCGGCGATTTTGAAACGGCCATTGCGCTGGGCGCGACGCATGTCCGCGTTGGATCAGCGATTTTCGGGGAGCGTGTGGCGCAAGGCTGATCAGCGCACGATCAGCCGTGTTTCAACGCTCAGGTGCCGTGCGATCCAATGAAGGTTGTCGCGGCGCAGTGCGATGCACCCTTCGGTCGGGAAACAGGGGCGCCGCCATTGGTGGATGAATATGGCCGAGCCGCGCCCCGGCACCGCATGCGGCCAGTTCCAGTCCGTCAAAACGACCAGATCGTACAAAGGATCGGCCCGGCGCAACTGTTCGTGGCTGAAGCCATGCGGCGCGCGCACCATCATGTTGTAGTCCGGGTCGTCCATACCGTCCGACCACAGATCGCCGGGGCGGATTGGGACAGCCCACGGGGTCGGGCGTGCGATCCGGTCGGGCCGAAAAAGCATGCCGACTATGCGGTGCGTCCCGCGCGGCGTCGCGCCGTCGCCTTCGCGCTTGTCACTGCTCAGTCCGCCCTTGCCGATGGTGCAGGGAAACAGGCGGCCCCGGAACCGCAGCCCCCGGGGCGACAGAACCAAGTCCTGCGGTGTCACAGCAAATGCCCGGATTTTTCCGCCTTGGTCGCAAGGTAGCCGACGTTATGCGCGGTTTCCCCAACCTTGAGAGGCACCCGTTCGGCCACCTTGATTCCGGTTTTTTCCATCATCGCGATCTTGGCCGGGTTGTTCGTCAACAACCGGACCGAGGAAAACCCTAGCGATTTCAGGACGTCGGCCCCAAGGCGGAAATCACGTTCGTCATCCTCGAACCCGAGGCGATGATTGGCCTCGACCGTGTCGAAACCCTGATCCTGAAGGGAATAGGCGCGCATCTTGTTGGCCAGCCCGATGCCGCGCCCCTCCTGGTTGAGGTAGAGCAGGATACCCGCACCTTCGGCCCCCATCTGGGCCAGTGCGCCGCGCAGCTGCGGGCCGCAATCGCATTTAAGGCTGCCCAGCAGGTCACCGGTGAAGCACGCGGAATGCAGGCGCGCCAGAACCGGTTGTGACCGATCCGGGCGGCCGATTTCAACGGCGTAATGTTCCTCGCCCCCGTCTTCGGGACGGAACACGTGCAGGCGACCGGC
This sequence comes from Arenibacterium sp. CAU 1754, assembly GCF_054482635.1. Classification (NCBI taxonomy): domain Bacteria; kingdom Pseudomonadati; phylum Pseudomonadota; class Alphaproteobacteria; order Rhodobacterales; family Paracoccaceae; genus Arenibacterium; species Arenibacterium sp. CAU 1754. The sequence continues at coordinate 111,178 of NZ_JBTLRG010000002.1, forward strand.
TTCGGATACTTCAAGCGGCAAGCGGGCACTGACCACCTCTTGCAGGGGGCTGCGTTCGCCCAGATGTTCGGCGGCGGCACTCAGGTCAATGCGGGTCAGACCGTGGGTCTGGGCGAAATCGCTGTCCGGGGCGATCCCGGCAATGACGCAGGCCGGCAAAAGGCGGGCCGACTTGGCCAGCGCAATTGCCATGCGATGCAGATCGGCGGTCCCATCACGGCAGGATTTCAGCGGCCCTTTCATCGGAGCGTTCAGGTCGTCACGCGGGTCGGCAATGGACCGGATCCAATCCAGCGCCTCGGACTTGGGCAGGATCACGCGGGCAAGATCGCCGTCATAGGCACGCGCCTTGAGCGTTTCGGCCCGGCGTGCGGTGATGGCAATGACGGGCGCAGGATCCAGCGCGCGGATGTCCGCCAGACGCTCGGCGCTCAGGGTTTCGGCGGCGATGGCCACAACGCTCTGGTCTGCGTCTGCCAGCACGACGGGCAGCCCCATGCGCAAATCGGCGCGGGCCCGGGCCAAAAGCTCGGTAATGTCAGGGGCAAGGCTCATGGGTTACTTCCCGTCAGAATTTGTGCATTACCTAAGGTGTCTTTGTCGGAATGTGAAATATTTACCCCGTACGGGACACGTCACCGTGAAAAGATTGCAGTATTTCTTGCCGAAATCGTGTGTTGGGCACATCTGATTATCAGGACTGGAGGACGCATTATGGCGCAACTGAAGAAATTGCTTTTGGTGGATGACGACGATGACCTGCGCGACGCGCTGAGCGAGCAGTTGGTCATGACCGAAGATTTCGACGTTTTCGAAGCCTCGGACGGGCACAGCGCGATGGAGCGGTCCAAAGAGGCATTGTATGACCTGATCATTCTGGACGTGGGCCTGCCCGATACGGATGGCCGCGAATTGTGCAAGCTGATGCGCAAACAGGGCGTAAAGGCCCCGATCCTGATGCTGACCGGGCATGACAGCGACTCGGACACCATTCTGGGTCTCGATGCCGGCGCCAATGATTACGTGACCAAGCCGTTCAAGTTTCCGGTGCTTCTGGCGCGTATCCGCGCACAACTGCGCCAGCACGAACAATCCGAGGATGCGGTTTTCACCCTTGGGCCATACACGTTCAAACCCGCGATGAAGTTGCTCATCACCGAGGATGATCGCAAAATCCGCCTGACCGAGAAAGAAACCAACATTCTCAAGTTTCTATACCGCTCGTCCGAGGGCGTGGTGGCGCGCGATGTGTTGCTGCACGAGGTCTGGGGATACAATGCCGGGGTCACGACCCACACGCTGGAAACCCATATCTACCGTCTGCGCCAGAAGATCGAGCCGGACCCTTCGAACGCGCGCTTGCTGGTCACCGAGTCTGGTGGCTATCGCCTTGTTGCATAACACGTATAGGTTGAGTAATGTGATCTGTATCAACGACGGGATCACAGGCCGTCACCTAGAGTGATTCTCAACCCGTGCATGTCCGGGTAATGACATGTACCTCCCTGTTGGACTTGGCCGGGCCTCGTGCCCGGTCTTTTTTTGCGCCCTGATCCCGTAGCGGTGCCACGACGCGGAGCTTCCGTCCGGGTGAAATGGCATCCAAGGGGGAGTGACCCCGGCATATTCCCGACCTATCGTCGCGCCAGTACAGTTGCCCCCTGGATATTGCATTTGGACCTTGGTGTTTTCTTGTTTTCCGCGCTCTCGGCCTGTTTGATCGCGCTGGGCATTGTGCTGACGCAATTCGGTCTCAGGCATTTGTCTGCCCTTGCGGGGGCTGCGGTCAGCATCCCGACCAGCGCAACCATGTTTTTGGTGATGTCCTTTGCCATGTCGGAATGGAGCGGTTGGCAACATGACAGCGCGATAACCTTCGCCATTGCCGGACTTTTCTATCCGGCGGCGGTGACACTGCTGAATTTCACCTCGAACCGCAGATTGGGGCCGAACATGACCGCGGCCATGGGCAACCTGACGCCGCTGTTCGCGGTTGCGCTGGCGGTGCTTGCGCTGGGCGAGGTTCCGACAACAGGTCAGGTGATCGGCATTTTCGTGATCTTGTCGGGTCTGTTCCTTTTGGCGTCCGACCGCCGCCGCGCCTTTCCGGCGGCAAGTCTATGGCTGATCCTTATCCCGCTGTCGGGGGCGGTCCTGCGCGGCAGCGCACAGCCCCTTGTCAAATTCGGGTTGCAGGGCTGGCCCAGCGCACTGGCAGCGGCCACGATCGGCTATGTGGTTTCGGCGGGCGTCATCTGGACCGCGTGCCTGTTTATCCGCAGCCAGCGGGGCGGGTATTCGCGGCGTTCGTTTGCGTGGTTCGTGGCCATCGGCATTTGCAACGGTCTGGCCCTACTGACGCTCTACGCCGCGCTGGAAAGAGGATCGGTCACGGCTGTGGCCCCGGTGGTTGCGACCTATCCGTTGATAACCTTCGGGATGAGCCGCCTGATCCATCGCGATGCGACTGTCTCCTTGCACAGTCTGGCGGGCATCGCCATGTCAGTGCTGGGCGTGATCCTGCTTGTCAGCTTGTGACAGGAACCGGGTTTCGCCCATCTGTCGCATCCACTAGGATCGCCGCGCATATCCGGAGAATACACATGCCCTTTACCCTGGCCACATGGAACATCAATTCGGTCCGCCTGCGCGAACCGATCGTTCTGAAACTTCTGCAAGAAGAACGCCCCGATGTTCTGTGCCTGCAGGAATGCAAATCGCCGGTCGACAAGATCCCGACCGAAGGGTTTCGCGCGCTGGGTTATGAACACATGATTGCGCGCGGCCAAAAGGGGTACAACGGCGTTGCGATCCTGTCGAAACTGCCGATCAAGGAGGTGGGGTCCGAGGATTTCGCCAGCCTTGGCCATGCGCGCCATATCGCGGGGCAACTGGAAAACGGGGTCACGATCCACAACTTTTACGTGCCGGCAGGGGGCGACAAGCCCGACCGCGACGTGAACGAGAAATTCGGCCAGAAACTCGATTACCTGACCGAGATGCGGGATTGGTTTTTTGCGCAGAAACCGCAGAAATCGATCCTTGTGGGCGATCTGAACATCGCCCCGCGCGAGGATGACGTCTGGAACCACAAACAGCTTTTGAAGATCGTCAGCCACACCCCGATCGAGGTGGAACACCTCGGCGCGGTGCAGGATGCGGGCGACTGGGTGGATGTCACCCGACAGGACATTCCCGAGGGGCTGCTTTACAGCTGGTGGTCCTATCGCGCGCGCGACTGGTCGGCGGCGGACAAGGGGCGCCGCCTTGATCATGTGTGGGCGACCAAAGATATCGGCAACGCCGGTCATTCCAGCCGGATTTTGCGAGATGCGCGCGGATGGGACAAACCCAGTGACCACGCCCCGGTATTTTCGACTTTCGATTTGTAAGGCTTTGACATCACGGCCGGGGCCTCACATATGAGGGGCTGACCGACTGGCAAACAAGGAATATCAACATGGAACTGGATCTTTCAGGCGCAGCACCGGCTGCGGATTTGATCAAGGACACGACCGAAGCCACGTTCATGGCAGATGTGGTCGAAACATCGAAGGACGTGCCGGTCATCGTTGATTTCTGGGCGCCATGGTGTGGCCCGTGCAAAACGCTGGGCCCGATGCTGGAAGACGCCGTGAAAGCTGCCAAAGGCGCGGTGAAAATGGTCAAGGTGAACGTGGACGAGGCGCAGATGATCGCCGGTCAGCTTCAGATCCAGTCGATCCCGACGGTTTATGCCTTTCACAACGGTCAGCCCATCGACGGGTTTCAGGGCGCGGTTCCCGCATCCGAGATCAAGGCGTTTGTCGACCGCATCGTTTCGGCCGCCGGCGGCGAGGCCCCGGGTGAAACGCTGAATGCGGCGATCGAGGCAGCTGAATCCATGCTCGCCGAAGGCGCGGCCGTGGATGCGGCCCAGACCTTTGCCGCCATCCTGGGGGAAGAGCCCAACAACGCCGCCGCCTATGGTGGTCTGGTGCGCGCCCATATCGCCATGGACGATCTGGATCAGGCCGAGGCGATCCTGAATGGCGCCCCCGCCGAGATTTCACAGGCCCCCGAACTGGAGGCCGCGCATGCGCAACTGGAACTGGCCAAACAGGCCGCTGATGCCGGCCCCGTTGCCGATCTGACCACGGCGGTCGAGGCGGAGCCCGACAATCATCAGGCACGGTTCGATCTTGCCCAAGCGCTGTATGCCTCGGGTCAGGTAGAGGAAGCGGTCGATCACCTTCTGGACCTGTTCCGCCGTGACCGCGAATGGAATGACGGCGCGGCCAAGACCCAGCTGTTTACCATTTTCGATGCGCTCAAGCCGAATGACCCGGTGGTTCTGAACGGACGTCGCAAGCTCAGCTCGATGATATTTGCCTAACGGCGTGTCAGGGCTAGACTGTAGCGTATGATCCAATCAGCCGATCTGCCCGACACGATCCCCGTGTTTCCTTTGCCGGGGGCGTTGTTGCTGCCGCGGTCGCGGTTGCCGCTGCACATATTTGAGCCGCGGTATCTTCAGATGCTTGAAGATGCGTTGAAAACGCCCCAGCGGCTGATCGGTATGGTTCAGCCCAACCCGCGCCCGGGCAGTGACAAGGACCTGCACAGCATCGGCTGTGGCGGGCGAGTCACCCAGTTTTCCGAAACCGAGGATGGGCGCTATATGATCACGCTGGCCGGAATCTCGCGATTCCGGATCGAACACGAGATCGACGGTTTTCAGCCCTATCGCAAATGCGAGGTGTCCTGGAGCGGGTTCGACCGCGATCTGGGCAGTTGCGAGACCGACCCCGGTTTTGACAGGCCAACCTTCATGCAGCTGCTTGAACGGTTGTTTTCAAGCCGCCAGTTGTCGACGGACTGGGATACGCTGAACGATGCCGACGACGAATTGCTGATCAATTCCCTGTCGATGCTGCTGGATTTCAGCCCCGAGGACAAACAGGCGCTTCTTGAGGCGCCATCGCTGACCACCCGGCGCGAAACCCTCGTCACGCTGATCGAATTTTCCATGCGCGGCGGAGCGAATGAGGAGACCTGGCAATGAGCGATCGAAAACCCAAATTTGAGCGCAGCATGCTTGAGGCGCTGATCTGTCCCAGGACACACAGTACGCTGGAATACGATGCCGCGCGTCAGGAGCTGGTGTCCAAGGCCGCCGGTCTGGCCTTTCCCATCCGCAACGGCATTCCGATCATGCTTCTGGACGAGGCGCGCCCGCTCGATTGAGGCAGGCGGCGCCAGCCGATCCTGACAGGGGCCGTATCGGCCGACCGAGCGTTGCAGATCGCGCATACACGTCCGCCCGTCTTTTTCCCAATGCATTGCTTTCGCGGGTCATCTGCGCGACCTAAAAGGGCACTGCATGATCTGGATCGGCTCACCAAGAGGAAACTGCCTTGCAAACACCCTATTATCTGATCGACAAGGCACGCCTTTTGCCGAACCTGGAAAAGATCGCCTGGCTGCGTGACGCATCGGGGGCAAAATCTTTGCTGGCGTTGAAATGCTTTGCCACCTGGTCGGTGTTTGATTTCATGGCCGGGTACATGGACGGCTCGACCTCATCGTCGCTTTATGAGGTCAAACTGGGGTACACGAAGTTTCCCGGCGAAACACATGCCTATTCCGTGGCCTATGCGGATCATGAGATCGCAGAGGTCCTGGCGCATTGCGACAAGATCATTTTCAACTCGATCGGTCAGTTGACCAAATTCGACGGCCCGTCGCAAAACCATGTGCGGGGCCTGCGGGTAAATCCGGGCGTGTCGACCTCAGACTTTGATCTGGCCGATCCGGCCCGGCCCTTCAGCCGTCTGGGCGAACATGACCCGGCGCAGATCGCCGCGGTCGCGGACCGGATCAGCGGCCTGATGTTCCACAACAATTGCGAGAACGACGACTTTGACCGGTTTGACGAGATGCTGACTCTGATCGAAACCCGTTTTGCCGAGTCCCTGCACAAGATGGACTGGGTCAGCCTGGGCGGCGGAATACACTTTACCGGCGATGGCTATCCCCTGGAGCGTCTTGCCGAGCGTTTGAAAAGGTTTGCAGACACATTCGGCGTTCAGGTCTATCTGGAGCCGGGCGAGGCCGCGATCACAGGGGCGGCGACGCTTGAGGTGACAGTTCTCGATACGCTGTTCAACGGCAAGAACCTTGCCATCGTCGACAGTTCGATCGAGGCGCATATGCTGGATCTTCTCATCTACCGGGAATCCGCAAAAATCAGCCCGGATACGGGCGATCACCAATGGATGATCTGCGGAAAATCCTGCCTTGCAGGCGATATCTTTGGCGAGTTTCGGTTTGACGCACCGCTGAAAGCGGGTGACCGGATTTCGTTTCAGGACGCCGCAGGCTATACCATGGTCAAGAAGAACTGGTTCAACGGCGTGAAAATGCCCAGCATCGCCGTCCGGGAACTTGATGGAACCACGCGGCTGGTGCGCGACTTTGGCTACGATGATTTCGTCGCGGCCCTTTCCTGAAAATCAACACACAAACTCAAGAGGTCTTTTGGATACATGAAACGCAATGTTCTTGTCATCGGTGCGGGTGGCGTCGCTCAGGTTGTGGCGCATAAATGTGCGCAGAATAACGATGTGCTGGGCGACCTGCATATTGCCAGCCGCACGATTTCGAAATGCGACGCGATCATTCAGAGCGTGCATGACAAGAATGCGATGAAGCAGGACGGCGTGTTCAAGGCGCATGCGGTGGACGCCATGGATACGGATGCCGTGGTGGCGCTGATCAAGGAGACCGGCGCGCAGATCGTGATCAATGTGGGTTCGCCTTTCGTGAACATGTCGGTGCTCGAGGCTTGCATCCAGACCGGCGCCGCCTATATCGACACCGCGATTCACGAAGACCCGACCAAGATTTGTGAAACGCCGCCGTGGTACGCGAATTACGAATGGAAACGCCGGGACGATTGCGCACAGGCCGGGGTCACCGCGATCCTTGGCGCAGGCTTTGATCCGGGGATGGTCAACGCCTTTGCCCGCTTTGCGGTGGACGAGTTCATGGACGAGGTTCAGTCCATCGACATCGTCGATATCAACGCCGGCACCCACGGGCGGTATTTCTCGACCAACTTCGACCCCGAAATCAACTTTCGCGAATTCACCGGCACCGTTTACAGCTGGCAGCAGGGCGCGTGGCAAAGCAACAAGATGTTCGAAGTGGGCCGCGAGTGGGATCTGCCCGTTGTCGGCAAGCAAAAGGCATATCTGTCCGGCCATGACGAGGTGCATTCGCTCGCCGCGAATTACCCGCAGGCCGACATCCGGTTCTGGATGGGGTTCGGGGATCATTACATCAACGTCTTTACCGTGCTGCAAAACCTTGGCCTGTTGTCCGAACAACCGGTCGTGACGGCCGAAGGTCTTGAGGTTGTACCGCTAAAGGTGGTCAAGGCCGTGCTTCCGGATCCTTCAAGCCTCGCGCCTGATTACACGGGCAAGACCTGTATCGGTGATCTGGTCAAGGGCACCAAGGATGGGGAAGAAGTCGAAGTCTTTGTCTACAACGTCGCGGATCACAAGGAGGCCTATAACGAAGTTGGCAGCCAGGGCATTTCCTATACCGCTGGCGTGCCACCCGTGGCTGTGGCGATGTTGATCGCTGACGGAACATATGACCTCGGGGCCATGAAGAATGTTGAGGAGCTTGATCCCAAGCCGCTCTTTTCATTGCTGGACGACATCGGCCTGCCGACCCGCGTCAAGGACGCCAAGGGGGATCGCAGCTGGAAAGACGCCTAGGGCCAATGCCCGGCCCTGACCGCCTTGCTTAAATCGGCCGCCCCTGCATCAGCCGGGGCAGGTCGCCGGTCAGGCCCGCGGCCTCGCGGATGAACCCGCGGCGCAGGGATGGGGCGGCATTGACCAGCCCCATGCCCAGATCACGGCCCAGCCGCAACAGTGGGTTGTCATTTGAAAACAGCCGGTTGAACACATCCGTCGCCATGCTGAGCGTGGCGGTGTCGAACCGGCGCCATTGCTGATAGCGCTCTAGAACCAGCGGCGATCCGATGTCTTCTCCACGCCGCGCGGCCAGTGTCAGCGTTTCCGCCAATGCGCCCACATCGCGCAGGCCCGCGTTCAACCCCTGACCGGCAATCGGGTGCATCCCGTGGGCCGCATCCCCGATCAGGGCCATGCGGTCGGCAATGAAACTGTTGGCGACGGTCAGGTTCAGCGGATAGGTGAACCGTCTCCCTTCCAGATGGATTTCGCCAAGGAAATCACCGAAGCGTGGGCGCAGAACCTCGAGGTATCCGTCGTCATCCAGCGCGTTGATCCGGGCGGCCATTTCGTTGCTTTCGCTCCAGACGATGGAGGAGCGGTTGCCGGTCAGCGGCAGGATAGCCAGCGGACCGGGTGGCATGAAGAATTGATGCGCAATGCCGTTGTGGGGCAATTCATGTCCGATGGCGCACACCAGCGCGGTCTGCCCATAATCCCACCCGGTGCGTTTTATCCCGGCGCGCTGGGCCGTTCCGCTTGCGCGCCCGTCCGATCCAACCAGCAGGCTGCCGGTGATGTCGCGCCCGTCGTCCAGTGTGACGGACACACCGCCGGGGGAAACCGATTGCGCGACAACCGTCTGGCCGTTGATCTGGGTGATCTTCGGTTCATCCTGCATCGCGTCCAGAAAGGCGCGTCGCAGGTGGCGATCCTCGACCATATAGCCCATCGGGCCTTCTTCGATCTCGGCATGGTCGAAATGTAGGAAGAACGGCGAGGGTCCCTGACCGGCATTGCCGTCGGTGACCTTGATCTCAAGCATCGGCTGGGCCTGATCCTCGACCCGGGGCCACACGCCAATCACCTGCAACAGACGTTGGGATGTCAGCGCCAGCGCATAAGAGCGCCCGTCGAACCCGGCATCCTTGCGCACGGAGGTATCCAGCGCATCGATGATGGTGACGCCCTGGCCCGTCTGGGCCAGCGCAAGGGCCAGGGCCGTGCCATTCAGCCCGCCGCCCACGATGATGATGTCGCGATTTCCGCTCATAGCCCGCAATATGCGGTTGCGATCAGGATTGTCCATGCGTGCCGCTGTCGCTACCGTTCGAAAAATCAATGCGCAGGGGGATTTCGACATGCAAAAGTGGCTGACCATGACGGCCGGCGATCTGGGCCGGGGCATTGCCGCCGGTGACATCGATCCCGTTGCCCTGACCCGGACCTATCTCGATGCGATCGACGCCCATCCTCTCAGCCCGCGGATCTATGCCCGGGTCACGCCCGAGCGCGCCTTGGCCGAGGCCCGTGCCGCACAGGCACGTGCGCAGGCCGGGCGGCGGTTGTCGCTGCTGGATGGGGTGCCGATCAGTTGGAAGGACCTGTTTGATACCGCCGGGATCGTGACCGAGGCGGGTTCGGACCTATTAAAAGACCGGGTGCCTGATGCCGACGCGCAGGTGCTGCGCAATGCGACGGCGGCGGGGCTGGTCTGTCTGGGCAAGACCCACATGAGCGAACTGGCCTTTTCTGGGCTGGGCCATAACCCTGTCAAGGAAAGCCCTCCTTGCGTGAATGACGCGGGGGCGGTTTCGGGGGGGTCGTCCTCGGGGGCGGCGACGTCGGTGGCGTTCGACCTTGCGGCCTGCGGGATCGGCTCTGACACCGGCGGGTCGGTGCGTGTGCCTGCCGCCTGGAACGATCTGGTTGGGCTGAAAACCACCGCCGGGCGCGTCAGCCTGGAAGGGGTCGTCCCGCTGTGCCTGAAATTCGACACCGTTGGCCCGCTGGCCCGCAGTGTCGAGGACGCCGCATTGATGCTGGCCGCGCTGGAGGGGGGGCGACCCGCTGATCTGCGCGGCGCGTCCCTGAACGGGCGCCGTTTTGCCATTCTGGACACCATTACCTTGGACGATCTGCGCGATGCCCCGGCGGCGGCGTTTCAATCCGCGGTCACGCGGCTTGAATCGGCGGGCGCGACGATTGAAACGGTGAAGGTTCCGGAACTGATCGATGCCTTTGCCATGTCTGGCGTTCTCTATACCGCCGAAGCCTATGGGCTGTGGCGGGACGTGATCGAGGCGAACCCGGGCGTGATGTACCCCGAAATCCTTGAGCGGTTCCGCCTGGGCGGGCAGCATTCCGGCGCGGATTATGTCGCGGCTTGGGCCAAACTGGAAAAGATCCGCACGATCTATGACCGGGCGACGGCCGGGTATGATGCGGTGCTGTGCCCCAGCGTTCCGATCCTGCCGCCCAATCTGGACCAACTGGTTGCCGATCACGCGTTTTACGTGTCCGAAAACCTGCTGACCCTGCGCAATACGCGGGTGGGCAACCTGATGGGCCTTGCCGCGCTGACCCTGCCCACGGGCACGCCAAGTTGCGGTTTGATGATGATGAGCCCGCCCGACACCGAAGAAGCGCTTTTGCGCCTTGGTGCGGCGGCCGAGGCGGCGTTGGCCTAAAAACCACAAATCGCAGTTCTTGCGCCCGGTTTGGCTGGACGCAGGCGTTAGGCATCTGTACCTTAAGACAAAACGGGGCGTTATGATCCCGACCTTGAGGCAGTATTGATGGTTTTTCCCGAGCGGTTTTCGAACCTACCGGCTTATGCATTTCCGCGTTTGCGGAGCTTGTTGGACGCCCATGCGCCCGGCGGCGACGTGGTGCATATGACCATTGGTGAGCCCAAACACGCGTTTCCCCAATGGGTTACGGATGTGATTGTCGAAAATGCGACCCTTTTCAACAGCTATCCCCAGAACGAAGGCACCGACGCCCTGCGTGGCGCGATCACCGACTGGATCGGGCAGAGGTACGGCGTTTCGATGGATCCTGACCGCAATGTCCTTGCTCTGAACGGCACACGCGAGGGTCTGTACAACGCGGCCATGGCCCTGTGCCCGGAACAGAAGAACGGCAAACAGCCCGTCATTCTGACGCCAAACCCGTTTTACCAAGTTTACATGGTTGCCGCGCTGTCGGTGGGGGCCGAACCGGTGTTCGTATCCGCAACTGCGGCGACGGGGCATCTGCCCGATTTCGCATCGCTGTCGCCGGACGTTTTGAACCGCACGGCCATCGTCTACATCTGTTCTCCGGCCAACCCGCAAGGGGCCGTGGCCAGCCGCGCCTACTGGACCCAGTTGATCCAATTGGCCGAACAGTATGATTTCCGCATTTTCGCGGATGAATGTTATTGCGAGATTTATCGCGACACGCCGCCTGTTGGCGCGCTTGAGGTCGCGCGCGATCTGAATGCTGACCCCGAGCGGGTCACGGTGTTTCATTCCCTGTCCAAACGGTCGAACCTGCCCGGATTGCGGTCCGGGTTCGTGGCTGGCGGGCCGCAAACGATTGCCGCGATGAAACAGCTGCGCGCCTATGCCGGAGCTCCTTTGCCGGGGCCGTTGCAGGCCGCCGCCGCCGCCGTGTGGGCCGACGAGGCGCATGTCCGCGAGAACCGCGCCCTCTACCAGGAGAAATACGACGTCGCTGATGACGTATTTCAGTCCGTACAGGGGTATCAGCCGCCCGAAGCCGGTTTTTTCCTGTGGCTTCCGGTCGAGGATGGCGAAACGGCAGCATTGAAGCTGTGGCAGGAAACGGGGGTCCGGGTTTTGCCGGGCGCCTATCTTGCGCAGGGCAAACCGGGGGAAAACCCCGGAACAGGATTTATCCGGGTCGCGATGGTGGCCCCAAAAGAAGACATGCAGCGCGGGCTGATCACGCTTCGCGACTGTTTGTACAAGTAAGACCGAGGGTAGGCATGGCATCATATCACACACGCAGCCGCGATCCGCTTCTGGACAGCAACATGCAGGCGGCCATTGAAAAACGAAGCAAGGAACTGATCGGCATTCTGCTGATCGGTCTGGGCCTCGCGGCGGCGGCGATGATCGGATCCTATACTCCGGACGATCCCAACTGGATGGTGTCGACGGACGCGCCGGTGCAGAACTGGCTCGGCGCGATCGGGGCCTCGATCGCAGCACCCCTGTTCATGATCGTGGGCTGGGGCAGCTGGGGCATTGCCCTTGTTCTGCTGGTCTGGGGATTGCGATTTGCCTTTCACTCCGGGTCGGACCGGGCGGTTGGCCGCCTGATCTTTGCCCCGATCGCGATTGCCTTCGCGTCAATCTATGCCGCGACGCTGGTGCCGGGCGACTTGTGGCGCACGACGCACAGTTTTGGACTTGGCGGACTGTTTGGCGACACGGTCATGGGGGCAATGCTGACCCTTTTGCCGGTCGGATCGCACCTGATGGTCAAGCTGACGTCGCTTATCATGGCGCTGGCGATGGTATCTCTGGGCGTGTTTGTTCTGGGCTTTACCCGGCCCGAAATCAATCGCGGTCTTCGCTTTGCGCTGATCGGCGTTGTCATGGCTTATGGCGGTGTTCTTACCCTGTTGGGCCGTGGGGGCCGTGCAACGGCGGCGGCCCTGCGTAATAAAAGCGCCCGCATCGCCGAGCGCCGCGAAGAGGCGCGCATTGCACGCCAAGAGGCGCTTGCCGCGGATGAAGCGGCCTATGCCGCACAGGCCGAGGCGCTGCCGCAAGGGTTTGAACCGATTGAAATCGTATCGCAGCGCGCCGAAGAACCGGCCGAGCGTGGCAGTTTCCTGTCGCGGATGCCCGCGCTGATCCGTCGGCCCGATCCGATGCCGGAACCCGAACTGGTCGAACCCGAAGCACCCGAATACGACGCCGAAATGCCCGGCGATGACCGTATCCGCGCTAAGATCGCCGATGTCATCAAGTCGCGCACACGCGGCGACCATCCGCCCGAGCCGGACCCGAATTACCCGTTGACCAAGGGGCGCGGTCGGGGGCCCGATCCGTTGTTGCTGAACCGAACCGGCCCGGTCGAATTGCCGCCTGAACCGCCGGTGACAAGCGCGCAGATGGGTCAGGCCGGGGCGCCGGTCCCGTCCGCACCCGAGGCCGCGCTGGCCGATGCCGATCAGGGCCTGCCCCTGGCGGAGCAGCCCCAGGTTGCGCCCATTCCCGTGGCCGAGCCGCGCACCGTTGTTCAGAACCCGCCGCGCAAGGCCCCCGCGCCGTCGCGCCGTGCCAAGGCCGAGGCCCAGCCGACGCTGGCGTTCGAAGACAATGCGACCGATTTTGAATTGCCACCGCTGAACCTTTTGGCGAACCCGTCCGAGATCAAGCGCCATCATCTGAGCGATGAGGCATTGGCCGAAAACGCCCGGATGCTGGAAAGTGTTCTGGATGATTACGGCGTGAAGGGCGAAATCGTTTCGGTCCGTCCCGGCCCCGTCGTCACCATGTACGAACTGGAACCGGCGCCGGGCCTCAAGGCGAGCCGGGTGATCGGCCTGTCTGACGATATCGCGCGGTCGATGATGGCCCTGTCGGCGCGTGTGTCGACTGTGCCTGGCCGCTCGGTCATTGGGATCGAACTGCCCAATGAAAACCGCGAAAAGGTGGTTCTGCGTGAAATCCTGGCCAGCCGCGATTTCGGCGACAGCAACATGAGCCTGCCTCTGGCGCTGGGCAAGGACATCGGCGGTGACGCGGTTGTCGCCAACCTTGCCAAGATGCCCCACCTGCTGATCGCCGGGACGACCGGCTCGGGCAAGTCGGTGGCGATCAACACGATGATCCTGTCGCTGCTTTACAAGCTGACACCGGAAGAATGCCGGCTGATCATGATCGACCCCAAGATGCTGGAACTGTCGGTCTATGACGGCATTCCGCACCTGTTGTCGCCGGTTGTGACCGATCCGAAAAAGGCGGTTGTCGCGCTCAAGTGGACGGTCGGTGAAATGGAAGACCGGTATCGCAAGATGTCCAAGATGGGCGTGCGAAACATCGAAGGGTACAATGGCCGGGTCAAGGACGCTTTGGCCAAGGGCGAAATGTTCAGCCGCACAGTGCAGACCGGATTTGACGACGAAACTGGTGAACCCATTTTCGAGACTGAAGAATTCGCACCCGAAGCGATGCCCTTTATCGTTGTGATCGTCGATGAGATGGCCGACCTGATGATGGTTGCGGGCAAAGAGATCGAAGCCTGTATTCAGCGCCTGGCGCAGATGGCCCGGGCCTCGGGCATTCACCTGATCATGGCGACTCAGCGTCCTTCGGTGGATGTGATCACCGGTACGATCAAGGCCAATTTCCCCACCCGGATTTCGTTCCAGGTGACCAGCAAGATCGACAGCCGCACCATCCTGGGTGAAATGGGGGCCGAACAGCTGCTCGGCATGGGGGACATGCTGTACATGGCCGGCGGTGCCAAGATCACCCGCTGCCATGGCCCGTTCGTGTCCGACGAAGAGGTCGAGGAAATCGTCAACCACCTCAAGGCATTCGGTCCGCCGTCCTATGTGAATACGGTTCTGGAAGGCCCTGATGACGACAGCGCCAGCGACATCGATCTAGTTCTGGGTCTGGGCGGAAATACCGACGGCGAGGATGCCCTATATGACACGGCTGTGCAGATCGTGATCAAAGATCGCAAATGTTCGACCAGCTATATCCAGCGCAAACTGGCCATCGGGTACAACAAGGCCGCGCGCCTGGTTGAGCAGATGGAGGAAGAGGGGTTGGTCTCGCCGGCGAACCACGTCGGAAAGCGCGAGATTTTGGTGCCCGAACAACACTAGCGACGGGTTTTATTTGCGGCGAGGATGATTATCTAGGCGTCATGAAACAGATCATCCGGATATGCGTTTTCGCCGCATCTGCGACCCTTGCCACGTCGGCATGGGCCCAGGACAAATTGCCCCTGTCGGCAATTTCCAAGTATCTCAACGGGTTGAACACTGCGCAAAGCACGTTCACCCAGTATAACGATGACGGGTCACGGTCGACCGGAACGGTTTATCTGAAACGTCCGGGGCGCATGCGGTTTGAATACGACCCGCCCAACAAGGCGGTTGTCGTGGCCGGCGGCGGTACGGTGATCATTCACGATCCCAAGTCGAACCAACCGTCCGAGACATATCCGCTCAAGCGCACGCCGCTGTCGATCATTCTGGCGCGCAAAGTCGATCTGGACCGCGCCAACATGGTCGTTGGTCATTCCTTTGACGGCAAATCCACCGTAGTGCGCGCCCAGGACCCTGAAAACAGGGAATACGGTCACATTGACCTGATGTTTTCTGGCAATCCGGTTGCCCTGCGCCAGTGGATCATCACCGACGGCCAGGGCGGGCGCACCGCCGTGGTCCTGAACGGGCTGAAACAGGGCGGATCGCTGAGCGACAACCTGTTCAATACCCAGACCGCATCCGAGCGTCCGCGAGACCGTTAAACAGGCTCAAAAGGCGCGGCAGCTCGCCAACTGCGCGTTGTAGAGAACGGCGCGCGCCTCGACCTCGGCGGCGACACGAACCAGCCAGCTTTTGCTGCGGTAACTGCCGCGCGAAAACCCGGTGTGGCCTTCGTGATAGGCCAGATACTGGTTCCGCGCGTCGCTGAGTGAAATACCGTTCCTGTCCCGGCTCTGGTTCATGTACCAGCCCATGAAATCGGTCGCATCGCGGATATTGTCCCGCTTGGCGCCATAGCGCCCCGTGGCGCGGCGGTATTCGTCCCAGGTGCCGTCCAGCGCCTGACTATAGCCGAACGCGCTGCTTTGGCGGCCCATCGGGATCACCCCCAGTACATAGCGGAATGGGGTTCGCGCATCGCCGCGGAATTTGCTCTCCTGATAGATCGTTGCCATCTGCACTGCCGCCGGCACGCCCCACTTGCGCTGGGTCGCCTTGAACGCCTTGACGTATTGCGGCCGCTGCGACGCAATGCTGCACGCATTATCCAGGTTACGCGGAGGCGCCTGATAGCCACCACCGCAAGACGCTACCATCAACGTCAGAATCATAACGCAAAGAGTTCTGCTCATCTGCCTCTTGCCTTTGTTTTTTTGACAAGTTTACAGGATCGTGGCGCGTTCGCAAATCACATTCAGCCGGAAATGGCCAATGGAGCGCCCGCACGTGCCCGGTTGGTTCGGAACGGTCACAAACGGCCCCCGGCAATTTCGCCTTTTGCCCGGTGGGTTTTGGCGTTACAACCCTTGGTTTTCAGGCTGACTGTCAAGCCAAGGTTCACAGACTGTTTCCGTGATTTGAGGCCTAACTATTGGACAATTCAGGAATAAATCGGTTAATATGTTCGCTAGGGGCTGCGAGATATGTTGAAGACGCGCGCAAAATATAACCTCGGGCAAGTTGTCCGTCACAAGAAACACCCGTTTCGCGGGGTGGTTTTTGATGTCGATCCCGAATTTGCCAATACCGACGAATGGTACGAAGCAATTCCCGAGGACAGCCGCCCGAAAAAGAAACAGCCCTTCTACCATCTTCTGGCTGAAAACGACCAAAGCTATTACGTGGCTTACGTTTCGGAACAAAATCTAGTGGCTGATTACTCGGGCGAGCCGGTCGACCACCCCGATATTCCAGACATGTTCGGCCCGTTCGATGACGGGTTCTATCCCCTACATTTCCACTTGAATTGAACCGGGCCGCGGCCCCGGGTCAGTATCCCAGCGCGCAGCCATCCTTGCGCGGATCGCTTGCCCCCTCCAGAACCCCGCCCTCGTGAATCCGGATTGCCTGAGCGCCGCCAAGAGGCGCTTTGGGGATTTCAACGGAATGACCCATGTCAGTCAGCGCGGCGCAAACGGTTTCGGCATATCCCCGCTCAACCTTCATCACGCCGGCATCCGAGAAACAGCGTGGGGCATCCAGCGCCGTTTGCAGGTCCAGACCGAAATCAACCAGATTGCTGGCAAAACGGGCGTGCCCGGTTGGTTGGTAGGCGCCCCCCATCACGCCAAAGGGCGTCGTGACGCGGCCATTTTCGCGCAGCATGCCGGGGATGATCGTGTGCATCGGCCGTTTGCCCCCGGCCAGTTCGTTGGGGTGCCCCTGTTCCAGCGAAAAACCGGCGCCGCGGTTCTGGAACAGGATGCCGAATTTGTCCGATGCGATGCCCGATCCGAACCCGTGGAAGATGGAATAGATTAGCGACACGGCCATGCGGTCCTTGTCGACAACGGTGATATAGATCGTGTCCTTGTGCACTGCTTCGGTGATGGGCGCGGCGGCGGGCATGGCCCGGGCCGGATCAATCAGGGCGGCCAGTTGCGCCGCTGTTTCAGGCGCCAGCATATGGTCGAGCCGGGTGGTATAGTCGGCATCGGCCAGAAACCGGTTGCGCGCGTCATAGGCCAGCTTGGCGGCTTCGGCTTCGATATGGGCGCGCTGTGCGCCCCATGGGTCCATCGCGGCGATGTCGAAATGGGACAGGATATTGAGCAGCAGAATGGCGGTTGCACCCTGACCGTTTGGCGGGTGCTCGACCAGATCGACCCCTTTGTAGGGTCCGCTGACCGGGACCGTGGGGGTGCAGGCGGTTGCCGAAAAATCTTCCAGGCTGTGCAGGCCGCCCTGCTTGTTCAGGCTGTCGACCATGTCCTGGGCGATTTCACCGGTATAGAACGCGTCGCGCCCGTCGCGCGCGACGCGGCGCAGGACGTCGGCCTGGCCGGAGGCGCGAAACAGTTGGCCGATCGCGGGCGGTTTGCCATCAAGCAGAAAAATGTCGCGCGCCCGTCCCTGCAAGGCGCCGACCTCGTTGTTCCAGTCAAAGGCCACGCGCGGGGCGACCGGGACGCCTTGTTCGGCATAATGGATCGCCGGGGCCAGCAAGGTTTCGATGCCCAGTTTGCCTGCGGTTTCGGACAGGTGACAAAACGCATCCATTGCGCCGGGCACGGTCACTGAGTCGACGCTGCGCAGAGGAACTTTCGCATGGCCCTGATCGCGCAACGCCTGCGCGCTGGCGGCGGCAGGGGCGCGGCCCGATCCGTTCAGGGCCTTGATTTCGTCACTGCCGGGCTGGGTATAGAGGACAAAACAGTCGCCGCCGATCCCGGTCATCTGGGGTTCGCATATGCCCAGAACAACGGCCCCTGCGATCGCGGCATCCATGGCGTTGCCGCCCCGTTTGAGGATATCGATGGCGGTTTGCGCAGCCAGCGGATGGGACGTGGCGCACATGCCGTTGCTGGCCAGAACGGCCGACCGGCCGGGCAAGTGAAAATCGCGCATGTTCGTAGTCTCCCCAAGTGGTGTCGCGTGCGAACACTAGGGGGCGGCAGGACGAATGCCAATGCGGTTTGGATGCTTTGGGAGAAGTCCTCGACGCCACGCACTGGGTGGGGGCAAAAAAGCGCAGCGTCGAGGGAAGCCATATGCAGCTACGAGTTCTGTATGGCGGTTGTTTCAGGCAGCAGTTTGAAACGATTAGGGCGCTTTTGGGGCAGGGTCTGAAACAGATAGGGAAGAACGGATGTGATGTAAGGCTTTGTGAAAAATAGCTAATAATCAAACATTTCGATTGACAGGGGCATTTCCCTCCACGTGCCAGAACCGTCTGTTAACTGAGAAACCCGCTTCCCAATGGTGGGGGCGGGCGATCGGGCCTTTGGTGTGCCGGATTCATGTTAGGTGCCGGTCAAACCCGTGCGGAATCGAATCTGAACTCAAGACACAGCCGGTTGCACCCGCATCTGCGATCATAGGACAGGCGGTCTGTCAGTTGTCGGATCAGGAACCATCCGAACCCGCCTTCGGGCAGGGTTTCGCGTGGGCCAGACACGTCGGCCCGAGCTGGGTCGGGCGTGGTGGCATCGGGCAAGGGCGCGCCCCGGTCAAACAGGTTCAGCCGCAGGGAATTCGGAGTCAGATGGCTGATGATATGCACCATCCCCGGAGCGGTATCCGCATAAGCATGTTCGACGATATTGTTCACCGCTTCGGCCAGCGCGATTTCGATGCTGCCCAACCGGTCCTGAGCGAGGCCAAGGTCCTGCAGCCGCACCATCACCTGCGCGATCCCGGCCCGCGCGTCCAGTTCCGTGGCGTTGAAATCTATGCGGCCCGCTCGGGTCATTTGCGACCATCCTTCTGGATTGGCGATGCGCTGATCATCCGCTCAGCTGTGGCCTGCGGCGATAGCATCGTCCAGCGTACCGAAGAGATTGAACACCGTGTCCATCCGCGTCAGGCGAAACACCTTGTCGACCGTCGGGGTCAGGCCCGCCAAGTCCAGCTTGCGGTGATCGTCCAGCTGTTTCATCGCCGCGACGATCGCACCCAGCCCGCTGGAATCGATGAACTCGACCGAGGACAGGTCAAGGATGACCCGATCAGGTCCGGTTTCGGTTTCGCGGCGCATGTCTTCCTTGAATTGAATGGCTATGGCCGCGTCGATGCGCGGCGTGTTGACCGTCACGATATGGGCGGTGTCCGTTACGGTGCTGGTCAGACTCATGCTGGTGTCCTTGCTTGCCATCGGGAAAGTGTTGGGTCAGGCTAAGCGCGAAATATTACCAATCGGTATTCAGGCGCAGAATCGTGGAGGAATGCACATGAAAGAGGTTGTCATCGCCGGGGCCGCCCGCACGCCCATGGGCGGGTTCCAGGGGGTTTTCGACGGGGTCAGTGCCGCCGACCTGGGGGGCACGGCCATACGTGCCGCGATGGCGGGCGCCGGGGTTAAAACCGTGGATGAGGTTCTTATGGGCTGTGTTCTGCCCGCTGGTCAGGGGCAGGCCCCTGCGCGTCAGGCCGGGTTCGCCGCGGGCCTTGGCGAAGAGGTGCCGGCAACGACCCTGAACAAGATGTGCGGTTCCGGGATGAAGGCGGCGATGATCGGGTTCGACCAGATCGCGCTGGGCCAGAACGACGTGATGGTGACGGGCGGCATGGAAAGCATGTCGAATGCGCCTTACCTGCTGCCCAAGATGCGCGGCGGGGCGCGGATCGGGCATCAGCAGGTAGTGGACCACATGTTCCTCGACGGGCTTGAAGATGCCTATGACAAGGGCCGCCTGATGGGTACCTTTGCCGAGGACTGCGCCAAGTCGTTCCAGTTCACCCGCGAGGCGCAGGACCAGTATGCGCTGGCCTCACTCTCCAACGCGCTTGATGCCGAACGCAGCGGTGCTTTTGCCGATGAAATCACGCCGTTTACCGTGCATGCCCGCACCGGCGAAGAGGTGATCACGACCGACGAACAGCCAGCCAAGGCGCGGCCCGAGAAAATCCCGATGCTAAAACCGGCCTTTCGCAAGGACGGGACCGTGACGGCAGCCAATTCATCGTCCATTTCGGATGGTGCGGCGGCTCTGGTTCTCGCCTCGCGCGAGGTGGCCGAGGAGCGCGGCATGACCATCCGTGCCCGCATTCTGGGCCACGCGAGCCACGCCCATGCGCCATCTCTGTTTCCGACCGCGCCGGTGCCTGCGGCACGCAAGTTGCTGGACCGGTTGGGGTGGGACAAGAACGACGTTGACCTTTGGGAGGTGAACGAGGCCTTTGCCGTCGTGCCCATGGCCTTCATGCAGGAAATGGGCCTGCCGCGGGACATTGTGAACGTCAACGGTGGGGCCTGTGCATTGGGCCATCCCATCGGGGCGTCGGGGGCGCGGATCATGGTCACACTGTTGAACGCGCTGGAAAAACGCGATCTCAAACGTGGTGTCGCGGCCATCTGCATCGGCGGCGGCGAAGGGACGGCCATCGCGATCGAGCGGGTCTGAGGTGCAGGGCAGTGCGGCCGCAGGGCTTGGGCGCTTGCCGTGCTGCGGTGGCAGGTTGGCAGCATGAAAGCTGACTATGCCACCCTGGCCAAAACCATTGCCGCGCTGACCGAAGGCGAAAGCGATCAGGTCGCCCTGATGGCAACGATCGCGTGCGAAGTGCACCATGCGGATGACCGGTTCGACTGGACCGGATTTTATCGCGTTACCGGGCCTGAACTGTTGAAAATCGGACCGTATCAGGGTGGGCACGGGTGTCTGACCATCCCGTTTTCGCGCGGGGTGTGCGGTGCCGCGGCGCGCACGGGGCAGGTGCAACTGGTCCCGGATGTTGAGGCCTTTCCGGGGCATATCGCCTGTGCCTCTTCGACCCGGTCGGAACTGGTTCTGCCTGTGTTTGACGGCGCTGGCCAAGTCATCGCGGTCTTTGACATCGACAGCGATCAGCCGGATGCTTTCGACGAAAGGGACGCAGCGGAACTGGGCGGTATTCTTGCCCGCGTGTTTTCAGGTGCGTGAAAAAACGCTTTGAATTTTCACCGACTCGGTGCAGCGTGAAATTAGAGCAGGCATTTTCACGGGTTGTTGGGGCATGTATCACGGCCAGTCGCATAGCGGAACGCTTGGCGCGGATTTGCGCGCCCTGCGCAAGACGCGCGGTTTGACGCTGAGCGACCTTGGCGCACGTCTGGATCGGTCTGTCGGGTGGTTGTCCCAGGTCGAGCGGAACCTGTCCGAACCGTCCATCACCGATCTGCGCCACATCGCGGCAGAGCTGGACGTGCCGGTTTCGATGCTGTTCGGTCAGGCCTCGGCCCCCGCAGAGGAGGCGGGGCTTATCGTGCGCCGGGGCGCGCGCCGACCCATCGGATCGGGCGCGGCGGGATTGGTCGAGGAACTGCTTTCTCCGGATCTGACGGATGATTTCGAAATGGTGCATTCAACTTTTCAGCCCCACGCCGAAATCGCAGATCCGGTCATTCGCCCCACGCAGGAGGTTGGATATCTGATTTCCGGCCATCTGGACATCGAGATCGCGGAAATCACGCATCACCTGAACCCCGGCGACAGTTTCCGCATCCGTGGCGAGCCGTTCCGCTGGCGCAACCCCCATGATCGCCCGGCGGTGGCGATCTGGGTCATCGCACCGCCGGTCTACTGATGAACAAAAAGGTATTCGTATCCATTTTGGTATCGGGGTTCCTCGTGTTTTGGGTAACCGGCATGGTAACTGCGCTGTCATCCGGAGGCTGCCGCACAGGACTGAGCACTCCAGAGCGTACTGACCGGGCGTGTCACCTGAGCAAAATCGGCCTGGCTTTGTTCCGAAAGATTGGAGAGCCGCGAAGGTCGAGTGATGCTGAGCTCTACATTGGATATGCGGTGGCAAGCTTGCGTTCAGGCGATGCAGAGACGGCTGAGGAAGAATTCCGATATGCCTATAAAATGGGTCGCAAGTCGCGCGATAAAGTCGAGCTCAAGTCTGGCTTTGAGGTTCCCGGGTCGCTGTTTCATGCAATCGTACGGGTGCACATAGACGAGGTTCCCAGAAATGCCCGGGCAATGTGGTGGGCCATCTTTGAGGAAAAAGACCCGGATCTGGCGACTGCGATCGTGCAGTCCGTACGGCCGAAGGCAGAGCCATGAGTTTCGAGGCCTGGAGCATATTCGCGCTCTTCTGGGTGGTGTTCGTGACCACGCCGGGGCCCAATGCGGTGAACTGCATCACCAATGGCATGAACTTGGGGCTGGCCCGGTCGATGGTCGGGGTGCTGGCCATCCTGACCCAGGCGACCAGTTTTCTGTTCCTGTCGGCACTGGGGATTACGGCGCTGATCGCGGCCTCGCCCACGGCGTTTTTCGTGGCGAAACTGGTCGGGGCGGGGTTTCTGATCTTCCTGGGCGTGCGTGGCTGGGTCATGGCGCGCAGGCCGGTGCGGGTGGACGAACGCCCGGCGCGCCATGTGTATCTGCACGCGCTGGCCATCGCGACGATCAATCCCAAAAGCGTCGCCGGTTATCTGGCCGCGTTTTCACAATTCGTGCAGCCGGGGGTGCCGATCTGGGAGCAGATGGCGGTGATCATGCCGACCGCGCTGGTGATCACAACGCTCAGCTACACAGGGTTCACGGCGCTGGGTGCGGGGATCGGGCGGGCGGCGCTGGGCGCGGTGTTCAACGTTTGGGTGCGCCGGGTCATGGCGGTTTGTTTCATTGTCTACGGTGTGTTGCTCGGGGCCAGCAGCACACCGCAACCGGGGAGGTAGGGGATTGCACAAAGGATCCTGCAACTGCGGCGGTGTCGCGTTTGAACTGGCGGGTGATCTGGCGCCGCCATCGGTGTGTCATTGCACCCAGTGCCGCAAGCAATCGGGCCATGTCTGGGCCTCGACCCATGTACCGCAATCCGCCCTGACGCTGACCGCCGAGGACAGCCTGCGCTGGTACCGGTCCAGCGACACGGCACAGCGCGGGTTCTGCGGCACCTGCGGCGCGTTCCTGTTCTGGAAGCATAATGACGAGGACAACATCTCGGTTTCCATGGGCGCCTTCGACACGCCCACCGGTGTCACGCTGGCCCGCCACATCTTTGTGGCGGACAAGGGTGAGTATTACGATCTGAATGACGGTTTACCGCAAAAAGCACAATAAACGGGGGACAATATGGCCGAATTTCCGACACAGGCCCGTGTGGTCATCATTGGCGGCGGCGCGGTGGGGGCCTCGGGCCTGTATCACCTGGCCAAGGCGGGGTGGACCGATTGCGTTCTGCTGGAAAAGAACGAACTGACCGCCGGGTCTACATGGCACGCGGCGGGCAATGTTCCGACGTTTTCAACCTCGTGGTCGATCATGAACCTCCAGCGCTACTCGACCGAACTTTACCGCGATCTGGGCGCGCTGGTGGATTATCCGATGAACTACCACGTCACCGGGTCGATCCGGCTGGCCCATTCGGACGAACGTATGCAGGAGTTTCAGCGCGCCAGGGGGATGGGGCGGTATCAGGGGATGGATATCGACATTCTGGGCGTTGATGAGATTTCGGGGCGCTATCCGTTCATCGAAACCCATGACCTCAAGGGTGCGCTTTATGACCCCAACGACGGCGATATCGACCCTGCGCAGCTGACCCAGGCGCTGGCCAAGGGCGCGCGCGACATGGGCGCGCGGATCGAACGGTTCTGCCCCGCCACCGGTATCAGCCGCGAGGGCGACGATTGGATCGTGCATACGGACAAGGGCGATATCCGCTGCGAATACGTGGTCAACGCCGCCGGATATTACGCACAGCGCGTCGGCGAATGGTTCAAACCCTATGGCGGGCGCACCGTGCCGATGATGGTGATGAGCCATCAATACATGCTGACCGACGAAATCCCCGAGCTTGAGGCATGGACACGCGAACAGGGGCACAAGCTGCCGCTTTTGCGGGATGTGGACAGTTCGTACTACCTGCGGCAGGAAAAGGCGGGGCTGAACCTTGGCCCCTATGAGCGTAACTGCCGTGCCCACTGGGTGCAGCCAGACGACCCGATGCCCGAGGATTTCAGCTTTCAGCTCTATCCCGACGATCTGGAACGGCTGGAGTGGTATCTTGAGGACGCAATGGCTCGCGTGCCGCTGTTGGGCACTGCGGGGGTGAACAAGGTCATCAACGGCCCGATCCCCTATGCGCCCGATGGTCTGCCGTTGCTGGGGCCGATGCCGGGTGTGCGCAACGCGTTCGAGGCCTGTGTCTTTACATTCGGCATCGCGCAGGCGGGGGGCGCGGGCAAGGTTCTGGCCGAATGGGTGACCGAGGGGCAGACCGAATGGGACATGTGGTCCTGCGATCCGCGCCGCTATACCGATTACACCGACCGTGACTATTGCATCGCCAAGGGGGAGGAGGTGTATGGCCACGAATACGCCATGCATTTCCCGCATCATGAATGGCCTGCGGGGCGCGACAGGAAACTTTCGCCGGTGCATGATCGCGTCAGGGATCTCGGCGGCGTGATGGGCGCCTATAACGGGTGGGAGCGGGCAAACTGGTTCGCGCAGCCCGGCGATGACCTGTCCGAAGAGGCGACCCAGACCTGGAACCGCGACGGCCCCTGGGCCGTGCGGATCAAAGAGGAATGCAAGGTCGTGCGCGATGGCTGCGGCGTGCTGGATCTGCCCGGTTTTTCCCGGTTCAACCTGTCCGGCCCCGGCGCGGCGGACTGGCTGTTGTCGCGCATTGCAGGTGTCCTGCCCAAGGTGGACCGGATGAACCTGGCCTATTTTGCGGATGACCGGGGCCGCATCCTGACCGAGATGAGCGTGATGCGCCACGGGCCCGATCATTTCACGTTGATAACAGCCGCCACCGCGCAGTGGCACGATCGCGATGTTCTGGCCCGCGATCTGCCCGATCATCTGACCCTGACCGATCACACGCGCGATTTTTCCACGCTGATCGTGACCGGTCCGAAGACCCGCGACCTGTTTGAACAGATCGGCACACAGGCGGACCTGACCCTGCCGTGGCTTTCAATCCAGAGGGCAAGTATCGGCGACATCGACTGTGCGCTGGCGCGGGTGTCTTTTGCCGGCGAACTGGGCTGGGAAATCCACGCCGCAAACGGGGATATTCCATCGCTCTATGACAGGGTTCTGGCCGCTGGGGCCAAACCGTTTGGCATGTATGCGCTGGATTCCCTGCGGATCGAAAAAGGATACCGCGCCTGGAAGGGCGATTTGTCTACTGACTACACCCTGCTTGAGGGCGGATTGGACCGGTTCGTGAAATTGGACAAGCCTCAGGATTTTCCCGGCAAGGCGGCGATGCTGGCGGAACAACAGCGCGGCGTGTCCAAGCGGTTTGTCACGCTGGTCGTCGATGCGGACAAGGCGGATGCGCCGTATATGTCGACCCTGTGGCATGACGGGCAGATCGTCGGGGAAACCACGTCAGGCGCATGGGGGTATCGCGTGAATGCCTCGCTTGCGCTGGGCATGTTGCGGGCCGATCTGGCGCAGCCGGGAACCGAGATCGAAGTCGAGATTTACGGCGAGCGTCGCCGCGCAGTGGTGCAACCGGATGGTCCGATGTGGGACCCAAAGAATGAAAGATTGAAGGCATGAGCAACATCACCCTTTTGGACGGGTCGATTGGTCAGGAACTGGTCAAGCGCAGCAGCAAGCCCGCGACCCCGCTGTGGTCGACGCAGGTGATGATCGACCAGCCCGATCTGGTCGGGCAGGTGCACAGCGATTATTTCGCCGTCGGGGCGACCATCGCCACGACCAACACCTATGCGCTGCACCGCAGCCGGCTGGAACGTGTCGGGATGGAAGACCAGATACCCGCCCTGATCGACACCGCCATGGCACAGGCGAGACAGGCGCGCGAAAATTACAAGCGCGGGCGCATCGCGGGGTCGCTGGGGCCGTTGCTGGCCTCGTACCGGCCCGATCTGAACCCCGACCCGGACGAGGCGGAGCTGAAATTCGGAGAGTTGGTGCAGCTTATGACACCGCGTGTCGATCTTTTCCTGATCGAAACGGTGTCGTCCATACTTGAAGCCGAAGGTGCGCTGCGGGGGACCAGGGAGTGTGGAAAACCTGTCTGGATTGCCCTTTCGGTGCGTGATGATGACGGCACGCGGCTGCGCTCGGGCGAGGCGCTGGGCGATATGGCCCCGCTGATCGACAGGTACAATCCCGAGGCGGTTCTGATCAATTGCGCCCGCCCCGAGGCGGTCCCGGCGGCGTTGGACATCATCAAGGGATTTGGCCGTCCCTTCGGGGCCTATGCCAACGGGTTCAAGCGGATTACCGAGCTGTTTCTCAAGGATGCTCCGACGGTCGATTTGCTTGAAGAACGTTCTGACATGGGGCCCGAAGCCTATGCCGATCACGTCATGGGCTGGGTTGACCAGGGAGCCACGATTGTCGGGGGCTGTTGCGAGGTCGGGCCCGAGCATATCGCCGAGATTGCCCGCAGGCTGTGCGCGGCCGGGCACACCATCGTATGATCGTTTGAACAGGATCGTGATGAAATGAGCACCCTTCCCACATCCGCCCGCGTCGTCATCATCGGGGGCGGCGTCATCGGCTGTTCCGTGGCCTATCACCTGACCAAGCTGGGCTGGCGCGATGTCGTCCTGCTGGAACGCAAGCAGTTGACCAGCGGTACGACCTGGCACGCCGCCGGGTTGATCGCGCAGTTGCGGGCCACCGCCAACATGACGCGGTTGGCCAAGTATTCGCAGGAACTTTATGGTGGGCTGGAGGATGAAACCGGCGTTGCGACCGGGTTCAAGCGGGTCGGGTCGATCACCGTGGCGCTGACCGAAGAGCGGCGCGAAGAACTGTTCCGTTCGGCCGCCATGGCGCGGGCCTTTGGCGTGGATATAGATGAGATCACCGCAGAGGAGGTTGGCGCGAAGTACCCGCATCTGAACCTCGATGGCGTGGTGGCCGGTGTCTATCTGGACAAGGACGGGCAGGGTGATCCGGGCAATATTGCGCTGGCGCTGGCCAAGGGTGCCCGCCAACGCGGCGCGGTGATTGCCGAACAGACCAAGGTGACCAGGTTGGCCCGCTCCGGGCGGCGCATCACCGGGGTGGATTACGTCGGCAAGGACGGGCCCGGGCATATCGCCTGTGACGCCGTGGTGAACTGTGCCGGGTTGTGGGGGCACGAGGTGGGGCGCATGGCCGGGGTCAACGTGCCGCTTCAGGCCTGTGAACATTTTTATATCGTGTCCGAGCCCATCAAGGGTCTCAGCCAGTTGCCTGTGCTGCGGGTGCCGGATGAATGCGCCTATTACAAGGAGGACGCGGGCAAGTTGATGCTGGGCGCCTTCGAACCCGTGGCCAAGCCCTGGGGCCCGCCGCCCGAGGATTTCGAGTTCGACCAACTGCCCGAGGATTTCGACCATTTCGAACCCATCCTTGAAATGGCGGTGAATCGGATGCCAATGCTGGGCGAGGCGGGCATTCACACGTTTTTCAACGGGCCGGAAAGCTTTACGCCGGACGATGCCTATCACCTCGGGCTGGCGCCCGAGATGGATAATGTCTGGGTCGCTGCCGGGTTCAATTCCATCGGGATTCAATCGGCGGGCGGGGCAGGCATGGCGCTGGCCCAATGGATGGAGGACGGGGAAAAGCCGTTTGATCTGGGCGATGTGGACATTTCCCGGATGCAACCGTTTCAAGGCAACAAACGATACCTTGCGGAACGCGCCAGCGAAACGCTGGGCCTGCTTTATGCCGACCATTTCCCGTTCCGCCAAAAGGCCAGCGCGCGGGGCGTGCGGCAAACGCCGTTTCACGCACAACTGGCGCAGCGGGGCGCGGTGTTCGGGGAACTGGCCGGATGGGAACGGGCCAATTGGTTCGCGCGGGATGGTCAAGCGTCCGAATATGCCTATTCCTGGAAGCGGCAGAATTTCTTTGGCAACGTGGCTGAGGAACTGGCCGCCGTGCGGGGCAATGCAGGGATGTATGACATGTCGTCCTTCGGCAAGCTGCGCGTCGAAGGGCGCGATGCCGAAGGGTTCCTGAACCATGTCTGCGGCGCGGATATGGCGGTGCCGGCGGGCAAGATCGTCTACACCCAGTTCCTGAACCCGCGCGGCGGGATCGAAGCGGATGTGACGGTAACGCGTCTGTCGGAGACCGCGTATCTGGTTGTTACCCCGGCAGCCACGCGGCTGACGGATGAAACATGGCTGCGCCGCCATCTGGGCGATTTCAACGCCGTTATCACGGATGTCACGGCGGCCGAGGGCGTTTTGGCCGTGATGGGGCCAAACGCGCGCATATTGATGCAGGCGGTCTCACCCAACGATTTTTCCAACACCGCCAATCCGTTTGGTACCGCGCAAGAGATTGAACTGGGCCTCGGTCTCGCCCGGGTGCATCGGGTATCTTACGTGGGCGAGTTGGGATGGGAGATTTACGTCGGCTCCGACATGGCCGCCCATGCGTTTGAGACGCTGTGGCAGGCGGGACAGGACATGGGGCTGAAACTGTGCGGGATGCACATGATGGATTGCGGGCGGATCGAAAAAGGCTTTCGCCATTTTGGCCACGACATCACCTGCGAGGATCATGTTCTTGAGGCCGGGTTGGGCTTTGCCGTCAAAACCGCCAAACCCGATTTCATCGGGCGCGACGCGGTGCTGCGCAAGAAAGAGGCCGGGTTGGAAAAGCGGCTTGTGCAATTCCTGCTGACCGATCCCGACCCGCTGCTGTATCACAACGAACCGATCCTGCGGGATGGCCGGATTGTCGGGCACCTGAGTTCGGGCGCCTATGGCCACCATCTGGGTGGGGCCGTGGGGATGGGCTATGTCCCCTGCGCTGGGGAAAGCGTGGCGCAGGTGCTGGAGTCATCGTATGAAATCGATGTGGCGGGCACGCGCGTTTCAGCGCGCGCCTCGCTCAAGCCGATGTATGACCCGGACGCGGCGCGCACCCGGGTCTGATCGCGCGGGTTACTGGATGCGCTGACCGTTGGCCAGGATGTGACCCTGTTCGTTAAATTCGATACGTGATTTCAACGCGTCCTCGCCGTTGGCCGGGTCGGGTGCCGCGAAGGCGCCCATCATCATCCGTGTGCCCATGACGTCGTCTTCGGACATCATGCCCATGGTCACCAGCTTGTCCATCAGAGCATTTGCACCGATCAGGGACAGATCAATCGCGCCAACGGGTTTGGGAATGCTGCCTGAGTTGTCGAACGTCAGGGCGCCCGTGCCGTTCAGTTTTGCACCCACCATGTCGATGGTCAGATCATTCAGGGTCAGCGCATGGATTTCTCCGGGCATTTCGCCAGACCCTTCCAGTTCCTGAAGCTTGGCAAAGTTCAGCCAGTCAACAAAGCTTTTGACCTTGGCGTCGATATCCATCGAAATCGCCATCGGGTCGCGGGGCAGGGCCTGAGCGGGGTCGAACATGGCCCAGATGTCTTCGTTGATGGTCATGCCCTGCATAGACATGACCACGCCGGCATCCTGCAATTCATCCGCGGCCGAAACTGGCAGTGTCATGTCGAACTTGCCCGAGGTCGCGGCAAAGTCGATCGGTGCCGGGAATATTTCCTGCATCAACAGCCGACCGGTCATATCCGAGGCGGCTCCGTCAACCTTCACCCCGTCGCGGTCCAGCGCGATGGCAGTGGTGTAGGTGGCGGCGGTGTTGGTCTGTTCGGAGAAAAGCTCACCGTCGATATTCGTGATCTGTGTGTTTGTGTACCCGGTGACCGCCGATGTGCCTTTCAGGCTGAGACCGCTGTTGAGCGCGGCCGCGAGGTTCAGAATGTCCAACCCGCCGCGGGGCAGGGTCAGGTCGGCGTCGCTGGTCAACGTGTCGCCGCTGCCGTCGTACAGGAATTCTACGCCCTCGTCGTCAACGGCACGCATCTTGAAGGAATGCGCCCCCATCTGCGTCTGGGTCGTGGCGGTGATCTGGTTGCCTACCGTGACACGGCTGGTGCCGTTCAGATCCGAAAACAGGCCGGTCAGTTCGATTTCGGAATTTTCCATTTCCTCGAATTCGACCTTGCCCAGGGCCAAGGTCATCTCATCCGACGAATAGACATAAGTTACGTCATTGGGCGCGCCCGAGGCCGTCATTTCAAAGCCTGACATGGTCATGATCAGCTCGCCGTAGAAATCGTCCTCTTCCGTGAGATCCACGTTGAGCCCGAGGGTGAACTCCTCGGGATAGACCAGGGCAACGGTTCCATCGCCTTTTTCATTCAACGAAAATGCGGGCAGGGACAGGGCCACGGTACCGAGATCCATTGGCAGATCGAAGGTCCAGTCTTGGGGCGCGATTTCAAGGCGGTCACCATTGCGTGCGGCGGTGGCCGAATAGGTGCCGCCAAAAGCGTTCACATAATCCTTGTAATTCGCCCAGACGTCATCCGCGGTCACGTCTGCATGGGCCGCCGGGGCGGCCATCAGTGTGGTCAGGGCGGTGGTGCCAGCAAGTTTCGTAAAACGGGTCATCCAAGATACCTTTGTTACAAATAGGGGTGTTCAGCATTCGCGGCGCACCTTAAACGCCGGCCCCCGAATTGGCGAGTTCACTTTTTCGAATTGTGCGTAAAACTGCGCCCAGTCTTCGGATACCTTCGTCAATCGTGGCCTCGTCGGCCAGCGAAAAGCTGAGCCGGAGCGTGTTGCCGCCTGACCCGTCCGCATAGAACGCGCGCCCCGGAACAAAGGCGACGCGCTGGGTTTCCAGGGATCGTTTGAGAACCTCGGCCCCGTCCAGATGGACGGGCAGCGTCAGCCAGATGAACATGCCACCCTCGGGACGGGTCCAGGACACGCCGTCGGGCATGTGGGTCTCCAGCGCGGCCAGCATATGGTCGCGCCGGGCGCTGTAGGTGCGGCGCAGCTTGGCGACATGGTCGTCGAAAACAGCGGTGGCGACATGGGCGACGGCCATCTGGTTGATGGTGGATGAATGCAGGTCCGCTGCCTGTTTCAACAGGACAAGTTGTGAAATCACCTGTTTGGCACCACAGACCCAGCCAACCCGCAAACCCGGCGCCAGTGTTTTTGAGAAACTGCCACAATAAAGTGTGCGTGCCTTTTCGATGCTGCCCTTGCGGGCGATTTCAAGCGCAAGGATGGGCGGGATCGCCGCGCCGTCATAGCGCAGCGACTGGTATGCGGCATCCTCGATCACCGCGATGTCGAGATCCTCGGCCAGGTTCAGCATGCTTTCGCGGGCGCGCAGGTCCAGCGTTTCACCGGTCGGGTTGGCAAAATCGACCGACATGTAGGCAAATTTGACCCGTCCACCGTTTTGCGCGGCCTTGTCGGCATAATCGCTGGCCGGTCGATTGGCATTCGGGGTCAGCTGGTCATATTCTGGCTCATAGGCGTTGAACGCGCCCAGGGCCCCCAGATAGGTCGGCCAGCCCACCAGCGCGGTGTCGCCGGGCGACAGGAACAGTTTGCCAAGGTAGTCGAGCGCCTGTTGCGATCCAGAGGTGATCAGGATGTTGTCCACGTCACAGGGCACACCCAGCCGGGCCATTTCCCCGACGATCCATTTGCGCAGGGGCAGATGGCCTTCGCTGACCGAATATTGCAGGGCGGCGTGTTGTTGATCTCCGGTCAGGATTTCGGAAAAGGCCTGTTCGAAGTCACGCGCAGGGAACAGCTTGGGATCGGGAATGCCGCCGGCAAAGGAAATCACATCTGGCTGATCCAGAAGTTTCAGCAGTTCACGAATCTCCGACGCCTTCATCCGCGATGCGCGCGTGGCAAAAACCTGTTCCCACTGCATGGTATCCTCCCCCGAATCCAATGGCTCCCTGACGCGCGAGCATGATGAATACGAAATTTAAGTCAATGACTATGACATAAATTGTTCGCGGGCGGGGCGATCCGGACCGTCACTTGGGGCCAGCATTCTGGCGGCCCCACGGTGATAAGCAGTTCAATGATATTGATACCTGAATGAGGATCGTGACTGCGGTGCGCCGCAAACAGGCGCACCGCGTTGTCAACGATCGTTGATATTTTCAAATGCAGTATAAAAAACAGAACCAAACAGGTCGGCTGGTTGAAAGGATTTGGCAAGAAAAAGCGCCGACACAGTACCAATATGTGAAAAGGCTATCGGCGGGGGGATGGTTTGGTAAGTCCGGTATTCCATACCCCGTTTCCGGGGCTACGGGCGGCTGGTGAAACGCGGCTGTAACCCCTTGAAACCAGAACATGACCCGGATCCGAAGATCGGGGTATTGGTTTGCAACCGGCAGTTCAATCCTGGTTGGTTGTCAGCTGAGCGCGTCTTTGAATTTCAGGAACCGCGCATCCGTCATCACGCGCTTGTTCATCGCCTCGCGCAGGGCACCGACGGATTTGTGCGGGCGCATGACCACTTCGAATGTCTCGATCAACCCGTCCTCGCCTAGGGTGATAAGGTCTACGCCCACCGCGTCCAGATCGCCGATCTTGCACTGGAATTCCAATGCCCAGTCGTTGCCGTCCCCCATCACGCGGCGATATTTGAAATCACTGAACACCTGCCCGACATGGCCCAGAACCGCCGACACGGCATCGCGCCCGGTCCAAGTGGCAAAATAGGTCGGGGGCAGGAATTTCACATCCTCGGCCAGCAGTCCGGCAATCTGCGTTTCATCGCCCTTGGCGACGACCTCCTGCATTCTGGTGATCGTGGGGTGCATGGTCGGATCCTCTTTTGAAATCTGGCGCCAGCCTTGCCCACATGGCGCCACCGGGCAAGGGCGACGTGACGGGAACTTGCCCGCCGATGCCCAAGCCGCTAGTCAGGCGCGATGACCGTCAGTTCGCAATATACGCCGCCCGATGGGCCGCTGGACATCCTGCATGAGGATGCCCAGATCGTTGCCGTAAACAAAC
Source organism: Arenibacterium sp. CAU 1754 (assembly GCF_054482635.1). Lineage (NCBI taxonomy): Bacteria > Pseudomonadati > Pseudomonadota > Alphaproteobacteria > Rhodobacterales > Paracoccaceae > Arenibacterium > Arenibacterium sp. CAU 1754. The sequence continues at coordinate 144,131 of NZ_JBTLRG010000002.1, forward strand.
CTGCAGGATTGCTGTCGGTCCCGGGCCGGGGCGAACATTTGTCCGATTGCCTGATCACCCGGCTTCAGGCGGCGTTCCCCGGGGCGCTTTTGGTGCATCGGTTGGACCGCGATACCTCTGGGGTGATGGTGTTTGCCCTGACGCCCCATGCGCAACGGTTTCTGAGCCAGCAGTTCGAACAGCGTCTGGCGCGCAAGACCTATGTCGCGCGGGTGGCCGGCCGGCTTGAGCCGAAAACCGGAACCGTGGATCTGCCGCTGATCGTCGACTGGGAAAACCGTCCGCGCCAGATGGTCTGTCATGAGACCGGCAAACTGGCAGTGACAGACTGGCGCGTTCTGCGCTATGGCGCGGATGAAACCCGTGTGCGCCTGTTTCCCAAAACCGGGCGGAGCCACCAGTTGCGGGTGCATATGCTGGCGCTGGGCCATCCCATTCTGGGCGATCCGCTCTATGCCACCGGGGCCGCGCGGGACCATGACCGGATGATGCTGCATTCCGAGGAACTGCGGATCAAACACCCTGACAGCGGTGTGTCGATGAAGTTCCGCGCGAAGGCCGATTTCTGAGATCTGTTGTCGGAGCGTAATGCTCTGGCGCTTGCCCGCAAAGTGTCGAATGTCTGGTAACAGCGGCCGCTTTGATCAACAGCGCGGGTCAAGGCCGAAGGCCGCCGCGCATCGCCGGGCCGCCCCCCGGCACGGCGGTTTCGCCACCTTGGCCTAAAGCTCAAGACCGTATATGCAAATCACGACGATAAAGCGCACCGCTCAACCGCTGGGTCGCCGCACCGCGACCCGTCGTTGCGCGGCTCACAGCTCGGCTTGCGAACGGCAGCAAAGCCCGCGTAGCGGACGTTCACGTACGTTGGTTTTCATCATCCGCCGCTAGCGGTTCCTGAAAAATGAGATTGCCGGAGCAATCATCAGGTTTTGACCGACCGACCTCAACCGTGGTCCAGCGCGGCGGCAGGATATCCGGGGTGCTCGACCTTGGGTCGCCGAACCATTTGGCCGGGCCGACGACGCATTTATAGGGGCTGGCGTTCAGCCGTTCAGATGTATTGCAGGCCTTTGTCAGGCAACGGCTTCTTCATTCAAGACATCCCTGAAGGACTTGAAAAATTTTGCCGCCAGCTTTTTGGCCGTGCTTTGAATCAGACGGCTCCCCAATTGCGCAAGCTTGCCACCGATATCTGCCTTGGCCTCATAGCGCAGGATTGTCTGATCTCCGTCTGCGGTGAGTGTGACGTCCGCGCCCCCTTTTGCATGTCCCGCGGCACCGCCATTGCCCTGACCGGTGAGCGAAAATGCATCTGGCGCGCCTGTCGTGTCCAACTGGACGTTGCCGCTGAAGCGCGCCTTGACCGGACCGATCTTCAGGACAACCTTGGCCTCAAGCTCCGTATCGGAGTGTTTGATCAACTCTTCGCAGCCAGGGATGCACTGTTTCAGAATTTCAGGGTCATTGAGCGCCGCATAAACCCGATCTTTGGGCGCGTTGATGATGATTTCGTCGGAGAGTTCCATGGTATTTCCTTCTTAGCAGCAGGGGAATCTGATTTGGTCCGCTTGTTCCGGCGTAAGCGCCATTTTCTTGCGCAAGTGGCGTATGGTGTTGCGTAGTTTGGTCATGAACGCGGCCTGCAAACGGCGCCATGGACCGCTGAGCAATCCGGCGCCGGGGCTGGGCAAGCCTTCTGCCAAAAGGATCGCATCGGCATCAGTCATCGATGTTGCCCTGAAAGTACCGGCGGCGTTGCTGCACCAATTCGGCCAAAATCGAAAGCGCGATTTCCTCTGGTGTGACAGCGCCAATGTCCAATCCAGCCGGAGCCTTAACGGTTGCGATAGAATCCTTGGCAACGCCTTGATTGCCAAGCTTGTCAGCCAAAACTGCGAACTTCTTCTGACTGCCGACAAAGGCCACGAAATCGGGCTTGGCTTTCAATGCGGCCTGCAACGCGTCCAAATCCCCTTGGCCTTGCGTTGCAACAATGACCGCATGACGTTGGTGAGGGATAGTGTCGACAATCACGCTTTTGATGTCCCAGTGGAAGCTGGGCGCAAGCGCAGACAACGCATTGGCGACAGGAGAGTTTCCAACGACCGTCAGAACCGGCATGGGCAAGAAAGGTTCGATGAAGATGTCGACGCTCCCCCGCGACGGGCATCCGTTCCGGGCAAAGCGCGTTCCATCCACTTCATCTCCGTGGGCCACACCTTTTTCGGCCAGCAGTTCTTCCGGGGCCACAGATATGAGCTGAGGCGTTCCTGTTTTGAATGCTTCTACCGCGGCGCGCCTGACCGCCCCGCGCGTGCAACCGCCGCCAAGCCAACCTTGAATGATTGTGCCGTCGCTGCTGAGCAATGCTTTTGCGCCGGGCTTGGCCGCTGTCGCCCCGGCTGTCCGCACGATCGTCGCAAAGGCAAATGGCTCACCCTGTGTACGCAAGGTGTCTGCGGCGTCGGCCAAATCGGATGAGAGGATTTCTGCAGGGGTCATAGCGCAAACAGGTCCCGTTCAATTGCGGCTAGATCGTCCAGCGTGTTGGCCGTCGTAAAAAGATCAAGATGCGGCAACGCCGCCGCCATACCGTCGGCGACCGGTTCATAATCCCGCCAGCCTTTCAAAGGATTGAGCCAGATGATCTTGCAGCCGCGTTTTTTGAGATCTCTCAAAGCTGCGTCCAATATTTCGGGGCGGGCGGTGTCGTACCCATCCGACAGGATCATGACCACGCTGCGCCCGTCGACAAAGCGTTTGGCATAGGTCCTGGCAAAGCGCGCGATCGACGGCCCGATTTCAGAGCCGCCGCCAAAGCCGTCTGCCATCAGCGACATCCGCCCTATCGCGCGCATCGTATCCTTGTCGCGCAAGGCCTCGGTGATGCGGACCAGGCGGGTGTGGAACAGATAGGCGTCTGCCGTGGGATCACAGCGCATGAGGCCGGCAAGGAACGCGAGAAAGACCTGCGCATAGACTGTCATGGATCCTGAAACATCGCACAGGGCGACGATCCTGCGGGGTCGGTCGGGGCGATGTTTTCGCATGAGCCGCACAGGTTCACCGCCGGTCGCAAGGCTGGCCCGGATGGTCTTGCGAAAATGCAACCGGTCGCCTTTGCGAGCCGCAATCCTGCGACGCGACCGACGGTCGCGCAGCGCAGCTCCCAGACGGCGTGCGATTGCTTCGGCTTCTGCGATGTCTTCGGGACGGACCAGATCACGCAGGTCTTTGCGCATCAGATTGCGGACCTCGGTTGCGATCAGGCGGCCCTCGCCCTCGCTTTCCGCTTCGCCGGTTCCACCATCAGGCGCTTGGGCCGACCCGGCGCCGCTTGCGTCTTCGCCTTGCGCGTCGCGGGACGAATGCACGCTATCGTCACCCTTGGTTGGCGAGGATTGCACGATCTTTTGCTTCACGCGGCCTGCGTCCAGCCAATAGCTGTCAAAGAGGGCATCAAACCGCTCGACCTCTTCCCTGCAACCGGTGCAGACGGCCTTCAGGGCCTGTCGGGTGTGATCCGGCAGGCTTGCGTCCACTTCGCACAGGGCGGCCAGCGCAAGATCGGTTTCGGATACGCCGAGGCGCATGCCGTTTTCGCGAAGATGCGCCATGAACCCTGTGACCCGGGCCGCGGGTCCGGGATCACGGGCAGCAAAGCGGGTGACGCGGCTCATGCGGCGCGTCCCGCTATGCGACTGGCCACTTCGGGGGTGATCTGGGCGCGGTCACCTTGGGTTTTCAGCAAGGTGCTGAGTGTATGTTGAAGTGCCGCGGGATCCGACGTCAGGTCGGCAATGCCAAGCCCCATCAGGGCGGCCGCAAAATCCAGCGTTTCGGCGATGCCCGGGACCTTTTCCAACTCTTCTTCACGAAGTTTCTGCACAAAGCCAACGATCTGTTCGCCAAGCCGCGCCTCGATCCCCGGGCAGCGGGCATTCAGGATCGCCAGTTCGGTCTTGCGGTCGGGGTAATCGACATATGCATAAAGACAGCGGCGGCGCAGGGCGTCTGACAAGTCGCGCGTTCCGTTCGAGGTCAATATCACGATGGGTTTGGTTTTTGCCGTGATAGTCCCCAACTCTGGTATCGTGATTTGGAATTCTGACAGGATTTCCAATAGATAGGCTTCGAATTCCTCGTCTGCACGGTCTATTTCGTCGATCAGCAGGACCGGCGGTGTGTCCTGCGTGATGGCGGCCAGCAAGGGCCGTTCAAGTAGAAACTCGCGCGAGAATATGCGTGCCTCGACAGATTGCCCTGTTTCGCCGTCTTCGGCGGCGGCGCGGATTGTGAGGAGCTGGCGCTGATAGTTCCATTCATAGATGGCCTGCGCCGCGTCCAGACCTTCATAGCATTGCAGGCGAATGAGCTTGGTCCCGCGCAGCGCCGCCAGGCTACTGGCGAGTTGGGTTTTGCCCACACCTGCGGCCCCTTCCAAAAGCAAGGGGCGTTCAAGCGTCAATGCAAGATGCATCGCAACTGCCAAATCGTCAGATGCAACATACCCGTCCGCTGCCAGAGCGGTCTGAAGATCGGTCCAAGTCATTCTTTAATCCCGCGCAATGGGCACCCGAAAACCGGATGCCCACATTGATTTACCTAGTCGTGCAAGCCCAGCTCGTTTGCAGTTCGCCAGATCCGCCAATGGTCATGCGGCATGTTGGTGTGCCGGTTGCCGAAGGGACGGAATGCATCCTGAACCGCGTTCGAGAAGCACGGCACGCCACCCACGTGGGGGCTTTCGCCGACGCCCTTGGCACCGATCGGGTGGTGCGGGCTTGGGGTGACTGTAAAGTCGGTTTCGTAATTGGGTACTTCCCACGCCGTGGGCAGGAAGAAATCCATCAGCGTCCCCGTCTTTACGTTGCCCATGTCGTCATAGGCGATCTCTTGCCCCAATGCGACGGCAAGCGCCTCGGTCAATCCGCCATGCACCTGACCTTCGATGATCATCGGATTGATCCGGGTGCCGCAATCGTCCAGCGCATAAAAGCGGCGGATTTCCGGAACACCGGTATCGACGTCGATGTCCATCACGCAGACATAGGCCCCGAACGGATAGGTCATGTTGGGCGGATCATAGTAGCTGACCGCTTCCAGACCCGGTTCAAGCCCTGGGATGGCCTGGTTATAGGCCGCAAAGGCGATTTCCTTCATCGTCTTGAACTTCTCCGGTGCGCCCTTGACCACGAACCTGTCCACGTCGAATTCCACGTCGTTGTCGTGCACTTCGAGAAGATAGGCCGCGATCATTTGTGCCTTGGCGCGGATCTTGCGTCCGGCCATGGCCGTGGCCGCACCCGCAACCGGAGTGGAGCGAGAGCCATAGGTGCCCAGACCGTAGGGTGCGGTATCGGTGTCGCCTTCCTCGATCGTGATGCTGTCGGCCGGCAGACCGATCTCGGACGCGAGGATCTGCGCAAAGGTCGTTGCGTGGCCCTGACCCTGGGAAATGGTGCCCAGACGCGCAATTGCGGATCCTGTCGGGTGGATCCGGATTTCGCAGCTGTCGAACATGCCCAGCCCGAGGATGTCGCAGTTCTTGACCGGGCCAGCGCCAACGATTTCGGTAAAGAAGCTCAGGCCAATGCCCATCAATTTGCGGGTCTTGCCCGCTTTGAAGTCCTCGACCCGTTGCGCCTGTTCAGCGCGCAGCCCGTCATAATCGACTGTTTTGAGCGCCTTGTCCCAGGCGGTGTGGTAGTCGCCGCTGTCATATTCCCAGCCAAGGGCCGCGGTATATGGGAACTGTTCTTTCTTGATGAAGTTGATCCGGCGCAGCTCTGCCGCGTCCATGTTCAACTCGATTGCGAGAACCTCGATCATGCGCTCGATGAAATACACCGCCTCGGTCACCCGGAAGGAGCAGCGATAGCTGACGCCGCCGGGGGCCTTGTTGGTGTAGACACCGTCGACCTCGAGATAGGCGGTTGGGATGTCATAGGACCCGGTGCAGATGTTCATGAAACCCGCAGGGAACTTGGTGGGGTCGGCACAGGCGTCGAACCCGCCATGGTCCGCGGTCACGTGACACTGCAGGCCGGTGATCTTGCCTTCTTTGGTGGCCGAGATTTTTCCGGTCATGTGATAATCCCGCGCGAAGGCGGTGGTCATCAGGTTGTCCATACGGTCTTCGATCCATTTCACAGGCTTGCCCGTGACGATGGAGGCAACGACCGAGCAGACATAGCCGGGATAGGCCCCCACCTTGTTGCCAAAGCCCCCGCCAATATCAGGCGAGATGACGCGGATGTTGTGTTCTTCGATGCCCGAGATCAGCGAGACCACTGTGCGGATCGCGTGGGGGGCCTGGAACGTGCCCCAAAGCGTCAGTTTGCCATTGACCTTGTCCATTGATGCGACACAGCCGCAGGTCTCAAGCGGGCAAGGGTGCGTGCGGTGGTAATACATGCTTTCGGTCGCGACGACTTCGGCGTTGTCGATGACCTCTTGCGTCGGCTCCTTGTCGCCGGCTTCCCATGTGAAGATGTGGTTGTGGTGTTTGCGGGGCCCGTGGGCACCTGCGGGGATGGAGCCATCTTCCGCCACCAGATCTTCGCGCAGAACGACGTCTGATTTCAGGGATTCAAACGGATTGACGATGACCGGCAGTTCCTCGTATTCGACCTCGACCAGCTCAATGCCATCAGCGGCGGCATAGCGGTCTTCGGCCACGACAAACGCCACTTCCTGGCCTTGAAACAGGACCTTGCCGTCGGCCAGAACCATCTGTTTGTCACCGGCCAGTGTCGGCATCCAATGCAGGCCCAGCGGCTCCAGATCAGCAGCGGTCAGGACGGCCAGAACGCCGGGTACCTTCAGCGCCTCTTCGGTGTTTATGCTGACGACCCGTGCGTGCGCATAGGGCGAACGCACGAAGTCACCGAACAGCATGCCATCCAGCTTGATGTCATCGACATAGTTGCCTTTGCCTTGGGTAAAGCGCGCATCCTCGACCCGCTTGCGAGAGCAGCCCATGCCCTTGAGGTTGGCGACGCGGTCGTCGCGGCTTTCTACTTCGTCTTTCATTCTGCAGCCTCCTTGGCGGCGGCCATCTCGGTGGCGGCGGCCTGAATGGATTTGACAATGTTCTGGTACCCGGTGCAGCGGCAGATGTTGCCTGCCATACCGAACCGAATTTCCTCTTCGGTCGGGTTCGGGTTTTCTTCCAGAAGTTTTGTGGCGCGGGTGATCATACCGGGGGTGCAATAACCGCACTGAAGCCCGTGATGCTCTTTGAAAGCTTCCTGCAGCGGATGAAGAGCGTCAGGACCGCCGATGCCTTCGATCGTGGTGATCGATTTGCCGCTGGCCTGTGCGACGAACATGGTACAGGCTTTCACCGATTTCCCGTCGATCGTTACGGTGCAGGCACCGCAATGCGACGTCTCGCACCCAATGTGAGGCCCGGTGATGTTCAGCCGCTCGCGCAGCGTATAGATCAGCAATTCGCGCGGCTCGGCGAGAAATTCCTCGTCCTTGCCATTCACGTTCAGCTTGATGTGCATTTTGTCAGACATGTGATCCCTCCCTTACGCGCGCGACCAGGCACGCTCAATGGCGCGGCGCAGGATGACGCCAGCCACGTGTTTCTTGAATGCGATAGGACCGCGGTTGTCTTCGGTCGGGTCGATGTCGTTCAGCATCGCCGCAACGGCAGCTTTCAGTGCACTATCGTCCAGCGCAGTGCCCAAAAGCGCCGCACCGGCAGCTTCGGAATAGATCGGCGTATCGCTGAGGTTCGTCATCGCGATCGCGACAGAGCCACAAACATCGCCGTTCCTGGTGATCTGCACTGCAGCGGCGGCAGTCGCATAGTCCCCGATCTTGCGCTTCTGTTTTTCGTAAGCATACCCGCCTTTGGGCAGCGGGATTGTAACGGATGTCAGGACTTCTTCGTCCTCCCGCGCGGTCATATAGGCTGCTTCGTAAAACTCGCGTGCCGGAACATCTCGCTCGCCGTTGGCTCCAACCAATGTGAATGTCGCATCAAGGCATTGCATCAGACCCGGCATGTCGTTGCCCGGATCGCCATTCGCAACATTGCCACCGACAGTGCCCATATAGCGGACTTGCGGGTCTGCAATCTGCAATGCGGCTTCGCGCATGATGGGGGCTGCAGCGGCCAGCGCAGCATTGTCGATGATCTCGGCTTGCGTGACCATTGCGCCTATGCGGATGCTGTCTGTTCCGACCTCAATATCCGACATGCCGCCGACGTCCTGCAGATCGATCAGATGCGGCACCTCGGCCATGCGCAACTTCATCATTGGTATCAGGCTGTGGCCACCTGCCATGACGCGAGCATCATCGCCGTGTTCTGCAAGAATGGCGAGAACCCCAGCCATATCTTGCGGACGATAGTATTCAAATGCCGCTGGAATCATCGGCTCTCCTCCCAAAAAGCGGTTGATTGATCAGGAGATAGGATTGCATGCGGCCGCATGCCGCAGCATCAGAAAAGCAATGAAATACAGAGAATTTGCACGAAATGCGCCCTATCCTGCACCAACTGCGATGCGCTTTGCGCTTAGCGCGTCCTGGATGAGCTTGAGCTTGGATCGACTCACCGGTGCCGGTGGCAGGTCATCCGATGCAAAGACACAGCGCCCCTTGTCCTTGGCGCGTTCGAAGCGAGACACCTTGTTTGGATTGACGAGGTAACTGCGATGCGTTTGCAGGAAACCCGCATGGACAAGTCGCTTTGTCGCCTGCGTTATTGGCCAGACGCAAAACAGCCGGTCCCGTTCGGTGTAAACTTGCGTGTAATGTCCATCTGCGCGAACAAACACGACATCATCCGCGGCGACATACACCTTCTTTCCATCCCGCTCACACGGGATCTGCATGTCAAAGGCGGATCTTGCCAAAGCCCCTGTTTCAGACCGCGGCGCGCCAGAGTCGGAAGGGTCGGACGGTGGAACCAGGTATGTGACGCTCACCCACAAGAAAGTGCCGAACAGGACAAAACTTGAAAGGATAACACCAAGCGCCAGAACCTCATTGCTCATCGTTGGGCCAAATTCGGTCAGGCTTGGCACGGCCACAAAGTCTGTTTTGGCCATCGCCAAAAAATGGACCAGGCAAACGGCCGCCGCGAAACAAAGGGTGCCAAGAAAGATGTTTTTGTTCTGTCTTTTCCCATAGGCGATCCAAAACGCAAGAACGCAAAGGCCGATCGCAACGATCGAAGACCCAATGATGCCAATAGGGGTATAAATCGGACGGCAAAGCTGCAGCCCCGCCATGCCAATATAGTGCATCCCCAGAACACCGAGACCGACCAAACCTCCGGCCGCGCAGATGACCGTCGGGGTACGCTCAACGAAATGCAGAAGTACAAGTGCCGCGCCGACGATCAGGATGGCCGTCAGGGCCGACACCAGTGTGATGGCCGCGTCGTAGTAGAACAAAATGGGCAGCTGCAATCCCAGCATTGCAACAAAGTGCATCGACCAAATGCCGCCGCCCAAAGCGATGGCAGCAAGGGCGATTGAGATTTTTCGCTGATAAAGTGGTTTTTGCGACAAATCGCGCGTCAAAGACAGTCCCGTAAACGCAGCAACAACTGCGACGGCACAGGCCATGATGACAAGAACGGTATTATGTTCTGCGTGAAGTGCTCCCATACCAGCCAAACTGAACGAAAGGGGCAGTGTTGGCAAATGATGAACTGCGAGGAAATGGCCAACAGGCTGCAAAAATGCGCTTTCAGTGAAATGGGCAGATGTTTGGACGTCACTTGGCGCAGCACATCCCAAACCGCAGACAGCACTCGGTCGGCTATTTGATTCGAACGGCGGTTATGTCCGCACTTCGGACATTCACGTAGCTTGGTATTCATCATCCGCAGCCAGTGGTGCCTGCGACAACAGATTGCCGGAGCAGTTATGAGGTTTTTGACGTCAGACCTCAACCGTGATCCAGCGCGACGGCAGGATATCCGGGTTGCTCAGCTTTGGGTCGCCGAACCATTTGGCCGGGCCGGCGACGCGTTTTCCGGGGCTGGCGTTCAGCCATGCGGCCCACCATGAAAACGAAGAATTTCCGATGATATTGTGCTGGCACAGCGACATCAGCCGCATGTCCTCAAAGTCGGTTTCGGGACCGTTGAAATCAACGACGACCTTTTCGCAGGGCAGCGGCAGGTTGGCCTTGGCCCAGTCGGGATCGTCCGAGAACACGAAGACGGTCGGCGTTCCCTCAAGCCCGTCCAACATCCGCGCCAGTGCGGCCTCGTAATAGGCATGATCGCACAGGACATGCGCACCCAGCGTCAGGTAATCACCGCGCCTCACGTGCAGCGAAATCGCAAGGCTGTCGCCGATACGCGCGGCCATGTCGGCGTTCTGGACGTTCGAAAACGCCGGAAAGGTGAAATCGCTGCGGATGTCATCGGCGATATGGTCGAAATAGCGCTCGGACTGCCAATAGCCGTGCAGATAGGTGCCATCGCCCCAGTGTTCAATCTGCCGATTATATCCCAAACCCTGCTCGCGGCGGAATTTGGGGGCCAGCCCGCCATAGCGCCACATCGCATAACGAATTGGGTGCTCGCGCCGCTCCGGGGGCAGGCGGGCAGGCTCGGCCAGGGGAAGGTCGAAGACGCGGGTCAGAACGCCCTCGCCGCGCGCCAGTGCCCCACGTGCGTCAAGGGCAACCTGCGTGCCGACACGCGCCGCCAACCCGCGCGCAGCGGCGTATTGGAACATCTGGTTGCCCAGGCGGCCATGCAGGCGGGTGGTGATCATCGGGGGTGTTTCCTCGGCGACTTCGCATCATTGTCTAAGGGCAATTCGGCATCATGACCAGACGGGCCATGGCCGCGACAGTTGACCAATGGCCGCCTTGCATTTAAGTGGCGCGCAGGTTCGGGTTCCTGCCGCTCGCAAGCTTTGGCTTTGGTGAAACCCGCAACGCGCGTCTTAGGCCAATCATACGGCATGCGCTCAGGTGGTAATGCGGGCATCCTCCAACACTGCGTCATGCCATGATGAATCGAGGCAAAAGATGACAAATTTACCTTCCTCACCCCGTGTCGAGGCGTTCAAGGCTCAGGCCAGACGCCTGCGCACCCAACTGGCCGGAACCGGTACCGATATCAGCCACAGTCAGGCGCTTGAACTGGTCGCACAGCAGCAAGGCGCGCGCGACTGGAACACCCTTCGCGCGCTGGCGTCGCGACCGGGCAACAACCGGCCTCTGGCTGTGGGTGACCGGGTGACGGGGCATTACCTGGGGCAACCGTTCACCGGGTATGTTCACGGGCTGAGCCACGGCGAACACGGCGATCACAGCCGGATCACGCTGCATTTCGACGACCCTGTGGACGTGGTGACCTTCGACAGCTTTTCGTCGTTCCGTCAGCGGGTCAGCGCGACTATCGGCCCGGACGGGCGATCACCGCGCAAAACATCCAACGGAGAGCCGCAAATCATCGTCGAATTTGCGGGGCTTTGAAATGCGAACGGGCCGCCCTGTGGGGCGGCCCGTGTCGTCATGTCATGTACGCCGGTTTATTCCGCGTCCGCAGCCCAGCCGCCAACGGCCTTGATCTCAAGGAAATCCTCGATCCCGAAAATCCCGCCTTCGCGACCATTGCCCGACTGTTTCATCCCGCCAAAGGGCGAGCCGGCGCTGCGGCTCTGACCGTTCATTTCCACCATGCCCGAGCGCAACGCGCGGGCCATGCGGTTGGCGCGGGTTCCGTCCTGTGTCTGGACATAGTTGGTTAGCCCATAGGGCGTGTCATTGGCGATCTCGATTGCCTCTTCCTCGGTATCGAAGGGGATCACCGTCAGAACCGGGCCAAAGATTTCCTCGCGCGCGATGGTCATCTGGTTGTTGGCGTCAGCAAACACGGTCGGCTTGACGAAAAAGCCTCGGTTCACGCCGTCCGGGCGGCCCATGCCCCCGGCGACCAGGCGGGCGCCTTCGTCGATGCCCTTCTGGATCAGGTCCTGGATCTTGTTGAACTGTGTCTCGTTCACGACGGGTCCGATATGGCGTCCTTCTTCGTGTGCGTTGCCAACGGTGACCATTTCGGCGACCTGGCCGGCGGTTTCGACGGCCTGATCGTAGATGTCACGCTGGACAAGCATCCGGCTGGGCGCGTTGCACGACTGCCCGGTGTTGTTCATCATGTGCAGAACGCCACGTTTGACGGCCTTTTCATCGGCATCGGCAAAGATCACGTTCGCGCCCTTGCCGCCCAGTTCCAGGTGCACCTTTTTCAGGGTGTCTGCCGCGGCTTTGGAAATCGCCGTGCCCGCACGGGTCGAGCCGGTGAAACTGACCATGTCGACATCGGGGTGCGCGGACAACTGGCTGCCCACGCCCGCACCGTCGCCGTTGACAAGGTTGAACACACCAGCCGGGAAACCGGCCTCGTCCATCATTTCGGCAAAGACGATCGCGTTGAGCGGGCTTTCCTCGGATGGTTTCAGAACCATGGTGCATCCTGCCACGGCTGCGGCCCCCACCTTGAGCGTGACCTGGTTCATCGGCCAGTTCCACGGGGTGATGAGTGCTGCGACGCCAACCGCCTCGCGGATAATCCGGTCGTTGGGCGAGCGGTCGTTCAACGGCTGTTCGAAATCGAACGCCTTGGCCGCGCGGACAAAGTTTTTCAGGTGATAAACACCGGCGCCCACCTGCTGTGTGCGGGCCATGTCGATCGGCGCGCCCATTTCGCTGGTCATGGCCTGGGCAAGGTCCTCGCCCCGGGTCATGTAGATGTCGATCAGCTTTTCCACCAGCGCGATGCGCTCGTCCTTGGGGGTCGCCATCCAACCGGGCAAGGCGGCCTTGGCGGCCGCGACGGCGGCGTTCGTGTCAGCTTCGCTGCCCAGCGAAATCACGGCACAGGGCTCTTCCGTCGACGGATCAATGACCTGATGATCATTGGCCTGTGCCGGGGCAACCCATTTTCCATTGATGTAAAATTCGCGCTTTTCGATCATGTCTGACCTCCCAAATCAAATACATGTCCCGACCGCGCGGTCAGGGATTCGCGTCACTCTGTCACTGCGGCGCCTTTGGGGCAAGAGAGGGGATGAAACGTTACATGCGAGCGATTACTTTGTGCGTGACATGAGTCGAAACCAGAAAACAAAGAGGGCATCCATTATGGGTTTGCGCATCAACGACATTGTTCCGAATTTCACCGCCGAAACCGATCAGGGAACCATTCAGTTTCATGACTGGATCGGTGACAGCTGGGCCATCCTGTTTTCACACCCCAAGGATTTCACGCCGGTTTGCACCACGGAATTCGGTGCCGTGGCGCAGCTGGCCGATGAATGGGCCAAGCGCAACACCAAGGTGATCGGCGTGTCGGTCGACGGTGTCGAAGACCACAAGAAATGGAAAAACGACATTGAATCCTTTGCCGGTACCGAGGCCGGTTTCCCGATCATCGCGGATGAAGGTCTGGCCGTGTCCAAGGCGTTCGACATGCTCCCCGCCGAGGCCTATATGCCCGATGGCCGCACCCCCGCCGACAGCGCCACGGTGCGTTCGGTATTCATCATCAGCCCGGACAAGAAACTGCAGCTGACCATGACCTATCCGATGTCGGTTGGCCGCAACTTTGCCGAGGTGCTGCGCGCCTTGGACGGTCTGCAGCGCACCTATGGGCAGCCTCTGGCGACCCCAGCGAACTGGACCGCCGGTCAGGACGTGATCGTCGGTCTGGCGTTGGACGACGCCGCAGCCGAGGACAAGTTCGGTAAACTGGACAAGAAGCTGCCCTATCTGCGGTTTGCCAAGAACCCGGGCTAAGTCCGTCGGGCAGGACTGTCTGAACGATTATAAAGGCGGCCCAAGGGGGATCACCCTTGGGCCGTTTTTCTTTTGTGGGTGCGATGCCGCGGCCCGAAAGGGCGGCACCGTCCGCTCGCCACTTGTCGCGCAATGTCCGATCGCTTAACAGGTGACAGCACGAGGAGATAATCGATGGCTTCGCTAAAGCGCTGGTTGGATTTGCGACGCAATCCCTGGAAGGCCCCGTTCAATGAGGGGTTCAAGCGCTGGCGGTCTGAAAACGGCCTTCAGAAGCTTTATGACTACGACGGTCTTAGGCCGGGCGCCGTCGTGCTGGATTTCGGTGGGTTCGAAGGGGAATGGACCGCTTTGGTGCGCAAGGCGCAGCCTGCCGCGATTTGCCATATCTTTGAACCGCACCCTGTATTTGCAAAAGAACTGCACAAGAAATTTGACCCTGTCGACGGCGTGCATGTTCACGAATTCGCGCTGGGACGCGCGGCGGGGACGCTGGCATTGGACGACGCGGGCGATGCGTCCTCGGGGTTCGGCAATTCTGATGGCGCTTATTCGGCACCGATCCGCCCCGTAACCGAGTTCTTTGAAGAACATGAGATCGGGATGGTCGATCTGGTGAAGATGAACATCGAAGGCGGTGAGTATGATCTGCTGCCGGCCATGATCGACAGCGGATTGATCGGGAAGGTTCGCAGGCTTCAGGTGCAGTTTCACCTGTTCGACAAATCCCTTGTCGCGCGGCGCGAAGAAATTCGCGAAAAGCTGGCCAAGACACACGATTGCGTGTGGGCTTATCCGTTTGTCTGGGAAGAGTGGCGTCTGAAAGACACCGCATAACCCTGACCGCAGGTGCGGTTCAGCGGCTTTGCTTATCCCTGGCTGGACAGCTTATTGACGGCTGCCCGATACCGGCTGCGCTTCCATTCGCGGGCCAGACGCTCGGACAGTGATTTGCGTTCACTTATCGTGCTCCCGCCGGTTTCGGCGGTCCTGTCGGTCAGACCTGAGGGTGCAATCGTGGCAAGGTGAATGCCGGTGTGCCAATGCATCTGCAAAAAGGTGTCGACCGGGCGATCGAATGTTTCGGTGAGATCAAGAAGCCGCTGAGCGGATGCACGGTTGACCAGCTGGCCCGACGTGCGCAACGGGGTCACCTGCGGTTGCAGCAACCTGCACAGCCCTTTCGCGTCAATCGTTTCCCCGTCAACCTTGCGCGTCTGAAGCTGGATGTACCCGTAGGTTCCAACATGCGTCTGAGCCAAGTTCAGAGCATCGTCAAACTCGGGCCCCAAAGCGACATCATCCTCCAGAATAAGGGCGGCATCCGCATGCCCATCGACAAGGTTTTGCCAGGCGTTTCTGTGGCTGAGAAAGCAACCGATTTCCCCCGGTCTGAGAGGAAACGGATAGGCCGGTTTAAGCAATCCGGGGCGATAGAACCGGTTGATTTCCTCTGGCGACAGCGCGGATCCATCGACCGCAGCAAGAATGCTGCTGTTCGGCCCGGTGTCCCGGATCAATTGCTGAGCCTGCTCAAAGCGTTTTCTGGCGCGTTCCAGATGGATGACAAAAGTTTCGACGTTCACTGGCGAAACGGGCTCCGTTCGGTTTGATTGATCCTGTAAGTGGCGCTTAACACGTCAAGCGGCGCTGTTCAAAATGCGGATTGCGGAAAACGGATGCGCCACAAAAAAGGCCCCGAAACTTCGGGGCCTTTCTCAATTTCCTGGTGTCGCGCAGATTACTCTGCTTTTTCCTCGACGATCTCTTCGCCGGTTTCCTGATCAACGACTTTCATCGACAGGCGCACCTTGCCGCGATCGTCAAAGCCCAGCAACTTGACCTTCACTTCCTGGCCTTCCTTCAGAACGTCCGAAGGATGGTTCAGGCGGCGGTTTTCGATCTGGGACACATGGACCAGTCCGTCGCGCTTGCCAAAGAAGTTCACGAAGGCACCGAAGTCGACGATCTTGACGACCTTGCCGGTGTAAATCGCGCCTTCTTCCGGCTCGGCCACGATGGCGTGGATCATGTCATAGGCTTTCTTGATCGCTTCGCCATTGGGCGATGCAATCTTGATGATGCCGTCGTCGTTGATGTCGACCTTGGCGCCCGACACTTCGACGATTTCACGGATCACTTTACCGCCCGACCCGATCACTTCACGGATCTTGTCGGTGGGCACCTGCATGGTTTCGATGCGCGGTGCGTGGATCGAGAATTCGGCAGCGCCCGAAAGCGCCTTGTTCATCTCGCCCAGGATGTGGATACGGCCGACTTTGGCCTGCTCCAGCGCCTTTTCCATGATCTCGGGCGTGATGCCGGCAACCTTGATGTCCATCTGCAGCGACGTGATACCGTTTTCGGTACCGGCCACCTTGAAGTCCATGTCGCCGAGGTGGTCTTCGTCACCCAGAATGTCGGACAGGATCGCATACGACCCGTCGTCTTCCAGGATCAGGCCCATGGCCACACCGGCAACCGGTGCTTTCAGCGGCACACCTGCGTCCATCATCGACAGCGATCCACCACAAACCGACGCCATCGAGGACGAGCCGTTGGATTCTGTGATCTCGCTCACCACGCGGATGGTGTAGGGGAAATCGGTCGCGGCGGGCAGAACGGCCTGAAGGGCGCGCCAGGCCAGCTTGCCATGGCCGATTTCACGACGGCCCGGAGGGCCAACGCGGCCAACTTCGCCAACCGAATAGGGAGGGAAGTTGTAGTGCAGCAGGAAGTTGGATTTGAAGTTGCCGTGCAGCGCGTCGATAAATTGTTCATCGTCGCCGGTCCCCAGCGTGGTCACAACCAGACCCTGCGTTTCCCCACGGGTGAACAGGGCCGATCCGTGGGTCCGCGGCAGCAGGCCGGTTTCCGAAACGATCGGACGGATTTCGTCGGTCTTGCGACCGTCGATCCGCTTGCCTGTTTTCACCACGTCGCCGCGCAGAATGCTGGCTTCCAGCGTCTTCATGGCCGACCCGAGGTTCGCATCTTCAAGCTGCTCTTCGCTCAGCGCGGCCTTGACGGTTTCGCGGGCCGCGGCAACAGCGGCGGTGCGCTCTTGCTTGTCGGCGATTGCGAACGCGGCGCGCATTTCTTTTTCGCCCGCTTTCTTGACCGTGTCGTAAAGGTCCGAATAATCAACCGGCTGGAAGTCAAACGGCTCTTTCGCGGCGTCTTCGGCCAGATCGATGATCAGGTCGACAACCGGCTGAATCTGCTCATGAGCAAATTTAACCGCGCCCAGCATTTCGGCCTCGGACAGTTCATAGGCTTCGGATTCGACCATCATCACGGCTTCTTTGGTGCCGGCGACAACCAGATCCAGACGCTGTTCCGGGTTCAGGCGCAGGTCCTGCATGTCGTCCACAGTCGGGTTCAGGATGTATTCGCCATCCTCGAAACCAACGCGGCAACCGGCAATCGGGCCCATGAACGGTGCGCCCGAAATGGTCAGCGCGGCGCTGGCGGCGATCATCGCAACCATGTCCGGGTCATTGACCAGATCGTGGGACAGCACGGTGCACATCACCAGAACTTCGTTCTTGAAACCGGGCACGAACAGCGGGCGGATCGGACGGTCGATCAGGCGGCTGGTCAGCGTTTCTTTTTCGGTCGGGCGCGCTTCGCGCTTGAAGAAGCCGCCCGGGATTTTACCGGCGGCATAGTATTTTTCGTTATAGTGAACGGTCAGCGGGAAAAAGTCCTGACCGGGTTTCTGAGCGCGAGCAAAGGTCACGTTGGCCATGACCGAAGTTTCACCCAGAGTGGCGATGACACTGCCATCTGCCTGGCGGGCAACCTTGCCCGTTTCCAGTGTAAGCGTTTCTTCGCCCCACTGCATTGATTTCGTCGTAACGTTAAACATCTAGCGTATCCTAATTGGGAGCACTCCCGGCCCTCCGGGTCTCCCGATTGCATGGCGGCCCCATTGCCGCCGACCCCTCTATCTTCTTCTCGAGTGCCGGGGTCCGGGCACACCGTTTCAGATGAAGCGCCCATACATGACTTTGCCATGATTTGAAAGCATGGATATTGCGGGCGGCGTTTATGCCCCGTCGCAAATGACTTTCAGATCATGATCCATGATGGACGCAACTGTCGCATGACATAGGCACGCGCCCTGAAAATTTTGACAGGCTGGTGAAAAAAGGTCTGATCGCGATGGGGGCGGTCCTGTTCTTCGGGCGATGGCACCTGGTCTCAGGGGAGCGGGGACGTCTGCCACAACCGCACCTTCAGCCCGCCGTGGGCCACGATAGGGCCAGGGGGTTGAAACGGCAGACCTGCTGCCTTGACCAGCCCGGGTTGGGTGGTGACCATGGCCACCCGCCATCCTGAAAACCGGCTGCGCATCGTTTCGCCGAATTCCGCATACAGCGCATAGAGCGGACCCTTGTTGCTGATCCGCGCCCCATAGGGCGGGTTCACGATGACCAGTCCGGGTGCACCATCTGGCGGGGTGGCATCGCGCACTGGTATGCAGTCAAAGGAGGTCAGCGCGCTGACGCCCGCGCGCTCGGCATTGGCAAGGCTCATCCGGATCGCCCCGGCGTCGCGGTCCGATCCGTGAAACCGCAGATCGGTGGCGGCCGGTGTCTGCGCGCCGCGCATTTGGAACCATTCCCCGGGGTCAAAGTTGGCGAGTTTCTCGAACGCAAAGCTGCGCGACCGCCCGGGCATCAGCCCGGTGGCGATTTCTGCGGCTTCGATCACGAATGTGCCGGACCCGCACATCGGGTCATAGACGGGTTCTCGCCCCTCATATCCGGCCTCGCGCAGGAACATGGCCGCCATGGTTTCGCGCATCGGGGCCTTGCTCACGGCCTCTTTGTGGCCGCGTTTGTGCAGGGATTCGCCGGTTGTATCGATGCTGATGGTGCACAGGTCGTCCTCGATCCGGACCTTCACGACGATTTCGCCGTCCTTGGAGATTTTTGCCCCCAGTTCCTCGGCAATGGCGCGTTCCACCCGGCTGGCGGCGGCGCCAGCGTGGTAGATGCGCGATTTGCGGCTGGTGGCATCGACCTTGACTGACACGTCAGGGCGCAGCACGCTGGCCCAGTCGACCTTGCGCGCGCGCTTGTCCAGTTGGGCGGGGTGCATGGCGCGAAATTCTGCGATGCGGGCCAGAACGCGGGTGGCCCCACGCAACACCAGATTGGCGCGCCAAACCTCGGACCAGCCGCCGCGCAGGTTGACCCCGCCGGGCACCTGTTCAACGCCGGCAAACCCTGCGGCGCGCGCCTCGTCGGCCAGTGGTTTTTCCAACCCCGGTGTGGCGACCAGGAAAATGTCCATCTGCACGTCATCTGTCATGGTCGCATTCCTAGGGGGTTAGCCGATTTGGAGCGAGGGGGAATTGCATCTTTGCCCCCGCAAATGAAAAACGCGCCCGGATGGGGCGCGTTTGGCAGTCTCTGTCTGGGGCGCGATATCAGCGACGCAGACCCAGGCGTTTGATCAGGTCCTGATACCGGGCCTCATCTTTCGCTTTGGTGTAGTCCAGCAGCTTGCGGCGCTGGGCGACCATTTTCAAAAGGCCACGACGACCGTGGTTGTCTTTCTTGTGGGTCTTGAAGTGTTCGGTCAGTGTCGCGATGCGCGAGGACAGGATGGCAACCTGAACTTCGGGCGAACCGGTGTCGCCTTCCTTGGTGCCAAATTCCTTCATGACGCGTGCTTTTTCTTCAGCAGTAATCGACATCGGGGTCTCCTTTAAAAGGTTAAGGTGAATGGCGCAGGCCGGGATGTCGTCCAGCACAGGCCCGTGGAGATGACCGCAACCGTCCTGCCGGGGGGCGATTCCATTGCGGATGCGGGCGTATAGGCATTCTGGCGGCAAATAGCAAAAGGTTATTGCATCTGCAGGGCGCCCAGCCCCTGTGCCGCCGGGTCGCAATGATCGACCAGAACGATTTCATCGACCGAAATCGGCTTTTCCGTCCGGATGCGGGCCAGATCCCGACCGTTCAGCGAGACACGGCTGATCCCCGGTTCCCGATGCACGGCGAGATCGGGGTAGCTGTCGTTTTCAAGATTGCACAGCAAGACCAGGCGATCAACGAACGGGTCGAATTCCATCAGTCGGACCGGATCTTTGTCTGAAGGGGCCTCGTCCGTCCCCAGCGACTCCGACTGATCGGCTGCCGGTGCACAGTACAACGCATGATCGCCGTTGGTCTCCGACAGGGTCGGGTTGACCACAGCGTCGGCGGGGTCGTCCGGTTGTCCTTCGGCCTCGGATGGGACGGCGTTCTTTTTTGTCGGGCCAAAATCCATGGTCAGGGCAATGCCACCAATCGCCGCCAGCCCCAGCAATCCTGCCAAGATCATCATCAATCCACACCACGAAACAGGCACCCCACCTGCGGCCATATCGCCACAAGCGCGCGGCCGGGGTCAAAGCGTATCGGAGGCGCAGGTAAACGAAGTGTTAAACGGGCCAGGCCTCGGGGCTTTGGGTATAAGCGATGTAAAGCGGGTGTTTGGGGTGGCCTGCCTTGGACAGCCCCAAGTGGAACAACGGTCTGCCGGTGCCCCGCAGTAGCTTTTCGACCGCCGGGCCGCGGTTCAGATGCGTGCCGTGGGTGCCCCATGCGGCGATGATCTGATCGGCCCAATCGGCGCCTTGCAGAATGGCGGCGTCGTTGTCCGTGCCGACGGGATCGCGTGCGGCCCGCATAGCGCGCGGGTCGGTGTCGCGCCAGGCAAAGATGTTGGTCACCTGAAACGCACCGAACCCCAGGGCGCGGGCGCGGCGTTCGCAGCGTTCCACCGTCGGATCGTTCTGCACCTCGGTCGCGGTCGACGGGTTCAGCATGACAAACAGCGCCTTTTTCCCGGCCGGGTCCCAGACGCGCGTCAGGCTATAGCGATAGCGTTCGCAATCGGAATAGATGGCGGTCGAGGGCGCATCGCCCTTGGTATGCGTTCGTGTTATCATCGCGCCATTCATAGAGCCGATTTCAGTCAAGTGCCAACCGAACCGACCACGGATTGTCGCCGGCACGTCATTATCAGGAGGCCCGGCACATGCCCGATCAGGACCCTTTGGAACTGCGCAGGATCGAACTTGAGGAACAGCGCGAAAAGAACGCCGTTTTGTTGCGCGAAAAAGAGTTGGAGATCGAATCGCTCAAGGCCACGATCAGTCATTCCACCCATGGCGCGGAACAGCGGGGCCGCAGCAATGTCGCGCTGATCTCGGTTCTGTCAGCGTTCATCGGTGCGATTGCGTCGATGGGGGCGGCCTATCTGACCGGCAACCTCAGCGTTCAGGAACGGCGGTTGGTCAACGCCGCGCAGGCCAGCCTGGAACAGCAGAAATTTTCCTATGAACTGATCTCGGCCGCCCTGTCCGAAGAGGACGATCAGACCCGCGCACAGCGTCTGCGGTTCATGGTCGACATCGGGTTGCTGGAAAACCTCAAGTCCGACAAGCTGATCGAATACGCCGATCTTGAGGTGGAGCGGATCGAAAAGGGAGACACCCGGCCAAGTTACCTGCCGATCACCGATATGCAGCAGCAGGCCTTTATCGACCGAAGCATCCGGCCCGGCTACGCCGTGCGGTTGGTGGCGACAGGCGCCAACAAGATCAGCGTGATCAAGGAAATTCGCGCGATCACCGGTCTGGGTCTGAAAGAGGCCAAGGATTTGTCGGAACAGCCGGGGGAGCTGATCATTTCCGGGCTTGCTCAGGGCACCGCCAACGACATCGCAGGCCGCATGATCGATGCGGGGGCGACCGTCGAAGTCGAACTGATCGAATTCACGAAATGACGGGTCAATCCCGGGGGGTGTTGAAGACCCGGCTGGGATGCAGCTGGCCCGCCTTGTAGATGCCCACGGCAACGGCCTTGCCATCCAGCGAGGCCCAGCATTCATCGCCGTATTCCACATCACTGCTCAGAACCATGCCCGGATTTCCGTTGCGCAGTTTGGCCGCGCCCTCGGGGGTGCAGCGCAGTTCGGGCAGATCGGCCAGCCCAACCTCAAGCGGCAGCAGATGGTCGTCCAGTTCCGGGGTGCGGGCCATTTGCTCGACCTGCTCCATGGTCAGCCCATCCTTGGCGTCGAACGGGCCGGACCAGATCCGGCGAAGGCGCACCACATGACCATAACAACCCAGAACATTGCCCAGATCGCGTGCGATCGAACGGACATAGCCGCCCTTGCCGCAGGTCATTTCCAGGTCGACCGTATCCGCATCGGGGCGGCCCGTCATGACCAGTTCCTCGACCCACAGAGGCCGCGCCTCAAGCTCCATCTCTTCGCCGCCGCGGGCGCGTTTATAGGCGCGCTCGCCGTCGATCTTGACGGCCGAAAACTGCGGCGGGACCTGCATGATCTCGCCTACAAACTGGTGCAGGGCGTCTTTGATTTCATCATCGGTGGGGCGCGCGTCGCTGGTGGCGATCACTTCGCCCTCGGCATCGTCGGTGTTGGTGGCCTGCCCCAGCCGCACGGTAAAGGCATAGGCCTTGAGCGCGTCGGTGATATAGGGAACGGTTTTGGTCGCCTCGCCCAGTGCGACGGCCAGAACGCCGGTCGCCTCGGGGTCAAGCGTGCCGGCGTGACCGGCCTTTTTCGCGTTCAGCGCCCAACGCACCTTGTTCACAACGGCGGTCGAGGTTGGCCCGGCAGGTTTGTCGATCACCAGCCAGCCGGAAATGTCGCGTCCCTTGCGTGCCATGTTGCCGATTCCAATCTGTTCATGTTTTGCGCGCGGTATACGCGGCCGAAGGCGGGGGTCAACCGGATCGCCTTATTGCGCGGCGTCCTCGACCACGCCCACCACCGGGCCCAGCGAGAAACCCGCATCGCGCCGGTTGATCTGCGGTGCATAAAGGCGCGAGACGTTGCCATCGAAATAAAGCGCTTCGGCCAGGTTCAGGTGATCCCGGAACAGGCTGCCGAATTCGTGAAAGGTGACGGCATTGTCCGAAATCGCAAACACCACGCGCGTGCCATCGGCGCTGGTGCCCACACCGTTGCGCACATAGCGCGATGTGCTGTCGGGCAGGAACCTGGGATGCAGGTCGCCGTCGATCACCAGCATCGGACCGGATTGGGTGGCGTGGGTGCACTCCGGTTTGCGCTCCAGAAAGGCGCGGGTTTCAAACACGTCGGTGCGGCCCGGGCGGATGCAGAACACCCCATTGGGCAACAGACCAAAATTGCCCGGTCCCGCGTTGGGGATCACGCGCATCAACTCTTCGCCGTTTTCCACGTAATGGCCGACGGGCGAGCGATCTGAATGGTACATGCCCGCGTTCATGGCAAAGGCCAGTGTCTTGCCATCCTGCGCCAGGGCATCGTCGATGGCCGGAAACTGGCCCAGGACATCGCCCGCGTCATCGTAAAGGAACAGGCGCAGGTCCTCCTGCGCGGCATCAACCTCGCAAATGGTGAACTGGTTGTCGCCATGGGTCACGTCGCGGCATTCCACGGCCCCGGCGCTGCCAGCGATGCAAAAGGCCAGACCGGCCGCCAGTGTTCGGATCACGTGTCGATATCGCGGCGCACCGCGTCCTGGGACAGCATGCGGCGGGTGTCGTCCATCTGGTCAAAGGTTTCGTCCAGACGGAACCGCAGGTCGGGGGCGAATTTCAGCGTCAGTTTTTTCGAAATCGCGCGGCGCAGCTCACCCTTGTTGCGGGCCAGCAGTTGCAGCACTTCGTCCTGCCCCTGTCCGCCCAGCGGCAGCACATAGGCTGTCGCAATTCTCAGATCGGGGGTCGTGCGCACCTCGCCCACGGTGATGGACATGCGGTTCAGGTCGGGATCATGCACATCGCCACGCGCCAACACCTCGGACAGGGTCCGGCGGATCAGTTCGCCAACGCGAAGCTGGCGTTGCGATGGGCCTTGCCCGTCTTGGAATTTGTTCTTTGCCATATGCGTGATCTAGTGGTTCACGCAGGCTTTGCCAAGCGGGCAGCAAACGGGTAACAGCACCGGGAAGTAAAAGGAGCCGCATCATGACACATCACCCAGGTATCGTCGTTACCGGGGCATCGGGCCGAATGGGCCAGATGCTGATCAAACTGGTCTGCGACAGTGACAAGGTGCGTCTGGTGGGGGCGGTCGAACGGACAGGGCATGACTGGGTCGGTCAGGATGTGGGGACAGCCATGGGCGGCGCTGCGGTGGGCGTGACCGTGACCGATCAGCCGCTGGATGCCTTTGCCAATGCGCAAGCGATCCTTGATTTCACTTCGCCCGAGGCGACGCTGGAATTTGCCGCACTGGCCGCACAGGCGCGCGCCGTGCACGTCATCGGCACCACCGGGATGAGCGATGAGCAGATCGAACGGTTGAAACCCGCCGCGCGCCACGCGGTCATCATCCGCGCCGGCAACATGAGCCTGGGGGTCAACCTGTTGGTTGAGCTCACCAAAAAGGTCGCCGCCGCCCTGGACGAGGATTTCGACGTCGAGGTGATCGAAGCGCACCACCACCACAAGGTGGATGCCCCGTCGGGCACGGCCCTGATGCTGGGGCAGGCGGCGGCGGACGGGCGCGGCGTTGAACTCAATGACGTCTCGGACCGGGGCCGCGACGGGATCACTGGTGCGCGCGAACGGGGTCATATCGGATTTTCCGCCATTCGCGGCGGCGACATCGTGGGCGAACATGACGTGTTGTTCGCCGGTCCGGGGGAACGGGTGATTCTGCGCCATGTGGCCACCGACCGGGCGATTTTTGCGCGCGGTGCGCTCAAGGCCGCACTGTGGGGCCAGGGCAAGGCGCCGGGCGAATACAACATGGCCGACGTTCTGGGATTTTAAGCGGGAATCGGCGCAGCCTCGGCCCGTCGGGCCGGGGAAATTCACATCCGGGTGATCCAATCGCGCCTTCCGTGCGTAACACTGGGGTAAGCATCGATTCGGGTGACAGACATGATTTTCAAGACAGCCATTTCTTGCGCCGCCTTTGCCTGCGCTTTGATCGCGGCCCCGGCCAGCGCCGAATTCGCCCAGGTTACGGATGAGGCACAGTTCAAATCGATCATCTCCGGGAAAACCCTGACCCGCCCCCTTATCCGGCTTGAGGTCTCTCCCTCGGGCGTCATTCGCGGCAGGGGCGCAAGATGGGATGTCAGCGGGACATGGTCATGGCGCGACGGGTTTTTCTGTCGCGAGCTGAACTGGGGCGGTGACGATCTTGGATATAACTGCCAGGAGGTGCGCGTGAACCAAGGTCGCATCAGGTTCACCTCGGACAAGGGTCAGGGCGACTCGGCCGAGTTTCGTCTGCGTCAGGACTGACGATCGATCAGAAATCGATCGCGATGCCCTTTTTCTCCCAATCTCCGTAACGCACAGGCTCGGGGCCGTCACGACCGCCCAGTTCCTTGGGCAGAGGCGCCTTTTTGGCAGCGGCTTTTCGGCGCTCCTCTGCCTCGGCCAGCGCGCGCTGCGCCGCGGGGGGCAGGTCGTCTCGGGCTGAATCGTCCATGTCGCTCATCTCGGCTTCCTTTGCTTGCGCACCCTTGATATATGCCCGCCCTTGGCAGGGGCAAGCCGATGAAAAGGGAACCGGACATGACCGACAAGGGACTGGGCGCGCGCCGCAGCGCGATTTACCTGCTGGATCAGGTTCTGGGCGAAGGACGGCTTTTATCCGAAGTCCTGAGTTCCGAAACCCTGGACCGGCTTGCGCCCGAGGATCGCGCCCGCGCCCAGCGTCTGGCCACCCAGACCCTGCGCGGGTTGGAGCGCGCCGACCGGATTTTACAGAAACACCTGCGCAAATACCCGGCCCTTACCGTTCGCAATGCCTTGCGGGTCGGCACGGTCGAACTGTGTCAGGGCGAGGCCGCGCATGGCGTGGTCAATGCGATGGTGCAAATTGTCGGCAGCCATAAACGCCACGGAGCGCTCAAGGGGCTGGTCAACGCGGTGCTGCGCAAGGTGGCCGATCAGGGACCCGACGCATGGGACCTGCTGCGTGTGCCGCGTCTTCCCAAATGGCTGCGTGGACCGCTGGTTCAGGCCTGGGGACCCGAGGCCGTTGCGGCGATGGAAAAAGCGCATTTCGCCGGTGCGCCGCTGGATATAACACCCAAACCGGGGATCAGCCCGGATTTACCGGGTGCGTTGATGCTGCCCACCGGGTCTTTGCGCCTGATGGATGCGGGGCAGGTAACGGCCCTGCCGGGATACGAGGCCGGCGACTGGTGGGTGCAGGATGCGGCCGCCGCGCTGCCCGCCCGCGTCCTGGCCGCGCAACCGGGCGAAAGCGTTCTGGACATGTGCGCTGCCCCGGGGGGCAAGACCCTGCAACTGGCCGCGGCGGGGGCCAGTGTCACCGCGCTCGATATTTCGGAACAACGGATGAAACGGGTGAGCGAGAACCTCGCGCGCACCAAGTTGAGCGCCGAGGTAGTCGTGCAGGACGCGCTGGAACATCAGGGCCGCTATGACGCAATCCTGCTGGATGCGCCCTGTTCTGCCACGGGCACCATCCGCCGCCATCCCGATCTGCCCCATGCCAAGGACGGGTCGGAGTTTGGCGAATTGATCGGATTGCAGGCCCGGATGCTGGCCCAAGCGTGGTCTCTGCTCAAGCCCGGCGGGCGGCTGGTCTTTTGTACCTGTTCCCTTCTCCCGGACGAGGGCGAGGTCCAGATCGAAGACGCGCTGGCCGATACGCCCGACATGTCGGTGGACCGCGAGGCCTTGGCCCTGCCGGGCGTTGATCCTGCTTGGATCACGTCGGAAGGGGGGCTGCGCCTGCGCCCGGATTACTGGCCCGATCAGGGCGGTATGGACGGGTTTTACATCGCCTGTCTGCGCAAAGCTGCCTGAGGGCGCGAAACTACGGTGACTTGCGGGACCATGCGCGGTATGATCGCGCCAAACGCCAAAGAGCGTATGAGGCAGAGCGCATGTCGATCCCAGATACCCTGGCCGGACGTCGTATCCGGTTCATGAACCATTTGTTCGCCCGGCTCAGCCAGCGGCAGAAATCCGCGACCGGGTTTGTGTTGCAGCCTGAACCGCGCACCATCGGCAGCTTTGCCAAGGGCCGACAGTTGATCGCGGGGAACATCCTTTTTGCCGGCTATCTGATTGAATCGCGCGATACCAATCTGTGGGACGTCGCCACGCCCAATGCGGCCTTTGACGATGAAAGGCATGGGTTTGCGTGGCTTGATGATCTGGCCGCCGTGGGGGACGCGCCCGCACGGGCCAAGGCGCAGCAATGGCTGTGGGCCTGGATCGACCTTTACGGCAACGGAAAGGGGCCGGGCTGGACGCCCGATCTGACCGGACGGCGGGTGATCCGCTGGATCAACCACGCGATTTTCCTGCTGCGGGGGCAGGACAGCGAACAAAGTCGGGCCTTTTTCCGCGCCCTGTCGGCGCAGACCTGGTTCCTGTCGCAACGCTGGACAAGCACCGCGCCGGGGGTGTCGCGATTTGAGGCGCTGACCGGGCTGATCTATGCGGGCCTGTCCCTGGAGGGCAAGGAAAGCCTCGCTGATCCGGCGGTGCGCGCACTGGGGCACGAATGTGAAAACCAGATCGACGATCAGGGCGGTCTGCCGACCCGAAACCCCGAAGAACTGCTTGAGGTTTTCACCCTGCTGACATGGGCTGCCGCCGCCCTGCATGAGGCCGGGCGCGGCACGCCGCCTGCCCATACTGCGGCGATTGAAAGGATCGCTCCCACTCTGCGCGCCCTGCGCCACGCCGATGGCGGCCTCGCGCGGTTTCACGGCGGGGGCCGGGGACTTGAGGGGCGGTTGGATCACGCGCTTGCGGCCAGCCATGTTAAACCCGGCCCGTCCAAGGGGCTGTCGATGGGCTATGCCCGGCTTAGCGCGCGGCGCACCAGTGTGATTATTGACGCCAGCCCGCCTCCCAGCGGCGCGGCGTCCTACAACGCGCATGCATCGACCCTTGCGTTTGAACTCACCTCCGGGCGGCGTCCGCTGATCGTGAATTGCGGGTCGGGCGCCTCTTTTGGCAAGGAGTGGCGCCGCGCCGGACGGGCGACGCCCTCGCATTCAACCTTATGTCTGGCGGGGTATTCAAGCGGACGGCTGACCCCGTCGCGGCACGGCGGAACGCAGGAAATTCTGGTGGACACCCCGACCCACGTGCCGGTGGAATTGTCCGAGATGGCGGATGGCATCCGGTTTCAGGGCGGCCATGACGGGTATGTCGCGAATTTCGGGCTGACCCATGCGCGCACGCTTGAGTTGGCCTTCGACGGGCGCGGCATGGCAGGAGAAGACATGCTGCTGGCCATGGATGATGCGGCCAAGCGGAAATTCGATCTGGCGATGGACGCGGTGAAACTGGCCGGGATCGCCTTTGATATCCGCCTGCATCTGCATTCGGACGTCGATGCCACGCTGGATCTGGGCGGGGCCGCGGTGTCGATGGCGCTCAAGAGCGGGGAAATCTGGGTGTTTCGTCATGACGGCAAGTTCGACCTGTCACTGGAACCCAGCGTTTACCTTGAACACGGCCGCCTGAAACCGCGCGCCACCCGGCAGATCGTGCTGTCGGGGCGCGCGATGGACTATGCCACCCGCGTGCGATGGACCCTGTCCAAGGCCCATGACACCGCCATTGCCGTGCGTGATCTCACCCGGGATGAGCCGGAGTTCGACAGTTGAGCCGAAGATCCGGGGCCAGTTTAGGCGCGGTTCGCTGTTGGAGCAAAGCAATCCCGTGGCAGGGGTCTGAAGGGCCGGTCGAGTGAGTAACCGGGTTCTGGTTCTGGGCGGGTATGGAGTGTTCGGTGCGCGTCTGTCGCGGGCGTTGATCGCGGACGGACGATACGACGTTGTCGTTGCCGGGCGGAACAGGGCGGCGGCACAGGAATTTTGCGCCAGCTACGGCGGTACGCCGATGGCGCTGGATCGGACCGAGACACAGCTTGTTGCACATCTGGCTGAACTGGCGCCGTTTATCGTCATCGATGCGGCCGGTCCGTTTCAGGATTATGGCCCGGACGGGTATGCACTGGCCCGCGCCGCGATTGCGTGCGGGGCACATTACGTCGACCTGTCGGATGATGCGGATTTTTCGGCCGGGATCAGCAGTCTCGATGACGCGGCACGGGCCGGGGGCGTGGCGGTGATTTCAGGCGCATCAAGCGTTCCGGGGCTGTCCTCGGCGGCGGTCGAGGCCCTGATCCCGGACATGCGCGACATTGATCTGATAGAGAGCGTTATTTTGCCGGGCAATCGCGCGCCCCGCGGGTTGTCGGTGGTGCGGGCCATCCTGGCCCAGGTCGCCCGCCCGATCCGTGTCTGGCGAGAGGGGCGGTGGAGCACAGTGCAGGGCTGGGGCGGGCTGCGCCGTGAAACCATCGAAATTCCGGGGGCCGCGCCGTTGACCGGACGGTGGTCGTCCTACATCGGGGCACCCGATCTGGCACTGTTTCCCGAACGATACGGCGCGCGCACGGTCTTGTTTCGCGCCGGGCTGGAACTGGCAATTCTGCACTGGGGTCTGTGGGCTTTGGGTCTGTTGGTGCGGTTGCGGCTGATGCGATCGCTCGCGCCGCTGGCGCGGCCGGTGCGCTGGATGGCGCAATGGTTCGAACCTTTCGGCAGTGATCGTGGCGGCATGGTCGTGCGGGTTATCGGGACGTTGGAAACAGGTGTCGTCACTGAACGCCGATGGCTTTTGCTGGCCGAGGCCGGGGACGGCCCCGAAATTCCGACGCTGGCTGCGCGTATCCTGTGTGACCGGCTGGTCCTAGGGCACACCCCACCGGGCGCGCGGGCCTGTCTGGGGGAGTTCACCCTGGACGAGGTCGAGGGCGCGGCGCGCAACCTTGCCGTCCGTTTCGAGCGTAATTGAACGGTTTGGTCCGCTGTCCTTTGAAATCGCATTGTCGGATAGCGACGCGGCGCTGATCCAACCGGTCACGCGCGCTTGGGGGGTGCCTTTGCCGCTGATCAGACGCGTCATTCGCTTTCGCGGGCGGTAGATGCCCGCGCTTTGACGCGATCGAAAGGCGCAAAAGCGCCCCAAAGGCGCAGGCGCGGCAAAACAGGTGGTTCTATCCCGGCCCCATATGGATTATGCCGCGCCCAACTGCTGACAACCACCCAAGGGATCTGCCATGACCAACCTTCACCCTGTCCGCCGCGCGTTGCTTTCGGTGTCCGATAAAACCGGCCTTGTTGATTTGGGCAAGGCGCTGGCCGAACGTGGGATCGAATTGCTCAGCACCGGAGGCACCGCCAGCACGCTGCGCGATGCCGGTCTGACCGTGCGCGACGTGGCCGAGGTGACAGGGTTTCCCGAAATGATGGACGGCCGGGTCAAGACGCTGCACCCGATGGTGCATGGCGGGTTGCTGGCCTTGCGGGACAATGACGATCATCTGGCGGCGATGAAGACCCACGGGATTGGCGAGATCGACCTGCTGGTGGTGAACCTTTACCCGTTCGAGGCAACAGTCGCGGCAGGCGCCGATTATGACACCTGCATCGAAAACATCGACATCGGCGGCCCGGCCATGATCCGCGCGGCAGCCAAGAACCATGCGTTCGTGAACGTGGTTGTCGACACAGAAGATTACGATGCGCTGCTGGGCGAACTGGCGGAAAATGATGGCGCGACGTCCTTTGCCTTTCGCCAGACACTGGCGCAGACGGCCTATGCCCGCACAGCGGCCTATGACGCGGCGGTGTCGACGTGGATGGCCGATGCGCTGGGCAATCCCGCCCCGCGCCGCCGCGCCGTGGCCGGCACATTGGCCCAGACCCTGCGCTATGGCGAGAACCCGCATCAGAAGGCGGCGTTTTATACCGATGGCTCCAACCGCCCCGGCGTCGCGACGGCGACCCAGCATCAGGGCAAGGAACTGTCCTACAACAACATCAACGACACCGACGCAGCGTTCGAACTGGTCAGTGAATTCGACCCCAAGGACGGCCCGGCCTGCGCGATCATCAAGCACGCCAACCCCTGTGGCGTGGCCCGGGGTGAAACGCTGACAGAGGCCTATTCCCGTGCATTCGATTGCGACCGGACCAGCGCGTTCGGCGGTATTATTGCGCTGAACCAGGCACTGGATGGCGCCACGGCCGAGGAGATCAGCGGTATCTTTACAGAGGTCGTGATCGCCCCGGATGCGGATGAGGACGCCAAAAAGGTATTCGCCGCCAAGAAGAACCTGCGCCTTTTGACCACCGGCAGTCTGGCCGATCCGATGGTCACGGCCATGACCGTGCGTCAGGTGTCGGGCGGGTTGCTGGTGCAGGATAAGGACACCGGGTTTATCGGTCTCGACGATCTAAAGGTCGTGACCAAGCTGGCCCCGACAGACGATCAGATGCGCGATCTGCTGTTCGCCTGGAAGGTTGCCAAGCACGTCAAATCCAACGCCATCGTCTATGTCAAAGACGGCGCCACTGTCGGTGTCGGCGCCGGCCAGATGAGCCGGCTGGATTCGGCCCTGATCGCCGCCAAGAAGGCCGAGCGCATGGCCGAGGCGATGGACCTGCCCCAGCCGCTGACCATCGGGTCTGCCGTGGCATCGGATGCGTTCTTCCCCTTTGCCGACGGGTTGCTTGAGGCCGCCGCCGCCGGGGCCACATGCGTGATCCAGCCGGGCGGGTCGATGCGCGATGATGAGGTGATCGCCGCCGCCGATGAGGCGGGCCTTGCCATGGTGTTTACCGGCATGCGCCACTTCCGCCACTGAGGAGAGCAGATGATGCGCCCCCTGATCTGGGCCGGTATAGCGGCCCTGTTTCTGGACCAGCTGAGCAAGTATCTGGTGGTGCACTGGATGGCGCTCAGCCGGGTGCGTTCGATCGATGTGTTCCCGCCTTTGCTGAACTTTCGCTATGGCGAAAACCGGGGCATCAATTTTGGCCTGCTGAACGGCCATTCCGAGGTGTCGCGCTGGCTTTTGATCGTATTTTCACTGGTCGTGGTGGTGGCCGTCGCCTATTGGGTGCGCCGCTGGCATCCGACCCTGCGCATGCAGCTGAGCGCCGGTTTTCTGATCGGCGGAGCGCTGGGCAATGTGGTGGACCGGTTGCTTTATGGTTATGTTCTGGATTTCCTGAACATGTCCTGCTGTGGCATCGACAACCCGTTCGTCTTCAACATCGCGGATGTGTTCATTTTCCTTGGTGCCGCAGGCCTGATCCTGTTCGACGTGGCGGACAAGAAAAACGCCCCGTGACCTGAGCGCGGGAATGCGGTAAAAGCACCCAAATCGTGCAGGAGAGTAAGCGTGCGTATTTCGCGTGTTGCGATCATTTTAGGGGCGGCATTGGCCGTCGCGGGCTGTTCAAGCAAGGGGTTGCGCGATCTGCGCACCAACAGCGAGGGCCCTGACGAATTCCTCATCCTGCCGAGCAAACCGCTGTCGGCACCCGAAAGCTATGCCGCTTTGCCGACGCCTACACCGGGCGGTGCTAATCTGGTGGATCAGAACCCCAAGGCTGACGCGGTTGTCGCGCTGGGCGGGCGGGCTGAGACCCTGAACCCGCAAGGCGTTCCGTCAACGGATGGCGCACTGGTGGCGCAGGCCAGCCGCCATGGTGTATCGCCGCAAATCCGCGAGACATTGGCCGAGGCCGATGCCAAGTTCCGCAAGCGCCAGTCGCGCGGGACACGCATCCGCCTGTTCCCGGTCGACCGGTACGTCCAAGCCTATCGCCGCAATGCGCTGGATCCGTTTGATGAAACCGAACGGTTCCGCCGCTCAGGCTTTGCCACGCCGTCCTCGCCCCCGGAAAAGCCCTGAGCCTGCTCACTTTTTTGCCATGACTCCTTGATCCCGGTCAGCGGCGCCGTAGGTTTAGTCCATGGGATTGATAAGGATATGTCTATGATCCGTTTTCTGGCGCCAATCGCGGCCATCTTGGGACTGTTTGCTCCTGCTTTTGCCAAAGGCACTGACGAGGCGGTCAGCAGCTTTGTTCTGGACAATGGCATGCAGGTCGTCGTGGTCGAAGATCACCGCGCCCCGGTCATTCAGCACATGGTGTGGTACAAGGCTGGATCGGCCGATGAGCCGCGCGGCGAATCCGGTGTGGCGCATTTTCTGGAACACCTGCTGTTCAAGGCGACCGACAATATGGAATCGGGCGAATTGTCGGCCACGGTTGCCGCCAACGGCGGGCGTGACAATGCCTTTACCAGTTACGATTACACCGCCTATTTCCAGCGCGTCGCCGCCGACCGGCTTGAGCTGATGATGAAGATGGAGTCGGACCGGATGGTCAACGTCCGGCTGACCGAACGCGATATCGTCACCGAACGCGACGTGATTTTGGAGGAACGCAATCAGCGCACCGACAACAACCCGCGCGCCCTGTTCGGAGAGCAGCTGAACGCGGTGCAATACCACAACCATCGCTACGGTGTGCCGGTGATCGGCTGGCGCCATGAAATGGAAGAACTGGACATGGCCGATGCCCTGTCTTTCTACGGGACCTATTATGCGCCCAACAATGCCATTCTGGTGGTATCGGGCGATGTCGATCCGGCCGAGGTCAATCGGCTGGCCGATATATATTATGGTGCGATACCTGCCAATCCGGACCTGCCCGAACGGATCCGAACGCAGGAACCGCCGCAAACCGCCGCACGGCGCCTGACGTTCAAGGACGCGCGCGTGGCCCAGCCCTATGTCAGCCGGTCCTATCTGG
Organism: Arenibacterium sp. CAU 1754; assembly: GCF_054482635.1. Classification (NCBI taxonomy): domain Bacteria; kingdom Pseudomonadati; phylum Pseudomonadota; class Alphaproteobacteria; order Rhodobacterales; family Paracoccaceae; genus Arenibacterium; species Arenibacterium sp. CAU 1754. The sequence goes on from NZ_JBTLRG010000002.1 coordinate 177,579, forward strand.
CCCCCGAACGCGACAGCGGGGCCCAGGAAAAGGCGGCGGCGCTGGTGTTGCTGTCCGAAATCCTGGGCGGCGGTACGACGTCGTTCCTGACCGAAAAGCTGCAGTTCGACCAAAAGATCGCGGTGTATTCCGGCGCGTTCTACAATGGCACCTCGCTGGATGATGCCACGTTCGATATTGTTGTCGTTCCCAGCGACGGCGTGACCCTTGAACAGGCCGAAGCGGCCATGGACGAGGCACTGATCGCCTTCATGGAAACCGGCGTCGATCTGGATCAGCTTGAACGCATCAAGATGCAATTGCGCGCCTCGCAGATTTACGCGCGCGACAATGTGGACGGGATCGCAAATCGCTATGGCCGGGCACTGGCCATTGGCCTCACGATCGAGGATGTGCAGGCGTGGCCCGATGTGCTTCAGGCGGTGACGCCTAAGCAGATCATGGCCGCCGCCCGTGACATCCTGCGCGAGGAAACATCCGTGACCGGGTGGCTGATGCGCGATCAGGAGGTAGGCCAATGAAGGCGCTGTTTTTTGCTCTGATCGCTCTGGTCTTTGCCCTGCCGGCCGCGGCCGAGGTCAAGATCCAAGAGATCAAGACGCCGGCAGGCATCACCGCATGGCTGGTCGAGGAGCACTCCATCCCGTTCACCGCGCTGGAAATCCGGTTTCGCGGGGGCACCTCGCTGGATGTGCCGGGCAAACGGGGCGCGACCTATCTGATGACTTCATTGCTGGAAGAGGGGGCCGGCGATATGGATGCGCGCAGCTATGCCCGCGCGCTTGAGTCGCTGGCAGCGTCCTTCCGATACGATGCGCGCGATGACGCGGTGTCGATCTCGGCACGGTTTTTGACCGAAAACCGGGACGAGGCGCTTGCCTTGCTGCGCGATACGATCCACCAGCCGCGGTTCGATCAGGAGGCAATCGACCGGGTCCGCGGGCAGGTGATTTCGGGCCTGATGTCGGATGCCAAGGACCCTAACGAGATTGCCTCGACCGCGCTGTCGCGTATGGCCTTTGGCGATCATCCCTATGGCAGCAATGGCCAGGGCACGGTTGAAAGCGTGTCGGCCCTGACACGGGACGATATCGTCGAGGCCCATCGCGGCGCCTTGGCGCGTGACCGCCTGTATGTGGGTGCGGTTGGCGATATCACCGCCGAGGAACTGGGTGTTCTGGTTGATGCCCTGCTTGCCGATCTGCCCGAGACCGGGCGGGAGATTCCGGGCCCGGCCGAAGTGACGATTTCAGGGGGTGAAACCGTCATCCCGTTCGACACGCCGCAATCCGTGGCCGTGTTCGCGCAGCGCGGGATCGACCGCGACGATGATGATTTCTTTGCCGCCTACGTGATGAACCAAATCCTGGGCGCAGGTGGCTTTGAAAGCCGTCTGATGACCGAAGTGCGCGAAAAGCGCGGGCTGACCTATGGGGTCTATTCCTATCTGGTGCCCAGGGATCTGGCCGCCGTGTACCTGGGCAATGTGTCGTCGTCCAACGACCGGATCGGCGAGGCGGTCGAGGTGATCCGAAACGAATGGCAGAGCATGGTCGAGAAAGGTGTGACGCTCAAGGAACTGAAGGATGCCAAGACCTATCTGACCGGGGCCTATCCGCTGCGGTTTGACGGGAATGCACAGATCGCCAGCATCATGGTCGCCATGCAGATGCAAGGTTTGCCGATCGACTATATCGCCACCCGGAACGACAAGGTCGAGGCGGTGACGCTGGACGATGTGAACCGTGTCGCGCGCGAATTGCTGGACCCGGAGAACCTGCATTTCGTCATTGTCGGCATGCCCGAAGGACTGAACGCCACGGCCGGGAACTGACCCGGCCGGGTGTCAAGATGCGTCGGGTCAGAACACCGGTTTATTCGCCGTAAGGCACCCAGATATTGCGCACTTCGGTCGCGGCGGACAGCCATTCGGCACTGTCGTTGCGGGTCCAGTCGCGGGCCATGGCGTTGTTCACCCATGTGCGTTTCAGGTTCTGGGCCGAGGCCCGTTCGATATCTGCCGACAGGGGACTTGAGGAAAAGCTCCAGACCGCATCGACATTCATATGCGCGGCCAGCGCCGGGGCGAGATCCCGGTGCGCGCCGGTCAGGATGTTGACCACCCCTGCAGGCACGTCCGAGGTTTCGAGAACCTGGTAGAAATCGGTCGCGGCCAGCGGATAAGGCTCGGAGGCGGCGAGCACCACGCGGTTGCCCATGGCGATGGCCGGGGCCATGACCGACACCAGCCCCAGCAGGGGGGACTCGTCGGCGCAGAGGGCGCCGATGATGCCAACCGGTTCCTTCATTGCGATGGCGACGCCGCGGATGGGCACGCCATGCACCTGCCCGTCATACTTGTCGGCCCAGGCGCCATAGGTGAACAGGCACTGGATGCTGGCCTCGATCTCTTTTGCACCCTGACGTCCGCCTTTCAGCGCGTCGATGCGATGGGCAAATTCATCGGCGCGGGCCGACAGGTTTTCAGCGATATAATAGAGGATCTGCGCGCGCAGATGGCCCGTGGTTTTGGCCCAGCCTGCCGCGGCCTGTGCTGCCTCGACCGCATTGCGCACGTCCTTGCGGCTGCCCTGACCCACATGACCCAGCAACCCGGCTGATTTGCCCCAGACGGGCCGGGAATAGCCGCTGTCGGGGCGGGTCTGTTTGCCACCGATGTACATTTTGGCGGTGCGGTCGATGGGATCGACGGGGCCATTCCCACCAACGACGGGTTCGATCCGGGCCAGCGGTTTGGGTTTGCCTGCGGGTTTGGTATAGGCGCTCAGCCCCTCCCATCCGCCTTCGCGGCCAAAGCCGCTTTCGCGGACGCCGCCGAACCCGGCAGCCGCGTCAAACAGGTTGGTGGCGTTGACCCAGACCACGCCAGCGGCCAGTTTCGGGGCCACGTCCAGCGCAAGGTTCACGTTTTCGCTCCACAGCGTGGCGGCAAGACCGTACCGGGTGTTGTTGGCCAGTTCGACCGCTTCAGACGGGGTGCGAAAGGTGGTTGCAACAAGAACCGGGCCAAAGATTTCCTCTTGCATCAGCGGGTCCGACGGTTCGAGCCCGGTAATCAGGGTCGGGGGGTAGAAACACCCGTTTTCGGGCCGGGCGCCAGCCGCGTGATGGGTGTGGCCGGCGGTGTTCGCCTCGACCATGTCGCGGATGCTGGCCAGTTGAACGGGATCGACGATGGCGCCCACGTCGATGCATTTGTCCAGTGGGTTCCCGATGCGCAGCTTGTCCATCCGGTCGCGCAGGCGGGCATAGAAATCTTCCGCGATGCTTTCCTGCACCAACAGGCGCGACCCGGCACAGCAGACCTGCCCCTGGTTGAACCAGATGGCATCGACCAGCCCTTCGATCGCGCTGTCGATATCGGCGTCGTCAAAAACGATATAGGGCGACTTGCCCCCCAGTTCGAGGGTCAGCGCCTTGCCCGAACCGGCGGTCGCCTCGCGGATGCGGCGGCCCACCTCGGTCGAGCCAGTGAAAGCGATCTTGTCGACCTCGGACTGCACGATCATTTCACCCACCGCGCCGTCGCCGGTGACGATGTTCACCACACCCTTGGGCAGGCCGGCCTGAATGCAGATGTCGGCAAACAGCATGGCGGTCAGCGATGTGTATTCTGCAGGTTTCAGAACGACCGTGTTGCCCATGGCCAGCGCTGGCGCGACCTTCCACGCCAGCATCAGCAGCGGAAAGTTCCAGGGGATGATCTGTCCGCAAACGCCAAGCGGGACGCGGCCGGTCTGCGTTTCCTCCATCAACTGGGCCATGCCCGCATAGTAATAGAAATGCCGCTGCGCCAATGGCACGTCGATATCGCGGCTTTCACGGATGGGCTTGCCGTTGTCCAGCGTTTCCAGCACGGCGAACAGGCGCGCGTGTTTCTGTAGTAACCGCGCCAGCGCATAAAGATACCGCGCCCGCCCCGTTCCGCCCAGCTTTTCCCATTTCGGCTGGGCCTTGCGGGCGGCGGCGACGGCGGCATCCACATCCTCTTGCGTGGCCTGGGTCAACGTGGCGAGCACCTCGCCAGTGGCGGGGTTGTGGCTTTCAAAGGCCTGGCCCGGTCTGGTCAGTTCCCCGTCGATGAAGTGGCCGAACCTGTCGCCCTGTTCGACCAGCCACACCAACGCTTCTTCGGCGCTTTCGGGGGCGGGTCCATAGTCCATTGATTGAAAGATTTCGCTGACTGTCATTTTGATCGTGTCCATCAATGGCGGGCGATTCAGCCCATGGCGTGGCGATACCCGGCGGAATAGGCGCCGGTCACGTGATGTTCGAGCTGGCGTTCGATGTCGCCCAACAGAGACGACGCGCCAAAGCGGAAGAGATCGGGTTGCAGCCACCTGTTGCCCAGTTCGTCCTTGATCAGGGACAGGTAGACAAGGGCGTCCTTGGCCTTGGAAATGCCGCCGGCGGGTTTGTATCCGACCCGGTACCCGGTCCGGTTGTAATACTCGCGGATCGCGCGGATCATCACCAGCGATACGGGCAGCGTGGCGTTCACGCTTTCCTTGCCGGTCGATGTCTTGATGAAATCGGCCCCCGCCATCATGCAGATGAGCGAGGCGCGCGCGACATTGCGCAGCGTGCCCAGTTCACCAGTGGCAAGGATCGCCTTGACGTGGGCATCGCCACAGGCCTCGCGGAAGGTGCGCATTTCGTCATAAAGCGCCTGCCAGTCGCCCGACAGGACATGGCGTCGCGAAATCACGATGTCGATCTCCTGTGCCCCTGCCTTGACGCTTTCGCCAATCTCGGCGACGCGCAGGTGAAATGGCGACAGCCCCGCGGGAAACCCTGTCGAAACCGCGGCAACCGGAATGCCGGACCCCTGCAACGCATCCACGGCGGTTTCGACCATTTCGTGATACACGCAGATCGCCCCGACGGTGATCGGATCCATGCCCAGGGCGTCCAGAATATCGGCGCGCACCGGCTGGCGCCCCTTGGCACACAGGCGACGGACCCGTTCGGCGGTGTCATCGCCCGACAGGGTCGTCAGATCAATGCAGGTGATCGCACGCAACAGCCACGCTGCCTGATAGTCCTTTTTCAGGCTGCGCCGACCGGGCAGGGTGGCGGCGCGCCGTTCGATGGCCGAGGTATTGGCCTGAACGCTGCGCACCCATTGCATGTCCAGGTCCATGCCCGGATTGCGCGGTTCGGTGACCTGCGGCAGATGCGTGGTACGTTCGGCGGTTACGGTATCCATCTCAAGCTCTCTCAACTTCAGACAGTCAAACTTGCACGGGTCCCGAAGCTTGGCAAGCAAACGCCGCTTTTTCAGGCAGCGGACAAGGAAATTTGCCAAACTGGCGATTCTTATTGCGAATAATTCGCAATCTCATTGACTTTTTGCGAATGACTCTCACATTCAATAGGTAACAATGGTGGGAACACAGTTTTCATGACGACCCGACGCAGCTTTCTACTTGGACTATCGGCGCTGACGCTGTCAGCGCCCGCGCTGCGCGCACAGGCGCCGCTCAGGGTTGTCGCCACCACCGGGATGATCGCCGATGCGGCGCGGCAGGTGGGCGGCGATCTAGTCGAGGTGCGCGCACTGATGGGGCCTGGGGTAGATCCGCATGCTTACCGGCAGACGCGCACGGATATCGTTGCAATGACGCGGGCCGATCTGGTCCTGCGGCACGGTCTGTACCTTGAAGCGCAGATGGAAGATTTCTTTCACGATCTGGGGCGCAAACGCAACGTGGTGGCCGTGGCCGAAACGCTGCGGCGCAGCGTGCTGCGCAGTCATGACAATTACGCCGACAAGTTCGACCCGCATGTGTGGATGACACCGATCTTGTGGAAACAGGTGGTCACGGCGGTGCTGACCGCGCTGAGCGCGACCCGCCCGGAGCACGCGGAAACCTTTGCCGCCAATGCCGCCCGTCATCTGGATGATCTGGACAGGTTGGCCGCCTATGCCGAAACCGCCATGGGCCAGATACCGCAGGATCGCCGCGTCCTGCTGACCGCACATGATGCGTTCGGTTACTTCGGCGCGGCCTATGGGCTTGAGGTTTTGGGGATTCAAGGCATTTCGACCGAATCCGAGGCCGGGCTGAACCGGATCAGCGAAATGGTCGATCTGCTGGTCGACCGCCGGATCAGCGCGGTGTTCGTCGAAAGCTCGGTCTCGGATCGCAACATTCGCGCCCTGATCGAGGGGGCCGCCGCCAAGGGGCATGAGGTGCGCATCGGGGGTGAGCTTTACAGCGACGCGATGGGGCCGGAAGGCACTTATGAAGGTACCTATGTCGGCATGATCGATCACAACGTCACGGTCATTGCGGCGGCGCTGGGGGCAGATGTTCCGGCGCGCGGCATGGACGAAAAATTGAAAGCGGGGTCATAAACCATGCTTGAACTGGCAGCATCCAACGGGCAGGTGCCCGACGACACAGGGATCGCGGACAGCCCGCTGGCCATTCGTGGCCTGACGGTGTCCTACGGTGAAAAACCGGCCGTTTTCTCGGTCGACATGACGGTCGAGCCGGGCAAGATGACCGCGATCATTGGTCCCAACGGTGCAGGTAAATCCACGCTGCTCAAGGCGGCGTTGGGCATCGTGAAACCACTGTCGGGACAGGTCCAGGCGTTTGGCCGCCCGCTGAAATCACAGCGTCAGCGCATCGCCTATGTGCCACAGCGCGCCAGCATCGACTGGGATTTTCCGACCCGCGTGATCGACGTGGTTCTGATGGGCCAGTATCGCAGGTTGGGCCTGCTGGGCCGGGTCCGTGCCGAGCACATGAAACAGGCGCGCGCCTGCCTTGATCGCGTCGGGATGGGCGATTTCGCGGACCGTCAGATCGGCCAGTTGTCGGGTGGCCAGCAACAACGCGTGTTCCTCGCCCGCGCGCTGGCCCAAGAGCCCGATCTCTATCTGCTAGACGAACCTTTTGCCGGGGTCGATGCGGCGACGGAAAAGGCGATAATCACTGTTCTGAAATCGCTGAAGGACGCGGGCAAAACCGTGGTCGCCGTGCATCACGATCTGGCCACGGTGCCGGATTATTTCGACAACGTGTTCCTGATTAACACGCGCAAGGTGGCCGAAGGCAGCGTGCGCGATGTGTTCAACGCCGAGACCCTGCAAGCGACCTATGGCGGGCGCCTGGCGATTGGTCAGGTCGACCAGTTGGCCCTGACCCCGGCGTAATCCCATGCTGGGCGATGCGCTGCTTTTGCAACTTGGATACAACGCCACGCTGGTTGCCGTCGGGGCCTCCCTTTTGGGCATTTCCGCCGGGGCAACGGGCACTTTCCTGTTTTTGCGCAAACGCGCGTTGGTCAGCGATGCGATTTCGCACGCCACTCTCCCGGGGGTCGGCCTTGCCTTCATTGTCATGGTCGCGCTGGGGGGCGATGGGCGCAGCCTGATCGGGCTGCTGGCCGGGTCGGCCCTGTCGGCCTGGGCCGGGCTGTTGTGCCTGAACTGGCTGACAAGGCGCACGCGGCTGGCCGAGGACGCGGCCATCGGGGCGGTTCTGTCGGTCTTCTTCGGGTTCGGCATCGTGCTGCTGACGGTGATCCAGACGATGGGATCGGGCCGTCAGGCCGGGTTGGAAGGGTTCCTGTTGGGATCGACCGCCGGGATGCTTTGGAGCGACGCGATGGTGATCGCGGTGGGCGGGGCGCTGACCTTGGCGTTGATCGTGCTGTTGCGCCGCCCGATGACCTTGGTGGCGTTTGATCGGGAATATGCCGCCGCGCAGGGTATGCCGGTGGATCGGATCGATCTGGCGATGATGGGGCTGGTGATGGCCGTGACTGTGGTGGGCCTGAAAATCGTCGGGCTGATCCTGATCGTGGCCCTGCTGATCATACCCCCTGTCGCCGCTCGGTTCTGGAGCGAACAATCGGACCGGGTTGTCCTACTGGCCGGGGCGATGGGCGGCGTGTCAGGTTATGTCGGCGCGGCGATTTCGGCCTCGGCGCCGAACCTGCCAACGGGGCCGATCATCGTGCTGGTCAGTTTCGCCCTGTTTGTCGTTTCGCTGCTTCTTGCCCCCAATCGCGGCGTTCTGGCCGCCGTGTTGCGGCACAACAGGTTTCAGCGACGGGTGCATCTGCGCCAGGGGTTGCTGGCCCTCGCCCAAGGTCAGCCGATTTACGAAAAGCTGACATTGCGCCTGTTGCGCCAGGCCGGTCTGGCCCGCGCCGACGGGGTGTCAACGGATGCGGGCCGCGCCCGTGCGGCCAAGGCCCTGCGCGACGAAAGACGTTGGGCAATCGTGCGCGCAGATCAGACGCAAGAGGCCGCTGCAGCGATGTACGATGGATTGCGCGATATCGAAACCGTTCTGACGCCGGACCAGATTGCGGAGATCGACCGTCAGATCGGTGGCCCACAAGGGGTGACGGTATGAGCGGCGCTGAATTCGTCCCCCTGTCCCTACCGCCGCTGCTGATCGGGATCTTTGCAGCCGTGGCCTGTGCGCTGCCAGGGAATTTCCTTGTTCTGCGGCGTCAGGCGCTGATTGGCGATGCGATCAGCCATGTTGTCCTGCCTGGGATCGTCGTTGCCTTTCTGCTGTCTGGCGTGATTGCCGCCTGGCCGATGATGCTGGGCGCGGCGGGGGCGGCGGTTCTGTCGGTGATCCTGATCGAGGCGATCCGCCGTCTGGGCAGGATCGAACCGGGGGCCGCCATGGGCGTGGTGTTCACCACCATGTTTGCCGGCGGGGTTCTGTTGCTGGAACAATCGGACACCTCAGCCGTGCATCTGGACGTGGAACATGCGTTGTTCGGCAACCTGGAAAGCCTGATCTGGCTGGACGCAACCGGATGGGCCTCGCTGTTTGATATCGAGGCGCTGCGGGGCCTGCCGGTCGAGCTGCCCCGGATGGCGCTGACGCTGGTCGCGGTTGCGGGTTTTGTCCTGCTGTTCTGGCGTCCCCTGAAACTTTCCACCTTTGACGAAGGGTTTGCCCAGACCCTCGGGATTCGCACCGGGGCACTGGGCCTTGCGCTGGTGATCGCAGCGGCGATTGCGGCCGTAGCGGCCTTTGATGCGGTTGGGTCGATCATCGTGATCGCGATGTTCATATGCCCGCCTGCGGCCGCGCGGCTGATGACCAACCGGCTGGAACATCAGGTGATGTGGAGCGTTCTGTTCGCCATTCTGGCAGCGGTCTCGGGCTATGTCCTGGCAGGCTATGGCCCGCTTTGGCTGGGCGGGCAGGATGCGGTCAGCGCGGCGGGCATGATCGCCACCATGTCGGGCGTTATCCTCGCGCTGGCCGCCATGTTCGGCCCCTGCCGGACCCGCGGCGGCGCACCGCAGGACGGCTGACATTCGCGACGGCAAGCCTTGCGGCAACCGGGGAATCATGTCCAAGTGGAGTCACCTGATATCGCTGGAGGTCCCCCATGAAAGACGACAATTTTCTGCGCGAGAATAACGCCCGTCACCTGTGGCACCCGATGGGGCACCCCGGTCAGGCACAGGCCCATGCGCCCAAGATCATCACCAAGGCCAGCGGATCCAGTATCGAGGATATCGACGGTCACACGACCATCGATGCGGTCGGTGGGCTGTGGTGCGTGAACCTGGGCTATTCCAACGACGTGGTGAAAGAGGCGATTGCCCGACAGTTGCAGGACCTGCCCTATTACTCGGCGTTTTTCGGCACCAGCAACCCCACCGCGATCGAGGCGTCCTATCTTGTGCGGGACTTCTTTGAACCCGACGGCATGGCGCGGGTGTTCTTTACCTCGGGCGGGTCGGACGCGGTTGAAACCTGCCTGCGTCTGGCGCGCCAGTATCACCGCCTGCGCGGCGAACCCACCCGCACCAAGTTCCTGAGCCTGAAAAAAGGCTATCACGGCACGCATTTCGGCGGCGCCTCGGTCAACGGGAACAACCGGTTCCGCACCGCGTATGAGCCGCTTTTGGCCGGGTGTTTCCACCTTCCCAGCCCCTATGCCTATCGCAACCCATATTGCGAAGATGATCCGGCGAAACTGGCCCAGAACATCGCCGCCGCGATGGAGGACGAGATCCAGTTTCAGGGGCCCAAAACGATCGCCGCCTTTATCATGGAGCCGATCCAGGGCGCGGGCGGCGTGATCGTCCCGCATGAAACCTTCATGCCGCTGATGCGCGAAATCTGTGACCGGCACGGCATTCTGATGATTTCGGACGAGGTGATCACCGGGTTTGGCCGCACGGGCGACTGGTCCGGCGCACGCCACTGGGGCGTTCAGCCCGACATGATGAGCACGGCCAAGGGGATCACGTCAGGATATTTCCCGGTCGGTGCGGCCCTGTTCAGTGAAAAAGTCGCCGAGGTGTTCGAGACTTCCGACCCCGACGACGGTGCGATCTATCACGGCTATACCTATTCGGCCCATCCGGTCGGGGCCGCGGCGGTTGTGGCCTGCCTGTCCGAAACCCTGCGTCTGGACACGAAAACCAACGCGGCCGAGCGTGGAGCACAATTGTTCGACGGGGTCGGGAAGCTGGCCGGAAAATACGACCTGATCGGCGATGTGCGGGGCGGGCACGGGTTGATGACGGGTGTCGAACTGGTGTCGGACAAATCCACCCGCACGCCGCTGGATGCCGAGTCGATGAAGCGGGTGCACAGCGCGATGTATCAATCCGGCACGATGGTCCGCCTGATCGGCAACAACATCGCCATGTCCCCCCCGCTGGTCATTACCGAGGCCGAGGTCGAAACGGTCCTGTCCTCGCTTGAGGCCGGGCTGAAGGCGGTCTGAGCGAGTGCGTGTGTGGGCGTATTGCCCATGCACTGCTAGGTTTGCTTGGGTGCTTGGATCAAACGACCGCTTTGAGCCCGAAGTGACTGTCGAATTTCAATCAATGACACGCAATTCAATTTGAGCCCCATCGGGCAAGTCCTTGATCGCTGATGCCCAGTCCCCAGAATGACCGACCAATTCTTCAAGTGGAACGGAACGTATATTGGTCTCATCATAGCGACCGCCAAAAATAGCCGGAACGACAAGGTAGTATACCCAGCCTTTTTTCAAACTACCCAAATGCTTGCGAGCGAGTTCGACTAGGTTGGTCATATTCCAATCTATCTGAAAGCCTTTAGTTTCAATAAGTTGAAGGTAGTCTGACTGATTTCCAGCTACGATTTCACAAGTCAACTCTTCAGGGCAAATTCGCCAGTAGGCCCGATCTTCGCCTAAAATTATGAAATTGCCGAATTCGTTACGCCCAACGATTTCGATGCCCTTTAGACCTGTCCAGCCCCAATGCTCGTTAATTCTGCCCAACAAATCCAAAGCGATATTCATCTCATCTGTGATGCAACGAATATCGCAGAGATCGCGTTTGGTCTCAAGGTCGGGTTTGTCCGCAAAGCGGACATGTTGGCAATTTAACCGGAACCTGAGCCCCATCCCCCGCCGCCCGGTGTGGCCAGCCCGAAAACCGCGCCTGCGGGCAGGTCGATTTCGTCGTTGCCTTGCAGATCTACCCGCGTCCCGTCGGGCAGTTCGGCCCAGTTCAGGCCCACCGCCCCCGGTGCGCCGCCGTCGACCCCAAAGGGCGGGACGCGTGGGTGTGAACACAGCGTCGTGACCGTGACCGGGGTCAGGAACCGCAACCGGCGCAGGGCGCCGTTGCCGCCATGCCACTGGCCCGCGCCACCGCCATGTTCAGGTCGGTAGATGCGATGGATATCAGCAAGGTCCCTGAAGACGTCAGCGTTCAGGTGGCCGATGGCATAAACCCGACGGGCGGTCCCCGGACGACAATTGTCGATGCGGTCTCGGCGTTTAGAGATTCATTGCTCCAATCACAGTCTCAATAGCGCACCATTCCCTCTACGCAATCGCTCCAGTTGACCGCGAAGTCGCCGTTGCTTGCGATGAACTTGATATTTGTCATCTTGCCGTCGACATAAAAGACGCTGAGCTTCATGCGCGCGCCATGCTGTGTCACGAGCTTGTCGCCGTCTCTGGTATTGAGTGCAGTGAAGCTGATGCGCGGCGACTCGATTATCTCTTGCAGGATAAAAGGTGATGCGGCGTAGTTCGCAAGCACGCCCTCCAGCGCGGCTTGCGCTGCCTTAGCGTCAAGCTCCGAAAGAATGCTGAGTGACTGCGCGCCAGACGATGTCGAGGAGGTGCCGCTCTCCTTCAGGACGAAGGCGCGTTCCTCGGCCGGCAAGGATCCGAGCTGTTCTATCGGTACCTTCCTGCCGGATTCCAGCTCGATGGCAGCGCCGGGTTCAGCGCGCCACGTACGCGGCAGCATCTCGCGCAGCAGTGTGTCGTGCGCTTCACCGAGTTCCTGCCTCCAGGTCGTACGGAGGTTCGGTTCCCAGAACAGGCACATCCACTCCTTTTCATCGAGAGACTGCTTGCAGGTATTGATCGATTCAACGGCGCCGGCGAGATAGGCATCGAGCAGCGGCGCCATGCCGGGATGCGTCAGCTCGGCAATTTCGTAGATGTCGATGAAACGGTCGAAGACGTGAATCTGTTTCTCATTGCCGTCGGATTGGCGCAGCAGTAGCCGCTCACCGTCGAAATGCAGGCTGGCAAGTTCCTCACCGCCGATCGCGAGGGCATCAATCCCCTCACGCTGCAAACGGGCTGCAATCGGTACGGCCTCGTCGATGATGTACCACCAGACGGGATGCGGCGCCGTCAGCAGCGCCAGCGTCTTTCCCGGCCATCGGCGTTTGAAGACCTCGGCATAGTTGCGGATCAGGCCGTTTTCACCGTCCAGGCCGTACTGCTCGGCCATGGCGGCGGTGTCATAGCGCGCGCAGACAGTGATCTCCAATTCGACGAATTTCGGATTCCAGTCACGGTCGAACACCACGTCAGGGCGCGGCATCAGCGGCAGTGCGTCGGGTTGAGCGCGGTTCAGCAAGGCATAGATTGGCGTGATACGCTTCTCGAGCCGACGCTGTATCCAGGGTTCGCGCAGGAACAGCCTGTTGGCCACCTCGAAAAATCGCTTCAACGCCGGTCCGGCCCTGCGCATCTTGTCGATAGCGCTGTCGGGCAACTCGAAAGGCTCCTCGGCGATCAGCCAGTCCACGCGCTCTTCGGGATTGTCGCGGGTGAGCGTGCGGTTGATCTCTTGCTTGACCTTCAACAACCGCCGGCGTTGGGGAGTATCTTCTTCCGAGACAGTGGTCTCGATCCGGCTGGATTCGCGCAGCTTCATCAGGTGCCTCCCTGGGGTTTCGTCCGCCCGACCATCAGGAATGGCAAGGCGCCAAGTCCGGCCAGCACGAACAGCAGGATTGCCAAGTCCGGAATCGGAAGGCCGAACAGTCCGGTCGGCAGATCGACGTGCGTCGAGACGCCGCCGGAGAATGCAGCGATCAGGTCGGGCGTCGCAGCCTGCAGTGCCTCGCTGCGGTCTCCAAGCACCAGTGCAAAGAGTCCGATCCCTGTCACCATTGCGACACCGCTCGCCTGGTTGACGATGGAGCCGATGGTGGCACGTTGCGAAGAGGGAATCATGTCATGCAATTGCGCATCGGCGACCGGATCCCAGACTGCGTCGAAAAAGACCAGGAAGAGAAACAGCAGCACGACAACCCAGAGCCCAGGCTGCAGGAAAAAGACCAGAACAGCGAGCGCCGGAATGATCAGGAACACGGCAAGCAAACGCGTGGCACCAAAACGCCGCGCGAGGACCACACCGATCAGAGGCGCGACCATGCCGATCAGGTCATCGAGAATGCCCAGCGGTGCCAGCGCACGCGCATCCAGGCCGCGCGTAATCAGCGCGATGTCGAATGCTTCGTCGGCAACGGACCCCGAGAAAGTCGCGATCACGATGGCGATCGCCAACATCAGCAGCGGGCGCTTTCGACCGATGCCGCGAAAACCGGCAATCGTCTGCTGCCAGACACCCGGCGGTTGCAGTTCATCGTCCGACTTCTGCGGCCGCGTTTCGGGGATGGTCGCGGCCAAGGCGATCGCCAGCAAGAGCCCGAACGCAGCCAGGTACCAGAGCCAGTCCAGCACGGCTTGCGTCACCTCGGTGCTGAAAAGAATCAGCAGCGCGATGCTGCCGGCCATGACCCCGCCGAGCGAGGCAAAGGAGCGCATACGTGCGAAAAAGCGGTCGACGAGATCGCGACGGCCCGCACTGGCCAGATTGTCGACGACCCAGGCCTGCTGGGCACCCGAGACCAGAGTCTGGCCGAAACCGCTGAGGAAAAAGCAAAGGCTGGTAAAGAGGAGTTGATCGCTCCCTGTTGCCGAGACCGCCAGCGGGATCAGACCCCAGCCGAGCGCCGACACCAGTCCGCCGCTGATGACCGACATTTTGCGTCCCCAGCGATCTGCCACGACACCTGTGGGGATCTCCATGACCAGTACCGTCGCCATCTCCACCATCAGGGGAATGACGGCCCACTCCGGCTGCTCCATGACCACAAAGAGATAAACGAAGCGGAACGGGAAGATGACATTCAGGATCTCGCTGATGCTCTCGGCCATGTAGAAACGGCCGAGCAGCTTGCGCTCCTGCGGATCGGGCCAGAGACTTTCGTTGAACGTCATGCCGGTGCCTCGTCAACCAACCGCGGATCGTCGCAGACAGGAAGCAACAGTTGCGAGGGATAGGCTTGTGAGTGATGCAGCCGGATTTTCGCTGGCTGCCTGTCGGTGTCACCGGCCAGATCGCGACCCGTGCAGGGGTTGATATCGATCCGGCCGAGCGCGCCCGAGGCGACCTCAACACGCAATGCATGGCCGGGGCGCATCACATGGCCCAGATGCCAAAGATCAATCCTGCAGGCATTTACCTGACCGGGCTCGACCGGTGTTGGCTTATCCCAGCCGTCGCGGAAACGCGCACGCAGCACGCCGTCGCACAGCACGATGGCGCGCCCGTCGGGATACCGGTCGAGCAGCTTCACGCAGAGATCGAAATCGGCGACGTCGGCCTCTGCATAAAGCAGGGCTGACACCTCGCCGACAAGCGCCAAAGGCGATTCCAGCGGGGCCGTCTCAAAAACGAGAATGTCGCTGCGCCCCTCGGCCAGTGCCGCATTGTCAAACGGGTAAGGCTCACCTCGATACGACCGCGGACCGAACGGCGTCGGGTCGGAGGGATCGAAACGGTAGACGCTCGAATCCTCCGCAGCGTGCGGCTCCTCAGGTCCAAGAGCGCTCTCGCCATGAAGATAAAAGGCCGCTTCACGCGTCTGGCTTGGCGGCCAGTCGTCGAAATCGAACCAGCGGTTCAGACCCGTGACAAAAAGTGTCGTCCGCGCCGATGTCGCCGGACCGGGAGGAAGATCGCGCAGATGGGTATCGAACCACGCAAATTCGTCGTTGAGTTCATCGCGTCCGGCTGCGCGTTCGATCGGCTGTGCATCGGCCTCGGGCAGACCGCTGCAATCCGGCGCCCGCAGCGCATGAGTCCAGGGCCCCATGAGTAGTCGCAACCTCTTTTGGCCGGCCTTGCGCAAGCCGTCAAAGAAAGCGGTCGCA
This sequence comes from Arenibacterium sp. CAU 1754, assembly GCF_054482635.1. NCBI lineage: Bacteria > Pseudomonadati > Pseudomonadota > Alphaproteobacteria > Rhodobacterales > Paracoccaceae > Arenibacterium > Arenibacterium sp. CAU 1754. The sequence continues at coordinate 193,056 of NZ_JBTLRG010000002.1, forward strand.
CCGCAGCCATTGCTGTCCCACCAGCCGGAGATGAAGAGCGCCGGAGCCTTGATACGGTCGATACGCTCACCGACCGAGCGTGCGCGCCAGTAGTCATCGAGCCGCCAATGGCGAATCCACTCGCGAAACTGCGGCTGGAAAATGCCAAGGCGGCGATCGATCTCCTCGAATGGCTGCGTCGTGCGTATTGCATCCAGGACCTGCCAGTCGTCGTCGGTGTCGTCTGCGGGTGTTGAAGTGGTATCGACTCCGTAGGGATCGACACAGCTGCTATCCGCGCCGAAACGCCTTACGCCGAACTCCTCCTCGGGTTGCTCGTCACGGCAGACACGCCCCGCCATCTCAAGCAGCGAGGTCAGGTCGCCGATATCGTAGGCACCGCCGACAAACGGGACATTCACGAAAGGATCACCTGGGGCCGCCGCGACGACCATCGCCTGCAACGCTTCGGGCGCGTCGATCGCCGCCAGCAGTTGGTTGTAACCGCTGTAGGAATGGCCACGCGTGCCCACGCGTCCGTTGGACAAGGGATGCTGGGCCAGCCACGCGATAGCCGCATGGCCATCCTCCTGATCATGCGCGAACGGTTCCCAATCGCCGGTCGAACGGTAGCGGCCGCGACAATCCAGTGCCAGGAAAAGATAGCCGCGTAGCGCGTAGATGCGTCCGAGCCCGGCAAGCGATCGGGCATTGTAAGGCGTGATCTGCAGAATGGCCGGAAACGGGGGCTTGCCGGCGGGAATATAGAGATCACCGACAAGTTCGGTGCCGTCGTCGGCAGTGACGACCTGGCTGGTCAGAAGATGATCGGAAGAAGATGGGACAGGCACGGTCATTTTTTTCTCGAAACTCCTGTCGCTTTGTACGTGAAAAGGCATTCGGGCAACCATCGGGTACTGACGGCGGCCAGTGTCAGATCAAGTATCCAGCGCATCCACAAGGTAATCCGTGTGCGGCAGCCGATCCGCGATCTGTTTCAGCGCCCTCGGCGTTAGCTCAATCGTAAGACCGATACCGACATCCCCTTCCCTGTTGACGGGCGCATCGACGAAGCCCAATTTCCGGTAAAAGTCCGCCAGTTTGCGCCCGCTCTTGTCCTGCTCTTCCGTCGTCAAACCGGCCACCTTGTAACCCAACAGGTGGATCAGGAAGAGCACTGGCAGCGAAAGTCGGCCGCCGATGCCCTTGGCCTCGTAAGCCAAGGAGATGACAGCCGAGTCGACAAAGTAGTCGCTGCCTTCCACGACCGGGTTGCCGGGCTCGTCGGCGTAGCCGAACAGATACCCCTCCACATTTCCATCGATGGTCAGCGCGAGCAGCAGCGCATCTTCCATTGCGAGACACTCCAGCAGGTCGCTCTCGGTGTAGACATTGTCCTCGATGCGGAAGATTTCCTCCTCGATTTCCTGCATGCGCGCAAGCAGGTTGTCATCGACCTCGCTGACCAGTTCCATGCGCGTCTCGACGCCAAGCAGCGCCGTGAGTTGCGCGCTGACGCGCTCGAGAATACCCATCGCCAGATTACGCTTATCGCCAAATCTTTCCGGACTGATCATTTTTGTGACTACCTTCTATTTCACGAAAGAGATGGATGCCGGTTCCGCACGGCTATGCCGCAGAGGCGCGAGCGGCAAACAGAACTGGCCGTCAGGCAGGAACTCCGAGCCGATGCGCACTGGGCGGCACATATCATGCACGACGCGCATTACTCTGCTTCAACCAGTTTCGACGGTGCGTTCTCGGCTTCCTCGCAGACCTGCCAGTCCGTACCTTTCAGGGGCCGGCGCGCGGACCGGGGATCAATTCCTTCTTTCAGGGCGGCCAAGACACCCACGGCTTCCCAGTAATTGTCGACGAGGAAGAACTGCCCCGGCGCCCAAGGCAGCCGGGTCAAGTCGTTGTCGAGGATGTTGCCGTTTTCGCGGACGGCGATCACCGGGATGCCCTGCTTGAGCGCCGCGAGCGTTGGAAGGCCAACGCATTTGTCCGGGATCACAAGGCACGAAAGATCTTCGGCGCTGATGCTGCCCGCTGGCCAGCCGTTCTCCGTCGGCTCGACGATCCGTGGGCTTCGTTGCAGCCCTTTGAGAACACATTGGAAAAACGTCAGCGATATGGCCTCGGCAGCCATCCGGGGGTCCACCTCGCCCAAGGGTATGAACGCCTCTTCTCTGCTTGCGGAGATCGGCGCATGCGCCGTGGGAACACCGAAAAGCCCCGAGATTGCGTGGGTAAAGATTGCCTCGGCGCCGCCCCAAGGGTTCACTATTTCACCATGGCTTGCGAAATACTCGCTTTCGAGCTGCAAGGGCAGCTGGATCACGGTGGCGAAGGCGATGGCGTCATAGCTGCCTTTTCGCTTTTCGAGTTGAGCCAGCATGTGATCCAGCTCACCCACCTGGCCCGAGGCGCGTCCGGATTCCGCATAGTTCGCGAAAAGCTCGATTGGCGGATCCAGGAGAATGGTTTCGTCGCCCGAGAGCCCGTAAACCGCCCGCGCAGAGTTCACCGTGTTGATCGTCTGATCGCGGAGCTCGCTATCAGTGTGATTGTCCATGACCGTCAAAACCCGGTTCGCGCGCACCAACTGCAAGCCCGCCGTGCCCATGAATAGCCGGGTCAATACACTGCCTTCGACATAAAGCGCGTTGTCGGGCATCTCGTTGACATCGGAAGCGTTCACAACGTTCGGATGCAGGATCACCCGGTCCGCGAGCGCGGCCACGAGACGCGCGGCCGGGGTCGCATCGCCGGCATGTCCGCCGATCTCGGACCCGATACCGGTTGGTACGAGGAAGGCCACGTTGAATTCGGCGGTGTTTTCAGGCCCGCGCTGGCGATAGTCGAAGATCGAGCCGAGCTTGTTTCGCTCCTGCGGCGTAGCCTCGTCGATCAGCCCGATCTCGCAATGGCAAGATGTTTCGTCGGACCGGTTGATTACAAAGCGGATCGGCAACTGCTCGGCCCCGAGCTCCCTTGATACCAGATCGGTTGCAGCGGCGAGGGGATCGGCGGAGTGGCAGATCGGGGGGATGGTCAGTTCCGCTTCATGAATCTTCATTTGCTCATACTCCACATCGGGCTTTGAAATCTTCGTGGCGGTGGATTTTGACCAGTTCGCGGAAGCCATCGACGATGCTGGAAAGCTTTTCCCGCGCGCGGCCGAACGCACAGGCCTTCATGGCATGGCAGAACCGCCCGCCAGACGGTGCAAGCACGCCGCGCGCCGTTTCGGCATCGGCCGTGTGGGTCTTTTCGTCGAACAGGAACGCGGGCGTCCCGGGAAGGGGCGCCACGTTCTCGCATGTTGTTGTTGTGTTTTCTGTCATCTACCGACCCGTAAGGCCTCATGGAATCGCCATGTTTCGGGGCCCACTCTGGGTCGCAGCGAACCGTAGGGCATTGATACAAATCAACCTTGGGGCGGGCCTGCGGTTCTAATCCGAGGGAAACGCCCTTCCGCTGTATCCCTGGCCCAAACCGCATGAACGCCGAGCAGAGGCTGTAGACCCGGTGCGACGAGGGCGCCCTTCATCGTGACATCCAACCCGGGATGCCCGCAGGCAAACATTTCGCTCGGAGGAAGAAAGCACTTGACCGTTCACGACGAATTCGGATCGCTTGGTGCAAAGCCGGTTCATCTGAATGCGCCAAGATAACGTTCATTCAGATGACGAAATTTCGTAAAGTCAACGGGGCAGATAGGGGTTCAGGGCGGTAGAAGATGCTTTCTTATGTTGGGGATGTGAACGGCAATCGCCTGCTTCTGCTTGATTTGCGAGGCGAAGAGCATGTGAGTTCCACGGATCTCGCGGAGGTCTCGGAAAAGCTCTGTGCAACTGGCTTAATAGACGATTTGCTTGCAATACAGCACTCGGAAGAAGCTTGCGCTTCCCTAAGGGTGATCGGGGCCGACAGGAGAGAGGCGGATTTCTGCGGCGACGGCTTCCTGTTTGTACTTAATGTCCTTTCCGATCAAATGCGCCGGACCGGACGCCAAGAGACGACCCTGTCAATCGAGACGCTGCACGGTATCAAATATGGCGCGCGCTCCGAAGAGGGTTATGTTTCGGCAATGATCGGCGCCGTCGAAATCCGGGACGCCGAACTGACCGCAGCGGCGCAACAGGCGATCGAGGCGTTTGGCGTGATATATGAGGGATACCGGATCGCCGGCGAGCCACACCTTGTCGTGTCGAGTCCGATTGGGTCGGATCTGCAGAACCTTGATCAGGTGCAGTTCGAGCAACTGGCGCGGCAACTGGCATCACTTATCAAGCATGAAGGTGGCGTCAACGTCACGATGATCCTGTCATCCGCGTCTCAGTATGCGAAGATTCGGACCTTCGAAAGAGGGGTGAAGCGCATGACCCAAGCGTGTGGTTCGGGTGCCGTCGCCGCGGCCTCGCTTGTCTTCGAGCGTGACCGTTCGAAGACGGATTTCAAGATCGAATCCCCAGGTGGCCTGCACCTGGTCTCGACCGACCCACACGGAAAGAACTGGCAGCTGGCCGCGGCAGAGATAAATGTCGCTGCGACGCAAGACTTCGAAATAGATGTCTTCGACCCCAAGCGCGACATCCAGAGGTTGCTGCAGTTCATTCTCGCATAGCCGGCGAGTCTATCCTGACCCGACGACCTGAGGCGCCCATGCCTGTGCATTGCTGTGCAGGCTACTGCCCGATGGACTCAAATATCCGGTTGTGGCCCAACGAGATGCGCTTGATCCTACCGAGCGCCCATCGCCTTGGCTTGATTGCTGCGCAATGAACGAACGGCAGGAATGCGAAAGCTGCAGCGCGGTTCCAATGGTGCTGGCAGATGGCAGCTTCGGGCCGCACAGCGGACATGTTCGAAATTTAACTAGAACCCGAACCCCATCCCCCGCCACCCGGCGTGGCCAGCCCGAAAACCGCGCCTGCGGGCAGGTCGATTTCGTCGTTGCCGTGCAGGTCCACCCGCGTCCCGTCGGGCAGTTCGGCCCAGTTCAGCCCCACGGCCCCGGGCGCGCCACCGTCGACCCCAAAGGGCGGCACGCGGCGGTGGGAACAGAGCGTCGTGACCGTGACCGGGGTCAGGAACCGCAACCGGCGCAGGGCGCCGTTGCCACCATGCCACTGGCCCGCGCCGCCCGATCCGGGGCGAATGCCGAACTCCTCCAGCCGGACAGGAAAGCGTTTTTCCAGTATCTCGGGGTCGGTCATGCGGGTGTTGGTCATGTGGCTTTGCACTGCGTCACAGCCGTTGAATCCGGGGCCAGCCCCCGTGCCCCCGGCGATGGTTTCGTAGTTCTGAAATTCCTCATTGCCCCAGACGAAATTGTTCATCGTGGCCTGTGATCCGGCGATGAATCCCAACGCTCCATACAATGCGTTGCACACGGCCTGAGACACCTCGGTATTCCCGGCGATCACGGCGGCGGGGTAGGTTGGGTTCAGCATTGTGCCCACAGGTGCGATGATTTTCAGCGGGTGCAGGCAGCCTTCGTTCAGCGGAATATTCGTGCCCACCAGGGTGCGGAACACATAGAGGACCACAGCCCGGCAGATGCTGAACGGCGCATTGTAATTGCCCGAATGCTGGGGCGCGGTGCCGGTGAAATCGATCACCGCCTCGCGGTTGTCCTGATCGACGGTGACGGACACGCGGATATGCGCGCCGTGGTCCATTTCGTAATCATACGAGCCGCCGGGCAGGGTGCCCAGAACGCGGCGCACGCTTTCCTCGGCATTGTCCTGAACATGGCCCATATAGGCGGTGACCACGTCCAGCTGGTAATGTTCGGCGACCTTCAGCAACCCTTGCCGCCCGGTTTCGTTCGCAGCGACCTGCGCCTTGAGATCGGCGAGGTTCTGCGGGATGTTTCGGCAGGGGTAGCGGCCCGATGACAGGACCTGTTCGGCGGTCTCCTGTTGGAACTGCCCGCGCGCCACAAGGCGGATGTTGTCAATCAGAACGCCTTCGTCCTCGATATGGGTGCTGTCAGGCGGGGCGCTGCCGGGGGTGCGCCCGCCGATGTCGGCATGGTGCCCGCGCGATCCCAGCCAGAACACTGGTTTACCATGTGCGAACACAGGCGTGACCACGGTCACATCGGGCAGGTGGGTGCCGCCGTTATAGGGCGAATTCAGCATGAAGGCGTCGCCGTCGTGAATGTCGCCCGCGTTTTCGCGCATCACGGTTTTGATGCTGTCGGACATTGACCCCAGATGCACCGGAACATGGGGCGCATTGGCCACCAGATCGCCTCGCGCGTCAAAGATGGCGCATGAGAAATCCAGCCGCTCCTTGATGTTCACCGACCATGACGTGTTGGCCAGTGTCGCCCCCATCTGATCGGCCACGGACATGAACAGGTTGCCCATGACCTCAAGCAGAACAGGGTCCGCATGGGTGCCTGCGGCACGTGCGTGCTGTTTCGCCTCGGTGCGTTCCAGGATCAGGTTGCCCATCGCGTCCAGATGCGCGGCCCACCCCGGTTCAACCACGTTTGTGCCGGTTGGTTCGGTGATGACGGCGGGGCCAGGGATACGGGCGGATTGGGGCAGGGCCGTGCGGTCAAACAGGGGCACATTGCCCCACGCGCCGCCGCAATACATCGGGATTTCGGCAATGGGGTCCGCATTCGGTCCGAACGGGGTGGCGATGGGCGCCTCGCCCGTGTCGCCAATCGCCTCGGCGGCGACCATGTCAAACAGGATATCCCGTTCGGGCGAGACAAAGCCAAAGCGCGTTTTATGCGCGTCCTCAAAACTGGCGCGCATCTGGTCGGTGTCGCCAAACGGCACCTCAAGCGCCTGATGCGATCCGTCATAGCGCAGGTGCGCGCGCTGTTCGGTGCGGATTTGCGCGGCGCCCTGATCGCGGACCTCGGTCTCGGCCTCGGATTGGATCGCGTCCAGCGCGGCGGCGGCGGTTTCGATGTCAGCCAGGGGCGCATCGACCTGAACCTCGCGCAGGGCACGGATTTCGGCCAGACCCATGCCATAGGCCGACAGCACCCCGGCGTGGGGGTGGATGAACACGCGCGACATGCCCAGGGCGTCGGCCACAAGACAGGCATGTTGCCCGCCCGCCCCGCCAAAGCATTGCAGGGTGTATCCGGTCACGTCATGGCCGCGCTGAACGCTGATCTTCTTGATGGCGTTTGCCATGTTGTCCACGGCGATCTGCAGGAACCCTGTGGCCATATCCTCGGGGCTGCGGGTTGGTTCGCCGGTGTCCTTGGCCACCTGTGTGGCAAGGACGGCAAACCCGTTGCGCACGGCTTCCAGGTCCAGCGGCTCATCGCCGCCGGGGCCGAATACATGGGGAAAGTGATCTGGGTTCAGCTTGCCCAGCATGACGTTGCAATCGGTGACGGTCAGCGGTCCGCCCCGGCGGTAACAGGCCGGCCCGGGATCTGCGCCCGCGCTTTCGGGGCCGACCTGAAACCGGCCCTGATCGAACCGGCAGATCGATCCGCCCCCGGCGGCAACCGTGTGAATGTCCATCATCGGGGCACGCATGCGCACGCCTGCGACCTCGGTTTCAAAGCTGCGTTCATAGGTGCCGGCATAGTGGCTGACGTCGGTCGATGTCCCGCCCATGTCAAACCCGATCAGCCGGTCGAACCCGGCGGTTTGCGCCGTTTTCACCATCCCGACAATCCCGCCCGCCGGACCGGACAGGATCGCATCCTTGCCCTGAAACAGCCGGGCGTCGGTCAGCCCGCCGCTGGATTGCATGAACAAAAGCCGATCACAGGCGCGGCCCATGTCCAGCGCCCCGGCAACCTGATCGACATAGCGGCGCAGGATCGGCGACAGGTACGCATCCACCACCGTCGTGTCGCCCCGCCCGACCAGCTTGGCCAGTTTCGAGACCGCATGGCTGGTGGAAATCTGGGTGAACCCGATGTCGCGCGCCATGTCGGCAACCGCCTGTTCGTGGGCCGGGTTCAGATAGGCGTGCAGCCCGGCAATGGCCACTGCGCGCAGCCCCGCGTCATAGGCCGATTGCAGCGCGCCGCGCGCGCCCTCTTGATCCAGCGGGCGTACGACATTGCCGTCGGCGTCCAGCCGTTCGTCCATCTCGGCAACGTCCGAATACAACAGGTCGGGCCGGCGTATGTGCAGATCGAACAGGGCCGGGCGCGTCTGGTATCCGATCAGCAAAAGATCGCGAAACCCCTTGGTGATCATCAGCAGGACCGGCTCGCCCTTGCGCTCAAGCAGGGCATTGGTGGCCACCGTTGTGCCCATCTTGACCGCGCCGATGGCCTTGTCGGGAAAGGCGCCCGAAACGCCCATCATCTCGCGGATGCCCTGCACGGCGGCGTCTTGGTATCGTTCAGGGTTTTCGGAGAGCAGTTTGTGGGTGCTCAGTGTCCCGTCGGGTTTGCGGGCCACCACGTCCGTAAACGTGCCGCCCCGGTCAATCCAGAACTCCCATTGTCCGCTCATCTCTGCCTCCGCCATCGCGTGATGTGACAATGCGGCCCCGCCCCGGATTGTCAACGCGAAGGCTGGAAGAATCAAACGCGAACATGCTAGGTATTGGGGCATGGCGCATGAGAACCCCAATATCAGCGATAAACGCCCCGTCATCCGTCAACTGGATGATGCTGCGATCAACCGGATCGCGGCCGGTGAGGTTGTCGAACGGCCCGGCTCGGCGGTCAAGGAGCTGGTCGAAAACGCGGTCGATGCGGGGGCGACGCGCATCACCGTGGACGTGGCCGACGGGGGCAAGACCCTGATCCGGGTCACAGACGACGGGTGCGGCATCGCGCCGGATGATCTGCCGCTGGCCCTGTCACGCCATGCGACGTCGAAAATCGACGGGTCGGACCTGCTGAACATCCATACCTTCGGGTTCCGGGGCGAGGCCTTGCCGTCGCTCGGCGCGGTGGGACGGCTGACCATCACCAGCCGTGCCCCGGGCGAGGATGCAGCGACCATCAGCGTCTCGGGCGGGGCCATGGGGCCCGTCAAACCGGCCGCCCTGCGCGGCGGCACGGTGGTGGAATTGCGCGATCTGTTTTACGCCACGCCTGCGCGTTTGAAATTCATGCGCACCGACCGGTCGGAATCCCAGGCGATCACCGACGTGATCAAACGTCTGGCCATGGCCGAACCGGCGATCTCGTTCGTGCTGAACGATGTTTCAGGAGGTGGTGAGGGGCGCACCGTGTTCCGGGCCGATGCGGAAACCGGCGATATGTTCGATGCCTTGCACGGGCGGTTGGCCCGCATTCTGGGGCGCGAATTTGCCGAAAACGCGCTCAGGATCGACGCCACCCGCGACGGGCTGCGCATGTTCGGCTATGCGGCCCTGCCAACCTATTCGCGCGGTGCGGCGGTCGCTCAATACCTGTTCGTCAACGGCCGTCCGGTGCGGGACAAGACCCTGTCGGGCGCATTACGCGCGGCCTATTTCGATTACCTCAGCCGTGACCGTCATCCGGCGGCGGCGCTTTTCATCGATTGCGACCCGACCCTTGTGGATGTGAACGTGCACCCCGCCAAATCCGAGGTCCGCTTTCGCGATCCGGGCATCGCCCGTGGGCTGATCGTGTCGGGGCTGCGTCATGCGCTGGCCGAGGCGGGGCATCGCGCCTCGACCACCGTGGCGACGGCGACACTGGGCGCGATGACGCCCGAACCTACGGGTGCACGGGTGTACCAGATGGATCGCCCCTTGCGCGGCGCGCGCACCGGGTCATATGCCGCTCAGGCGCCGGCACCCGGTTTTGCCGACCTGAGTGCGGCATACAGCGCCAGGGTGGTCGAACCCGCCCCGGTTGCTGCGGATGACACGCCGGCCGAGGCGCTGCCATTGGGCGCGGCACGCGGTCAGGTGCACGAAAATTACATTATCGCCCAGACCGAAACCGGCATGGTGATTGTCGATCAGCACGCCGCGCATGAACGGCTGGTCTATGAAAAACTGAAGGCGCAGATGGCAGAAAACGGGGTCGCGGCGCAGGCGCTTTTGATCCCGGAAATCATCGAGATGTCTGAAGGCGATTGCGCCCGTCTGTTGGAAATTGCCGACGAACTGTCGCAACTGGGGCTGAGCATCGAGGCGTTTGGCGGCGGCGCCATCGCGGTGCGTGAAACCCCCGCCGTTCTGGGCGAAGTCAACGCCGAGGCGATGGTCCGGGACATCCTGGACGAACTGGCCGATCTGGGCAGTTCGCAAACCGTTCAGGCCCGGATCGAGGCGATCCTGAGCCGGGTGGCCTGTCACGGCTCGGTCCGGTCTGGCCGCCGGATGCGCGCCGAGGAAATGAACGCGCTCTTGCGCGAGATGGAGGCAACCCCGCATTCCGGCCAGTGCAACCATGGGCGACCCACCTATGTTGAGCTGAAGCTGTCGGATATCGAGCGGTTGTTCGGGCGCACATGATCGAAATCGGCGGACAGGTATATGCATTTGACGACCCGCTGGTGATTGCCGCGCTGGCGGGCGGGGCAATCGTGCTGTTGGTGCTGGTCCTGCTGATCCTTGCTGTCCGCGCGGCAGGACGGTCGGCACGGCTGGCTGCCCCGCTGGCGCAGCAGATTTCGTCGCTGGGCAACAACGTGATGCAACTGGGCATGGGCCAGGAACAGTTGCGCGGCGGGTTGCAGACCGTGTCGGACACGCAGGCCAACGCCCAAACGCAGGTAATCCAGACGATGGAGGCGCGCCTTGGCGCCGTGCAACAGCAGATGAACGACCGGTTGGCGGACAACGCGATGAAATCGGCGCGCGCCCTGTCGGACATGCAGGAACGGATGAAGGAAACCCTGCATGGATCGTCCAAACAGACGGCGACCTCGCTGACGCAATTGCAGGAACGTCTGGCCACCATCGACAAGGCGCAGGACAACATTACCAAGCTGAGCGGCGATGTTCTGAGCCTTCAGGACATCCTGAGCAACAAGCAGACGCGCGGCGCGTTCGGCGAAATCCAGTTGCAGGATATTGTGTCCAAGGCCCTGCCGGCCGATGCCTATGCCTGGCAGGTCACCCTGTCGAACGGGAAACGGGCCGATTGCCTGATCCACCTGCCCAACCCGCCGGGCCCCATCGTGATCGATGCCAAGTTTCCGCTTGAGGCCTATGAGGCGCTGGTCGCCGCCGACACGAAAGAGACCGCAACCCGTGCGCTGGGCGGGCTCAAGGTGGCGGTGCGCGCGCATATCAAGGCGATTTCCGAGAAATACCTGATCGAGGGTGAAACGGCCGACGGGGCCCTGATGTTCCTTCCGTCCGAGGCGGTTTACGCGGAATTGCACGCGCGCCTGCCCGAGGTCGTGCGCGAAGGGTTCGCCGCGCGGGTCTGGATCGTGTCGCCGACCACCTGCATGGCCACGCTGAACACCATGCGCGCCATCCTGAAAGATGCGCGGATGCGCGAACAGGCGGGCGAAATCCGCAAGGCGCTGAAGCAACTTCACCGCGATGTCGAGATCATCGGTGAACGGGCGGGTAAGCTGGAAACCCATTTGCGGCAGGCCAATGACGACGTGTCGGGTATCCTTGTGGCCTCTGAACGGGCGGGCAAACGGGCGGACCGGCTCGACAATTTCGATTTTGAGGAACTGTCGCCGGACGTACCCGCCAACGTGGTGCCATTGGGCAAATCCGACCGTTAAGGCACGTGCGCTTCGCTGCGGGCGTATTGGGTTTCGATCTCGATCAGCTTTTGTTTGCGCCACAGCCCGCCGCCATACCCGGTCAGCGATCCGTCGGCGCCGATGACCCGGTGACAGGGGATCAGGATGGCGATCTGGTTGGCACCATTCGCGCGGGCGACGGCACGCACCGCGTCCGGGCGGCCGATCTGTTCGGCGATCTGACTGTAGCTGCGGGTCTGTCCCGCCGGGATGGTTTGCAGCGCGCGCCAGACGGATTGCGCAAAGGCGCTGCCGTGCAGGGCCAGAGGCACCGAAAACTCCCGCCGCGCGCCTGCGAAGAATTCCCTCAGCTGTTGCGCGGTCTGTTCTGTGGGGGCCGGGCGACCAAATCCGATATCGCCGCGCACCATCCGGTGCAGTTTGCGCAACTCGCCCGGCAGGGCCTTGCGATCCAGGAATTCAAGCAGGTGCAAATGGCGATCGTCGCTGACCGCGATCATCGCGCCCAAGGGCGTGTCGATCCAATCGGCGAGCAGCAGGCCCGATTTGGAAAACGCCCCGGGCGCTAGCCCCAGGTGGCGGGCAAAGGCGTCGCGGAACGCGCTGGGGGAGTCGAACCCGGCCTCAAGCTGGGCATCGATCACCCTCCCGCCGGACGACAGGGTGTCCAACCCCGCCTGCATGCGCAGACGGCGCGCCATGTCCAGAAAGGTGCACCCGAACTGCCGTTTGAAGGCGCGGCGCACGGTCGAGGGGTCATGCCCAAGGGCAGCAACATCCTGTTCGCGCCAGCGGCGAGACGGGTCTGCATGCAGCGCGGCCAACAGGGATTGCACGGATGGATCGGCCTGCGCCTGCGGTGTCATCGGATGGCACCGTTTGCAAGCGCGAAACCCGGCATCGAGGCAAGCCGCGACCGAGTCATAGAACCGGCAATTCTCGGGTTTGGGGTTTCGGGCCGGGCAGGTCAGGCGGCAGAATATCCCGGTCGAGGTGACGCCGACAAAGGCGCGCCCGTCCCAATCGGGATCGCGGCGCACCAATGCGTCATAAAGTGTTTCGTGGTCAGGCAGGGCAAACATCATCATGGCCCCAGCTTAACGTAAACGCACCCAGGCCTGTCGCCGGTTTTCGGGCGTCGATTCACGTTTTTCGCGTGTCGCGCGTCAGATGCGCAGCAAGGGCTGGACCAGACGCGGGATCAGGCTGTTGAATTTCAGCGGCGCGTCGGTGACTGCCAGACAGATGCAATCCTCACTGATGTCTGCCACCGGGGTGTGGTTCACATCCTCATCCGCGGTTTCCACGTCGCCGCGGGCAAAACTGTCGATTTCGTCAGAAAACGCGCCTTGCAGGACCATGGTCAACTCGGTCCCGCTGTGTCCATGATCGGGCACGGCCGCGCCGGCCGGAATGTAAAGCAACCGCGCGGTGGCACCTTTTGCCGTGGGCAGGATCGCCTGTTTCACCCCCATGCCAACAGGGCGCCATTTCACGGCGCTGAGGTCGCCACCGACGTAATCCTGCAATGGTGCCGGCAAGACACCACAACTGGCGCGGGGTTTTCGCGCCTCATCGGGATGGTCCGCAGCAATCGCTGCAAACGTGGCCTCAAGACTGTCTTCATCCAGCGCGACAGCGTCCTCTTCCAGCATTGCGCCGCCAACCGAGTCGAACGTTTCAAGCTGTGCACGGCAGGTATCGCAGAGCGAGATATGCGTGGCGACCATCAGGCTGAAGGCCTCGGGCAGGGTGCCTGCCGAATACGCCAGCAGGATGTCGTCGCCGAGGTGGTGTTTGATTTTATCCGTCATTATCATGTTCACTTCATTGCGTGGCGCAGGCGTTCCAGCGCCAGTCTGATCCGAGATTTGATTGTACCAAGCGGCAGGCCGGTTTCGGCGGCGATTTCGCTGTGGCTCAGATCTCCGAAATAGGCCCGTTCGATCAGCTTTCTCTGCGTGTCCGGCAGGTCGGCCAGGGCCTGTCTCAATTTGTTGCTTTCTTGTTGCAGTGTCAGGACGTCTTCCTGATCTGGTTCCGCCTCGGGGCCCCAGGTCAAATCCTCGGGTTCGGGGCGGCGTTGTTTGCGCAGCATGTCGATGCGGCGGTTTCGCGCGATGGTAAAGATCCACGTTGCGGCCGATGCGCGGGCCGGATCAAACAGATGCGCCTTGCGCCACAGCGTCGCCATCACGTCCTGTGCACATTCCTCGGCGAGGGCGGCATCGGCCCCCGATTTCATCAGGAACGCTTTGACCCGCGGGGCAAAGTGGCGAAACAGCTCCGCAAAGGCGGCTTTGTCCTGATGATCGCGGACGCGGGCGATCACATGGATCCATTGTGCTGCGTCCTCTGCGGATGAGGATGCTGTGCGCTTGTTATCCGTACTGCTCACCGCCGTTTGCCCCGTCGCATGCCTTTGCTGCGCTGCGGACAAGGCCGCAGCGATTGGTGCCCGGCTTACGACGCCTTCAGTCCTGGGATCAACCGCGATCAACATATTTCATTTACGTCGGGAAGGTCCGGGTGGATCACATGCCGCGTGAAAAAAACTTTTTTGCATCCGATCCCGGCCGGGCCGCGTAACCCATTTAAGACCAAATTCAGGAGTTCGACAGAATATGCCGTTTGAAAACAGCGCGGGCGCGCCGAAAAAGATTGCAGTTATTGGTGGCGGTATATCTGGAATGGGGGCGGCGCATATGCTGGCCGACACCCATAACGTGACGCTTTACGAAAACGAAAAACGACTGGGTGGCCATGCCCGCACCGTCATGGCCGGGAAAAATGGCGATCAGCCGGTTGATACCGGGTTTATCGTTTTCAACAAGGTAAATTACCCTAATCTGGTGGATCTGTTCGACGGTTTGAACGTCCCGGTCGTGCCCAGCGACATGAGCTTTGGCGCCTCGATCGACGGCGGATGGCTGGAATATTCCCTGCGCAGTCTGAACACGGTTTTTGCCCAACGTCGCAATGCCGTGCGCCCGGCGTTTTTGGGAATGGCGCGGGATGTCCTGCGCTTCAACGCCAATGCGCTGGAACTGTCGCAGGACCGGCGCATGACCGTGGGGCAGTTGCTGGACCAGCTGGGCACCGGGGACTGGTTTCGCGATTACTATCTGCTGCCGTTTTCCGGGGCGATCTGGTCGACGCCCAAGGACAAGATCATGGATTTTCCGGCCTATGCGATGGTGCGCTTCTTCGAAAACCACGCTTTGCTGAGCCATACGGGTCAGCATCAGTGGTACACAGTCCAGGGCGGATCGGTCGAATATGTGCGACGGCTCGAAACGGCGATGCAGCGCAAAGGGGTCGATCTGCGCCTTGGTTCACCGGTTCAGGCGGTGCGCCGGACCGTTGCGGGCGTTCAGGTCAAGGCCTGGGGCGGGGATTGGGAAACCTATGACGACGTGGTGTTCGCCACCCATTCGGATGACGCGATGCGCCTGCTTGAGGACGCGACACCGCGTGAAAAGGCCACCGTGGGGGCAATCACGTATCAGCCCAATGACATCGTTCTGCATGCCGACACGTCGGTCATGCCCAAGCGGCGCAGTTGCTGGTCCAGCTGGGTCTACACCGAGGACCGGCGCGCGCCGTCGGACAAGATCGACCTGACCTACTGGATGAACTCGCTTCAGCCTATCCCCGAAGAAGACCCGCATTTCGTGACCCTGAACACAAAACGGCAGATCCGCGAAGAGCTGATTTATGACACGGTAACCCTGCGCCATCCGGTGTATGACACCGCCGCGCTGGAGGCGCAGGAACGGGTGCGCGAATTCAACGGCACGCAATCCACCTGGTTCTGCGGTGCCTGGATGCGCAACGGGTTTCATGAGGACGGGCTGGCCAGCGCCCATGACGTGGTACACGCGATCAGCCGGGCCGAC
Source organism: Arenibacterium sp. CAU 1754 (assembly GCF_054482635.1). Taxonomy (NCBI): domain Bacteria; kingdom Pseudomonadati; phylum Pseudomonadota; class Alphaproteobacteria; order Rhodobacterales; family Paracoccaceae; genus Arenibacterium; species Arenibacterium sp. CAU 1754. The sequence continues at coordinate 208,564 of NZ_JBTLRG010000002.1, forward strand.
CGGGCGGTTCTGGCGGCAGAATGACATCGCGCGTCGATCATATTCGCGGCCACACCTTTCATGGCCGCAAGGGCGCGGTGAAAAACGCGTTCCGCTATGGCGTGGATTATGTTGTTGTGGACGCTGAAACGCCGGTGCGCGGCCCCACTCTGTTCGGCCGGAACCGGGGCAATCTGACATCTCTTCAGGATCGCGATCATGGGGGCGCGCCGGGCGCGGGATCCGGCGCCGCGTGGGTGCGCGATGTGCTGCGTGCGCATCAGCTGGAACAGCCGGCGCGCATCCTTCTGCTCGCTCAGCCGCGGGTGCTGGGACATGTGTTCAACCCCGTCAGTTTCTGGCTGTGTCAGAACGAACAGGGGGACCTGACCGCCGTGATTGCCGAGGTGACGAACACCTATGGCGACCGGCATTCCTATCTTTGCCATCACCCGGATCAGTCCGCGATTGCCCCGACGGACCGGCTGCAAGCGACCAAGATCATGTATGTTTCGCCGTTTCAGCCGGTCGAAGGCACCTATACGTTCCGGTTTGACGTTCGCGACGACCGGATCGGGATCTGGATCGACTATGCGCAGGAGAACGGCGGACTGGTTGCCACACTGACCGGCCAGCGCAAGGCACTGAGCAACCTGGGAATTCTGGGTATGATGCTGCGCCGGCCTTTCGGATCGCGCCGCGTGCTGGCGCTGATCCACTGGCAGGCGCTGAAACTGTGGTGGAAGGGCGCGATATTCCGCTCGCCTCCCGAGGCCCCGGCACAAGAGGTGTCGCGGGGATGAGCGTTGCTGTCGCGCATACTGTGCCGGCGCGTTTGCCGTCCTATGGCGTATTCGCGGCCCTTTTGGCGGCAGCGGGATTGCCGCTCTATATCCACGCGCCGAAATTCTATGTGGACGAATATGGTGTCAGCCTGATCTCGCTGGGCGCCGTTCTGTTCGGACTGCGCCTGTTGGACGTGGTGCAGGACCCATTGCTGGGGCGGCTGGCTGAATCCTTGCGCGCCCACCGGGCGCACGCGGTGGGTGCGGCCGTGGTCGTGATTGCCGGGGCGATGTTGGGCCTGTTTGCGGTTGCACCGCCGATGATGCCGCTGCTTTGGTTTGGCCTGATGCTGACGCTGGTGTTTTCGGCATTTTCTTTTCTGACCATCAATTTTTACGCCCAGGGGGTGGCCAAGGCGGACAGCCTGGGGCTCAACGGCCATCTGCGTCTCGCACGCTGGCGCGAGACGGGCGCCTTGCTGGGGGTTTGTGCCGCTGCGGTTGCCCCGGTTGGTCTGGGCCTGTGGATGGCGCAGCCCTTTGCCGGTTTCGCGCTAGGATTTGCCGTGCTGGCGATGGTCGCACTTCTGGCCATGCGCGACGAATGGGACACCACCACCATTGCCCGTTCGGATGGGTTTGGCCCGGTCCTGCGGGATCCGCTGGCACGCCGCTTGCTGGTGATCGCGTTTCTGAACGCGGCCCCTGTCGCGGTCAGCTCCACCCTGTTTCTGTTTTTCGTGGAAAGCCGTTTGGCCGCCCCGGGGATGGAGGGGCCTTTGCTGTTGCTGTTCTTCCTGTCAGCGGCGGCGGCGGCCCCGGTCTGGGGCGCATTGGCGGAACGTCACGGCGCCAAGCCGGTTCTGCTGGTCGCCATGGGGTTGGCCATTGTCGCCTTTGGCGGCGCCCTGCTGGTGGGAGCGGGCGACGTGGTTGGGTTTGCGATCATCTGTGCCGCCACGGGGGCGACGCTGGGGGCGGACCTGACCCTGCTCCCTGCGATCTTCGCGCGGCGGATGGCGGATATTGCGCCCTCGGCCGCCGAAGGCTTTGGGCTGTGGTCGTTCATGTCGAAATTCACGCTGGCGTTTGCGGCGGTTGCGATGCTTCCGACGCTTGAGGCGGCCGGTTTTCAGTCGGGGACCGAGAATTCACCAAGCGCGCTCTGGGTTCTGACGCTGCTCTATGCCGGGGTGCCTTGCGTGCTGAAACTGATCGCGATTGCCGTTCTGGCCAAAACCGATCTGAAGGAGAGCTGAGAGATGGAAAACCTGATGATGGTTGGCCTTGGGGCCCTGGCCGTTCTGGCTCTGACCTATGCGCGCACGCGGATGTGGTCCTTTGCGGCGCAGCGTCCGGAGGATTATGCCGATGCGCCGAACGCGTTTGATTTGCGTCGGCACCTGAACGGTCCGATCCTGTGCGAGGGGGTGATCTATGGCCCCCTGGGGCGTGTCACGTCGCGGTTCGTCGGCGAATTCGATGTGCGCTGGCAGGGCGATACCGGCGTGATGCGCGAACATTTCCGATATGACAGCGGCGCGACGCAGGACCGGGAATGGCGGCTGCGCCTGGGCGCGGATGGTACGGTCGAGGCGCGGGCCGACGATGTCGAAGGCATCGGCCAAGGCCGCCAGATGGGCCCCGCCTTGCAGTTGAAATACCGTCTTCGCCTGCCCGAGGACTCGGGAGGGCATGTTCTGAGCGTGAATGACTGGATGTATCTGACCCCCAACGGATCAATCGTGAATCGCAGCCAGTTCCGCAAATTCGGCATTCAGGTGGCCGAACTGGTGGCCACCATGCGCCCAGATGAAACGCGCGCCAGATTGCAGGATGCCGCATGAAACAGTGGAACGGAAAACGCTATTGGCTGATCGGCGCAAGCGAGGGACTGGGCGCCGCGCTGGCTCAGGTCATGAGCGAGGCGGGGGCCGAGGTGATCCTGTCGGCCCGGTCCGAGGACAAGTTGAACGCATTAGCCGACAGGTTGCCGGGCAAGACCCAGGTCCAGATCGTGGACGTCAGCGATGACGACAGCGTGCGCGCAGCGGCAAAAGATGTGGGTGATGTCGACGGCATCGTCTATCTCGCCGGGGTCTATTGGCCGATGAAAGCCTCTGAATGGGACGCGGATCAGGCCACCGCGATGGCCGATATCAACTTTACCGGTGTGATGCGCGTGATGGGCCAGGTGGTTCCGGCGATGGTAGCCCGCGACGCGGGGCATATCGTCATCACCGGATCCCTGTCCGGGTTTCGCGGGTTGCCCGGGGCAATCGGCTATGCCGCGTCCAAGGCAGGGGTGATGGCGCTGGCCGAAAGCATGCAGTGCGATCTGCGCGCCACAGGGGTCGAGGTTCAACTGGTCAATCCCGGCTTTATCCGTACGCGCCTGACCGACAAGAACGATTTCACCATGCCGTTTATCATGGAGCCCGAAGACGCCGCCGAGGCCGTTTTCAAGCATATGAACTCCTCGCGGTTCAGCCTGTCATTTCCACGGGTCTTTTCCTGGGTCTTCCGGGCCAGCGTGTTCTTACCGAACTGGCTGTATTTCCGTCTATTTGCGTAAGATCAAAGACGGCTTAACCTGTTCGCGGTTCTGATACCGTCAAACGCCGCGAACAGGAGATTGCAGGATGTTGGAGATTTCGCCGAGGAAAGTGGCGCAGGTCGCGCTGATGGGGCACGAGTTGAACCGCGCCGAACCAGAGTTGCGCGCCTTTATCGACCGGATGAGCGAGGACGAGCAGGCCGAACTGGTCGCCATCATGTGGATCGGGCGGGAAAGTTTCGAACCAGAGGATCTGGCCGAGGCGATCACCACCGCCAAGCAAGAGGCAACGACCCCCTGCGCCGATTACCTGATAGGCACACCGCATCTTTCGGACCATCTGGAAAACGGTCTGGACGCGCTGGGCATCTCCGCAGCCGACGCCGAAGACGAATTGATGTAATTCCCCGTTGGCTCAGGAGAGGTGGTCGATAACCTCAAGGTGCTGGGCCAGCGTGTCGATTTCCTTCATCCAGTCCTGCACAAGCCTGGGATCGCTGGGGGCCGCGTGCACCCCGGCGGGGATCGCGTGGTTTTCCGCCGCCTCGATCGCCAGTGAAACCGGGATCGACACCAGCCGCGCCATCGCCGTTCCGCGGGCGTCGCCCCAGGCATCCATCACGTATGTCTTGTGCCAGACGGTTTCGCCGTCCCGGTCTGCCCTGAGCGCAACGCACAGGACCACCCGGTCCGGTTCATCCGGGTCATAGGCGTTTTCGGCCCAGAACTGATCGGACATTTCCTGCAGGCGTTTGTCGCCCTCGGGGCCGGTCAGGGTTTCAACCTCGGCGAACACATCCGCCCAGGCCTCGGCCCAGCCGTTCAGGCGCAGCGTGCCGCGCACGAATTCGCGCACGGGCCAGTTTTCCTCGAACCCGTATTGCTGCATGAACGGCAGGCTGTCGCGGTTCGGGTAAACCTCGAAACTTTCGGGCGTGGGCAGTGGAGCATCATAGCTCGTAATCGCATCCCAGGGCCGGTCCACGCGCAATTCGCTGTAGTTGCGGATCGAACGCGAGGGCGAGCGCAGCGCCTTGAGCACGCCCAGGGGCGACCAGCTGAACTTGTACCGGAACGGGTTGGGGATTTTCGGAATGCCGCCGCAATACGAGATAAAGCTGAGGTGGTTATTCGCATCAAACGCGGGCGAGGCGCGGTAGTCGTCCATCAGGGCATGCGCCATCAGGTGGTCGATGCCCGGATCCAGCCCAACTTCGTTGATCAGGGCGACACCGGCCTCGCGCGCGGCATCGTCCAACGCGCGCATCTCGGGGGCGATATAGGAGGAGCTGACGAAATGCGCCTTGTGCGCGATGGCCAGCTCGGCCAGCGGCACGTGCCAGTCGCCCGGCAGCATCGAAACGACCACGTCACCGGGGGCCAGAACCGCGCCCAGTGCGTCAATTTCAAAGGCGCGGATATCGTCGGTCAGATCGCCCACCGCCGCGCGGGCCTTGTCGACGGTTCGGTTCCAGACGGTCACGTCCTTGCCCGCCTGGATCAGCCTGCGCAGGCCGGGAATGGCAGAAAGGCCTGTGCCGCACCAATGGATGGTCATTGTTCAGATATCCTTCATGTGATCGTCGAACGTCGCCTTGGCCCGGCCCCAGACGCCTTGGTCCAGATCGCCAAGGGTCAACAGCGACGGTAGCAATTGATCGGCGTAATCCGTCGAACTTTCAAGCGGAAGCATCGACGGCAGATTGTCGATCGCGGTCACGTCCAGCGGCGGGTTGGCATGGACGCGCAGCGCCGGTTCACCCCATGTGGTGGTGCGGTCATAGACCTTGATCGGGGAAAAATCGCTGTCCGGATCACAGGCGATGTCGCCGATTACCGTCAGTTTGCGCGGAGCGGTGACCGCATCGGCGGGCACGAAAACGGGCGTGCCGGGCCGCGCAAGGATGCAGTTGAGGAATATGTCGTGCTCCAGCACCTCGGGGAATGGCCCGCCGCTGGCGGTTTCGACCATGTCCCATCTGGTCACCGAAACGCCCAACGATGTGCACAGATCGCCCGCCCCGGTGCCGACGCGCCCCAGCGCGCCAATCACCAGCGCGGTGGGTCGGTCGCGTCCGGTGGCGTCCAGTTCCAGCGCCAGTTCATCGACCAGACGTTTCGAGTTGGGATAGGCTGACACGGCCCCGGCGATTTCGCCCCGCTGCTGCGCGGTCCAGCATTTCAGCGCGACCGCCGCACCGGCGAACCCGGCCCAATACCCAAATGCGGCCACGCGCCGCCCGTTTTCGTCCACAAGATATTCCAGATCATAGAGCGCGCCGCCCCCGGCCCGGAACCTGCGCAACAGAACCTGCCCGGCAGGCTGCCCCTTGAACGCATGGCCGAACATGATGTGGCGATGGGTCAGGGGCGTGCCATCCTCGGGCAGTTCCTTGAGCCCGAAAATGATCGCATCCGCAGGGGCCGTGGGCCAGCTGTTTTCCGGCGCGATATCGCACCCGGCCCGGCGATACCCGTCAATGTTGATGATCCGGCAGCTGCTTTCCTCGACGGTGACTTTCATCCCCGCCTCGATCAGCGTCTGCGCACCGGCAGGGGTCAGGCCGACCCGGTCTTCGTTGGCGCGCTGTTCGGCGCGAACCCAGAGATGTGTCATGGTCATTACCGCCTATAGCATGCCCAGCTTTCTGGCCGCCTGAACGGAACCGCGCCCGTTCATGGCCTCCATGAAAGCCGAGATTATCGGAAAATCGGAAACGGCCACGCCATCGCCCTCAAGCCATGTGCAAACCACGTAAAGATACGGATCCGCCATGCTGATCGCATCGCCCAGAACATAGGGTCCTGCCAGCGCGTTTTCTTCGATGAACCGGGCGCTGGCGGTCATGGTTTCGGGCACCTTGGCCTGCATGTCCTTGATCGAGGCCGCGTCGTTCACCCAGCGTTCGCCGCGCACCTTGTGGGCATGGTTCACATGCATGGTCGAGGCCAGGTAATACATCACCTCGCGCATGCGCGCCGCCTTGAGCGGATCGGACGGGACAAGCCCCGCCTCGGGCGCCAGGGTCGCGACATAATCCAGTAGAGCGCCGGTTTCTGTCAGGATGCCGTGATCGCCGACCAGTGCGGGTACGCGCCCCTTGGGGTTGATCGCATGATAGGGCGGCTTGGTCTGTTCGGCGGCTGCGAAATCAACACGGACCGGTTCAAATTCGATACCCGCCTCGAACAGGCCGATGGCGACGGCGATCGAAATGGTCTTGTCGGCATAATATAGCTGCATGGGTGTCCCCCGGGTCAAAGGTGCGTTTGCGCGAAATGGCGGTCTGGCGAGTCCAGATGCGGCACGGCGTTGAACAATACCGGGCTCAGCTGATCGCCGATCGGAAACAGGCGATGCATGGACGTGTTCATGATCGCCAGCGCCATCCGTGCCATCGACGCGGTATCAAGGTTCAGAAACCGCCGCATCGCCATCGAGATCAGTCCGCCAGACGTCACCACCAGCGCCGGGCCCTTGCCACCGGCGATTTCGTGCAGGGCATCGGATACCCGGGTTTCGAACTGCTCCCAGGTTTCCGGCGGGTTTTCGATTTCTCCGCGCTGCCAGGCGGTGAACACGAAGGGCAGATGCTGAATGAACCCTTCGCGGTCCTCGGGGATCGCCACGCCTTGTTGCTGTTCCAGCAATTGGGCAAGGTTGAAATATTCCAGTTCGTTCAGCCGCGCGTCGCGGGTGACATCCGCGCCCACCCCCATGCTCTGCGCCGTTTCCACATGGCGCACCAGTGTGCCGCAATAGACGCGCGTGTGATGGTTGGCCGACCGGCGCAGGTGATCGCCTAGCCACGCGGCCTGCTGATGGCCCAGCGGGCTCAGCTTGTCATAGCTTGCTTCGTCGCGCGCGCCGGTGTTGGCCTGACCATGGCGGATGAGGGTGATGTGGGACATGGATTGAACTGCTCCTGTTGCGCCTGTCTTAGAGCGCGAATCCTCAAGTGGCTAGTAACCGGACGCCCACGCGCGAAATTTTTCCCCATCCGTGAACGTCATGCGCCAATCGGAAACGCCAATTGGCGCGAACGCCGACCATGGTGTCGGGTTTGGCGGTCCCGGAAATGGTTTAGTTTGGTGTAAACTGCCGCGACGACACAGGAGGCACGCATGTCGGACAAGATCCGGTTCACTTTGGATGGGCAAGAGGTTGAGGCCGAAAAGGGCCTGACCATCTGGGAGGTTGCAAATGGCCGGGGTCTGGTCATTCCGCATCTGTGCCACAAGCCTGCACCGGGGTATCGCCCCGATGGCAATTGCCGCGCCTGCATGGTCGAGATCGAAGGCGAGCGCACGCTTGCCGCATCGTGCATCCGCGAACCGGCCGATGGCATGGTCGTGACGACCAATTCCGCCCGCGCCACGGGGGCCCGCAAGATGGTCGTTGAAATGCTTCTGGCCGATCAGCCCGATCAGGAACAGGCACATGACCGGTCTTCGCACCTGTGGGACATGGCCAACCTGAACGGCGTCAGTGAAAGCCGCTTTCCCAAGCTGGAAGAGAGGCGCATCCCGCTGCTGGATGACAGTCACGTGGCGATGCGGGTCAACTTGGATGCCTGCATCCAGTGCGGCCTGTGCGTGCGTGCCTGCCGCGAGGTTCAGGTCAATGACGTGATCGGCATGGCCGGGCGCGGGCATGACAGTTACCCGACCTTCGACATGGCCGACCCGATGGGCGACAGCACCTGTGTCGCCTGTGGCGAATGCGTTCAGGCCTGCCCGACCGGGGCGTTGATGCCCGCCACGGTTCTGGACGCCGACCAGACGGGTGACAGCGCCGATTTCGACAGCGAGGTCGAAAGCATCTGCCCCTTCTGTGGCGTCGGGTGCCAGATCAGCCTCAAGGTCAAGGATGGCCGCGTCAAATACGTCGAGGGGATCAACGGCCCCGCGAACGAAGGGCGCCTCTGCGTCAAGGGGCGGTTCGGGTTCGACTATATCCACCACGATCACCGCCTGACCAAACCGCTGATCCGGCGGAGCGATGCCCCGGCCAAGGGGCTGAACGTGAACCCCGATAACTGGCACGAGGTGTTTCGCGAGGCGACCTGGGACGAGGCATTGGATTTTGCCGCCAAGGGGCTGAAAGGGCGCGGGCGCGAAGTGGCGGGCTTTGGCAGTGCCAAATGCACCAACGAAGAGGCCTATCTGTTCCAGAAGATAATCCGCCAGGGGTTCGGCCACAACAACGTCGATCACTGTACACGGCTCTGCCATGCCTCATCCGTTGCGGCCCTGATGGAAAACGTGGGGTCGGGCGCAGTCACCGCTACGTTCAATGAAATCGAAAACGCCGATGTGGCGATTGTGATCGGGGCCAACCCGATTGAAAACCACCCCGTCGCTGCGACCTATTTCAAACAGTTCACCAAACGCGGTGGAAAGCTGATCGTGATGGACCCGCGCGGCGTGGGCCTGCGCCGGTTTGCGTCGCACATGCTGCAATTCCGGCCCGGCGCGGATGTGTCGATGCTGAACGCGATCATGCATGTGATCGTCGAGGAAGGTCTGTATGACCAGCAATATATTGAGGCCTATACCGAAAACTGGGAGGCCGAAAAGGAACACCTCAAGGATTTCAGCCCCGAGGCGATGAGCGACATTTGCGGCATAGCGCCGGACGTTCTGCGCGATGTGGCGCGCACCTTTGCGGGCGCGAAATCGGCGATGATCTTCTGGGGCATGGGCGTGTCACAGCATATCCACGGCACCGACAATTCGCGCTGCCTGATCTCGCTTGCGCTGATGACGGGGCAGGTGGGCCGGTCTGGCACCGGATTGCACCCGCTGCGGGGCCAAAACAACGTGCAGGGCGCGTCCGATGCAGGTCTGATCCCGATGTTCCTGCCCGACTATCAGGCCGTCACCGATGACGGCGTGCGCAGCGCATTTACCGAGGTTTGGAAATCCGAAGATTTCAGCGCGGAAAATGGCCTGACGGTGACCGAGATCATGGATGCAATTCACGCCGGCAACATCAAGGCGATGTATGTTCTGGGCGAAAACCCGGCGATGTCGGACCCGGATGTCGACCATGCCCGCGATGCGCTGGCCAAACTGGATCATCTGGTGGTGCAGGACATTTTCATCACCGAAACGGCAAACTATGCCGACGTGATCCTGCCTGCCAGCGCATTTGCCGAAAAATCGGGGACCGTGACCAACACCAACCGGCAGGTCCAGATGGGCCGCCCTGCCGTTGCGCCCCCGGGCGAGGCGAAACAGGATTGGTGGATCGAGGTGGAACTGGCCAAACGGCTTGGCCTGAACTGGGCCTACTCCGGCCCGGCCGAGGTTTTCGCCGAGATGAAGATCAACATGCCCAGCCTGAATAACATCACGTGGGACAGGCTGGACCGCGAAAACGTCGTAACATATCCGTCGCTCTCGCCCGAGGACCCCGGTCAGGCCATCGTGTTCGGCGACGGGTTCCCACGCGCAGGGGGGCGCGCGCGGTTTACCCCGGCCAGCGTGATCGCCCCGGACGAGGCGCCGGATGCCGATTATCCCATGGTGCTGACCACGGGGCGTCAGTTGGAACACTGGCATACCGGGTCGATGACCCGCCGGGCCACGGTGCTCGACGCGGTTGAACCCGAGGCGAACTGTTCCCTGCACCCGAAAACGCTGCGCAAACTGGGCGTTGCGCCGGGTGACATGCTGCGCCTGACCACCCGGCGCGGGAGTGTCGATGTCATGGCCCGCGCTGATCGCGCGGTGTCCGAGGATATGGTGTTTTTGCCGTTTGCCTATGTCGAAGCTGCGGCAAACATCCTGACCAACCCGGCCGTGGACCCCTATGGCAAAATCCCCGAGTTCAAGTTTTCGGCCGTGCGGGTTGAGCCGGTCCGGGCGGTTGCGGCGGAGTAAGGACTTGCTGAAAAGCAGATAGCCGTATTCTATCGCGACATGGCGCACGCGGTACTCATTCAAAACCCTGAGTCGGTCTTTAAAGATCGGCCAGGGATCGCTTACCATTTCCCGAAACGCTATCTAAAAACTCTTCAGAAATGCGTCGGTGATTGGGTGATTTTCTATGAAAGCCGCACTGGTGCGTTTGGTTACACAAGCGTGCAGAGGGTCCAAAGGATTGAACCTGATCCGAAATTGGACGATCATTTTTTCGCCTATTTGGATCGGGAAACTGAGTGGAGTTTTGAACGAGTTGTCAAACGATCCAGCGAAAGCGGTATTGCTTATGAAAAGTCACTTCGCGGAAAGGATGGCCGGCCGATTTCGGGAGGGGCTTCAGTTTCAGCAGTGCGGCTTTTGTCAGATGGCGAGTTTCAAACGATTTTGAAAGAAGGATTGCGGCCCCTAGAGGGCCCCAACGCAATTCCTCGTAGTGAATTCGAAGATTCCTTAGCATATGGCTTTGCAGAGCAAGCAGTCGAATTTGGTCCTGCGGAATTATCTGAATTTCGCAAGGACATATTGACATCACGCAAGGCTCGGGATGCGTCCTTTGCACGCCAAGTAAAGGCCGCATATGAAGGCAAATGCGCAATTTCGGGCTTGGATTTGCGAAACGGTGGCGGGCGGACCGAGGTGCAGGCCGCACATATTCTCCCGGTCGCTGACGGAGGGCCCGACACAGTCAGAAATGGACTGGCCCTTTCCGGAACCCTGCATTGGATGTTTGATCGAGGATTAGTTGCCGTAGCCAAGGATCATAAAATTCTGGTATCTCACAACAAAGTTTCTCCAGATATTGTTGGCCGCTTGATCGCCCCTGACATGAAACTGAAGTTGCCTCGTGAAAAGCGATTTCATCCGCATCCAGAATATCTTGAGTGGCATCGGATCAACAAATATGGGGCGGTCGCATAATTTTTATTTTCCTTCCGTCTCAATACGGAACAGTCAATCGATCGGCTTGACGACTGGCAGCACGTCAAAAGCCAAACCTTGTGGGACTTTTCTCACCCACCACGTCTAGGCTCTGGACCTATAAATGCGCAACGACTTCAACGGCAGCTTCCACCAATACCGGACGTTCGGCGAAAAATGGCGAGTGACCGAGTTGCGGACAAAGTGAACCTTGGCATTCGCTCAATCAATGGCGTCTTTTCCAATGCTTCGGAGCAAGTCGAAATTCACACATGGCAAAGAGGTCAAACCGTGGTGAAGTCTGCTCAAAACCTGTCGCGAGATGAACTGGAGGGCCGAAAAAGGCAGGGTGTGTGTTGTGTCGGAATGACCAAACTTTTGACAAAGTGGTCTGGCATGTCTCTCCGGAATACAAAAGATACAAAGATGCTACAGGCCAAAAAAGATGCTCTCTTTCTTCAATAAGAAAAAGAAAACCACGCCGGTTTTCGTTTCGCAAAGTGCAGTGGACGCTTCGGACCCTTACGAACTTGTCTACGAAGTTGCCGCATTTTGGGAACGGTTCGAAAATGAGGATTTCGTTCGTCCCGAAGACCTGCCCGATGGTATCTTTGATGTAAGCTGCGCTCTGGCTTACTACGGCGCTGTTCTGAATGGAGGGCATGCCCAATTCCTGCAAAACCGAGAGTTTTGCACAGCAGATTATGGCTCTATCGAACAGGTTCTACGGCGGTCGGGCAATCACCCCATGCTGGCAATCTTCAAGAAGTTCAGAGGTGTGTCGGGATCGGACCCCGACAGAGCCCTGCTAGAAAACAAGTCGATCCTCGAGCAACTCACCGAACTTGATGTGGAGGTCTACAGCTTACAAAAAGGAGAGTTCGATTTCTATCGTCTGACCCACGACTGGATAGGGAATGCCTTGGATATTGTGGTTAAACCCTCGGAAGATATAGAGCAATTTCAAAGGACCTTTGCATCGCGCTTGCCCGGCTTTCGTGATTACAAACTGGGTGCTTATCTGGCACCACATATCCGTGATTTGGGCGCGAGTGATCTGGGTTGCTTTCAGGCAGCGGCGTCGGGGATGCGGGTAGACAAGAAGCCGGTGTTGATTGATCGCGCAACCGAAGTTCCCCGCCCTGACGGTGCCCCAGCAGAGGTCGAGCGTTTTTTTGCTTTGAGAACGAGTATCGGCAGAATGCATGGCATCCAAACGGCTGAGAGATACGCGCTGTGTCAGCGTACCGGCACCGCCCCCGATTTTGATCAGAGCCTGACTGCCGGAACGGGCAGTATTTCGGAGATAAAAAAGCTGCTTGGGCATGCACAAAAACATGATCCGGTGCTGATCGCACATCTGCTTTTGGAGAGAGGCGACGCGCTCTCTGGACTCAAACGGATCACATTTTACTACCCTTGCCGCTTCGGGCCCACACAACTTCACCATTCAATGGCCTATTTAGTTATCGATCAGAAAAACAGGCTTTTCAGAATGGATGTCTGTGATTTGGGCAGCGGGCTTTGCGCCGACGGCGAAGATGACGCGCCTTTGGCTATGCTTCGAAAAGGTGAACTGCAGAAACGCATGCATGTGTTGGGCAAACAGCTTCAAGTGTATGATAATCGACAATCTGCATAAGAAATGCTCTGCAATTGGTGTTGGCATACGCTTGCGAGGCGGTGTTAGGCACCGTCGGCTTGCTAATCAAAGTTAGCGGACAGATATCTCACTTTGTCGTAACCAGACGTTCGCTTACGTCGCAGCATCGGTGCCTCTTGGGCTCTCTGCGGTCATCTGAGTATTTCTGTCAGATGACTGCTTTTCCGCGCTGAGCAGCCTTTGCGATGGTCGGTTCCATTCCTTGCTGCATCGTGATTCATGGCGACAGGAGGATTTTCCATGTCGCATCTGTTCTGGCTCGACCAAGAGCGTCTCAACCGCATCAAGCACATGTTTCCAAAGCCACGTGGGATTGCGCGTGTCGATGACCTCAAGGTTCTCAGCGGTATCATCCATGTCATTCGGAATGGTTTGCGCTGGCGGGATGCTCCGTCCGATTATGGGCCGCATAAGACGCTGTACAACCGATGGGCTCGATGGTCCCAAATGGGCGTCTTTGCACGCATCCTGACCGAATTGGCCGCTCAAGGGGATGTAACAGGCACGCTAATGATTGACGCAAACCACCTGAAGACCCACCGAACAGCCGCCAGCATGGGGCTCAAAAAAGGGGGCGTGGCCGTCTGATCGGGCGCACTAAGGGTGGGCTGAACTCCAAACTCCATGCCGTGACCGACGCGGTCGGGCGACCAATACAACTATTCCTGACAGCGGGGAACGTCAGCGATTACATCGGCGCAAGGGCACTATTGCCATCACTACCTGCTGCGAAATGGATGCTGGCGGATCGCGGCTATGACGCCGACTGGTTCCGCGAAGGCTTGAAAGAAAGAAGCATCGAACCCTGCATCCCATCGCGCAGCAACCGCAAAGACATCATCCCACATGACATCAGGATTTATCGAAGCCGTCACAAGATTGAGAACATGTTTGGACGGTTGAAGGACTGGCGCAGGGGCGCGACCCGTTACGACAGATGCCCTGTGATCTTCATGTCTGCCATCGCCCTCGCGGCAACGGTATTGTTTTGGTTATGAGTCCAGACCCTAGGAAGCCTGCGCGGAATTCGCGGCCTAGGCCCAGGCGACATCGCCCAGAAAGATGTACCCGGCGCCATAGATCGTCTTGATCAGGCGTGGGTTTTTCGGGTCTTCGCGCAGCTTTGTGCGCAAGCGTGAAATGCGCACGTCCATGGCCCGGTCAAAACTTTCGCCGGCCGCGCCGCCCAGCATCTCCTGCATCTGCGCGCGGCTGATCAGGCGTTTGGGGCTTTCCAGGAACAAGCGCAGCACCTCGCCCTCGGCATGGGAAAACGGGGTTTCCTCGCCTGTTTCATCCTCAAGGGCGTAGCGGTCGAAATGTGCGGTCCAGCCGTTGAACCGCGCCGTGTTGCCCGACTGCTGGGTTGCACGGTTGCTGCGCAGGCGGGCGCGGATGCGCGCCACGACCTCGGCGGGGTCAAAGGGTTTGGTGATGTAATCATCCGCCCCCAGTTCGAGCCCCGTCACACGGTCCTGAACCTGTGCGCGCCCTGAAATGATGATGACGGCGGCGCCCTGTTCCAGCGCCAGACGATGGACCAGCGTCAGACCGTCGGTGTCGGGCAGGGACAGGTCCACAAGGCAGACATCGGGGGTGACGTGATGTAGCGACGCCTCGAATTCGCGGGCCCGCGAATAGGATTGCGTGCGAAATCCGGCCTCTTCCAGCGCATCGGTCAGGATTTGGCGAATTTCGGATTCGTCATCCAGAATGGTCACAAGCGGGGCGTTCATTCAGCGGCCTTTGCGGTTAACAGCTCTGCCAGTTGACCGGCGGAAAAGGGTTTTTGCAGAACCGGAACACGGGCCAACGCGGCCTGATGCAACGCGTGATCGGCGGGCAGCGATGTCATCAGGATGCACGGCAGCCCGGTGCCCCGGAACCGGTCCAGCAGGTCCAGACCGGTGCCATTCCCTTGCAACAGAATATCGCTGAGGACCAGCGCAATATCGGGCAGGTCGGCGGCCAGCGCCGATGCTTCGTCGACCGATGTCGCCTCAATCACGGAATAGCCAAGGCCGATCAGCATGTCGCGGAACAGGGTGCGCAGATCCTCGCTATCCTCGACCAGCAGGGCCAGACCTCCTCCGGCCGCCGGGGCCTCGCGATAGGGCAGGCGCAGGATGACGCTGGCGCCCGACACCGTGTTGGCAAGGCGCAAATCGCCACCTGCCAGTTTGGTCATGTCATAGACCATCGGCAGGCCCAGACCCGACCCTTCGCCGCCCTTGGTGGTAAAGAACGGGTCCAATGCCTGGGTCAGAGCCTCTTTTGAAAAGCCGGGGCCGGTATCTGACACCGATATTTCGATCCATGTGGTTCCCACGATATGGGCGCTGACGGTGATCTGACCGGATGTGCCACAGGCATCGCGCGCGTTCAGCACAAGGTTCAGCAAGGCATCCTGCAACATGCCGGCATCCAGCATCAACGCGGTGTCGGGCGTATGATCCAGCACCGTCAGGCCCAGCGATTGCGGCAGGCTGGGCGTGGCCAGCACCTTGAGATCCTCGAACACCGCGTGCAGGTCGGTGGCCTGTGGGCGCAGCGCACGGTTGCCGGTCATGTCGGCGATGCGGTTCAACAGCCGCCCGCCGCGCCGCGCCGTGGTCTGGGTCGCGGCGACCAGTTCGGCGGCCTCGGGCGGCAGATCCATCTTTTCCAGCTTGCCCTGCATCCCCAGGATGATCGTCAGCAGGTTTGCAAAATCATGGGCCAGCCCGCTGGTCAGCTGGGCCGCGATGGCACGGCGGCGGGATTGCTGCAGGGCAACGCGGGCCTGGGTTTCCTCGGTCACGTCCGTGGACAGGATATAGACCCCGCCAGCCCCGTCGGGTGTCATCGCTGTTCGAACCCGGCGCGAACTGCGGTCTTCGGTGAATTCAAGAAGCGAGTTTTCGCCGCGATAGGCACGGGCCAGATGCGGTTCGATCCGGGCAAAGGCAGATGGGCCAAGCGCATCCGTGATGTGCAGCCCAACGATATCGCTGGGCCGTTCCGGCAGAATTTCCCCCAGCCGCCGGTTTGAATAGGTGTAATGCCCGGTTTCATCGACGTGGGCGATATGGGCGGGCATCATTTCCGTGGTCAGGCGGGTGCGCGATTCAATCTCGGTCAGCTGGCGCTTGGTTTCCTCAAGCGCGGTAACGGCGGCGGCCAGTTCGCGGTTGGTGGCCGACAGCTCCTCGGCATGGGCGAGCAGACGATCGCTCAGTTCCTCGGACCGGGCGCGCAGCAACCGCTCGCTCCGTTTGGTGCGGGTAATGTCGGTATAGACGGTGATCCAGCCGCCCTGGGGCAGGGGGGATCCTTCGACGGAAATGGTACGCCCGTTGGCGCGGGTGCGTTCCATGTAATGGGGTTTGAAGGCGCGCGCCTGTTCCACACGGACCTGCACGAAATCATCCACGTCATCGACGGGACCGTATTCACCGGTTTCAGCCAGATGGCGGATCGTATCCTCGAACCGCGCCCCTGGTGTCACCAGGTGCAGAGGCAGGTTGAACATGTTGCGAAACGGCAAATTGCACAGCGCCAGGCGCAGGTCGCTGTCATAGATCGACAAGGCCTGGGCGATCATGTTCAGCCCGGCGGTTGTCATTTCCTTGTTCTGCTGGTCGGTCACGTGCACCTGAGCGGCCTCCTGATGCCATGGCTAGCACCGGGTTTGCGCGGGCGCAAACCGTCCAATCCCTCTGTTTCGCTTGGTTCCATGAACGGGTCTGTGAGTCGCGCCGAAATGAATTTCGCGTTGTTACAATTCGTAAGGTTTGGGAAAATATCAGGAAAAAGTTGACGACCATGGTTCCAACAGCTTCTGTATGGGAACAGAATCGTTTTGAAGCGGTCGGAAGCCGGTGCCCTTAAAGACCGGTGTGGGAGGAGAATACATTGTCTCAGACGCAACCAGGCGTCGGAGGACTTCGGTCCGTTCCGGCGCTACTCCATCGCAATGCAACCGAATTCGGCAGCGCGCCTGCCTACCGGGAAAAGGAATTCGGAATTTGGCAAAGCTGGACGTGGGCCGAGGTTGAGGAAGAGGTCGAGGCGCTTGCGCTTGGGCTGATTAACCTAGGTGTGAACGAAGGCGATTTCATCGCGATCATCGGACGGAACCGGCCCTACCTTTACTGGTCCATGGTTGCTGCCCAGATGGTGGGTGCAGTTCCCGTACCGCTCTATCAGGACTCGGTCGCCGAAGAGATGGCCTATGTGCTGGGCCATTGTGGCGCCCGGTTTGTCATCGTCAGTGATCAGGAACAGGTCGACAAGGTGATCGAAGTGCAGGACCAGCTGCACCAGTTCGAACATCTGATCTATCTCGATCCTCGCGGCCTGCGCAAATACGATCATTCGCATCTGCATCAGTTCAGCCATGTGCAGGACCAGGGGCGCGCGGCGCATGATGAATTCATCGCCGACCTCAAGGCCCGCCGAGACAAGCTGGATTACGACAGCACCTGCGTGATGCTTTATACGTCGGGCACGACGGGCAAGCCCAAGGGCGTCGTCCTGTCCAGCCGCAACGTGATCGAAACGGCCAAGGCCTCCTGCGAATTTGACGGGCTGCGCCGGGATGACGACATTCTGGCCTATTTGCCGATGGCTTGGGTCGGCGATTTCATCTTTTCTGTGGGGCAGGCTTATTGGGTTGGCTTTTGCGTCAACTGCCCGGAAAACGAAGACACGATGGCGCAGGATTTGCGTGAAATCGGTCCGACCTATTACTTTGCGCCGCCGCGCGTGTTCGAAACCCAGCTGACCAATGTCATGATCCGGATGGAAGACGCCGGTAAGCTGAAAAAGCGCATGTTCGACAAATACATGGCCCATGCGCGCAAGGTTGGCCCCGACATTCTGGATGGCAAACCCGTCGGTTTCATGGACCGTCTAAAATACAAGATCGGCGATCTGCTGGTCTATGGTCCGTTGAAAAACACTATGGGCTTTACCCGTGTGCGGGTTGGCTATACCGCTGGTGAGGCGATCGGACCGGAAATCTTTGATTTCTACCGCTCTCTCGGGATCAACCTGAAACAGCTTTACGGTCAGACCGAGGCAACGGTGTTTATTACCGCCCAGCCTGACGGTCAGGTCCGCTCGGACACCGTCGGCGTTCCCAGCCCCGGTGTCGAGTTGAAGATCGGCGAAAACGGCGAGGTTTATTACCGTTCGCCCGGCGTGTTCGTGGAATATTACAAGAACCCGGAAAGCACCGCCGACACCAAGGATCCCGAGGGATGGGTTGCAACGGGCGATGCCGGGTTCATCGAAGAGGGCACCGGCCATCTGCGCATCATTGATCGCGCCAAGGATGTGGGCAAAATGGCCGATGGTAACCTGTTTGCGCCCAAGTATGTTGAAAACAAGCTGAAATTCTTTCCCAACGTGCTTGAGGCCGTGGTCTTTGGCAGCGGTCGTGAGGAATGCACAGCCTTCATCAACATCGACCTGACGGCGGTGGGCAACTGGGCCGAACGCAACAACATCGCCTATTCCTCGTATCAGGAACTGGCGGCGCATCCGCAGGTGATGGACACGATCCAGAGTCATGTGGAGGAGGTGAACCGTTCGGTCGCCGAAGACCCGATGCTGGCGGGCTGCCAGGTGCATCGCTTTGTGATCCTGCACAAGGAACTTGATGCCGATGACGGCGAACTGACCCGCACCCGCAAGGTGCGCCGCCGTATCATCGAAGAGAAATACGCCGATATCATTGCCGCGCTGTACGACGGGTCCAAAGAGGTCAGCACCAAGACCGAAGTGACCTATGAAGATGGCCGCAAGGGCAGCATCAGCGCGACGCTGGAAATTCGCAGTGCCGCCGTTGTGCCTGTCGCCAAGGCGATGGCTGCGGAATGAGCACGGGCAAGGCCAAGAGCCGGAAAAAGGGGCTGGTTGCGTGAAAGACATGAGCGAAGGCTACATCACCGAGGACGGTCGCAAGATCGGCGGGGTCGTGATGGAGATGAAGAACATCACTCTGCGATTTGGCGGCGTGGTGGCGATTCAGGACATCAGTTTCGATATCCGCGAGGGTGAAATCCGCGCGATCATCGGCCCGAACGGCGCGGGTAAGTCGTCGATGCTGAACGTGATTTCGGGCTTCTATGTCCCGCAAGAAGGCGAAGTGCGGTACAAGGGCGAAAAGCGTCCGTCTATGAAACCCTACGAGGTGGCGCGCCAGGGCATTGCCCGCACGTTCCAGAACATCGCCCTGTTCGAAGGCATGAGCGTTCTGGACAACGTGATGACCGGCCGCCTGACCCATATGAAGCCCAGCCTGCTGTCGCAGATGGTCTGGAAGGGCAAAGCCGAGCGCGAAGAAGTGGAAAACCGCGAGATCGCCGAAAAGGTCATCGACTTTCTGGAAATCCAGCACATCCGCAAGACCCCGGTGGCACGTCTGCCCTATGGTCTGAAGAAACGGGTCGAACTGGCCCGCGCGCTGGCGGCCGAGCCTACCATCCTGCTGCTTGACGAACCGATGGCCGGGATGAACGTCGAGGAAAAAGAAGACATGTCGCGCTTCATTCTGGATGTGAATGATGAATTCGGCACGACCATCGCCCTGATCGAACATGACATGGGCGTCGTAATGGACCTGTCCGACCGTGTTGTCGTGATGGATTACGGTAAAAAGATCGGGGACGGCACGCCCGACGACGTACGCAACAATCAGGATGTGATCGACGCCTATCTTGGCGTGGCGCACGATTGAGGGGGTAGGGGACATGTCGGATAATCTAATCTACGCGATAGAAGTCAGCTTGAACGGCCTGATGGCCGGGGTTCTTTACGCGCTTGTTGCGCTTGGCTTTGTTCTGATTTTCAAGGCCAGCGGAATTTTCAACTATGCGCAAGGGGTCATGGCGCTGTTTGCTGCGATGACACTGGTCGGGATTATGGACGGTCAGGTGCCGTTCAGTCACATTATCAATGCGACATTTGGCACTGATTTCCATCACTTTGGCTGGCATGTTCCGGCGCTGGCCGCGATCCTGATCACCGTTGTTGTGATGGTCATTTTGGCCTGGCTGGTACAACAACTGGTCATGCGGCATCTCGTAAACCAGGAACCGATCATCTTGTTCATGGCGACCATCGGTCTGGCCTATTTCCTTGAGGGTATGAGCGATTTGATGTGGGGTTCCGAGATCAAGACTTTGGATGTCGGTCTGCCGCAGGGTGCGAGCGCGTGGATCGAAGACAATACCCGCTGGTTGGGGTTCGGCAACGAAGGTTTCTACGGCTTCTTCATCGACAAGCTGGACATATTCGCCGCTGTGATCGCCGCTGTGCTCGTGATCGCCCTGATGGCATTCAATCAATACACCAAAGAAGGCCGCGCCCTGCGCGCTGTGGCAGATGATCACCAGGCGGCGCTGTCGGTGGGAATTTCGCTGAACTTCATCTGGGTTCTGGTGTGGTCGCTGGCCGGTTTTGTGGCGCTGGTCGCTGGTATCATGTGGGGCACCAAGTCGGGTGTTCAGTTCTCGCTCAGCCTGATCGCGCTCAAGGCGCTTCCGGTTCTGATGCTGGGCGGGTTCACGTCGATCCCGGGTGCCATCGTCGGTGGTATGATCATCGGTGTCGGTGAAAAACTGTTCGAATATTCACTGGGCCCGGCATTGGGCGGCGCGACGGAGAATTGGTTCGCTTACGTTCTGGCGCTGCTGTTCCTCGTGTTCCGGCCTCAGGGTCTGTTTGGTGAAAAGATCATCGAGAGGGTCTAGCCATGCAGAAACTGATTGCCATCGTGAACGTGATCGCCTGGTCCGGGTTCTGGGCCTTTGGATACCTGGCCTTGTCGGCCGACGTGTCCGACACCACCCAGATCGTGACCGCAACAATACTGGCCGCCGTCGGCGCCGGGCTGGGCCTGATCGCCTATTTCTGGCTGGTACGGCATTCCGAAGAGACCGGATACGCCAAACGCCCCAATCGGGCCGAACCGAGTTTCGAGGAGAACTGAGCAGATGCTATACCGTGAAGCCGGCGATTTCAGCAGCACCTATGTTGAGGACAGCCAGACCTTTCCGATCAAATTCGACCGCTACCGGTATTATGCCGTTCTGGCCTTTGCCTTTCTGGTCGTGCCCTTTGTCATCAACGACTACTGGGCCAACGCCATCCTGTTGCCGTTTCTGATCTATTCGATCGCGGCGATCGGCCTGAACATCCTGACCGGATATTGCGGGCAGGTGTCGCTGGGCACCGGCGGGTTCATGGCTGTGGGGGCCTATGCTTGTTACAAACTGATGACCGCATTTCCCGATGTGAACATCCTGTTCCACGTCATCCTTGCGGGCGGCGTGACGGCGGCTGTGGGCATTCTGTTCGGTCTGCCCAGTCTGCGGATCAAGGGGTTCTACCTTGCCGTGGCGACGCTGGCGGCACAGTTCTTCCTGCTTTGGTTGTTCAACCGCGTGCCGTGGTTCTACAACTACTCGGCTTCGGGTCAGATCAGCGCGCCGGAACGCACGCTGTTTGGTGTTCCGATCACGGGCGCCAACACTGATGCGTGGGCAACCTATCTGTTCTGCCTCGTGTTCTGCGTGGCCAGTGCAATCATCGCGCGCAACCTGACGCGGGGCACGCTGGGCCGGACATGGATGGCGATCCGCGATATGGATATCGCCGCCGAGATCATCGGGGTGAACCCGCTGCGCGCCAAGCTGAGCGCCTTTGCCGTCAGCTCCTTCTTCGTGGGCATTTCGGGCGCCCTGTTCTTTGCCGTCTACCTGGGCGCTGTCGAGGTCGGAGAGGCCTTCAGCATCCAGAAATCGTTCCTGGTTCTGTTCATGATCATCATTGGCGGTCTGGGCTCGATCTTTGGCTGCTTTGCCGGGGCCGCATTCCTGGTTCTGTTGCCCGTGGCGCTCAAGATTGTCGGCGTCGATGTTCTGGGGTGGCCCACAGATATCGTGGCACATTTCCAGCTGATCATCGTGGGGGCGCTGATCATCATGTTCCTGATCCTTGAACCGCACGGCCTTGCGCAGCTTTGGCGCGTGGCCAAGGAGAAACTCAGGCTCTGGCCTTTCCCGCACTGACGCGGGGCAGGCACAAACGACAAGCGGGGCCAAACCCCGTTCACCATCGGAAAGATACCAAAGGGAGGATTAAACCCGATGAAACTCAAACTGACCACTTTGGCGCTGGGCGCCATCATGGCAGCCGGCCCGGCACTGGCAGAACTGGTTCTGCCGTCGCTGAGCTATCGTACCGGCCCGTACGCGGCAAACGGCATTCCGTTTGCGGATGGCTACGCCGACTACCTGACGCTGCTGAACGAGCGTGATGGCGGTATCGGCGGCGAACCGGTGCGCCTGCTTGAGTGCGAGACAGGCTATAACACCGAAAAGGGTGTGGAATGCTATGAAAGCACCAAGGGCGAAGGCGCGCTGCTTTATCAACCGCTCTCGACCGGTATCACCTACCAGCTGATCCCAAAGGCAACCGCGGATGGCATTCCGGTCCACTCGATGGGCTATGGGCGGACCTCGGCCAAAAACGGCTCGGTCTTCCGTAGCATCTTCAACTATCCAGCCAACTACTGGGATGGCGCGTCGATCGGGATCAAGCATCTGCTGGACCTCAACAGCGGTGATCTGAACGGCAAGAAAGTGGCGCTGGTTTATCACAACTCTGCCTACGGCAAAGAGCCGATCCGCACGCTGGAAGAGCTGTCCAAAAAGCACGGCTATGACCTGACCCTGCTGCCCGTTGACCACCCCGGTCAGGAGCAGAAGTCGCAGTGGCTGCAAATCCGCCGCGAGCGTCCCGACTATGTCCTGATGTGGGGCTGGGGCGTGATGAACCAGGTTGCCATCCAGGAAGCTGCGAACATCCGGTTCCCGATGGAAAACTTCATCGGCATCTGGTGGTCCGGTTCGGAAAATGACGTGCGTCCGGCGGGTGCCGCGGCGAACGGTTACAAGGCGCTGACCTTCCACAACGTGGGCAGCGACTTCCCGGTCTTTGACGACATCCAGAAATATGTCGTGGATGCGGGCAAGGCCGCCGGCGCGGGCGATCAGATCGGCACAGCGCTTTACAACCGGGGCATGTATGCCGCGATGCTGGCTGCCGAGGCTGCCAAGACCGCACAGGAAATCCACGGCACAAAGGCTCTGACGCCAGCGCAGATGCGCGACGGCATGGAAGCCCTGAACATCACCGAAGAGAAGATGGCCGCGCTTGGCCTGCCGAACTTCGGTCCCGAGTTCCAGGTGTCCTGTGAAAACCACGGTGGTAACGGCTTTGGTGCCGTGGCGCAGTGGGATGCAGCCGCCGACAGCTGGAGCCTGATCACCGAATATGTGCAGTCCGATCAGGATGTTCTGGGTCCGCTGGTCGACGAAGATTCGTCCGCCTTTGCGGCTGAAAACGGCATCACGCCGGGCTGTAACTAAGTCTTGAAAACCGGTCGTCGCCTTTGGGCGGCGGCCGACCCCAAACCGAATTTCACGAAGGGTGACGCCCCATGCTGGACGCTGCAAACACCACGGACGCCCAAGTCGAGACGCTGCTTGAGGTCAACAACATCGAGGTGATCTACAACCACGTGATCCTGGTGTTGAAAGGCGTCAGCCTGAAGGTGCCAAAAGGCGGGATCACCGCGTTGCTGGGTGGCAACGGTGCCGGCAAGACCACCACGCTCAAGGCGATTTCGAACCTGCTGCATTCCGAACGCGGCGAGGTGACGAAAGGGTCGATCAAGTATCGCAACACGCCGGTTCATCACTCTGACCCTGCCGAACTGGTCCGCAAGGGCGTGATCCAGGTGATGGAAGGGCGCCACTGTTTCGAACACCTGACCGTCGAGGAAAACCTGCTGACCGGGTTTTATACCCGCAAGGGCAGCAAGGCGGACATGAACGCGGATCTGGAAAAGGTTTATACTTATTTCCCGCGTCTGAAAGAGCGCCGCAAAAGTCAGGCGGGCTATACCTCGGGCGGGGAACAGCAGATGTGCGCCATTGGCCGCGCAATGATGGCCAAGCCAGAGACCATTCTTCTGGACGAACCCAGCATGGGCCTGGCGCCACAGCTGGTCGAAGAGATTTTCGGGATTGTGAAGGATCTCAACGAAAAGGAAGGTGTGTCCTTCCTTCTGGCCGAGCAGAACACCAACGTGGCCCTGCGGTTTGCCCATTACGGCTATATCCTTGAATCCGGCCGTGTGGTGATGGATGGGCCCGCCGCAGAACTGCGCGAGAACCCGGATGTGAAGGAATTCTATCTGGGCATGTCGGACGAAGGGCGCAAATCCTTCCGCGACGTCCGTTCGTACCGTCGCCGCAAAAGATGGCTGAGCTGAGGGCTCACAGTCAGGACATGACGTACTGGGTCTCTCATACCTGTTCGACGTGCGGGCGCACTCAGAAGACGCCGCTTTCAAAGCGCGAAGTGGCTTTCTATGACGCGCTTGGCCCGTCGTTCAAGTGCGCGCATTGCGGGTCCCGAACAGCAAAAAACTCAAGCCGTCCGCTTCCGGACATTGATGCTGAGCTATTGGCGGAGTGGTCCGGAAACCGGCGACTGGCTTTTGCAGAACAAGACGAAGAAATGCTGATCGCAAGCGCACCGCTTGATGCACTGATTTCGGTGTTCGAGACCGCGCGGTCATCAAACCGAAAAGCTCAGGTCGCGATGGCGATCGCAATCAAATTCAGCGACGCGCAGTTTTTGGATGAAGCTGAAGAGGCGGCATGTTCCGATTGGCTCAAGGCACATCCCGACACGTGGCGCGTGTCACCGGGCCACGGTCACGTCACCAGCGCGGTGGCGAAGCGGTTGAATGTCGCATGACAAACTCGCGAAACCTCATTCCACAGCCGACGGGTGCGCGGCACTTGGCCGACTCAAGCGTGTCCGGCGTCCCGCTTCATCTCGGCGATCCGCTCAAGCGCCTCGTCGCGCGTGTTGCGGATGTTGGGCCGGAAGCCTTGCGTTTCCGCGCGCAACCTGATGTCGGCCTCGGTCTCGGACCCGGCGGCATACCGGACCGAGCCCAGCGAGGCGGCCTCGTTCAGCCGTTTTCCGCGATGGGCGTATTGCACCCAGGCCGCGGGAAGGATCTCGCAGCCATTGAGATCGACAAGGAAGTACCACTTGCGGTCCGTTTCGCGAATGCGGTCCTGGATATAGTCGTAAAAGTCGTTCACATCGCGCGAATGGTGAAAGACAAAGTGCGAGAAATCGACGTTCATGGTCTGCGCCGCCTCGTCAAAGCTCAGCCGTCGCATGAAATCCGCCGTCACATAGTTGGGGTCATGAATGATCCGCTTGCGGCGCTTGCTGGGAAGCTGGGCGATGCGATCAAGCGCAGAGTCGCGGTCGGAAAACAGGTTTGGATCGAATGCCTCGGTATTGGCCGCGCGGATAATTTGCTGGCGCGTCTCCTCGGACGCGTCGAATCGGACAGTACCCATGGAATGGGCAAGGTTCAGCGCCTTGCCGCGGCGCGAATAGGCCAGCCAGGCCGACGGGTCAATGCGGGTGCTGTTGAGGTTGACCAGAAAGAACCAAAGTTCCTCGCCCGACTGCGCGATGCGTTCTTCCAGCCGGTCATAGAAGAGGTTGACCGTTTTCGAGTTGTCGAAGTCAAACCCGGAAAAATCGGCCTCCATGATCTGAAGCTCTTCATAAAACGCGATCCGGCAGTCCAGATCTGCGGTAGAGGGAAGCGTGTCGATCACAGCGCGGTCCTTTCACTCAACTATAACAAGAATCGGTATGCAAATGCATACCATGTGTTGCCCCTAGGTAACCCAAATCACCATCAGGCAACCTGTCGCGCCTCGCGCGGCAAATCCGCGCAAAGGTTCGATCCATGACACAGCATTTCGACAGCCTCGAAACCCGATCGGCCGATGAACGCGCCGCTGACCTTGCCAAGGCGCTGCCCGAACAGATTACGCGCGCCAAGACCCTGCCGGGCTATGCCGCGTCCCTTGCGGATGTGGACGCCTCCGCCATTACCAGTGTCGAGGCGCTGGCCGGTCTGCCGGTGCTGCGTAAATCGGAATTGGGCAAGGCCCAGGCCGCCCATCCGCCGTTCGGCGGGTTCACGGTGAAACCGGCGTCGGGGTTCGGGCATATCTTTCAATCGCCCGGTCCGATCTATGAACCGGGTGGGATTGGCGGCGACTGGTGGCGGTTTGGCCGCGTTCTGCATGCGGCCGGGATCGGTCCCGGGGACATCGTCCAGAACTGTTTCGGTTATCACCTGACCCCCGCGGGGATGCTGTTTGAAAACGGCGCTCGTGCGGTCGGGGCGGCGGTTTTGCCCGCTGGCACCGGCCAGACCGAATTGCAGGTCACCGCCGCGCGCGACGTGGGGACCACCGCCTATGCCGGGACCCCCGATTACCTCAAGGTCATTCTGGACAAGGCCGATGAGATGGGCGTGGCCCTCGGCATCACCAAGGCCACTGTCGGGGGCGGGGCGTTGTTCCCGTCGCTGCGTCAGGCCTATGCCGATCGCGGAATCAGTTGCCTGCAGTCCTACGCAACTGCTGATCTGGGCAACATCGCCTATGAAAGCCCGGCGATGGAGGGGATGATTTCGGATGAACATGTGATCATCGAGATCGTTACCCCCGGCACCGGCACGCCCGTTGCGCCGGGCGAAGTCGGCGAAGTCATCGTGACCACGCTGAACCCAGACTATCCGCTGATCCGTTTTGCCACCGGCGATCTGAGCGCCGTGATGGAGGGTCAAAGCCCCTGTGGGCGGACCAACATGCGGATCAAGGGCTGGATGGGCCGCGCGGATCAGACCACCAAGATCAAGGGCATGTTCATCCGCCCCGAACAGGTTGCGGCGCTGGTTGCCAAACACCCCGAAATCGTCAAGGCGCGGGTCATCGCCAGCCGTCAGGGCGAAATGGACATGATGACCGTCAAGATCGAGGCGCCGGGTGACCACGGAGAGGCCTATGCCAAGACCGTGGCGGATGTGCTGAAACTGAAGGGTGCGGTTGAGGTCGTCACGCCCGGATCCCTGCCCAAGGACGGGTTGGTGATCGAAGATCAGCGCAGCTACGACTGACCGGCTGAGCCGAGGCGGGCTACTCGCCCTGGCCATTGGCTGCGCCCCAGGCGCGTCCGCAGTCGCCCCTTTTGCGTAAATCGGCCGATCTGCGGTTCGTCGCCTTTCAATGTGTGCCTTCGGCACCTTCCTTTCATTGCGTCGCCTTCGGCGCCGCGATGCCTCCGGCTGGAGTTTTTCCGGCAAGATGAAGGAGGGGGAGCTGCCGGCGGTCGAGGCGGCGGGAAAATACCGCTGGATATCTGACCAAATAACTTGGATAAAACCCTGCCTGCGGATCTGGCCGTGGGTATGATCAGACACAGGGCATCCGACGCGTGGCCGAGGTTCGACAATTTGCTGCCCATGGAAAGCGGCGCCGGGGTGCCGGCGGGGCAAGCGTGCTGGGCTGGGTGGCCTGGGCGGTGGCCGGAGCCTGTCTGTTGCCGATGCTGGCGGTGGCGCTGGCCGCACTGACGGGGGGGACCGACACGGTCGCCCACCTGATGGATACGGTTCTGGCCCGTTATGCGATGACAACGCTGGCCCTGGTTCTGATGGTGGCGGCGGGGACCTTTGCCATCGGGGTAGGTGCCGCGTGGCTGGTGACGATGACGCGGTTTCCCGGTGTGCGTCTGTTCGAGATCGCGCTGGTTTTGCCGCTGGCCTTTCCGGCCTATGTGCTGGCCTACGCCTATACGTTTGTTCTGGATCATCCCGGCATCGTGCAATCGACCCTGAGGGACGTGACCGGCTGGGGAGCGCGCGAGTACTGGTTTCCGGAAATCCGGTCTCTTGGCGGGGCAGCAGTGATGTTGATCCTTGTGCTTTACCCTTATGTGTACCTGCTGGCGCGGGCCGCGTTCCTGCAGCAAAGCGCGGCGGCGTTTCTGGCCGCGCGCACCCTGGGGCACAGTGCGTGGTCGGCGTTTCGTACCGTCAGCCTGCCGATGGCCCGCCCTGCCATCGCCGGCGGGGTCCTGTTGGCCGTGATGGAGACCATCGCCGATTTCGGGACGGTGGCCTATTTCAGCGTTCAAACCTTTGCGACCGGTATTTACACCAGTTGGTTTTCCATGGCCGACCGGGCAGCCGCGGCGCAGCTTGCCCTGTGCCTGTTGTCCTTTGCGCTGCTTTTGGCCGTGGTTGAGCGGACCCAGCGGGGCAAGGCCAAGTATCACCAGGCGGGCAAGGCGCATATGACAATGCCACCCTCAGACCTGACCGGATGGCGCGCGGCATTTGCCTTTCTTCTGTGTGCGGCGCCGGTCCTGTTCGGGTTCGTTCTGCCGACCGTGATCCTGTTCAACATGGGGCTGGGGTCAGAACAGGATTTGTTCAGCCGTCGCTATACGGGGTTCATCGGAAATTCACTGACGCTGGCGGGGACGGCAGCGGTGGTGACCGTACTTGCAGCCATCTCGGTCGGGTTCTACCAGCGGATGCGCCCGGGCCGGCGGTCGGCCATTGCCGCCTATGTTGCGCGCCTGGGTTACGCAGTGCCGGGCGGGGTGATCGCGGTGGGGCTGATGGTGCCCTTTGCTGCCTTTGACAATGCGCTGGATGCCTGGATGCGCGAAACGTTCGACATTTCCACAGGCCTGTTGATCACCGGGTCCATCTGGCTGCTGGTGGCCGCCTATATGGTGCGGTTCCTGGCGGCGGCATTGGGGGCTTACGAGGGTGGGCAAAGCACCGTGCATGCCAATATGGATGCGGCGGCGCGGTCGCTGGGGCAGACGCCGATGGGCACGTTGCGCCGCGTCCATCTGCCGATCCTGACGCCCAGCCTTTTGACGGCCTTGCTGATCGTGTTCGTGGACGTGATGAAAGAACTGCCAGCCACACTGATCATGCGGCCCTTCAACTATGACACGCTGGCGATCCAAGCCTATCGGCTGGCCAGCGACGAACGGCTGGAGGGGGCGGCGGTGCCCAGCCTGGTTATCGTGGCCGTGGGCCTTTTGCCGGTGATCCTGATCTGTCGGCAGGTCGGGCGGCGACGTTAAGACGCCCACCAAGCTTCGATATCTTCGGCCTTGATCCGGTCGGCAGGGCCGAGGCCCACCAATGTGGTCCGGTCGGTCGTGGCGCGTTTCGCCTCGACATATTGGCCGACCACGTGCACAGCGTACCCGCCGTCATCCGTTTTCACAAAACCTTTCAGCCGGTACAGGCCCTCTGGCCGGTTGGCCAGCTTGTCGCCCATTTCGGCGCGGTCCACCGCCTTGTCGCTGTCATGTTGCCAGCGCGTATAGGCGGGGTGTGGCGCTGGTGCGTGGCTGCGCGGAAGGGGTGTCAGCTCAAACAGCAGCGGTGCAAGGGGGCGGTCGCTCAGCGGTGCAGGATTGCGGGCGCCGATGCCGTGCAGGCGGTCCATCAGCGCAGAATCCGGCGCACCGGTTTTCGTCAGCAGCACCATGTCGGCGGATTTGATCTGTTGTTCGACCTGCGGGGCAAGAAGCGGATCGTCCAGCAGGCCGGGTGCGTTTAGCGCATCGACCAGCGTTATGATCCCGCCATAGCCGATTTCGCGTTCCGATATGGCGGCGGCGGCGATGGCCGCCGGGTCTGCGATGCCGCTGGATTCGATGATCAGGTGATCGGGGCGCGGCTGGCGGTCCAGCGCGGTATTGAGCGCCATGAACAGATCGGCGTCCATGGAGCAGCAAACACAGCCGTTGGTCAGCGCGATCATGTCGTCATCCGATTGATCGATCAGCGCGGCATCGATGTTGATGGCGCCAAAATCATTCACGATGACCATCAGGTTCTGACCATGATCTTCGGCCAGAAGCCTGTTGATTAGCGTCGTTTTCCCCGCGCCCAGATATCCGCTGATGATGGTAAGGGGGAGGGGGAGCATGTGGCGTAGTCCTGAACAGTGCTATGGTCACATGCTTATCGCCAGAATGGCCGGTGCTGGCAACTGCGACACCAGTCGGCCCTGCCGCGTTTTGCGCCGGACAGGACGCCATACCAAAAAGGCGCAGGAATGATCCTGCGCCTTTCGGGTGGTTGTGGGGGGAGGCTTATTTCCAGCCGACCTCGTTAAAGACTTTTTGCGCTTCGGGCAGGTTCTTGGCCACCGCCGACAGCTCGATATCGTCTGGTTTGAAAAATCCGAGATCCGCCACGGACGGGGACAGCGCAATGCCCGGAACGGCCGGGTATTCATCGTTGCCCGCCGAGAAATACTGCTGCGCCGATTGGCTGGTCAGGTATTCCAGAAACTTGATGGCGTTTTCCTTGTTCGGCGCATGCGCGGCCACGCCGCCGCCCGACAGGTTCATATGTGCGCCGGTAGTGTCCTGATCGGGAAAGACCCAGCCGATCATGTCACGCTCGGCGCTGACGCCCTTGACGTCGGTGCGGATCGAGCGGGCAAAGTAATAGGTATTGGAGACCGAAATCTCGCATTCCCCGGAGACGATACCGCGCAGCTGATCGGTATCTCCGCCCTGGGGGTCGCGTGCCATGTTGGCGACGACCCCTGCCGCCCAGTCGCGGGCTTTTTCGACACCGATGTGGGTGATGATCGCGGCCAGAAGCGTCTGGTTGTAGGTGTTCGAGGACGACCGGATGCAGACCAGCCCCTTATAGGCCGGATCCGCCAGATCCATGTAGGATTTCGGCGGATTGGTTACGTCGTTCTTGTCATAGAAAATGATCCGGGCGCGCTGCGAAAAGCCAAACCATTGGTTGTCGGAATCCTGCAGATAGGCGGGGACCCGCGATTCCAGCGTGGCACTGTCGATGGCTTGTAGAACACCAGCGTTCTTGGCGCGCTCCAGCCGCGATGTATCCACCGTCAGCAGGACATCGGCGGGGGAATTTGCACCTTCGGCCTGCATGCGGGCGATCAGTTCATCGGCCTTGCCTTCGATGCGGTTGATGGTGATGCCGGTTGCCTCTTCGAAATCGGAATAGAGCCGTTCATCGGTGTCATAGTGGCGCGAGGAATAGAGGTTGAGTTCACCTTCGGCGGCGGCTGCGGTGCCCAGAGCCGCGACGAGGGTCGCGGCAATCAGGGAAGAAGGGGGGCGTGTCATGATCACGAATATCCTTTGGCTGTCCCGGGTAATACCCGACTAAATCAATCAGTAAATAGATTCGTTTCTGATTGCCAGTGAAAAACCAACTGTTTTAGTCAGAAAGAGCCCGGATAGCATTCAAGGGGTGCAAAATGCAAAAAGGCCGCCCGATTTGGGCGGCCTTTTGTTAAAGCTGCTTTGCTGCGGCTCAGCCCTGGCGGGCTTTGAACCGGCGCTGCGTTTTGTTGATCACATAAACGCGGCCTTTGCGACGCACAACGCGGCAATCGCGGTGCCGGTTCTTAAGCGAGCGGAGCGAGTTCTTGACCTTCATGGTCTGTCTCCTGTTCCTGCGGCGCGGGCCAGCGCCTGGTGTTGCGGGTGCCCGAAATGCGTTTCGGACTGTGAATTCATGGTGGGCACTACAAGGTTCGAACTTGTGACCCCTTCGATGTCAACGAAGTGCTCTACCGCTGAGCTAAGCGCCCATGAATACCTTTGCGAGGCCAGCCCCATAACAAAATGGGGCGCGGAATCCCGCGCCGGTAGCGGGGTCTATAAAAGGAGTCGTCGGCGTGATCAAGGGCTTTTGATACGCTGCATTTCCGCGCTATGATTTCTGCAACAAGGAGAGCAAATGCCCAAGGTTGCTTATCAGCTCAGTCAGCCAGTGCAACGCCGGTCGGCGGTGGTGTTCGCATCACCCCACAGCAGCAGCGATTACCCCGGCTGGTTCGTCCGGCGCAGCCTGCTGGATGAAATTACGATCCGGTCCTCGGAAGATGCCTTTGTCGATCTCCTGTTTGATGCGGCGCCGGAATATGGCGCGCCGTTCCTCAAGGCGGGGGCGCCGCGGGCCTTTATCGACCTCAACCGCAGTTCCGAAGAGCTTGACCCGGCCTTGATCGAGGGCGTCAAACGTCAGGGTCACAATCCGCGCGTCGCCTCGGGGCTGGGCGTGGTGCCGCGCGTTGTTGCCAACGGGCGCGCCATCTACCGGGGCAAGCTGCCCCTGGCCGAAGCGCGGCGCCGGATCGACCTTTACTGGACGCCCTATCACAACGCGCTGCGCACTCTGCTTGACGAATCGCACGCGCAATTCGGGCAGGCCATTCTGGTCGATTGCCATTCCATGCCGCACGAGGCGATGGACGGCGTGGCCAAGGGGGCGATCCGGCGGCCCCAGGTTGTTCTGGGGGATCGCTTTGGCGCGGCCGCCTCGGGCGAAATCGTGGACCGGATCGAAGCGGCGTTTGCCAATGTTGGGTTGACCGTCACCCGGAACTCACCCTTTGCCGGGGCCTATGTGACACAGGCCTATGGCCGTCCGTCGCGTCGCCAGCACGCCATCCAGGTCGAGATCGATCGCTCTCTTTACATGGACGAGCGCAACATCCTGCCCAATGAAAATTTCGATGCGTTCCGCGCGATGCTGCGTCAGGTGATTTCCGACATCAGCATGATCGGCCAGAATGAGATGCCTTTGGCCGCCGAATAGGCCTAGCGCAGCGCGCGACCCTTGACGATGGCATCCGATCCGAAACGTTCGCGGATCTTGTCTGTCGCGCGTTCGGCCTCAGACCGGCGGGACGCGGTCGGATCCAGCAGATCGCCGGATTTGTCGGCCTCACTTTCGGGGCACAAATGGCTGATCCCGCATCCCAACAGGCGGAATGGCCCCTGATCCGCGACATGTTCGAACAGGCCGTGGGCCGTGCGATAGATGGTATCGGCCATCTGCGTGGCGTCCCTGAGAGACACCCGCCGGGTCAGCGTCGAGTGATCCGAACGTTTCAGTTTCAGGGTCACGACCCGCCCGGCAAGCTGCCTTGCCTTGGCCCGATCGGCCACCTTTTCCGCCATCCGCCAAAGATGCCCGTCCAGAATGTCGGGGTTTGCGGTGTCTTCGTTGAAAGTGGTCTCGTTCGAGATGGATTTGATCGGGTCGTCTGCCGACACACGGCGGTGGTCCTGACCGCGCGCCAGATGCCAGAGCCGGTCGCCCATCGACCCGAACCGCGCGGTCAGCGCCTCGCGGTCCCAGCGCAGCAGATCAGAAAAGGTGCGGATGCCCGCCTTGTCCAGCGAGGCCTGCGCCGCCGGCCCGATCCCCCAGATCATGCGCACGGGTTTGTCGCGCAGGAAATCGGCGGTCTCGGCCTTGCCGATCACCGAAAAGCCGCGCGGTTTGTCCAGGTCCGACGCCACTTTGGCCAGAAACTTGTTGTGCGACAGCCCGATCGACCCGGTCAGCCCCAGTTCATCTTTCATCCGTTTGATCAGCCGGGCCAGCATCACCGCGGGCGGCGCGCCATGCAGGCGCTCTGTTCCCGAGAGATCAAGAAACGCCTCATCCAGTGACAGCGGCTGAATGGCGGGTGTCAGTTCCTCCATCATTGCGCGAATGGCTCGCGACGCTTCGACATAGGCCTGCATCCGGGGTTTGATGATGACCGCCTCGGGGCAGAGTTTCAGCGCCTGGAACATCGGCATGGCCGAGCGGACGCCGCGAATGCGCGCCACGTAGCAGGCGGTTGAAACCACACCACGCCGCCCGCCACCGATGATCACCGGCTTGTCGGCCAAGTCTGGATTGTCCCGCTTTTCGACCGAGGCATAAAAGGCATCGCAATCCATATGCGCGATCGAAAGATCGAACAGTTCGGGATGCGCCAGAACCCGCGGGCTGCCGCATGTCTGGCACCGTCGCGCGGTTTCAAGCTGAGACAGGCAATCACGACACAGAGAAGGCATGATGGCGGGGTTCCGATTGATGGCGTATGGCCTATATACCTGTCATGGGGTTCGGCGACCATCCACAAGCCGGACAAGGTTCTTCAATGAGCGTCAGATCAATCGAATGACTTTCTCAGGTGCCAAACTGGCCTTGTTTCTGGGCTCGGATCTTGTGGTCATCCAGCGCGATGATCGTCCTGACATCCCGTATCCGGGGTTTTGGGACCTGCCGGGGGGCGGGCGCGAGGGCGCGGAAACACCGCATGATTGCGTGTTGCGTGAAACCCGCGAAGAGGTGGGGCTGCACCTGTCGCCGCACGATCTGATCTGGTCCAACAGCTATCAGCGTCCGCGCGGCACCGTCTGGTTCTTTGCCGCCCATCTGCCGATTGCACGGAAATCGCAAATCCGGTTCGGCGATGAAGGGCAGGGCTGGCGCCTGATGCCACCGCCGGAATATTGCGCCCATCCACTGGCCGTGCCGCATTTTGTAACGCAGCTGACCCATTACATGGCGCAGGATGTCTATCGGCGAAATCTGGGGGCCTGAACGAAAGGCCCCCCGCTGCTGAGGCGGGGGGAGGTAACGAACCACAGGAAGAAAGGTTCGTTGGGGGAGTGTCTCAAGAAGCAGGTTCGCCTAAAACGGGCAATTTTCAAAGTCTGGAATACCAGACCCTGATTTTCCAAAACCAAGCTGTGCCTTTGTGGTCACGCAGGCAGGCGCCACTAAATGTTGTGAATCTGGCGGGTTTCCACGCCCCTTTGCGATCTGTCGGATCGGGTTTTCCTTTTCAAACGCGCATTTACGGGTCGAAAAGTCACCGTTCAGGTCGGTTGTACCTCAACGGACGCCGTCAATTGCTGCAGGTCCGGCAGCGTCAGGCCACCCGCCCGCCCAATACAGACAATCGCGTGTTTCTTTCCCGGTGCGCTTTGCGACACCTGGACCCGGCGGCCCACGATCTGGATCAGAAAGGTGTCGCCGGAGTGGTCTTTGGCAAAGCCCTTGGCGCGCACGATCCCGAAATCCCCCGTGGCCAACCGGTTCGCAAGGGCGTGGACGTCAACGGGCTTGTCCAGGTCCAGAACCATGCTTTCAAACGCGGCGTCATGATGGGTTGCCGGCGCATATTCTCGCGGGGTGTCGGGCGGGCCAAGCAGA
This sequence comes from Arenibacterium sp. CAU 1754, assembly GCF_054482635.1. Lineage (NCBI taxonomy): Bacteria > Pseudomonadati > Pseudomonadota > Alphaproteobacteria > Rhodobacterales > Paracoccaceae > Arenibacterium > Arenibacterium sp. CAU 1754. The sequence continues at coordinate 243,375 of NZ_JBTLRG010000002.1, forward strand.
ATGGCATTGGGGATGCGGCCATGTTGCGCCTCGATCAGTTTTGCCTCGCCTGCGTGGTCTGCCAGCCAGGCGCGGACATCGTCGGTCATAGCGGGGTCGGGCAGATCCGTTTTGGTCAAAATGACAAGGTCGGCACCCCGAAGTTGCCGCAGTATCGTGTCGCCCAGGTACTTGTCCTGCGCGTTGTCACGGACCGAGTCGGCATCGGCCAGAACGATCACACCGTTCAGCCGGAAACCGGAAACCAGGGTCAGGCTGGCCGCGATCGCGCCGGGGATCGCCACGCCAGAGGCCTCGATCACGACGTGATCCGGCGGCGGCGAAAGGGCCACCAGATCCATCATTGCCCCAACCAGATTGTCGCCAAACGCACAGCAAATGCATCCGCCAGCGATCGAGATGAGGTCGTCCCCCTCGGCCTCGATCAAATCCTCGTCAATGGCAAGTTCGCCGAATTCATTGACCAGAACCGCGATTCTGATGCCGTCTGCATGGCGCAGCATGTGGTTGATCAGCGTGGTTTTTCCCGCGCCGAGATAGCCGCCGATGACGGTGACCGGGATCACAGATCCGCAGCCGCGAAAACACGTCCGCCCTGAACCGTGCCCCATACCGGGACATCCCTCAGACGGGCCGGGTCAGCCTCGGTCGGGTCCGCCTCAAGAACGGCGAAATCCGCCCGCTTGCCTGTTTCGATCGATCCGACCTCACCATCCAGATGCAGCGTAAACGCCGCCCCCAGGGTGATGGCGTACAACGCTTCGTCCACGGTGATCCGTTCGTGCGCCCCCTGAACCCGCCCCGACGCAGTGATCCGGTTGACGGCGCACCAGGCGGTGAACAGCGGGGCCAGCGGGGTCACCGGCGCATCCGAATGGATGGCCATCGGCACACCGGTATCCAGAGCGGTCCGGCAGGCGTTCATCCGTTCGGCGCGTTCGGGCCCGACCGTCAACCGATAGTGTTCATCGCCCCAATAGAAATGGTGGTTGGCGAACAGGTTGACGCACATTCCCAGCTCTTTCATGCGCCGAAACTGTGCCGCATCCGCCAGTTGACAGTGTTGCAGGGTAAACCTGTGGTCGCGCACGGGATGCTTTGCCAGTGCCGGTCCCAACGTGTCCAGAACCAGTTCCGTCGCTTCGTCGCCATTGGTGTGTGTATGCACCAGAACCCCGGCCCCAAGCGCCCGTTCATAGATTTCGGCCATCTGGTCAGGCGCGACATACCACAGCCCATTGGGGGCGCCATTGTGATAGCCGGGCCACCGCAGGCGGGCGGAAAAGCCCTGGATCGATCCATCTGCAATCACCTTGATCCGCCCCAGCCGCAACTGGTCGGTCGAAAGTTTTCGCAATTCGCAGACCCGCTCTACAAGGTCCTTGGGTGTGTGACCCATAAAGAACTTGAGCGGGACAACCCGGGCCGGAAAGCTGTCTTCGCCCGTCACCCGCAGCATCATCTCGACGGCTTCGTCGTCCAGACGCGAGGCAAGGTCGGTCACGGTCGTCGTTCCAGTGCGCACGCACAGCTTGGCAAAGTCGCGCAGGCCGCCTTCGTCGGCATCGGTGGCGGATCGGTTCAGCCCGACATAGGGGCCGACAGGCGTATAGACCTCGGGGCTTTTCAGCACACCGTTGGGCAACCCGTCATCGCCAAGGACAACGCCCGGATGCGTATGGTCCGTGCGCATCATGCCGGACACTTGCAGCGCCTTGGTGTTGACGTTCATGATGTGCCCCGAGGCGTGCAAAACACCAATCGGACGGGTTGCAGACACCTTGTCGAGATCGTGGCGGGTCACGATGGTGTTGTCCATATAGATCGGGTCAAGCTGGAACCCGGCCAGGGGCGCGTCCGGGTCGGTCATTTTCGCCTCGGCTTCGCTCAAACGGTCAAGAACGGCCTCAAGCGTTTTGAGCCCGGACCATTTGTGCCCGTTGGGATCCATCCGGTCGAAATACCCGCAATAAACATTGCGCCAAAGCGTGCCTTCCATTGCATGGGCGTGCCCTTCGACAAAGCCCGGCATGAGGATTTTGTCGGCAAACCGATCATCCAGCGTGTAGTCGCCCCAAGGTTCCAGGTCATCCAGGGTCCCGGCCCCCAGGATGCGCCCGTCGCGCACCGCAACATGGGTCGCGCGGGGCTGGCTGGGGTTCATCGTGATGATTGATTTCGCCCGAAAGATCGTGATGTCCGCCATGATGGCCCCCCGTATAATGCGTTTCGGGCAGGTTAGGGCGCTTTCTTTCATTGGAAAAATAGATTTAACTGGCCAATAAGCCCGGATTTTTGGTGAAAGGGTGCATCGTGAATTTCACGCTGAAGCAATTGATCTACGTCGAAGCCGCTGGGCGGCTTGGTTCGATCGCCAACGCCGCGCGCGAGCTTTTGATTTCGCAATCCTCGATCACCGCCGCGATCGACGCGCTGGAATCATCCCTGGCCTATGACCTATTTGTGCGCGCCCCGGCAAAGGGGATTCAGACCACCCCCGCCGGGGAAGAGGCGCTGCATCTCATCCGCACGTTCATTCACCAGGCCAGACATTTCGAGACGGAATTGCAGTCGGTCGGCGGCGACACCTCGGGCCATGTCCGAATTGCCTGCTATTCCACTGCCGCGCCCGCGTTTCTTCCTCCAATCCTGCATAATATCACCGAAAACTTTCCCGGCATGTCTGTGCAGGTGCTTGAAGGAAACCTGTCCTCGGTTGTCGAGTTCCTGAAGGACGGAAAGGCGGATCTGGTCTTTACCTATCAGGACGGGTTACCCGAAAATCTCAAGTTTCAATCCCTGTTCAAGGCACCGCCATATGCGCTGATCGGTCTGGATGATCCCCTCGCGCAACAACGCTCGGTATCCTTTGCCGAACTTGCCGAACGCCCCATGGTGCTGCTCGATCTGCCGCGCACGCGCGACTATTTCATCGGCATGTTCCAGCGGCGTGAACTCAGGCCCAACATCGCCCACACGACCAGGTCGGCCGAGATCGCCCGCGCGCTGGTGGCGGGGGGATTTGGGTACTCGATCCTGAACATCCGGCCGCCCGAATATTACGAGGAAAAGATACGGTACCGCGCCGTGCCGATCAGCGATTCACCAAAGGCACAGAATTTCGGCATTGCGACGCTGGGCGGCACGCGTGAGCCCAGAATCGTGCGTGCCTTTATCGAAAGTTGTGAGAAACTGCAGCGCGACGGGGCATTCGATGCCCTGACCGTCTGTGCCGATGCGCCGGCTAAACACCAAAAAACCGGGTAATGAGGATTATAAATTCCATTTTCTGAAGGATCGATCCTGATCTAGTCTTTCTCAAAAACAATCAAAACAGCTGGGAGAATATGAATGAAACACTTTGTCAAAGGGTTGGTTGCGTCGGCCGCACTGGCCGCAGTGGTCATTGGCGGACAGGCCATGGCCGAAGAACCCGTTCGCGGCGGCACACTTGTCACCGTAATCGGGACAAACGTGCGGAACCTGAACTCCGCAGTTCAGTCGGGCATTGCCACCGGCTATCCCGGCGCACAGCTTTTCGCCTCGCCCCTGCGCTATGATGAAGACTGGACGCCGCAGCCCTATCTTGCCGAAAGCTGGGAAGTCAGCGAAGACGGGCTGACCGTCACTCTGAACCTGGTCAAGAACGCCAAGTTCCACGATGGCGTGCCGCTGACATCCAAGGACGTGGCGTTCTCGGTCGACGTGATCAAGGCCAACCATCCGTTCAAATCCATGTTTGCGCCGGTCGAAGCGGTGGAAACGCCGGACGACCACACCGCGATCCTCAAACTCAGCAAACCGCACCCGGCCCTGATGCTGGCGATGTCGGGTCAGCTGATGTCGATCATACCTCAGCACATCTATGGCGACGTGCCGATCAACGAGGTCAAGACACATCCGCGCAACAACGAAAACCCTGTCGGGTCGGGGCCGTTCAAGCTGGTGGAATACAAGTCCGGCGAACACGTGATCCTTGAGCGGTTCGACGATTTCTTTATCGACGGGCGTCCCTATCTCGACAAGGTCGTGATGCGCATCATCACCGACCCTGCCGCCCGTGCGATCGCCTATGAAAACGGCGAACTGCACATGGGCGCCTTTGAGTCGCTGCCGCGCATCATCAATCGCCTCAAGAAAGCCGACGGTCTGACCGTGACCGACGAAGGGTACGGTGGCATCGGTCCGCTCGACTGGCTGGCGATGAACACCCAGAAGGGTCCGTTGGCCGATGTGCGCGTACGCAAGGCCATTGCCTATGCAGTCGACAAGAACTTCATCCTCAATGCGCTGATGCAGGGCACCGCCTCGGACAGCCGTACCGGCATCCACCCGGACAGCCCGTTCTATAATGGCGATGTCGAGGCCTATGACCTCGATCTCGACAAGGCGAATGCGCTGCTGGACGATGCCGGATTCCCGATGAAGGATGGCAGCCGCTTTGGCCTGACCATCGATTTTGGCTGGCCCGGTGTCAAACCGCAAGTCGAATACGTCAAGGCGGCGCTCAAGAAGGTGGGCATCGATGTCGAAGTGCGCGCAAGCGCCGATTTTCCGACATGGGCCAAGCGTATGGGTGAAATGGACTTTGACATGAGCTGGGACACGGTCTTCAACTGGGGTGACCCGGTGATCGGCGTGCACCGGACCTATTCAAGTTCCAACATCGCCAAAGGCGTCTGGTCGAACACGCAAGGGTATTCCAATGCCCGGGTGGACGAACTGATGGCCATGGCGGCGGTTGAAACCGACCCGGCAAAGCGCACAGCGCTCTATGCGGAATTCCAGCAGATCATCGCGGATGAAGTGCCGGTCTATCACACCAACACGCTGCCGTATCACACTGTCTATTCGGACAAGGTGGGCAATCCGCCGCTGGGGATCTGGGGCACGTCGACACCGATCGACATGACCTATCTCAAGGAATAATCCGACACCAGCAGCTGTGGCGGGGATGGTCCCGCCGCAGCCTCAATTCGGGCAGATGTCGTGCAGTTTCTCCAAAAAACATTGATGCGTGTCTTTTATGCGGTGCTGCTGCTTATTGCGGTGCTCGTACTGAATTTCTCGCTGATGCATATGGCGCCGGGTGACGTCGCCGATACCATCAGCCAGTCGATGGGCGGGGCCGATCAGGAACTGCTGGATCAGATCCGGGCCGATTATGGGCTGGACCAGCCGTTTCTGGTGCAATTGGGCCGCTATATCGGCGGGGTGTTTCAGGGCAATCTGGGATATTCATTCTTTTACAATCAACCGGTCACAAAGCTGATCCTGGAACGGTTGCCGGCCACGTTGCTTCTGGTCATCACTGCGCAAATCCTTGCGCTGGTGGTCGGCGTGGTTCTGGGTGTCATCTCGGCGCGCAAGCCAAACGGTATTGCCAGCCATTTTGTGACCTTTCTGGCGCTCTTTGGGTATTCCGCCCCGGTCTTCTGGACCGGCATCCTGCTGCTGATCGCCTTTTCGCTCAAAATTCAGTGGTTCCCGGTTGCGGGCATGCAGGACGTCACGATTTCGGGGGGGGTCTGGGTGCATTTCTGGGACGTGGTCCGGCATCTGGTCTTGCCGATGGTAACGCTGTCGTCGATTTTCCTGGCGCTTTATTCGCGGCTCAGCCGGGCCACAATGATGGAGGTTCTGGGATCGGACTATGTGCGCACGGCCAAGGCCAAGGGGCTCAGCGAAAATCAGGTGGTTTACAAACATGCCCTGAAAAATTCACTGTCGCCGGTGATCACGCTGGCCGGGCTGCAACTGTCCGCGGTCGTGTCTGGCGCCGTTCTGGTGGAATCGGTGTTCAGCTGGCCGGGTCTTGGCACGTTGGCCTTTCAGTCGATCATCGCACGGGACACGCCGACGATCCTGGGCATCCTGTTTTTTTCGGCGCTGGTGGTGATTGTGGGTAACCTTCTTACGGACATGGCCCTGCGCGCCATTGATCCACGGATGAGGGGGCGCACATGAGCGACCAGCACACAGATGCGCCGGTTCAAAAGGCGCGATCCCCCTTCGCCGAGGCTTGGGACATGTTCCTGCGCAACCACGCGGCTGTTGTCGCGCTCGGCTTCCTGTTTCTGATCGTACTGGGCGCGATTTTTGGTCCGTTTCTCTACCCGACCGATCCGTTTGAAATGGTCTGGGCGCCCTTCTCGCCGCCGGGCGAACAGGGCTTTCTGCTGGGGACCGACTATCTCGGGCGCGACCTTCTGGCGATGATCATCAATGGCGCGCGCGTGTCCTTGCTGATCGGTCTGTCGGCGGCCCTGGTGTCGATCTTCATCGGCGTGACCATCGGCGCATTGGCCGGGTTTTACGGCGGCTGGGTCGAAGAGGTGCTGATGCGCTTTACCGAGTTTTTCCAGGTGCTGCCCACGCTGCTGTTTTCAATGGTCATCGTCGCGCTGTTCGGCGCCTCGCTGGCCATCATCACCTTTGCCATCGGCGTGGTCAGCTGGACTGCCGTTGCCCGGATCACCCGGTCCGAGTTTCTGCGCATCCGCGAACTGGAATACGTCACCGCCTCGCGTGCCAGTGGGGCCGGGGCGGGCAAGCTGATGTTCCGCGTGATCCTGCCCAATGCGATGCCCCCGATCATCGTGCAATCGGCCCTGATGGTCGGCAGCGCCATTCTGTTCGAGGCGGGGCTGTCCTTTCTCGGCCTGACCGATCCCAACGTTGTCAGCTGGGGGCAGATCATCGGCTCGAACCGGCAATATATCCTGGACGCCAGTTATACGGTCACCATTCCGGGCTTGGCGATCTTTGTCACCGTCCTGTGCATTTCGCTTGTGGGCGATGGGCTGAACGACGCGCTCAATCCGAAGTTGAGGCAACGCTGATGGAAAGCCTGCTGAAGGTCGAAAACCTCAGAATCGAACTCAAGACCCGCGCCGGTGTGGCGCCGGTGATCGACGATCTGACCTTTGAACTGGGCGCGGGCGAGGCGATCAGTTTCGTTGGTGAATCCGGGTGTGGCAAGTCGATGACCGCGCTGGGCATCATGGGCCTTCTGCCGCAGGGGATCGGGCGCATTGCCCGCGGATCGATCCAGTTGAACGGTGAAGAACTGACAACCGCCAGCGAAAAGCGGCTGCGCGCCATTCGCGGCAACGAGATTTCGATGATCTTTCAGGAGCCGATGACCTCTCTGAACCCGGTTTATACCGTGGGCGAACAGATCGCCGAGGTGCTGCGGGCGCATCAGGGCCTGTCGCGCAAGGCGGCCTGGGACACGGCGGTCGACCTGCTGGATGCGGTGCGCATCCCGAATGCCAAAGGCAGGGTTGCGGATTATCCGTTCCAGATGTCGGGGGGGCAAAGGCAGCGGGTGATGATCGCCATGGCGCTTGCCTGCAAACCGAAAATCCTGATTGCGGATGAACCCACCACCGCGCTGGACGTCACCGTGCAGGCGCAGATTTTCGATCTGTTGCGCGATCTGCGGCGCGACACCGGCACCTCGATCATCATGATCACCCATGACATGGGCGCCGTGGCGGAAATGGCCGACCGGGTGATCGTGATGTATGCCGGGCGCAAGGCCGAAATCGGACCGGTTGACCAGATCATCGACCATCCGCGCCACCCTTATACCAAGGGGCTCATTTCCTGCGTGCCGCATATCCACACGCCCCTGACGCAGGCGCGCGACGAACTGACCGAGGTGCCCGGCATGGTGCCAACGCTGCAGGAGTTTGGCGCGGATGCCTGCCTGTTTGCGTCACGCTGCGCGCAGCGGACGGAAAAATGCGAAACCGCGCGGCCTGCCCCCGTCACGTTCGACGGCGGTCAGATCGCCGATTGCTGGCACGCGGAGGAAATCTGATGGCTGACTCTCTGTTGACCGTCGAAAACCTGAGCGTTCATTTTGCTGTCCAGCGCAAAGGCATCTTTGGCCCCAAATCCTATCTGCGGGCTGTCGACGATGTGTCGTTCTCGGTCCGCAAAGGCGAAACGCTGGCCATTGTCGGGGAAAGCGGCTCGGGCAAGACGACCGCGGCCCTTGCCGTGGCGCGGCTGGTTCAGTCCGCGGGCGGTTCGGTCCGTTTGGGTGGGCAGGAGGTTCTCGGGCTTGAGGGCGAGGCCCTGCGCGAGGTCCGCAAGAAAGTGCAGTTCATCTTTCAGGACCCCTATTCCAGCCTGAACCCCCGCCGCCGGGCCGAAGACCTGGTGCGTGAACCGCTCGACAGCCTGACCGACAAGACCGCTGCGGAAAAGCAAACCATAGTGGACGGGTTGTTTGCCGCCGTTGGCCTGCACAAGGAACAGCAGCGGCTGTTTCCGCACCAGTTTTCAGGCGGTCAACGGCAACGGATCGGTATCGCGCGGGCGCTATCCACCCAGCCCGAGCTGATCATCTGTGATGAGCCGGTCTCGGCGCTGGATGTGGCGGTGCAGGCGCAAATCCTGAACCTTCTACGCAAGTTGCAGGCCGAGTTTGGCCTGACCTACCTGTTCATCAGTCACGATCTGGGCGTGGTGCAGCACATGAGCGACAAGATCGCGGTGATGTACATGGGGCGCGTGGTCGAAATCGCGGATCGGTTGAGCCTGTTCAACACGCCCCAACACCCCTACACCGTGGCCTTGCTGTCCGCGGTGCCCGTTGTGGATCGAAACGCCAGGGCCGCACAGAAACGCATCCTGATCCCCGGCGATCCACCAGATCCTGTCAACCTGCCCAAAGGCTGCCGGTTTGCATCGCGCTGCCCCGCCGCAATGGCGATCTGCAAATCCGAAGAACCAGGTCTCAGACGCGTCGGGCCCAACCACCAGACCGCGTGCCACCTGGTCGAAGACACGGCGCAGGCGGCGACCCCGGCCACCTAGGCGCGTCCATCATATCACATTCATCACCCAGCAGAGTTGCGGCTCAGATCGCGGCCAGTTCGTCCAAAATGGCCTGCGTCGCGGCCTGCGGAGAGGGCGCTTTGTGGATGGGGCGACCGACAACGATGTGGTCGGCGCCATCGGCAATGGCGCTTGCCGGCGTTGCAACCCGTTTCTGATCCCCCAGGTCGGCCCCCGCGGGGCGGACCCCCGGGGTGACGATCAGTCTGTTTTCCGCCTGTGGCAGCGCGCGGATTTTGGCGGCCTCTTGCGGTGAGGCGATTACCCCGTCGGCCCCGGCCTCGAACGCGCGCCCGGCCCGTTCCAGAACCAGATCGGCCACGTTGCCGGGTTTGATCAGGCTGGCGTCCAGATCTTTGCGGTCCAGCGAGGTCAGGATCGTCACCGCCAGAATTTTCAGATTGCTTCCCGCAGCGCCTTCCTTGGCGGCGCGCACAACGTGCGGATCGCCATGAACGGTCAGGAAATCCAGATCGAACCGTGCCAGCCCACGCACGGCGGTTTCGACCGTGGCGCCGATGTCGAATAGTTTCATGTCCAGGAATATACGCTTGCCGTGCTCTTGCTTCAGCTCATTGGCAAGGGCGAGACCACCACCGGTCAGCATCCCCAGCCCGATTTTGTAAAAACCGACGAGATCTCCCAATTGCTCGGCAAGGGCATGGCCTTGCAGGGCATCGGGAACATCCAGGGCTACAATCAGGCGGTCATCGGACACGGGCGCACTCCATTTTTCGGGTTTGCGCCTCAGTACCCTTCAAGTCAGGGCAAAGTCTATGCCGATATATGCGCCGGAACCGGTGTCAGGCTTTCGGCGAACTGCAGTTCCTGACGGCCCGAACGGACCTCGGGCATACGGCGCAGCTGACGGATGGCGTCATCCACAAAGGCAACGGCCCGGGACTGTCCGCATTCGTCCTCGGGCAGGTCAAGGCGGCACAACAGGGTCACAATCTGGTTCTTCAGGGTCACACAGACATTGGCGATATGACGCGCCGACTTCTGACAGTATTGGTAGTGGGTAATTTCGATGTCTGTAACCAGCATGAGCGGCCTCCGTTTCGCCCTCGATATCACCCCCAAAAAAGGAGGAAATGTGACCCACAGGCGGAGTTTTCGTGGTTGTCCCTTCCATGTTGCCCGATGCGTTGTGCCGCCCCTTTCAAAACGCTGAAACGGCGGGTCCGATACGGCGCATATCTTTGGTAGGGTCCCCAGCGGCAGGAAATCCGCCCCGGTGCCTTGAACGCGGCCGAAACGCTTCCCATTTCTTACAATGAGGTCCCGAACGGTCATGCCTCCAAGAGGGTGACCAAAAGGCGAACGCTTAGAACAGGAGAACGACATGGACTTGAACAAGTTCACCGAGCGTGCACGTGGTTTTGTGCAGGCCGCCCAGACAATTGCGATGCGCGAAGGTCACCAGCGACTGACGCCCGAGCATCTTCTCAAGGCATTGATGGACGACGAACAGGGGTTGGCAAGCAACCTGATCTCGCGCGCTGGCGGTACACCCGCCCGCGTCGTCGAATCCCTGGATGCCGCCCTGACCAAGATCCCGCAGGTGAGCGGTGACGCCGGTCAGGTCTATCTTGATTCCACCACAGGCAAGGTTATGGCCGAGGCCGAGAAACTGGCCAGCAAGGCCGGTGACAGCTTTGTGCCCGTCGAGCGGGTTCTAATGGCCCTGTGCATGGTCAAATCCAAGGCCAAGGATGCCTTGGACGCTGGCGATGTCACCGCCCAGAAGCTGAACGAGGCGATCAACGACATCCGCAAGGGCCGCACCGCCGACAGCGCCACAGCCGAAGAAGGCTATGATGCGCTCAAGAAATATGCCCGCGACCTGACCGAGGCCGCCCGTGAGGGCAAGATTGACCCGATCATCGGCCGGGACGAGGAAATTCGCCGCGCGATGCAGGTCCTGTCGCGCCGCACCAAGAACAACCCGGTCCTGATCGGGGAACCCGGCGTCGGTAAAACCGCCATCGCCGAAGGTCTGGCCCTGCGTATCGTCAATGGCGACGTGCCCGAATCCCTGCGTGACAAAAGCCTGATGGCGCTCGACATGGGCGCATTGATCGCGGGCGCGAAATATCGCGGCGAATTCGAGGAACGGCTCAAGGCGATCCTGACCGAGGTGACCGAAGCCGCAGGCGAAATCATCCTGTTCATTGACGAAATGCATACCCTTGTCGGGGCGGGCAAGACCGATGGCGCAATGGATGCCGCCAACCTGATCAAACCGGCTCTGGCCCGGGGCGAATTGCACTGCGTGGGGGCCACCACGCTTGATGAATACCGCAAGTACGTTGAAAAGGACGCGGCCCTGGCCCGTCGTTTCCAGCCGGTGATCGTCGAAGAGCCGACCGTCGAAGACACAATTTCGATCCTGCGCGGCATCAAGGAAAAATACGAGGTGCACCACGGCGTGCGCATTTCCGACAGCGCTCTGGTGGCCGCGGCAACGCTCAGCCACCGCTATATCACTGACCGGTTCCTGCCCGACAAGGCCATCGACTTGATGGACGAGGCCGCCTCGCGCCTGCGGATGGAGGTCGACTCCAAGCCCGAGGAACTGGATGCGCTGGATCGCCAGATCCTGCAGCTTCAGATTGAGGCCGAAGCCCTGCGCAAGGAAGATGATCGCGCCTCCAAGGACCGTTTGGAAACGCTGGAAAAGGATCTGTCCAACCTGCAGGAACGCAGTGCCGAGATGACCGCCCAGTGGCAGGCCGAACGGGACAAGCTCGCCGGGGCCCGCGATCTCAAGGAACAGCTGGATCACGCCCGTGCCGAACTCGACATCGCCAAACGTCAGGGTGATCTGGCCAAGGCCGGGGAGCTGTCCTATGGCGTCATCCCGCAGCTTGAAAAGCAACTGGGCGAGGCGGAAGAGCGCGAAGAAACCGGCATGATGGTCGAAGAGGCCGTGCGCCCTGAACAGATCGCCGCCGTTGTCGAACGCTGGACCGGTATCCCCACCGCCAAGATGCTGGAAGGCGAACGGGACAAGCTGCTGCGCATGGAAGAGGACCTGCACCGCCGCGTGATCGGCCAGAATGCGGCCGTGACCGCCGTCGCCAACGCCGTGCGCCGGGCGCGCGCCGGGCTGAACGACGAAAACCGCCCCCTGGGCAGCTTCCTGTTCCTCGGCCCGACCGGGGTGGGCAAGACCGAGCTGACCAAGGCCGTCGCCGAATTCCTGTTCGATGACGACAATGCGATGGTGCGTATCGACATGTCCGAATTCATGGAGAAACACTCCGTGGCCCGCCTAATCGGCGCGCCTCCGGGCTATGTCGGCTATGACGAAGGCGGGGTCCTCACCGAGGCCGTGCGCCGCCGCCCCTATCAGGTGGTCCTGTTTGACGAGGTCGAAAAGGCCCACCCGGACGTGTTCAACGTGCTGTTGCAAGTGCTCGATGACGGCGTGCTGACCGACGGTCAGGGCCGCACCGTGGACTTCAAACAGACGCTGATCATCCTGACGTCGAACCTTGGGGCACAGGCGCTCAGCCAGTTGCCCGAAGGCGCCGACAGCAGCGATGCCAAACGTGACGTGATGGATGCGGTGCGGGCCCATTTCCGCCCCGAATTCCTGAACCGTCTGGATGAAACCATCATCTTCGACCGTCTGGCCCGCGACGACATGGATGCGATCGTCGATATCCAGCTCCGCCTGCTGGGCAAGCGTCTTGCCTCGCGCAAAATCACGCTCGAACTGGACGAGGACGCGCACAAGTGGCTTGCCGATGAAGGCTATGACCCGGTGTTCGGGGCTCGCCCGCTCAAGCGTGTGATCCAACGCGCGCTGCAGAACCCGCTGGCGGAAATGCTGCTGGCCGGGGATGTGATGGACGGTTCGATCGTGCCGATCAGCGCTGGCGCCGATGGCCTGATCATCGGCGACCGCATCGCCGCCTCAAACCGCACCCCGCCTAACGACGCGGTCGTGCACTAAGCCAAACCAACTCCAAGGCCCGCCCTCACCCGGCGGGCCTTCTTCTTTTCCGCCTTTCATCTTGCCAGATAAACTCCGGGGGAGTCGCCCACCGGGCGACGGGGGCTGGCCCCCACCTTCAAATGAATTTCAGGGGGGCGGTCGGCACAAGGCTCTTATCCGGTGTCGTCGTGGCCTGATTGTTCGGAAATATTCAAACAGCCCCATGAGACGCTGGAACGGCCAAACGCAAACGGCTGCCCCGGAGGGCGGTCGTTAAAACTCTCACGCATTTGGCTTGCCTTGCAGCCAACAATGCCTGGTCTTCTTGTTCAGGCCGGACGGCGGCGCCGCAGACCAGCGACCAGTCCAAGACCAGAAAGCATGAGCAGAGCCGAGGCGGGCAGCGGAACGGCCGAGATGTTCCACGCAGTCTGATCGAATGTCCCGTCATCGGCAGTAACGATGCCCGACGGAATATCCGTAAATGCAAAATTCGGATCCGTGTCAAAGATCAACCCGTCACCAGGACAGCCGCCAGAATCATCAGCGCACAGCCCCATCGAGACGCCGCTGATGGTCACGAAAGGCGTGCCGCCACCGAAATTGGATACGAACAGCGAGCCGCCAAAGGCCGTACCGTTGTAAGTAACGCCGGTTTCAAATCAAGCGACAAGCGCTTTGGGAGTCTTCCTCATCGACAGCTGGCGAATGAACCGAGGCCGGCTGCGACGACGTCAGGTGCTGTGCCACCCCGCCTCGACCAGCGCGGCGCCATATCCGGGCGCGACCTTCATTTCTGGCCCCAGTCCTTTGTCGATCAGCGCCTTGTGCATCTTTTTCAACTGCCAGCAGGGCACATGCATGACCATGTGATGTTCCAGGTGGTAATTCACCCAATAGGGCGCCACGAACAGGCGTTCGATCGGGTTGGCAAGCGTCGTGCGCACATTCTGCAACGGGTTTTGCGACACTTCGGTGGCCCCGTGTTCGGCGATGTTGCGCACGCGCAGGACGAACTGGAACCAAGTCAGGAACGGCAACAGCCAGAACGCCAGCCCGTACCACCATTCGCCGATCACGCCGAAAAGAACGATTAGGCCGATGAATACCGGAAACGACTTCCACAAATCCCGCGCCTTGAACGCTTGGGCGAAATCCGAGGCCGCAGCCTCGACAGCCTCGTCATCGCCGGCCAGACGGATCGACATCATGATCTGTGCGGCCAGTTGCTTGTACCCGGTTTGCCCGGTCAGATCGCGGATGAATTTGCGGATCAGCGACGCGCGTGTTGTCGGGAATTTCGACGACAGCACCAGATCGGGGTCCTTGTCGGTCTGGGTGAACCGGTGATGGGTCAGGTGATAGTGGCGGTATGCCGACAGCTCGGCCAGAATGGGGCGTCCGCACAGCCATTCGCCGACAAATTCATTCAGGCGCCGGGTCTTGAACAGCGCGTTATGCGCCGCCTCGTGCATCAGGATCGCCAGGCCCAATTGCCGCGATCCGATGATCATCACCGCCAGTACGAAGGTCAGAACATTTGGAACATAGGCAAACAACCCCACGGCCAGCGCAATGGTGCCCCAGCAATGCACAACCAGCCAGGCGCCCATCAGGTCAGACCGCTCGGCCAGAGGGCGGATTTCTTCGGATGTGAGGTAGGCCTTGCCGGGTGTCATCTGTCGCGTCCTCCTGCACCAAATGGTTGATTCACATCGGCCATCTGTCAACAAAACCGCGACGTCATTTGCGTTCCGGGCTTAGCTTCGCCAGTCGAAAAACCCGTCTCCGGCCCGTTTCAACAGGTCCACGGCCATTTCCCGTCCCAGCATTGCACCATCCTCGATGGCGCAGGTGCGCGCGTCGCTGATCGCCTCGGATCCATCCGGGCGCAGCACCTCGCCGCGCAGGCGCAGCGTGCCGCCGTTCAATTCGGCCAGACCGGCAATCGGCGTTTCACAGGACCCGTCCAATGCCGCCAGAAAGGCGCGTTCGGCGGCCAGTCGCTGACCCGTCGGTTCATCATGAATGGCCGCCAGCATATCAGCCACGCGGGTATCATCCGCGCGCCGCTCGATCCCGATGGCGCCCTGTGCCACAGCAGGCAGCATATCGTCGGGCGAAATCGGTGTCGCGGGCACCATGGTCATGGACAAACGGTTCAGCCCGGCCATTGCCAGGAACGTGCATTCGGCCACGCCGTCGGCCAGCTTTTTCAGCCGGGTCTGTACATTGCCGCGAAATTCCACCACCCGAAGGTCCGGCCGCCGGTTCAACAGTTGCGATTTGCGGCGCAAACTTGAGGTGCCGACAACCGCGCCCTGTGCCAGATCGGCGATCACCGTCACGCCACCGGGGGCAACAAAGGCATCGCGCACATCCTCGCGCGGCAGATAGGTGTCCAGCAACAACCCCTCGGGCTGCAGCACGGGCATGTCCTTCATCGAATGCACCGCGATGTCGATCTTTCCGGTCAGCAGGTCCTGTTCGATCTCGCGGGTGAACAGGCCCTTTCCGCCGATCTCTTTCAGCGGGCGATCCTGAATTGCATCGCCGGTGGTCTTGATCACCACGATGCGAAACGCATCCTCGGGCAGGTTGAACGCCTTGCTCAGCCGGTCACGGGTTTCATGAGCCTGCGCAAGGGCCAGCGGGGAACCGCGTGTGCCGATGTTCAGCGGTGCGTCGGGTGAAGGTAGGGTATCAGTCATATATGTGTCTTTAGTCGCGTCACATTGCCCTGACAACCGGCGCAGTGCTTGACAATATGCCGCTGGCGCACGACCTGTCACGGAACGCTATTCGGGGGGCACATCACCATGCAGAAGAAATTGCTGAGATCGCTGGCAGGCGAGGTTCTGGATACGCCGCCCATCTGGATGATGCGTCAGGCCGGGCGCTATCTGCCCGAATACCGCGCGACGCGCGCGCAGGCGGGCGATTTCCTGTCGCTTTGCTATAATCCGGAGCTCGCCGCCGAGGTCACATTGCAGCCGATCCGCCGGTATGGGTTTGATGCCGCGATCCTGTTTGCCGATATCCTGTTGATTCCTCAGGCGCTGGGCGCCGATCTGTGGTTTGTCACGGGCGAGGGGCCGCGCCTGTCCACCGTGACCCAACAGGCCGATTTCGACGCGCTGAAACCGGTGGGCGATATCCATGACACGCTGTCCCCGATCTATGAAACCCTGCGCATCCTGACCCGAGAACTGCCGGAAGAGACCGCTCTGATCGGCTTTGCCGGGGCACCCTGGACCGTGGCCACTTACATGATCGCCGGGCGTGGCACGCCCGATCAGGCCCCCGCGCATCAGCTGCGCCAGGAAAACAACGCCCTGTTCGAATCGCTGCTCGATCTGATCACAGCGGCGACCATCGAATACCTGTCGATGCAGATCGACGCCGGGGCCGAGGTGGTGAAACTGTTCGACAGCTGGGCCGGATCGCTGTCGGGCGAGGCGTTCGACAAATACGCGCTGGCCCCGGCCAAGCGGATCATCACGGAACTGAAATCGCGTCACCCCGACACGCCCATCATCGCCTTTCCGCGGGAAGCAGGCGACAAATATATCGGGTTCGCCAAGGCGACAGGCGCGGATTGCGTTGCGCTCGACAACTCGGTCAGCCCCGAATGGGCCGCCAAACATGTGCAGGTCGATGGCTGTGTGCAGGGCAATCTGGCCTCGTCCCACATGGTGACGGGCGGTCAGGCGCTGGTCGACGAGACCCGTGCGATTGTTAGGGCGTTTTCCAAGGGGCCGCACATCTTCAACCTCGGCCATGGGATCACGCCGGATGCCGATCCCGAGAACGTGCAACTGATGATCGACACGGTGCGCAACGGATAAGCAGATTCACTCTTGACGATCACGCGGGGCTGGCTTACGTCCACCCTCGCTTGTGGCGGAGTAGCTCAGTTGGTTAGAGCAGCGGAATCATAATCCGCGTGTCGGGGGTTCAAGTCCCTCCTCCGCTACCATAATCCCTCAAGACATGTATGACACAGACGCTTTTGGGCGGCGCCCATCCGCGTGTCAGGGCATCCCGTGGGGAAGCAGCACCTGCCGCAGGGCCGTGCCGCCGGCCAGCAGGTCGAACCCTTCGTTGATCTCGTCGAATCCGACATATCGGTCGATCAGTTGGTCCACCGGCAATGCGCCGCTCTGGTACATGTTGATGAAGCGGGGAATGTCCCGCACCGGAACGCAGGACCCCATGTAGGACCCGCAGATCGACTTTTCGTCGCTGACCAGATCCCCGTGTTCAAAGGCGAATTTCGCGCCAATGGGTGACAGGCCCGCCGTCACCAGCTTGCCGCCGCGCGCCAGCATGGCATAGGCGCTTTCCATTGCCGGGATCGCTCCGGCGAGATCGACGGCAAATTCGATACCGCCGTCTGTCAGGTCCCGTACCTTTTCGACCAGCTCAGGGTCGCGTGCGTTGAACGTATGGGTTGCGCCCAGGTCGCGCGCTTTGGCCAGTTTGGCATCCTCAAGGTCAATGGCGACGATCATGTTGGCCCCGGCGGCCTTGGCCCCCATGACGCCGCACAGGCCGACGCCACCCAGACCGAAAATGGCAATCCGTTCCCCCGTCGCGATGCGGGCGGTGTTCACCACCGCGCCGACACCCGTCATGACCGCGCAGCCAAACAGCGCGGCATCGGCCAGCGGGATGGATTTGTCGATCACCACGACACTGCCCCGGTCCACCACCGCGTATTCCGCGAAACAGGAGACGCCCGTGTGGTGGCGGATATGTTCACCGGCCAGATCGCGGATGCGATATCCGCCTGCCATCAGCTCGCCCGTGGCGCGCGTTGCCCCGGCGGTTTCGCAAATCTGCGGACGGCCCGACTGGCAGGTCTTGCAGCGCCCGCAGGATGCACTGAACTGGAATACCACCGGATCGCCCACGCGCACGTCCGAGACACCGCTGCCCACCTCGACAACCTCGCCTGCGCCCTCATGGCCAAGGGCGATGGGCAAGGCGCGCCCGCGCGCGCCGTTGATCACGGACAGGTCCGAGTGGCACAGGCCCGCGCCGACCACCTTGACCACGACTTCGGACGGTTTGGGCGGATCCAGCGTGACCTCTTCCACCTGCAAGGGGCGGCTTTCGGCATAGGGGAGCGGCAAGCCAATTTCACGCAGAATGGTCGCTTTGCATTTGAGGCTCATGGGGCGGTCCTTTTCAATGACGCGGCGTGGAGACGGGGGCCTGGTTGCCGGGGGGGCGATGACGCGGCCCCGGGGCCAGACTGACCGACGGGGCCGCGACACGGGCTGCCGAAATGTTGCGATCCACTGTGGCAACCTCGTCGCGGGACGCGACGATTTCGATTGCTGCCGCAGGTCCCGTTTGGGATGCGGCTGCCGAATAAAAGCAGGCGGAGGCCCGAAAACTCATGCACCTCCCCTGCACATGTCTGCGATCCCGGATCAGAGTCGCACCATGTCTAACAGTGGAAACTCTGCAATGGCCAGTCGCGGGTTTGCCTTGCCGGGGTCAGTAGGGGTTTTTTGCCGACCTGTCATCCGACAAAGACCCCTGCCGCCGTTCCACGAGCATTTCGATGGCGTCGGCAAGGTGTTCTTCGTGAATGTTGTAATCGCCCCGTGCGACCCGGATTCTGTGCGCCTCGATCATCACATCGGCGTGGCTGCATCCGTACGGGGGTTCGAACCGATAAGAGGCCAGTTCGATCAGCAACCCCAGCGGGTCCTTGAAATAGATCGAATCCATGAACCCGCGGTCCTTTGGGCCGGAATGTTTGATGCCCCGTTCATCCAGCCGTTTGACCGTCTGGGCAAAGGTGGCATGGCTCACTGCAAAGGCCAGGTGATGCACGCATCCCGGATCGGTCGGGGTGCGGGCCGGGTCGAGTGCTCGGTCTTCGTTGGTGAACACGGTGATCAACCGGCCATCGCCCGGATCGAAATAGAGGTGCCCTTCTTTCGGGTTGTCCAGGTTGGGCTGGTCGAAAATAAACGGCATGCCCAACACGCCCTCCCAGAAATCGATGGATGTCTGGCGGTCGGCCCCGGTGAGGGTGATGTGATGCACACCCTGGGTCTGAAGTTTTCTCATCTGTTCCTCCTCGCGTCGGTGGTGACTATTCGAACATCGACAAATCCAGTTGCTGCATGCTGCCCATCCAGATCGCGTGGTCGCGATGATCGGCCAGTTCGTCACCTGTCTCTGGATGGGTAAACACCGTCAGGCCCTGTCGGTTCCGTGCCAGCCACATGACGACCTTGGCGAAATCGTCCGGGCCAAAGGCCAGCTGGCAGCTCCACATCGGGTGCGGACCAACCGGTTTTTCGTGCATCCGCCCCATCTGAACCGGAAGCTGCGCCTTGGCTGCCTGGCATACCGCGCGGGCCGTATCGATGGTCTTGGCGTCGTAATAGACATGCGCGTGAAAGCCTGTGATGTCCGTGTCCATGGGGTCAGCATCCTTTTCAATCCGACCTTATCATGAGGGCAGATGCGGCCCGGTTAAATACCGGCTTTCACACAGGTCCTGTGCATTCATAGCGACCTGTGGTGCAAAATCCGCCCGATGGCGTTCAGCAAAACCTGCGCCGCCAGGATCGAGGTGCTGCCGCTGGTATCGTAATCCGGCGCGACCTCAACCAGATCCATGCCGATGACCTCGCCCCGCCGGGCCAGCCCGTCGATCAGTTCCAGCACCTCGTAATAGAGAAACCCGCCGTGGCTCGGCGTTCCGGTGCCGGGCGCGATCGATGGATCAAAGGCATCAATGTCGATGGTCAGGTAATAATTCGCGCCCTCGGGAATACGGCGCAGCATGGCGTCGACCCCCATTTCGCGCAGATGACGGACAGACTGAATGTCCGAGCCCATGTCGCGGGCCGTCACATACCCCTCGCGCGCTGTGGACGATACGTTGCGTATGCCGATCTGGGTCAGCCCGGTGACATAGGGTTTTTCCGCCGCGCGCCGCATCGGGTTGCCGTGGCCGAACCGGACGCCATGGCGTTCATCGACGAAATCCAGATGCGCATCGATCTGGACGACGTGTATGGGGCCCTGATCGTCAAAGGCGTTGATGCAGGGGATGTTGACCGAATGATCGCCGCCCATCACCACGGGCAGGGCGCCAGCCTTCAGCATCTTGCGCACGCCCAGTTCGATGTTGGCATGGCTTTGTTCGGTATCGGTGTGGATGATATCGGCATCTCCGATGTCGACCACGCTTACCTTGGCCGGGTCCAGATAGGTGATGTCATCCTCGAAATCATAGGCCCCCGCATGGCCGAACGAAAACAGGGTCGATGCCTCGCGAATGGCGCGTGGCCCCATACGCGCGCCCGAGCGCCACTGCACCCCGCAATCGAACGGTGCGCCCATCACGGCGACGTCGGCGTCGATCGTGTCCCAGTCTTCGACATAGGGATATTTGCCAAAGGTGCAGATGCCCACAAAGGGCAGGTTCAACCGCCCGCCCTGATACCCGTGTTTCGCCATGTACCGTCCCCGTTTGTCCGTTTTGTGGTGTTGCGATCATGCGTCGGGATCGGGGGCTTGTCATCCTTCTGTTCGATGTCGCGCCCGGAATGCAAAAGGGGCCGCCAAATGGCGGCCCCTTCCAACAGGTCAGGAAATGTCGATCAGGTCCAGGCCAGACGCGCGGGCGAGATCACGAAGGAAATGTGATGTGCGCCGCCTTCCAGGTTTTCCTTGGTGTGGTTGTAGAGCGATCGCCAGTACGGCTGGATCGTCACACCTTCGTCTTGGATCATCTTTTCGCCTGTGGCCATCAGGGCGCGGCGCTTTTCAACGTCGGCTGTGGCCAGGGCCTCTTCCAGCAAGGCGTCAAATTCCGCGTTCGACCAGCCGAATTCGTTCCACGCCTCGCCCGACTTGTAAGCCAGCGCCCAGATCTGAACGCCCAGCGGGCGGTGGTTCCAGTTGGTCGAACTGAACGGATATTTCGCCCAGTCATTCCAGAAGGTCGAACCCGGCAGAACGGTCCGCTTGACCTTGATGCCCGCATCCCGCAGTTGGGCCGCCACCGCATCGGTGGTGTCCTTGCGCCATGCGTCGTCAATCGACAGCAGCTCGTGCTCGTAATCGGCCATGCCGGCCTCTTCCATCAGCGCCTTGGCGCCTGCAGGGTCCACTTTCAGCGGCTCCAGCTCGGCGTATTCCGGGTGCATCGGACCGACATGGTGGTTTTCGGCCGTAATACCGCGACCGCCATAGCCCAGTTCCAGAAGAACCGAGTTGTCGACAGCCATCTGCAGCGCCTGGCGCACGCGCTTGTCGGCGTAAGGCTTCTTGCCATCCACTTCGGCCAGCTGGTTGGGACGGATCACGATGGTTGCCGCAGTGACGATTTCGTGCTGCGACCAGCCATCCAGCGCGCCCAGAATGTCGATGTAATCGCCATCCACACTGTACATCATGTCGACTTCGTCGGCTTCAGCTGCAGCCACCCAGGCAGACGGGTCGGTGCCATAGTCGATGTATTCGACGCGGTCCATGTAAGCGCCGTTGCCGGCGTTCCACCATTCGTGGTTCTCGTTGCGCACCAGCACCGCCTTCACGCCCACTTCCAGGCTTTCGGGCAGGTATGGGCCGGTCCCGATCGGGTTGTCCAGCATCGTGTCGGCCGAGTATGAACTGTGAGTGATCGCCGCCGGGTAATCGGCCATGCCGGGGATCAGCGAAATATCCGGCTTGGGCAGGTTCAGCTTGACGGTGTGGCTGTCCACGACCTCGATCGCGCCGTCCACGGCCTTGCCGGTGGCTTCGTCGACCAGTGTCGCAAAGCGGCCCGCCATCGAGTTCGCCTCGACGCTCTTGTCACACCAGCCTGCGATGTTGCGAGCAACGTCTTCGGCGGTGAAATCGTCGCCGTTGTTCCACTTCACGCCTTTGCGGACGTTCAGAGTGTACTCGGTCGCGTTTTCGTTGATCTCCCAGCTTTCCAGAAGCTGAGGGGTAAAGGTGCCGTCGTTCTCGTAGAACACCAGATATTCCAGCCAGCCGTTGCTGAAGTTGGCGATCTGGCTCCAGTCATAGGTGCGCGGGTCCTTGAGGGCGCGCACTTCCTGCTGAATGCGGACGGTGCCGCCCATCTGCTTGTGCGCGGCAGCCCGCGCCGGAGCGGCCATGCCGATCATCGAATATGCGGTCGCCGCGGTCGCGCCGAACGCGCTGGCGAGGGCCAGGAACTCGCGGCGGTTTACCGGGTCGCTGCCGACCTTGCCGGCGGATTCCACAATCGATTTTGGCAACGGCTTACCGGTGCGTGTGTAAAAAGTCATATTCTTCCTCTCTGTTGATTTGGTCACAGGGTTTGCGCCCTGCTTGTTGTTGATTGTCCTTGGGAAAATGCGCCCTAAATCGCGCCGGAAAGGCTGCCGTGAGTCGTGGATCGTTTATGTCCTCCCGTCCGTCAGCGCCCTTGCGGTACTTAAGATGATCGCCAATTTCATCACAGATCGTACAAGCAAGATGTAACCCGATGCAATACGGGTGTCGGTCAGCAGACTAGTACGACTCCGACGTTTGAGTGTTGAGATAAGACATATTCCCGCCAAGTCACGTGATTTGGGCGTGCGTGCCTCCCTCGGCGGCGCCGATATTCATTGCCTGTCAGGGCGCAGTTCCCAGGAACCTGTCGAGAAACCCGTAAAACCAATCCGCCTGCGCCGCATCGTGGCGATACATCAGGGTGTTCTGTTCCTCGATGCTTTGCACGCCGGGTTTGCCGTAAGCGGCATGCGGCCAGCGTTGCCAGCGCCGAAAGCCTTCGATGGTTTGTTCCGGGTGAAACTGGAACCCGAACACGGTCTCGCCAACCTGAAATGCCTGTTGTTCGAACAGATCGCTTTCGGCCAGATGGATCGCCCCCGCAGGCAGATCGTAAGTATGGTAGTGCGCCTGAGTGAAATGCAGCGGGGCGGGCAGGAATTTGCGCCCCTGTGGTGTCGGGCGCACCTCGTAATAGCCAAACTCGTGCATGCCGTGATCGGGCGCACCGACCCGTGCGCCCATGTGGTGCGCAATCATCTGCGCCCCCTGGCACAGGCCGAGCACCGGTATGCCGGCGCGCATCGCCGCATCGATCCAGCGATATTCGTCCACCAGAAACGGATGCAGACCGGTGTCATAGGCGTTGTAACCGCCGCCATAAACCACCGTGGCAATGATATCGTCCTCGATGCCGCCGAGGGTGTCACCGGCAAAGGGGCGGCGAATATCCGGCGTCAGGCCCCGCTGAATTATATGTGAAACAACCCGGTCATCATCCGGGCCGGGGTTGTGGCGGACCAGCAAGACACGCATGATAAATCGCCCTGTTCAAAGGTTGCTGTTGCGTGGCCCTTGGAACTTGATCCGTGCCAGAGATGCATGCTCAGCGTTCCAAATTTCGCGTCACCGGGCAAGGGGCAAACGCAAAATGCGCCGCCCGGTCGGGGACGGCGCACTCCATTTGCGTCGTGTCGTTCAGTAGAGCGCGACGGGATTGATGATCATCTGGACCGTGCCGCGAATCCGAGCCTGACCCAGAACGAACATGAACTCGTTCACGCCATCACGCAGGACCGGTCCGGTGTTCATGGTTTCCAGGATGTAGATGCCGTTTTCCTTCAGCAGCACCACGTGGCCATAGAACGCGCCATCGCCCTCGGCTGGCGGAACGGGTTCGATCCCCCAGGTATCCGCGCCTACCGCCATCACGTTCAGCGACGCCAGATAGCGCGATCCGTTGACGTTGATGCCCGGCTCACCCGATACCCAGGCGGTCGGGTCGCTTTCCAGCATGTTTTCTGTCCAGCCGGTGTGGAACAGAACCACATCGCCTTCGCGGATTTCAACGCCCTGCGCCTCGGCGGCGGCCTTGATCTCGGCCTCGCCAAAGTGTTCACCAGCGGCCAGAACGTCCTTGCCGAAATGCTTGGCCATATCCAGGATCACGCCGCGCGCAACCAGCGGCGGAATGTCGTGAACACCCAGCTTAGTCAGACCGGTGATGGCGCTGATCTCTTTCTCGTCCAGACAGTTATAGTAATACCCTTTTTCACCCAGGTGCCCCAGACCATCGATCTGGCTTCCGATGCCAACCCAGGTTTGCAGGATGTCGTCGTTGTAGTTGCCGGGATAGCCGAACTGCGTCAGTTTCTGGCCGCCCTGCTGGTTGGGCTGTACCACCTGCAGGTTCAGCGACCGCGGCGCAAAGGCCGGTGTCTTGTCATCAATAACGATCCCGAGAGGCATGGATTTGCCCTGTTTGATGAGGCTTGCTGCGGCAAGAGTCCGCTCAGGCGACAACATGTTGGCAGAGCCAATCGTATCGTCCGCCCCCCACTTCGACTCAGTGCAATCTTGTGCTACAGCGATTGAGGCAGACAGGCCGATGGCGCAAGCCATGCTTGCTAAGTATTTGGTTTTCAATGTGATTTCCTCCCAGATATCGGGGAGAGCCTTGCGGAATATAATTCCGCAAAGCCTCCCGCACAGGAAATAAATACATCAAAAACCGCTTGGGCAGGATAACCAAAACGTTGGGGTTGCCTCGACTCGGCAAATCAGCTTACCGCGGCATCAACTTCGCGTTGGATCTACTGCGGGGTGTGGTTGTCGGGATGCGCGGCGGCAAAGGCAGGATGATCGGCGCAGGCCTGTGCGACTGCGGTTACACGGGGTAGGTCGTCGGTCTGTGTCTCCCATCGCGCGGCATTGTAAAGCTGCGGCATCAGGCAAATGTCGGCCAGACCGGGCGTGTCGCCCGCACAGAACGGGGCCTGTTCAAAGTCACCCAGCAGCTTTTCGAATGCCACCATGCCCGGACGGATGAACCGTTGCATCCATTGCTGGCGCACCTCTTCGCGGCCCGACACCTCGACCGCATAGGCCGCGACCGAGACGTTGCACACCGGGTGAATGTCCACCGCAATGGAATGGGCCAGCGCCTGTACCTTGGCGCGCCGGGCCGGGTCCGCGGGCAACAGGCCCAGGTCGCGGGTGTTATCCAGATAATCCAGAATGGCCAGCGACTGGGTCAGGTGCAGACCGTCAATGTCCAGAACCGGCACCAACCCCTGCGGGTTGCGGGCCATGTGCTCGGGCGTCTTGTGCTCTTTTCTGGTCAGGTCGACGGCAATCGCCTTGTAATTGATCCCTGCAAGGTTCAGCGCGATGCGCAGCCGGTAGCTGGCGGACGAGCGCCAGAAATCATAGAGCACCACGTCACTCATCGCTGTATCCCCGTGCGGTTGTCAGGATGTCGGTCAGCGCTTCAAGGTCGCCGATGCGATTGGCCATCATCAACACCAGCCGCGCGTTGAGCGCATGGCTGTCGGTCTCGGACAGGCCGGTATGGGCATCCATTAAGGCGTTATAGAAGTCATCCTGTTGCGGGCTGAGGCGGTCGGGGGCAATGCTCATGTCTGGGTCTCCGATGTCGCGCCCATGGCACGGGCCTTGGCGTCGCTTACGTCTTGTTCCGTCGGGGCGGTAAAGGTTGCACACACATGCCCGTCCGGGCGGAACAGATAAGCCCGTTCGCTGCCATACCGGCGCATGGCGTGGCCATTCTGGGCGGTGAAACAGGGGTAGTCGGCCCGCTGGTTCACGCCGATCCGCCGGATGTCAGGCAGATCGGGCAAGGTTACATCGCCAAATCCGACCAATGTGAACGCGCCCTGCACATGCTCGATCAGCCAGGTGTCGCCTGTGTCACTGCTCAGCGGCGCATCCACAAGGGCCGTTCCCGGTGCAATCGGCGCCGCGCCGGGGGTTTGCAGGGCCATACCCTCCAGCGAACAGGGTCGCGACAGGCGCCCCGAATTCAACAGCTTTTGCGCAAAGGGCTGATCATGCGCCAGCCGCAACGCTTCGGCCCGGAACAGGGCCTCGATCGGGGTCTTGGGCGTCATGAAATTGGTCGCACGCGACGAATTCAGGATGTTCTCATCCGCGCCATGGCCCCGTTCTTCGTCATAGGTCTGCAACATGGGTCCGGGGGCTGTGCCGTTCAGAACGGCGACGAGTTTCCAGCCCAGGTTGTCTACATCCTGAATGCCGCCATTGCCGCCGCGCGCGCCAAAGGGACTGACCACGTGGGCGCTATCCCCGGCGAAAATCACCCGGCCGTGCACGAACTGATCCAGACGGATACAGCGGAATTTGTAAACGCTCATCCAGTCCAACCGGAAAGGTTTGTTCCCCACAATCGCCTGAATGCGCGGCGTGACCTTTTCCTCGGTCGCCTCAGCCTTGCCATCGGCATCCACATCCAATTGCAGGTCGATCCGATAGATGTTGTCCGGCTGCATGTGCAACAGCGCCGATTTGCCCGGATGAAACGGCGGATCGAACCAGAACCACCGCTCGGGCACCCCATCGGGGCCAAAGGGGCTGTCCTCCATTTCGATGTCGGCGATCAGGAATTGCTCCTGAAAGGTCTGGCCGGTAAAATCCAGTCCCATCCGCTCGCGCGTGGGCGAACCGGCCCCGTCACAGGCGATGTAATACTCGGCCTCAAGTTTGTAAAAACCGTCAGGTGTGTCGATTTTCAGCTCGACAAAATCACCGAAATCCGTGTGGTCGACGACTTTGTTCTTGAACCGTAAATCGATCAGGTCGGGGAAGTCCCGGGCGCGTTCGACCAGGTATTCCTCGACGTAATATTGCTGCAGGTTGATGAAGGCGGGGTATTTGTGCCCGTCTTCTGGCAGCAGGTCAAAGTTATAGACCTCGTCCTCGCCATGAAACTGACGGCCAACCTTCCAGGTCACGCCCTTGTCCAGCATTCGTTCGCCCACGCCCAGACGGTCGAATATCTCAAGCGTGCGCTTGGACCAACAGATCGCGCGGCTGCCCACGGACACCACGTTGTTGTCATCCAATACGACCGACGGCACCCCGCGCAAAGCCAGATCAATGGCCAGCGCCAGGCCGATCGGTCCGGCCCCCACGATGGCAACCCGGTGGCGCGGCTCGGCCTCGGTCAGGCCCGGCGGGGCCACGTAGGGAAACGGAACATAATCGTAGGCCATTGGATTTCCTCCCTCGTTTAAGGCTCAGTCCTGAAGCTGCTCCCACATGTCCAGATCGCGCTGGGCGGTCCAGATGCGGGGCGTGTCGATGCCGCGGGCTTCGTCATAGGCGCGGGCAACGTTGAAGGGCAGGCAATGTTCATAGATCGCATAATCGGCGAATTTGGGATCGCATTCCTCGCGCACGGCATCCCATGCCTCTTTCAGCGTGCCGTTGCGCGCCGCCACGCGCGCGGCGGGGCGATAGGTGCTGGCCACGAAATCGCGGGTGTTTTCGATGGCGGCATTGACCATGTCCTTGCCGACCAGCGCGTCCCCGCGACCGGGCGCGATGGCGTCCACGTCGAAGGATTTGATATTGTCGAGCGTATCGCCCCAATCGGCGAAATGCCCGTCGCCGCAATAACAGGCGCTGTGATATTCCACGATATCACCCGTGAACATCACGTTCTGATCCGGCACGTGAATCACGATATCCCCGGCGGTGTGCGCGCGCCCGATCTGCATCAGGTTGACCTGACGGTTGCCCAGATAGACTGTCATCGATCCGTCAAACGTGGTCGTCGGATAGGTCAGGCCCGGAATGCTTTCGTGGCCTTCGAACAGGCGGGGAAAGCGTTGGAATTCGCTGTCCCAATCCTCTTGCCCGCGTTCGACCACCATGGCGCGGGCATCGCCCGACATCAAGATTTGCTGGGCGCCAAAGGCCGACGCACCAAGGACGCGCACCGCGTGGTAATGGGTCAGCGCGACATGGGTGATCGGCTTGTCGGTGACTTCGCGGACCTTTTCGATCACCTTGTTGGCCAGGCGCGGGGTGGCCTGGGCCTCGACGATCATGACGCTGTCGTCGCCGATGATGACGCCGCTGTTGGGGTCGCCCTCGGCGGTAAAGGCCCAGAGACCTTCGCCCACTTCGGTAAAGCTGATTTCCTTTTCGCTCATGTCCCCTTGGGATGCGAATGCCTTGGCCATTGTTGGTCTTCCTTGTCTGACGTCTGGTGCCCATTGCCGGTGACGGGAGCCTCCGGCGGGAGTTTATTTGGCAAGATGAAGTTTAGCGTCTGTACGGATCTTCGAGCGCGGGCAGGAGCGTGCCGGTGCAATCCCCGAACCCGATGGTGTAGCCATCACCCTTGGCCGCGCCGCGCAGGGAAAGCGTGTCGCCATCCTCGAGGAAGGTTCGGGTGTCACCGGTGTCGAGCGTGATCGGTTCCTTGCCGCCCCAGCTGAGTTCGAGAAGCGAGCCGCGTTCGTGTTTTTCCGCCCCCGAGATCGTGCCCGAGCCGAGCAGGTCGCCGACGTTCATCGGGCTGCCGGCGGTGGTGTGATGGGCCAGTTGCTGGGCCGAGGAATAATACATCTCGCGGTAATTGGTGCGCGCGATGGTGGTGGCGGGTTTTCCCTGGGGCGCGAGGGTGATTTCGAGGTCGATGTCATAGAGCATCGGGCCACAATCCTTGAGGTGGTCGAGCAGTTCGAATTCGCGTTCGGGCGTATCGGTGCGGAAAGGATCAAGCGCGGCCTTGGTCACGATCCAGGGCGAGATGCTGGTCGCGGTGGCCTTGGCCTGAAACGGGCCCAGGGGCTGGTACTCCCACGCCTGAATGTCGCGCGCGGACCAATCGTTGAGCAGGACGTAACCGAAGATGTTGTTGTCGGCCTCCTGCACCGTGATCGGTCCGTCGCTTTCGACGCCGACGATGGCGCCCATTTCCAGTTCCAGATCGAACCGGCGGCAGGGCAGGAAGGCGGGTTTGTCATGATCGGGTGACTTCAGCTGACCCCAGGGGCGGCGGATATCGGTGCCGCTGACATAGACCGAGGAGGCGCGCCCGTTATAGCCGATCGGCATGTGGAGCCAGTTGGGGGGCAGCGCGTTTTCGGGGCCGCGGAACATCGTGCCGACATTGGTGGCATGGTGTCGACCGGCGTAGAAATCGGTGTATTCGGAGACCACGAAAGGCATGTGCATCGTTGCATCCGCCATGGGCACCAGCAGCGGTTCCACCTTGTCGCGGTCGGGCGATCCTTCGGACAGCAGGGCGGTCAGACGCGCACGCAGGGCGGCCCAGACGGCGGGGCCCTGTTCCATCAGGTCGTTCCAGAAGGGCACATCGAACAGCGGATCATCCGCCAGGTCGATCAGCCCCTGTTCTTCGGCCGCCTGAATATCGAGAATCCTGTCGCCAATGGCCACGCCACAGCGCGGTTCCTCATCGCCGACCGAAAAAACGCCGTAAGGCAAGTTGTTGAGCGGAAATTCCGTGTCGGGGCTGTTCGCGCTGGCGACCCAGCTTTTCAATAGAGGCATGTGGCGTCCCTGTATTTGGCCGTCATTGGTGGCGTCATGGTTCTTAGTCGTTGTCTGGAGCGCCCGGTATGTCGCTGCCGGAAATGGAAGCAGAATTCCGGCGTCTTTTCATATGCGCGGGGTGGTCGTCCTTCGTGCGTTGCACCGCGCGCCAGAGGAGCCAGATCACGCCCCCTGCGACACCGGCAAGCACGGGCAAAGTCATCTCGCCGAACCAGTTCATTTCTTGCCCGGTGTCCCGTCGAATTTCTTTTCGATATCGGCCCAGCAGTCGATGTAATCGTCCTGGAGCGGCGCCTCGTTCGCGGCAAAACCGGTGAGGTGCTGGGGAAAGCGGGTTTCGAACATGAAGGACATGGTGTTGTCGAGCTTTTCGGGTTTCAGATCGGCATTCGATGCGCCCTCGAACGCGTTCTTGTCGGGCCCGTGGGGCAGCATCATGTTGTGGAGCGACATGCCGCCGGGGATGAACCCCTGCGGTTTGGCGTCATACTGGCCGTAAATATTGCCCATCAGTTCGGACATGATGTTCTTGTGATACCACGGCGGGCGGAACGTATCCTCGGCCACCATCCAGCGTTCGCGGAACAGGACAAAGTCGATATTCGCAGTGCCTGGCACGCCACTGGCGGCCGTCAGAACGGTAAAGATGGACGGGTCGGGATGGTCGAACAGGATCGACCCGACAGGGCAATAGGTGCGCAGGTCATATTTCACGGGCGCGTAGTTGCCGTGCCATGCCACCACGTCGAGCGGGCTGTGGCCGATGTGGGTTTCGTGGAACTGGCCGCACCATTTGATGATCACGGTCGATGGTGTTTCGCGGTCTTCATAGGCCGCCACCGGGGTTTTGAAATCGCGCCGGTTGGCCATGCAGTTGGCCCCGATCGGCCCGCGCCCAGGCAGTTCGAATTTCTGGCCGTAGTTTTCGCAGACAAAGCCGCGCGCGGGCCCTTCGAGAACTTCGACCCGGTAAAGCAATCCGCGCGGGATGATGGCGATTTCCTTGGGCTCAAGGTCGATGATCCCCAGTTCGGTGGCAAAGCGCAGCCGCCCTTCCTGCGGGACGATCAGCAATTCGCTGTCGGCGGAATAGAAATAGCTGTCGACCATCGATTCGGTGACCAGATAGATATGGCTGGCCATGCCAACCTGGGTGTTCACATCCCCGGCCGTGGTCATCGTGCGCATGCCGGTCAGCCAGGTCAGCGGCTGATCGGAATGGGGCACCGGATCCCATCGGTATTGGCCTAGGCTGATCACATCGGGGTCCACATGCGGGGCCGATTTCCAATAGGGCAGGTCGATCTTTTCATAGCGGTGCGAATGTTTGACCGACGGGCGAATGCGATAACACCAGGTGCGTTCGTTCTGGTGGCTGGGCGCGGTAAAGGCCGTGCCGCTGAGCTGTTCGCCGTAAAGGCCATAGTTGCACTTCTGCGGGCTGTTCATGCCCTGGGGCAGGGCGCCGGGCAAAGCCTCGGTTTCGAAATCATTCCCAAATCCGGGCATATAACCTTCGGTCGTGCCCGTCGGACTTGCGGCTTGCACCATCTTGTGCGGATCGCTGGGGCGGTTCATGGCTCACTCCTTCGAAATCTGCTTGCAGCCCTAATAGTTGTTTTTGTAACTAACAACAAGAAAGGGGACGCAAATGGAGCATAAAGATGAATTTGATTTGCGGGAATTCCTGCCCTACCTGCTGAATCAGGCCGCAGAGGAAAGCAGCCTTGCCTTTCAGCAGGTGTACAAGGGCCGCTATGGTATGTTGCGCAGTGAATGGCGGGTGCTGTTTCACTTGGGGATTTTCGGCCGTCTCACCGCGACCGAGATTGGGCAACGTGCGAAAATTCACAAGACCAAGGTCAGCCGCGCGGTGCAAAAGCTGGCGGACCGTCGTTTCATTGAACGCAGACGGGATGCGCGCGACCGCCGGGTCGAGCATCTGGAACTGACCCCGGCGGGGCGGGCGGCCTATCAGGATCTGAGAGAGGTCGCGCAGGAGTACGACAGCAAACTGACGTCTGTGTTCGACCGGAACGAAGTCGCAAAACTGCGCGCGATGTTGCAGTCCCTGTCGGGGACAAGCGGGTCCGACCGTCCGTGACGTGACCCGCAACGCCCCTGGTCCCTTATCGTTCAGGCGGTTTGCGGGTTTGGCGGACGGGGATCAGAAGGTGATGTCGACACCGGGCAATTTCAGTGCCTTCATCATGTCGCGCAATTCCTGCCGCGCGGCAACGTTCGAGATGTTGAGCTGTTTGACGCCAACGTCCTTGAGGTCCAGCAAGGTCAGGCCACGTGGGAACAGTTCGCGGAAAATCACCCGCTCGCTGAATCCGGGCGCGACGCGGAATCCGATGCGATCGGCCAGCATCTTGACCGCGCGTTCCATCTTTTCCTTGTTGACCATGCGCTGGGTGCCCACACGGTTGCGGATCACCACCCAGTCGATCGGCTTGAGCCCCGCCTGCGCGCGCAGCTGGCGCGCGTTCCAGACCATTTCGGAATAGACCGAAGGACCGAGGATCTTCTCGCCCTTGGAATCGATATGGGCCAGCAGGTCAAAATCGATGAAACTGTCGTTCAGCGGCGTGATCAGCGTATCGGCGAGCGAATGCGCGACCTGGCTGAGGCGGGTGTGCGACCCGGGGCAGTCGATCAGGATGAAATCGCTGTCCGGCTCAAGCTGGGCCACGGCAGCCGACAGGCGGTGGTCATAGATGTTTTCACCCGGGCGCAGCGATGCCGGGTCAATTTCGGGCAGGTCGTGGCAATCGGGGCTGGGCAGGTCCAGCCCGGCCTTGGCCAGAAACGCCTTACGGTTTTCGACATAGCGGCCCATGGTGCGCTGGCGCAGGTCGAGATCCAGGGCGCTGACCTTGTGGCCCAGTCGCGCCAGTGCGGTGGCCACGTGCATCGAGACCGTCGATTTGCCGGCCCCACCCTTTTCGTTTCCGACGACGATAATATGCGCCATGCCCGTTCCTTCTACTGCTGTTCATGCGCAGCATTGTGATTTTGGCCACTATATGTTGTGGGACTTACGTTGGGAAGCGGTTCTGCGCCCAATTTCCCCATATGGTGAGTGGAAGTTGCACCTCAAACCAATTTGCCGTGGGTTTTTCCCCTGAATCCTAAAAGAAAGGCGCCGGGATCAGGGTCATTGGACTTTGCTCATGGTCGCGCGAGTCATGAAATTGTCCCCGCCAAGGATTACCTCGCGAATCCTTACGATGCTGGCAGTGAAAACTGGCGCCACTTCTTTCTACGGCGTCAACAAGACTGCCGACCTAGATCATGTGCAAACAAAGATCAGGCTGGTACGTCATGGCTTTGCACAGTCATAAGGATCATGAAAAAGTCCTTGATTTTAATACTTTATTGGGTTTCGGGCCCACCTTTTTTGGCCAACTTTAGGCGTTTCATCATTAAAAATGGATTGAATGGGGCCACCCCGCCCGACCGGCAAAGTTTCGCATAAGGGTAGCAGTTCAATAAAATTTCAATTGATGGATGTGCGCTGGGCATGCAGTTTGAAATGGCAAGTATTTTTCAAAGCCGGTTTGGCGCCGATATTTTCAGTCGCCAGTTTATCTGCGCGGCGCCGCCGACTGCAAAGGAGTTTGAACATGACGACTCGCCGTAGACTCAATTTTTTTGCTCTGCTTTCTGTGTGGCTCTTGTTGTCGGCTTGTCCGCCTATTGAGGAGGTCGAAGATTGTTTTGGCGAGTGCTGTGTGGCTGGTCTGTGCCAGACAGGAATGACATGTGGTACGGGTGGAATTTGTGAATCCTTTGCCGGTTCGTGCCAGTGCTCGGCATACGGTACGGCAGTCGACGATTGGGGAACCGCCACAACCATGTCAGCTATGCAAAGTAGCGTGACAACGGGCGCAGGAATTGGGTCAATAAGCATTCCAATCGATCGCTTCTTTACCGTGGCCCTGCCGAAGACGGCTGCAAGCTGCGGTGCCGACAGCACGCTGGCGCGGCTGCCTGTCAAAGGTAAGATCACCGTCGACTACAAGCGAGATCGCAGTGGCCGGATCGCGTTCCGTATCATAGGCTCCGATCTGGTTTCCGAGGGTGCGGACCTGCCTTGTCTCGGGGCGACCGGGCCACTCTCTATCGAACTCGACGCTTTTGACGGACGTGCCAACCCCAAGCGAATGATGGTGGATGGCAAAGCGCGCGGCAAGGTGATGGCGAAGCAACTCGGTCAGACCTATCCGTTCAGCTTCGACTTTGAGGCGCAGTTGAACCCCGCAACCGGTCGTCCGCAGGCCTTCTATTCGAACCTCAAGTCGACCATGCAATAATCTGTTTGCGATTGGCGATTGGCTGCATGTTTCGGGTACTTCGCCCGTTTCGCTGGGTCACCATCATTGGCAACTGGCCTATGCCAAGAAAAAACGCCGCAGCAGATGCTACGGCGTTTGATCTTGGACGTCCGTTGGCTGGGATCAGAAGCCCAGACCTTCGTATTTCTTCTTGAACTTCGACACGCGGCCACCGGTGTCCATCAGGCGTGTGCCGCCACCGGTCCATGCGGGGTGTACCGTCGGGTCGATATCCAGCGACAGCTGGTCGCCTTCCTTGCCCCAGGTCGATTTCATCTGCAGGATCGTACCGTCGGTCATTTTGACGTCGATCATGTGGTATTCGGGATGGATGTCTTTTTTCATCTGTTCGGTCCTTACGCCTTGGCGTTCGCCAGGGGTTTATACGTTGTGTCCTCGGCGATACGTGCCGATTTACCGCGACGCGAGCGCAGGTAATACAGCTTGGCACGACGCACGCGGCCACGGCGGACAACGGTGATGCTTTCGATGTTGGTCGAATGCAGGGGGAACACACGTTCCACGCCTTCACCGAACGAAATCTTGCGAACCGTGAACGCACCGGCGATGCCGCTGCCGCCTTTGCGGGCGATGCAGACGCCTTCGTAGTTCTGAACACGGGTACGGGACCCTTCGGTCACCTTATAGCCGACGCGAATGGTGTCGCCGGCTTTGAAGTCGGGGATCTCTTTCCCCAGGGCGGAGATCTGTTCCGCCTCGATCTGTGCGATCAGGTCCATCTGATCATCTCCTAAACTGCTCGTGGTTTTTCCACGAAGATTTGCGCGTCCTCAGAGCTCTTGGTCTTCATCGGGTCCGCGTGCCACGCCCGCCAGAGATCAGGTCGTCATTCCTTGGGTCATCTGCATTTCGCCGATGCGGGATGCTGTCGAAGAAGGCCAGCCACATGCCTTGGCAAAAAACAAAAAGGCCCAGAGCCGAATAATCGATTCCAAGCTGCGCGGTGTATAGGGCTCTATAGAGATCGGTTCAACCCTCAAGATGCCCGGCAAAGGCCGAATGAGGGTGGGTTTACATACTGCCTCTTGAATGTATATCGATTTGTGAAATGCAATTTTTACGAGAGGTGCGCAAATGCGTGGATTGGTGATTGGTATGGCAATGGCAGGTATCCTGACGGGATGTATGAACACAACGTCTGGCGATGTGCAGACAGCCGCGCCCAAAGCGTCATCAGCGACGTCCTCCAGCAAATCGGCCAGCACCTCGGGCGCGGACGAAATTGAAGCCGCATGGGCAAACCGCGAGGCCGTGACGTATAACGGTCATCCTTTCGAGGTGGCAAAAAACCCGAACCGACCGATCGCCTACGTGCAGGCAAAGGGCAAGAATTTCAGCTATACGCCGAAAGATGTCGAAGCGATTGCGCGCAACAAAACGGGTTGCAAAGGCAAGCTGCAGCCGGGCGTTTTGGCTTTCGTCGGTGGATATAACGAGAATGTCGATCTGAAAATCGTCTCCTACAAGAACAAGCCTTTCCGTTGGTCAGTTAACCTCACATGCTGATGCGGCGTTTGCGGGGTGGTGTGACCCTTGCGGCCGCACTTGTGTTGACGGCCTGTGCCGAGGCCCCAACGCCAAAAGCCAGTGCCGCACAGGCGGTTTCCGAAGTTGCCGCACGTGAAAACAGGTTCACTGACTACCCCAAGGCCGGGCAGACCTACCTGTCTTTCAACCGTGCGCACGGATTTCAGGTCACCTATCTGGCGAACGGTGGAAAATCATGGCTATGGTATCCGGGAAACACCTCGGTTGTTCCCGAAGAATGGAAGGTGGACACCGTAGCGGGGCAAAGGGCCATATGTTGGCGGCACCCGGCAAACAGCTATAACCCGGTGACAAGGAAATCGGGCGGTGCGTTTGCCTGCCAATCGCTGAGCCTGTCTCAGAAAGGTATCGTCGCCAGTTTGAACGGGAACCCTTTCAACCTGGGGCCGGGTTCAGTTCCTTACAGGCTTGACCGATGCAATGCACCAGAGGCGTTCGTCTTCGACCGGAACAGGTTTGCTTGCAGATAAGCTGAATACGCGGTGCAGAAATCTGCGAAAGGCAGGGTGACTAGGTCTCGCTACCCTTGCTTTTGCGGCAATACGCCTCCCAAAGATCAGGCCGCCTTTTTCGTGTGATCTCTTCGGATTGTTCCCGCCGCCACTGGGCGATCTTGCCATGATGGCCGGACATCAGAACATCCGGAATTGCATGGCCCTTCCATTCGGCGGGCCGGGTGTATTGCGGATGCTCCAGCAGGCCCGAAGAAAAGCTTTCTTCTTCGGTCGAGGCGGCGTTGCCCAGAACGTTCGGCAACAGGCGCACGGTGGCGTCGATCAGCGCCTGCGCCGCGATTTCGCCGCCGGTCATCACGAAATCACCCAGGCTGACCTCCTGAATTCCGTAATGTTCCAAAACGCGTTCATCGACGCCTTCGAACCGGCCACAGAGCAGGGTCACGCCGTCCGCACGTGCGAGGTTCTGCATCAGCGATTGGGTCATCGGCCTGCCACGCGGCGACAGATAGATCAGGGGCCAGTTGCCGCTGGTATTTGTCTGCGCGGCTTCGATCGACTCGCCCAGAACATCGGGGCGCAGGACCATGCCCGCTCCGCCGCCAGCGGGCGTGTCATCGACATTGCGGTGCTTGCCGACGCCAAACCGGCGCAGGTCGATGGTTTCAAGCTGCCACAGCCCGTCCTGCAGGGCCTTGCCGGTCAGGCTTTCGCCCAGAACACCGGGAAAGGCCGACGGGAACAGGGTGATGACCTTGGCCTTCCACGCCCCGTGCAAATCGGGGGTGGGGGTGATCAACTCACGCGGTTTCAGCGTGGGGCGAATGGTTTTGCGTCCCAGCGACCGGGGTTTCTTTTCGCCCTCATCGCCCATCAGTCGAACAGGCCTTCGGGCGGGTCCGCCACGATCTTGCCTGCGGCCAGATCGACCGTCGGGACGTTTTCCATCGTGAACGGCAGCAGAACGGTTTCCGAGGTGCCTGCGGGGCGCACCTCCAACAGGTCGCCGGCGCCGTGGTTCTGGACCGAAACAACCTCGCCCAGAACCGCGCCGCCGGTGTCGGACACGGTCAGTCCGATCAGATCGGCGTGATAGTATTCGTCATCGGGAAGCGACGGCAGCCGGTCGCGCGGCGCAAACAGACGCGTGCCGCGCAGGGCGTCAGCCTGTTCCTTGGTCTCCACACCGCTCAGCCGGGCGGCAAAGCCGTTCTTGATGCTGGCGGTCAGGATGATGGTGAAACTCTTGCTGCCGTCCTCGGTCACGAGGGGCGAATAGGTTTCGATGTCTTCGGGAGTGGCGCAAAAACTTTTGATGCGGGCCTCGCCCCGCACGCCAAAGGCGCCGCCAATGGCCCCGACACAAACCAGATCACTCATTTGGTATATCCGATCCCACGCAAACCCCCGCGTGCCAGTTTCCGTCTGCGGCGGCACACAGGCCCCGCGCGCGGCTTTTTTCATAAACGATGCCGGTCGCAAAGGCGATCATGACAAATACTGCCAATCGGATCAGGCGAAACATGTGCCCCCGCACGGTGACGAAGTCGTGGTTGACGCCCGCCACCAGGGGCGGCGGATGTCAAAGCCGGGCGGCGCAGAACAGATGCGGCCGCCCGAAGCCGGTCGTGAGACCGACTTATTCTTCTGCCGCTGCTTCTTCCGCAGGGGCCTCTTCGGCTGCAGGCTCTTCCGCGGGTGCGGCGGCTGCTTCTGCGGCTGCGGCTGCCTTGGCGGCTTTTTCTTCTGCGCGTTCCTGGGCTTTCTTGCCCGGGGTGCCCCTGTTGGGGTTGCTGCGCTCGGTCTTTTCTTTCACGCCGGCCGCTTCAAGCATGCGGGCGATCCGGTCGGTCGGCTGTGCGCCTTCACCCAGCCAGTACTGGACGCGCTCGACGTTCATTTTCACGCGCTCTTCGCTGTCTTTGGGCAGCAGCGGGTTATAGGTGCCCAGTTTCTCGATGAAACGGCCGTCGCGGGGCATGCGGCTGTCGGCCGCGACGATGCGATAGAAGGGGCGTTTCTTGCTGCCGCCGCGGGCGAGACGAATTTTCATAGCCATGGTGTTTTCTCCTTAGATGGCGTGAACAGACAGGGGCCTGTTATCTCTGGTGTTTCTTGTGGTGCTGAATGACTTCAGCGATGATGAAGTTCAGAAAGTTCTTGGCAAATTCCGGGTCCAGATCGGCCTTGCTTGCCAAGTCTTCAAGCCGCGCGATCTGGGCCGCTTCGCGGCTTGGATCGGACGGGGGAAGGTCGTGTTCGGCTTTGAGTTTCCCCACAGCCTGTGTGTGTTTGAACCGCTCGCCCAGCGTGTAGACAAGGATGGCATCAAGCCGGTCAATGCTGGCGCGGTGTTCCTTCAGCAGCTCGGCGGCGCGGGTTACGGCATCAGTCAATGGCCCAGCCTTTCGGTTTGAACATCGGATCAGCATAGTGGCTGATTTCCATTTCGATCCCATGCGCCAGCTGGGTACCGTTCAGCTGGGCGGGCGAGGGATGGCGATAGACGGAATCATTACCGTCGATGGTCGCGGCATCGGTATCCTTTTTCGCGCCCAGGCGTTCGGCCAGGCGGATGCTGTCGAGGTTCTTGGGGTCGATATAGCTGACGGCGGTGTCCCATCCGTGGGCATAATAATGGGTGCGCACGGCGTGTGTCGCCTCAAGCGCATAACCGTGCCCACCCTTGTCCGGCCAGATGATCCAGGCGATCTCGCGCTCGGGCCATTTTGCAGGCTGCCAACCGCCAGCCATGCCATAGGTTTCGTCGGTGGCCTTGTCGTGGATCATCCACATGCCAAAGCCGCGGATTTCCCAATGACCGATTTCAGCGGCGTAGAGCATCCATGCCTCATAGGCGTTCAGCGGGCCGCCCATGAAACGTGACCTGTAGGAACTGAATGTCGCGCGGAAATCCGGATAATCCTCAGGCTCGGGGCCGCGCAGGACAAGGCGTTTGGTTTCCAAAACGGGGATGTCGAGATGGCTCATGCGTAGGCCTCCAGTCCGCCTTCGGCCAGATCGGCGGGGGCAGGGTGGCGATAGACGATCAATGCGCCGTGGCGCTCATGATCGAACATGCCGTCGCGACAAGCCCCCATGCGTTCTGCGACAGCGGCCGAGGCGGTGTTGGCGGGTTTGACGAGGCTGATGGCAGTGTTCCAGCCCAGCACGTCATAGGCATAGGTGCGCGCGGCCAGCGCGGCCTCGGTCGCGTATCCCTTGCCTTCGTACCCGTCGAACAGGTCCCAGCCGATTTCGGGTTCGGGCCAGCCGTGCGGAGCGAAGAGGCCCACGAGACCAACACAGGACGGGCCATCGGTCACATCGACGATCCAGCGGCCGAACCCGGCCAGCGTCCAGTGCCCGATTTCCATTGCCAGCATGCGCCAGCTGCCTTCTTTGGTCAGCGGGCCGCCGACGAATTTCGACCGGTCGGACGCGTAGAATGCGGCGAAGGTTTCAAAATCCTCGGTCCCGGGGGCGCGCAGAGTGAGCCGCGCGGTATGAAGCGTTGGAATTTGCATCAGGCCGCCGCAATCCAGATGCCGCGCTGCCGCGCGATTTCAACTCTGCCAGGGGCGCGGCGATACGCAGCTGACCCCTGCGGTGCGGGCTGCACCTGCGGGAGCCTCCGGCGGGAGTTTATCTGGCAAGATGAAGGGGCGCGGGTCATTTCTTTTTCCCGAGTCCGGACAGGCCGGGGGGCAGGGCCATGCCGCCGCCGCCCAGACCGGGCAGCTTGCCGCCCATTTGTTTTGCCGCCGCTTCAAGCGCCTTTGGGTCCATGCCGGCGGCCATATCAGCGGGCATGCCGCCTTTGCCGAACATGCCCTTCATGGCCTGTTTGAGCATGCCGCCTTTGCCCATCTTGCCCATCTTCTTCATCATGTCGCCCATCTGGCGGTGCATCTTGAGCAGCTTGTTGAGGTCGCTGACCTCCATCCCCGCACCCGCCGCGATGCGTTTTTTGCGGCTGGCCTGCAAAAGCGCGGGGTTGGCGCGTTCGCGTTTTGTCATCGACTGGATCAAGGCGATCTGGCGTTTTAGGATCTTGTCGTCAAACCCGGCCTGTTCGACCTGTTTGGCCATCTTCCCCATGCCGGGCATCATCGACATCATGCCCTCCATGCCGCCCATCTTGAGCATCTGTTCCAGCTGCATGCGCAGGTCGTTCATGTTGAACTGACCTTTCATCATGCGCTTCATCATCTTTTCGGCCTGTTCGGCCTCGATCGTTTCCTGCGCCTTTTCGACCAGGCTGACGATGTCGCCCATGCCCAGGATGCGGCCGGCGATACGGTCGGGTTCGAAGGTTTCGAGCGCATCCATCTTTTCGCCCAGGCCGACGAAGCGAATGGGTTTGCCGGTGACAGCGCGCATGGACAGGGCCGCGCCGCCGCGCCCGTCGCCGTCCATCCGGGTCAGGACCACGCCGGTCACACCGATCTTGTCGTCGAATTCGGTGGCCACGTTCACCGCGTCCTGACCAGTCAGGCCATCGACCACCAGAAGGGTTTCGCGCGGGTTGGCCACGTCGCGCACGGCCGCGGCCTGTGCGATCAGCTCCTGGTCGATGTGCAGCCGTCCGGCCGTGTCAAGCATGTAGACGTCATAGCCGCCCAGCCCGGCCTGTGTCTTGGCGCGCTTGGCGATGGCGACGGGGTCTTCGCCTTTGACGATGGGCAGGGTGTCGACGCCGATCTGGTTGCCCAGGATGGCCAGCTGTTCCATCGCCGCCGGGCGGTTGGTGTCGAGCGAGGCCATGAGAACCCGCTTGCCTTCTTTTTCCTTGAGGCGTTTGGCCAGTTTTGCAGTTGTGGTCGTCTTGCCCGACCCCTGCAGGCCGACCATCAGGATCGGCGCGGGCGGGCTGTCGATTTTCAGCGCGCCGGGGTCGCCTTCGCCCTTCAACACGTCGATTAGCGCATCGTGCACGATCTTGACGACCTGCTGGCCGGGGGTGATCGATTTGGTGACTGCCTGGCCCGTGGCCTTGTCTTGCACGACCTTGATGAAATCGCGCGCGACGGGCAGCGATACGTCTGCCTCCAGCAGGGCGACGCGCACCTCACGCAGGGCAGTTTTGACGTCGTCCTCGGACAGCGCGCCCTGTTTCGTCAGGCGATCAAAGACCCCGGAGAGCCGTTCGGACAGATTTTCAAACATGCGCCGGTTCCTTTTTCACCGTTGACCTTTGCCCCCTATCTAGGAAGAGGACGCGAAATGCACAAACGCCCCCACGGGCGTAACACGCTGGTGGGGGGCGATCCCGGACAATCCCGGGACCGGAAGGCTGACGCTTCCGGGTATTGGGTGCGAATTAGGGATTTAAGGGCGGTGAGTCAAGGCACAGGTTCGGATGGTCGGCGGGCAGGTCTTTGCCCGCCGCCGTTTTCTGATCGCTCAGGCAGCCAGTTTGGCAACGGCGTCCTGTGCCTCGGCAATCGAACCTTCGGGATCGATGCCCAGTTTGTCCGCATAAACGAACTGTACCTCTGTGATGCCGATAAAGCCAAGAATGTGACGCAGATACCCTGATGCGAAATCGATCTCGGACCCAAAGGGTGTGCCGCCGGTCGTGAGGGCGATGATGGCGCGCTTGCCTTTCATCAAGCCTTCGGGACCGGCCTCGGTATAGCGGAAGCTGCGCCCGGCGCGGGCGACCAGATCAATCCAGGCCTTGAGCGTAGTGGGGATGGCGAAATTATACATCGGCGCGCCTATGACAATGGTATCCGCGCGTTCGAGTTCGCCCAGCAGGGTATCGGACAATTCCAGCGTCTTTTTCTGGGCGTTGGTGCGGGTATCTTCAGGGGTGAAATTCGCGCCGATCCAAGTTTCGTCGATCAGCGGCAGGGCCTGGGCCAGATCGCGGCGGATGACGCTGTCGGCGTTCAGGCGTTGAACAATGTCGGCGGTCAAAGCGCGCGAGACGGAATCGGCAAACCTGGCCGACGCATCGATATGCAATACTGTGTGTGTCATGTGTCGTCTTCTTCCTGTGAGGTGCTCGTGACAAGACATGATGTAACCCTTTCGTTTTCGAACTTAAGGGCTGAAAAGTGGGTATTTATGTGCGAGGATGCACATATGTGGCCTTGATCCGCAAAAGGCGGAACCGGGCGCCGTGACTTGGATTGTGGCGATGAGGAGGGAGCAATGACCCGCTCCCGCCCTTCAAGCGCGCAAATCCACTCCTTCAGAGCCTTGCGCGCTGGAAATGCATCGCGTCCTTGCCCCAGAGGCGGATGGCCGGGAGCCATTCGTTCGCCTCCATGATATCGAGAAAGTCCTTGTATTCCGACCCGCAGAACAGCGCCTGCGGGCAGCGGGTCCTCAGGCCGTTGGGTGCCGCGTAGAAATCAATCGCGCACCCATAGGCGTGCATGGACCATCTGTTCGACCCGCGCATCTTGCGGTGGTAATAGGCCCCGGCATAGCGGTCGATGCCCAAGTCGCGCCATCTTGCTTCGCCGTAGTGATTGCGCACATCGATCAGCGCGTTTTCAAGCTGTGCCGCGGCAAGTCTGTGCACACGTATCTTTCTGGTTTTCTTTCGCAGGTTCCAATCAATCCGCACATCGAAGGGCAGTTCGATCATCACCAGCTTTGACTTGATGTCCGCGCCGGGCGTTCCATAGACCGTGCCGACATCGTTCTGATGCGGGATCGCGCCCGCGCCCACCGGGTTCGGAAGCGGCGTGCGGTCGATCTCTTCGTCGCGGCCGTTGGTCTTCTTGAACAGATAGGCATTCAGCGCCTCTTCGGTGTTGACGCCATACCAGCCGTCAACCGACCCGGCCTGAAATCCAAGTTCGTTCAGGCAGGCCTGTGCCGCGGCGGTTTCGCGGCGTTTGTCAAAGGTGGTCTTGGGATCGAACGTGTAGACGTCTTTGTGTTTTGCCTCAGTCGCGAGAATGGCCTGATGGCTGATCGGGCCAAGAATGCCGTCGATACCGCCCTGGTAGTGCCCACAGGACGCAAGAAGCATTTGCAAATGTCTGTTTTCCATAGAAAGCCCCCGTGCAAAAATAAAGTTCATCAAAAAGTGGCGTATCTTACACCAAAAACGCGGATTCCCAAAACGGCTGCGAAGTGCGCACCGGGGGTCTGGGCCGCCAGGTGTGCTTGCTCCGCGATCGGTGGAGAAGTCGGAAACCGCGTGCGGATCGCTGCCCATGGGCCGACCTGCCCGGCATGGCGGCACTCGCTCCTTGCAAATCCGAACGAAGCGCGGGAAAGTCCTTCACAGGTGTTGAGATTTG
Source organism: Arenibacterium sp. CAU 1754 (assembly GCF_054482635.1). Taxonomy (NCBI): domain Bacteria; kingdom Pseudomonadati; phylum Pseudomonadota; class Alphaproteobacteria; order Rhodobacterales; family Paracoccaceae; genus Arenibacterium; species Arenibacterium sp. CAU 1754. The sequence continues at coordinate 286,162 of NZ_JBTLRG010000002.1, forward strand.
CACAATCGGGGCCGCGGATATGGATAACTGGGACGAGATACGCACCGCCTATCAGGTGGCGCGGATGGGAACGGTCAGCGGTGCGGCCGAGGTTCTGGGCGTGCATCATGCCACCGTCATCCGTCATATCGATGCAATTGAATCCCGCATCGGGGTCAAACTGTTCCAGCGACATCCGCGCGGATATACCCCGACCGAAGCCGGCAACGACCTCATGCGCGTCGCTCAGGCGACCGACGATCAGCTCAATCAACTGGTCGGACGGCTCAAGGGGCAGGGCGATGACGTCAGTGGCGAACTGGTTGTCACCTCGCTCGGCTCTCTTGCGCCGGTGTTGGTCCCGGTGCTGGCGGATTTCCAGAAACTCCATCCCGGGCTGATCGTGCGCTATCTGACCAGTGAGCGGCTGTTCCGTCTTGAATACGGCGAGGCGCATGTCGCCATCCGGGCGGGTGCCGCGCCGGATCAGCCCGACAATGTGGTGCAACCCTTGACGACGCAGAAGATCGGGCTTTTCGCCAGTACATCCTATCGGGACCGTCACGGTATTCCCGCGGGCCTGGAAGAATTTGCCGATCACTGGTTCGTTGGTGCGGATGATGCGCACAGCCGCGCACCGTTCAGCAAATGGCTGCGCGAAAACGTCCCTGCGGACCGGATCGTCTTTCGCGCGACAAGCGGATACGCCGTGCAAGAGGCAGTGCGCGCCGGGGCCGGAATCGGGTTCATGCCCAAATGGGAGGTTGCGCGTCATGACGGGCTGGTTGAGGTGATGGAGCCGCAGGAAAACTGGGCTGGGCCCATCTGGCTGGTCACCCATGTGGACCTGCATCGCACGACCAAAGTGCAAAAATTTCTGCAGTTCCTGAAAGACAGCGTCAAGGACTGGGATTGATGCGTGACCAAACTCAGGGCCATCTGGCCATGCTGGCCTTTTCGGCCCTGGTGGCGGGGTCGTTTTCGCTCGGCTCGATCGTGGCAAATGACATCGCGCCAGCGGCCCTGAACGCGGCGCGGTTTGCCATTGCGGCCGTGGTGATCGGCATTGCGGCGCTGGCCACAACGGGGATCCCACGCAGTGCCTGGGTCGCACCTTGGCGCTATCTGGTGCTTGGTTCGCTGTTTGCCATCTATTTCGTGCTCATGTTCGAAGGGTTGAAGACCGCGCTGCCGGTCAGTGCGGCGGCGGTGTTCACGCTGACCCCGGTGATGGCGGCGGGGTTCGGCTGGTTGTTGTTGCGCCAGATCACGACGCCGCGCATGGCCCTGGCGCTGACCATCGGGGGTGCCGGGGCCTTGTGGGTCATCTTTCGCGCTGACTGGGCCGCGTTGCGGGCATTCCAGATCGGCAAAGGTGAAATCATCTATTTCTGGGGCTGCGTGGCCCATGCCATCTATACACCCATGGTGCGCAAGCTGAACCGGGGTGAGCCTGCGGTCGTGTTCACCTTTGGCATGCTGGTGGCGGGTTGCGTTGTGCTGGTGCTCTATGGCTGGAGCGACATCCGCGCGACCGAATGGACCAATCTGCGTCCCATTGTCTGGATCGCCCTGTTCTATGTCGCTATCTGCGCCAGCGCGATGACCTTTGTCCTGCTGCAATTTGCATCGCTGCGGCTGCCGTCGGCCAAGGTGATGGCCTATACTTATCTCACGCCCAGCTGGGTGATCCTGTGGGAAATGGCGCTGGGCAATGGTGTGCCGGGCGGACTTGTCTTTGCCGGGATCGCGATGACGGTTCTTGCACTGTGGCTTTTGCTTCTGGACGAAGAACGACATTAAACGGGAACCATCCCGGCCCTCGCGACGTTGTGTCATGTGACTACTGCAAAAATGATACCAAAGAGGGACATAGCAATGCGCAATATTATCTACCTGATCGGTCTTATCGTCGTCGTCATGGCCATTCTGCGGTTTGCCTTCGGCGCCATTTAAACGTCGTGCGACCCGTCCAGTTCGGCGGCAAGAAACCGTTCGAACGCGTCCAGGTTGACGGGTTCGAACTGACCAAACCCCTGCATCCAGACGCTGGCCCCACGCATCGCTTCGGGTTCCAACTTGCACCATTTTACGCGCCCGCGCTTTTCCTGGGTAATCAACCCGGCACGGGTGAGGATGGTCAGATGCTTTGAGATCGCGGCCAGCGACATTTCGAACGGCTCGGCCACGTCGGTGACGGCCATGTCGTCCTCCAACAGCATACGCAGAATTTCGCGCCGGGTCGGATCGGCCAGGGCGGCGAAAGTGGTATCGAGCGCGTTGGACATACCCATCGCATTGCCCCAGCTTGATTTAATCGTCAACCAAATGGTTGAATAAGCGTTTTCCTTGAATCCGTCGTGCCGTGGGCCTGCGGTCGAATGACGCCCCGCCTAAAGAACTGAGAAATACTTTTTGCAATCAGTGGCTTGTGACGTTTCCACGCACCCCTCCTTGCCAATTGACTCTGAAAGCCCCGCGCAATAGCACCGTGGCAAGAATTGCGAGGGATTTTTCGGTGACCGAAGACGACCAAAAGCAGCGCCTGGCGCAGCTGGAGGCCCGGATCGAAGCGGCCAAGAAGGCCGATGAGCCGAAATCTCACACGGAAGAGCATTATTCCATGGCCAACTTGGCCTGGCGAATGGTGATCGAACTTGTGGCCGGTCTCGGGATCGGCTTCGGCATCGGATACGGGCTGGACCATCTTTTTGGAACGCTGCCCATTTTCATGGTGCTATTTGTATTGCTGGGGCTTGCGGCCGGGGTAAAAACGATGCTCCGCAGCGCGCAGGAAATCCAGGAAAAGAAACTGGCCGACGAGGCCGAGAAAAATGCGCAAGACCGGGATTGACCGCCCGGCGACAGGAGAAACGGACTGATGGGCAAACTGTTCTTTTTTGTGGCTCTGGCACTGGTCGTTGTTTCGGGGCTGATATTCTCACCCGAGCACGCGGGCCTGCAAATCCACCCGATGGATCAGTTCATCGTTCAGCCGCTGTTCGGTGGTGGCGAGATTTCCATGTTCACCCTGACGAACGTGACACTGTGGATGGGCCTGGCCATTCTGGCGGTGATCGCCCTGATGGTTCTGGGATCGTCGCGCCGCGCCATCGTGCCCTCGCGCGGGCAGTCGGTTGCCGAACTGGCCTATGGTTTTGTCTACAAGATGGTTGAAGACGTGGCCGGCAAGGACGCGGTCAAGTTCTTCCCCTACATCATGACCCTGTTCATGTTTATCGTGATGGCCAACTTCCTTGGCCTGATCCCGATGTCCTTTACCACGACATCGCACATCGCCGTGACCGCGATCCTCGCTGCGCTGGTGTTCCTGACCGTGACCATCGTCGGGTTCGTCAAGAACGGCGCCGGGTTCCTTGGCCTGTTCTGGGTGTCAAGCGCGCCTCTGGCATTGCGCCCCGTCCTGGCCATCATCGAGCTGATTTCCTACTTCGTGCGCCCCGTCAGCCACTCCATTCGTCTTGCGGGCAACGTCATGGCGGGTCACGCGGTTCTCAAGGTGTTCGCCGGGTTTGCCGGTGCGCTGGGCCTGTTCAGCTTTCTGCCGATCCTGGCCATCACCGCGGTTTACGCTCTCGAAGTTCTGGTGGCCTTTATCCAGGCCTACGTGTTCACCATCCTGACCTGCGTGTATCTCAAGGATGCGCTGCATCCGAGCCACTAAGGCAGGACCTGAAAGATTAACCGCGCACCACTCGGTGCGCGCCCCTCATCACCAAATTCCATCGTAAGGAGAAAAATCATGGAAGGCGATATCGCACAACTGGGTCAATTCATCGGTGCAGGTCTGGCAGCTATCGGTTCGGGTGCCGCCGCTATCGGTGTGGGCCACGTCGCAGGCAACTTCCTGGCTGGCGCTCTGCGCAACCCTTCGGCTGCAGCCGGTCAGACAGCAACCCTGTTCATCGGCATCGCGTTTGCAGAAGCTCTGGGCATCTTCTCGTTCCTGGTCGCTCTGCTGCTGATGTTTGCCGTCTAAGACTCTTCGGAACCTATTTCCTTACGGGCGGGCGGTGCACAAACCTGCACTGCCCGCTGTAACGGCAAGTTCCTTAGGAGGACGACATGGCAACAACTACTAATGACGCAGCCCACGGCGCTGTAGACGCAGCACACGGTTCGGCCCCGGGCATGCCCCAGCTGGACTTCTCGACCTTTGCGAACCAGATTTTCTGGCTCGCGGTCACGCTTGTCGTCATCTTCTTCGTGCTGTCGCGCATTGCGCTGCCGCGCATTGCGGCCATTCTGGCCGAACGTCAGGGTGCGATCACCAACGACATCGCCAAGGCCGAGGAACTCAAGGCCAAGGCAGTCGAGGCTGAAGACGCCTATAACAAGGCCCTTGCTGATGCCCGCTCCGAGGCACAGCGCATCGTTGCCGAGGCCAAGGCCGAAATCCAGGCTGATCTGGATGACGCCATCGCCAAAGCAGATGCCGAGATTGCGGTCAAAGCGGCCGAATCCGAAAAGGCCATCGCAGAAATTCGTGCCGGCGCCGTTGACGCCGTGCAAGAGGTTGCCAAAGACACCGCCGCCGAACTGGTTTCGGTCATGGGTGGCAAGGCCGATGCAAAGGCAATCGCCGGCGCTATCGCAGACCGGATGAAAGGATAAGAGCCATGCGTACTCTGTTCGCCCTTTTCCTGACCTTCGGCGCAGCAAGCCCTGCGTTTGCAGCCTCGGGTCCGTTCCTGTCGCTGGGCAACACCAACTTTGTTGTCCTTCTGGCCTTCATCCTGTTCATTGGCGTTCTGCTGTTCTTCAATGTGCCCAAGACGCTGGGTGACATGCTGGACAAGCGCGCCGAGGGCATCAAATCCGAACTCGACGAAGCGCGCGCCCTGCGGGAAGAGGCCCAGACGGTTCTCGCCTCGTATGAGCGCAAGCAGAAAGAAGTTCAGGAACAGGCAGACCGTATCGTCGCCACAGCCCGCGAAGAGGCGACCATCGCCGCCGAGCAGGCCAAGGCCGATCTGCAGAAATCCATCGCGCGCCGTCTGGCTGCCGCCGAAGATCAGATTGCTTCTGCGCAGGACACGGCCGTCAAGGAAGTCCGCGACAAGGCTGTTGCCGTTGCTGTGTCTGCGGCCAAGGACGTGATGGCCAAGCAGATGACTGCCGCCAGCGGGAACAAGCTGATCGACGACGCTATCGCGCAGGTCGACGCGAAACTGCACTGACATCGGGATCAAACCCGAAACGTTCTAACCCGGTCCCAGTGGCCGGGTTTTTTCGTTTTGGCGGGGGGTGGTCAGTTTCTTGAGGACCGCCACCAGACAAGGGCGGCGACCGAGCAGACGGTGATTTCCACCAGGAAGGTCCAGTGGGTCAGGAACGACAATATCCAATGGCTGCGCGTTGCGGGTACCACCACCAGCGGCTGGGCAAAATCGCTGACCGGCCAGCCCCATGTGATCTGGCCGGTGATACTGTCGAGCAGCATGTGGATGACCCCACCAACCCCCAGACCGGTCAGAACCGTCCCCGGCATCCGGCGCGACAGGATCAGCCCCAGGGCCAGCAGCCCGACCCAGATCAGCGGGCGGTGCGTGATGTATTCGTGGTGATGAAACGCGCGATCATGCCAGAAATAAAAGGCGGCCAAATCCACATCCGGCAGAACCGACCCGACCAGCGCCGTGCCGAACAGGACCGGCGCAATGCGGGTGGGCGACGCTTTCAACGCGAGGTAGGCGCCGGGCAGGTGACCGATGAACATCAGCGCCCGCTTTGTTCGTGCTGCAGGCGCTGCTGGGCGATGGCCTCGTTGCGCAGGGCACGTTGCTGGTCACGCAGGGCTTGCTCGACGTAATTCAGATGGGCGCGCACCGCGTTGCCCGCGGCCTCAGGATCGCGCGCCTGAAGCGCGTCGTTGATGGCGCGGTGCTGGTCCAGCAAGGCGGCCCGCGTGGTTCGTTGTTTGAACATGACCTGACGGTTGTAGAACACGCCTTCGCGCAACAGGTCGAACATCGAGCGCATCATATGCAGCATCACCACGTTGTGGCTGGCCTCGATGATGGCGCTGTGAAACTGCGCGTCCAGTTTTGCCTCTTCCTCCGCGTTGCGGCGCGCATGGCTGGCTTCCATCTTGTCAAAGATGGTCTGCACAACCTGCAGGTCACTGTCCGATCCCAGCCGCGCCGCGCGTTCAGCGGCCAGCGCTTCCATATCGCGGCGAAAGGACACGTAGTCGAACATCGCCTCGTCATGGGTGGCAAACAGCCGTTGCAGGGCGGGCGAAAAGGCCGATCCCAGGACGTCGGCCACGAATATCCCCGACCCGGCCTTGGCGCTCAGCAATCCCTGGTCCTGCAATTCGGCCACCGCGTCGCGCAAACTGGGCCGGGACACGCCCAGCCGTTCGGACAGTTCACGCTCGGACGGCAAACGCTCGCCCGGGCGCAGAATGCCGCGCAGGATCAGCAATTCGATCTGGCGCACGACCGAGGTTGACAGTTTTTCGGGCTGAACTTTCTGAAACGGCATTGGGGGTCCTTGTCGATCCGACGGAATATAAGGGCCAATCCCAGGCGCCGTCCATGGGTTTTGGCGGCATCTGTGTACGGCGAAAGGTTTTGTTAACCAAACTGCAGTCAGGGTGGGGCATGACCCGATTGATCGCATTCACCCTTTTGGCGTTGACCGCCTGCAACACGCCCGGGCCGCATTTTCGCGGCTTGCCGGCCACCCGGGTCACCGTGGACGGCAGTGTCTTTGACGTGCGCGTACGCGGCGATCTGGCCGAAGCGCTGCGCACCAATGCTCAATATGCACCCCGGTTCGGTCCGATCCGGGCGCGGGCCGCCTTTGCCATGGAGCAGGTCAGCGGGTGTACCGTGAAGGAGGTGCGCGGCGATCAGGCATTGGCCACCGGCCTGCTGGTCTGCAAGAACCGCCCGCCGACATGGGTGCGCCCGGTGGCGCCGGTCTCCTACAGTTGCGTCGAACTGCGCGGCTATACCAACGCGGCGCTTGGGGTCACCTACCGGGAATTCGACTGCGATCCTTACTGAATCACGCCAGATCCGGGCGGTTTGATCAATATCTTGTGGATAAATCCGCCGATTTGCCCATATGCAGCGCGAAACGCGTTGACGGATCGGGGCGGAAGGGCCCACATTTCTGGTTCACAGGAATCACCAGGGCCCCGTCTTGCGCTTTTCCAAACTTCGACTGACCGGCTTCAAAAGCTTTGTCGATCCCACGGACCTCATCATTGCCGAGGGTCTGACCGGGGTCGTCGGGCCCAATGGCTGCGGCAAGTCGAACCTGCTTGAGGCGCTGCGCTGGGTGATGGGGGAAAACCGTCCCAAGGCGATGCGTGGCGGCGGGATGGAGGATGTGATATTTGCCGGGGCGGCCACCCGCCCGGCCCGCAACTTTGCCGAAGTCTCGCTGCTGATCGACAACTCGGACCGGCTGGCCCCGGCAGGGTTCAACGATTCCGACACGTTGGAAATTGTCCGCCGCATCACCCGCGATGTCGGCAGTGCCTACAAGGCCAATTCCAAGGACGTGCGCGCCCGCGATGTGCAGATGCTGTTTGCCGATGCCTCGACCGGGGCGCATTCGCCCGCTCTGGTGCGTCAGGGCCAGATTGCCGAACTGATCAACGCCAAGCCCAAATCGCGCCGCCGTATTCTGGAAGAGGCCGCCGGGATTTCCGGTCTCTACCAGCGCCGGCACGAGGCCGAGCTGAAGCTGAACGGCGCGGAATCCAACCTCACGCGGGTGGATGACGTTCTGGAACAACTGGCCGCGCAACTGGCGCAACTGGCCCGGCAGGCGCGTCAGGCGTCACGCTATCGCGAAATCGGCGAGCAATTGCGCCAGGCCGAGGGCATGTTGCTGTATCGCCGCTGGAAAGAGGCGGACGAAGCCCGCGCCAAGGCCGACGAGGTTCTGCGCGAACGCACCGGCGATGCCGCCCGCGCCGAGGCTGCCGCCCAGCAGGCGATCAAGACACGCGTGCAGGCGGACGAGGCCCTGCCGCCCCTGCGCGAAGAAGAGGCCATTGCCGCGGCCGTTCTGCAACGTCTTCAGGTTCAGCGCGACACGCTGACCGACGAGGAGCAGCGCGCGCGCCAGACCATTGAGACCCTCACAGCGCGCGTGGCGCAGCTGGGCAAGGATATCGAACGCGAAACCGGCCTGAACAAGGACGCGGGCGAAACCATCGAACGTCTGGAATGGGAGGCGCGCGAACTCGCCAAGGCAAGCGAAGGTCATGACGCGCGTCTGGCCGAAGCCGCCCAGCAATCGGGCGATTCCGCGTCCGTCCTGCAAGAGCGCGAGGCGCTGCTGTCGGAAGAAACCGAAGACGTGGCCCGGCTGGCCGCACGTCACCAGTCGGCCCAGCGGCTGTTGGACGACAGCCAGAAAACCCTCGCCCGGTCCGAAAGCGAGGCGGAAAAGGCAAAAACCGCGGTCGAGGAATCCCGTGCCGCCCTGACCAAGGCCAGCAGTGATTTTGACGCGGCGCAAAGGGCCGAGGCCGATGCGGTCAAGGCCGCCGAACAGGCCGAAGTCGATCTGGCCGCTGCCGACGACGCCCGCGCCGAGACACAGGCGCGCGAGGCCGAGGCCCGCGCCCAACGCTCCGAGGCCGAGGGCGAGGCGGGGGCCCTGCGCGCCGAGGTCACCGCGCTGGCCAAGCTGGTTGAACGCGACACCGCCGAGGGCGGTCAGGTTCTTGACGTGATGAAGGTGACGCCGGGCTATGAAAAGGCGCTGGGGGCGGCCTTGGCCGACGATCTGCGTGCGCCTCTGGTCGAGGCAGAAGGTCCGTCAGGCTGGGTCAGCGTCCCCGATTACGACAAGGTTCTCGCGCTGCCCCAGGGCGCGACGCCCCTGTCTCTCTATGTGACGGGGCCGGATGCCCTGCGCCGCCGGATCGATCAGATCGGGTTGGTCGATGCGGATGCGGGTCCCCAGCTTCAGCCGCTGTTGCAGCCGGGTCAGCGCCTTGTGTCGGTCGAGGGCGATCTGTGGCGCTGGGACGGGTTCCGTGCCTGGGCCGAAGATGCCCCAAGCGCCGCCACGCTGCGCCTGGAGCAGTTGAACCGGCTTGAGGCGCTGAAACAGGAAATGGCCGAGGTCACCGCACGCGCGGATGGGGCCCGTCAGGCACACGAAATGCTGAGCCGCCAGCTTGCCGAACGGACCGAGGCGGACAAGGCCGCGCGCGACGCCCGCCGCCGGGCCGACCAGCTGGTTGCCGAGGCCGCCCGCGCCCTCAGCCGGGCCGAGGCCGACCGCAACCTCGCGCAGGGTCGGCTTGAAAACCTGTCGCTGGCCGTGAACCGCCACAACGAAGATGCAATGGCCGCCCGCGTTCAGGTCAAGGAAGCCCAGGCCACCATCGCCGATCTGGGGGATCTCGATACTGCCCGCGCGCGGATCGAAGACATCAAGCAAACGGTCGAGGCGGCCCGGATCACCATGATGACCCGGCGGTCGTCGCATGACGAAATCCGCCGCGAGGGCGAGGCCCGGACCCGCCGCAAGCAGGAGGTCACCAAGGACATCAGCGGCTGGCGTCACCGTCTGGAAACGGCGGAAAAACGCATTGCCGAACTGGTCAGCCGCAAGGAACAGAGCGAACAGGAACTGACCGAGGCCAGTGCGACCCCCGGCGAAATCGCCTCCAGGCGTGAAGAACTGGCCGGTTCGATTGATCAGGCCGACAAACGCCGGGCCGAGGCCGTCGACAAACTCTCGACCGCCGAAGGGGCTCAGCGCGCCGCCATCCAGACCGAGCGCGACGCGGAGCGTGCGGCCTCTGACGCGCGCGAGGCCCGCGCCGCCGCTGAGGCCCGCGCCGATGCCGCCCGCGAAACCGTGACCCATGCGGCCGAACGCATTGCCGAGGATCAGCAGGTCACCCCGAACCAGTTGCTGAACCAGCTGGACGTCGCGCCCGACAAGATGCCGCATTCCGACGCGCTTGAGGCCGAGGTGAACCGCCACAAGCGCCAGCGCGACGCGCTGGGGGCGGTCAACCTGCGCGCCGAAGAAGACGCCAAGGAAGTGCAGGAAGAATTCGACACCCTGTCGGCGGAAAAGGCCGATCTTGAGGAAGCGATCAAAACCCTGCGCACCGGCATCGCCAGCCTGAACCGCGAAGGGCGCGAACGTTTGCTGACCGCGTTCGAACAGGTGAATTCGAACTTTTCCATGCTGTTCAAACATCTGTTCGGCGGCGGCGAGGCGAACCTTGTCATGGTCGAAAGCGAAGACCCGCTTGAGGCCGGACTGGAAATCATGTGCCAGCCGCCGGGCAAAAAGCTCAGCACCCTGTCGCTGTTGTCAGGCGGGGAACAAACGCTGACCGCCATGGCGCTGATCTTTGCTGTGTTCCTGGCCAACCCGGCGCCGATCTGTGTGCTGGATGAGGTCGACGCGCCGCTGGACGACGCCAACGTGACCCGGTTCTGCGACCTGCTGGATGAAATGTGCCGCCAGACCGAAACCCGGTTCCTGATCATCACGCACCACGCTGTCACGATGAGCCGGATGGACCGTCTGTTCGGTGTGACCATGCAGGAGCAGGGCGTCTCACAACTGGTGTCGGTCGATCTGAAAAAGGCCGAGCAAATGGTCGCCTGAGCCGTCACTGCTTCGTGACGCTCCCGTGAGCGGAATGCGGTCTAGACTGATCACATGATCCGAATTTCCGTTTTCCTGATGTGTCTTGCCACACCGTCCTTCGCCCAGGATTGGGCGGTGCGACAGGGCGATCACCGGCTGACGGACGACGAACTTGTTGCGCTGACCGCAGGCAACACGCTGACATTCTATGATGACGGACAGTCCCGGTTTTCCGTGGGCGGGTCCTATTCCTACAGCTATGCCGGCGGTGCGACCGCGTTCGGCCGGTATGAAATCGGGCAGGACGGTCATATCTGCGTGCAGTATCGCAACGGGTTTTCGCGCTGCGATGTTTACGTTCGAAATGGCGGGCGGCTGGTTCTGCTGACGGCGCGCGGTGAACGGTTTCCCATCCGCTCCGAAGCCGACTAAAGCCGGTTCAACAGGGCGGCGGTCGGCCATGCGTCGGCAGGCAGGCCGAGGCGTTTCTGTTCCGCCTGCACCGCGCCACGCGTGCCAGCGCCGAGGATTCCATCGACCTTGCCCACGTCATGCCCGCGCGCCTGCAGCTTCTTTTGCAGCTGTTTCATCTGCGTGCCATTCAGCCCGGCATCCGGGTTTCCGGCGTCATACACCCGGGCGCCTTCCAGACGGGTGGCGAAATAGGCCGCCGTCAAAACGTAAACAAAGCTCTGGTTCCATTCGAAATAGACGTTGAAATTGGGATAGGCGATAAACGCTGGGCCCTTGTGCCCCTGCGGCAGGATCAGGGATGCGCTCAGGCCGGCATCGGCCAGCGACCCTGCGCGCGCGGTGACCCCCAGGGCGGCCCATTCGCCAACTGTGCGGGTCCGCGACGGGCCGGTGATGGACCAGTCCAGATCGCGCGGTACGCGCACCTCCTGCAACCACGGCTCTCCTGCGCGCCAGCCCAGATGCGCCAACATCCGTGCACCAGACATCAGCGCATCGGGCGCCGAGCGTTTCAGGTCCACCTTGCCATCGCCGTCGCCATCCACACCGTTTTCGAGAATATCGCGCGGCAGCATCTGCACCATGCCGATTTCCCCGGCCCAGGCGCCGGTGGTGCGGGCCGGGTCGAACCCGCCCTTTTCATAGAGTTCCAGTGCGGCAAAGATTTGCGGGCGGAACAGGTCCGGGCGGCGACAATCATGGGCAAGCGTGACCAGCGCATCGCGCGTGTTGAAATCCCCCTGAAAGGCGCCGAAATCGGTTTCGAATGCCCAAAAGGCCAGAAGAACGCCCCGCGACACGCCATACCGACGCTCGATCCGGTCGAACACGGCGTCATATTTGCGTGCATTCGCCTTGCCGCGATCAATCCGGTTCTGAGAGATCAGGCGCCGGGAAAAATCGATGAACGGTTTCTGGAACACGCCCTGCGCACGGTCCGCTTTGAGGACTTTGCCGTCCTGCCGGGTGCCTCGGAAAAACGCCTCGACCGTGTCCGCGGGGTGGCCTGCGGCCAGGGCCTCGGCTTTCAGCCCTTTTACGAAGCCGGAAAACGATCCGCCACATTCTGCAAGCGCCGGTGATGTGGCGAAAAGAACCGCCGCCAGTGAAATGATGAACCGCATACCCGGATATTCCCGTTCAGACCTGCCCAATGTGCGCAACGGCCATGGCCGATGCAACCAGCAAAACCACCGCCAGCATGACCCACCAGACCTTCCAGAGCATCGCCACGCTGGCGTCGATCTCATCGGGGCCGATGGTTTTGCGCGCGCCGTCATTCACCCACGCGAAAGGGCGTTCTGTCCCGTCGTAACTGCGCGGCCCGGCCAGCGCGATGTTCAGCGCCCGCGCCATGGCCGACTCGGGCCAGCCCGCATTGGGCGACCGATGCAGCCTTGCATCGCGCGCGATGTCGCCCCAGGCGCCCAGCCCGCCCGACAATGCCGCGATCAACAGACCGGTCAGACGCGCCGGGATCAGGTTCAACAGGTCATCCAGCCGCGCCGCGGCCCAGCCGAACTGTTCATACCGCGCGTTGCGATAGCCGATCATGCTGTCGGCGGTATTCACGATCTTATAGACCAGCAGCCCCGGCAGCCCCGCGACCAGAAACCAGAAGGCGGGGGCAATCACGCCGTCCGACAGGTTTTCCGACGCGCTTTCGATCGCGGCGCGGGCCACTTGCGCTGCGTCCATGTCGCGGCAGTCACGGCTGACAATCCGACCGACCACGCGCTGCCCGTCGCCCACCGACAGGCGCAGCGCGTCCGCCACCGCGTTGACATGTTGGACCAGCGAGCGCTGCGCCAGCAGGACCGCAGCACACAGGATTTGCACCACAGGTCCCAGCGCGGCAAGCGCCAGACCCAGTGCAACGGCCCCCGCTACCAGAACGATTACCACGGCCGTACCGTTCATGCGCCGCATCGGACCTGTGTTGAATTGTCGGTCCATCCAGCCCACCGCACGCCCCATCAGCACGGCGGGGTGGGGCAAGCGCGCCCAAAGCCAGTCAGGCTCGCCCAGCAGCGCATCCAGGATCAACGCCGCCGCGAGGATCAGCGCAAGGGTCACAACGCGGACTCGATCCGCGCCCAGCCGTTCGCCGGTGGCAGACCAAGGCGCAGGAGCCGGTCCGAATAGGGAAAGACGCGTGACCAGATATGCGCCCGGGCCATCCGGTCCTGCCAGTCCGCCACAATGTCCACCTCAAAGAGGCGGAAGAGATCGGTGCCGCCCACGAGCCTGGCCCCGCGCGCCAGAACCAAGCCATCCAGACGTGCGGCATCGGTTGCCAGCGCCGCCCGTGTCGCCGCGGCCCAGTCCCGATCCCGGAGGGCAGCCGCGCCGATGCGCAGCGCCGGGCCTGACACCGCCCAGGGCCCGATCAGGTCCCGCAGTCGCGCGATCGTTTCGGGCCGCGCAACGGCGAACCCCAGCCGCAGGCCGGCCAATCCCCAGAATTTGCCGAAGCTTTTCAGAACGATGACCCCGGGCCGTTCGGCCAGCGCGATCAAGCTTGCCGCAGGGGTGACGTCACAGAAACTTTCGTCGATCACGGTCAGGGGGGCATTCACGTCGCCCGCCTGCCAGAGACGCCCGTCGGGATTGTTGGGATGCACGATCACGCGGGCATCGGCAGGGCCGTCTTTGATCACCGTCCAGCCTTGCGCCGAAAAGGCCGCCGCATGTTCATTGTAGGTGGGCATGGTGATCTGCACGCGGCCCGGAGCGGCCAGCGCCGGTATCCGCGCGATCAGGGCCGACGCCCCCGGCGCGGCCAGTACCGACGCGCCCGCGGGCACGGCCCAGAAATCGCGCGCGGCATCAACCAGCGCATCCTGTGCGCCACGATCAGGCAGGGCGCACCAGTCGTCCGGCCCGATCCCTGCCACCGGATAGGGGGCGGGGTTGATTCCGGTCGACAGATCGATCCAATCCTGCCGCTGCCCGCCATAGTGCGCGATGGCGGCATCCAGCCCGCCACCATGATCACGCGGGACGGCCTCGCCGGGATGTCGGAGATCAGTCATTTGGCGAAAATAGGGTCCGATTTCAGCGTTCTTTCCCCGTTTCAAGCGGATTTATGCCGGATACACAAGGTTAGCTTTCGATTCACAGCCGCGAAATGTTTCGTTAAGCTTTTGTTAAGAGATTGGTCACATCACCGAGTCTGAGGAAGACGCACAAAGATCGCCGAAATATGTGCTAGGTAAACCGCATGAACGTGCTGATAGTAGAAAGTAAGCCGGAGTTAGGGCTTTTGTGGCAACGTCACCTGGAACGCCTCGGGGCGAAGGTGACCCTGGTACACAGCCAGGATCAGGCCATATCGGCGCTCTATGCGCAGGATTTCGAAATCATGGTTCTGGACCTCGTGCTCGAAGGGGGCAGCGCTCTCGCCGTGGCTGATTTCGCCAGCTATCGCCGCCCCAACGTGCGGGTGATCTTTGTCACCAATACCAGCTTTTTCTCGGATGGGTCGATCTTTGCCCACAGCCCCAATGCCTGCGCCTATGTCCAGAGCGAAACCCCGCCCGAAGACCTGGCCGCCATGGTCGAACATTACGGGGCCGCGCGCTAGCCGCGTTCGTCAGCCCCGGTTGTGGGGGGCGTCGTAGTCCAGCACAGGATTGATCGGGATGATCCGGTTGGGGTTAATCCCATCGTGGCTGTAATGATAATGGCGCACGATGTGATCCAGGTTCACGGTGTCTGCGACACCAGGCCATTGATACAGCTCGCGGGTATATGCCCAGAGGTTCGGGTAATCGACAATGCGCCGGCGATTGCATTTGAAATGCAGGTGATACACCGGATCAAACCGGATCAGTGTCGTGAACAGGCGCCAGTCCGCCTCGGTCACGCGATCCCCCATCAGATAGCGGGCTTCGCCCAGTCGCTTTTCAATCCAGTCCAGACTGTCAAACAGCGGGCCGACGGCGTCGTCATAGGCCTCTTGCGTGGTGGCGAACCCGGCCTTGTAAACGCCGTTGTTCACGGTGTCATAGATGCGTGCATTGACCGGTTCGATCGCGTCGCGCAGATCCTCGGGCCAGAAATCGTCGTCATTGCCGGTCACCCCGTCAAAGGCCGAATTGAACATGCGGATGATTTCGGAACTTTCGTTCGACACGATGGTGTTGCGCTTTTTGTCCCAGAGGATCGGCACCGTGACGCGGCCTGAAAACACAGGATCGGCGCAGGTGTAAATCTGGTGTGCGAATTCCGAGCTGAACAGCCGGTCACCCGTCGCGCCGGGGAAATTGATGTCAAAGGTCCACCCGTCCCCCAGCATGTCGGGGTGCACGACCGAGACGTCGATATCTTCCTCCAGACCTTTCAGGGCGCGAAAGATCAGGGTGCGGTGCGCCCAGGGACAGGCAAGGCTGACAAACAGATGATAGCGCCCCGATTCGGCCGCGAACCCGCCGTCGCCGGTGGGGCCGGGCGCGCCATCTGCGGTCAACCAGTTGCGAAACTGGGCCTCCGAGCGTTCGAATTTTCCGCCCGTCGATTTCGTGTCGTACCATTTGTCATGCCAGACGCCGTCAATCAGCAAACCCATGTTCATCTCCGTTTTTGATCTTGCAGGTGATTTAGCGTGTCTCGCCGCATTCCCCATCCCCGATGGGCGCGCACCCGCTCTGCGCAGTTGCACATCCCCGGTCGGGCCCGGCATTTCCCCCGACGGTTTCGAGGCGCCGCATCGGCTGTGTCAGCCGCGCAGTCACAGCGCCGATACAATTGCCCGCTAAATATTCCCTTGATTTTGAAATTACCTACGCCATGCTGAGGTTCGGCCACTGGGGAGATGCGCCATGACAACATTTTTTTCCAAAGAGGTTCAGGCAGGGCTGGAAGCCGCGCGCCTGGCGGGCCTGAAAAAGGCAAGCCGCCTGCGTGTGCAGGCCGGCGATGATTATTATCGCGTGCTGCGCATGTGGCGGGATGGCTTTTCGGTCGAAGCGGACAATGTGCCTCCGCTACGGGGGCTGGTCGATCTTTATGACGGCGCGAAACACCTGTATCAGTGCCTGATCGTCGCGTCCGAGTCCGAAGCCGGGGAAATGCGTTACGAATTCAAACGCAACACCGTGGCCGATGACAAGGCGCCGCTGGACTTTTACCGCGACCAGCAGACCCCGATCGCGCTGCTGTCTTCGTAAACGTCCCGCGCGCGGATTTCATCGCGTTTCAACGCCCGCTGAAAGGGTCGGGGAATGTTTCGCGCGCGAAACAAATTTCCGCTAACCCATTGAACCGCTGTCGCGTGAACGCTGCCAAATGCGTGCGATTCGGTCGAACTCTTCCGGGGTGCCGACGCGCAGCCGGTCCGATTTGCGCGGTCGCGTTAACCGGTTGCGTTACTG
Source organism: Arenibacterium sp. CAU 1754 (assembly GCF_054482635.1). Lineage (NCBI taxonomy): Bacteria > Pseudomonadati > Pseudomonadota > Alphaproteobacteria > Rhodobacterales > Paracoccaceae > Arenibacterium > Arenibacterium sp. CAU 1754. The sequence goes on from NZ_JBTLRG010000002.1 coordinate 302,604, forward strand.
CAAATCGGCAAAGGCGCGGCGCAACCGGTCACAGGCCTCTTCCACGCGGGCCCGCTGCGTCGCGAAATTGAAACGCAGGAAGTTTTCTCCGCCGGTGCCGAAGGTGGTGCCGTGGTTCGCGGCGATCTTTGCTTCCTGCTCGACCCGGCGGGTGAATTCCTCACGCGGCATGCCGGTGCCGGAAAAATCGACCCAGGACAGGTACGTCGCCTCCAGTGGCATGGACGTCACGCCAGGGATCTCGGCAATCGTCGCATCGAACAGTTTGCGGTTGCCGTCCAGGTACTCCATCAGCGCATCCACCCACGCGGCCCCCTCGGGGGAATAGGCGGCGGCGGTGACAAACTGGCCCAGCGAATTGCCCGACAGATGCAGGGCGCCCATCCGTTTGGCGAATTTCGCGCGCAGGGTGTCGTCCTGAATGATGACGTTCCCGGTATGCAGCCCGGCGACGTTGAATGTCTTGGACGGGGCGGTCAGCATGATCAGCCGGTCGATGATCGACGCATCGACATTGGTCATCGGGATATGGGTGTTCCCGGCATAAACCAGATCGTGGTGTATCTCGTCCGAGATCAGCAACAGATCATGGTGCTTGGCAAAATCAGCGACTCCCTGCAGTTCCTCTTGCGTCCAGACACAGCCGCCCGGATTGTGCGGGGAACACAGGATCACCATCCGCTCAGACCCGGTCATCATCGCGTCATAGGCGGCGAAATCCATGTGGTAGCGGCCATTTTCCAGAACCATCGGACATTCCACAACCTTGCGTCCCGCCGCGCGGATGACCTTGGCAAAGGCGTGATAGACCGGCGTGAACAGGACAATTTCGTCCCCTGGCTGGGTAAAGGCATCAAGGCACATGCCGACACCGTTCACCAATCCGGTGGTGGTGAAAATCCAGTCCGGCTCAATCGTCCAGCCGTGCCGTTCGGACATCCACCATTGGATGGCGCCGTAATATTCGTGGGAATTGTTCGAATATCCGAAAATCCCGTGATCCACGACCGCCCGCAGCCGGTTCAAAATCACATCAGGGGCGCGGAAATCGGTGTCGGCCACCCACATGGGCAGGCCGCCGTCCTGTGGAACGCCATAGACTTCTTCCATCATGTCCCATTTGGAACTGTATGTGCCTTGCCGGTCTGTGATGGTGTCGAAATCCATGAAACTCTCCTATCATAACTGGCGCGAACGCTAATCGGATTTGCGCCGGGTGCAAAGGGGGCGTTGCGATAGGCGGGACAAACCCCTAAATCCTCCTTTATGAAACGCAATATTCTGATCCACCCCGACCCCCGGCTGAAAAAGGTCTGTGCCCCCGTGCCCGACCTGTCCGATGACCTGCGCGATCTTGCACGGGACATGCTGGAAACCATGTATGACGCGCCGGGTATCGGCCTGGCCGCGCCGCAGGTGGGGGTGCTGGACCGCCTGATCGTTCTGGATTGCGAAAAGGAAGACGGCGCAACCCCGCGTCCGACCGTGATGTTCAACCCCGAGGTCACCGCCTCGTCCGAGGAAACCAGCAGCTATGACGAAGGCTGCCTGTCGATCCCGGACCAGTATGCCGAGGTGATCCGCCCCTCCGAGGTCGAGGTGAAATGGATCGACGAACACGGGAAAGAACAGCATTCCGGGTTTGACGGGCTGTGGGCGACCTGTGTTCAGCACGAGATCGACCATCTGAACGGCAAGCTGTTCATCGATTACCTGAAACCGCTCAAGCGCCAGATGATCACCCGCAAGATGCAGAAACTCAAACGCGAAATGGCGCGGGCCTAAGTGGCGGTTTTACCGATCCTTGCCTGGCCCGATCCGCGTCTGGCCCAGACCTGTCCGCCGGTCGAACCGGGGGATGCACTGGCCGGGCTGATCGCTGACATGTTCGAAACGATGTATGCCGCCCCCGGGCGCGGGCTGGCTGGTCCGCAGGTGGGGGTGATGAAACGTGTTTTCGTGACCGACACCACGTGGAAGGATGGCCCCGGAACGCCCATTGCCTATCTCAACCCGCGCATCATCGAATGCGCTGCGGAAACCGTGATTCATGACGAAGGCTGCCTGTCGATTGTGGGCATCTCCGTGCCGGTGGAACGGCCCGCCTGGGTGGTGATGGAATGGACCACGCCCGAGGGCGAGACCACCCGCCAGAGATTCGAAGGCTTCGCCGCCGCCTGCGTGCAGCATGAGCTGGACCATCTCGACGGCACCGTAACGCTTGACCATCTGAGCGGTCCGGCCCGTGACAGGGCCGAAATCGCCTATTCGGGGACGAAATAATGACGGTACGCCGTTGCCTGCCATGGCCTGACAAACGCCTGCGCAGCGTGGCCGAACCGGTCAGCGAAATCACCGATGACATCCGCGCCATCTGGAATGACATGATCGACACGATGGAGGCGATGCCGGGCGTCGGCCTGGCGGCGCCGCAAATTGGCGTGATGCTGCGTCTTGCCGTCGTGGACGGCTCCAGCGAACGGGGCCGCGCCGTGCGTCTGGCCAATCCCGAAATCCTGCATGCCTCGGTCGAATTGCGGGCGCACCACGAGGCGAGCCCCAACTTGCCGGGTGTGTCCGCCGCCATCAAGCGGCCGCGCGCAGTGACCGTGCGCTATATGGATGAAACCGGGGCCATGGTCGAACGTGACTTTGTGGCGGTCGAGGCCACCAGCGTGCAACATCAGATCGACCATCTGAACGGGCGGATGTATTTCGACAATCTCAGCAAGGTCAAACGTGACATGCTGCTGCGCCGTGCGCGCAAGGTGACGGGGTAGGAACATGCGCGTCATCTTCATGGGCACTCCGGATTTTTCGGTTCCGGTTCTGGATGCGCTGGTCGAGGCCGGGCACGAGATTGCCGCCGTCTATTGCCAGCCTCCCCGCCCGGCGGGCCGGGGCAAAAAGGACCGCCCCTCCCCGGTTCAGGCGCGGGCCGAGGCGCTGGGCCTGCCGGTGCGCCACCCCGTGTCGCTGAAATCGGACGAGGCACAGGATGATTTTGCCGCGCTGGGCGCGGATGTGGCGGTGGTGGTGGCCTATGGGCTGATCCTGCCGCAACCCATTCTGGACGCGCCCACACACGGGTGCCTGAACATCCACGCCAGCCTGTTGCCGCGCTGGCGCGGGGCCGCCCCCATCCACCGCGCAATCATGGCGGGGGATGCGGAAACGGGGGTTTGCATCATGCAGATGGAGGCGGGGCTGGATACCGGCCCCGTGCTGCTGCGCGACAAAACGGCGATTGCGCCGGATGACACCACGGAAAAATTGCACGACCGCCTGTCGCAGATGGGGGCGCGGCTGATCGTTCAGGCGCTGGCGCAACTGGGGGATCTGACGCCCCAGTCCCAGCCCGAGGAGGGCGTGACCTATGCCGCCAAGATCGACAAATCCGAGGCGCGGATCGACTGGGCCCGCCCGGCCGCCGAGGTAGACCGCCACATCCGCGGGCTGTCGCCCTTTCCCGGCGCCTGGTGCGAGATCAACGGCGAACGTGTGAAACTGCTGGCCTCGCGTCTGGCCGATGGTCAGGGGACCCCCGGCGAGGTTCTGGACGATGCGCTGACCGTGGCCTGCGGCAGCGGGGCCGTTGCGCTGACGCGCTTGCAAAGGGCGGGCAAAGGCGCGCAGGATGCCGAGGTGTTCCTGCGGGGATGGCCGGTGCCCTGGGGCACCCAGCTTTAGGAGTTTGCGATGTTCTTGACGATGATGGGCACCGTCGTGATTGCCGGGATCGTTGGCTATATCGCCGAACGGTCAGGGTTCACGCACAACGGGTATCTGCCGTCGATCATAATCTGTGTCGGTGGGGCATTCCTGTTTTTCTTTGTCCGGCTGATGTTCGGAATTGGCTTTGGATCACCGGGGATGAATGCGATCGTGTCGTCAATCGGGGCGTTGGTGATCGTGCCCACCCATTGGCGCAAGTAATAGAGGTAAGGGGGTAACATGCATTTTGTCTGGCTCATCATTGTCGGGGTCGCCGCAGGGTTCCTTGCCACGCGCATGATGCGGATGGAAACTGACGTGCTGACAACCGTCATCATCGGCGTGGCCGGTGCGCTGATCGGCGGGCTGGTCTTGCGCGTTCTTCTGACGATCACCGGCGCTCTGGCCGGGTTGGTCGGCGCGGTGCTTGGGGCCTTGTTGCTGATCTGGATCTATCAGAAATATACGCAGCGCTAGGCGTGCGGGCGCGTCATTTCTTGAACGGTTTCATACCGGCGCGGGCCAGTTCGTCGGCACGTTCGTTTTCGGGGTGGCCGGCGTGCCCCTTGACCCATTCCCACGTCACCACATGGCGCGCCTGCGCCTCGTCCAGACGCTGCCACAGTTCGACATTCTTGACGGGTTTCCTGGCCGCTGTTTTCCAGCCGTTCCGCTTCCAGCCATGGATCCAGCCGGTCACCCCGTTTTTCACATAGGCGCTGTCGGTGATGACCGTGATCGCGGTGCCGCGCCCCAGCGCCTCAAGCGCGTTGATCGCCGCCAACAGCTCCATCCGGTTGTTGGTGGTCTCGGCTTCGCCACCGCTCAACTCGCGTTCCTTGAGGACAGTATCGTCGTCCTTGGCCTGTAGCAGAACACCCCAGCCACCGGGGCCGGGATTGCCGGAACAGGCCCCATCTGTATAGGCGTAGAAATCAGGCATGGGTGGCCACCAGAATCCAGTCGGACAGGGTGCCATCCAGTCCGGGGCCTGCGCCGTGGATGCGGTTGGTGATGGTAAATCCGGCCCGGGTCAAAAGGGTCTCCAGCTGCTGTTCGGTGTAATAGGTGTAAAACCGCCCGATCTGGTCGCGCGCTTCGCCCTTACCCAGTTTCAGGCCGAGGTAAAAGACCCCGCCGGGTTTCAGCGCGCGATGGATCGCGGCGAGGTGGCCGGGAAAGGCGTCGCGCGGCGCGTGCAGCAGGCTGAAGTTGGCCCAGACGCCGTCGTATTCTGCGCTTGCGTGGATCTGATCAAAGGTCGCTTGGCGCGCGGAAACCCCCGGATGTCTGGCCGCCATGGCCACCATTTCAACCGATGCATCAACGGCATCGACGACCAATCCCGCCTTGGCCATTTCAGCCGCCGAGGTGCCGGGGCCACAGCCCAGGTCAAGCACACGACCGCCCGACGGACAGGTGGCGATGAAGGCGGCCAGATGCGGGTCGCGGGTGTTGTGATCATCTGTCATGCGCGCGTAGTCATCAGCACGCGCATCGTAGATGCGGATTGTGTCAGGATCGCTCATGGCGTGACCAAACCGACGGTCAGGCAAAGGATCACGACGACTGTCAGCGGGACACGCAGCCACAACCACCAATCCGGAGCCAGCCTTTGACGGACATAGAGCCAGTCCAGCAGCAACAGCCCCAAAAAGCCCTGTGTCAGATGGCCAAGTTGGTCGGCAACGGAGCCGCCATTGAAAAAGGCCCAGAGCGCGGGAAGAACAGACAACAGGTAGGGCCAGACGCGACCTGGATCGCCGCGTGCGGCAAAGCCCCACAACACCCCGGACATGAATGACAGGATGACGGTGCCATAGGAAATCAGGATTTTGGGGCCGTCGGACAGAACAATAAGCGGATAACCGTCCTGCCCGGGGGTGCCCATATGCGCCCAGACAAGCCCGCCCGAGACCAGAGCCCCCCAGACAAACGGGATCAGGCCCGCCAGGCCCAGGACAAGGGGGGCGCGGGGTATCGATCTCATGCCGGTTCGCGCAGGACGCGGGGCACCTTGAACTCCACGTTTTCAGTGGCGGTTTCCACGGTTTCCAGCGTCACATCGTACCTGGCCTGAAAAGCGGCGATGACCTCGTTCACCAGAATCTCGGGGGCCGAGGCCCCGGCGGTGACGCCAAGGGTGCGGATGCCGTCAAGCGCGCGCCAGTCGATGTCATCGGCGCGCTGCACCAGTTGCGAATAGGCGCAGCCGGCCTTCGAAGCGACCTCGACCAGACGTTTGGAGTTCGATGAATTGGGCGCGCCCACCACCAGCATCGCATCGGCGCGCGGGGCGATGGCCTTGACCGCCTCTTGCCGGTTGGTGGTGGCGTAACAGATGTCTTCCTTGTGCGGTCCGACGATCGCAGGAAAGCGCGCCTTGAGCGCGGCAACGATGTCGGCGGTGTCATCGACGCTGAGCGTAGTCTGGGTGACAAAGGCGATACGCCCGGGATCACGCACCTGGACGGTTGCGACGTCATCGACGGTTTCCACCAGCAGGACGTCGCCATCGGGGAGCTGGCCCATGGTGCCGACGGTTTCGGGATGGCCCTTGTGGCCGATCATGATCATCTGCAACCCGTTTTCCGCATGGCGCTGGGCCTCGATATGGACCTTGCTGACCAGCGGGCAGGTGGCATCGACAAACACCATGTCACGCCGCGATGCCTCGACCGGGACCGATTTGGGCACGCCATGGGCGGAAAAGATGACCGGGCGGTCATCGGGACAGTCTTCCAGCCCTTCGACGAATACCGCGCCTTTGGCCTTGAGCCCGTCGACAACAAATTTGTTATGGACGATCTCATGGCGCACATATACGGGCGCGCCCCATTTTTCCAACGCCATCTCAACGATCTTGATGGCGCGGTCGACACCGGCGCAGAATCCGCGCGGTGCGGCCAGAAACAGGGTCAGCGGCGGATTGGGCATTGGGCATCATCTCCTTCCCGGTGACAGGTAAGGCTTTGACCGGGTCAGGTCCAGAACCCGATCACGTCCGGACATGAGAAAAGTGCCGACAGCGCGACATGCGCCCGGCTTGCCGGGTTCTTCGACCAGAAATGGTGCGAAGCGCGACGTTCCGTGACGGATCAGGACAAACGGGCGCCCCCAGGCGCCCGTCCTGATTACTTGGCGCCGGCAGCGACCACGCTGCGTGCTTCGTCGGGAACTTCGCGGGGCGGTCGTCCGATCACTTCTCTGAGCTCTTCAAGCTCAATGAAATTGTCGGCCTGACGGCGCAATTCGTCCGAGATCATCGGCGGCTGGCTGCGAATGGTTGATACAACTGATACGCGCACACCCTGCCGTTGCAGGCTTTCCACAAGTGGGCGGAAATCGCCGTCACCCGAGAAGAGAACGATGTGATCGACCCGCGGAGCCAATTCCATCGCATCCACGGCCAATTCGATGTCCATGTTGCCCTTGACCTTCCGACGCCCCATGCTGTCGGTGTATTCCTTGGCCGGCTTGGTCACCATGGTAAATCCATTGTAGTGCAGCCAGTCGACCAAAGGACGGATCGGCGAGTATTCATCGTTCTCGAGCAACGCAGTGTAATAGAATGCGCGCAGCATTTTTCCGCGGCGCATAAATTCCTGTCGCAAGAGTTTATAGTCGATATCAAAACCCAGAGCCTTGGCCGCTGCATAAAGATTCGATCCATCGATGAACAGCGCGAGCCGTTCGTCTTTGTAAAACATAAATTTTTCCTTCCGGTATACCGTCTTGCCTGAGTGTTCCGTGTGAGTGAGTGGTATTTTTTGGTCGGCAAAACGGTGAAAATAAAATAAGTGAACTTAAAACAACCGCAAGTGTAAAGACTTTACGTAATGGCGTCAAAATTGACCGGATTTCGGTCACTCTATACGATCGCGGTAGGCGGGAATACGCCTTTTGGGCAGGTTTCCGTGGCGTCAACCTTATCCGGGGCTATTGAGGCGTTGGCCGAAAAGGGGCTGGTGATTCGCTCTGTCAGTCGGTTTTTTTCGACCCCATGCTTCCCCGAAAACGCGGGTCCCGATTTCATCAATGCGGTGGTTCTGGCGGGGTCTGACCGGGACCCGAATGCCGTTTTGCAGGTTCTCCATCAGGTTGAGCAGTCCTTTGGGCGCGAGCGGCGCGGTCGCTGGTCCGAGCGGACACTGGACCTCGATCTGGTGGCGGAAAACGGGAGTGTCCTGCCCGATGCGGCGACGCAGAAATACTGGATGAACCTACCGCCAGAGGATCAGGGGCGGCTTGCGCCCGATCAGCTGATTGTCCCGCATCCGCGCCTCCAAGACCGGGCGTTCGTGCTGGTGCCGATGATGGACGTTGCGCCCGATTGGGTGCATCCGGTGCTGAATACATCCGTCCGGCAGATGCTGGCCGCGCTGCCGGCTGCGCAAATCAGCGCAGTGCGCCCGATTTGAGCCCGGAATCACCTTGTCAATCCCGGCATTAGCGACTAGATAACGGCCTTCTGAACGGATTTATCTGAAGTTGGAGTGCTTCCCATGGCCCGCGTGACGGTTGAAGACTGTGTTGACAAGGTTCCGAACCGGTTTGAACTGGTGATGCTGGCGGCCCATCGGGCGCGCGAGATTTCGGCAGGTGCGGCGCTGACCGTTGACCGCGACAACGACAAGAACCCGGTCGTTTCCCTGCGCGAGATTGCCGAGGAAACCCAGCGCGCCGATGATCTGCGCGAGCGTCTGATCGAAAGCAACCAGAGCCAGATCGAGGTCGACGAACCCGAAGAGGATTCGATGGCCCTGCTGATGGGCGCCGAGGCCGACAAGCCGGCGGACGACGACATGTCCGAAGAGAAATTGCTGCGCGCGCTGATGGAGGCCCAGGGACAGGGCTGAGCGTGCCGCAACGCTGAGGTGCGGACCGGATGATTTCTGCTGAAGACCTGATTGAACTGGTCCGCAACTATAACCCCAAGACAAACGCCAAGCGCATTGCCGAAGCCTATGATTATGGGCGGGCGATGCACGAAGGGCAGTTTCGCCATTCTGGCGAGCCGTATTTTTCGCATCCCGTGGCCGTTGCCGCCATCCTGACCGAACAGCGTCTGGATGATGCGAGCATCATAACCGCATTGCTGCACGACACGATCGAGGACACCAAGGCGTCCTATTCCGAAGTCGCGTCCAAATTCGGGGACGAGGTTGCCGGGCTGGTCGACGGGGTGACCAAGCTGACCAACCTGCAGCTGTCCAGCGTCGAGACCAAGCAGGCCGAAAATTTCCGCAAGCTGTTCATGGCCATGTCCAAGGACCTGCGCGTCATTCTGGTCAAGCTGGCCGACCGGTTGCACAACATGCGCACGATCAAATCCATGCGCAGCGAAAAACAGGTGCAGAAGGCGCGTGAAACCATGGATATCTATGCCCCGCTGGCCGGGCGCATGGGCATGCAGTGGATGCGCGAAGAGCTTGAGGACCTGTCGTTCCGGGTGCTGAACCCCGAGGGGCGGCAATCGATCATCCGGCGGTTCATCACGCTGCAGCGGGAATCTGGCGATGTGATCCCGCGGATCACCGGGGATATGCGTCACGAACTGGAAAAGGCCGGGATTGAGGCCGAGGTATTCGGCCGCGCCAAGAAACCCTATTCGATCTGGCGCAAGATGCAGGAAAAGGATCAGGGGTTCTCCCGCCTGTCCGACATTTACGGGTTCCGCATCATCACCGAAAGCGAAGAGGATTCCTATCGTGCGCTGGGGGCGATCCACCAGCGCTGGCGCGCGGTGCCGGGGCGTTTCAAAGACTATATCAGCCAGCCGAAAACCAACGGGTATCGGTCGATCCATACCACCGTGTCGGGGCGCGATGGCAAACGGGTCGAGGTACAGATCCGCACCCGCCAGATGCATGACGTGGCCGAAACCGGCGTTGCGGCGCATTGGTCCTATCGCGACGGTGTGCGCACGGAAAACCCGTTTGCGGTGGACCCGGCCAAGTGGATTTCGTCGCTGACCGAACAGTTCGATGCCGAAGAGGATCACGAGGATTTCCTCGAAGCGGTCAAGCTTGAGATGTATTCGGACCAGGTGTTCTGCTTCACGCCCAAGGGCGATGTCGTGAAACTGCCGCGCGGGGCGACGCCGATTGATTACGCCTATGCGATCCACACCCGGATCGGGGGCGCCTGCGTGGGCGCCAAGGTCGATGGTATCCGTGTGCCGCTGTGGACACGGTTGAAAAACGGCCAGTCGGTCGAGATCATCACCGCCGAAGGACAGACCCCGCAGGTGACATGGCTTGAGATTGCGACGACCGGCAAGGCGCGCACCGCGATCCGCCGCGCCCTGCGCGAAGTTGACCGCGAGCGATTCATCAAGCTGGGACAGGAACTGGCCCGGGCCGCGTTTGAACATGTGGGCCGCAAGGTGACCGACAAGGTCTTGGATACCGCATCCAAGCATCTGCGCCTGTCCGGACGCGAAGAGTTGCTGGCTAGGTTGGGCAGTGCCGAATTGACGGGGCATGACGTGGTTCAGGCGGTCTATCCTGAACTGGCCCCCGAAAAGGGCGATCAGATCCCGATGCGGCGTGCGGTCATCGGCCTTGAAGCCGGCCAGTCCTTTGAGCGTGCACCCTGTTGCGAACCGCTCCCGGGGGAGCGGATCGTCGGGATCACGTTTCGCGGCAAGGGCGTGGTGGTGCACGCCATCGATTGCGACAAGCTGAGCGAATACGAGGATCAGCCTGACCGCTGGATCGATCTGCATTGGCACAGCGGCACGCACCCGGCCGCCTATGGGGTCACGCTTGACATGACGATCGGCAATGACGCGGGCGTACTGGGACGTATTTGCACATTGATTGGCGAGAAGAAGGCCAATATCTCAAATCTTGAGTTCGTTGACCGCAAGCCGGACTTTTATCGGTTGATGATAAATGTGGAATTGAGAGATGTTGAACAACTTCATTCCTTAATGCTGACACTTGAAGCGGATAGCGATGTCGCAGCGGTTGATCGTTGCCGCGAGGTGGCCCACCAAAATGTACGGGCCGGATAATTCGTAACCCGGGACCAAAAAGGACGTTCCCTTGGTATTCAGACGCCGTGACCGACGCCCAATGCTGCGCGCGATTGCGGATTTTCTGTATCCTCGGGGCGGCTGGACGCGGGCATTCCTTTACGTCAAGCATCGGGTAAGGCGCCTGCCGGATACACCTGAACGCATCGCGCGGGGCATCTGGGCCGGGGTGTTCACCACGTTCACGCCATTTTACGGATTGCATTTCGTCGTCGCCTTTCTGATCTCGCGGGTGATGCACGGGAATATCCTGGCGGCCTTGATGGCGACGTTCTTCGGTAATCCGCTGACCTATGTGCCGATTGGCCTGATTTCCCTGAAAACCGGTCACTGGCTGGCGGGGACGGAATTCAATGAAGGGGAACACCGGTCTTTTGGGGGCAAGTTTGTTGATGCGGCGGACGATCTCAAGGATAATCTGTTTGCCCTGTTTACCGACGGCGCCGCGGACTGGACCGGGCTCAGCGTTTTTTATGACGAGGTGTTCTTTCCTTATCTGATCGGCGGGCTCATTCCGGGGGCGATTGCCGGAACGATTGCCTATGTGCTGAGCGTGCCGTTGATCCGGGCCTATCAGCATCGTCGACGCGCCTCGATCAAGGCGAAATTCGAGGCGATCAAGAAAAAAGCAGCGGCACAGGCTGACGTCGGACAAAATGCGGACTAAGTTCCGCTGGCAAGACGTTAAAAGGAACATCGAAAATGTCTGATCGTGCTTTGCGCCTTGGCGTGAACATCGACCATGTCGCCACAGTGCGGAATGCGCGGGGCGGGGCCTATCCCGATCCGTTGCGCGCGGCAAAGCTGGCCGAAGAGGCCGGGGCCGACGGGATCACCGCGCATCTGCGCGAAGACCGCCGCCATATCAGCGATGCCGATATCGACGGGTTGATGGAGGTGCTGTCCATTCCGCTGAATTTCGAAATGGCGGCCACCGACGAGATGCAAAAGATCGCTCTGCGTCACAAACCCCATGCGGTGTGCATCGTGCCCGAAAAGCGCGAGGAACGCACAACCGAAGGCGGGCTTGAGGTTGCGCGCGAGGAAAACAAGCTGGCGCATTTCATCGCGCCCTTGCGCGATGCCGGGTGCCGGGTGTCGATCTTTATCGCCGCCGATCAGCGCCAGATCGAGGCGGCGCATCGCATCGGGGCCGAGGTGATTGAATTGCACACCGGGGCCTATTGCGATGCTCATGCCGAGGGCCGGTTCGAAGAACGTGACGCCGAACTTGAGGCGCTCCGCGAGATGTCGGCCTTTGCTCATTCCCTTGGGCTTGAGGTGCACGCGGGTCACGGTCTGACCTATGACACGGTTCAGCCCATCGCCGCATTCCCCGAAGTGCGCGAATTGAACATCGGCCATTTCCTGATTGGTGAGGCGATCTTTCGCGGGCTGGTGCCGGCCATTCAGGAAATGCGCCGTCTGATGGACGAGGCGCGCAAATGAGCGGGGCGGCAAATTTGAAACGCTACGCCGTCACATATGTGGCGGCGCTGGTGGGTCTCATCGTGCTGAACCAGATCCTGTTTTTCACGCTGAATTATACCCTGCCAACGGGTCTTTCGATTGTCTTTCCAGCAATGGCCGCCGCCTTGCGAGAAGGTCAGAAACTGGCCAATGACGGAGTGAAGGAGTTTTCCAAGGCGGACGCATGGCGGGCGGCGGGAAAAATGACTTTGGTGGCCATTGGCATCAATGCCGTGGTTTTTGCATTGGTGATGCTGAGCCTCGATATCTCGGGGATATTGGAGCAGGTGTCCATCGCGCTGCTGGCGGCAATTTTCGTATTCCTGATGGCGCTGACGTTTTTTGTGAACCGGTTTTTCCTCATGATGGGGTTTGGAAATCAACGCAAATTGCTGGACAAACAGGCCATCAAATGAGCGATCCGATGCTGGTTCCCCTATACGCCGTCCTGATCGGCTGGATGGTTGCCGGTGGCAGCCCCGGACCGGCAACACTGGCCATTTCGGGCACCTCGATGCAGCAGGGGCGGCTTGCGGGTCTGACGCTTGCCGCCGGCATCGTCGCAGGCTCGGCCAGTTGGGGCATTGCCGCGGGGCTGGGGTTTTCCGCGCTGATGATGGCGCATGTCTGGCTGTTCGAACTGGTGCGCTACGTGGGGGCGGCCTATCTGATGTATCTGGTGGTCAGGTCGCTACGTGCGGCATGGCGGGGCGGAGAAGTCCGCGTCCCGCCGGCCCGGCATGGTCGGCTCTTCACCAAGGGGCTGCTTTTGCATCTGACCAACCCCAAGGCGATTTTATCATGGGGCGCGATCTATGCGATCGCGCTTCCCACCGGGTCCGTGCCTTTGGCTGTCTGGGGCCTGTTTGCGGCGCTGATCGGGTGTTCGATGGTGGTTTTCTTTGGCTACGCCCTGTTGTTTTCCTGGTCGCCCATCGCAGGCGGCTATGCCAGGGCAAAACGCGGGTTTGAGGTGGTGTTCGGGCTATTGTTCGGGACGGCCAGTTTCAAAATTCTGACGGCGCGGCTGCAATGATCCTGGGGATCGGAACGGACCTGGCCAATATCGAACGGATCGAGCGGACGCTGGAACGGTTCGGCGACCGGTTCCGCAACCGCGTGTTCACCGATGTCGAACAGAAAAAGGCCGAGCGGCGTCTGGACACGCCCGGCACTTATGCCAAACGCTGGGCCGCGAAAGAGGCCTGTTCCAAGGCGCTGGGCACCGGGTTGCGGATGGGCATCGCGTGGAAGGACATGCATGTCAGCAACCTGCGCACCGGGCAGCCGGTGATGGAGGTGACGGGATGGGCCGCCGACCGGCTGGCCGAAATGACCCCGCCGGGGCACGAGGCGATCATCCATGTCACCTTGACTGACGACCACCCCTGGGCCCAGGCCATGGTGGTGATCGAGGCGCGGCCCCTTGCCGGCGGGGCGTCCACGGCTTGACATGGGCGGGTGCCACCCGCATGTAGCCAACGAATTCAGCCCACAAGCCGGAGAGCGTAATGGCCAGCGAACCCAAACAACAAGGTGTTGTTGTCGAGACGATCAAGACAGTGGTTTATGCGCTGCTGATTGCCGGTCTGTTCCGCACCATATTCTTTCAACCGTTCTGGATTCCGTCGGGTTCGATGAAGGAAACTCTGCTGATCGGGGATTTCCTGTTCGTGAACAAGATGGCCTATGGGTATTCCTATGCCTCGTGCCCCAGCGTGCGGCTGCCGCGGTTCGGGGTCAACATCGACGCCGAGGATGTGTGCGGCTGGATGAAGGGTGACAATGACCGCATCTTGGGCAGTGAGCCCGAGCGTGGCGATGTCGTCGTCTTCCGTCACCCGGTCACGGGCAGTGATTTCATCAAGCGTTTGGTGGGCCTTCCGGGCGAGCGTGTTCAGGTGCGCGAGGGCGTTCTTTATATCAATGATGAGCCCGTGCAGCTGAAGGTTGACGGCGTGTTCCAGGAGGACATGCAGTCCCAAGGCCCCGAAGGCCGGTTGCCCAGCTGCGAAAACCGCCCGGTGGGCATTGGCGGGATCTGCGAAAAGTCGCGTCAGATCGAAACCCTGCCCGGCGGTGTCGAGCATGCGATCCTGAACATCCGCGACCAGAGCACCGACAACACCGGCGTGTTTATCGTGCCCGAGGGGCATTATTTCTTCATGGGGGATAACCGGGACAATTCAACCGACAGCCGCGTTCCGCAGACCGCGGGCGGTGTCGGGTATGTGCCGTTCGAAAATCTGGTGGGGCGCGCGGATCGCATCATGTTCTCGTCCGCGGGCAATTCGATGTTCAGTTTCTGGACATGGCGCAGTGACCGGTACTTCAAGGGGATCCAGTGAAGCTTTCGGCTGATCTGCGCGCCTTTGAGGGGCGGATTGGGCACCAATTCGAAACGCCCGAACTCTTGGTGCGGGCCCTGACCCACGGGTCGATGTCATCGCCCACGCGCGACGACAACCAGCGGCTTGAATTTCTGGGCGACCGGGTTCTGGGGCTTGTCATGGCGACCGCCCTGCTGGACGAGGATACCAACGCAACCGAGGGCCAGCTTGCCCCGCGGTTCAACGCGTTGGTGCGCAAGGAAACCTGCGCCGATGTCGCCCGCGAGATCGATTTGGGAAAGGTCCTGAAACTGGGCCGCTCTGAAATGATGTCGGGTGGGCGGCGCAAGCAGGCCTTGCTGGGCGATGCGATCGAGGCAGTGATTGCCGCCGTCTACAAGGACGCCGGTTTCGATGCGGCGCGCGATCTGATCCTGCGGTTGTGGGGGACGCGCATTGCCCAGGTCGAGGCGGATGCGCGCGATGCCAAGACCGCCTTGCAGGAGTGGGCGCAGGCGCGCGGGCAGACCCCGCCGAAATATATTGAGCTTGAGCGCAAAGGCCCCGATCATGCGCCGGTATTCACGATTGCCGCGCGGCTGACCGATGGCACCGAGGCACAGGCCACCGCCGGGTCGAAACGACAGGCGGAACAGGCGGCCGCCGCCGCCCTTTTGCAGAAAGTGGAGAAACGCGCATGACACGCGCCGGATTTGTTGCCCTGATTGGTGAGCCGAACGCAGGCAAATCGACCCTGCTCAACCGCATGGTCGGTGCCAAGGTGTCGATCGTAACCCACAAGGTCCAGACCACCCGCGCCCGCATTCGCGGTGTCGCCATCGAGGGGGACACGCAGATCGTGTTCGTGGACACGCCGGGCCTGTTCCAGCCGCGCCGCCGTCTGGACCGGGCGATGGTTGCTGCCGCCTGGGGCGGGGCGGCGGATGCGGATGTGGTGGTTCTCATGGTCGAGGCGCATCGCGGTATCACCGAAGGGGTCGAGCGCATTCTGGAAGGGCTGGCCGAGATCGGGCAGGGGCGAACCGTGGCCCTGGCCATCAACAAGATCGACCGCGTTCAGTCAGAGGCGCTGTTGGGCCTGACCCAAAAGCTGAATGAACGCTATGATTTTGCCGAAACCTTCATGATTTCCGCCGAAAAGGGGCACGGCGTCGATGCGCTGCGCGAATGGCTCGCGGGTCAGTTGCCCGAGGGTCCCTGGCTGTACCCCGAGGACCAGATCGCCGACCTGCCGATGCGCATGATCGCCGCCGAAATTACCCGCGAAAAGCTGACGCTGCGGCTGCATCAGGAACTGCCCTATCAGATGACGGTGGAAACCGAAAACTGGGAGGATCGCAAAGACGGCAGCGCAAGGATCGATCAGGTGGTTTATGTCGTGCGCGACGGGCACAAGGGCATCGTCCTGGGCCATCGCGGTGAAACCATCAAGGCCGTTGGCCAGGCCGCACGCGCCGAGCTGGAAGAGTTCCTGGGGCGCAAGGTGCATCTTTTTCTCAAGGTCAAGGTGCGGCCCAACTGGCTGGACGAGGCCGAACGCTATTCCGAAATGGGCCTTGATTTCAAAGACGGGAACGCATGAGCCGGCTGACGGCCGAGTTCTGGGTTCAGGCTTATCTGGCGCGTCTGAGGCTGGTTGAAATTCCGGCATTTGTCGTGGCACGGGGCGATAACACCGCCGGGGCCGTGCTGATCAAGCTGAACACGCTGGATGGCAAGGCGGTCGCGTTCCAGCGCAGTTTTGATCTGATGAGTGGTGAGCGGCGCTGGATCGAACTGTCCAGCGGCGACGAGCGCGAGGTGGATGACGCCATTTCCCGCCAGCGCGGGTTTGATCCCGACCTGTGGGTGATCGAGGTCGAGGATCGCAACGGGCGCCACTTGCTGGATGAACCGGGGCTGGACTAGGCTGGCGCGATGGACTGGCGCGACAAAGGCATCCTTCTGAGTGTACGCAAACATGGCGAGACATCCGCCATCATCGAGGTATTCACGCCCACCCACGGTCGGCATGCGGGTGTGGTGCGCGGCGGCACCAGCCGCAAGATCGCGCCGATCCTGCAACCGGGGGCGCAGCTCGATGTGGAATGGCGCGCGCGCCTTGAGGATCACATTGGAACCTTCCACGTCGAACCCCTGCGCAGCCGCGCGGCCGCGGCGATGTCGGGGCGGATGGCCTTGGCCGGGTTGAATGCGGTGACCGGTTTGCTGAGCTTTTGCCTGCCCGAGCGCGAGGCGCATAAGGGCCTTTATCGGCGCACGGAGCAGGTTCTGGACCTGTTGGGCCAGGACGAGATTTGGCCATTAGCCTATCTCAACTGGGAGATGGCCCTGCTGGAGGACATGGGGTTCGGGCTCGACCTGTCGTGTTGCGCGGTCACGGGCGCGCGGGCCGGGCTGGTCTACATCTCGCCCAAATCGGGGCGGGCGGTTTCGGCCCGGGGGGCCGGGGAGTGGGCGGACCGCATGTTGCCCCTGCCGCCCTGTCTGCGCGGCGAAGGCCCGGCACCCGACGAAGAGATTGCCCAGGGGCTGCGCGTGACGGGGCATTTCCTGGAAACACGTCTGGCCCCGGCGCTGGGTCACAAGCCGGTTCCCGAGGCACGGATGCGGTTCGTCGATACGTTCACTCGGCGGCTGTGAACACCATTTCGCGCCCGGTTTCGGTGCTCAGGATCAGTGTCCCGTTGCCGACTTCGGCCAAGGTCATGGCCGAAAGCGCGGAAAAGAACGCGTTTTCGGCCGCGAGATCCGGGCAGGCGCGGTGCGTGGCGGCGATGTTTTCCGCCTGAAACCACGGATAGGGGGCGGTCTGTTTTCCGCTGTAGGCGTTGCAGGGCGCATTGCCAGCGATCTGCCCCGGTTCGGGAAAGCGCAGCGTCGCGCGGGCCGCAAAGCGCCGGCCATCCATCTCAGCCAGTGTCCAGACCACGCCCGAGGCGCCATACCCAGTCAGGGTTTCGTCCGATCTACATGCGGGCAGGCAAATCAGTGACAGAATGGCAAAGTTACGCAACATGATCCCACGCTAGGCAAGCGGGGGGCGAAGTCAAACACAGGTCTTCGCGGTGCCAAGAAATTGACCCATTGAAAGGATATGCAAGCGGCATGATCGACGCGTTGAAACAGCTCAGAATGTTCGACTGGATGGTCGTTGCCGCGGGTTTGGGGTTTGTTACCGCGCTGCAAGTCAATGGCCCGCCCGTCCATCGCCTGGATCAGCCTGCCCCCGTTGCCCGGGATATGGCGCGCGTGGTTCAGATCGGCGGGCCGCACCCGTCCAGTGGGACAAAGGCCGCTGAGGCGTATTCGGAGTTCAAAAATCTTGACACTCACATTGGCGCCTTCGCCGCGAGCGAAAGCGGAGCATATGGATATTCCACCGGTTACAACAGCCGCGAGATGGCCGAAGAGGTGGCATTGTTCCGCTGTGCCAAACTTGGTGAGGTGTGTCGCGTGATTGCTGTCGTGCTGCCCAACGATCCGGTCGAGCGGGGCGGGATGATCCTGTCGCAATCGGCGCAGCAAGGATATGCCGAGCATTTGACCTACCCCGGATTTCACGCCTTTGCGTCTTCGGAATCAGGTGCCTGGGGATCGGCCTGGGCGTTCAGCACGCCGTTTGGCGCCCGTGCCCGTGCGATGGCAAACTGCAGGGTCTATCTGCAGAGGCAAATCGACAAGGGGCTGCCGACGCGGCCCTGCCGGTTCATCGACTGATCACGGGTCAGGTCTGCGCAGCATCCCGACCCCGCGCTAACGAATAAGGGCGCGGTTTGTCCCGCGCCCCATCTGCATTTCGAAGTGTCGGTCGCGATCAGGCCAGAAGGCGGCGCGCGATGACCTGAGCCTGAATTTCGGCGGCCCCTTCAAAGATGTTGAGGATCCGGGCATCGCACAACACACGCGAGATTTTGTATTCGAGCGCAAAGCCGTTGCCCCCGTGGATTTGCAGACCGTTGTCCGCCGCAGCCCAGGCAACACGCGCACCGAGCAGCTTGGCCATGCCCGCCTCAAGGTCGCATCGGCGGCCTTCGTCCTTTTCCACGGCGCTGAAATAGGTCAGCTGACGCGCGATCATGATTTCCACGGCCATCATGGCCAGTTTGCCAGACACGCGGGGGAAGTTGATCAGCGATTTGCCGAACTGTTTGCGGTCGATGGCGTATTGCATCGCGATATCCAGCGCCGATTGCGCCACGCCGATGGCGCGGGCGGCGGTCTGGATGCGGGCCGATTCAAAGGTTTCCATCAGCTGTTTAAAGCCTTTGCCCTCTTCCCCGCCCAGCAGGTTTTCACCTTTGACGTGGAAGTTGTCGAAGCCGAGTTCGTATTCCTTCATGCCGCGATAGCCCAGAACCTCGATCTCGCCGCCGGTCATGCCTTCGGTCGGGAAGGGGTGCTCATCGGTGCCGGGGGTCTTTTCGGCCAGGAACATGGACAGGCCACGGTGGTCTGTCGTGTTCGGATCGGTCCGGGCCAGCAGGGTCATCACATGGGTCCGGGCGGCGTGGGTGATCCACGTCTTGTTGCCGGTCACGCGGTAATCATCGCCGTCGTTGACCGCGCGGGTACGCAAGCTGCCCAAGTCCGATCCGGTGTTCGGTTCGGTAAAGACGGCCGTGGGCAGGATTTCACCGCTGGCGATTTTCGGCAGCCAGTTGGATTTCTGCTCATCCGTTCCGCCGCACAGGATCAGTTCCGCCGCGATTTCCGAGCGTGTGCCCAGCGAACCGACACCGATGTACCCGCGCGACAGTTCCTCGGACACGACAACCATGGACCCTTTGCTCAGGCCAAAGCCGCCAAGGTTTTCGGGGATGGTCAGGCCGAACACGCCCATTTCGGCCAACTCCTCGATGACCTCCATCGGGATCAGTTCGTCCTTGAGGTGCCAGTCGTGCGCATGCGGTTCAATCTTGTCCACCACGTAGCGGCGGAACTGTTCGCGGATCATCTCAAGCTCTTCGTCGAGGCCGGAGGCGCCGAAGGTGATGTTGGCCGCCTGTTCCTGCATCAGTTCGACCAGACGGGTGCGGGCCGCCTGGGTGTTGCCGGCCTGGGTCAGGGTCATGACGGCGGGTACCATCAGCGCGCGCATGTCGTCCTGCGACAGGCCGATGTCCTGTAGGCGCAGGATTTCGCCCTGGCTCATCGGGATGCCGCCGTAGATCTGCCACAGGTATTCGCCGAACGCGATCTGGTGGATCAGCTGTTCGATTTCACCGAATTTGCCCTGCTCGTTCAGCTTTTCGGCCCAATTCTGCATCTGGCGCAGGCTTTCAACATAGGTCGCAAGCCAGGACAGGCCATGTGCCGCGCTTTGCTCTGCCTCGATCAGCCCCGCAGAGACGCGGCCGTTTTCGGTGACCAGCCCGCGCACCCTCTCGCGGGCTGTTTCGAATACAGCCTCGACCGGGGCCATGGCGGCACCTGTCAGGGTCAGAAGATCGGGCAAAATCGTAGCAGTCGTCATCGGCAGTTCCTGTCCATCATGGGGCATGAATCGGCTCCTGTTTTGTGTTGCTTGGTCCTAATCATTTCGCAGGTGCAGCGCAACAAAAATACGTCAAAGTGGCGTGTTCTGTTCATTAATTGCGCGGAAATTTTTGCGATGCAGCATTCGGCACGGGTGATATGAGTAGGGAATGAGCAGTTTGTTTTCCCTGTTGCCCCCGGCTGAATGGGCGATGGCCTTTGGCATCGCCACTGTCGCGGGCATGGTCAAAGGCATGGTCGGATTCGCCATGCCGATGGTTCTGATTTCCGGTCTCGGGTTTTTCCTGTCGCCCGAAATCGCACTGGCGGGTCTGATCCTGCCGACGGTCGTCACCAACGGTTTCCAGGCCCTGCAACAGGGGGTCGGCGCGGCGATGCAATCGGTACGGCGGTTCCGGGTCTTCATGGCGGTCGGGCTGGTCTTTCTGTTGTCCAGTGCGCAGTTAGTCCGGATTCTGTCGCCAGCCACCCTTTTGTTGATGCTGGGCATTCCGGTGACCTTCTTCGCGTTGATCCAGCTCTTCGGTGTGCGGTTGCGGCTGGCCGAACCCAGTGCCCGGATCGAGGCCGCGATTGGCGCCTTTGCCGGGTTTATCGGGGGCATGTCAGGCGTGTGGGGGCCGCCAACGGTGTTGTACCTGACCGCGCTGGACACGCCCAAGGATGAACAGATCCGCGTGCAGGGCGTGATTTACGGGATGGGGGCGATTGCGCTTCTGGCGGCGCATACGGCATCGGGGGTCATGCGGGCGGAAACCCTGCCGTTTTCCGTGGCGCTGGTCATACCGGCGGTTCTGGGGATGTTGGTCGGGGGGCGGTTGCGCAGCCGGATCGATCAGGTGACCTTTCGCAAGGCGACATTGTTCGTGCTGCTGTTTGCCGGGCTCAATCTGGTGCGGCGGGGCCTGCTGGCCTGAGAAGAACGGGGCGCAGTTTCCTGCGCCCCGCCTGAATGCGATCAGCCGATTGCGGCCGCTTTGACGTCATCGTCGATGTAGGGAACATACTGTTCAAAGTTGTCGGCGAACATTTGGACCAGTTTGGCGGCCTGCGCGTCATAGGCGGCCTTATCATCCCATGTGCGGCGCGGATCCAGCAGGACCTGCGCAACACCGGGCACATCAACCGGAACATCAAAGCCAAAGTTCGGATCCTTGCGGAATTCGGCCTCGGCTAGAGTGCCGTCCAATGCGGCGGTCAGCAGGGCGCGCGTTGCCTTGATCGGCATGCGGTTGCCGGTGCCATAGGCGCCGCCGGTCCAGCCGGTGTTGACCAGCCAGCAGGTCGCGCCGTGCTGGGCGATCTTTTCGCGCAGCAGGTTGCCGTACACCTCGGGGCGGCGCGGCATGAAAGGCGCACCAAAGCAGGTCGAGAATGTCGGCTCGGGCTCGGTCACGCCACGCTCGGTTCCGGCCACCTTGGAGGTAAAGCCCGACAGGAAGTGATACATCGCCTGCGCCGGGGTCAGCCGCGCAATGGGAGGCAGAACGCCAAACGCATCGCAGGTCAGCATGATGATGTTCTTGGGGTGGCCGCCCAGCGCGGTTTCGGACGCGTTCGAGATGTATTCCAGAGGATAGGCGCACCGCATGTTGGCGGTCAGGCTGTCATCCTCGAAATCCAGCTCAAAGGTTTCCGGGTCGAAGATCATGTTTTCGATAACGGTGCCGAACTTGGAGGTGGTGGCGTAGATTTCCGGCTCGGCCTCGGGGCTGAGCGAGATGGTCTTGGCATAGCATCCGCCTTCGAAGTTGAAGGTGCCGCGATCAGACCAGCCATGTTCGTCGTCGCCGATCAGCGTGCGGGCCGGATCGGCCGACAGGGTCGTCTTGCCGGTGCCCGACAGACCAAAGAACACGGCCGTATCCACCGGATTGCCATTGGCGTGGTTGGCCGAACAGTGCATTGGCATGATGCCTTTTTCAGGCAGCAGATAGTTCAGCAGGGAGAAGACCGATTTCTTGTTCTCGCCCGCGTATTCGGTGCCGCCGATCAGGATCATCTTGCGGTCAAAGTTCATCGCGATGACCGTTTCGCTGCGGCAGTTGTGCTTGGCCGGGTCAGCCTGGAAGCTAGGGCAGTTGATGACGGTGTAATCGGCGGTGAATTCGTCCAGCGCCTCGCGGTCGGGACGGCGGAGCATGTGGCGGATGAACAGGCCGTGCCAGGCCAGTTCGGTCACCATGCGCACATCGATGGAATAGGCCGGGTCGGCACCGCCAACGAGGTCCTGCACGTAAAAGTCGCGGCCCTTCATATGCTCGAGCATGTCCTCATAGAGGGCGTCAAAGCCTTCGGGCGACATTTCGGCGTTGTTTTCCCACCAGATCTTGTCCGCGACGCTGTCGGTTTTCACGACATGCTTGTCCATGGGCGAGCGGCCGGTGAATTTCCCGGTGGTCACGAGGAATGCGCCGCCTTTGCCAAGCGTGCCTTCGCCGCGCTTCAGTGCGGCTTCGACCAGCGCGGGTTCGATAAGGTTGTAATAGACATTGCCCAGACCCTCGATACCCTGATCTTCGAGGCGGAACTGCGGGTTAACCCGTCCAGATGTCATGCTTGTATTCTCCTGTGCCGGCGCTGGCTGTTGTCTTTGATACCGGCGGAGGCGCCGATGTTTCGCGTCTTATCACGCTGGTTTGCAGCATGAACAGGACGCTTTGGCGCAGTTAGCGCCACCACGGCGATGTTTAGCGCAACCATGCAATAACAAACGAACAGGTATCGTGGCCCGAGGGATACAATTCCTCCTATGCCAACAGTTTTTTTGTCCAATCCACGCCGATCCGGCGGGTGATTCGCAGTTAAGGATTGATTCGAAACGCCAAAGAAGCGATGAATAATGAAAAATCTACGATAAACGAGCATCATAGGGGCATTTTAAATGTCAAAAATCGCATTGGTGGACGACGACAGGAATATCCTGACTTCGGTGTCTATGACGCTGGAGGCCGAGGGTTTCGAGGTCGAAACCTACAATGACGGGCAAGCCGCGTTGGACGCCTTCAACAAGAAACTGCCCGACATGGCTGTCCTGGATATCAAGATGCCGCGCATGGACGGGATGGACCTGCTGCAACGCTTGCGCCAGAAAACCCAAATGCCGGTGATCTTTCTGACGTCCAAGGACGACGAAATCGACGAGGTTCTTGGCCTGCGCATGGGGGCCGATGACTACGTCAAGAAACCGTTTTCCCAGCGACTTCTGGTCGAACGCATCCGCGCATTGCTGCGCCGTCAAGAGGCCATGGATGGCGACGCCGCCGGAACCGGCCCCGAGACCAAGGTGATGGAACGCGGCCATCTGCGGATGGACCCGCTGCGCCATTCGGTCAGCTGGAAAGGCAATGACGTCTCTCTGACCGTGACCGAGTTCCTGCTGCTTCAGGCGCTTGCGCAGCGCCCCGGCTTTGTCAAAAGCCGCGATCAGCTGATGGATGTGGCCTATGACGATCAGGTCTATGTTGATGACCGCACGATCGACAGCCACATCAAGCGTCTTCGCAAGAAAATGCGCAGCGCTGACGATGACTTCTCGGCGATTGAGACACTGTACGGGATCGGGTACAGATATAACGAAGAATAGACTGCTCGGATGAGCATCGCCGAAAGGACGTTTGTGCGAGACACGGGCTCCACTCCGACTCATCGCAGTGGCGATGTTGTGCTGGGCGACGATTGGGTCGCCCCGGAAAGCACCGTGGCCGAAGAGCTGCAGGTCAAACGGGCCCGGCGCAATTTCTTCTCGCTTAAAGGGTCGCCGCTGACCCGCAAGATCATCATGTTCAACCTAATCGCGCTGAACATTCTGGTCGCTGGCATCCTGTATCTGAACGGCACCCGCGAAAGCCTTGTTTTGCAGCGGGCCAACGCGCTGGTCGGTGAAACGGAACTGATCGCCAACGTGTTCGAGGCCCAGTTGCCGTCCGAAGGGCCGATCGACCTTCTCGAAGCGGCAAGCATCGATGTTGGCGCGACGCTGGCCAATCTGAGCCTGCGCAATGGCGTCGAGGTCTACGTTTTCGACATTTCCAGCGAACTGGCCGGCAAGACCAAGGGCAGCGGTCAAAGCGACAAGCTGAGCGCGCTTGACCCTGAACGGGGCGGGCGCACCCTGATCAGCGACGGGTTGACCAAGGTGTGGAACGGCGTGGCGTCAGTCCTTGCCTTTGGGGGCCGCGACCGGAACCTGACATTGGAAGAACAGCTGCGCGAGCTGATCCCGGGGACAATCGCGCAGGGGTCGCAAGTTGAAACCAGCCTGGATACGGCCGGCGGCACCGTTCTGTCAGCAACCGCGCCGATCATGATGGGGGACAGGGGGATCGGCATGGTGGCCGTGGCCAGCCCGTCCGGGGAGATCGACGCGCTGGTGCGTGGCGAACGCGAGCGTGTCCTGCAAATTTTCGTGGTCGCCATTCTGGTGTCCATCGGTCTGAGCCTTGTTCTGGCCTCGACCATCGCCAATCCGCTGGCCGATTTGGCCGAGGCGGCGGAACTGGGCCGCGACCGCGATGCGCGGCGGGTCAATCCGGGGCGTATCCGCATACCCGACCTCAGCGCGCGCCCGGACGAGATCGGGCGGCTGTCGCGGGCGCTGCGTGGCATGGTGTCCGCGCTCTACAACCGGATTGACGGAAACGAACAGTTTGCCGCCGATGTGGCGCATGAAATCAAAAACCCGCTGGCCAGCCTGCAATCCGCCGTCGGCACCTTGCGGATGGTCAAGCGCGACGATCAGCGCGATCGCCTTCTCGACGTCATCGAACATGATGTGCGCCGTCTGGACCGTCTGGTCAGCGACATTTCCAACGCGTCGCGTCTGGATGCCGAACTGGTCAAGGAAGAGGAAGAACAGTTCGACCTGCTGGCCATGCTGAACAACCTGAACCAGTATCTGGGCGAGGATGCCAAGGCCAAGGGGATCGACTATATCACCGATCTGCCCTCAACGCCGATCCTGATCCAGGGGCTTGAGGCGCGTCTTGCGCAGGTGTTCGTGAACCTGATCACCAACGCGATTTCCTTTTGCGAAGACGGCGATGCAATCCGGGTCTGGGCCCGCAAGCGTGAAAATCGGGTTCTGGTCGTGGTCGAGGATACCGGCCCCGGCATTCCCGATCAGGCCCTCAGCAAGATTTTCAAACGCTTCTATTCGCAGCGCCCCGAAGAGCATTTCGGCAATAACTCGGGTCTGGGACTGGCGATTTCGAAACAGATCGTCGAGGCACATGGCGGGGTGATCTGGGCCGAAAACATCCGCCCGACCGAGGCCGACATCACGTCCGACCCGCTGGGCGCGCGGTTTGTCGTGGGTCTGCCTGTCTGATCGGATGCCGGACGTTCCGAAAGGACCTGTCGTGCCCGATGCGGGCGCAAACATCGCCCACGCCAGCTGTGTCGCGCTGAACGGCCGTGCGCTGTTGATCCGCGGCGCGTCGGGGAGCGGGAAATCCGCGCTGGCGCTGGAACTGATGGCGCATGGCGCGCTGCTGGTCGCCGATGACCGGGTTGTTCTGACTGTGCAGGGCGGGCAGGTGATGGCGCGCGCCCCGGACACCATCAAGGGTATGATCGAAGCGCGGGGCCTGGGCATTCTGGCCGCCGACAGTGCCGGGCCGACACCGGTGGGTGCGGTGGTCGATCTGGACCAGACCGAAGCGGAACGTCTGCCGGAAATGTGCGAAACCGTGGTGCTGGGTCAATCTGTGCCCTTGCTTGCGCGCGCGCCATACCCACATTTTGCAGCAGCTCTTGTGCAATACTTGAAATCGGGGCTTCGAACGGACGTATGACATTGCCAAACCCGGCACAGAAAAAACTGGTCCTTGTGACTGGTCCCTCGGGGGCCGGGCGGACCACTGCGATCCGGGTTCTTGAGGATGCCGGGTATGAGGCGATCGACAATCTGCCGCTGCAACTGATCCCGCGTCTGTTGGAAGGGCCGGGGCCGGATACACCGATGGCGCTGGGCATTGATACGCGAAACCGTGATTTTTCGACTGCTGCCTTGCTGCACCTGATCGACGAACTGGCTGCGCGCGGCGATACCGACCTCACGGTTCTGTATCTGGATTGCCGCAGCGATGTCCTGTTGCGCCGGTTTTCCGAGACCCGCCGCCGGCATCCGATGGCCCCTGCAGAAAGTCCTGAAATCGGTGTGGCGCGGGAACTGGACCTGTTGGCGCCGATCCGCGACCGGGCCGACACGCTGGTCGATACATCCGAATTGAACGTACACCAGTTGCGCGCCGAAATCGAAGGCTGGTTCGCGCCGGACCGTCAGCGCCCGCTCGCCGTTTCGGTGCATTCGTTTTCCTACAAGCGGGGCCTTCCGCGTGCCATCGACATGGTGTTCGACTGCCGGTTCCTGAAAAACCCGTATTGGGAGCCGACCTTGCGCGCGCTGGACGGGCGCAGCGTCGAGGTCGCCCGGTATGTCGCCGATGACCCCCGGTTCGCACCGTTCTTTGACCGCGTTCTCGACCTGACCCGGATGCTGTTGCCGGCCTATGTGGAAGAGGGCAAATCGCATCTGTCCATCGCCTTTGGGTGTACCGGAGGGCAACACCGGTCGGTTGCCTTTGCGGAAAGTCTGGCCAAGGCCCTTGCGGAAGATGGTCAGCAGGTGTCAATTAGACATCGCGAGCTTGAGGGCCGGACGACGGATGAGAGGCCGATTTGATCGGAATTGTGATCGTGGCGCATGGTGGTTTGGCCAAGGAATACCTGGCCGCCATTGAGCATGTCGTCGGGAAACAGCCCGGCATGGTGGCGGTCGCCATTGAGGCAGATCATGATCGCACCGCAAAGCAGCAGGAAATATGCGCCGCGGCGGATTCGGTTGACGCGGGCGACGGTGTTATCCTTGTGACCGACCTGTTTGGCGGCTCCCCTTCGAATCTGAGCCTCATGGCCTGTCAGCCGGAAGACCGGCGTATCCTGTATGGCGCGAACCTGCCGATGCTGATCAAGCTGGCCAAAAGCCGCCATTTGCCGGTGTCAGAGGCGGTGCGCATCGCCATGGACGCAGGCAAGAAATACATTAACACGCAAAATATAAGCTCCGAATAGAGGCCACTGCCGAATGACACAGATGACCTTGAAAATCGTGAACGAAAAGGGGCTGCATGCCCGCGCCTCGGCAAAACTTGTCGAAGTTGTCGAAGGGTTCGACGCCCAGGCCGAGGTGTCGCGCGACGGCTTGTCTGCGTCGGGCGATAGCATTATGGGGCTTTTGATGTTGGCAGCCTCGAAGGGAACGACTATTGACGTTGAAACTTCGGGGCCGGATGCTGAGGCATTGGCGGGAGCAATAGAAGCGCTGGTAGCTGACAAATTCGGTGAGGCCTTCTGAGCCGCCCCCCGCGAAGTCGGTTGGATGGACGGGAAGAACAAATTGGTTGAAACCGCTCATAACAACAGCGAGGGCATCGAGCCCCGAGTTGGCCAAGCGCAAGAGGGCGAGGTCTATGACCGGCGCACGCTGACCTATGCCAATTCCTTTGATGATCGCTGGACCTCGCTTGCGATCCGCACGATCGAATGGTTCACCGGCAAGCTGACCATTCTGCGGATGGTATCGAAATTCGAAAGGCAGAATGCCGAATATCGCGGCCAGAAATTCTGGCGCGGGGCGCTGGATATCATGGGGATCGATCTTTTGACCCCCGAGGAACAACTGTCGAATATTCCCGATGGCGGGCCCGTCGTGGTGGTGGCAAACCACCCGCACGGGATGGTCGATGGTATGATCCTGGCCGACCTGATCGGTCGTGTCCGCCAGGATTATCGCATTCTGACCCGCTCGGTTCTGACCGGCCTTGACGAGGCCGCGACCAGTTTCATGATCCCGGTGCCGTTCCCGCACGACCCCGAAGCGCAACGCAAGATGGTCGAAATGCGTGCCAATGCGATGGAGCATCTGGGCCAAGGCGGTGTTGTGGCCCTGTTTCCGTCAGGCGTGGTGATGTCGTCGGACAACTGGTTCGGTCCCGCGATGGAGCGGGAATGGAACGTGTTCACCGCCAAGATGATCCGCCGGTCGGGCGCGCGCGTGGTGCCGATCTACTTCCCCGGGTGCAACTCGCGGGCCTATCAGATCGCCAACCGGATTTCACCGATTTTGCGGCAGGGCCTGTTGCTGCATGAAATCGTGCGGTCCTGCAAGAAACCGCAGGCTCCTATCGTGGGCGCGCCGCTTACCGATGATCAGATGGCCCCGCTGGAAACCGACCCGCGCGGCTTCATGGCATGGTTGCGGGAACATACGCTGAACCTGAATTCCTGAACTGATCGCGCCCTGCTACCGGGTCGGAACGATGACCTCTCCGCGATAGTCATAGAACCCGCGCTGCGTCTTGCGGCCCAGCCATCCGGCCTCGACGTATTTCGTCAACAGCGGGCAGGGGCGGTATTTGGTGTCGGCCAGCCCGTCGTGCAGCACGTTCATGATGGCAAGGCAGGTGTCGAGCCCGATGAAATCGGCCAGTTCCAGCGGCCCCATTGGGTGATTGGCACCCAGCTTCATCGATTCATCGATGGATTTCACGTTTCCGACGCCCTCGTATAGCGTATAGACGGCCTCGTTGATCATCGGCATCAGGATGCGGTTGACGATGAAGCCGGGGAAATCTTCGGCACTTGCTGCGGTTTTGCCAAGCCGTTCAACGACCTCGAGACAGGCCTTGTAGGTGGGTTCATCCGTGGCGATGCCCCGGATCAGTTCGACCAGCTGCATCACCGGAACCGGGTTCATGAAATGGAACCCCATGAAGCGTTCGGGCCTGTCCGTGCGGCTGGCCAGCCGGGTGATCGAAATCGACGAGGTATTCGAGGTCAGGATCGTGTCCGGTTTCAGATGCGGCTGAAGATCCTCGAAAATTGCCTGTTTCACGCTTTCGCGTTCGGTGGCGGCCTCGATCACCAGATCGGTGGCGCCAATGTCGGGCAGGTTCAGGGTGGTGGTGATCCGGGCCATCGCATCGGTCATGGCCTTTTCTTCGATCTTGCCGCGCGACACCTGCCGGGCAAGGTTTTCCCCGATCTGGGTAATCGCGTTGTCCAGCGCGTCCTGGCTGATGTCGGTCATCACCACGTCATATTCGGCCAATGCCATCACATGGGCAATTCCGTTGCCCATCTGACCCGCGCCGATCACCCCGATTGATTGAATTGCCATGGCCCTGCCTTTCACCGCTGTTACGGGACCTTATCGGCCCAATCGGGGCGGGGACAAGGGCCGGAGTAACGATCAATTTGCCGCAAATGCGCCCATTAGCATTTTGGCAATGCCTTTGAGCCGAATCTGACCATGGGTGAAAAGAAAATTGGTGGGTGAAATGAGTTTCGAATTACCGGGCGCCAATGCGCTTGACGAAGAGCTGTGTAAATATGGAAATTCCAGATTGCTGTTCCGCGGGCCGCCCCGCGACCTGAACGCGCCCTATGTCGCCTTTCTGGGCGGGAGCGAGACATTCGGGAAATTCGTGGCGGCGCCCTTTGCGCGGCTGGTGGAACAGACGGTGGGAACACCTTGTGTCAATCTGGGGTGCGGGGATGCGGGGCTCGATACCTTTCTGCACGACCGAGACGTGATGCAGGTTGCCTCGGGGGCCGAGATGGCGGTGGTGCAGGTGATGGGCGCCCAGAACCTGACGAACCGGTTCTATCGCGTACACCCACGGCGCAACGACAGGTTTATTGAGCCATCCGCCGTGCTGAACCGGGTGTTTGGTGAGGTCGATTTTACCGAGTTCAATTTCAACAAACACCTGTTGCGAACGCTCTGGCGCATCTCGCCCGAGAGGTTTGCAATGGTGCGGGACGAATTGCAGGCCAGATGGGTGGCGCGGATGCGGGTGTTGCTGGCCCGGCTCAAGCGAAAGCCGATGCTGTTATGGCTCCGCTACGAGGATGAACCGGGGCAGGACCCGGCCAGCGGGCTGGGGGCAAAGCCGGCATTGGTGACACGGGCGATGCTGGACCAGCTGGCCGATGACGTGCGCGATCTGGTCGAAGTCGAGGTCGCAATGGCCGAACATGCGGGCGAGGTCGATGGCATGGTCTTTGGCCCGCTGCAGGCCCCGGCGGCGGCGCATATGATCGGCCCGGCGACCCACGCCAGAATTGCCGAGGCGCTGTTGGACAAGATGCCCCTTTGAACGCGAAAAGGCCCGCCGGTTGGCGGGCCTTTTGCTTTTTCGGACTTGCCGCTGCGTTTACAGCTTTTCGACCAATTCGGGAACGGCGTCGAACAGGTCTGCAACCAGACCGTAATCCGCAACCTGGAAGATCGGCGCCTCTTCGTCCTTGTTGATCGCGACGATGATTTTCGAGTCCTTCATGCCGGCCAAGTGCTGGATCGCACCCGAGATGCCAACCGCGACATAGAGATCGGGGGCGACCACCTTGCCGGTCTGACCCACCTGCCAGTCGTTCGGGGCAAAGCCCGAGTCGACGGCGGCGCGCGACGCGCCAACGGCGGCGCCCAGCTTGTCGGCCAGTTTCTCGATCAGGGCAAAGTTCTCTTCGGACCCAACGCCGCGCCCGCCGGACACGACCACACCGGCCGATGTCAGTTCGGGACGATCCGATGCGGCAACCTTGTCTTCGACCCATTCGGACAGGCCGGGGTTATCCGCGGCGCCAATGGATTCGACCGAGGCAGACCCGCCTTCGCCAGCGGCATCAAACGTCGAGGTGCGGAAGGTGATGACCTTTTTCGCATCCGACGATTTGACGGTCTGAATGGCGTTCCCGGCATAGATCGGGCGCTCGAACGTGTTGCCATCGACAACGCCGGACACATCCGACAGGACCATCACGTCCAGCAACGCGGCAACGCGCGGCATGACGTTTTTGGCGTCCGTGGTGGCCGGGGCGGTGATATGTTCATAGTCCCCGGCCAGCGACGCGATCAGCGCGGCGGTCGGTTCGGCCAGACGGTGACCCAGCGATGCGTCTTCGGCGACCAGAACCTTGGCCACACCGTCGATCTTGGCGGCGGCGTCGCCTGCGGCAGCCGCAGAGGCGCCCGCGCACAGAACGGTCACGTCGCCCAGGGCCTTGGCCGCGGTCACGGCCTTGGCGGTTGCGTCGATTGCCAGTTCACCATCGGTGACTTCTGCGAGAAGAAGAACAGCCATTACACAGCCCCCGCTTCTTTGAGTTTTGCGACCAGCTCGTCCACCGAGCCGACCATGATACCGGCCGCGCGTGCCGCGGGCTCGGAGGTTTTGACGATTTCCAGACGCGGTGTGACATCAACGCCGTAATCATCGGCGGTTTTCTCATCCAGCGGCTTTTTCTTGGCCTTCATGATGTTGGGCAGCGACGCGTAACGCGGCTCGTTCAGGCGCAGGTCGACGGTGACGATCGCGGGCATCTTGACCTTGATGGTCTGCAGGCCGCCGTCCACTTCGCGGGTCACGACGGCACTGTCGCCGTCGATGTCCAGTTCCGAAGCAAAGGTGCCCTGCGACCAGCCCAGCAGGGCCGACAGCATCTGGCCGGTGGCGTTCATGTCATTGTCGATGGCCTGCTTGCCGGCCAGAACCAGACCGGGCTGTTCTTCCTCGACCACCTTGGCCAGGATTTTCGCAACGGCCAGCGGTTCGATGTCGGTGTGCACGTCATCGGCGGCAACCACCAGGATGGCACGATCCGCACCCATGGCCAGGGCGGTGCGCAGGGTTTCCTGCGCCTGTTTGACGCCAATGGAAACCACGACGATTTCTTCAGCCTTGCCGGCCTCTTTCAGGCGGATCGCCTCTTCGACGGCGATTTCGTCGAAAGGGTTCATCGACATCTTCACGTTGGCCAGATCGACACCGCTTCCGTCCGCTTTGACACGAACCTTCACGTTGTAGTCGATCACGCGCTTGACAGGTACCAGTACCTTCATCTGCGGTTCTCTCCTTGTTCAACCGAGCCGCTGGCCGACTCGTTCCAATTTCGCTCCCGCGATTGATAGCGGGAGGTGTGCCATGGAAACAGTGCAAAAACGTCGTAATGACAAGACAGAACGTCGCGTTTTTCCGCTGTGCGGAAAGTAATTCCGCAGTTTATCGCTAACGGTTGGCGCCGGGAATCCACAGCACGTCATCCTTGCCGGAATTGTTCGCCACGCGCGCCGCCACGAAGAACCAATCGCTCAGCCGATTGAGATAGCGCACCGTTTCCGGATTCACCTCCGTGGTCGAGGCCAGTTCGACGGCCAGACGCTCGGCGCGCCGGGCGACCGTGCGGCAGACATGCAGGTAGGCAGCCAGCGGCGTGCCGCCGGGAAGGATAAAGCTGCGCAGCGGGTCGAGGTCGTCGTTCATGGCGTCGATTTCGGTTTCCAGCCTGTCCACCTGAGAGGTGATCATGCGCAGCGGCGGGTATTCTGCGGTGGCGTCCTGTTCCATGTCGGGGCGGCAGAGATCGGCACCCAGATCAAACAGATCATTCTGAATGCGCATCAGGGCGGTGTCGATATCGCCGGTCGCATGCAGGCGGGCCACGCCAACGTGCGAATTCAATTCATCCGTCGTGCCATAGGCCGCGACGCGCAGATCGTATTTGGCTACGCGATCATTGTTGCCAAGGGCCGTTTCGCCCTTGTCGCCGGTGCGGGTGTAAATCTTGTTCAGAACAACCATGTTTCGTCGTCCTTACAGGCCACGCAGATAGACAAGCAGCAGGATCAGCAGCACGGCTATGAATTGAAACAGGATACGCAGGCGCATCATCTTGTTGGCATACTTGGCGTTAAAGGCGCCACCTTTGGCAAACCCGCCGATGCCGACGGCAAGAACGATGACCACGGCGGCCATGGCCACCAGTATCAGGTAAAAAAGCGGATCGGACATGCGTCCCCCGTCAGAATTATTGCGTTGAACCGTGATCTAGCGCTGATGGCACCAAAAGGCGAACGGGATTTACCAGGCCGCGACAATACGGTCGATCATGCGGGTGCTGAAAATACGTTTCAGATACCCGGCCAGAAAGGTCGGCGTCGTGATGTAGACACGCGGCGCGGGGTTCGCGGATTCGAGCGATTTGATCAGTTTCGCTGTGACCGCGCTTGAGGGCAGTTCGAACTTGTCGGGGCCGGTCGGGTGATACATGCGCGGCACCAATGATTCTTCGTATTTGTCGCGCAGAGGCGATTTTTTCCAGTCGATGTATTTTTCGAAATAGGGAATGCCCTTTTCCCGGAACAGGGTCGCGATGGGGCCGGGTTCCAAAATGACGACATGAACGCCGCTGCCGCGCAGTTCAAGGCGCATGACATCCGTCAGCCCCTCGAGCGCATGTTTACTCGCCGTATAGGCCCCGCGCCAGGGAATGGCGATGAAACCCAAGGTCGAAGAACATTGCACGATGTGACCGTG
Source organism: Arenibacterium sp. CAU 1754 (assembly GCF_054482635.1). NCBI lineage: Bacteria > Pseudomonadati > Pseudomonadota > Alphaproteobacteria > Rhodobacterales > Paracoccaceae > Arenibacterium > Arenibacterium sp. CAU 1754. The sequence goes on from NZ_JBTLRG010000002.1 coordinate 336,059, forward strand.
GCCTTGCGCGCGCATTACCGGGATGATCCGGCGGGTGAGGTCGTGCCAACCAAAGAAATTCGCTTCGAACAGGGCGCGCAGGCCTTCGACCGGTAAATCCTCGACCGCGCCATTCAACTGATGCGCGCCATTGTTGAACAGGGCGTCCAGCGTGCCGCCGGTGGCCTCGAGAACCTGTGCCAGACCGATTTCGATGCTCGCCGGATCGCAATAATCAATGCGGGGCGCCTCGAACCCCTGTGCGATCAGCCGGTCGCAATCGGCCTGCTGGCGGCAGGATGCGAAAACGCGCCAGCCCCGGTCGCGCAACCCAAGGGCGGCGTCCTCGCCGATGCCCGAACTGCATCCGGTTATCAGAATGGATTTTTGCATTTCGCGGCTCCCGATTGGCTGTGCGCACAGCTATTGCCGGGAAAACGCGGCAAATGCAAAGGGGTGTCATATGTTGGTGTCAGCAAAGCCGTTGGTGTGCCCCTGATACACGAGCTTGCGTCGGGTCGTCGCAGGAAAAGGCCCGCCAAAGGGCGGGCTGGTCCAAAACGGCGTAACGTCAGCGGTGCGCCTCGCCGCCTGTCAGATTGGCAGGGCGCGTCGCCTTAGCGGGTTGGTTCGCTCAGCAGGCGGGCGGCAATCCAACCGACACGGTCACCGGGCAGGGTGCGCAGGCGCAGCCATCCGTCGCCATTGTCCGTGAGGACCTCGACCTTCTGACCGCGGGAAACGCGGGTGATGATGCCATGGGACGTGCCCGGACCGGCGCGCATGTTGACGCGTGTGGCCAGAACCTCGCGCAGGTCAGTGCCTGCGACGACAGGTGCGCGCACGGCTGTTTCAACAGGCTCGACATTGGCATCCGATGCAATCGACGGGGTCGCCAGAGAGGCCAGTTGAATTGTACCGGTGCCGGTGCCCTGATCGATCAGCGGCAAGCCCTGTTGCAGGCTGGCGCGGACCTGAACCAGTTTGGCCTCGTTGTCGGCGGCCGCAAATGCCGCGGCGTTGTCCTTGAGAACATCGGCGGGGTCAGATTTTTTGATTTTTGCTAGGCTTGTTTTGATCGCGGCCTTGGTGACCAGTTTCTTGGCGTCGTCGCGGTTGACTTGCGTCACCAGAATCGGGGCCGGCGCGGCGCGTGCCGGAACAGTCCGGTCCTCGGTCACATCGGCAGTTTGCATGGCAGAGCGCGGTTGGAAATCAGCGCCGCCGCTCATTTCGTAGAACGCCCACCCCATGATGAGAAATGAAAAAATGATATAGCGCGGCATGCTGCACCCCCCTGAACAGATCAATCGTAATTGCTAAACCCAAACCGCAGCAGTTTGGTTCGATAACTGTAGCAGATTCGCGCATCTGGTGCATGGGTTTCGATTCCGCAAAACTTCCCCTGTGGCGGATGAAACGCAGTTCGGGGCCCCGATGACGGTCGTGCGAATTTCACGTTGAAATGCTTCTGCGCCATCTTGCTGCGATCGCGCGGCGCGGCTACACACGATCTATGACCGATTTGGTAGATGACCCCAACATCGAGCGGGACGACAACCCCTCGGAAGTTCTGGAACCGCTGCGCCGCGCGATCGGCGAGCGGTACCTGACCTATGCGTTGTCCACCATCATGCACCGCGCGCTGCCCGATGCGCGCGACGGGTTAAAGCCGGTTCACCGTCGGATCCTTTATGCGATGCGGGAATTGCGGCTGGCCTCGAACGGGGGATTCCGCAAATCTGCCAAGATCAGCGGCGATGTGATGGGCAACTATCACCCGCATGGCGACGCCGCGATTTACGACGCGATGGCGCGTCTGGCACAGGATTTCAACGTGCGTTATCCGTTGGTCGACGGGCAGGGCAATTTCGGTAACATCGACGGGGACAACCCGGCCGCCAGCCGATACACCGAGGCGCGGATGACGGTTGTGGCCGAGGCGCTGCTGGAAGGTCTGAACGAGGACGCGGTTGATTTTCGCGACAACTATGACGGCACGCTGACTGAACCGGTCGTTCTTCCGGCGCAGTTCCCGAACCTTCTGGCCAATGGGTCTTCCGGTATCGCCGTGGGCATGGCAACCAACATCCCGCCCCACAACATTGCCGAACTATGCGATGCCTGCCTGCACCTGATCAAGACGCCCGACGCGCGCGATGACACGTTGCTGAATTACGTGCCGGGCCCCGATTTCCCCACCGGCGGCGTGATTGTCGAACCGCCTGAAAACATCGCCAATGCCTATCGCACGGGGCGCGGATCATTCCGCCTGCGCTGTAAGTGGGAGGTCGAGGATCTGGGCCGAGGCCAGTGGCAGATCGTCGTCACCGAGATTCCCTATCAGGTTCAGAAATCCAAGCTGATCGAAAAGATCGCGGAACTGATCCAGACCAAGAAGATCCCGATCCTCGCCGATATCCGCGATGAAAGCGCGGGTGACGTGCGCATGGTGATCGAACCGCGCAGCAAGAATGTCGATCCCGAGGTTCTGATGGGCATGCTCTATCGCAACTCGGACCTCGAAGTGCGGTTCAGCCTGAACATGAACGTGCTGATCGACGGGCTGACCCCCAAGGTGTGCAGTCTCAAGGAGGTTCTGCGCGCATTTCTTGATCACCGGCAAGAGGTTCTGTTGCGCCGCAGCCGCCACCGGCTGGCCAAGATCGATCACCGCCTTGAAGTGCTGGAAGGTTTCATTGTTGCCTTCCTGAACCTGGACCGGGTGATCGACATCATCCGCTATGACGATGATCCCAAGGCCGCGCTGATGCGCGAAGACTGGGGCGTGGCGCACAAACGCGCGATGGATGAGGCGGATTACGTTCCGCCCGCCCCGTCGAGCGAGGAATCGCTGTCCGAAGTTCAGGTCGATGCGATCTTGAACATGCGCCTGCGGTCGCTGCGCCGCCTGGAAGAACTGGAACTGCTGCGCGAACAGTCCGAACTGATGGAAGAACGCGCCGCACTTGAGGACCTGCTTGAGGACGAAGGCCTGCAATGGGCCAAGATTTCCGAGCAGCTGAAAGAGACCAAGAAGCAGTTCGGCAAAGATTACGAGGGCGGCGCGCGCCGCACCCGGCTGGAAGAGGCGGCCGAGGTCGAGGACGTTCCGCTTGAGGCGATGATCGACCGCGAACCGATCACGGTTGTGTGCAGCCAGATGGGCTGGATCCGGGCGATGACCGGTCACATCGACCTGACGCGCGAATTGAAATTCAAGGATGGCGACGGGCCAAGGTTCATCTTCCATGCGGAAACGACCGACCGGCTGCTGGTCTTCGGCTCGAACGGGCGGTTTTACACGCTCAGCGCGGCCAACCTGCCCGGCGGGCGGGGCATGGGCGAACCGCTGCGCCTGATGGTCGATCTGCCCAACGAGGCCGAGATCGTCGATCTGTTCATTCATGTGCCCGATCGCAAACTGCTGGTGGCGTCCTCGGCAGGGGATGGGTTTATCGTGCCCGAGGCCGAAGTGCTGGCCCAGACCCGAAGCGGCAAACAGGTTCTGAACGTGCGCGGCGACGTGCGCGCCAAGGTTTGCCGCCCTGTCACGGGCGATGCGATCGCCGTGGTCGGCGAAAACCGCAAGGTTCTGGTGTTCATGGCCGATGAACTGCCCGAAATGGGCCGGGGCAAAGGCGTCCGGTTGCAGAAATACAAGGACGGTGGCCTGAGCGACGCCACCAGTTTCACCCTGTCCGAAGGGCTGAGCTGGCTGGATCCGGCCGGGCGCACACGTACCGAAACCGAACTGGCCGAATGGGCCGGTAAACGTGCCAGCGCCGGGCGCATGGCGCCGCGCGGCTTCCCGCGGGACAATACGTTCACCTGATACCGAGCCGCGCACCTTTGACCTAATGGCGGCTTTGCGGACGGAGCTGCCTTTCGCTGCATTCGCTCGAACGTCTGCTTCGCTAAACTATCTCGAAGAGGCTGGCATTGCTGATCCCACCAAAGGCTGAATTCGCTACGGCCTTACTTCCCGTGGGGCACTGAGACATTCCTTTGATTGGCCATTTTTCAAACACAAACTTTGGCAAATCTGCAATTGACATAGCTTTCAAACCGAGGTGGACATGCCAACCGAAGCCTACATTGTTCAATCTGAATGCAAATTTCATGCAGTTGTGACAGCTTCCAGTATCGCCCATGAGAGTGCTCTCGACGAAATCCTTGTCGATTTGGACCGAGCGCTGGATATCCTGAAAGACAACCTTGAGACAGACGGTGTCCTGGCCCATGCGCTCTGCTTGCAAGTTGCCGGCATTGAACCAGACAAGGGCGCCTATAAAAGTGAGGGGATGGGCGATGAATTGCATGATCCGTGGACATCCTTCTGCCCAGCATTCTGGACGAAACTCATAGCCACACCATCGCTGGAGCCAAGACTTGCACAGTTTCTGGAAAAGCTCCGAGGCCTTTTGGAATACGGCAACAACACTTTATGTTTTCCAATGTCCGAAGGCGACGAGACGCAATTTGGAGAGCCACTTTTGGCCCATCTCACACTAACAGATCCTCGTTTTATTCCCAACTACATGGCATTTCTGCGGCTTTGGGACATGGACCACGAGGTCGAAATCTCGGGCGCTATTCTTGAAATTCTTGAAACTTATCCGGACGACGCCAATGCGAAAGCGTTGCGGGAATACTGCTTGGAAGTGTTTGCTGGTACGGATCTTGCCGAGCAGCTTTAGCATGCGGCTTAGCCTTGTGGTGGGGCTCCACGAAGACAAGCCAATTTAGCAGCAAAGAGCGAAGGCGGACATTTGCGTGGTATGCAGAATTCGAGACTTGGGCTCAAACCAGACATTGGGCACTTCCCCGCAGCATAGGTCAAAACCATGTGGCGTTCTCGATCTGGCGCACCAGGTGCTGCTGATCCCAGTTTGGCATGAAATCGCGTGTGTCGGTGGCTGCGGGTTTGCACGGCGCCACGCGGTGGTCTATCAGCAGGTCAGACAGGCCAACGAGAGTGACAAATGACCCGCTTTTTTTCCTTGCTGCCCGTGCTGGGCCTTCTGGCCGCATGCGCCACGACCGACATCAACACCGCGCCGCTGGCCGATCTGGGCGCTTACCGGCTGGGTCATAACGTGGTTGTCGCCTCAAAGGCGCAGCAAGGTCCGATTTCGCGTGATGCCACGCCCGAGGAATGGGTCAGCGTCATGAAATCGGCCGTTGCCAATCGGTTTGGCCAGTATGAGGGCAACCAGCTTTATCATTTCGGCATCAGCGTCGAGGGCTACATGCTGGCCCCGCCGGGCGTGCCGCTGGTTTACAAGCCGAAATCTGTTCTGATTCTGAACGTTACCGTCTGGGATGACGCGGCCAACAAGAAGCTGAATGAAAAAGTGCACCAGATCACGGTGTTTGAGGACACGACGGGCGAATCCTTTCTTGTCGGTTCGGGCCACCAGCGCACCAAGGAACAGCAGATGGCCGGGCTCGCCGCCAATGCGGTCCGTGAAATCGAAAAATGGATGGTCGAGCAGAAAAAGGAAAATGGCTGGTTCCTGCCGCGTCCCGGGGCGGCGACCACCGCGATTGTCGAACGGACCGAAGGCACAGCCGTGCAAGAGTAATCGCGCAAACCAACGTCACTCTTGATTTTCCCAACCGAAACTCATATGTGGCGCGCGCAGAGACAATAACCGGGTCTAGAGACCCCACATTTGAAAAAGGCGCCACGACATGGCAAAGGAAAAGTTTGAGCGTACGAAACCGCACGTGAACATCGGCACGATTGGTCACGTTGACCACGGCAAGACGACGCTGACGGCTGCGATCACGAAGTATTTCGGCGACTTCAAGGCCTATGACCAGATTGACGGCGCGCCCGAAGAGAAGGCCCGCGGGATCACCATTTCGACGGCACACGTCGAGTATGAGACCGAGAACCGTCACTATGCGCACGTCGACTGCCCCGGCCACGCTGACTATGTGAAGAACATGATCACCGGTGCGGCGCAGATGGACGGCGCGATCCTGGTTGTGAACGCGGCCGATGGCCCGATGCCCCAGACGCGCGAGCACATTCTGCTGGGCCGTCAGGTCGGCATCCCGACCATGGTTGTCTACATGAACAAGGTCGACCAGGTTGACGACGAAGAGCTGCTGGAACTGGTGGAAATGGAAATCCGCGAGCTGCTGAGCTCGTATGATTACCCCGGCGACGACATCCCCGTGATCCCCGGGTCGGCCCTGGCCGCCCTGGAAGGTCGCGATCCGGAAATCGGCGAAGAATCGATCCGCAAGCTGATGGCCGCGGTTGACGAATTCATCCCGACGCCCGAGCGCGCTGTTGACCAGCCGTTCCTGATGCCGGTCGAAGACGTGTTCTCGATCTCGGGTCGTGGTACGGTTGTGACCGGCCGTGTCGAGCGTGGCGTGATCAACGTTGGCGACGAGATTGAAATCGTCGGCATCCGCGACACACAGAAAACCACCTGCACCGGTGTGGAAATGTTCCGCAAGCTGCTGGATCGTGGTGAGGCCGGCGACAACATCGGCGCCCTGCTGCGCGGCATCGACCGCGAAGGCGTTGAGCGTGGCCAGGTTCTGTGTAAGCCGGGTTCGGTGACACCGCACACCAAGTTCGAAGCCGAAGCCTATATCCTGACCAAGGATGAAGGTGGCCGTCACACGCCGTTCTTCGCGAACTACCGTCCGCAGTTCTACTTCCGGACGACCGACGTGACCGGCACCGTGACGCTGGCCGAAGGCACCGAGATGGTGATGCCCGGCGACAACGTGTCGTTCGGTGTTGAACTGATCGCGCCGATCGCAATGGAGCAGGGCCTGCGCTTTGCCATCCGCGAAGGCGGCCGCACCGTCGGCGCCGGCGTCGTGTCGAAAATCGTCGAATAATCGGTTTCGGCAGAAGCCGAACCTGATCTTGAACCGGAAAGGCCGCGCACCCAGCGCGGCCTTTCTTTTTGTCGGCCCGGGTGCAGTGTTGAAATCATCCAAAAACCCCGTAACCTGATTTTCCATGTTTTACGGTATTTCTGAACGTCTCGGGGCCCGCATTCTGGCCGTCCTGATCTGCCTTTCACCGGTGCAGGGTCTGGCCAAGCCTTTGCTGAGCAATTCGCAAGACACCTACGCGACCGCCTGCCTTGCCTTTGAAGAAAGCTATGACCGGCTGCGTGACATATGCCTGCAGGCGCTGGAACAGCCCGGCGCATCGCAAGACCAGACGCTGGATATCATGGATTCGCTGGCCTGGGCCTATTACAGACTGGATGACGATGAGGCCGCCGAGGCGGTGTTTCGCGACATCCTGGAAATCAATCCGCAGTCCGAGGACGGGCTGACCGGGCTGGCATGGATGGCCTATGACGACAGCGACTATGACACGGCCGCTGACATGTTCGAGCAGGCCATGAACCGATCCCCCAATGCCGAGGTTCTGGCGGGCCTGGGGGCAAGCCTGTTCTATGCAGATCGCGCCACGGCAAGCGAGGCTTTGACCTATCTGGATGCGGCACTTGCGATCGACCCGGACTATATCTGGGCCTTGCGCCGCAAGGGGTGGGTCTTGACCGATAGCGACCAGCTGTCCGAGGCCGAGGCCGCCTTCCGCACCGTTCTTGACCACAAGGCTGACGATGCAAGCGCGCTCTATGGTGTGGCCTATGTTCTGTCCGAGCGGGAGAAATGGGCCGAGGCGCTGCCTTTCGTGACCCGTGCAATCGAGGCCAGCCCGAATTACATCAGCGCGCTGTCGCGGCGGTCGCTGATCCTGTATTATCTGGACCGGCCCAAACGGGCGCTGAAAGACGCGGATGCGGTGATCAGCGCCCGGCCAGACTGGCACGAAGGATATGTGCGCAAGGCCCGGGTTCTGGCGTCGATGGGACGGCGCGCTGATGCGCTATCGTTGTTGGAAGAGACAGATGAGAAGCTGGGTCACAACGCGTTTCTTGTCTATTGGCGGGCGCGCCTGCTGTTGGACGACGGGCGCAACCGGGATGCGCTGACGCAGATCGACCGCAATCTTGCGTTGGACGGGGCAGACCATTTCGACAACATGTTGCAGGTGCGGATCGCGCTTCGGCTGGAAGATGTCGCATTGGCGCGCAAGGCCATCGACCGCACGCTAAAGATGCGCCCGAAATGGCATTGGGTGCTCTATTACGATGCGTTGGTTCTGGTTGAAGAGGGAAAATACGAAGCTGCCGAAACCCGGTTTGATGCTGCCGTCGACGCGGGTCTGACCCGCGAAAAGCTGCCGGATTTCCTGAAGGCGCTGATCGGTCAGAGCCAGTTCACCCAGGCGGTCCGGATGCGCGCGCGGTATCTGACCCGGGATTAGGGGTAATCCGGTGCGCGCCCGACCGCGTGGTCGCTGGCGTCTGTCACCTCGTTCAGGGCGGCCTGCAGTTGCAGGCGCAAGTCTTCGGTCTGCGACTCGTCCATCTTGCGCGGGACCTCGATATCCCAGGGGCGGCACATCAGAACGCCACGGGTAAAGGGCAGCGGCAGCATGATCTTGTCCCAGGTCGGAAAACGCATGACCCGGCGGGCGGCAAAGGACAGCACGAAAATGCGCTTGCCCGATGCCCGGGCCCAGACCAGCGGCACGGTCGAGGCCTGACGCGCAGGCCCGCGCGGGCCGTCGACCGCGATGCCGACGGTATATCCATCGTTGATCCGGCGCAGCACTTCGCGCGACAGGGACACGTGACGTTTGTGGCTCGACATGGGGACGGTATCAAACCCGAACCGGCCCAGGATCTGCCCCGCCAGCCGCCCGGCCCGTGCCGATGACGTCAGGGAACAGAATTTGCCCAGCGACGTGTCAAACATGTAGGGGGCCATCAACAGGCGCTGATGCCAGAGGGTAAAGATGACCGGCTCGCCTTTGCGCAGCTCATCCTCCATCGCCTCGAATCCGGATTTCTCCCACCGCGAGGTGGCATAGGCAAAGCGGATGTAGGCGGCGAAGGCCCCTTCGACCGCGCGATTCACACGGGGACTGTCTGCTATTTTCTTGCGCAGGCTCAACCTGGGTCCCTCGTCCATTTCATCAATCACGGTGCCATGACGGCATGCACGGCAGCGTTACTACGGGAAATCGGAGCGCAGGCAAGGGGAGGGCGCAATTATCTCTTGCCCCTTTCTGCGCGCTGTCATAGGACATGCGCGGCCTTAGGGGTATAGCTCAGTTGGTAGAGCGACGGTCTCCAAAACCGTAGGTCGCGGGTTCGAGCCCTGCTGCCCCTGCCATTTTCCTTCAGAACAGTCTGCTTGCGCCTTTCCGACTCGACCCCTTGGGCAACAAGGCACCGGGCCGGCGGGCATGTCGATCTGAACCCTTGAATTTGGCGGGCAGGGCCGTTATGTGGCGCCTTACCCGAAAGAAGAAAGAGCCCCGATATGGCCACCAATCCGATCCAGTTCGTCAACCAGGTCCGCGCCGAAGTTTCCAAGGTCGTTTGGCCAACGCGGCGTGAAGTTTTCCTGACGACAGTCATGGTCTTCATCATGGCGGCGCTGACGGCTGTCTTCTTTGCGCTGGTCGATCTGACGATCCGCGGCGGTCTGCAGGCCCTTCTGGGGATGTTCGGCTGACATCGGCACGGCGTTGCCCGCGTGGCCGAAATGCGGCCAAGGGTCTTGAACTATTGGCAATTGGCGGTTAGGTGACAGCCTACCTTGGATAATGGCGTGCGGCGATTCGTGTTGCGCGCCGCTTTTTATTCCGGGCAGTGACGGTTTAACCGTTTGAAAAATCTTAAAGAAATCGGTGCTCCTGCGGGATTCGCCGAACAGAACAAGGACGGCACACGTAATGGCGAAGCGGTGGTATTCGGTCAGCGTTCTCTCGAATTTCGAGAAGAAGATCGCAGAACAGATCCGGACATCGGTTGCCGAGCAGGGCCTTGAAGATGAAATTGACGAGGTTCTGGTGCCCACCGAAGAGGTGATCGAAGTGCGCCGGGGCAAGAAGGTCACAACCGAGCGCCGGTTCATGCCGGGCTATGTTCTGGTGCACATGGAAATGTCGGATCAGGGCTATCACCTGATCAACTCGATCAACCGCGTCACCGGTTTTCTGGGCCCGCAAGGCCGCCCGATGCCGATGCGCGATGCCGAGGTCAACGCGATCCTGAACCGCGTGCAGGAAGGTGAAGAAGCGCCGCGCACGCTCATCCACTTTGAAGTGGGTGAAAAGGTCAAGGTCAACGATGGCCCGTTCGAAGACTTCGACGGCATGGTCGAAGAGGTGGACGACGAGAACGAACGCCTCAAGGTGACCGTATCGATCTTTGGCCGGGAAACCCCGGTCGAACTGGAATTTACTCAGGTCAGCAAGCAGGGCTGAGTTCAAGCGTGGGAGGTCAGGCGCCGCGGTGACCGGACCGGACCACGACAACCGAGTGACCAAGGGGCGCGCCCTGAGGTCGTTGTAGGGTGAGCTCGCTCACCGCATTGAAGGAGAAGGCTCATGGCCAAGAAGCTCGTCGGCTCTATGAAGCTGCAAGTGCCTGCCGGTCAGGCAAACCCGTCGCCGCCCGTTGGTCCGGCGCTGGGTCAGCGCGGTATCAACATCATGGAATTCTGCAAGGCGTTCAACGCCAAGACCGCAGATATGGAGCCCGGTGCACCGTGCCCGACCGTGATCACCTACTATCAGGACAAGTCCTTTACCATGGACATCAAGACGCCCCCGGCGTCGTACTACCTGAAAAAGGCCGCCAAGGTGAAATCGGGCGCGAACAACCCGTCGCGCGAAACCGTTGGCACCGTGACCGCCGCACAGGTCAAAGAAATCGCGGAAGCCAAGATGAAGGATCTGAACGCCACTGATATCGAAGGCGCAATGCAGATCATCCTCGGAAGCGCCCGTTCCATGGGCATTGAGGTGAAGTAAGATGGCTAAGCTTGGAAAACGTACCCGCGCTGCGCGCGAAGCTTTTGCTGGCAAGGACAACCTGTCGGTAGAAGAAGCTGTTGCCCTGGTGAAAGGCAATGCAAACGCCAAATTTGACGAAACCGTTGAACTGGCCCTGAACCTGGGTGTTGACCCGCGTCACGCCGACCAGATGGTCCGTGGTGTTGTTGGCCTGCCCAACGGGACCGGCAAAGACGTTCGCGTCGCCGTGTTCGCCCGTGGCGCCAAGGCAGAAGAAGCTCAGGCCGCTGGTGCAGACATCGTCGGCGCCGAGGACCTGATGGAAACCGTGCAGGGCGGCAAGATCGACTTTGATCGCTGCATCGCAACCCCGGACATGATGCCGATCGTCGGCCGTCTGGGTAAGGTTCTGGGTCCGCGCAACCTGATGCCGAACCCCAAGGTTGGCACCGTGACCATGGATGTCGCCGAAGCCGTCAAGGCGGCCAAGGGCGGCGAAGTCCAGTTCAAGGTGGAAAAAGCCGGTGTCGTGCACGCAGGTGTTGGCAAGGCGTCGTTCGACGAAGCCAAACTGGTCGAAAACGTCCGGGCCTTTGTTGGTGCGGTCGCCAAGGCCAAGCCGGCTGGCTCGAAGGGCACCTACATGAAAAAGATCGCAATCTCCTCGACCATGGGTCCGGGCGTGAGCATCGACGTCGAGAACGCAACCGGCGAATAAGCCGCGCGCGCGACGCACAAGAATTTGACGCCTCGGCGTCAAATGGCAGGGCCACCCAATTCGGCCCTGTCCTGTCCGAGACGGAGGGTTCAGAGCATCCGCTTTGAATAATTCCTTCCTGAGATGGGAAACGAGACATTTTACGCCTTCGGGTGGTTTTGGCTCGGGACCCTGAAATTGGACCCGAACCCCTGGCGCAAGTCAGGGAAAATGAGAGCCGGGGGGCAACCCCCATACTTGGAGTGAAACTGTGGATAGAGCCCAGAAAGAGAAAGTGGTCGAGGAACTCGGCCAGATCTTCGAAAGCTCTGGCGTCGTCGTGGTAAGCCACTACGTCGGACTGACAGTTGCTGAGATGCAGGACCTGCGCGCGCGTGCACGCGAAGCGGGTGGGTCTGTGCGTGTTGCCAAGAACAGGCTCGCCAAGATCGCCCTCGAGGGTAAGCCATGTGAATCGATCACCGGGCTCCTTTCGGGCATGACCGTTCTGACCTATTCCGAGGATCCTGTGGCTGCGGCCAAGGTTGCCGAGGATTTCGCCAAAGAGAATCCCAAGTTTGAGATTCTCGGTGGTGCAATGGGTGAGAACGCTCTGGACCGGGCTGGTGTTCAGGCCGTGTCGAAAATGCCTTCGCGCGAGGAGCTTATTGCTTCGATCGTGGGCTGTATCGGCGCACCTGCAAGCAACATCGCCGGGGCCATTGGCGCACCTGCTTCGAACATCGCGTCCATCTTGTCCACGATCGAGGACAAGGCGGCCGCCTGAGCACTGTAAGTCCGGCACGTGATGAACACGCGTCGTTGGAACACATGAACTGAAAACGGAAAGAGCTGATAAAATGGCTGATCTGAAAAAACTGGCAGAAGAGATCGTTGGTCTGACCCTGCTGGAAGCACAAGAACTGAAAACCATCCTGAAGGATGAGTACGGCATCGAGCCCGCCGCTGGCGGCGCTGTGATGATGGCAGCTGGTGGCGACGCCGCCGGTGGTGCCGCCGAAGAAGAAAAGACCGAATTCGACGTCGTTCTGAAGAACGCCGGCGCTTCGAAGATCAACGTGATCAAAGAAGTTCGCGGAATCACCGGTCTGGGCCTGAAAGAAGCCAAAGATTTGGTCGAAGCCGGTGGCAAGATCAAAGAAGGCGTCAGCAAGGACGAAGCCGAAGAGATCAAAGGCAAGCTGGAAGCAGCTGGCGCCGAGGTCGAGCTGGCCTAAGTGCCTGCCGGACCCTTTTCGGGGTCCATCGAACAAGGCTGGGTGCGGGAAAACCGCGCCCAGCCGAACACGTCTTAGAAAGGGCCCCCGAATGGGGCGTTTTCTAAGGCGCGGTTCACCGGATCGGGAGGCAACCATTGGGACGGTTGCCGTGAATTGATCCGAACCCGCTGTCTCGTATGGGCAAGGTGCCGGGGCCCGACGGCATTCTTGACCGGTGAGAAATTCGAAAGGTGACACCTGACATGGCTCAATCGTTCCTTGGCCAGAAACGTCTGCGTAAATACTACGGCAAAATCCGCGAAGTCCTGGAGATGCCGAACCTGATCGAGGTGCAAAAATCCTCGTATGATCTGTTCCTGAATTCTGGCGATGCGCCCTTGCCCACCGATGGTGAAGGCATCATGGGCGTGTTCCAGTCGGTCTTTCCGATCAAGGATTTCAACGAAACCAGCGTGCTGGAATTCGTGAAATACGAATTGGAAAAACCGAAATACGACGTTGAGGAATGTCAGCAGCGCGACATGACCTACAGCGCACCTCTCAAGGTGACGCTGCGCCTGATCGTGTTCGATATCGACGAAGACACCGGCGCCAAGTCGGTCAAGGACATCAAGGAACAGGACGTGTTCATGGGCGATATGCCCCTGATGACGCCGAACGGGACGTTCATCGTGAACGGCACCGAACGTGTGATCGTGTCCCAGATGCACCGGTCGCCCGGCGTGTTCTTTGACCACGACAAGGGCAAGACGCACTCCTCGGGCAAACTGCTGTTCGCCTGCCGGATCATTCCTTATCGCGGCTCGTGGCTCGATTTCGAATTTGACGCCAAGGACATCGTGTTCGCCCGTATCGACCGTCGCCGCAAACTGCCGGTGACGACGCTGCTCTACGCTCTTGGTCTCGACCAGGAAGCGATCATGGACGCCTATTACGACACGATCAATTACAAGCTGAAGAAGAACAAGGGCTGGGTCGCCCCCTTCTTCCCGCAGCGTGTGCGCGGCACCCGCCCGACATATGATCTGGTCGATGCCAAAACCGGCGAAGTGATTGCCGAGGCTGGCAAGAAAGTCACGCCCCGCGCGGTCAAGAAACTGATCGACGAAGGCAAGGTGTCCGAACTGCTGGTGCCGTTCGAGAACATCGTCGGAAAATTTGTTGCCCGTGACATCATCAACGAAGAAACCGGCGCGATTTATGTCGAAGCCGGTGATGAACTGACGCTGGAATATGACAAGGACGGCGACCTGATCGGTGGTACCGTCAAGGACCTGATCGATGCCGGCATCACCGACGTCCCGGTTCTGGACATCGACAACGTCAACGTCGGCCCCTACATGCGCAACACCATGGCGCAGGACAAGAACATGAACCGCGACACCGCGCTCATGGATATCTACCGAGTCATGCGCCCGGGCGAGCCGCCCACCGTCGAGGCCGCTTCGGCCCTGTTCGACACGCTCTTCTTTGACAGCGAGCGCTATGACCTGTCCGCCGTTGGCCGCGTGAAGATGAACATGCGCCTGGCACTGGATGCCGAAGACACCCAGCGCACCCTGCGCCGCGAAGACATTGTTGCCTGTGTCAAGGCACTGGTCGAACTGCGCGACGGCAAGGGCGATATCGACGATATCGACCACTTGGGTAACCGCCGCGTCCGTTCGGTTGGCGAACTGATGGAAAACCAGTACCGCGTTGGTCTGTTGCGGATGGAGCGCGCGATCAAGGAACGCATGTCGTCGGTCGAAATCGACACCGTCATGCCGCAGGATCTGATCAACGCGAAACCGGCGGCCGCCGCCGTGCGCGAATTCTTTGGGTCCTCGCAGCTGAGCCAGTTTATGGACCAGACCAACCCGCTGTCCGAAGTGACGCACAAACGCCGCCTGTCGGCGCTTGGGCCGGGCGGTCTGACCCGCGAACGCGCCGGGTTCGAGGTGCGCGACGTGCACCCGACCCACTATGGCCGGATGTGTCCGATTGAAACGCCGGAAGGCCCGAACATCGGCCTGATCAACAGCCTGGCGACTTTTGCCCGCGTCAACAAATACGGGTTCATTGAAACCCCGTACCGCGTGGTCAAGGAAGGTCACGTGACCGACGAAGTGCACTATATGTCCGCGACCGAGGAAATGCGCCACACCGTGGCGCAGGCCAACGCCTCGCTGGATGACAAGGGCAACTTTGTGAACGATCTGGTTTCGACCCGTCAGTCTGGCGATTACACGCTCGCACCGCGTGAAAACGTGGACCTGATCGACGTGTCACCGAAGCAGTTGGTTTCGGTTGCTGCCTCGCTCATTCCTTTCCTTGAAAACGACGACGCCAACCGCGCCCTGATGGGATCGAACATGCAACGTCAGGCGGTTCCGCTTTTGCGGGCCGAGGCGCCGCTGGTCGGGACCGGGATCGAAGAAGTGGTGGCACGCGACTCGGGCGCGGCGATCATGGCCAAGCGCGCTGGCATCATCGACCAGGTCGATGCCCAGCGTATCGTGATCCGCGCAACCGAGGATCTGGAACTGGGCGATGCGGGCGTCGATATCTACCGCATGCGCAAATTCCAGCGGTCCAACCAGAACACCTGCATCAACCAGCGTCCGCTGATCAAGGTGGGTGACACGGTGACCAAGGGCGAAGTGATTGCTGACGGTCCGTCCACCGATATCGGTGAACTGGCTTTGGGTAAAAACGTGGTCGTCGCGTTCATGCCGTGGAACGGGTACAACTACGAAGACTCGATCCTGATCTCGGAGCGTATCGCGCGGGACGACGTGTTCACGTCGATCCACATCGAAGAGTTCGAAGTGGCCGCACGTGATACCAAGCTTGGTCCAGAAGAGATCACCCGCGACATTCCCAACGTCGGTGAAGAAGCGCTGCGCAACCTCGACGAGGCGGGCATCGTTTACATCGGCGCGGATGTCGAACCGGGCGATATTCTGGTCGGCAAGATCACCCCCAAGGGCGAAAGTCCGATGACGCCGGAAGAAAAGCTTCTGCGCGCCATCTTTGGTGAGAAAGCATCGGACGTTCGCGACACCTCGCTGCGTGTGAAACCGGGCGATTTCGGCACCGTTGTCGAGGTCCGCGTGTTCAACCGCCACGGTGTAGAAAAAGACGAGCGTGCCCTTCAGATCGAGCGGGAAGAGGTCGAGCGCCTTGCCCGTGACCGTGATGACGAGCTGGCGATCCTGGACCGCAACATCTATGCGCGTCTCAAATCGATGGTTCTGGGCAAGACTGCCGTCAAGGGTCCGAAAGGCGTCAAAGCCGGGTCCGAAATCACCGAAGAGCTGCTGGATACGCTGAGCCGTGGCCAGTGGTGGCAACTGGCGCTGGGTGAAGAATCCGACGCCCAGATCGTCGAAGCCTTGAACGAGCAGTACGAGGCGCAGAAACGCGCACTGGATGCCCGTTTCGAGGACAAGGTCGAAAAAGTCCGCCGCGGCGACGACCTGCCCCCGGGCGTGATGAAGATGGTCAAGGTGTTCGTCGCGGTGAAGCGCAAGCTGCAGCCGGGCGACAAGATGGCCGGCCGTCACGGCAACAAGGGTGTGATTTCGAAAGTGGTGCCGATGGAGGACATGCCGTTCCTCGCCGACGGGACCCCGGTCGATTTCTGTCTGAACCCGCTGGGTGTTCCTTCGCGTATGAACGTCGGTCAGATCCTTGAAACGCACATGGGCTGGGCCGCGCGCGGTCTGGGCGTCAACATCGACGAAGCGTTGGGTGAATACCGCCGTTCCGGCGATCTGACCCCTGTGCGTGAGGCGATGAAACTGGCCTATGGCGATGATGTCTATGAAGAAGGCATCGCCGGCATGGACGAAGGCCAACTGGTCGAAGTCGCCGGTAACGTCATCAACGGCGTGCCGATCGCAACACCAGTCTTTGACGGTGCAAAAGAGGCGGACGTCAACAACGCCCTGATGCGCGCCGGGTTCTCGGAATCGGGTCAGTCGATCCTGTTTGACGGCCGCACAGGTGAGCAGTTTGCCCGCCCCGTGACCGTCGGGATCAAGTACCTGCTGAAGCTGCACCACCTGGTCGACGACAAGATCCACGCGCGTTCAACCGGTCCGTACTCCCTCGTCACACAGCAGCCGCTGGGTGGTAAGGCACAGTTCGGTGGCCAGCGTTTCGGGGAAATGGAGGTCTGGGCTCTCGAAGCTTATGGCGCCGCCTATACCCTGCAGGAAATGCTGACCGTGAAATCAGACGACGTGGCCGGCCGGACCAAGGTGTACGAGTCGATCGTCAAGGGCGAAGACAACTTCGAAGCGGGCGTTCCGGAATCGTTCAACGTTCTGGTGAAAGAAGTCCGCGGCCTCGGCCTGAACATGGAACTCCTGGATGCGGAGGAAGAGTAGGGGCGGTCACGCCCCAAACTCATCCCATCCCAATTTGTAAGGACGCAAAATGAACCAGGAACTGACAAACAACCCGTTCAACCCGCTAACGCCGCCCAAGGTGTTTGACGAGATCAAGGTATCGCTGGCTTCGCCCGAACGGATCCTGTCGTGGTCGTACGGTGAGATCAAAAAGCCGGAAACGATCAACTATCGGACGTTCAAACCTGAACGTGACGGTCTGTTCTGTGCGCGTATCTTTGGCCCGATCAAAGACTATGAATGTCTCTGCGGCAAATATAAGCGCATGAAATATCGCGGCGTTGTCTGCGAAAAATGTGGTGTCGAAGTGACGCTGCAAAAGGTCCGTCGCGAGCGTATGGGCCACATCGAACTGGCCGCGCCGGTCGCGCATATCTGGTTCCTCAAGTCGCTCCCGTCGCGGATCGGCCTGATGCTGGACATGACCCTGCGTGATCTGGAGCGTGTTCTCTACTTCGAAAATTACGTTGTGATCGAACCCGGTCTGACGGACCTCACCTATGGTCAGATGATGACCGAGGAAGAGTATATGGACGCCCAGGATGCCTATGGCATGGACGCGTTCACCGCCAATATCGGTGCCGAAGCGATCCGCGAAATGCTGGCCGCCATCGACCTTGAGGCCGAAGCCGAACAGCTGCGCGCCGATCTGAAAGAGGCGACCGGCGAACTGAAGCCCAAGAAGATCATTAAGCGCCTGAAGGTGGTTGAATCCTTCTTGGAATCCGGCAACCGCCCCGAGTGGATGGTTCTGACCGTGATCCCCGTGATCCCGCCGGAACTGCGCCCGCTGGTGCCGCTGGACGGCGGCCGTTTCGCGACCTCGGATCTGAACGATCTGTACCGTCGCGTGATCAACCGGAACAACCGTCTGAAGCGTCTGATCGAACTGCGCGCACCTGACATCATCGTTCGCAACGAAAAGCGGATGTTGCAGGAATCGGTCGATGCGCTGTTTGACAACGGCCGCCGTGGTCGTGTCATCACAGGGGCCAACAAGCGCCCGCTGAAGTCGCTGTCCGACATGCTGAAAGGCAAGCAGGGTCGTTTCCGTCAGAACCTTTTGGGGAAACGCGTCGACTTCTCGGGTCGTTCGGTCATTGTGACCGGCCCGGAACTCAAATTGCATCAGTGCGGCCTGCCAAAGAAGATGGCGCTCGAACTGTTCAAGCCGTTCATCTATTCCCGGCTTGAGGCCAAGGGTCTTTCCTCGACCGTCAAGCAGGCCAAGAAACTGGTCGAAAAGGAACGTCCCGAGGTTTGGGATATCCTGGACGAGGTTATCCGCGAACACCCCGTCATGCTGAACCGTGCGCCCACGCTGCACCGTTTGGGGATTCAGGCGTTCGAACCGGTCCTGATCGAAGGCAAGGCGATCCAGCTGCATCCGCTGGTCTGTTCGGCCTTCAACGCCGACTTTGACGGCGACCAGATGGCCGTGCACGTCCCGCTGAGCCTTGAGGCCCAGTTGGAAGCGCGCGTTCTGATGATGTCGACAAACAACGTTCTTTCGCCTGCCAACGGCGCGCCGATTATCGTTCCCTCGCAGGATATGATCCTGGGTCTCTACTATGTGACCCTGGAACGCGAAGGCATGCCCGGCGAAGGCATGGTGTTTGGTTCGATCGAGGAAGTTCAGCACGCGCTGGACGCAGGCGAAGTGCACCTGCACACCAAGATCACCGCGCGGATCACCCAGATCGACGACGAAGGCAACGAAGTCCAGCAACGGTTTGAAACCACACCGGGCCGCGTGCGCCTGGGCGCGTTGCTGCCGCTGAACGCAAAGGCGCCGTTCGAACTGGTCAACCGTCTGCTGCGCAAGAAGGAAGTGCAGCAGGTCATCGACACCGTCTATCGTTATTGCGGTCAGAAAGAGAGCGTCATCTTCTGTGACCAGATCATGACCATGGGCTTCCGCGAGGCGTTCCGGGCCGGTATTTCGTTCGGTAAGGACGACATGTTGATCCCTGACACCAAGTGGCCGATCGTGGACGAAACCCGCGATCAGGTTAAGGATTTCGAACAGCAGTACATGGACGGCCTGATCACTCAGGGTGAAAAGTACAACAAGGTTGTCGATGCCTGGTCCAAGTGTAACGACCGCGTCACCGAAGCGATGATGGGGTCGATCTCGGCCAGCCGCCGGGATGAAAACGGCGCCGAAATGGAGCCGAACTCGGTCTACATGATGGCCCACTCCGGTGCGCGTGGCTCGGTCACCCAGATGAAACAGCTGGGCGGTATGCGCGGTCTGATGGCCAAGCCGAACGGCGACATCATCGAAACGCCGATCATCTCGAACTTCAAGGAAGGTCTGACCGTTCTTGAATACTTCAACTCGACCCACGGCGCCCGTAAGGGTCTGTCGGACACCGCGTTGAAAACGGCGAACTCGGGCTATCTGACCCGTCGTCTGGTGGACGTGGCGCAGGATTGCATCGTGCGCATGATCGACTGTGGCACCGAAAACTCGATCACGGCCGAACCGGCGGTGAACGACGGCGAAGTCGTGGCCACGTTGGCCGAGCGTATTCTGGGTCGCGTCGCGGCCGAGGATATCCTGCGCCCCGGTACCGAAGAGGTTCTGGTGACGCATGGTCAGCTGATCGACGAACGTCTGGCAGACAGCATCGACGAAGCGGGCGTTGCCTCGGCACGTATCCGGTCGCCGCTGACCTGTGAGGCCGAAGAGGGCGTTTGCGCGACCTGCTATGGTCGTGACCTGGCCCGTGGTACGATGGTGAATACCGGCGAAGCCGTGGGCATCATCGCGGCGCAGTCGATCGGTGAACCCGGCACACAGCTGACGATGCGGACCTTCCACATCGGCGGCGTTGCGCAAGGTGGTCAGCAGTCCTTCCTCGAGGCCAGCCAGCCCGGCAAGATCAAGTTCGAAAACGCGCAGACCCTGGAAAACGCCGCTGGCGAGATCATGGTCATGGGCCGGAACATGAAACTGCTGATCCTGGATGATAACGGGGAAGAGCGTTCGAGCCACAAGGTTGGTTACGGTTCCAAACTGTTCGTCAAGGATGGCGCGACGGTTGCCCGCGGCGACAAGCTGTTTGAATGGGACCCGTACACGCTCCCGATCATCGCGGAAAAGGCGGGTACCGCAAAATTCGTCGACCTGGTTTCGGGCATTGCTGTCCGCGACGAGACCGACGAAGCCACCGGTATGACCCAGAAGATCGTGATCGACTGGCGCGCAGCCCCGAAAGGGAACGAGCTGAAGCCTGAAATCATTCTGGTTGATCAGGACGGCGAACCGGTGCGCAACGATGCGGGCAACCCGGTCACCTATCCGATGTCCGTGGACGCGGTCATGTCGGTCGAAGATGGTCAGGAAATCCAGGCCGGCGACGTTGTTGCGCGTATCCCGCGTGAAGGCGCCAAGACCAAGGACATCACCGGTGGTCTGCCGCGCGTTGCGGAACTGTTCGAGGCCCGCCGCCCCAAAGACCACGCGATCATCGCGGAAATCGATGGGTACGTGCGGTACGGTCGCGACTACAAGAACAAGCGCCGGATCAGCATCGAACCCGCCGACGAAAGCATGGAGCCCGTCGAATACATGGTGCCCAAGGGCAAGCACATTCCTGTTCAGGAAGGTGATTTCGTCCAGAAGGGTGACTACATCATGGACGGGAACCCCGCCCCGCATGACATCCTGTCGATCATGGGTGTCGAGGCGCTGGCCGATTACATGATCAACGAGGTGCAGGAGGTCTATCGTCTGCAAGGCGTTAAGATCAACGACAAGCACATCGAAGTGATCGTGCGTCAGATGCTGCAGAAGTGGGAAATCCAGGACAGCGGTGACACAACGCTGCTCAAGGGCGAACACGTCGACAAGCAGGAATTCGACCAGGCCTGTGAAAAGGCGATCGCCAAGGGCGGCCGTCCGGCACAGGGCGAACCGATCCTGCTGGGTATCACCAAGGCGTCGCTGCAAACCCGCAGCTTCATCTCGGCGGCGTCGTTCCAGGAAACAACCCGCGTTCTGACCGAAGCATCGGTTCAGGGCAAAAAGGACAAGCTGGTTGGCCTGAAAGAGAACGTCATCGTGGGTCGCCTGATCCCTGCCGGGACCGGTGGCGCAACGCAGCTTGTGCGCCGCGTCGCACAGGAACGCGATAACGTGGTGATCGAAGCGCGCCGCGAAGAAGCCGAAGCCGCAGCCGCGCTGGCCGCGCCGATGGAAGAAGACATCATCGACAACGACGGTTTCGACAGCCTGGTGGATACACCCGAAAGCCGCGACTGATCTTTCGAAATGAGACAGCAGGCCCTCGCACCGAAAGGTGCGGGGGCTTTTTCATGTCTGGCCCTGTCCTTTGAGAGGGCAAACTCGCCTTATGTTGTGGGCAACCGGCCAAAGGATGCGTTGGCCGCATTGCGCGGTTTTGTCCAGTCAATATTGGTTTGTTTATACCGGTGCGTGCGGCCATTGCCGTGCCGCTTTGTCAGGACCTTGGGCAAAACGTTCGCCTGTGCAGATCGGTTCTTTTCATTATGCGGCAGGCAGTGTTTCTTAGGCGCATGGATCAGGGAGGTCGCGACATGGAACGCCGCGTGAAGACAATCGGGGTGTTGCGGTTTTCGGTTCTGACCCCGACCTATTATTCCGAGAAATTCGATACGCTGGACAAGACCGCGGCGCATCTGTTCTCCCCCGAGCGGATGGAGCTGCGGTTTCGGCTGTTTGAAAACCTGTGCCTGCCCTCCCTTGTGCGCCAGACGGACCCGGATTTCGTGGCGCTTGTGCTGACGGCCGAGTCGATGCCCGAGCCATATTTGCAGCGGCTGGCCAGTCTTGTCGAAGGCCTGCCCAATATCGCCGTTGTTCCGGTGGGGACCGGAAACCATTACGGGATGCTGAAGGAGGCCTATAATTCAGTGCCCTGTGAAGACTGCACCCATCGCATCCTTTTCCGGCTGGATGATGATGACGCGGTCGACAAGAATTACATCAAGCGGACCAAGCGGCTGGCCAACGGGATGCTGCGCCTGCAGGGGCCCAAGACACCGACGATCATCGCCTATAACCGCGGTTTTTATGTGCGCTGTCAGGACGGCGAGAACGAAGTGTTCGATGCCTGCGAACGCGCGCCGCTGTCGACCGGCACGGCACTGGTTGCGCCGGTCGATTTTCCGGCCAACCCTTACCGTTTTGTACATCGAAAGCTGGCGCAGCATTACAATACGTACTCGGACATTTCGGTTCCCGGTTTCATCCGGACGATTCATGGAGACAACAAATCGAACCCGTCTGTCATGGGGATCACGCACAAGATGAAACCCCATGCCATGGCGCGCAGTCTTCGGGATCATTTCGATGTCAGTATCGACGACTTGCAGGCGCTCTGAGCAATGCAGGCTAATACCCGCGCCGCGTTTCTGATGATGGCCAGCATGGCGGCGTTCACGTTGAACGACACCTGTGTGAAACTTACCGGCGGAGCGTTGCCCCTGTTCCAGCTGGTCACACTGCGTGGTATTCTGGCCAGCCTGTTGATCTATGCCCTGGCCCGGTCTCTGGGCGCGTTGCGGTTCAACCTGTCGCGCCATGACTGGGCGCTGGTGGCCCTGCGCGGGACCAGCGAGGCCGGGGCCACCTATTTCTTTCTGACCGCCTTGCTGAACATGCCGCTCGCGAATGTGTCGGCGGTTCTCCAGGGGTTGCCGCTGACCGTCACCCTTGGCGCGGCCTTGTTTTTCGGTGAGCGGGTCGGATGGCAACGGATCGTGGCCATTGCGATCGGGTTCGCAGGCATGCTGCTGATCGTGCGCCCGGGGCCAGATGGGTTCAGCATCTATTCGCTTTACGCGCTGGGGGCGGTTGCCTGTGTCACCCTGCGCGATCTGTTGACCCGGCACATGTCGGCGGAGGTGCCGTCGATGACCGTGACGCTGGTGTCCTCCCTGTCGGTGCTGGGCTTTGCGGCCGTGTCGTCGACCCAGGTCACATGGGTTCCGGTCAATGCCTGGCTGGCCCTGTTGTTGTGCGGGTCGGCCCTGTTCATAATCGGCGGGTATCTGTTCAGCATCATGGTCATGCGCGCGGGCGAAGTCTCGTTCACGGCGCCGTTCCGGTATACTGGTCTTGTCTGGGCGCTGGCCCTGGGATGGCTGGTCTTCGATCACTGGCCTGACGGTCTGACCCTGATCGGGGCGGGCATCGTTGTCGGGTCGGGGTTGTTCGCGCTGTACCGTGAACGGGTCGTCAAACGCGCCGTTGCAGACGTTTGACGGTATTGCGGAGCAAGGTGGCGACCTTTGCGGTGGCGACACCCAGTTCAGAGGCCGACAGGATGGCCTCGGCGCGCGACAGGTCCAGTTCGAACGCGTCTTCGACGCGCAGCGGATGTTCGGGCACGCCGGGGTGCGCGCCCAGCTGGTCATAATCGACGTCCTGGAAGGTGATGCCATGCACATCGCACAGCCATTTGGCGTCGCGGTTGGTTTCCATCGCGTGCTCGATTGCACGGGGCGTCAGGCGCGGCGCCGAGGCGCCTTCGATGCGGGTGTCGGTGCGGGCGATGACGTTCGAGATATGCGGCCATTCGGGGTGGTCTACCGGGG
This sequence comes from Arenibacterium sp. CAU 1754, assembly GCF_054482635.1. Classification (NCBI taxonomy): domain Bacteria; kingdom Pseudomonadati; phylum Pseudomonadota; class Alphaproteobacteria; order Rhodobacterales; family Paracoccaceae; genus Arenibacterium; species Arenibacterium sp. CAU 1754. The sequence goes on from NZ_JBTLRG010000002.1 coordinate 359,828, forward strand.
CATTTGGATCGATCCCCTTGACCTCGGCGATGGCTTGCAGCGCCCAAAGCGCTTCGGCGGAGAGGGATTTGTTCAGCGCTTCGGGCTGTGTGACATCCAGTTGCGGACAGAAATGATGGGCAAAGTCATGCAGGACATCGCCGCCCGTCAGTTGAGCCCGCTCAAACGGGCGCAGGGTCAGCGGGCCGGGGCCATGTTCGCGATAGGCGGTCAGAGTGGGTTTGTAATAATACCCGCGGGGCCGCACCGGGACGCCGCGCATCTTCATGCTTTGCTGATAGTTCGACGCATAAAGCGACACCGGGCTGCGCAGATAGGCGACCACGCTGACCTCGGAGGTTTTGCGCGTCAGAAGGTCCGACATCCGGCGCAGCTGCGCGGGCTTCTTGATCGTGAAGAACCCCTCACCGCTGAGAATGACCAGTTCGGGGCGCAGGTCGCGCATCTGTTCGCGCACGCTTTGCCAAAACAGGCGCGATGTTTCCGGCACCGATCCGCCCGGCCAGTGAGGCGGGAAATGACAGTCTGCCGTGTGCGTCTTTACCCGTGTCAGATGCGGGATCAGGACCGAGTGCTGTTCCCAGTCCTCGGCCGTTTTGGGGTAAAGCACGCCGGCCTTTGCCAAGTGATCGGATTGCGTGTGCAGCAGGTGCTGCAACGACGTGGTCCCGGTCTTAGGCTGGCCGATATGAAGCACGAGCCGTGGCTGCTTGGTTTTTCGTTTAGGGTTTTCCACGGACACTCATTCAAAAGTCGGAATTTGGCACTGTTTTACCAGATACACCCAAGGTTCATGCGTTTCCAGCCCGCTTTCGGTGCATGTCAGCGATCCGCAAAGACGTGCCGAACGTGGTCGGCCCTGATGTTGTAAGTGGTTTCAAACAGCTCTTCGCCCGCGCTGTCCAGCGGCGTCAGGCGGACCGGTTTGATTCCGGGGCCCTGACGGGAATCGTTGTAATCGTTATGGCCGCGCAACATCATGTCCTCGGAGCTGAAGGACAGTGTGGGCATCTTGCGGCCAACCGACATGTGCGAAAAATTCATGATCGTCGCGTTGACGCCGGGGCGAAACATGATGGCCAGCCCGGCAGTCCACAAGGGTTTGCGGATCGGGGTTGCAGCAATCCCCTCGGGGCCGGGGCGCGCGATATAACCCTGGTTGAAATCGATCGCGACATGGCGGTGATCTTCCAGCAGCCCGGCCACCTGACCGGCGGCGATGCGCAGCTTGGCAACGAAGGTGATGGCCACCGCATCGTCGTCATCCAGACGGAACTGAACGCTGGGCGATTTCGCGTCCGTCTTGACAGAATTGATCGCGGTTTTCATGACGTCGCGATGTTTGCAGGGCGGGTGCGACTGGATCACCACCTGCGGCACGTCGGCGACCAGATTTTCCAGCCGTTTGCGATGCCTGTCGGGCAGGCTGTCGCCAATCACGACAAGAAAGGTGAAATCCGGATCAAGCTGGCCGCGGATCGAGGGCAGGGTGAAGGTTTCAAAGAACCTGAACCGTTCTTCGAGCCGTTCCTCGGCATAAAGAAAGGCGATCCGCTCGTCGAGCGTGTCGTGTTCGATTTGAAATCCGCCCAGACCGGGGTAAGAAAACCGGCAAAGTCCGATAACCTGCAATTGACGCCTCCGGGTCGTGACGTTTAATGGCACTTGTCCGCCGGTTGGCACCTAAGCAGGCCGCGCCCGCCAAGGCAAGCAAGGCGGCTGTTGACACGCCCCGCGACTCCCCCTATACGCCCGCTATCTCGGCATCGGGGGTCGCCCCAAGCGCCGACATCTATACCAAGTGGTCATGATCCGGGCACCTTTATCGCCCCGATCCTCTGAATACCCGCCGCGTCGTTCACCTCGGAATGGGAACGATTGCGGTTTTTGCGCTTGCGGACGCGTAAGTTGCGATGAATTTGAACCGCACGCACATGCGTGCACTGACACATGTGTTGCGAAACGGGGAACTAACCGGAATGCCAACGATCCAACAGCTGATCCGCAAGCCGCGGCAGCCCAAAGTAAAACGCTCGAAATCCATGCACCTGCAGGAGTGCCCGCAAAAGCGCGGCGTCTGCACACGCGTTTACACGACGACGCCGAAGAAACCGAACTCGGCCATGCGGAAGGTTGCCAAGGTGCGCCTGACCAATGGTTTTGAGGTCATCTCTTACATCCCGGGTGAAAGCCACAACCTTCAGGAACACTCGGTGGTTCTGATCCGGGGCGGTCGTGTAAAAGACCTTCCCGGTGTGCGTTACCACATCCTGCGCGGTGTTCTGGATACCCAGGGCGTCAAGGACCGTAAGCAGCGTCGTTCGAAATACGGCGCCAAGCGCCCCAAATAAGGAGAGAGCGAGATGTCACGTCGTCACGCCGCGGAAAAACGCGAAGTCCTGCCCGACGCCAAGTATGGCGATATCGTGCTGACCAAATTCATGAACAACCTGATGATCGACGGCAAGAAGTCGGTCGCAGAGAAAATCGTCTACAACGCGATGGATCGTGTTGAGACCAAGATCAAACGCTCGCCGCTGGAAGTCTTCCACGAGGCGCTGGACAACATCCAGCCGTCCGTCGAAGTCCGGTCGCGTCGTGTTGGTGGTGCCACCTACCAGGTTCCGGTCGAAGTGCGCCCCGAGCGCCGTCAGGCCCTGGCCATCCGCTGGCTGATCAACGCATCGCGCGCCCGCAACGAAAACACCATGGAAGAGCGGCTGGCAGGTGAACTGCTGGATGCCGTCCAATCCCGTGGTTCCGCTGTGAAAAAGCGCGAAGACACCCACAAGATGGCAGAGGCCAACAAGGCCTTCTCGCATTACCGCTGGTAACTCCTTAGAGGCAACTGAACCATGGCACGCGACTATCCGCTCGAACGCTATCGCAATTTCGGCATCATGGCCCACATCGATGCAGGTAAAACAACCTGCTCGGAACGGATCCTGTATTATACCGGCAAATCCCACAACATTGGTGAGGTGCACGATGGTGCGGCCACCATGGACTGGATGGAGCAGGAGCAGGAACGCGGGATCACGATCACCTCGGCTGCGACCACCACATTCTGGGAGCGTACAGAGGACGGCGAAACCGCCGACACTCCGAAGCACCGGATGAACATCATCGACACTCCTGGCCACGTGGACTTCACCATCGAAGTCGAGCGTTCGCTGGCGGTTCTGGATGGCGCGGTTGCCGTTCTGGACGCCAACGCAGGTGTTGAACCCCAGACCGAAACCGTTTGGCGTCAGGCCGACCGCTACAAGGTCCCGCGCATCGTGTTCGTCAACAAGATGGACAAGATCGGCGCCGACTTCTTCAACTGCGTGCGCATGATCGAAGACCGTACCGGTGCGACCCCGGCCCCGATCCAGATTCCGATCGGCGCCGAGAACGAACTGGAAGGCATGGTTGACCTGGTCACCATGGAAGAGTGGGTCTGGGCCGGCGAAGACCTGGGTGCGACCTGGGAAAAACGCCCGATCCGCGACAGCCTGAAGGCGACCGCAGATGAATGGCGTGCCAAGCTCATCGAGACTGCGGTCGAGATGGACGACGACGCCATGGAAAATTATCTGATGGATGGCGCCGAGCCGGATGTTGCGACACTGCGTTCGCTGATCCGCAAGGGGACGCTGGCAATCAAGTTCATTCCGGTTCTGTGTGGGTCCGCCTTCAAGAACAAAGGTGTGCAGCCGCTGCTGAACGCCGTGATCGACTATCTGCCCAGCCCGCTGGACGTTGTCGATTACATGGGCTTCAAACCCGGTGACGAAACCGAAACGCGTAACATCCCGCGCCGCGCGGATGATGACATGGCGTTCTCGGCTCTGGCGTTCAAAATCATGAACGACCCGTTCGTCGGTTCGCTGACCTTTACCCGCATCTATTCCGGCAAGCTGGATAAAGGCGACTCGCTCCTGAACTCGACCAAGGGCAAGAAAGAGCGCGTTGGCCGGATGATGATGATGCACTCGAACGACCGGGAAGAGATTTCCGAAGCGTTTGCAGGCGATATCATCGCGCTGGCTGGTCTGAAAGACACCACAACCGGTGACACGCTCTGCGCCGTCAACGATCCTGTGGTTCTGGAAACGATGACTTTCCCCGATCCGGTGATCGAGATCGCGGTCGAGCCCAAGACCAAAGCCGACCAGGAGAAGATGTCTCAGGGTCTGGCCCGTCTGGCCGCCGAAGATCCGTCGTTCCGCGTCGAAACCGATTTGGAATCGGGTCAGACCATCATGAAGGGCATGGGCGAACTTCACCTCGACATTCTGGTGGATCGTCTCAAGCGTGAATTCAAGGTCGAAGCCAACATCGGTGCGCCGCAGGTGGCCTATCGCGAGACCATCGGCCACGAAGTCGAACACACCTACACCCACAAGAAACAGTCGGGTGGTTCGGGTCAGTTTGCCGAGGTTAAACTCATCATCTCGCCGACAGAGCCGGGCGAAGGCTACTCCTTCGAAAGCCGCATCGTTGGTGGTGCCGTTCCCAAGGAATACATCCCTGGCGTCGAAAAAGGCATCAAATCGGTCATGGACAGCGGCCCTCTGGCTGGCTTCCCGGTGATCGACTTCAAGGTTGCGCTGATCGACGGTAAGTTCCACGACGTTGACTCGAGCGTTCTGGCCTTTGAAATCGCGGCCCGTATGGGCATGCGTGAAGGCATGCGCAAAGCCGGCGCCAAGATGCTGGAACCGATCATGAAGGTCGAAGTGATCACACCGGAAGACTACACCGGCGGTATCATCGGCGACCTGACATCGCGTCGGGGCCAGGTGACCGGTCAGGAACCCCGCGGCAACGCCATCGCAATCGACGCGATGGTGCCGCTGGCCAACATGTTCGGCTACATCAACACCCTGCGTTCCATGTCTTCGGGCCGCGCGCAGTTCACGATGCAGTTCGATCATTATGATCCGGTTCCGCAAAACATCTCGGACGAGATTCAGGCGAAGTACGCGTAATCCATGATGGAACGGCGATCCCTTCTTCTGTCTCTTGGGGCAACGCTTCTGGCGGGGTGCGATACCAGCACCCCGGCAACCAAGCGTGCATCGAGGGAACCGGTTTACGGCCATGGCGTCGTGAAACCCGGTGGATCGGATGCGTCTGCTCTGGCTTCGGGAGATGCCGGGACAAAGACGAATGACGATGGGGGGACTTCAAACCTCCAGGTTGTAGATGTTTCGGTGGACACTTCGGCGATCGACGGCGTTGAGGGGGGGCGTGAAATCGCGGTTCCGCCCGCCCAGATCAAGACAGATCTGCGCAATGCTTTGCTTGGAACACTTCGTTCCGCCAATTCTGGAGGCCGGCCGGTCAAGGTCAACCTCTTGATCGAGCGGGTCTACCTAGTGTCACCTGGGCAGTCGATGATGATTGGCGGTGTGAGCACCATCCGGGGAACGCTTTGGATCACTGACGCCAAAACAGGTGCGGTCGTCCTGAAGCAGACCAAAGTTCAGGGAACTGCCAAGGGCGGTTACGTCCTGGGCGGGGTGATCGGGGTCGCATTGACCAAGTCGCCGCAAGACGATTACCGGGCCACCGTGGCCGGATTCGCGGCAGATGTAAAAAAACGCCTTTTGGGCAAACAGACATAACTCATAGTTGGAAGGACTAGCACTATGGCAAAGGAAAAGTTTGAGCGTACGAAACCGCACGTGAACATCGGCACGATTGGTCACGTTGACCACGGCAAGACGACGCTGACGGCTGCGATCACGAAGTATTTCGGCGACTTCAAGGCCTATGACCAGATTGACGGCGCGCCCGAAGAGAAGGCCCGCGGGATCACCATTTCGACGGCACACGTCGAGTATGAGACCGAGAACCGTCACTATGCGCACGTCGACTGCCCCGGCCACGCTGACTATGTGAAGAACATGATCACCGGTGCGGCGCAGATGGACGGCGCGATCCTGGTTGTGAACGCGGCCGATGGCCCGATGCCCCAGACGCGCGAGCACATTCTGCTGGGCCGTCAGGTCGGCATCCCGACCATGGTTGTCTACATGAACAAGGTCGACCAGGTTGACGACGAAGAGCTGCTGGAACTGGTGGAAATGGAAATCCGCGAGCTGCTGAGCTCGTATGATTACCCCGGCGACGACATCCCCGTGATCCCCGGGTCGGCCCTGGCCGCCCTGGAAGGTCGCGATCCGGAAATCGGCGAAGAATCGATCCGCAAGCTGATGGCCGCGGTTGACGAATTCATCCCGACGCCCGAGCGCGCTGTTGACCAGCCGTTCCTGATGCCGGTCGAAGACGTGTTCTCGATCTCGGGTCGTGGTACGGTTGTGACCGGCCGTGTCGAGCGTGGCGTGATCAACGTTGGCGACGAGATTGAAATCGTCGGCATCCGCGACACACAGAAAACCACCTGCACCGGTGTGGAAATGTTCCGCAAGCTGCTGGATCGTGGTGAGGCCGGCGACAACATCGGCGCCCTGCTGCGCGGCATCGACCGCGAAGGCGTTGAGCGTGGCCAGGTTCTGTGTAAGCCGGGTTCGGTGACACCGCACACCAAGTTCGAAGCCGAAGCCTATATCCTGACCAAGGATGAAGGTGGCCGTCACACGCCGTTCTTCGCGAACTACCGTCCGCAGTTCTACTTCCGGACGACCGACGTGACCGGCACCGTGACGCTGGCCGAAGGCACCGAGATGGTGATGCCCGGCGACAACGTGTCGTTCGGTGTTGAACTGATCGCGCCGATCGCAATGGAGCAGGGCCTGCGCTTTGCTATCCGCGAAGGCGGCCGCACCGTCGGCGCCGGCGTCGTGTCGAAAATCGTCGAATAAGAAAACCTCCGGGTTCGACGAGGGCCAGCGGATGAGCCGCTGGTCCTCCTATCAACTCCAAGCCCTTGAAAGGCTGAATAATGCAAAGCCAAAACATCCGTATCCGGCTGAAGGCGTTTGACTATCGTGTGCTGGACGCCAGCACGCAGGAGATCGTCAACACCGCCAAGCGGACGGGCGCCAACGTACGTGGCCCGATCCCGTTGCCGAACAAGATCGAGAAGTTCACCGTTCTGCGTGGTCCCCACGTTGACAAAAAATCCCGTGACCAGTTTGAAATCCGCACGCACAAGCGCCTGCTGGATATCGTTGATCCGACCCCCCAGACCGTGGACGCGCTGATGAAGCTCGACCTGGCCGCTGGTGTGGACGTCGAAATCAAACTGCAATCTTAAGGCTGGAGGGTATAACAGATGCGCTCTGGAATAATCGCAAAGAAAGTCGGCATGACCCGGCTGTTCATGGAAGACGGAAAGCAGATCCCTGTGACCGTTCTTCAGCTGGACAAGCTGCAGGTCGTCGCACAACGCACCGCTGACAAAGACGGTTACACCGCTGTTCAGCTGGGCGCCGGTTCACCCAAGGTGAAGCGCGTCAGCCAGGCCATGCGCGGCCACTTCGCCGCCGCCAAGGTCGAGCCCAAGCGCAAGGTCGCTGAATTCCGCGTGACCGCAGACAACCTGATCGGTGTTGGCGAGGAAATCTCGGCAGAACACTTCCTGGAAGGCCAGAAAGTGGACGTGTCGGGCACCTCGATCGGTAAAGGTTTTGCCGGTGCCATGAAACGCCACAACTTTGGCGGTCTGCGTGCCTCGCACGGTGTGTCGATCAGCCACCGTTCGCACGGTTCGACAGGTCAGTGTCAGGACCCCGGCAAGGTGTTCAAAGGCAAGAAGATGGCCGGTCACATGGGTGCTGCCCGTGTCACAACCCAGAACCTGGAAGTTGTGCGTACCGATGCCGACCGTGGCCTGATCATGATCAAGGGCGCCGTCCCGGGATCAAAAGGTGGCTGGGTCACCGTCAAGGATGCGGTCAAGAAAAAGCTGCCCGAAGGCGTGCCGTTCCCGGCCGGCCTGAAATCGGCTGCAACCGAAGCACCTGCGGAAGAAGCTCCCGCGGAAGGTGGTGAAGCATGAAACTTGATGTGATCAAACTGGACGGCAAGAAAGCCGGCTCCGTCGATCTGGACGAGGCCCTGTTCGGGCTTGAACCGCGCGCGGACATTCTGCACCGTGTGGTCCGCTGGCAGCGTAACAACGCGCAGCAGGGGACCCACAAGGTCAAGACGCGTTCGGAAACCAGCTATTCGACCAAGAAGATCTATCGCCAGAAGGGAACCGGCGGCGCACGCCACGGTGACCGTAACGCGCCGATCTTCCGCAAAGGTGGTATCTACAAGGGCCCGACACCGCGTTCGCACGGTCACGACCTGCCCAAGAAGTTCCGCAAGCTGGGTCTGAAGCACGCCCTGTCCGCCAAGGCGCAAGCCGGTGAACTGGTTATCATCGAAGACGCCGCCGCGACCGCGGGTAAGACCTCGGCTCTGGCCAAGCAGGTTGCAAACCTGGGCTGGAAGCGCGCGCTGATCATCGATGGAGCGTCGGTTGACGAAGGGTTCGCCAAGGCGGCCCGCAATATCCAGGGTCTGGATATTCTGCCGACCATGGGCGCAAACGTTTATGATATCCTCAAGCGTGACACCCTGGTGATCACAAAGGCGGGTATCGAAGCACTGGAGGCTCGTCTGAAATGAGCGCGAAAGCAGAACATTACGACGTGATCCGCAAGCCGATCATCACCGAAAAGGCCACCATGGCGTCCGAAAATGGCGCGGTCGTCTTTGAAGTGGCGATGGACAGCAACAAGCCGATGATCAAAGAAGCGGTCGAGGCCCTGTTCAACGTCAAGGTGAAGGCCGTCAACACGACCATCACCAAAGGCAAGGCCAAGCGGTTCCGCGGCCAGATGGGCAAGCGGAAAGACGTCAAGAAGGCGTATGTGACGCTGGAAGAAGGCAACACGATAGACGTGAGCACCGGTCTCTGATCTGAAGTTGTCTTTCTGAATTTTGGACCCCGGCTGCGAAAGTGGCCGGGGTTTTCCATTTCTAGGTTGCTGCGCATTGACGTATTGTCTTCAGCTTGGAGCAGTGGCGCCGACTGGAGTGTCTTGGTGAAACCTGAGTGTCCACGCCCTTTCTATGCGGGTCCAGGTTGATGAAAGGGTGGCAATTTCGTGGGTTAGTCGCGGAATTTTTTGCGATGCAGTCCATCATACAAATTTTGCGGTGATTTTCATTTCCAGTTCTTTTGGGCTATGTGGATGTGCTTCAATCCGCGCGGGAAAAGGCCGAAGGCCGCCGCGCGATCGCCGACGCGCCCCCACGCGGCGGCGATTTGGCTGGCGTTGGTCCGCCGCTTGCATGTTTCAGGGATGTTGCGGCCATAAATTGCCCCGTACACCCGTCAGGATCGCCCCCGCGCGCGTCGCCGATCGCGCGGCTTGGAGTAAAGGGCAGCTGGGCATTTATATCCTGATACAACCGGCATAGAGTACCGCAACGGGGCGGCTTCCCTTTGCTATAGACACCCATCCCCAACCCCGCTATATCCCCAAAATCCTGAGGCCTCGGATTCGTTCCGGGGCCCACGATTTTTTGTTATCGGGGACCTTCGGGGCCCTATACCTTTGGCACCTACGGGGGCCTTCAAACATAGGCGGGAATACCCGCCGTTAGCTAAACGGAAGACAGAAAGCATGGCACTCAAGTCGTATAAGCCGACGACGCCGGGCCAGCGCGGGCTGGTGCTGATCGACCGTTCGGAGCTGTGGAAAGGACGTCCAGTCAAAGCCCTGACCGAGGGTTTGACGAAATCGGGCGGCCGGAACAACACCGGACGTATTACCTCGCGTCGTCGCGGGGGTGGGGCGAAGCGCCTCTATCGGATCGTTGATTTCAAACGGAACAAGTTTGATGTCGCGGCAACCGTCGAACGGATCGAATATGACCCGAACCGGACCGCGTTCATCGCACTGGTCAAGTACGACGATGGCGAGCAGGCATACATCCTGGCCCCTCAGCGTCTGGCGGTTGGTGACAAGGTAACGGCGTCGGCCAAGGCCGACATCAAGCCGGGCAACGCAATGCCGTTTTCGGGCATGCCCATCGGTACGATCGTTCACAACATCGAAATGAAGCCGGGCAAGGGCGGTCAGATCGCACGCGCCGCTGGTACCTATGCACAGTTCGTGGGCCGCGATGGCGGTTACGCTCAGATCCGTCTGAGCTCGGGCGAATTGCGTCTGGTGCGTCAGGAATGCATGGCCACCGTTGGTGCCGTCAGCAACCCCGACAACTCCAACCAGAACTACGGTAAAGCCGGCCGCATGCGTCACAAGGGCATCCGCCCGTCTGTGCGTGGTGTCGTGATGAACCCGATCGACCACCCGCACGGTGGTGGTGAAGGCCGGACATCGGGTGGTCGTCACCCGGTCACGCCCTGGGGCAAGCCGACCAAGGGTGCGCGCACCCGCAACAAAAACAAAGCGTCCAGCAAGCTGATCATCCGCTCGCGGCACGCCAAGAAGAAGGGGCGTTAAGATATGTCTCGCTCTGTTTGGAAAGGCCCCTTTGTCGACGCTTACGTGTTGAAAAAGGCCGAAGCGGCCCGCGAAGGCGGTCGTCACGAAGTCATCAAAATCTGGTCGCGCCGCTCGACGATCCTGCCCCAGTTCGTGGGCCTGACGTTTGGCGTCTACAACGGCAAGAAACACATTCCTGTCAACGTCAGCGAAGACATGATTGGTCAGAAGTTCGGTGAATATTCGCCGACGCGGACCTATTACGGTCATGCCGCCGACAAAAAAGCGAAGCGGAAATAAGCCATGAGCAAGGATAAGAATCCCCGCCGCGTGGCAGACAACGAAGCAATGGCAAAACTGCGCATGCTTCGCACGTCGCCGCAAAAGCTGAACCTGGTTGCCGCAATGATCCGCGGCAAGAAGGTCGACAAGGCCCTGACGGACCTGACCTTCAGCAACAAGCGGATCGCCGTGGACGTGAAGAAATGCCTTCAGTCCGCAATTGCGAACGCCGAGAACAACCACAACCTGGACGTCGATGAACTGATCGTCGCCGAGGCTTATGTGGGCAAGAACATGACCATGAAGCGCGGTCGCCCGCGGGCCCGTGGTCGTTTCGGCAAGATCATCAAGCCGTTCTCGGAGCTGACCATCAAAGTGCGCCAAGTTGAGGAGCAAGCCTAATGGGTAACAAAGTCAATCCGATTGGCATGCGCCTGCAGGTGAACCGCACCTGGGACAGCCGCTGGTACGCCGACACCAAGGATTACGGTGATCTTCTGCTGGAAGATCTCGCCATCCGCGATTTCATCAAGGAAGAGTGCAAGCAGGCCGGTATTGCCCGCGTGATCATCGAACGTCCGCACAAAAAGTGCCGCGTTACGATCCACACCGCACGTCCCGGCGTGATCATCGGCAAAAAAGGCGCTGACATCGAAACGCTGCGCAAGAAAATTGCCGCGATGACCGACAGCGAACTGCACCTGAACATCGTCGAAGTCCGCAAGCCGGAATTGGACGCTGCTCTGGTCGGTGAGTCCATCGCTCAGCAGTTGGAACGCCGTGTATCTTTCCGTCGCGCGATGAAGCGTGCCGTTCAGAACGCCATGCGCATGGGCGCCCTGGGTATCCGGGTGAACCTTGCTGGCCGTCTGGGGGGTGCTGAAATTGCCCGTACCGAATGGTACCGCGAAGGTCGTGTGCCTCTGCACACACTGCGCGCCGACATCGATTACGCCCACGTGGAAGCCAAGACGGCTTATGGTATCATCGGGATCAAGACCTGGATCTTCAAAGGTGAGATCATGGAGCATGACCCGGCCGCACGTGACCGTAAGGCACAGGAACTCCAGGATGGCCCTGCACCCCGTGGTGCTGGTGGCGGTCGTCGCTAAGGAGACGAAACAATGCTTCAACCAAAGCGTACTAAATTCCGCAAACAGCATAAGGGCCGCATCCGCGGTCTGGCCAAGGGCGGGTCTGATCTGAGCTTCGGCACATACGGTCTCAAGGCTTTGCAGCCCGAGCGCGTTACCGCCCGTCAGATCGAAGCGGCACGTCGTGCAATGACGCGTCACATGAAACGTCAGGGTAAAGTCTGGATCCGGATCTTCCCGGACCTGCCGGTCACCTCCAAGCCCACCGAAGTCCGTATGGGTAAGGGTAAAGGTTCGGTCGACTTTTGGGCCGCCAAGGTCAAACCCGGCCGCGTGATGTTCGAAATCGACGGCGTCAATGACGACATCGCCCGCGAGGCCCTGCGCCTGGCTGCGATGAAGCTGCCGATCAAGACCCGCATCGTGGTTCGCGAAGACTGGTAACCGGCGCGCATGCGCGCCGCGTGCGGTATAGCGAATGGCGAAGCCATTTGCGGGCCGTCACCCGGTAAAAACAGAGAGCCCCTGCCGATACATCGGTGGGGGTTTTGCTTTGCATGGGGCTGCAACCCTGTCGGTGCGCGATCAGAACACTGTCTGGCGTGCGCGGGACAGGAAAAACCCATGCCCGTCCAGATTGCTGCATTGCAGGCCGCTGCGTGAACTGTGGCAGGTGAAGCCGCCGAATGTTCCGGTCACGCCGTAATCCGCCCGGTCGAATCCGCCCCGGTTGCGGCTGAACCGTTCGCAAACCATCTGCACCGGCCCACGGTCCCGCATGAAAAAACTATGCCCCCAATCCTGCGTGCAGCCTGCTGGTCGGGGTGCAGCATCCGGCCCGTGCCGTTCGATGATCACGCAAAAGAGGTCGGACCCGGCCCCGTCTTCGCCGACGCTGCACTGGATGTTTTCGGATGGGGTTTCGAAGGTCCAGACGTCGGCCAGGGACGGGGTGGCGATACAACACAAAATGACCAGCAACCCGCGCATGAGAAATCTCCTGAAAAGCAAAAAACGAATTCCGAGCAGGATACCCGGAATCAGCGCGAAAGTCATCGAACCGGGGCTTGGCGCAGGACTGGCACCGTCCAACCGCGCGCCAATTCCCACGCCGTGATCGCTATGCCGCACTGTCGTCGTGCATCGGATCGGGGTATGACGCGGCATGTCAAAAATCGAATCTCTCTTTGTCACCCGCCTCTATCGCGCCGCCTTGTCCGAGTTTGATCCGGCCATTGATGCGCAGGAACTTGAAACCTCCTGCTATTCCATCGCCGAGGATGATGAGGCCGGTCAGGACTGGTGCGAGGAAAACGGGTATCCCGGATATACCTCCTATGCTTCGCTGACTGATCTGGGGTGGCGGTTTCCGATATTTGCCGATCTCATCAAGGTTCTGGATCAACATGTCGCGGCCTTTGCCCGCGATCTGGAATTCGATCTGGATGGCAAAGAGCTGAAGCTTGAGGATATCTGGATCAATATCCTGCCCGAGGGCGGCATGCATGCCAGCCACATCCACCCGCATTCGGTGATCAGCGGTACGACCTATGTGGCCATGCCCGATGGGGCCAGTGCCCTGAAACTGGAAGACCCGCGTTCGGCGATGATGATGGCGGCCCCCGTGCGCAAGAAAGGTGCCCGCCGCGAAATGCAGAATTTCATCTATGTCGCGCCCGACGTGGGGGACGTTCTGTTGTGGGAAAGCTGGCTGCGCCATGAGGTGCCGATGAACATGTCTGAAGAGGACCGCATCAGCGTCAGTTTCAACTACCGGTGGGACACCTGACACCGGCAGGACCGTGGCGGCGTGACCGCCGCCACGGGATTGATTACGAGAACCAGCCCTTCATCTTGCCCCAGACCGATTTTTCCTCGGGCACTTCGGTGGTCGCGCCGGCGACCACGTCGCTTCCCTTGATTTCGGGCAGGGGTTCGCTTTCGAAATGTGTTTCGTCGGGCTGAACAGCAGCCTTGGCCGCGACTTCGGGGGTCATCTCTTCGAAGGTGTCCAGCTTGGCCAGCGTTTCAGGCCCGGCCAGCCCGTCGGCATCCAGACCGTTGGCGGCTTGGAATTCCTTGACCTTGGCCTCGGTGCCCGAACCGAAAATCCCATCGGCGCCGATGCCCAGACCTTCCTGCAATTTCTTGACCGCCGCGCCGCGCGATCCTTTGCGCAGCAGGATCAGTTCGTGCAGACCCATCGCGGTGAACGTGTCCGGCCCCGCGATCCCGTCGACGGCCAACCCGTTGGCCGCCTGAAAGTCGCGCACGGCTTTTTCCGTGCCGGGGCCGAAATCACCATCGGCAGCAATGCCCAGCTTTTCCTGCAGACGCTTTACCGGCGCGCCCTTGAGGCCTTTTTTCAAGATCGACATGTCTCATCCTTTCGTTGTTGCGGGTCTTGCCCGTTGATATGACCTTAGCCACCGTCGTTTGTGGAAGCGAGGGTAGAAATTCGCGCTATTCCCCCCACGTGCAAAGGGGCATGACAAGACGCGGACCCGTCTGTATCCACCGGCTAAAATCCGCTGTTTCCGCCGCGTTGCATGAATCCGGGAAACAAGGGTTGCTTTATTCACGCATGGGGCGTAAACGGCCTCTTCATCATGAACTCCACTGGAATCAGGGTGACCCTACTGGGGCCTGCCAGTGATGTTGAAAGGAAGAGGCGCATGAACGCCAAAGAACTGCATGACAAGACTCCGGACCAGCTCCGCGAGGAATTGGCCAACCTGAAGAAAGAAAGCTTTAATTTGCGCTTTCAGCAGGCGACCGGCCAGTTGGAAAACCCGGCCCGCATCAAGGCGGCCCGCCGTAATGCTGCACGTGTGAAAACCGTGCTGAACCAGAAAGCCGCGCAAGCGGCGACAGAATAAGGGAGCCTGAGAGTTATGCCCAAACGTATCTTGACCGGCACCGTGACCAGCGACGCCAACGCACAGACCGTAACCGTTTCGGTCGAACGTCGTTTCACACACCCCGTTCTGAAAAAGACCATCCGTAAGTCCAAGAAATACCGGGCTCACGATGAGAAGAACACATTCAAGACCGGCGACACCGTTCGCATCATCGAATGTGCGCCTAAGTCGAAAACGAAACGCTGGGAGGTTCTGGAGGCGTAAGCCAAAAGAACCTTTCGGTTTGAGCGAAACCCTGGGGCAGTAGTCCCCAAAGGTCGGGAGAAACCATATGATCCAGATGCAGACCAATCTGGATGTTGCTGACAATAGCGGCGCCCGCCGTGTTCAGTGCATCAAGGTCCTGGGTGGTTCCAAGCGTAAATACGCATCCGTCGGCGACGTCATTGTCGTGTCGGTCAAGGAAGCCATCCCGCGCGGCCGCGTAAAGAAAGGTGACGTCCGCAAGGCCGTCGTCGTACGCACCGCCAAAGAAGTCCGTCGCGACGATGGCACCGCCATCCGGTTCGACCGCAACGCAGCCGTTATTCTGAATAACAACAATGAGCCGATCGGCACCCGTATCTTTGGGCCGGTTGTTCGTGAACTGCGCAGCAAGAACTTCATGAAAATCATCTCGCTGGCTCCGGAGGTGCTCTGAACATGGCTGCTAAACTCCGCAAAGGCGACAAGGTCGTCGTGCTGACCGGCAAGGACAAGGGCAAAGAGGGAACAATTTCCTCGGTTGACCCCAAGTCGGGCAAGGCTGTCGTGGACGGTATCAATATCGCCATTCGCGCAACCCGTCAGAGCCAGACCAGCCAAGGTGGCCGCATCCCCAAGGCGATGCCGATCCAGCTGAGCAACCTGGCCCTGGTCGATGCCAACGGCAAGCCGACCCGCGTCGGTTTCAAGATGGAAGGCGACAAGAAAGTGCGCTTTGCCAAAACCACGGGGGACGTGATTGATGCTTGATACAGCAAACTACACCCCGCGCCTCAAGGCCGCGTTCAACGACACGATCCGCGCCGCCATGAAGGAAGAGTTCGGGTACAAGAACGACATGCAGATTCCGCGCCTGGACAAGATTGTCCTGAACATCGGCGCCGGGGCCGAAGCCGTTCGTGACAGCAAAAAGGTCAAATCCGCACAGGAAGACCTGAGCGATATCGCCGGCCAGATGGCCGTTGTGACCAAGGCCAAGAAATCCATCGCTGGCTTCCGCGTTCGCGAAGACATGCCGCTGGGCGCCAAGGTAACCCTGCGTGGCGACCGCATGTATGAATTCCTGGACCGTCTGGTCACCATCGCACTGCCCCGTGTCCGCGACTTCCGCGGCGTTTCGGGCAAATCGTTCGATGGTCGTGGCAACTATGCCATGGGCATGAAGGAACACATCGTATTCCCCGAAATCGACTTTGATAAAGTCGACGAAACTTGGGGAATGGACATCGTTATCGCCACCACAGCGAAGACCGACGATGAAGCAAAGGCGCTGTTGAAGCATTTCAACATGCCCTTCAATTCATAAGCGCGGGAAGGATTAGACATGGCTAAGAAAGCAATGATCGAACGCGAAAAGAAGCGCGAGAAGCTGGTGGCGAAATATGCCGCCAAGCGGGCCGAGCTGAAAGCGATCGTAAGCGATGAATCCAAGCCGATGGAAGAGCGCTTCCGCGCCTCCCTGAAGCTTGCAAAACTTCCGCGCAACAGTTCGGCCACTCGGCTGCACAACCGTTGCCAGCTGACGGGGCGTCCGCACGCCTATTACCGTAAGCTGAAAATTTCGCGGATCGCGCTTCGGGACCTGGGCTCAGCTGGCCAGATCCCCGGCATGGTGAAATCGAGCTGGTAAGGGAGAGACAGATATGAACGATCCTATCGCAGATATGCTCACCCGAATCCGCAACTCGCAAATGCGCGGTAAGTCGACGGTCATGACACCGGCGTCGAAACTGCGTGCGTGGGTTCTGGATGTTCTGGCCGACGAAGGTTACATCCGCGGCTACGAAAAGGTGACTGGTGCCGACGGCCATCCGGCTATCGAAATCAGCCTCAAGTATTACGAAGGCACCCCCGTCATTCGCGAGCTCAAGCGGGTCTCCAAGCCCGGTCGCCGCGTTTACATGGGCGTCAAGGACATCCCGCAGGTTCGTCAGGGCCTGGGTGTGTCGATTGTCTCCACCCCCAAGGGTGTGATGTCGGACGCAGCAGCACGCGACGCCAATGTTGGCGGCGAAGTGCTCTGCACGGTATTCTAAGGAGGTCTGGAATGTCTCGTATTGGTAAGAAACCGGTCGAGCTGCCCAGCGGTGTCACCGCAAACGTTTCGGGCCAGACCGTAGAAGTGAAAGGCCCCAAGGGGACCCGCAGCTTTACCGCCACCGACGATGTCACAATCTCGGTTGAAGACAATGTCGTCAAAATCAACCCGCGTGGCAAATCCAAGCGCGCTCTTCAGCAGTGGGGCATGTCCCGCACCATGGTTGCTAACCTGGTGACCGGTGTGACCGACGGCTTCAAGAAGCACCTGGAGATCAACGGCGTGGGTTACCGGGCTCAGATGCAGGGCAACACCCTGAAACTGAACCTGGGCCTGAGCCACGATGTCGATTTCGTTGCACCCGAGGGCGTCACCGTTACCGCGCCCAAGCAGACCGAAATCGTTGTCGAGGGTATCGACGAACAACTCGTCGGTCAGGTCGCAGCCAACATCCGTGCCTGGCGCAAGCCCGAGCCCTACAAAGGCAAAGGCATCAAGTACAAAGACGAGTACATCTTCCGCAAGGAAGGCAAGAAGAAGTAAGGACCAGCAAAATGGCAAACAGCAAAAGAACCCTGTTTCTGAAGCGCCGCTTGCGCGTCCGGAACAAACTTCGCAAGGTCAACGCCGGGCGTCCGCGCCTGAGCGTTCACCGCTCGAACAAGAACATCAGCGTTCAGCTGATCGACGATGTGAACGGTGTAACCCTGGCTTCGGCGTCTTCCCTGGAAAAGGGTCTGGGCGTTGTTGGCAAGAACAACATCGAAGCGGCCGCCAAAGTGGGCGTCGCCATCGCGGAACGTGCCAAGAAGGCCGGTGTCGAAGAAGCATATTTCGACCGTGGCGGCTTTCTGTTCCACGGCAAGGTGAAGGCTCTGGCCGACGCCGCGCGTGAAGGCGGTCTGAAAATCTGAGAGCAGGCGGCCTTTTGGGGCCGCCTCGATGATCCGGGGGCTTTTGCCCACCTGGATTGAGAGACAAAGGGCCTGATGCCCGACATGAAGGAGGCCACATGGCCAGAGAAGATAATCGCCGGGGCGGCCGTCGCGACCGCGACGAGACCCCCGAATTCGCAGATCGCCTGGTTGCGATCAACCGTGTGTCCAAGACCGTGAAGGGTGGTAAGCGTTTTGGCTTTGCCGCACTTGTGGTTGTTGGGGATCAGAAGGGCCGCGTCGGTTTCGGCAAAGGCAAGGCGAAGGAGGTCCCCGAGGCCATTCGCAAGGCCACCGAGCAGGCCAAGCGCCAGATGATCCGCGTTCAGCTGCGCGAAGGCCGCACGCTGCACCACGACATCGAAGGCCGTCATGGCGCCGGCAAGGTCGTCATGCGGACAGCACCTGAAGGTACCGGTATCATCGCCGGTGGCCCGATGCGTGCCGTTTTCGAAATGCTGGGCGTCAAGGACGTCGTTTCGAAATCGATTGGGTCGCAGAACCCTTACAACATGATCCGCGCCACCATGGACGGGCTGAAAAAAGAATCCAGCCCTCGTTCGGTTGCACAGCGTCGTGGCAAAAAGGTCGCCGACATCCTGCCCAAGCGGGACGACGCACCGGCCCCTGAAGCAGCAGAAGCGTAAGGAGAGCGGACAATGGCAAAAACCATCGTAGTCAAGCAGATCGGCTCGCCGATCCGCCGCCCCGCCAAACAGCGCCAGACGCTGATCGGCCTGGGCCTGAACAAGATGCACAAGACCCGTGAACTGGAAGACACCCCCGCCGTGCGCGGCATGGTGAACTCCATCCCCCACATGGTCGAGATCATCGAAGAAAAAGGTTGAGGTTGCGGTGGGGAACTCCCCGCCTGACCGGAACTAGAGACGCCCTCGGGAAACCGGGGGCGTTTTTCTGTCTTGGGTCAATGAAATTTGTCTGGTTTTCTCGGCCATCGGGGAAAGGACATCCGATTTGACCGCGGTCGTTGCTTTCTAATCAAGTCCGCTACTTCGGCAACCCGTTTGTCCCATGTGTCCCAAACGTTTTCGGCCTGTCCCAATGGAACCAATTCGAGCGTTGGATGCGTCATTACAAAAGAAAAAATACGGGCATTGTGATTGTCGTGATGAAATTTGCCGTTGGCGGCGGATCTATCGAAAATTTCCCTTAGGTCGACATTCATATGTTCCTTGATCGTTTCGCATTGGTAGTCGGTAAGTTTCAGGTCAGCAAAAAATGCGTGGCCGACACCGGCCAGTAAATGTAATGGGTTATCGTCTTCTTCCAAAAGTTGCAGAGCATGTTTGCCGACCAGAGATAGCCACTCCAACTCGGCCTTGAATGGGTTCGCTGCCCGGAAATTCCAATTCAGCCGCTCAGCACCCGCATCCGCGGCTTTTAGAAACGCGACAGTGAATTCCAAACCTTCCAAGGCGACCAAATTGCGCAGGCTGGTCCGTGACCCGTTTGAGCGCAACCCACCGCACGCTGTGTTCAGTGTGCCAACTTCACGAAAATCATCGGGCATTTCGTGCCAGCCGATTCCGTTCTGTTCAAGCCCCGACAAAAATAGCCCAAGCCCAGATGACGCGTCGTACAGATTAGCATCAGGGTTTCTGACATTATCTGGAATTAGAAGTGGAATGGGAACTGTATCGGCCATAACGCGCTCCAAGGGACTAGCGGGCACAAGTCTAGAGTTGAATTGAGAACAGTTACAAGGTGAGCAAATGGGTACCCTTGTCGCAGTCGTTCGCAAGGCCCGTTCCCATGGGATTACGCTTGATCCAACCACGATCCTGGCCTATACGCCCCCGGTGGTCCCTCGTGGATCCAGAATCAATCAAGAAACGCCGTGTTCGGCCGCTCCCGTCGCTGGGGGCCGCATCCGGCAAAGGAGAAGCGACAATGAAACTGAATGAACTGCGTGACAATCCTGGCGCAACCAAGAAACGCAAGCGCGTTGCCCGTGGTCCGGGCTCGGGCATGGGTAAAACGGCCGGCCGGGGTATCAAGGGTCAGAAATCCCGTTCGGGTGTGGCCATCAACGGCTACGAAGGCGGCCAGATGCCGCTCTACCAGCGTCTGCCCAAGCGTGGCTTTAACAAGCCGAACCGCAAGGCATTTGCCGTTGTGAACCTGGGCCTGATCCAGAAATTCATCGACGCCAAGAAACTGGACGCCAAGAAGGCCATCACCGAGGATGCGCTGATCGACAGCGGTCTGGTGCGTCGCAAGCTGGACGGTATCCGCGTTCTGGCCAAGGGCGATTTTTCCGCCAAGGTCGACCTGGAAGTGACAGGCGCTTCGAAATCGGCCGTGGACGCGGTCGAAAAGGCTGGCGGCTCGCTGAAGGTCACAAACGAGGCGAAAGCCGACTAAACGGGTTGTGAGCGGTCCAATGGCCGCTTACATAGACCTGAGTTTTCCTTAGCGCCGCCCGAGCCGGAAGACGGTTCAGGGCGGCGTTTTCACAAAAGAGACCGTTTTCATGGTATCAGCAGCAGAACAAATGGCGGCGAACACAAGCTGGGCCGCCCTGGGCAAAGCCACCGATCTGCGCAACCGCATCCTGTTCACCCTTGGCCTTTTGATCGTGTACCGTCTGGGCACGTTCGTTCCGGTTCCGGGGATCGATGGTTTGGCCTTGCGCGAATTCATGGAGCAGGCCGGGCAGGGCATCGGGGGCATGGTGTCCATGTTTACCGGTGGCGCGCTGGGCCGGATGGGCATCTTTGCTCTGGGGATCATGCCGTATATTTCGGCGTCGATCATCATTCAGTTGCTGACCTCGATGGTTCCTTCGCTGGAACAGTTGAAGAAAGAGGGCGAACAGGGCCGCAAGAAGATCAACCAGTACACGCGCTATGGCACCGTGGCGCTGGCCACCGCACAGGCCTATGGCATCGCGGTGTCGCTTGAATCCGGCGATCTGGTGACCGAGGCCGGGCTGTATTTCCGCCTGTCCTGCATGATCACGCTGGTTGGCGGCACCATGTTCCTGATGTGGCTGGGCGAACAGATCACCTCGCGCGGGATCGGCAACGGTATCTCGCTGATCATCTTTGTCGGCATCATCGCCGAAGTGCCCGCCGCTATCGCACAATTTTTTGCCTCGGGCCGCAGCGGGGCCATCAGCCCGGCGGTGATCGTCGGTGTGATCATCATGGTGATATCGGCGATCACCTTCGTGGTGTTCATGGAGCGCGCACTTCGAAAGATACACATCCAGTATCCGCGCCGTCAGGTGGGCATGAAGGTGTATGACGGCGGCTCGTCTCACCTGCCGGTCAAGGTGAACCCGGCGGGCGTTATCCCGGCGATCTTCGCCAGTTCGCTGCTGCTGCTGCCGGTGACGATCTCGGCCTTCTCGGCCAACGCGGCATCGGGCCCGATCATGTCGTGGCTGCTGGCCAACTTTGGCCCCGGACAGCCGCTGTACCTGTTGTTCTTCGCGTCGATGATCGTGTTCTTCTCGTATTTCTATACGTTCAACGTGGCGTTCAAACCCGATGACGTGGCCGACAACCTGAAAAACCAGAACGGCTTTGTGCCTGGCATCCGCCCAGGCAAGAAAACGGCCGAGTATCTGGAATACGTCGTCAACCGCGTGCTGGCTCTGGGGTCGGCCTATCTGGCGCTGATCTGTCTGCTGCCGGAAATCGTGCGCGGCCAGTTCGCCATTCCGTTCTACTTTGGCGGGACATCTGTTCTGATTGTTGTGTCCGTGACCATGGACACGATCCAGCAGGTCCAGAGCCATCTGTTGGCGCATCAGTACGAAGGCCTGATCGAAAAGTCGCAACTGCGCGGCAAAGGCAGCAAAAAACGGGGCAAACGGGGCCCGGCACGTCGATGAACATCATTCTTCTTGGGCCTCCCGGGGCCGGTAAGGGCACGCAGGCCCGTCATCTGGTCGAAACACGCGGCATGGTGCAGCTGAGCACAGGCGACATGCTGCGCGCCGCCAAGGACAGCGGCACCGAAATGGGCAAGCGCGTCGCAGACGTCATGGCCCGCGGTGAATTGGTCACGGATGAGATCGTCATCGGTCTGATCCGCGAACAGTTGGAAAGCGGCAAGGGCACCGGGTTCATCTTTGACGGGTTCCCGCGCACGCTGGCCCAGGCCGACGCATTGGGGGACCTGCTTGAGGCAACCGGCCAGACGCTGGATGCCGTGATCGAAATGGAAGTCGATGATGACGCGCTGGTCAGCCGCATTACCGCCCGGTCCACCTGTGGCAATTGCGGTGAGGTCTACAACGACATCACCAAACCACAGCCCGCCGATGGCAAGTGCTCCAATTGCGGCGCGTCCGACTTCAAACGCCGAGCCGATGACAACGAAGAAAGCCTGCGCACGCGGCTGATGGAATACTACAAAAAGACCTCGCCGCTGATTGGCTATTACTATGCCAAGGGTCAGCTGACCAAGGTCAACGGATTGGGCGAGATCGCCGACGTTCAAACGGCAATTGCCGAGGTGCTTGACAAATAGTCTGGCGGGCCTTGACGGGTAACGCAAAACCCAATATCGACCACCATCTCGCAAGAGAATCAAATTGTGCGTGTCCGGGTCCGGGTGCGTGCAGAGATCACCTCAAAATGCGTG
Organism: Arenibacterium sp. CAU 1754; assembly: GCF_054482635.1. Taxonomy (NCBI): domain Bacteria; kingdom Pseudomonadati; phylum Pseudomonadota; class Alphaproteobacteria; order Rhodobacterales; family Paracoccaceae; genus Arenibacterium; species Arenibacterium sp. CAU 1754. The sequence continues at coordinate 382,319 of NZ_JBTLRG010000002.1, forward strand.
GCCCGCTGGCGGCACTGCCAAGGTCAGGCGTTGTGAAAAAAGGTTCCGGGACTACGGAACCGCAACGAAAAGGAAAGTGACACGTGGCACGTATTGCCGGCGTAAATATCCCGACTGCCAAGCGGGTTCCAATCGCCCTGACTTATATTACCGGAATTGGCAACACATCGGCCAAGGCCATCTGCGATGCCGTAGGCATTGATCAGTCCCGCCGAGTGAACGAACTGAGCGACAGCGAAGTTCTGCAAATCCGCGAACACATCGACGCCAACTATAACGTCGAAGGTGACCTGCGTCGTGAAACGCAGATGAACATCAAGCGTCTGATGGATCTGGGCTGCTACCGCGGTCTGCGCCATCGTCGTAACCTGCCTGTCCGTGGACAGCGGACCCACACCAACGCTCGTACTCGCAAAGGCCCCGCAAAGGCCATTGCCGGTAAGAAGAAATAAGGGGGGTCTGATCAATGGCACGCGATAAGACACGCACAAAGAAAAAAGAGCGCAAGAACATCGCCGCAGGTGTGGCGCATGTGAACAGCTCGTTCAACAACACCAAGATCCTGATCTCGGACGTTCAGGGCAACGCGATCTCGTGGTCGTCGGCTGGTACAATGGGTTTCAAAGGGTCGCGTAAATCGACACCTTATGCCGCCCAGATGGCTGCCGAAGATGCCGGCCGCAAGGCGCAGGATCACGGCGTGAAAACGCTGGAAGTCGAAGTGCAGGGCCCCGGTTCGGGTCGCGAAAGCGCCCTGCGCGCTTTGGCGGCTGTCGGGTTCAACATCACTTCGATCCGCGACGTGACCCCGATGGCGCACAATGGCTGCCGCCCGCCGAAGCGTCGCCGCGTCTAAGTACAGATTACCAAGCTGGGGTTGTGCAATTTCGCACGGCCCCAGTACGTCATTTTAAACCTCGGGCGTCTGCACCTTTCTGGACATGGGGCGCAGACAGGAATGGAGGGACCGCATGATCCATAAGAATTGGGCAGAACTGATCAAGCCGACTCAGCTTGACGTGAAGCCGGGCAATGACCCCGCACGTCAGGCGACCGTCGTGGCCGAACCACTTGAGCGCGGTTTCGGTCTGACGCTGGGCAACGCCCTGCGCCGCATCCTGATGAGCTCGCTGCAGGGTGCAGCGATCACGTCGGTTCAGATCGACAACGTTCTGCATGAATTTTCGTCGGTTGCCGGTGTGCGTGAAGACGTCACCGACATCATCCTGAACCTCAAGGGCGTCAGCCTGCGCATGGAAGTCGAAGGCCCCAAGCGCCTGTCGATCAATGCCAAGGGCCCGGCCGTTGTCACCGCCGGTGACATCAGCGAAAGCGCCGGTATCGAGGTTCTGAACCGTGACCACGTCGTCTGCCACCTCGACGATGGCGCCGATCTGTTCATGGAACTGACCGTCGACACCGGCAAGGGCTATGTCGCCGCAGAAAAGAACAAGCCGGAAGACGCGCCCATCGGCCTGATCCCGATCGATGCGATCTTTTCGCCGGTCAAGAAAGTCAGTTATGATGTGCAGCCGACCCGCGAAGGTCAGGTTCTGGACTATGACAAGCTGACCATGAAGATTGAAACAGACGGTTCGCTGAGCCCGGATGACGCGGTGGCCTTTGCCGCGCGTATCCTGCAGGACCAGCTGTCGATCTTCGTCAACTTCGACGAGCCCGAGGCCGCTGGCCGTCCGGACGAAGACGACGGTCTGGAGTTCAACCCGCTTCTGCTCAAGAAAGTGGACGAGCTGGAACTGTCGGTACGTTCGGCAAACTGCCTCAAGAACGACAACATCGTTTACATCGGCGATCTGATTCAGAAAACCGAAGCCGAGATGCTGCGCACGCCGAACTTTGGCCGCAAGTCCCTGAACGAGATCAAGGAAGTGCTGTCGGGCATGGGCCTGCATCTGGGTATGGACGTCGAGGACTGGCCGCCCGATAACATCGAGGATCTGGCGAAGAAGTTCGAAGACTCGTTCTGAGAATCCGGGGAGGGCGTCAGCCCTCCTCACAATGCCCGGGCCTGCCGGGGACATAATGGGCAATACCGCCCCAAGGAGAGGGACTGACCCGCATCGGTCTCCAGACAAAGTATAAACCTGTAGAAGGATACTAGAAAATGCGTCACGCACGTGGATACCGCCGCCTGAACCGGACACATGAGCACCGCAAGGCTCTGTTCTCGAACATGGCAGGCTCGCTCATCGAACATGAGCAGATCAAGACAACTCTGCCCAAGGCAAAAGAACTGCGCCCGATCATCGAAAAGATGATCACGCTGGCGAAACGCGGCGACCTGCACGCCCGCCGTCAGGCCGCGGCAAAGCTGAAAGAAGACCAGTACGTCAGCAAACTGTTCGACGTTCTGGGCCCGCGCTACAAGGACCGCCAGGGCGGTTATGTGCGCGTTCTCAAGGCTGGTTTCCGCTATGGCGACATGGCACCGATGGCGATCATCGAATTCGTTGATCGTGACCGCGACGCCAAAGGCGCGGCCGACAAGGCCCGCGTTGCCGCAGAAGAGGCCGCAGCCGACGAATAAGTCCGGCCCAGGCGATCAGAATTCAAAGGCGCTGCCCAGATCGGGCAGCGCCTTTTTCGTTGCGGTTACTGGCCGTCGAGTTCGGCTTTGATCAATGCCTCGAGCTGACGCACCGGGTGGTTGGTCAGGGTCTTGGGAATTTCCGCGATGATCCTCTTTTCGACTTCGCTGTGCAATTCGAGACGCAGCGCGCCCAGCAATTGCGGCGCGGCGGCAATAACAAGGTTATCAAAGGCGCCCTTGTGCGCATGCGAATAGAGCAGATCCGACAGATCCTTGGCGAACCCGTCGCGCGCAAGTGCGTGCCAATCGGTCCCCTGCATCGCCGATTTTGCGCCCGGAGCCGTATCCGCATTGCGCCCCGGCTGGTCGGCCGGTTCGTTGGCGGGGGTCTGATCCTCACGCCCGATGATTTCAAAATGCGGGTCCTCGTCGTCCGTGACGTTGCGCATCAGCAGCGCCTTTTCACTGTCCGCGACGACGATCCAGGTTCCGTTCTTCAGTTTCGCCATTTTCCTCTCCTAATTAGAAAACCGTTGCAGCCACTTGACCAGATCAAGGAATGCCCGACCATGATCTGGCGCAATATGACGGTTGTCTTGCATTCGCGCGGTGGCGCGCGCATATCCGGACCAACGTAGAAGGAGACGACATGTTCCGCCAGCTTGTGATCGCACTGACTGTTTGTCTGGCTCTGCCTGCCCTCGCCGAAACGCGCGTCCCACAAACACGCGCCGAAATTTCGCTGGGTTTCGCCCCCTTGGTCAAGATGGCAGCACCGGCGGTTGTCAACATTTACGCGCGCCGGGTGGTGGAAACCCAATCCAACCCCTTTGCTGGGGATCCCTTTTTCGAAGATTTTTTTCGCGGCTTCGGTACGCCGCGTAAGCGGGTGCAGAATTCGCTGGGCTCCGGTGTGATTCTGTCTGCGGACGGAATCGTCGTGTCCAATTACCACGTCGTCGGCATGGCCACGGACATTCGCGTGGTCATGGCCGACCGGCGCGAATATTCAGCCAGCGTCATTCTTGCCGATCAGGAAAGCGATCTTGCTATCCTGCGCATGGACGACGCGGAGAACTTGCCGTTTTTGCCGCTGCGCGATTCCGACCGGGTCGAAGTGGGCGAACTGGTGCTGGCAATTGGCAACCCCTTTGGGGTCGGCCAGACCGTCAGCAGCGGCATTGTCTCGGGTCTGGCGCGCTCCGGGGTCGCGACCGGGAACGCGCGGGGGTATTTCGTACAGACCGACGCGCCCATCAACCCGGGCAATTCGGGCGGTGCGTTAATCGACGTGAATGGCAAGCTGATCGGCATCAACACGTCGATTCTCAGCCGATCGGGCGGGTCCAACGGGATTGGGTTTGCGATTCCCAGCAATCTGGTGGCCGAGTTCGTGAAACAGGCCCGCGCGGGAAATGAAATGTTCGAACGGCCCTGGGCCGGCATGGCGGGCCAGCCGGTCGACAGCGATCTGGCGGCCTCGCTGGGGCTGAGCGTTCCCGAAGGGATCGTCATATCAGACCTGCATCCCGATAGCCCCTTTGCGGCAGTCGGGTTCAGTGTGGGCGATGTGATCACCCATGTGGGCAGCGAGCCGGTGAATTCCCCCTCTGAGATGGTATTCCGCATGACGATCACCGGCATTGGTAACACCGCACGGATCACCCGGGTCCATGACGACGAGGAAAGCATTGTCGACGTTGCCATGATCGCCGCGCCCGATGACCCGCCCGCAGAGGAAATCACGCTGGATCAGACCACGGCGCTGCCCGGTCTCAGGGTGGCGCGGGCAAACCCGGCCATCATCGCGCGATATGGTCTGCCGCTGCGTCTGCGCGGTGTTCTGGTGACCGACGCCGGATCATTGGGCGCGCGCGCCGGTCTGCAACCGCTTGACGAAATCGTCGCGATCAACGGGCGCGTTATGGAACGTACCGGCGATGTGCGCGATGCGCTGACCAATCCGGGCCGCCGGGTGCGGATCGAACTGATCCGCAAGGGGCGCCGGATCGCCCTGCAGTTTCGGATGTGACCGGATGGCGGACCTGTTTGATACCGCAGAACCGGCCGAACCCGCCCGCAACAGGCCATTGGCCGACCGGCTGCGGCCTGCCTCGCTGGATCAGGTCATCGGGCAGGGCCATGTTCTGGGTCCAGACGCGCCATTGGGGGCGATGCTGGCCTCGGGCAGCCTGAGCAGTTTGATCCTTTGGGGGCCGCCGGGCGTGGGCAAGACCACGATCGCACGTCTTCTCGCGGATGAAAGCGATCTGCATTTCGTGCAGATCAGCGCGATTTTTACCGGTGTTCCGGACCTCAAAAAGGTATTCGAGGCGGCGCGGATGCGCCGGCAGAACGGGCAGGGCACGCTGTTGTTCGTCGATGAAATCCACCGGTTCAACAAGGCGCAACAGGATGGGTTCCTGCCGCATATGGAGGACGGGACGATCCTGTTGGTCGGGGCGACCACGGAAAACCCGTCTTTCGAACTGAACGCCGCGCTGCTGAGCCGGGCACAGGTTCTGGTGCTGGAGCGGTTATCGCTGACCGATCTGGAACTGTTGACCCAACGCGCTGAAAAGGAGTTGGGCCGTGCCCTGCCGCTGACCGGGGCGGCGCGCGATGTGCTGCATGAAATGGCGGACGGCGACGGGCGCGCGTTGTTGAACCTGATCGAACAGGTGAGCGCCTGGAAAACCGACAAACCGCTGGATACCGATGCGCTGGCCACGCGTCTGATGCGCCGGGCCACGAAATACGACAAATCGGGCGAAGAGCATTACAACCTGATCTCGGCCCTGCACAAATCAGTGCGCGGATCCGATCCGGACGCGGCCCTTTACTGGCTGGCACGGATGCTAAAAGGCGGCGAAGACCCGCGTTACCTCGCGCGCCGCATCACCCGCATGGCTGTCGAAGACATCGGGTTGGCCGATCCGCAGGCGCAGACCCTGTGCCTGCATGCCTGGGAAACCTATGAGCGCCTGGGCAGCCCTGAGGGCGAACTGGCGCTGGCACAGGCGGTTGTCCACCTGGCGCTCGCGCCGAAATCGAATGCCGCCTATGTCGCCTACAAACAAGCGATGGCGCTGGCCACGCAAACCGGCAGCGCCCCGCCGCCCAAACATATCCTGAATGCGCCGACCTCGATGATGAAGGAACAGGGATATGGCGCCGGCTATGCCTATGATCACGATGCAGAGGACGGGTTTTCCGGGCAGAATTATTTCCCTGACGATGTGAAGCGCCCGGTCCTTTATGCCCCGGTCGAACGCGGGGCGGAGCGCGAATTGAAGAAGCGGCTCGATTGGTTCGCCAACCTGCGGGAAAAACGGGCGCGCGACGGGTCAGCGTCGTAGATGCGCGCCGGTGTCAGCAACAGCGGGGGGGCGGATGCGGATTCCTGACTTTCGCGGCGATTGTCACAACTGTCTGGGCCTGTGCTGCATGGCCTTTGCTTTTGATGCGTCCGACATGTTCGCCTATGACAAGCCCGCCGGTCAGCCCTGCCGCCATCTGACGGGCGACTATGGCTGTGCCATCCATGATCAGCGTGTGGCCAAAGGCTTCGCCGGGTGCCTGAGATACGATTGTCTGGGGGCGGGACAACGCATTTCCCAAACCGTATTCGCCGGAAAATCCTGGCGCGACTCAAAAGAGACGAACCGCCAGATCATCGACGCCTTTCGCGCCCTGCGCCAGGTGCATCGCCTGCTTGAACTTGTGCTGGCGGCGGGCAAGCTGCCCCTTGATGCGGCGCAGCGCGCTGAGCATGAGGTTCTGCTGTCGGCCCTTATGCCCGAAGCGGACTGGACTGCGGCCACTCTCGCCTTGTTCGAGGACGGGCCAATCCCTGCGCGGGTCCATCGGTTTCTGGCCGGGCTGAGCGCCTTGGTCGGCAATGCCGCGGCAGGCGGCTCGGCTTGACATCACGGACAGCGCGCGCGACAGACAGCGTATGATTTCAACTCTGTCTCTCGTGGCGCTTGGCGGCGCAATCGGTGCATCGATGCGCTATCTGACCGGTGTCGGTGTGATGCGGCTTTTCGGGCCGCAGGAATTCCCGATCGCGATCATTACGGTGAATGTGCTTGGCTCGTTCCTGATGGGGGTCTTTGTGGTGGCGGCGGCCCATCGCGGTCTGACCCATCTGAGCCCTCTCATCATGACCGGCATTCTTGGCGGGTTCACGACGTTTTCCTCGTTTTCGCTCGAAACCATGACCCTGTTTGAACGCGGCGACACAACGCAGGCGGCCATTTATGTCGTGATCTCGGTCGGTGTCTCGGTTGCGGCCCTTGCCTTGGGTATGATCGTCACTCGCGGTGTGTTCGCATGAGCGGCGTTCAAATCCTGACCGTGGCAGAGGATGACGGTGATCAGCGGATCGACCGCTGGCTGCGCCGCATGTACCCGCACATCAGCCAGGGCCGCGTCGAAAAGATGTGCCGCAAGGGCGAAATTCGCGTCGATGGCGGCCGCGTCAAGGCATCGACCCGGATCGAAGCCGGGCAGCAGGTGCGCATCCCGCCTTTGCCCGACAGTGACGCAAAACCGGCCCCTATCCGCACCCGCGTGTCCGAGGCGGATGCCAAGATGATCCGGTCCTGCGTGATCTACCGCGACGATCACCTGTTGGCGCTGAACAAACCCCCCGGCCTTGCCGTGCAGGGCGGCAGCGGCCAGACCCGCCATGTCGATGGACTGGCCGAGGCGCTGTGTTTCGATCTCGATGAAAAACCGCGGCTGGTGCACCGGCTGGACAAGGATACATCGGGCGTTCTGCTGCTGGCGCGCACCCGCGCGGTGGCCGCCGCGCTGACCGCCAATTTCCGCCACCGAGAAACCCGCAAGATTTACTGGGCCGTCGTCGCCGGTGTGCCCCACCCAAAGGCGGGCACGATCAAGACGGGTCTGGTCAAGGCCCCCGGCCACGGCGCGGGCGGCGAGGGTGAAAAGATGCTGAACGTGCACCCGCGCGACATCGACGACACGCCCGGGGCAAAACGCGCGGTGACGGAATATGTCGTGATCGAAGCGGCCGCCAAACGTGCCGCCTGGGTCGCGCTCAACCCCATCACCGGGCGGACACACCAGTTGCGCGCGCATATGGCCGAACTTGGTCACCCGATCGTGGGCGATGGCAAATACGGTGGCTCGTCCCAGGATAATCTGGGCGATGGCTGGGGCGCGCATCTGGGCGGGGATATTTCCCGCAAGCTGCACCTGCATGCCCGGTCGCTCACGGTCGAACATCCGGTCACCCGCGCGCGTCTGCACCTGACCGCGCCGCTTCCCGAGCATATGAAACACACCTGGGACACGTTCCAGTGGGACACATCGGATGTGCCCGAGGATCCGTTTGCCGAGGAAGAATGACCACCCCTTTGCGTCTGATCCTGTTTGATGTGGATGGCACGCTGGTTGACAGCCAGGGCGCCATTGTTGCCGCGATGACCGATGCTTTCGGGGCGCTGGGCCTGACGGTGCCGGCACGTGCGGCGATCCTGTCGATTGTCGGTCTGTCGCTGGACCATGCGATGTTGCGGCTGGCGCCGGATCAGCCCGAACCGCGCCGCGCGCAACTGGTGCAGGCCTATAAGGATGCCTATCAGGCCCGCCGTTTGGCCGAAGGCGCGGCCGCAGGGTCGCCCTTGTTTCCCGGGGCCTTGGCGCTTCTGGAACATCTGAACGGGTTTGATGATCTGGTCATGGGTGTTGCAACGGGCAAATCGCGCCGTGGTCTGGATGCCCTGATCGAAGGGCACGATCTGGCCCGATTCTTTGTCACGCGCCAGGTGGCGGACGATCACCCGTCCAAACCGCACCCGTCGATGATCTTGACGGCCATGGCCGAAACCGGCTGTGACGCCAGTGATACGGCCATGATCGGGGATACGACATTTGACATGGAAATGGCCCGTGCGGCGGGCGTTCATGGCATCGGGGTGGAGTGGGGGTATCACTCGCGGGATGCACTGGCGCCCCATGCACACTATATGACCGATGACTTTGGCGCGATTCGTCCCGTGCTTGATGAAATCTGGAAGGTGTCTGAATGAGCGAATGGAAACAGCGTCGGTTCTGGAAAGAGGTAGCTGTAAATCCGACAGAGGACGGGTTTGGCGTGCAACTGGACGGGCGGCAGGTGAAGACACCGGCCAAGGCCGTTCTGGCTCTGCCGACGCACGAGATGGCCCAAGCCGTGGCGCAGGAATGGGACGCACAGCAGGGCACAGTCAATCCGCTGACGATGCCGTTCACCCGCTCGGCCAATGCGGCGATCGACAAGGTGCGCCACCAGCACGGCGAAGTGGCCGACATGTTGGCGGCCTATGGCGACAGCGACCTGTTGTGCTATCGCGCTGAAATGCCTGCGGAACTGGTGCAGCGTCAGGCCGATCAATGGAACCCGGCGCTGGACTGGGCCAAAACCGAACTGGATGTGGTGCTGAACGTTCATGCCGGGGTCATCCACCGGGCCCAGCCGGCGGACGCGTTGCAGCGGCTTTCGGACCGCGTGCACAAAATGACGGCATTCGAACTGGCCGCCTTTCACGATTTGGTGAGCCTTTCGGGATCGCTCATCCTTGGCCTTGCCGCCACCCGTGACTGGCGGGACATCGAGACACTGTGGGTGATGTCGCGACTGGACGAGTTATGGCAGGAAGAACAGTGGGGCCCCGACGACGAGGCCCGCGCACAGGCGGAGCTGAAGCGTCAGGCCTTTATGCACGCCAAGCGGTTCTTTGATCTGGCACAAGCGTAAAACCCGTAATAATTCCCTGCCTTGACCTTAAGTCATGCACGGTTTTGCCCGTTGAATTATTTGATCAAACCCTTGACGTTTGTTGAGGAATCCGCCCAAACTTGGGCCTACTGAAGGGGGCTCCCCTTTTTCGGTATTCGTCCGGCATTCTGAATGTCGGTATAGTCGCCCGTAACGAGGCGGAAAAATCAGGAAGAGGTAAAAATGAAAACATCCGTATTTTTTGGCGCGCTCACAGTCGCCGGTCTGGCTGCTGGTGCAGCAGCGGCTGGTACGCTGGACGACGTCAAGGCACGTGGCAAGCTGAACTGCGGCGTGACAACCGGCCTGGTCGGCTTTGCCGCGCCCGACGCCAACGGCGAATGGGACGGTTTTGACGTTGCCGTGTGCCGCGCCGTTGCCGCCGCCGTTCTGGGCGATGCATCCGCGGTTGAATTCGTGCCGACGACCGGTAAAACCCGTTTCACCGCTCTGGCTTCGGGCGAAATCGACATGCTGGCCCGTAACACCACTTGGACCTTCAGCCGCGACGTCGACCTGAAGTTCACCTTTGTTGGCGTGAACTACTACGACGGTCAGGGCTTCATGGTTCCCAAGGACCTGGGCGTTTCGTCGGCCAAGGATCTGGACGGCGCGACCGTCTGCATCCAGACCGGCACCACGACCGAGCTGAACCTGGCGGATTTCTTCCGCTCGAACAACATCAGCTATGAGCCGGTTCCGATCGAAACCAACGCCGAAGCGCAGCAGCAGTACCTGGCTGGCGCATGCGACGTTTTCACCACGGACGCTTCGGGTCTGGCGGCGACACGTGCCACCTTTGAAAATCCTGCAGATCACGTTCTGCTGCCCGAAATCATCTCGAAAGAGCCGCTCGGCCCGCTGGTCCGTCACGGCGACAACGAATGGGGTGACGTGGTTCGCTGGACTCTGAACGCTCTGATCGCTGCAGAAGAGCTGGGCATTTCGTCGGCAAACATCGCCGAGCTGGCCGGTGGCACCAACAACCCTGAAATCAACCGTATCCTGGGAACCGAAGGTACCCTGGGCGAGATGCTGGGTCTGGATTCCGAATGGGCCAAGCGCGCCATCATGGCGAGCGGCAACTATGGCGAAATCTTCGCCAAGAACATCGGTGAAACCACTCCGATCGGTCTGGCACGCGGACTGAACGCACAGTGGACCGAAGGTGGGCTGCTCTACTCGCCGCCCTTCCGCTAAAATACCTACGGAAGAGGGCGCAGGATCATCCTGCGCCCTTTTTCCAATCTCATAATAGATTTCGATCTTCGGGGAGCCGGGAAAAACCTGGCCGGAAGATAAGATCGGAAAGCCAACAGGGACGTCTCACATGACGACACTTACTGATCCACCGATGGAGCGGTTCCGGCTGTCTATGCTGTTGAACGATACTCGTTATCGGTCTTTGACATTCCAGGCGATCGCCGCGCTGCTTCTGGCCCTCTCCATCGTATATCTGGGCAACAATCTGATTCAGAACCTGCGCGCTGCGGGCCTGAACATCTCGTACGAATTTCTCAGGAACGAGTCTGGTTATGACATCAACCAGGTTCTGGTTGACTACGACAGCCAGTCGACCCACGCGCGCGCCGCGCTGGTGGGCATTCTGAACACCCTTTTGGTTGCGTTTCTGGCCTGTATCACGGCAACGATTTTCGGCGTCATTGCAGGGGTGCTGCGCCTTTCCAATAACTGGCTCGTGTCCAAACTCATGGCGTTTTACGTCGAAATTTTCCGGAACATCCCTGTTCTGATCTGGATCATCATCATCTTCACGATCATGACAGCCGTTCTTCCCGGCCCACGGGCCTTTCGGGGAGAGAACCCGGATTCGACCATGCTTCTGGACATGTTCGCCTTCACAAATCGCGGCGTCTATGTTCCCGGCCCGCAATTCACCACCCCGCTATTCGCCGCAACGGCGCTGAACTGGCTGCTGGTGCTGGCCGTTCTTGCGGGATCGTTCTTTGGCGTGCGGGCTGTCTTGTCCTGGGCTACGGCCAAACAGGAAGCTACGGGCGAGCGCCCGACCACTTGGTACCTGACGCTTGGCATCTGGCTGGTGCCGGTGGCAATCTTGATGGTCATCCTGGGCCTGACATGGGAAGTGCCGGCACTCAAAGGCTTCAACTTTACAGGTGGTATCAAGATCGGCGGTCCGCTGATCGCTCTTTGGTTCGCACTGTCGATCTATACCGGTGCGTTCATTGCTGAAAACGTTCGTGCCGGTATCCAGGCTGTCAGCAAGGGCCAGACCGAGGCGGCGGCGGCATTGGGGTTGCGCCCGGGGCGGATCATGAACCTTGTGGTTTTGCCGCAGGCATTGCGCGTCATCATTCCGCCGCTGATCTCGCAATACCTGAACATCACCAAGAACTCGTCTCTGGCCATTGCGGTGGGCTATGCCGACATCACCGCAACGCTGGGTGGCATCACGCTGAACCAGACCGGTCGTGCAATCGAATGCGTCCTGCTGCTGATGCTGTTCTACCTGACAATCTCGCTGCTGATCTCGATGTTCATGAACGTCTACAACAGCTCGATCAAGCTGAAGGAGCGGTGATCCATGTCTGATACACACGCACACACCGTTTCCTTTGTTCGCGAAAGCCAGATTCCGCCGTCCCCGCCTCCTGTTTCGGAAACGGGTGTGGTCAAATGGATGCGCGAAAACCTGTTTGCAACCTGGGCCAATGCCCTGTTGTCGATTGCGTCGTTTTACGTGATCTACCTGGTGCTATGGAACACGTTGCCTTGGATCTTGGGCGGTGTATGGACCACCTCCAGCCTGGCTGAATGCCGCGACGTGCTGGAGGGCCAGGCGGCGGCCTGTTTCTCTGTTCTGACGGAGCGGTGGAATCAGTTGTTGTTCGGGTTCAAATACCCGGTCGATCAATACTGGCGCCCGATGTTGGCCTTGATCCTGCTGGCGGTTGCTGTGGCTCCGGTCTTGTTCTTTGACCTGCCGCGCAAACTGCTGGCGTTCACTGCGGTTTACCCCTTCATCGCCTTTTGGCTGATCTGGGGCGGCTCCATCCTGACACCGATCGTCGCGTTTCTGGGTATCGCGGCCGGTGCCGTCGTGTTCCAGAAATACGTCAAGAACAGCTTTGCCGCCGGGTTCTTTGGCGCCATCGCCGCCGCCGCAGTTGTTTGGTGGATTGGTGGTTTCCTGATCCCCGAGGATCAGACGAACGCGATGCTGGTGCCTGTGCCATCACGGGATCTGGGCGGTTTCATGCTGAACATGATGCTGGGCGTGACCTGTGTGTCGCTGTCGATCCCGCTGGGCATCGCCCTGGCGTTGGGCCGGCAATCGGACATGCCATTGATCAAGTGGGTCTGCGTGATCTTTATCGAGTTCATTCGCGGTGTGCCACTGATCACGCTGCTGTTCGTGGCCTCGGTCATGTTGTCGTATTTCTTCCCACCGGAATCCACTGTCGATCTGTTCCTGCGCGTGGTGATCATGATCACGATGTTCTCGGCTGCCTATATCGCCGAGGTGATACGGGGTGGTTTGGCCGCTCTGCCCAAAGGGCAGTACGAGGCGGGGGATTCTCTGGGGCTGGATTATCCGCAGGCAATGCGCCTTATCATCCTGCCGCAGGCGTTGAAAATCTCGATCCCCGGCATCGTGAACGTGGCCGTCGGCCTGTTCAAGGATACAACGCTGGTTTCGGTCATTTCGATGTTCGATCTGGTTGGCATGATCCGTGGGCCGATCCTCGCCTCGACCGAGTGGAACGGCGTCTACTGGGAGCTTCTCGGCTTTGCCGCCCTCCTGTTCTTCGTCGTCTGTTACGGCATTTCGCAATACTCGCAGTGGTTGGAGCGTCGTCTCGCCACCGATCACCACTAAGGAGGCCTTGTCATGGCTGAAACACAAATGCAGGTCAGCGACGAGGTCGCGATCACCATCGAGAACATGAACAAGTGGTACGGGTCCTTTCACGTGCTGCGCGACATCGACCTGACGGTTTATCAGGGGGAGCGGATCGTGATCTGTGGCCCGTCCGGGTCCGGCAAGTCGACGTTGATCCGCTGCATCAACGCGCTGGAAGAACACCAGAAGGGGTCGATCACCGTCGATGGAACACTGCTGTCGTCGGACCTGAAAAACATCGACAAGGTCCGGTCCGAGGTTGGCATGTGCTTTCAGCACTTCAACCTGTTCCCGCATCTGACCATCCTGGAAAATTGCACGCTGGCCCCGATCTGGGTGCGCAAGACGCCCAAGAAAGAGGCGGAAGAAACGGCGATGCACTTCCTTGAAAAGGTGAAAATTCCGGATCAGGCGAACAAATACCCAGGTCAGCTTTCCGGTGGTCAGCAGCAGCGTGTGGCCATCGCCCGGTCGCTGTGCATGCGTCCGCGCATCATGCTGTTTGACGAACCCACATCGGCGCTTGACCCCGAGATGATCAAGGAAGTGCTCGACACCATGATCGAACTGGCCGAAGAGGGCATGACCATGCTCTGCGTGACCCACGAAATGGGCTTTGCCCGTCAGGTGGCCAACCGCGTGATCTTTATGGACGAAGGCCAGATCGTCGAGCAGAACGAACCCGAAGAGTTCTTCAACAACCCGCAGAACCCGCGGACACAACTGTTCCTGAGCCAGATTCTGGGCCACTGATCCCGGGCAAATCTGTCAGAGCGGCCGGGTCTTGTGCCCGGTCGTTTTACGTTTCGCTCAGATCGCGCGGGATCACGAAATCAACCGCCGTGCCAGTGCCGAACTCAACAGCCGACCAGTCGTCGATGTCGAAACTGGCAACCAGCGTCGCGCCGGTGGGATAATCGAAAAAGCGGGCATGGTCCGGCGCTGCCGTGACCAGCCTTTCCGCGCATTCTGCGATGCCGGGATTATGACCGACCAACAAAACTGTATCGCCGTCGGTGGCTTTCAAGGCCGCCAGTATTCTGGTGGGGCCCGCGTGATACAGAGCCTCATCGACTTCCGGCTCAAGGGTCAGCTGCAACCGCTCAAAGGTTTCACAGGTGCGCCGGGCCGAGGACACCAGCGCCCGGTTCGGTTCATACCCCTTTACGCGCAGCCAGTCGCCCAGGGCATGGGCCGACGCACGCCCGCGCGCGTTCAGCGGGCGGTCATGGTCGGATTGGGCGGGATCGTCCCAGCTGGATTTTGCGTGGCGCATCAGGATCAGGGTTTTGCTCATGAGGGATGAAACTCTTTCATGTGGTGGGCGGATTGGGCGGGCCGGCGCTCGGCCCCCGCGCTGACCGGGCAGGCCCGGCGCGCCGCGCATCCCATGGTCATGCAGGCCTGACCGGCCCGGCTGTCCAGAAAGCCGTGACAGGCGTCCAGATCATAGGGGTGCTCGGCGGTCAGGGCGGCCACGGGACAGGCGGTGGTGCAGGGGCGCTCTGGGCAGGCGTCACAGGGGTTTTGGGCCGCTGGGGCAGGGTAGGCGACAGGACCGGAGAACTGCAGCGCCCCACGATAAGAGATCATCAGCCCCACGGTCTCATGCACCAGCATACCCACCGGGCTTTTGAACGCTCGGCCCGATTGTTCGGCCCAGCGGATGAACGGCGCGTAGGGCGGACCGCCAAAGGGAAAGACCGGCGCGGCCCTGAACCGCTCTGCCAAGTCTCCGATCACGCGCGTCGACCAGCGGTCAATCGGGTCAGGCGCGCCGTCAGATGCCTCGGACGAGGTGGAATACACCGGCCAGAACGCAGCGCCCGCGCCCAGCAGGATCAGCGTGCCATCGCCGGGGTCCGGGTCCAGCGCGCCCATCACGATCAACCCGTGGTTCGCCGCCGCGTCGCTGATCGCGTCATATGTCATTTGCGGGCAAACGGCAGCTTCAGCGCCCAGCGCAGGCGGCTGGGGCGGTCGTCCTGCCATCGCAATCCGATGGTCATGTCATCATGTCCTTCGCGTGGCTGCGGCAGGTAGGTGCCCATCAGCCGGTCCCAGATCGACAGGGCAAAGCCATAGTTGCTGTCATGCTCGTCCCGATGCACCGAATGATGCACCCGGTGCATATCGGGCGTAACGATGACACGCCGCAAAACCCGGTCAAGATGTCTGGGCAGGCGCAGGTTGGAATGGCTGAACATCGCGGTTCCGTTCAGGATGATTTCGAACAGGATAACCGCCAAGGCCGCTGGCCCCAAGACATAGACCAGCCCGACCTTCAAAAACATCGACAGGCCGATTTCGACCGGGTGAAACCGGATTGCGGTGGTAACATCCATATCCCGATCCGCGTGATGCACCCGGTGCAGCCGCCACAACACTGGCACCTTGTGGGTGATCAGATGTTGCGCCCAGATGGCGAAATCGAGGATCAGAACACTTACCGTGACCTCCACCCATCCCGGCCAGTCCAGCACGTTGAACAGGCCCCAGCCGCGCGCCTGAGCATCCAGCGCCGCCCCGACAGCCAGCAGCGGCAGCACAAAGGCCATCAGGCGCAATGTCACCACGTTCAGCAGGCTCATGCCCCAGTTGGTCAGCCAGCGCCGGGCTTTTGGCTGCGCCAGCGGACGGCGTGGCAGGAGCGCTTCGGCCAGGGCCAGCAAACAGAACAGCCCCAGAAAAACCGCCAGACGGATCGTTGCCTCATTTTCCATACATTCCAATTTGTATATGTATTTTCAGAAGGCAAGGCATGCTGCGTCACATTGGCGTCAGTCCGCCCGGATCATCGACCCCGCGCCATGTTCGGTAAACAGCTCCAGCAGGCAGGCATTGGGCGCCCGCCCGTCCAGAATGACCGCCGCGCGCACGCCGCCCTCGACCGCGTCCATCGCGGTTTCGGTTTTCGGGATCATGCCGCCCGCGATCACGCCTTCGGCCGTCAACTTGCGGATTTGCGCCGCGGTCAGTTCAGTCACGACATCGCCCGTCGCGTTCTTGACGCCGGACACGTCGGTCAACAGCAACAGACGGTCCGCTTTGAGCGCCTTGGCATAGGCGCCGGCAGCCGTATCGCCATTGACGTTGAAGGTCTCGCCATCGCGGCCCGCGCCTATCGGGGCGATGACCGGGATCATTTCCTTTTCGAACAGTTCCTGCAAAAGACGCGGGTCCATTTTCGACGGAGTTCCCACGAATCCCAGTGCCGGATCGGTCTGTTCACAGATCATCAGGTTGGCATCCTTGCCCGACAGGCCAACGGCGCGGCCACCCTGACGCTGGATCGCCTGGACAATACGTTTGTTGACCAGCCCTGAAAGGACCATCTCGACCACCTCGACGGTGGCCTTGTCCGTCACGCGTTTGCCGTTCACGAAGTCGGACTTGATATCCAGCTTGTCCAGCAACGCGTTGATCTGCGGCCCGCCGCCATGAACGATCACCGGGTTCACGCCCACCTGGCGCAGCAGAACGACGTCGCGCGCGAATTCATCCATCGCCTCGTCGCTGCCCATGGCATGCCCGCCCAGCTTGATCACGATGATTGCCTCGTCGTAACGCTGCAAGTAAGGCAGGGCGTTCGACAGCGTTTCGGCGGTCGCAATCCAATCACGGTTCATATCTTGTTTCTTCATCTCAGCCATCCGTTTGGACCTGAGTTGTCACGGAAATCACCGCCCGCGCAAGGGGCGCGTTATTCCAACGTGGCAATGATGCTGCGCAGCGTTGCAATCCCGTCGCCCTTTTCGGACGAGGTGACGACGATTTCGGGATAGGCCGCCGGGTGCCGGGACAGGGCCTCGCGCACCTGTTTCAGGATCTTTTCGCGTTCCTTGTCCTTGACCTTGTCCGCCTTGGTCATCACGCATTGAAACGTCACCGCCGAGGTGTCGAGCAGTTTCATGATCTCTTCGTCCACCGGTTTGACCCCATGGCGCATGTCGATCAGCACAAAGGCCCGGCGCAATGTCTGGCGTCCCGACAGGTACTGTTTCAACAGGCGCTGCCATTTTTCCACCACGGGCAGAGGCGCATTTGCATAGCCATAGCCCGGAAGGTCGACGAGGTAGAGATCCGGCCCCTGCGTGAAATAGTTGATCTCCTGCGTGCGTCCCGGCGTGTTGGAGGCGCGCGCCAGGGCCTTGGTTCCGGTCAGGGCGTTGATCAGCGTTGATTTACCCACGTTCGAGCGACCCGCAAAACACACCTCCATCCGGTCTGCCGGGGGCAGGCCCGACATGGCCACCACGCCTTTGACAAACTCGGACTGTCCGGCAAACAGCTTGCGACCCAATTCGGCCGTGTGTTCGTCTGGCTCATCCGCCAGCGGGAAGTGCATTTGCATCAAATCACCTGAACCTTGTCGCCAACTTTGATCGCTCCGGCGCGGACCACCTCGGCGCGCACGCTGAAATCCTGATGTCCCCAGTGCCCAAGCGCGCCCAGCGTGTCGGCATCACGCTCGCCGGTATCGGGGTTGGCCGTGGTGGCCAGGCACCGGTCTGTGCGCTCGCGTACCCGTAGCACCGCCTGACCGACCTGAACCTCGCGGTCGATCCAGTCGAATTCTTCCCACAGGGGCAGGTCATCGAACCAGATATTGCCGCGCCAGCGATGGATCGACAGGGGGTTGGCGATGCGCTGTTCGACCGCGCGGTGGGACGCCATGTTACACAATGTGACGGACGGGAAATCGCTGTCGGTCATGCCGCGTCCGGGTACACGGATGATCCGGGCCGATGCGGCGCGGTTCTCGGGCATCAGCGGCGCAACCCAGTCCAGAAACCCGGCAACGTCTCCGTCGGGGGCAAAGGTGAACGCGGGCCGGTTCGGGTGGTTCAGCGTGACCGTATCCGCGGCCTCGTCAAGCGTGGCGGTGATCGCCATCAACCCGGGGGCCTTGGACACCCGGCTGAAATTGGCACAGGGCACCCATTCGCTTCCGTCCGCTTTGGACGCCTCATGCGCCACGGCCCAAACACGATCGCCGGGCATGGTCTGCCCGGCGATAAGGTCGATGCAGTCCAGTTCCTCGCGGCCATGACTTTTGATCGGATGGCGCCAGAGACTGGTAACAGTTCCCGTCATTTTGAATCCGCTTTCGGCTTTTTCGAAAAGCTGGATTTGATATTGCCGAACACGTCCGGCTTATATCCCTGGCTGCGCATGATCAGGTACTGCTGGGTAAAGGTGATCGTGTTGTTCGCGATCCAATACACCACCAGCCCGCTGGCAAAGCTGCCCAGCATGAACATGAAAATCCAGGGCATCCAGGCAAAGATCATCTGCTGTGTCGGGTCGGTGGGCGCCGGATTCAGTTTTTGTTGGAGCCACATCGAGATACCCAGCAACAGGGGCAGAATGCCGATGAAGATGGTCGCCATCAGGCTGCCCGGCTCGGGGCCGCTGAACGGCAGCGCGCCAAACAGGTTCATGATCGACGTTGGATCCGGGGCGGACAGGTCCTGGAACGGGCCGAACCAGGACGCATGACGCAGTTCGATGGTGACGAAGATCACCTTGTAGAGCGAGAAAAAGATCGGGATCTGCATCAGGATCGGCAGACAGCCGGCGGCCGGGTTCACCTTTTCTTTCTTGTAGAGTTCCATCATCCCCTGCTGAAGCTTTTGACGGTCTTCGCCCGCTGCTTCCTTCAGCTTTTCCATCTGCGGCTGCAGTTCCTTCATCTTAGCCATCGAGACGTAGGATTTATACGCCAGCGGGAACAGGAACGCCTTGATGATGAGGGTCAGACCGATGATCGACCAGCCCATGTTGCCGATCAGCTGGTTGATGTTGTGCAGCAGCCAGAAAATCGGCTTGGTCAGGAAAAAGAACCAGCCCCAGTCGATACTGTCGAGAAAGCCCAGAATGCCGTTTTTTTCGTATTCCCGGATGGTTTCCCATTCCTTGGCCCCGGCAAACAGCTGGGTCGTCGCGGTGACCGTGGCCCCATCTGCAACCGTCTGCGTCGGCAAAACGGCCTCGGTCTGATAGATGTCGCGCCGCTCATCGTATTTGGCGACGGATTTGAACGCGCTGCCCGGGGACGGGATCAGGGTCGACATCCAGAAATGGTCGGTAAAGCCGATCCAGCCATCGTCGGCCACCTGCACGACGTCGGCCCGCGCGCCTTCGCCGGGGTCGACCGCATAATCAGGCATATCGTCGTAATCGGTTTCCTGCAATTCGCCGTCGGACATGCGCACGACGCCTTCGTGCAGAATGAAGAAGTTCTTGAGATCCTGCGGCTCACCGTGGCGGGCGAGGATACCATAGGGCGCAAGGCTGGCTGACCTGCCGGACGCGTTTTCGACCGATTGGGTTACGGTGAACAGATAATCCTCATCCACGGCGATGGTCCGGCGAAAGGTCATCCCGGTCTGGTTCTTCCAGATCAGTGTCACCGGGCTGTCGACGCTCAGGGTCTCACCGCTTTCGACCGCCCATTCGGTTTTGGGGCCTGGAACATCGTCCAGAGTCAGACCTGCTCCGGGGGCCCATCCGTAGAGGGCGTAATAGGCGTTGGGCGATCCGACCGGCGAGAGGAGTTTGACGATCTCGGAGTCCGGTTCCCGCGTGACCCGATAATCATTCAGCGACAGATCGTCGATGCGTCCCCCCAGCAGCGAAATCGACCCCGACAGGCGCGCGGTTTCAATGGCCACGCGCGGGGCCTGTGCGACGGTTTCTTCGGGCGTTTCGATCTGCGGCGCCCCGGTGGCTGGGGCGGTTGCAACCGAGGGTGCCGTGGGCACGGTGCCGTCGGTGGTGACCTGCTGTGTCGGTGCGGTCAGCGTGTCGGTTTCCGGTTCCGGGGGCGGGAACAAGACGAACCAGCCCAGAATCACCAGAAAGCTGAGTACTGTTGCAAGAATGAGGTTCTTGTTTTGATCGTCCATCGGGGACCGCCACCTTGTGCTTGGAATGACAGGGTGGGTTCAACAGAGTGCGGCCCCAAAGGTCAAGCACAATCGGGGGAAATCCCGGTGCGACATGGGGGCGAAACCGCTTGTGCCGCCATAAATCAGCCGACGTCGCGCCCGATCCGGGGGGCTTCGGTCAATTTGGCCTGATGGGCCGTGATCCAGTCGAGGGTTTGGTCAAACGGCATGGGCCGTCCGATTCCAAAGCCCTGAACATGGTCGCAGCCCAGTTGCGCCAGCAGTGCGTGTTCGCCCACGGTTTCCACACCTTCGGCCAGCGTTTCCAGTTCCAGGCGCTCGGCCATGGTCAGGATCGCGCCGATCAGCCGTTGTTGTTCGGGGTCCTGATCGGCCTTCATCACGAATGACCGGTCGATCTTGATCCGCGAAATCGCAAAGCGCCGAATTGACGCGATCGAAGCGTGACCGGTGCCGAAATCGTCCAGATCGATCCGGCACCCTAATTCGCCCAGCCCGCGGATATTGCGGGTGACTGCATCGTCGGGGCAATCGGTGACCACGGTTTCCAGGATTTCGACGGTCAGGCGATCCGGGCTCAGGTCGAACCGGTCCAGTTCCCATTTGATCTTGTCCACCAGCCCGGGATTGCGCAGCTCGTCACTCGCGAAATTCACTCCGATCCGGGGCACCTGAACGCCCGCACTGTCCCATGCCTTGAGCGCGGTCAGCGCGTGGTACAGCATCACCTGTCCCAGCCGCTCCATCAGCCCGGCCTCTTCCATGGCGGGCAGGAACTGTCCCGGCGGGATTAAACCATGTACCGGGTGCGTCCAGCGCGCCAGCGCCTCGAAACCGGTCACCTTGCCAGTGTCGGTGGAAATCTGCGGCTGGTACCAGGGTTGAATCTGACCGTTTTCCAGCGCCGCAGCCGCGTCGTCGCGCAGATCGTGCCGGGCCTTTGCCTTGCGGTGCAGTTCGGCAGAATAGGCACGGATCGACGAAGGGCCATTCTGCTGCGCGTCCAGCAGTGCGGTGACGGCCGCCTCCATCCAGTCCTGACTGGTCTTGCCCGGTGCGCGGCTGCGCAGGCAGAACCCGACCGAACAGGACATATAGACCGTAATGCCATCCACGGACACCGGTTCTTCTATGGCGCCCTGCATTCGCCCGGCCAGTTGAATGCACAGCTCTAGATCGAATTGGCGGACTGGGGTCAGGCAGATGGCAAACCGGCTGTCCCCGATCCGCGCGACCGTATCGCCCTGCCGCAGAACCGACAGGATCTGCTCCCGCGCGCGTTGAACGACCGTATCGGCGGCGGTCTGCCCGTGCCGGTCGATCAGATCCTTGTAATCGTCCAGTTCCAGAACCAGACATCCCGACCGCAACCCCGAATTGCGGGTTTCGTGAAAGACCTGTTCAACGGCAATTTCAAACCCTTCCCGCAGCAACAGGCCGGTAACACTGTCGCGTGGGATGGTCGCGGCGGCAGGCCGTTGTGAAAACAGTCCCGACACCGCCAGCACAATCGGCAGGCCCAGCGCGGTGACGACCAGCGCATCCTCGCCCGCAATCCAGAAAGCGGCCAGTGACACCGCCGGCAAAAAGGCCAGCAGCGCGGGGCCAGACAGAACTGGAGCCACCCAGTTTCGGAAACGGGCCAGCGGACCGGGTTTCTGCATGGCAAGACCTTTCTCAAGCGTTCGCATTGCGCGTTGATGCGACGCTAGAGCGACGGTCTGACCAGTCAGTTAACGCAGGGTCGGAATCTCGCTTGGATTGTCATTATTTTCGCACGCGACCCGTTCAAGTCCTGCAAAATCGAACAATTTTGGGTCCAACAGGTGCGACGGTCGCGCATTCATCAGCGCGCGGAACATCACCTGGCGGCGTCCGGGGCTGTTGACCTCCCACTGGTCGAGGATCTGTTTGACCTGCTGGCGTTGCAGCCCATCCTGGCTGCCACACAGATCGCAAGGGATGATGGGATAGGTCATCGCGCGGGCGAATTTTTCGCAATCTTCCTCGGCCACATGGGCCAGCGGGCGGTAAACGAACAGATCACCCTCTTCGTTGACCAGTTTCGGCGGCATCGTCGCCAAACGCCCGCCATGGAAGAGGTTCATGAAAAAGGTTTCCAGGATGTCATCGCGGTGATGGCCCAGCACGACGGCCGAACATCCCTCTTCGCGGGCGATCCTGTACAGGTTCCCACGCCGCAATCGCGAACACAGCGCGCAGAATGTCCGCCCTTGGGGCACCTTGTCGACAACGATGGAATAGGTGTCTTGATACTCGATCCGGTGTGGCACGCCCATCTTTTCAAGGAATTCCGGCAAGACCGTCGCCGGGAACCCCGGCTGACCCTGATCCAGGTTGCAAGCCAGAATATCGACCGGCAGCAAACCGCGCCACTGCAATTCATGCAGGACCGCCAACAGGGTATAGCTGTCCTTTCCGCCCGACAGACACACCAGCCAGCGGGCGCCGCGTTCGATCATGCCGTATTGTTCGATGGCCTCGCGCGTGTGCCGGACAATCCGCTTGCGCAGCTTCTTGAACTCGGTCGTTGCGGGGGCACCGGCAAACAGCGGGTGAATATCGTCTTTGTCGTCCAACATGGCCCCGCTTTAGTGCCTTTGCGCCACCCGGGCAAGGCATCTGGCACGCGCTGCCGCAGCGGCGCGCGCCTGGTTCAGGCGCCCTCAGGGGCGCACGTAGGCATACCCGTCTTCCTGCAACTCGATCAGGCGCACGACGCCCGATGGAACGACCTTGGCCTCGTCCATCAGCGGTACGTCCTTGCCGGCCTTTTCGCTCATCTTGCGGTGGGTATTGCCGCAGGCCGAAAAGGACAGGTTGTCCAGTTCCAGCGACATGGCCGAGATGCGATCGGCAACCGGGCTTTTGCCGGGGATGTACATGTTCAGACCGGGGCCATAGGCGACGACTTCGATGACGACGCTGTCGCCTTGGGATTTGTAATATGCATCCACGTTGGCGGCATTATTAAGCGCCATGTTCATCACCTTGGGGTCGTTTTCATCCACATGGATGGCAACGTGATGGGTCATCCCCTCGGCCAGCGCGGCAAGGGGCGCAAGGCATAGGGCCGCCGCCAGAGTCAGCTTCTTGATGGTCATGGTTTCCTCCCGGAATTATTATATTCGGATATGATTGTGTGAATCCGCATCAAGATCAACGATCATCTCACCTGCGCCGGGAAACCTGCCCTGCCAGAGGTAACTTTCCAAGGCAGACAGATGATTGTTAGCGGTTGAATTCACGCGCTTTTGGCTGTCGCGTAGCTATCTGAACTGGAATTTCGCGAACGCGTGGGCTGTCCAACACGAACGGGTCGCTTCTCTAGAGAAAGACGGTAAGCCCGGGCCGCGCCCCTCTACAAGTGTGAAACAATATTGCATTCAGAGCGATGACAGCGGCAGGTGTGAGCCCCAGGTGAAATATGCCGCACGTTTTTCGAAAGTCCATTTTCCCGTCGCCATTCTCCTGACATGAATTGAACGCCACTGAATACACCGTCATTCCATTCGTTCTGAAGCCTCGCGGAGGCTCTCGTGCAGCAAAGATGGTTTTGCGGGCCAAAACAAATTTGCAATAACCGGCAGTGACGGCTGACAGAACTTTTGAACCTTGCGGTAGAGAGAGGACACGAGCACATGATTCCGCACTATCCTCCCGACCCTATATGGAACGAAGAACCCGAAGCCGCTCTCGCCGAAGTCGAGCGACGTATTCGCGATACCGGGCGGACCTATCTCGGGTCTGGAAACTTCCAGGCACTGGATCGCCTTCCCGCCAACATCGGCGAAACAACCGATGATCAGATCATACTGTCCGGTACACGGATCCACGATATTTCCGCGCTCAGTTCTCTCCGAGGAATACGGCAGCTCACTCTATCGAAATATGTCACGGACATTTCGGCAGTTGCGGGAATGGGAGAGCTGGAGCACCTCGATTTCTATTTTTCAAAGGTTACCGATCTTTCGCCGTTGGCGATGTGCCGGAAGCTTTCGACAATCGTGAACTTGCCCGATGGCCCGGCCGACCTGTCGCCGTTGGGAAAGGTAGAGGCCCTTCGCCATCTGCAGGTGGGCCTGTCAAAGGACCGGACGCTTCCGGAGATTCCGGGTTTGATCAAATTTTTGGCTCATGCGCAGAAGGGTGAGGATTTCGACCTTGACCTTGGGTTCTTGGCAGCTTCGCCAAACTTGGAGATGATAACGGGCTATCATTTACGCGGTTTTAACCCGCCCATAAAGCTAAGGGCGCTTACCCGTTTCTCGATGGGCCTCGCTGACCCGAATGATTTCGGCATTGTCGCGAAGTATCCCTCGCTCATCGATCTGTCGGTCCGCTCCACGGATATCCGTGATCTTTCCGCGATTCCGCGCAAGACGCGGCTACAGGAGCTCGACCTTTCAGGAACGCGTATTGGCGATATTCGCCGACTGACCAAGTTGAAACACCTGACGAAGGTGGATGTCAGTGGCACTATGGTCGACGATATCGTGCCGCTCTCTTTTTGCAGCAATCTCGAGCGAATAGCAGCAGCGGGAACCAAGATCGCATCTTTAAGCGGCTGGAATCCTGATGCTCATCTAAGATCACTGAATGTCAGCGACACTGGGTTTTCTGATCTGCAACCACTTGTTGGCACCTACCTGAACCACCTTTCTGCCCGAAACACGCCCTTGTCGGATTTGAGTGGGATGTCGGGGATCAGGGGGCTGTCGGGGTTGGACATCAGCGGTACCAAGGTTGCTGACATCCCGCAGGCGGAGATGCGCGCTGCCGTCTTGAAAATCCGAGCGGACCTCTATGATTATAGGGACCGCATGTGGTTCGAATTCCGAGACACGCCACTTGCAGCCAGCGGTTTCAAGCCACAATCGTCGCAATTAAAATCCAGCACGGACACGAGACAAAAGCGAAGTATCTCCCTGTGGAAGCGTCTTTTGGGCCGGTAGCCCGACGCCAGGATTGGAGTGCAACGTCCGTCTTCTGAATGTTTGTCGCAATCGGTCACTGGCGCAGCCGCAGCGAATTCACACGTCAGTTCGCACAGCGGGTTTGGGCGACACTTTTTGACCAAACGACATCATTCGTCGCCGGGCGTATCTCGCGCATCCGGATCCGGCACTGGGTCATAGCCCGAACTGCCCATCGGGTGACACCGGCCGATGCGCCGCATGGCCAGCCAGCTGCCCTTGATCGCGCCGTGTTTTTCCAGCGCCTCAAGTGCATAGGCCGAACAGGTCGGTTGATACCGGCAGTTGAACCCGACCCATGGGGAAAAGATCAGGCGATAGGCGCGCACCGGCAGGGCAAGGATATGGGCAAGGAATGTCATGTCGTTCCGTGGCATTTCTTCAGCGCATGTTTCAGGTCGTCCTGCAGCGCCTCGAACGGGCGCTCGGCGGTGGCGCCAGCGCGCCCGATCAGCACGTAATCCCATCCGTCGCGCCCGCAAGCGGGCAGGACCAGGCGCGCCACTGCGCGCAGGCGTCGTTTGGCGCGGTTGCGGGCGACGGCGTTGCCGACCTTTTTTGAGCAGGTGAACCCGACGCGCATGCCTGCGGCTTCGCCCTCGGGGCGTTTGCGGGCCTGTACCATCATCCCCGGCGTGCCCTGCCGGCGGGCGCGGGCGGCCTTGAGAAAATCACTGCGCTTGGTGAGGACGGTCATGCTCATCGCGCCAGTCCCGCAAATGGGGACCGTGGACGGCGCGGAAAACAAGTGGTTTGCAGACAAACGGAAACCGCCGGAGGCCTCTCCCCGGTCTTGGCAGTGCCAATACGGGGGGCTTCCGGCGGTGTCATTTCCGTCCGAGTTGTCGGAGCGCTTATGCGCTCAGCGACTTGCGGCCGCGGGCGCGACGCGCGTTCAGGATTTTGCGGCCGGCCTTGGTGGCCATGCGCGCGCGAAACCCATGGCGCCGTTTGCGGACCAGGTTCGAAGGTTGAAAAGTGCGTTTCATCGCATGGATCTCCAAGTATTACGGTCAGGTGCAGCGCGGATTCGCCCACCCTATGTATCAGAAGCCCGGTCTCTACTGCGGCTTGGATCGTAAGTCAAACCCTGCAGATGCGGTTTTCCGGGGTTTTGAAACATTTCCTGCGTCAGGGCAGGGTGATTTGTTTCAATCCCCCGCTGCAGGGCGCAAATCCTCACAAAAACAGGAGAATGGCATCAATGCGGCGTGATCTGCCTGTTGATTTGCCTGCGCGTGGCGCATTTAGGGCATAGAATTCAGCGGACACAAGGGCGGCCATGACTGAAATGCCTCAAGCGCAACACCGCGGCTGGAAACGCCATGTTCCCCTGATCGTGATTCTGGTGGTGGCCGTCCTGGGGTACGTGACCCTGCGCGACTATCTGACCTTCGAAACACTGCGCAACAACCGCGAGACGCTGCTGGCCATTCGGGATCAGAACCTGATCGGGATGGCGGCGGCATTCGTTGCGACCTATGTTCTGATCGTCGCCTTTTCCCTGCCTGGCGCGGCGGTTGCCTCGGTCACCGGTGGTTTTCTGTTCGGTCTTGCCCTTGGCACGATGCTGAATGTCACCGCTGCCACAATCGGGGCTGCAGTGATTTTCCTGGCCGCGCGCTGGGGGCTTGGGGCCACGCTCAGCGCCAAGCTGGACGCCTCGGAAGGCACGCTGAAATCGCTCAAGAACGGGCTGCGCGACAATGAAATCAGCGTGTTGTTTCTGTTGCGGCTGGTGCCTGCCGTGCCGTTTTTCGTGGCGAACCTGTTGCCTGCCATGGTGGGGGTCGGGTTGTGGAATTTTGTCTGGACCACCGCGCTGGGCATTATTCCCGGTGCGATCGTCTTTACCTGGATCGGCGTTGGCCTGGGCGCGGTGTTTGACCGTGGCGAGACCCCCGATCTTTCGCTGCTGTGGGAGCCGCATGTCATCGGCCCCATTCTGGGATTGTGCGCGTTGGCCATTCTGCCCATCGTGATCAAGGCCGTTCGCGGCAAAAAGGACATATAGGACATGGAACGCATCAAAACCGATATCCTCGTCATCGGCGCCGGGTCGGGGGGATTGTCCTTTGCCGCCGGGGCCAGCCAGATGGGCGCGGATGTTGTCCTGCTTGAAGGGCACAAGATGGGCGGGGATTGTCTGAATTACGGCTGTGTCCCGTCCAAGGCGCTGATTGCAAGTGCCAAGGCGGCCTATGGTCAGGCCCATTCTGACGTGTTCGGCGTGGCCAGCGTGACCCCGGATGTCGATTATGGTGCGGTTAGGGATCATGTGGCCGGCGTCATCGCCCAGATCGCCCCGGTCGACAGCCAGGAGCGGTTCGAAGGGTTCGGGGTGCGCGTGATCCGCGAATTCGGTCATTTCATCTCGAAGAGCGAAGTGCAGGCTGGAGATCATGTCATCACCGCTCGGCGCATCGTCATCGCCACCGGATCAAGCCCGCTGGTGCCGCCCATTCCGGGGTTGGAGACGGTTCCCTATGAAACCAACGAAACCCTGTTCGATCTGCGCGACAAACCCGATCACCTGCTGATCATCGGCGGCGGTCCCATCGGGATGGAGATGGCGCAGGCCCATGTGCGGCTGGGCTGCAAGGTCACCGTGATCGAAGGCGCCAAGGCGCTGGGAAAGGATGACCCGGAACTGGCCTCGGTCGTTCTGGACACGTTGCGCGAGGAAGGCGTCGACATCGCCGAGGATGCCATGGCCGCCGAAATCCGGGGGCAGGCGGGTGCAATCGAGGTCGACGTCAAGGACGGCCGCGTGTTCAAGGGAAGCCATTTGCTCATCGCGGTCGGTCGCAAAGCCAATACCGGGAAGTTGAACCTTGAGGTGGCGGGGGTTGAGACCACGCGCGGCGGGATCAAGGTGGATGACAGTCTGCGGACGTCCAACCGGCGGGTCTATGCCATTGGTGATGTGGCGGGCCAGTTACAGTTCACTCATGTGGCAGGGTATCATGCGGGAGTGATAATTCGATCGATCCTGTTCGGCCTGCCCTCCAAGGCGAAAACCGATCACATCCCATGGGCCACCTATACCGACCCCGAACTGGCGCAGGTGGGCCTGACCGAGGCGCAGGCGCGCGCAAAACATGGGGGACGCGTTGAAATCGCCCGGTTCGAATTCGCCCATAATGACCGCGCCATTGCCGAGCGCAAGACCAAGGGCGAGATCAAGGTGATGGTGGTCAAAGGGCGCCCCGTCGGCGCGTCCATTGTCGGGCCGCAGGCGGGAGAACACATCAACCTTTGGGCGCTGGCCCTGGCCAATAAGCTGAAGATGAGCCAGATCGCAGGCATGGTTGCGCCCTATCCCACGCTGGGAGAGGTTAACAAACGCGCGGCAGGGGCCTATTTCTCACCCAGACTGTTTGATAACCCTTGGGTCAAACGGGTTGTGGGGATTGTTCAAAAGTGGCTTCCCTGACCAGTAAGGAACGCCATGCTGAATACGCTTTCAGGCCGATTTCTGATCCTGACGACGGTCTTCGTGATGCTGGCCGAGGTGCTGATCTTTGTGCCGTCCATCGCGCGGTTCCGTGAAGATTACCTGCTGAACCGGCTGGAGCGGGCGCAGATTGCATCGCTTGCCCTGCTGGCCGATGACATGCTCGAGGTTGAACTTGAAGCGGAACTGTTGCGCAACGCCGAGGTGTTCAACGTCGTCCTGCGCCGGGATGAGGTGCGACAGTTGATGCTGTCCTCGCCCATTCCACAGCCGATTTCGGAAACCTTCGATCTGCGCGACGCGGGCGCGATGGGGTTGATCCGGGACGCCATGTTGCGTCTGGTCAACCCCGAGAACCAGCTTATCCGCGTGATCGGCGCGCCGGTACGCGAGGCGGGCCTATTGATCGAGGTCACGATGGAAACCCAACCAATGCGTCGGGCCATGATCGACTACGGCCTGCGCATTCTGATGTTGTCCGCGGTGATCTCGGTCTTTACGGCCGTCCTTCTGTTTTCGGCGGTGCGGGTCTTTCTGGTCAAGCCGATCAAGGGCGTTGTCGGAAACATGCAACGCTATGCCGCCGCGCCCGAGGATGCCCGCGGCATCATCCGTCCGCAATCCGGCGTGGTCGAACTGCGCGAAGCCGAAGAGGCGCTGCTGAGCCTGCAGACCGAATTGACCCATTCGCTCAAGCAAAAGGAACGTCTGGCGCAACTGGGCGGCGCGGTGGCGCGGGTCAGTCACGATTTGCGTAATATCCTGACCAGTGCGCAGCTGTTCACCGACCGGATCGAAACCAGCGAGGACCCGCTGGTGCGCCGCCTTGCGCCGAAACTGGTGAATTCGATCACCCGAGCGGTGTCGCTATGTGAAAGCACGCTGGCGTTCGGCCGAAACGAGGAACCGGCGCCGACCCTGACCATGGTCCGGCTGGATGATGTCGTCAGGGACGTGATCGCCAGCGAAAGCCTGGCTCTGGAGAACAGCAATGTCACACTCAGCGGGGATATCCCGGCCATGATGACAGTGCGCGCAGACCCGGAACAGATGTTCCGGGTGATCCTGAACCTTGTGCGAAACGCGCGCCAGGCGATTGGCGCGACGGGCGAGCCGGCCAGTATCACCGTCGCCGCGCGCGAGGATACGGAAAACTGGTGGATCACGGTCGCCGATACCGGCCCGGGCCTGCCCGCAAAGGCGCGCGAACATCTG
Organism: Arenibacterium sp. CAU 1754; assembly: GCF_054482635.1. Classification (NCBI taxonomy): domain Bacteria; kingdom Pseudomonadati; phylum Pseudomonadota; class Alphaproteobacteria; order Rhodobacterales; family Paracoccaceae; genus Arenibacterium; species Arenibacterium sp. CAU 1754. The sequence goes on from NZ_JBTLRG010000002.1 coordinate 412,129, forward strand.
TTCAAACCCTTTCAGGGCGGCGCGCGCAAGGGCGGTTCCGGGTTGGGTCTGGCCATTTCCGCGGAACTGGTGCGCGGCCACGGCGGGACACTGACGCTGAAACACACAGGCCCCGAAGGCACCACCTTTGAGATCTGCCTGCCAAAGGGTGATGGAACGATTTAATGTGATTTACGGCTTGCAAAGCCATGGCGCGTTGTCTAAATGCCAGCCCAGTGGACCGATAGCTCAGCTGGATAGAGTACTTGACTACGAATCAAGGGGTCGGGGGTTCGAATCCTCCTCGGTCCGCCACTTCCAAATTTCACCCGATCTGATCTGGTCGCCCTGGGCGGCCTCTGCAACGCGCTTTTTGGCTGTTCGATCTGCTTCGGACTGCGCCATAGTTCATCTCCATCAAGAATGCTTGATCAATGAAATCCAGCAAACGGATGGGTTTGCTGTTTGAGCAAGATCAATGTTTGTTTCTGGGTTGGGCGTATCTTGAGATTGGGAAGCGCCAGATAGGAATGGAGTTACTTCGATGCCCGGCACTCCGAACCCTCTAAGTGAAATGGGCAAACTGGATCGTGTGGTTGTCTCAAAGGACGAACGGCCGAATCCGTCATTTGAGACATCCGCATTACCTGGTTTCAAGAAGACCGTCCAAAGCCGCCGCGCAATTCGGATTTTCGATGGCGCTCCAATACCCGAACACATTGTGCGCGATTGTTTGCGGGACGCGGTTCTGGCGCCCAGTGCTTCGAACCTTCAATGCTATGAAATCTACTGGGTTCGGGATGATCAAAAGAAGAAGCGTCTGGCTGAGCTTTGCCTGAGCCAACCAGCCGCCAGTACTGCCGGAGACCTTTTCGTAATCGTGTCGCGTGTCGATCAATGGCGATCGCATCTGGAAAAACTGACCAACATCATGACCGACGGCGGCAAGAAACCGATGGCAGGCCCGGTCCGCGATTACTATGAGAAAATCATCCCGATGCTGATGAAAACCGATCGCTTGGGATTGCACAACCTCAAGCGCCGGTTGATGTTCTGGTACAAGAGTAGAAGCGAGCCAACGGTGAATGGGCCTGTCACGCGTGCAGACCACCGTGTTTACGGTCACATTCAGGCAAGCTTGGCCGCAGAAAACCTTATGCTATCGCTTGCTGCACACGGATACGAATCTTGTCCGATGGGTGGATTTGACGGGCGCGGCATAGGCAGTCTGCTGGGAATTCCGTCGACGGTTGAGGTCACTATGGTGATCGGCGCAGGCACCGGGACACCACAAGGACTTTTCAGTGAACGAGTGAGGCTTCCCTTTGGCGATTTGGTCAAGGAAGTTTAGGTTTAAATTGCAAAAGCAGGCATTCGCGCAGCCGCAGCGAAAGCGCACTTCGTCCCGCACTAAGATCGATAGAGCCGCCAAAATGCTGCGCAATGCACGAATGACAGCAATGCGAAAGCTGCGGCGCAGCATAAACAGAACCAACAGAAGGCGGCTTTGGGCCGATAGCGGATGTCGGCGCAGAGCGTAGCAAACAACGGCAGTTAGCTCATCGCGAAAGATGCTAAATCTTTCAAGAAAGTCCCCTCTTGGGTCTAACAGGAAATCTCTGTTTACCCTGTTAGTCAGTGGTGTTTTATGTGGGAAAAATTCAGGGGAAATTAAAAAATTGAAACGATTACAAGGGGACAAGGGGATAGTTATGTTGATTCTCACAGCTTCGCCAGACGTCTAGCGTCGAAGGCGATCCCGAGATTTTTTATAGAGCTTCCTGTTCAGCCTTATGAAACTGTCGATGTGCGGGCCCAGTCCCCCTTTGCGCCGTCCGATAAGATACAAGTACCCGGACAAACCGGCAAAAGCCGCGCCCAACGCGTTCAGGATGAGATCGGTCATGGAATCTACCAGGCCCGATTTCTGCATGCTGAGGCCGAGCGCCTGATCCATCAGGAACTCGAAAATTTCCCACAGAGACCCAATTGTGACGGCGACACAGAACGCCATAAAGCTCAGGGCGATCGGTGGTGCGGCGTAGCGGTCTCCGTTGAATACTGTGAAAATGAACAGAAATCCCAACAGCCCAAAACCGATGGCCGAGGCTGCGTGCAGGGCCAGATCCCACCACCATAGTTTGTTGTAGAAGTCAAAAGCCTCGCCCAGAAAGATTGACGCGAAAATGAACAACGTGGTCGCAACGAGGTAGGGACCGGGCAAAGTGATTGAAAGCCGGCGTGCGACGATCACGGGGACCAGCGACAGGCAAAGCGTTGCCAGTGAAACGAATGCGATTGGCCAGCGCCCGAACCACAAGGCAGCCAGCGCCATCCCACCCATTACGAGTGCGTTTGCGATCAAAAAACGTGAATGTCCGGAATGCGCCAAGGCACCTCCGATCTTAAAACGATGCACCGGAGTTCCTATATATACTGCATGATCAAAGACGGAAACTCATCAAAGCTGCGCGTGGCGAGCTACAACATTCGCAAAACACGCGGACTGGACCAGCAATTCGACCCGCACCGCATTCTCGCGGTGATCAATCAACTGGGTGCGGACGTAGTGGCGCTACAGGAGGCCGATCACCGATTGGGAGACCGGCCTGCTTCGCTTGGCCGTGAGCTGATCGAGTCAGAGACCGATTTCAAAGTTGCTCCGGTTGCCAAGAACAGCATCAGCGTCGGCTGGCACGGAAATGCGGTTCTGCTGCGAAAGGACCTTTCACTGCTGGCTGTGGATCACCTGGACATGCCAGGGCTCGAACCGCGGGGCGCCGTTCGCGTAGACATCGACATCGGGACCCCGGTCACGGTGGTAGCCACGCATCTTGGGCTGATGCGTCGCCATCGCAGGCGTCAGCTTGAGGTTATCGCGGCAAATCTGGAAGACACCAGTCGCGCCGTCGTTCTCGGCGATTTCAACGAATGGTCGAAGAACCGGGGCCTTGAGCCGCTGAATGACCGTTTTGAAGTGCACGCACCGGGGAGGAGTTTTCACGCTGCCCGCCCGCTGGCGGCGCTTGACCGGATCGCGGTGTCAAAGCCCGCTCATCTGAGTGACGCAGGTGTCGACGAAAGCCCAATCGCCCGCCGCGCATCGGACCATCTTCCGGTGTGGGCCGACCTGGGGTGGTCGACCGAAAGCCAACGGTGCCGCGAGCCACAGCACGCGGCCGCCTGAGCGTCGGCGGCAAACGATTTCTCTCATCGGGTGTCTGGGTGAGGTACTTCCTTGTTCTGAATGATCGGCAATCGCCTATCCGGGTCGCGCGTATTGAGGGTGGCCCCAGCTTTTACACTTTGGTGAAAACCTGCGTGCCCCACTCTTGACATGCGGTGGTCAAATCAGCTGGCAGGCTTTGGTCCGTAAAGAACGCGTCGACGTCTGCGAGGGACGCGATCCGCGCAGGGGCGCTTCGGGCGAACTTGGTGTGATCCGCGACAAGTAAGTTCTTGCGCGACTGGCGCAAAATGGTCTGGCTGACGCTGACCTCCTGAATGTCGAAATCGAGAAGGTCGCCATCGCGATCAAGGGCCGAGCAGCCGATCACCGCCAGGTCGAACTTGAACTGTCGGATCGTTTCGGCAGCAAAGTTGCCGACCAGTCCGCCATCGGACCGGCGCAGTTGCCCGCCCGTGACGACGATTTCGCAATTGGGATTCCCGACAAGGATGTTGGCGACGTTCATGTTGTTGGTGACAATCATCAGGTTTTCGTGGTGCAGCAGCTCTTCGGCGACGGCCTCGGTTGAGGTGCCAATGTTGAGAAACAGCGAAACGTCGTTCGGGATTTGAGCCGCGCAGGCCCGCGCGATCGATTTCTTGGCCTCCGCATTGAGTGTCCGACGCTCTTCGTAGCCGATATTCGTCGTACCGGAAGGCAGAACCGCGCCGCCGTGCACGCGCTCAAGCCTCCCTGTCTCGGCCAAGTCGGTCAGGTCGCGCCGGATGGTCTGCAACGTCACGCCGAAATGCGCCGCCAGATTTTCGACTGTGACCTTTCCGTCCTTGCGGGCGATTGCCAGAATCTCGGGGTGCCGGAAGGTTTGCGACATTATCGGGTCTTTCTGTTTTGTTTGCGCTTTGGCTGTGCCGGCGCCGTTGCCGCGCAGAATCGAAAAAAGCGCGCAAAAAGGCAATCAAAAAGCTGCCCATGCCCCAGTTTTCGCGCTCATTCGCGTGAAAGCACCCGTCTAACACTCCTGAAAATGCTGTTGAGTTCACAAACGAATTTAAACGAATAAATAGGCGTTGCGATAAAACATGTCGATCGGCATAAAAGGCGCGGATACGCGCATGGGGGAATCGTGTGGCGCAGTCGACGGACATTGTGACAACCGACCTGTTCATCATCGGTGGCGGCATCAACGGATGCGGCATCGCGCGGGATGCTGCCGGGCGTGGCCTGTCGGTCGCTCTGGCTGAAATGAATGATCTCGCGTCGGCCACCTCGTCCGCGTCGACAAAACTGTTTCACGGCGGGTTGCGCTATCTTGAGTATTTCGAGTTCCGCCTGGTACGCGAGGCGCTGATCGAGCGTGAGGTCCTGCTGAATGCCATGCCGCATATCAGTTGGCCCATGCGATTTGTCCTTCCGTATCATAAGGATATGCGGTTCGAGTCGGATACGCCGACATCCAGGCTGCTTGGCGTGGTGATGCCCTGGATGAAGGGGCGCCGGCCTGCCTGGCTGATCCGGTTGGGCCTGTTTCTCTATGATAATATGGGCGGTCTAAAGATCCTGCCGGGGACCACGACACTTGACCTCGCTACTGCGCCCGAGGGCGGGCCGCTGAAGGATCATTTTGCCAAGGCCTATGAGTATTCCGACTGCTGGATCGAGGATTCGCGGCTTGTCGTTCTGAATGCCCGTGATGCCGCGGCCCATGGCGCCAAGATCATGACTCGCACCAAAGTTCTGAGCGCGACCTGCGAAGATGGGCTTTGGCAAATCAAAACGCGCAATACCGAAACTGGCGAAGAGGTAACGCATCACGCACGGATGCTGGTGAACGCGGGCGGGCCCTGGGTTGGCGACATCATCCAGACCAAGGTAAGGCTGAATTCGCGCGACGGCGTGCGGCTGGTGCGCGGCAGCCATATCGTGACCCGCAAGCTGTATGATCACGACAAGTGCTATTTCTTTCAGGGCACTGACGGGCGGATCATCTTTGCGATCCCGTACGAGACCGATTTCACCCTGATCGGCACCACCGACGCCGAACATGGCGACCCGTCGCAGCCCCCCGAGTGCACGCCCGAGGAGCAGGATTACCTGCTTGGCTTTGCCAACCAGTATTTCAAGCAGCAACTGACCCGGGCGGACATCGTGTGGACCTATTCCGGGGTCCGGCCGCTTTATGACGATGGCGCCTCCAGTGCGACGGCGGCGACGCGGGACTATACGCTCAAGGTCGACACCAGCGGCGGCGCGCCGCTTTTGAATATTTTCGGCGGCAAGATCACGACCTATCGGCGGTTGGCGGAAAGCGCGCTGGAAAAGATCGGCCAGCATCTGGCGGTGGCAAAAGGCCCCTGGACGGCGGGCGTTGCCCTGCCGGGGGGCGGTTTTCCGGTGGACGGAGTGCCCGCGCTGGTCCGATCTCTGCGCGGCACATACCCGTTTCTGACAGAGCGTTGGGCGCGCAGGCTTGTCCGGGCCTATGGCACCGAGGCCGCAATAATGCTTGGCGACGCGCAGACTGCCGGAAACCTAGGCCAGGACTTTGGCGCGACCCTGACCGAAGCCGAAGTCACATGGCTGATGACACACGAATACGCGCGCACCGCCGAGGATGTGGTGTGGCGCCGCAATAAACTGGGGCTGCGACTTGAGCCGGGGCAGCTCCAAGCCCTGGGCACCTGGATGGCGCAGCGCGGCTAAACTGCGCCCTCGCAAAATTTTTTCCGGAAATTCCTCGCATTCACGCAGAGGCGTTGAGCGCTGCTTTGACGTGGTTTCATGACCGAACCTGAGTCCCCAAAATTGTACCGGTTGGCGGCGCAATCACGGGTGTGCGGGACCGCCCTTGTGATCCTAGGTTGATTTTCTACTCGTATTGTATGAGTATATAAGTTGGAACAGGTCTTCCTGCTGGAAAGACGCTGGGACATTCGGGGGGATATAGTGCTGAAGGATCGGGAACTGGACCGGACCTTTTTAGGTCGCAGCCTGCATGGACAGGTCGCCCGATCCTTGGGAATGCGGATTGTGTCTGGTGACTTGCCCGAGGGGCAGTTGCTTCCGACAGAGGAAGCCGCGAGCCGGGATCTCTCGGTCAGTCGCACGTCCTATCGCGAGGCGATCAAGGTCCTGACCGCCAAGGGGTTGCTTGAATCCCGGCCAAAGATCGGCACGCGTGTTCGGGCGCGCGCCAGGTGGAACATGTTGGATCCGGATATCCTTTTGTGGGCGTCCGAACTTTCGACCACCGAAGAATTCGCAAATGCCTTGTTTGAATTCCGTCTGGTGATCGAACCGGCGGCCTCCCGGCTGGCGGCTGAAAAGAGGCTTGAACACCCCATCAAGGACATTCGCGAAGCCCTTCATGCAATGGAAACGACGGATCCTGCCAAACGTGAAAATGTGCAGGCTGATCTTGCCTTTCACGCGGCGGTTCTGGAGGCGTCGGGCAATGAATTGCTGAGTTCACTCGGCCATGTGGCCGAGGCTCTTCTGGCCAGAAGCTTTGAAATTTCATCGCAACGACCCGAAGTGCGGTCCGCGGCGATTCCCCTGCACAGGGCGGTTCTTGAGTGCATCGAGGCTGGCAAACCTGCGGAGGCGGAACGGGCGATGCACGACCTGTTGACCAGTGCGCGATCAGACATCGGTCGCATCATGACGCATTTGAGTGAGCAAGACCGCGTTCCGGAACGTCGGAACGTGATCGACCCCAAGTCCGGTGATCAAACCTAAAGGCAGACACGGGGCGAAAAGTAATGCTGTCAACATATAGAGGAGGATAAAATGTTGAAGAAGCTATTGATTGGAACGGGTGCCGCGGCGCTATGCCTGGCTGCAAGTGCTACGGTCGCCGACACATCGGACAAGCGGATTGCATTGTCCAACAACTATGCCGGCAACAGTTGGCGTCAGGCGATGCTGACAAGCTGGGAAAAAGTGACCAGTGCGGCGGTCGCGGATGGGATCGTGGCCGAGGCGCCTGCCTTTACCACCGCGGAAAACCAGGTGACCGAGCAGGCTGCCCAGATCCAGAACATGATCCTGGAAGGCTATGACGCGATTGTCATCAACGCGGCCTCGCCGGATGCCTTGAACGGCGCGGTCAAACAGGCCTGCGACGCGGGTATCGTAGTGGTGTCCTTTGACGGCATCGTGACCGAGCCTTGCGCCTATCGCATCGCGGTGGATTTCAAGGCGATGGGCAAGGTCGAGGTTGATTACCTCGCGACCCGTCTGGACGGCGGCAATCTGCTGGAAATCCGCGGTCTGGCCGGTGTTTTCGTCGATGACGAAATCAGCAGCGGCATCCACCAGGGCGCGTCCGAAAACCCGCAGTTCAAGATTGTCGGGTCGGTTCATGGCGACTGGGCGCAGGACGTGGCACAAAAGGCCGTTGCGGGCATTCTGCCCTCGCTGCCGGAAATCGCCGCTGTCGTAACCCAGGGCGGTGACGGATACGGTGCCGCGCAGGCCTTTGCCGCTGCGGGCCGTCCGACCCCGCTGATCGTCATGGGTAACCGTTATGACGAAATGCTGTGGTGGAAAGAGCAGAAGGACGCCAATGGCTATGAAACCATGTCGGTTTCGATCGCGCCGGGCGTCGGCACGCTGGCCTTCTGGGTTGCGCAGATGATTCTCGACGGCAAGGAGGTTCCACAAGACCTGACAGTGCCGTTCCTGACCATCACGCAGGACACTCTGGAAGACAGCCTTGCCAATACTCAGCCGGGCGGCGTGGCCAACGTGGAATACTCGCTCGAAGAGGCCAAGGCCGTTGTCGAAGGCATGTAAAACGGTCTGAAATGGACAAGGGCAAGGCATATGAATACCGCGCGCAACACGATCGTCACGCTTGAGAACATCGCCCGCCATTTCGGGGCGGTGAGGGCGCTGGACGGCGTCGATCTGAGCGTGGCAGCGGGACAATGCCTTGGCCTTGTCGGACATAACGGTGCCGGCAAGTCCACTTTGATGAATGTGCTTGCCGGCATTCTTGACGCCGACCGGGGTGCTCTGCGCATCCATGGCGTCGATCTGACGTCGAAATTTAGCGTCGGCGTCGCCAATGAAAATGGCATTCGCTGCGTGTTTCAGGAACTGTCGCTATGCCCGAACCTGACCGTGGCCGAAAATGCCCGGATCTTTCACCCCTCGCTGACCGGCTGGGGCTGGAAACGCCGCGCGGGCCAGATGATCATCGACAAACTGGAAGAGATTTTTCCCGGCCACGGGATCGAATCCGATGATGTGGTCGGCGATCTGTCCATCGGCAAACGCCAGATGGTCGAGATCGCCCGCGCCTTTACCACCACGGATGCGCCGCTGCACCTTGTCATCCTGGACGAACCAACCTCGTCGCTGGATGCTGTCACGGCAAAGCAGCTTCTTGATTTTGTCCGCAAGGTCGTGGGCGAGGGGCTGAGCTGTATCCTGATCTCGCACGTTCTGGGCGAGGTTCTGACCTATTGCGACCAGATCGTCGTGATGAAGGACGGGCTGGTGGTCGCGGGCAGGCCGGCGTCCGACTTTACCCGCGATACACTTGTGGCCGCCATGGGCAACGTGGTCGAGATGGCTGAAATCATCGAACACGAGGCGCGCGTGAAAGTGCGCGGTGAGACCCCCGTGATGGTCGAGGCACAGGCGAACGGCGCGATGGATTCCGCCCCGTTCATCGTTCACAAGGGTGAAATCGTCGGGCTTGCCGGTCTGGCCAGCCACGGCCAGACCCGGATGCTGTTGAACGTCTACGACGCCGCAATGCGCGGAAGGGGCAAGGCAAAGGTGAACGGCCCCGTCGCCTTGGTGGCGGGGGACCGGCAGACCGATGGCATTTTCCATCTGTGGTCGATTTCCGCGAATATCGGAGTGCGCAGTCTTGCCCGGATGGCCCGGCATGGGCTGATCGATCCGCTGGCCGAGGCGGCCCTGGGGGCTGAATGGCAGGACAGGATCAAGATCAAGACGCCTGATATGAACGACAACATCCTGTCCCTGTCAGGGGGCAACCAGCAAAAGGCGCTGTTCGCGCGGGCCCTGGCCTCGGACGCAGAGATCATCCTGATGGATGATCCCATGCGCGGCGTCGATATCAGTACCAAGCTTGAGGTGTACGACCTGATCCAGGCCGAGGCCGAAAAGGGCCGGACATTCCTGTGGTACACGACGGAGACCGAAGAATTGCAGAATTGCGACCATACCTATGTGTTCCGGGACGGCGCGATCGTTGCCGATCTGGCGCGCAGTGAACTGACCGAGGAAAAGGTCCTGCAGTCGTCCTTCAGGGAGCGCGCCTGATCATGCTGGCCCAACTGACCTCCCCAAGATTCCTGCGGGCGATTTTGCCGGCGGCGTCGTTCACGATCGTACTGCTGGCGATCTTTTACGTTCAACCGCGCGCGATGAGCTATTTCGGCATGAACCTGATGCTGCAATACACCGTGCCGATCGCCCTGGCGACCATTGCGCAGATGTTCATAATCACCGTCAACGATCTGGACCTGTCGATCGGGGCCTTTGTCGGGCTGACGGCGTGTATCGGGGCGACGCTTCTGGCTGACAGCACCGTTCTCGGCCTGCTGGCGCTGGCCGCCTGTATCGCGGCCTATGCGGGCCTTGGTGCGCTGATCCACTGGCGGAATCTGCCATCGATCGTCGTCACGTTGGGCATGTCGTTCGTCTGGCTGGGCATTGCGGTTCTTGTCCTTCCCACGCCCGGCGGCACGGCGCCGACCTGGGTCAAGGCGGTCATGGGCCTGAAGACACCCTATGTGCCGTTCCCGATCATCGCGGCGGTCCTCATCGGGATCGTTGTGCATTTTGCGCTGATGCGCTCAAGCTATGGCGCGGTGCTGCGCGGTGCGGGGGGCAATCCGCGGGCGATTGGGCGCGCTGGGTGGTCGCTGTTGAAGGCCAAAATGGTCATGTTCGGCGCGGCAGGGTTTTTCGGGGTGCTGTCGGGTCTGTCCCTGATCGGCCTCACCTCGGCGGCGGACGCGCATATCGCGGACCGTTACACGCTTTATGCCATTGCGGGCGTCATCCTTGGCGGCGGCGAATTCGTCGGCGGGCGGGTGTCGCCCATCGGGGCGGTCATTGGCGCGCTGACGCTTGCCCTGACCGGGTCTTTCCTGACGTTTCTGCGCATTTCGCCAGATTGGCAAATCGGGGCGCAGGGCGGGATCCTGATTATCGTCCTGGCGCTCAGGGCATTGATCAACCGGCGAGAGGGCTGAGAATGACCTTTGTGAAACAGCTTTCGGAAAAAGCCTGGATCTGGTCCTTCCTGGGGATGTTGCTGGTCTGGCTGGCAACCGTGATCTACACGGGCGGCAAAGGCGGCACCGAGGTGATCAGCGCGGCGCTGTCCTTTGCGACGTTCACTGTCATTGTCGGCATCGGCCAGATGTTCGTAATTTCAACAGGTCCCGGCAACGTGGATCTGTCGATTCCCTCGACGATCGCACTGTCCGGCGCGGTGGCGATGAAGATCATGGACGGGTCCAACGACATGCTGGCAATCGGGCTGGTGGTGTCGATGGGCTGCGGCCTGGCCGTCGGGATATTCAATTACCTGTTGATCCGCGTGCTGCGTATTCCACCAATTATCGCAACGCTCAGTTCCAGTTTCTTGATCCTGTCCACGGCAATCGCCTATGGGCGTGGGCTCAAGATCAAACCACCGCCGCTGCTTGCGGATTTCGCCACCGCTCAGCTGTGGGGCGTGCCGGTTCTGGCGATCGTGTTCGTTCTGTTCGCGGCCGTGATGAGCATCGTGCTCAACCGGACGGTCTATGGCAGATCGGTTCTGGCGATCGGTCAGAACATGCGCGCCGCCTGGCTGGCCGGCATCAATGTCGAGCGTATCCGGTTTTATACCTACGTCCTCAGCGCCCTTCTTGCCGCACTTTGCGGTTTCCTGTTGTCCGGCTTTTCGGGCGGCGCATCGCTGAACATGGGTCAGGAATATCTTCTTGCGTCCATCGCGGTGGTAGTGATCGGCGGCACATCGGTTGCGGGCGGCAAGGCGAACGTGCCGGGCATCTGGGGCGCTGCCATGTTCCTGTTCCTGCTGGTTACGATGCTGAACACCTTTGGTGCCAGTGCCGGCATCCGACTGATCATGACCGGCCTGATCATCGTGGCCGTGATCACGATCGCGGGCGGAGACAAACCTTTGAAATAAGGAGGCACACATGGCCCTGGTTGGTGGCAGCTATGAATATTACGACAAATCGTTCTACGATCTGACCGTTCCGATCGCCAAGGTCGAGGAACTCTATTCCGATTGCCGCTGGGCCGAGGGGCCCGTCTGGTTCAATGAACACGCGACCCTGATCTGGAGCGACATTCCCAACCAGCGCCTGTTGCGCTGGATCGAAGGGCAGGGTGTTTCAGAGTTCCGGAGCCGGTCGAATTTCGCCAACGGCAATACGCGGGACATGCAGGGCCGGCTGATCAGCTGTGAACACGGCACGCGCAGGGTGACGCGCACCGAACCGGACGGGACAATCACGGTGATCGCGGACAGCTATGATGGCAAGCGGCTCAACTCACCCAACGACGTCGTGGTGAAATCCGATGGCACGATCTGGTTCACCGATCCCGACTATGGCATCATGTCCGACTACGAAGGGTTCAAATCCGAGCGTGAGCAGAACGGGTGTTACGTATTTTGCGCCGATCCGGTGACCGGTGACATCAGGATTGTCGCGGATGATTTCGTCAAGCCGAACGGGTTGTGTTTCAACGCCGATGAAACACGGTTGTTCATCGCTGACAGCGGGCGCAGCCATGACCCGGACGGCCCGCATCACATTCGGGTATTCGATGTCTCGGCGCAAAACACCCTGTCCGGCGGGGAGGCATTTTGCGAGGTCGATCCGGGGGTTCCGGACGGGTTCAGGCTCGACGTTGACGGAAACCTCTGGTCGTCCTGCCAGAACGGGGTGATCTGCTTTGGCCCCGGCGGCGACGCCTTGGGCAAGATCAAGATTCCGACAATGGTGGCGAACCTGACATTCGGCGGACCGCGCCGGAATCGCCTGTTCATCACGGCAACCAATTCTCTCTATGCGGTCTATGTCGCGACAACCGGAATTCAAAAACCCTAGGCACGCTCGTTTGGTGCCTCTTCCTCGTGTTCCAACTGCCCTTCCATGGCGGATCCATTGGACCAGTTCAGCGCATGGTGATCAAACCCGCTCGCCCCGTTCAACAAGGATCACATCGGCGGGCCGAGAGCATCGCGCATCATCAAGATCATTCCCTCTCGCTCGGATCGCTGCAATAACGGTCCAAACGGAAACGCGAGGCCCCCCGTTGAAACGATACACCCTTTCCATAATGTCCTGTGTCGCAACACTGTGGGCGGGGCTGGCATTGGCCCAGACCCTGACAACGCATGGTAACTTTCGCCACATGATGCATACCGGTGAGACGGCAGGCACTGTGGCGCTTGATACGCTTGACGTACCGGGCGCCTGGGGCGTTGGGGCGATGTCTGGTTTGCGCGGCGAAGTCCTCCTGCGCGACGGGCAGGTTCTGGTCAGCCGCGGCAGCGACCCCGAGGCCCGGCTATTTGCGCCAGATGTGGGCGAACAGGCTGTCCTCCTCGCCTATGGTACGGTGCTGGACTGGCAGAGGTTGACCCTGCCGCATGATATGGACCCGGCGGGCCTGAGCCATTTCATCGAAATGCAGGCCGCTGCCCTTGGGCTTGATGCCAATGCAGGCTTTCCAATTCGCCTGACGGGTAGTTTTCCAAACCTAGTTTGGCATGTCGTGACGGGTGAGGCACCGGCCCATGGCGCAGGGCATTCCAACAGCCGCGCGGGCATGAACGCCTATGACGAAAGCGGTGCTGCGGGAGAGATCATAGGTGTCTACACGGGCGCGGCCCTGGAAGGCGTGGCCTCGCACCCCGGTGAACGCTTGCACCTGCATTTCCTGGATAAGGACGCGGCGCGGTCGGGTCATGTCGACCAGATTACCTTGCCCGCAGGCACGGCCGTCTTTCTGCCGGTAGTCGCAGACGTTATGGCCCACGGCGACCCAATGACGATCCGCGAGGGCGGTCAATCCGCCTTTGCCGCGATTCAGGAAATCACATCCCTTTTGATGGCCGATCCGGAAACCGACTGGGCCCGCGTGGATATCGAAAAGCTCCGTCAGCACCTGATCGATATGGACAATGTCACCCTGCGCGCCACTGTCATTACGCAGGAGGTGAACGGCGGAGCGCGCTTTGTCGTGACCTCTGAAGATCCTGCCGTCATCGCCTCTATTCGCGCCATGGTGCCGGCCCACGCCGCCACCATGAATGGCGTCCAGGGGTGGACTTTGCGTGCGGGGGAAGTTGCGGGCGGGGCAAGCCTGACCGTAACCGGCCCCGACACGACCCGCATCCGCGCCCTTGGCTTTATTGGCATCATGACTGTCGGAATGCACCATCAGGCCCATCACCTTGCCCTCGCTTCCGGGCAAAATCCGCACGAACACTGAGGTCCATCATGAAACTTGTTCTCGCCGCTGCTTTTACCCTTTTTCCGTTTGTAACCTGCGCCGAGGGGCTGATTGTCCACGACGTCGCCCCCGGCGTCTGGGCCATCGAAGGCCCCGCAGAACAACGCAACGCAGAAAACCTGGGCAACAACGCGACCTTTGGTTTGATCGAGGCTCCCGAGGGCGCCGTTCTGGTCGATCCCGGAGGCACATGGGCGGGGGCGGCTGCCCTGCACGCTGTCGTGCGCGACCTGACGGATCATCCGGTGACACATGTGATCAACACCGGCGGTCAGGATCACCGCTGGCTGGGCAATGGATACTGGAAGGCGCAGGGCGCAACCGTGATCGCCTCGGACGATGCGGTTGCCGACCAACAGGCCCGCGGTTCGATCCAGCTGACCATGCTGGCACAGCTGGTCGGGGAGGGCTTGGAAGGCACTGAACCTGTCTTTGCGGATATCACCTTTGCCGAAGAATATGACCTTGATCTGGGCGATTTGCGGATCGAAATCCGCCACCCGGGTGGCGCCCACACCCCCGGTGACAGCTTTGTCTGGCTGCCCGGTCAACGCGCGGTGTTCACCGGTGACATCGTCTATGTGGGCCGGGTTCTTGGTGTGATGGAATTTTCCGACAGCGCAAGCTGGCTTGACGCCTTCGCGGCTATCGAAGCGCTTGATCCGGAAACCCTTATCCCCGGTCACGGCCCGGCAACAACGCTTGGCCGAGCGCAGGCGGATACCCGCGACTACCTGACGAACCTGCGTGACCGGATGCGGGACCATATCGATGCGGGCGGCGATATCATCGGATCGGTCGAGGTTGACCAATCCGCTTTTTCCTATCTCGATCAGTTCGACGCGCTGGCGGGCCGCAATGCGCAGTCTGTCTTTCAGCAAATGGAATGGGAGTGATCGCGGGACACCCCCTCCGGATTTTTCCGGTTGGACCCCGCCCCCATGAAAATGACGGCATGAAACTGGCCTGTCCGTTTGCGGGTCAGAGCCATGCGCGGCAAATGGCCGACAGACCAGCCTCATTAACACAGGTCAATTTCTGGTTGTTTGATGCACGTTATAAGGGAATCGTGGGCTGGTTAGCCTTTTTGCTCAACCAAAAAAACTAGCGTCAGTGCGTTTAATTTACATCTCAGCAATCTGCTGACGGGGCGTTTTTGCCCCTCCTTCACGGCTGCCAGTCCGATCGCAATTTTTTGCAGGAGTGAAGTTGATGAAAACCGATAAAGACCGCAGCGACCCGGACAACGCCAAGATTTCCGACATTCAGGCCGCACGCCTTGCCGATATGACGGGAGAGCCCCTCGACAAGATCAAGGGTCAGAAATTCAACAAACTTTACAAGGAGCTGGAATGGAAAATTTCCCCGGACCTTCTCCTCTTTCGCCGTGTCTGCGGCCAGGTGGTCAAACGCAACCCGGTGTCGGGCGAGTTGGAGGGCGTGCCAAATGCCACCGTGCATGTCGAGGACACGGATTGCACGTTCCACATCTATACGCCGCCAAGCTGGCCCAAATGGTCCTGGTTTTTCCCGACTAAATGCAAACGCGAGTTGATCGCGACAACAACAACGGATGAATGCGGTCATTTCTGCGTCTGGATCCCGGCGTGGGAGATCGACTGGATCATCAAATGGCGCCACGCGCGGCTGTGTTTCCCGACGCTTTATCCTGTGCGGGTCAAGGATTGGCTGGAACGCATCCCGCTTCCTGAACTGGAACGCGAACCGCCTCGCATCAAATGGCCCCGCCCGCCAGAGCCGCGGTTTTCCGGGCGCCCGTCAGTTGAAGCAACGCCCATCGAAATCCCGAAACCGAAACCTGATCCCTATGCACGCATGGCGTCGTCTGGCCGACTGACTGACCTGGTGCGCCGGCCCGAAGTTCTGGATCATCTGCGCGAAGGCGTGGGCGAGGTTGTCGCCGCGCAACTTGAAACGCTGGTAAGCCGCAGTTCGTTCGGCGGGAACACGAAAAAGCTGGAAGCCGAGCTTGAAATGCGGGCCGTTTCGGTTCCGCCGCCCTTGCCCGAAAACGCACAAGCCCTTGATGCGGATATGACCGACGAGATGCGCGCGGACATGCCCGATGTCGACTTTAACCGCTGGGTTGGGCCGTTCTGGCGCTGCGTGGATGTCGTGTTCGGCATCTGGACCAAGGTCAAGGATGTGCCCGACATCACCTTTCGCGTGACGCAGGACGTCGATGATGACGGAATAGAAGAGGAAATCTATTCCGAAGGCTTCTTTGACGTGCGTTGGAACAGCACCGGACTTTCCGATATCGTGCTTGAGGCCGAAGATCATGCCGTGTCCTCGCCCCATTGCGAAGGGCCGGAGATCGATCCTTCGGGGTGTTCTGCGCCGACGATCCTGACGGCGGGGCTGATGCCGCTGGAGGCGCCGTATTTCGATCTTGCCACCGGGTATTCGCGGATGGTCAACCGGGCGCGGTCCGGCGGATTGTCAACATCCGCGCGCGACAGAACGACGACTGCCCCCTTGTGGTCAACCGTACAGCTGCATGGCTGCCACCGTTTTCCCGGGGCCGTCCATTACCGGTTGATGAAAAAGCATCAAAGCAGCACCAGCTTTACGCCGATCCTGGACGAAAGCTGGTGGGCGCCGCGGCTTGGCGCCGGCGGGCCGTTTCATATCGTGCCGGATGCGAACGGATGGTATCCAATCCTGCCAGCCGGGGATCTGGTGTTCCCGCACTGGTTGCTGAACTGGCGCACGCAGCGATATGCGAATGGGCGCTACGAGATGCAGCTGGAACTGGGTGACGCGGGCAAAAGCGTCATCGACACCAGCGCGGCCGTGCCCATCCAGATCGACAACACGCGGCCCCATGCGGTGTTTACCGCGATGCACTGGCGCCCTGCGGGACCCGGCGATTGGTTGCCGCTTCCCGCGGTCTGCCCGGTGATCCGCAGGCCTGCCGGGACGGACATCGAAATCCGCGTCTCGTGCGACGTTTCGGCGGCACATCTGCGCAACTCGGTTCTCTTTGGGCGCAGTTGCGAAGGAACCGCGCTGACCAAGCTGGATGCGGTGGCGGACTATGACCACTGGCACGTGACCGAGGCCGACAATTCCTGGACGACGACGGCCCGGTTCCTTGTCGGGGGGGCGTCTGACGAAGGTGCCTATACCATCGGCATTAATGCCCAGGGCCGCGCCTTTAATCCGGCGGGCGGCGATGCGGGACCAAGCAGTGGTTGGGACTATGATGAGGAATATTCCTGGACTCATCCCCGGCGCCACATCGCGATCGTCAACATCTGAACCGATTATCCCTGCCGGTCCGCCCGGACGGGCGCGATCGGCAGGGACTCAGATCATTTCAACGGGAGGCAATTATGAAACAGCTGGACAAAGCGACATTAGAGGTTCAGGTCGAAACCCCGGCGTGGAAAACGATCACCAACGCCAAGGTGACCGCAACGCGCGACGGCGACGAAAAGGCCAAACCCGTCAGTCTGAAATTTTCGAAGGAGACCGAAAGATATCACGCCAGCGACATTGCGCCGGGTCGGTATGTTCTGCAGGCCGATGCGCCGCGCATGCAAGGCGACGAACGGACCGTCGTGATTGGTGCGGGTGCCCATTCCGAAAGGTTCGTTCTGGGGCGCAAAGGTATGCCGTTTTACTACCGCGGGGCGGTCAAGGTCCCGTTCGATCCCAGGCCCGCGCGGCTGGCGGTTGCCATTTCCCATGCCGCCCAGGACGATGAGTTCGCCAAGCTCAAGGCCCTGATCAAGCAGCTTGAACTGAGCGAGGAAGAGGACACCCCCGATGAGATCCGAAAGGAACGGGTCGCGGTCTATCGTCATCCGGACGAGGGCGAAGCGGTAGATGCGGCCATCGCCCGTTTGCGCGCGCAGCCCGGTGTCGCGGCTGCGGGTCTGGTTCTCAACCTCGAGGCCCGGGTCGTGGAGTTCATGACCAGCCAGATCAACGTGCGGTTCAAAGCCGAGGTAAGCAACGATCAGGTGCCTGTCGTGGCCGAGCGCCGCGGGCTGCGCGTTGTGCGCAGATTGCCGTATTCGCCCAATGGCTGGCTGTTGGAAGTCAAAAGCGGCGCGTCCCGCGACGTTCTGGAAATCTGTGCGGAACTGGTGAAAAGCGGTCTTGTCATCTACGCCGAACCGAACCTTTCGGCCACCGCCCCGGACCAGGCGATCAACCCCACCGATTACCTGCGGCCCGAACAGTGGCACATTGATCTGGTGAACCTGCCCGACGCCTGGCAGACCCTGCACAATAACAACGCACCGGGCGTCAATCCCGGCGACCCCGGAGATCTGACCTTCGGGAGCGAGGACATCGTGATCGCGGTTCTGGACCGTGGCATTCAGTCCACGACCGTCGGAGGGGTGACCACCGCGGCACATGCCGATTTCGACGGGACGGTCACCGGCGGGGCCAGCAAGGTCGCCCATTTCATCGATTTCAATTCCATGACGCTGGACAATGACAGCCCGCCCAACAATCACGGCATGGGCTGTAGCGGTGTCGCAGGCGGATTGGCCAATAACCCGTCTGGCGTTGGCGGGGTCACGGCGGGGATCGTCGGGGCCGCCCCCAATTGCCGAATGATCGGCGCCATCCGCCCGTCGCCCGCAACCGCCCAGCAATATGCTGATGCCTTCGTTTGGCTTGCGGGGTTTGATCCGGGATGGACCGGGGACGGTGTAAACTATACGGTCGGGACGGTCTTTCCGGCCCCACCTGCCAATCCTGCGGATTTGATTTCATGCAGCTTTGGCTGGTCCTCCGGGCCGCTGGCCGGGGTGATGTCGGACACGTTCGATTTCGTCACGACCTATGGGCGCGGGGGCCGGGGCGTCGGTGTGTTTTGGGCGGCGGGCAATGTCACCGGCGTTGTGCAGGTGGATTTCGCCACTGCCCTGCATCCCAAGGTCATGTGCGTCGGCGCCTCGACCCTGGACAATGACGGAACAACCGAAATTCGCAGCGCCTATAGCCAGATCGGCAACAGCGTCGAGTTCGTGGCACCCAGCCACGACGCCTATGTCGGCGGCGCGCCGCTGCATAATCCGCCAGCCAACTACGGTGTGATCAGCGCGGATCTTCTGGGCAACGGCAACATGCCGGGTGCACCGTTCCAGTCGACATCGACAACGGGCGCTGTGACCGCGTCGGCGGCCAATGTGACGCTGAGCGTCGGCAGCTCGGCCGGGTTTGCGGCCGGCCAGGCGGCCTTGATCGGTGTGCCGGGGGCGGCCGATACCGAGGCGCAACTGATCGTGTCGATCCCCAGCGGAACGCAGATCAGGGTGCAGCGGCTGCACAATGACCACCCCGCCGGTACGGCGGTGGCTGGCGGCCCCGCAGATTACCAGAACGACTTTGGCGGCACATCTTCGGCCACGCCGCTGGCGGCCGGGATTGCGGCACTGTGCCTGTCGGCGAATTCCGCGCTCAGTTGGGTGGAACTGCGCCAGATCATGCGGCTCTCCGCTACCCAAATCGACCTTGGCAACAGCACGGCCACGGGCGCCTGGATCGACACCACGGGCGACGGAACGGTCAATTTCAGCCAATGGTACGGCTGGGGACGGCTGAATGCGGATGCCGCCGTGATCGATGCGCGTGACTATGGTCATGCCAGCGATGTGGTTATCCGTGACAACCTGACGGATGTCGGCACGACCCCGTCGCCGGGCTGGCACGCCGTCAGCCCCGATATCTGGACCGATCCCAATGACGTTGCGATCCCGGCGCTGGCCTACGGCGCGGCCCCGCCTCATTTCAACCCGGTGCGCGGTCAGCCCAACTATGTATTCGTGCGGGTCAAGAACATCGGCACGGCTGCAACCAGTGATTTCTGGGTGCGGGCGATGATCACTCATTTCCCGGGGTTTGAATTCCGCTATCCGCAGGAATGGATGCCGTCGAACATGCCGGGCAGCACGGTGCCCAGCCCGCTGGTCCCCGGCACCTACCTGATCGGCGAGACCGCCATCGCGAGCCTTGCGCCCGGTGCCGACCAGATCGTCAAGATGACGTGGGATGCGGCCCTGGTGCCCGAAAGCTCTGTCATGGTGGGTGGGATAAGCGTTCACTGGCATCCGTGCCTTCTGGCCGAGGCGGCGCCGCACGATGGCCCGGCCCCCAGCGGCGCGACCTTTGATGTGCGTCGCTATAATGATCTGGCGCAGCGCAACATCACGATTGACGATGACTCCGACAGCAGCGACGCCGATCTGGTCTCGGCGGTCATTGCCGGGACGTCAGATGCCGGTGGCATCGACAGCGTCATCCTGGATCGCAGCCAGTTGCCCGGCGACTATCGGGTGTTCGCCCGCATCGCGGATGACCGCCTGATGGCGCATTGGATTGCCGAGCTGAAGGCCGGTGGCATTCACGCAGTCGATCCGTTGCCCGGCAGCACGCAACCCGTACCCCCGCACCCCGATGATCCGGCGGATCAGCACCCCGGTGATTGCATCGTGACGTTGCTGGACCCGGCACGCCTTGCCGTGCGTTGCGGCACGTCCGGTACTCTGATCGTACATGGTGCCCCGAAAACGCAATTTGAGTTCCGCTGTGGTGGTCTTGGGGTTCGTCCGCGGCTGTCGATTGGACGCTTCCAGGGGCAGGAGGTCGTCTATTTCGATCAATCCGCCCCGGCCATCGCTCTGCCAACGCAACTTGCAGGGGGGCAGTACATGCCGCTGGTTCTTGGCATCAGCCGCCCCGAGGGGCGGCGTGGTCAGGGCACATTGCGCGCCACGCAGCGCCGCGCAGATGGCGGGCTGAGCGCGGGCTACGCAATAGACGCCTGATGCGGAATGCCCGAATAACGTCCGGCGCGGCCCATCCGGCCGGGCCGGGCGATGACTGCTTAGCGGCGTTCGTCCGCAGCGTTTGGTTGGACGCCCGGTCAGTACAGCCCGAAATATTCCGCCTGTTCCCATTCTGAAACCGCCTGATGATATCGGCCCCATTCGGCGCGTCGGATCCGGCTCAGGTAGTCCACGAACGTGTCGCCCAGAACCCTGCGGTAGAATGCGGATGTTTCAAAGGCCTGAATGGCGCTCAGCAGGCTGTCTGGCAGGGCTTGCGCGGTGCTGTCATAGGGGGTTTCGACCGAGGCCGGCGCTTGCAGGCCATTCTCCAGGCCGTCAAGCCCGGACAAGATCTGGCTGGCAAAGAAATAGTAGGGGTTGGCCGTCGTTTCCGCGACACGGTTTTCGATACGGCTTGCCCGGTCGCCGGGGGCCATCAGTGCGCGGATCATGGCGCCGCGATTGTCGCGCCCCCATTGAATGCGGTCGGGCGCCAGTTGGTGCGGGCGATAGCGTTTGTAGCCGTTGACCGTCGGCGTGGTTAAAAGACAGCTTTCCGTCGCGTGTTTCAGCAGCCCCGCGATCCATCCGCTGGCGGTTTCGCTCAGTTTGCCATCGGCGGACGGCATCATCAGGTTTTTGCTCGTTGCCGCATCAAACAGTGACTGATGCAGATGCCATCCGCTGGCCGCCGCGTTTTCGATTTTGGGCTTACACATGAACGTGGCGTGCAAACCGTTCCGGGCGCAGACCTCTTTGACCATGGCCCGCAGCATCATCATGTTGTCGGCATGTGTCAGCGGGTCCGCAGGATCGAAGGTGAACTCGATCTGACTTGGCCCCATTTCTATTTCCATCGAGCGGACCGGCAGATCCAGCGCCTGGCAATGGCGCCGCAACATATCGATGATGTCTTCCATTTCGCCATAGCGGGTGTTGGTCAGGAACTGATAGCCCTGCGCAAGGTTGCGGGTCATGACGGGCTGCCCCGGCATCGTCGCCTGGGCGTGGTCCAGGCCGGGATCGACCATTTCGAAGACGTGAAATTCGACCTCCAGCCCGACCAGCATGTTGAGTCCGCGCGCCTCAAGCCGCCCGAGTGCCGATTTCAGAACGTCGCGGGGTGAAAACGGGATCGCCTCGCCGGATTTGAACCGGGTGTCGCAAAAGATCCAGGCCGAGTGGGGGGACCAGGGCAAGGTGCGAAAGGTGGCCGGATCGGGAACCATCAGGATATCGCCAGCCCCCGCCATAGATGGCCCGGCAACGCCGGGATCGTCGGACCAGACGGGAAACACGGTCCTGTGCGCCGTGTCCTTGAGCAGCAGTGTCGATGGCGCATTCAACCCTGCCGCAAAGACCGAGGTGAGCGCGCTCGCGACAATCGTTTTCCCGCGCAAGACGCCGTGTTGGTCCGCAAACAGGACACGTATGGTCTCGAGATCGCTGTCATCGACCCGCTGGATCAGTTCGGCAGCGTCGGTGATGGCGGCATCGTCCAGCAGCCCTTTTTGGGCGAGCGCGCCGGCCGCAATTTTACTTCTGATGTCAGCCATGGTCCGTGTCCCCCGGCGCACAGGGGCGTTGCCCGCGCGCGCGACTGTTTTGGTGCCTGTTACCCACTTAAACTGTGGCGTCCCAGCCGCGGCAGGCGGCGCGGCGTTCCTTGTCGCTTGCGGTGGAAATCTCTTGCCATTTGTCACGGTCCCCGATGGTGTCGTTCGAAATCGGGCCGAAGATCGCCTTGGGGTCGACTCCATTCAGCATTGGCAGGCTGTCGGTGTTGCCATCTTCCAGACTGGCAATCGCGGCGCGCAACATCCGGCGATACTTGATGATCGCCACATCGGTTTTTCCCAAATGTTCTCTGGTGCGGTCAAAGATCGGTCCGGCGCTTTCCACCGCCCACTGGTCATGCACGTTGATGTCCATTCCCATGCCCGTATAGGTTTCGTTTGCCTGTTCGTTGGGGTCGAAATGATAGTTGTTGCGCTTGTTTTTCAACGGCGCGTAATCGGGCAGGCGATGTTCCTTCAGGCGCTGGGCGCGCATCAGGTCCTTGTCGACAGGTTTGTCGAAGCTCGTGAACATCGAATACCAATAACAGTTTTCGTCATCGATCGGCACATGCCACTGGGTAATGATCATCTCGCGGCTCATCGGGATGCTGATCGCCTCGGGAAAGATTTGGTTGGTGATCCGGACATGCGTCTTGCCATTGTCCAGATGGCGCAGGGCGACGATGCGCATGCCATAGTCGGTCTCTTCGACCGTGATCTCGGGTCTGGGATAATCGCGCAACAACTGCGTCATCGGAATGTCCGTATCTGCTGCCTTGTCCCGGAATTGTTTGCCGTAGCTGTCGGCGGGGTCCTCATCTTTCAGAAACCGGTGCAGGAAGGACGCATGGGCCGGATCGATCCCCACTTCCATCGCTTGCAGCCAGTTGCATTCCCAAAGCCCCTTGAAAGCAAACACATGCGTTTCCGGTGCCCGGAAACAGTCGAAATTGGGAAAGTCGGGCGGTGCGCCCGGCCCCATGTAGGCAAAGATGATGCCGTTCTTTTCAACCACCGGGTAAGATGTCGTCCTGATCTGCTTGTACATCTGCGATCCCTCGGGTTCGCCCGGCTGTTCGACACATTGTCCGGACCGGTCAAAATGCCAGCCGTGAAAGGGGCACCGCAGGCCATTGTCCTCAAGCCGCCCGTGGCAGAGGTCCGCGCCGCGGTGCGGGCAGTGACGGTCGATCAGACCCAGTTCGCCCTGATCGTCGCGAAACAGCACAAGACGTTCCCCCAGCAGGGTCACGGGGACAACGGGGCGGCTTCCCTGCAACTCATCGCTCAGCGCCGCTGGCTGCCAGTAGCGGCGCATGACGTCACCGGCTTCGGATCCCGGTCCGGATTTCGTGAGCGTTTCGTTCAAGGCTTGGCTGATCATGGACTATCTCCTGACGGGCAGTGATGGCTAGGATTGCGATTGTGCGTTCAGTGTCAACCAAGCGTGACACCCGGGCGATGAGGCAAGGCCGGGCTTGCCGGCAAGGTAAGGTATCTGCCGGGTCGTGCTGTGTTGGTTGCGGGTGATCTGCCCGGTGGATCACCACGCAACCATGGTGCGTGCGTGTTTGTGGATAGATCTGCTTTGACGTGTTTTTCCCGCGCTAATAGTCAGGACTTGTTTTTTGGCGGCGCAGATTGTGAATGGGCAAGCGTCGTGCCAAATAAACAAATAAAACAATAATTTATGTGGACGCGTCCCCGGGTTTCCCCAACATCATCGGGGCCCGCAAACAGGCGTGCTGGCCAGCGGATCGCGGAAAATTCTTTGGATTCATGCATAATCCGTGCACAATCAACGTCATTAACCACCATTGTTTTTCAGTTCGACTTTGTTTGCGTCCCTTTGATTTAAAAGATTGGATAAACAGATGCCTGTCGACGACCAGATTTCCGTCACCGCCCCAACTTACCTGATCAGCCGGACCGCGCAGAACGATAGCTATAGCGTCTGGCAAATGGACCCCAGCCAACCCTCGCTTTTCGTTCAGCTCCCCATAGACCGAAACGCCACTTTTCCCTCCGGAAAAAGGCTCTGCGCTGTTGGGGGGTATATGCTGGCCTATGATCTGGCACCGCTGAACAATATCCCCGCGGTTGTCGATTATCAGCTGTTCAGCTTTGACCCGACCGGGAATGATCCCCTGAATGCGCCTTCGGTGCAGCACGGCCAGTGGGACAAGCACAAGTTCTGGCAATTCTACGATCACTACACGTGGAATGTGGATGAAACCGACATTGTGCAGCTTGTCCCGATGACGGGATATGTCATGGCCTATATGCCGACCGCTGCGCGCGGGAGCTATATGCTTTGGAATTTCGATCCCGCGCCGGATGCGCCAAACCTGTCTGATCCGCTGCCCAACGCAATGTGCCCGCAGGATGCATTCGCGCTTATCGGGGAGGGCAGCGAACTTATCCCGATGGGCAACTATGTTCTTGAATGGGGCGCGGCCAATTCGGCCTATCGCGTGTGGAATTTCGATCCGCAGTCGATGCATCCCTTGGCGCTTCCCGCGATGTCCCAGGGGCAAAAGACCGGGATCGATTCTACCCATCGGCTGATCCCCCTGGGAGAATACATTCTGGATTGCGTGCCCGGTACCGGCGCGTTCAGCCTTTGGGGGTTCGATCCGTTGCAGGCCGATCCGTTTATCGGCCCGCTGATGCAGGGAACGCTGCCCTCGGGCATGGATGTGACCGGGATGGTGACGCCGGTGCAGGCGACCGTGCCCATCGATATTACGCAAGTGGGCACAGCGGGCACCATGGATTTCATGCGCGCCAATATCGAACATGTGGTCATCTACATGCTGGAAAGCCGCACCATGGACAGCGTTCTGGGCTGGCTTTACGAACAGAACCCGCCGTCCATAAACTATGTGAACGCCGACCCGCCGTTCAAAGGCAATTCATACACCAACTTCAATGTGGCCAACGGGCAAAAATATTACCCATACCAGTTCGAGAATGGAAAGCTGAGCGAAGGGTTCGTTCTGGCGGCCCCGGCCATCGACCCGTTTCATTCCACGGCCGATTGCATCCAACAGCAATACAGCGGCGGATACAGCACCTATCTGAGCGGGGCTGCGCCCGACATGGGCGGGTTTGTCTCCAACAATGTCAGCGGCGAGGCGATGGTGACCTTCGGCCCCGATCAGTTGCCGGTTCTCTACGGTCTGGCTGCAAGTTTCTCGGTCAGTGACTACTGGTTCTCGCCCATGCCGGGCGGCACGATTGCCAACCGGGGGTTTGCGCTTGCGGGGTCGAATTACAACGTCACCGTCAATTGCGAAGGGCAACCGCAATACGACCAGTTCGCCGAGCGCGCTCTGCGCCAGCCGATCTGGAAAGTCTTGCAGAACAATGGGATCACCGACTGGAAAATCTACTATTCGGTCGAATGGAACGATGCCGTTTTCACCTATCATCTATACCTGCGCAACCAGTTGCCCAGCGTGGATGCGAACAAGGACGATTACATCCAGAACCTGGACCAGTTCTATGCCGATGCGGCAGCGGGCAATTTGCCTAAATTCACCTTTATCGAACCGGCGTGGATCGCAAAATCAGGGGCGACATCCTATCATCCGGGAAGCACCGGCGACATGGTCCCCGGCGAGCGTGCCCTGAAACAGATTTATGAGGCGATTGCCAACAGCCCGAATTGGGACAAGACCGCCTTCGTGATCACCTTCAGCAAGGGCGGTGGGCTTTATGACCACGAAGTCACGCCCGCAGCGCAGCCGGCCTGGCCGCATGATGTAAATGACGGGTTTACCTATAACGTGCTGGGGCCACGTGTGCCGACGATCGTGGTGTCCCCACTGGTCAAGCCCAACACCGTGTTCCGCAGTGGAAAAAACCGCCCCTATGACGGCACATCGCTGCTGTCCACCGTGCTGGAATGGTGCGGAATCCCGCGGGCGCGCTGGGGCTTGGGCGATCGGGTCCCGGAGGCCCCGACATTCGAATCCGTTTTCCAGCTAGTCTCGCCACGGACGGACAAGCCCGATCCGAACGTCCCTTATGACAGCAAATTTCCACCTGCCGGTTCAGGAAGCTGAGGCCATGGCAAGCATCAGTTATCCGCTAGGTCCGGTGACTTTGCTGGATGCGCTGTTTCCCGCGGCAGATTTGGCCAATCCGTCCGTTGGCCTGACCAACAGGGAAAGCGTGATCGCGCATTACACGACAAATTCGCTGCATGCCGACGGCTTTACCGCGCCATCGGTCAACGTGAAGGCGGTGGACGGTCTTTATTGGGTCGGCATCTCGTCCGATCAGGGCAACGCCGAACTGGAACAGTTCTCCGAATACCACCGAACGATCTTTAGCGAACAGGTGGCGGGCAAAGCATTGGTCGGCGCCCAGTTGTTGAAGGATTTCGGGGTCTGGAACCCGATGGAGGGGTACCCGGTCAACGGCGATTCCGATGACGGCCTGTGCAAATGGGATGTCTTTCCGCCGCTGGGATTGAACGTCATGGGGCAGCGCGGGCTGTTGCTGATGCATTATCCGCCCTGGCAGGTGTTGCAGCAGGGCACGTTTCTCGATTGCATGACGATGCACCGCTGGGACACCGTTCTGCGGGCCAGCGGTGTGCCCGAGGACGAGGTCGGGTATTTCCGCACCATCATCGACGTCAATCCGATTGCCGCGCCGGGCGCGGGGCAAAGCGAATATCCTAACGACTATTTCCCGATCATGATGGCGTCCGCTTTTTTCGACGGGCCGGAGGATCGCAATTACATCCGAACGATGTTGCAGCTCTATCTCAACGGTCCGAATGCGACCGGCCAGACCCATACCTTGCCGCTTCTGGTGTGTGGCTCGCCGCTCTATGATCCGCAGGCGGCGGGATGGTTCCGGGTGGCCTACAAGGATGTCATGCCTACCAACGAAAACGGCACCCCCGTTACGGATGTTCTTCAGGTCGGCAAGGTCAGGATTTCGCCCGACAGCCCGCGTGAGACGCCTTACATGATCGCCAATCACATGATCGCGGCGGGCGTTACCGGCAAGTGCACGGACGATCCAAGCAAGATTCCAGACATTCGGATGTACGAAGCACAGGACCTGACCGCTGCATCGTTCCTTTATGAATATGCGCAGCAGCCCGACATTGAACCCGAGGAGGCCAAGGCAAGGGCGTGCCAGCGATGGTTCGGAAATCCCGAGGGCAACGGACCGCCAGCGCCCCCGGACCCGCACGATGCGCAAATCATCTGCGCGCTGGCGCAAATGGACCTGTTCTATTGCGCCGGTCCGCCGCCCCATCCGAAATACACATTCGACGAGGCGATGGCGCGATGTGCGGGTGCCAACAATGCGCCCTGCGGTTGCAAGATCGCCCCGCCGCCCGGTGTGAAAAATTCGATGAGCAGCTGCGACTAGTTCAGCCGTTTCCTGTCCGGATCGACATGTTCTGGTCCAAGGTCGTCTTCCAGACGGGCGGCTGCCTCGCGCAGCTTTTCGGCAGCGGCGCGGCGTTCCTGTGCAGTCATGTGCGTTGTGTCCACATTCAACTGCATATGCGGTCCCGTTGCCCGGATGGGTCGGGACGCGTGGGCCAGATTTTCGATCAGATCGACGATTTCATAGGTCTGAACCGGATGCGCGATCCCCCGCACCGTCATCTGGCCGTGTTCGGTGCACAGGACTTCGCCTTTTATCTGGGCATAGGTTTCGTTCGAAATCAGGATCTTGCCCGGATCGGCGGCACTTTCCAGCCGCGCGGCCAGGTTCACGGCACCGCCGATGATGGTGTAATCCATACGCGTTTCGCTGCCGAAATTGCCCACGGTGCAATACCCGGTGTTGATGCCCATCCGGCATTCCAGCGGGTTTTCGATTCCCTGATCCCGCCATTCCTGGCGTAGCGTGTCCAGGCGTTCGCGCATTGCTATGGCCATCTTGGCACAGGCCAGCGCGTCTTTTTGCACGCCGCGCGTTTCCGGGTCGCCGAAAAAGATCACGATCGCGTCGCCGACAAACTTGTCGATGGTGGCACCAAAGGACAGCGCCACGTCGGACATTTCCGACAGATACTGGTTCAGCAACCGCGTGAGATCCTCCGAGGCCATCCGGTCAGCGGTTTCGGTGAACCCGACGAGATCGGAGAAAAAGACCGTCAGGCGCTTGCGTTCCGAGGTTACCTTGACCTCTTTCTGGCTATCAAAAATCGACTGGTAGACCTGCGGCGACAGGTATTTTGACAACTGGTTTGCCACGGTCTCGAGGGCGGTGGATTTGCGGCTCAGTTCGGCGGTGCGGTCCTGGACCTTTTGTTCCAGATCGACATAGAGTTTCGCGTTCTCGATTGAGATCGCGGCCTGCGCCGCCAAAAGCTCGACAATGGCCACCCGCGTTTCGGGGAAGGCACCGGTGGCAAGATCGTTTTCGAGATAGATGATGCCCTCGAACTGTTCAGCCCGCACGATCGGAACGCAAATGATCGACCGCGTGTTGCGCGATGCGACATAAGGATCGGTTCCGAACTGCGACGATCCAGCAGCATCATTCAGAACCAGCGGTTTTTTCGTGCGAAGCACGTAGTTTATGACTGCCAGCGGCACCATGTCAGGTTTGGCCTGCCCCTGGCCTTCGCGTGAGATCAGTTCACTCTGTTCTGCAATGCATTCGACCTCGATCTGCAGACGTCCGTTGTCCCGACTGAGGAACACGCCGCGCTGAGCGCCAGTGCTTTCCAGCAAGGTCCGCATGGTCCGTGACAAAAGGCTGGTCAGAACGATTTCGCCCGAGATCGCCCGCGCCGCATCCATGACCGAGGCAAGATCGAGCGATTCCTGCGTGATGCTGTCGGGGTCTTTGCCGGGGGCACTCTGCGTCACTTCGGCCTGTGCAGAGCCACCGTGGAGCGCCAGTTTCTCGAGCGAGGAATGTTGTGCGTCCAGTTGCTGCACTTTGCGCGCCGCGCCCCAGCGATAATAGAGATACCGCGCAGCCGACAGATGTGCGTCGGCCGCTGTATCCAGCTCTGCACTGTGAAAGGCAGCGGCGATCAGTTCATGGATCATGGCCTGATCCCGTTGGAACCCATTCTCTGCAGCGCTGGCGATGGCCGCTTCGTAATCCCTGAAGGCGCCCATCAGGTCATCATCAAGGCGCTTCAACTCGCCCATCATGGCTAGCTCGAGATGGCGGAAATTCTGTGGGCAATTGTCCGACCAGATCGACACCTGGGCAAGATGGCGCGCCATCATATCGCGCAATTCAGGGCGTTGGTTCTTGGGGGCGTCCGGCAAATGCGCCGCATACGTCAGGAATGCGATAAACCGGAAGCGGGCGGATTGCGGCAGCGACATCACGCTGTCGATCAGGCCTTCCTGTGCATCGACATAGGGCAAAGCACCTTTGAAATCCCGGTAAAGGCAGTGGATTTCAGCCTTGTAGATGTTGTAATTTGCGACGCCGGTCATGAATTTTCGCGCCTGCATGCGCTCAAGACAGGCTTGTTCGTCAAAATCCGTGTCGGTCAGCGAAAACTGATCATCCGTGCGGCCGGCAAAATTGAGAAGCATCTGAACGAACAGCGTCCCGGAGTCGTAGCTGTCCAGATAGTTGCAGTCCTTGACGATCTGCAAGTACTTGGTCTGCTCGGAAATTGCCGTCTGCAGGTCCAGCGTCGGGTCCCAGATGATACAGTCCTGCGCATTGTAGGCGAGGTAGAGCAGATCACCGGATTTGTAGCCTGACTCGATCCCGCGCTTGAACCACTCGGTCATCGTGGTCCAGTGATTGCTCCAGTGATGAATGAACATCGTGTAGACGTAGATGATCCGGGATTTCAGACCGATATCGTCAAAGCTTTCATTCATGGCGAGCGCCAACTTGCCGTATGCATAACCCTCGGCAGGTTGGTTGAGACTGCCGCTCAGCAGCATTCCATAGGCGGCATAGGCAAAGGCGGTTTCGGTCGAGTTTCCGTATTCCAGTGACAGGTTGACGGATTTCAGAACCAGAAAGTGAAACAGGTTACCAGCGCCCGACAGGTAGGCCGCGGGAAAAATCTCCATCAACAGACCCACCGCCGCGGACATGTTAGGGTCCGTCATCCGATCGGCGTGGATCAGGTCGGCAATGTTTCGGCCAGCACGATTTCGGGCGATGGATTCGATCTCGGCGTTGACCATCGCGTCCGGGATGTCAGCGCTAATGTCGATACCCAGCAGCCGCAGACCTTGCAGCGCAGCATCGATCGATTCTTTCATCCGGCCTCGCGTGGAATAATGGCGGGTCCGCATCGACAGGATTTGCGCCTTTTCCAGCGGGGTTCGGACCTTGATCAGTGCGGTCGACAATTCGTCATCGGCCTGGTCGTGCAAACCCGTCAGATAGGCCGTCTGCGCGTAAAGTGACGACAGCTCTTTCATCAGATCGTATTGGCGCTCCCATGCGTCCTTGTGCAGAAGCGACCGGGAAAACATCAGATAGTGCAGGGCAGGCTGATAGGACGACGCATTGAGCGCAATCGTCCCGGCAGACAGGTTGAGCCGCGCCAGTTCTTCCTTTTCGCCGGCCTCGGTGATCAGGTCTTTCGCCTCGTTCAGGTGGCGCACGATCTTGATTACCCGTTCCTCGGGGGCGGCATCCCATGCCTCCTGTTGGAGCAGCCTGCCGATGGACAGGTGAACGTGCTGCTTTTCGGCGTCGTCAATCAGTTCGTAGGCCGCCTGATGCAACCGGTCGTGTTGAAACCGAAAGCGGGGGTTTACCGATGGATCCGTCAGCGCCTCGGCGTTTGCCGCCGCCTCGTCAAACAACTGGTAACCGTCATCGAGGGGCAGAATGATATTGCGCTCAAGCGCGCGCATCAGCGACAGGCCCAGTTCCCGTTTGGACCGTGGATCGACGACAGACAGTTTTTGCAGGCCGAATTCATGCCCGATGCAGGCGGCAAGCCGCAGAGTTTCCTTGGTGTCTTCGGGCAGTTTGCTGAGGTTGCCGATCAGGAACTCGACAACGCTTTCGCCGACATCGGCCCGGCTGATCGCGGTCAGGTCCCAGGTCCAGTGGCCGTTGGCACGATCAAAGCGGATCAATCCTTCCTCGACGAGGGATTTCATCAGCTCGTTCACAAAGAACGGATTGCCTTCGGTCTTATGAAACAGCAGCGCGCCGAGGTCTTTCGTGGTTTCGTAATCCGAGCGCAGAGCAGCTGTTACCATCTGGTTGACGGCAAGTTCGTCCAACGGGGCAAGTTCGACCGTGTGAACCTGGCGGGCCTTGGAGATTTCGTTTCGCGTCAACGTCAGCAAATGATTGCTGTCGACTTCGTTGCTGCGATAGGCCCCGAGGATCATCAGATTGCCAATGTCCCGTGCGGTGGCGAGTTTTTGCAGCAGGTTGAGCGTTGGGGCATCGCTCCACTGGAGGTCATCGAGATAGAGGATCAGTGGCCGGTCCTGGCGGGCCAGCAGGCGTACGAAGTTCACAAAGGTGATCTGCAACCGGTTCTGCGCCTCGGTTGATGGGAGCGCAGGGACGGGCGGTTGCGGGCCGATGATCTGTTCCAGATCGGGCACGACATCGATCAGAACCTGAGCATTCTCGCCCAGAACCTCGATCATGCTTTCGCGCCATTCGGCCAGCCGCTCCGAGGTTTCTGTGAGCAGTTCGTGAACCAGCCCGGAAAAGGCCGCTGATATGCCCGCATAAGGCTTGGCCCGTTCGAACTGATCGAACTTGCCGCGCAGAAAATATCCGCGGGTCCGCAAGATCGGTTTGTTCAATTCGTCCACGAGGGCCGATTTGCCCACGCCGGAGTATCCGGAAATCAGGCAAACCTCGGTGTCGCCCCGCTCAACATTTTCAAAAAGGGCCGAAAGCTGGGCCAGTTCCTTGTCGCGCCCGTACAGTACCTGCGGCGGACGGAACACTTCGGATATGTCCTTTTCGGCAAGCGTGAAGGGCGCGATCCTCCCGGCCCGGGAAAGCTGGCGGTGGCATTCGCGCAGATCGTGCAGCAGGCCAAAGCTGCTTTGATAGCGGTCCTCCGGGCTTTTCGCGAGAAGGCGAAGAACGATGTCCACAAGCGTCTTGGGAACGCCTGTGCCCGCGTCTTTGGGCAGTTGCGGCAGTTTCCCGATATGCGAATGGACCCATTCAAGCTGTGTTTCTGCTTTGAAGGGCAGGCAGCTGAACAGCAATTGAAAGAATACCATGCCCAGCGAGTAGAAATCAGACCGATGATCGAGATCATGTGACATCCGCCCGGTCTGTTCCGGCGAGATATAGGGCAAAGATCCTTCCAGCCGTTTGGACAGGCTTCGGTCCTGACGTTCGCGCGACAAGGTTGTGGCGATTTCGAAATTCATCAGCTTGGCGGACCAGGTGGCCTCGTCGACAAGAATGTTTTGCGGCGCGACGTTCTTGTGCACCATGTTGCGGTCATGAACCGCGTCGATGGTTTCAGTCAGTTGGATGACAAGATCCACGACCCGCTCCAGCGGCCAGTTCAGGCTGTCTTTTGCCTTCAGGTAATGCGTCAGGGGCTGTCCCGTTGCCTCGCTGATCAGTGCGGGGTTGCCGTTGCCGTGGAACTGCATTTCGCAAACCGGCAGCACGCCGCCTATCCCATTGAGATCCTTGAGAACCCAGTATTCCCGTTCAAGCC
This sequence comes from Arenibacterium sp. CAU 1754, assembly GCF_054482635.1. Lineage (NCBI taxonomy): Bacteria > Pseudomonadati > Pseudomonadota > Alphaproteobacteria > Rhodobacterales > Paracoccaceae > Arenibacterium > Arenibacterium sp. CAU 1754. The sequence continues at coordinate 444,841 of NZ_JBTLRG010000002.1, forward strand.
GTTTGATATCGCGAATGTCGGGAAATGATGCCGAGAGCGTCTTGATCAGTACGGTCCGCCCGCTTTCTGCATTACGGGCGTGGAACAGCGAGGTCGCGTAGTAGGATTCTATCTGCTGTTCAACTTGGTATCCGGCAATCTGTGGCTGCAAAAAATTTCCGCCTAAGCGAGAGTAAAGGCCTCTTCCCAATACAACCCACTATGTCACGGGGCGAAATTAATGCAACGTGTACGTGAGACCAGGCACATTTCGTGGATGCATATGATCAAGTATTTTGGCTACGGCTCGAACATGGATTTTACCTCGCTCAAGGCAAAGGGTGTGACCCCTTCGGCCTCGCGCCCGGCAGTATTGCGAGGGTGGCGTCTGCGGTTTAATGTCGAACATTTTTTCCGTCACGAAGGCGGCATGGGCAATATCGAATGGACCGGAAACCCGGATGACAGGGTTCTTGGCATTCTGCACTGGTGCGATGAACGGGATCTGGCCGCGTTGGACCGGGTCGAGGCCTATGGCATTGGTTATGACCGGGTTGCCGTCGATGTTGAAACCCCGGTCGGCCCGGAACAGGGTCTCGCCTATGTGGGGCTGTCGGGATACGTCAACGATGCCTGTCTGCCAACGCGGCGCTATCTGAACATTCTGGTGCGCGGGGCCGAGGCGGCGGGGCTTGACGCGGATTATGTCGCATGGCTGCGCACCCATCCCATCCTGAACTCCCGGGCGTTGCCAGAATTCAGGCATGATACCGATCTGCTGCGCATGGATCACCGCGGGCTTGAACCGCCGCTGACCGTTCTGGCAGGCGCCGTGTTCGACATGCGCGATGCGCGCGATGCGCATTGCATTGCCAGGGACTGGTTCGGGGGCAAGGACGTCACGCTGTTTCACCTCAAACGCATGGACAGCAGCGACGGAACCGAGCGCCTGCAGGACGTGATCGAGGATCGCCTGCGCCCGGATCAGCGCCTGTATCTGAACACCTACCTGCACGCGTTTGCCGACGAGTACGAATATGTCGGGACGTTTGATTATTCTTCCCTGCCAGCCCACAAACGGTTAGGTTGAAAGTATTGTTGGGGGGCAATGCATTATGAAAAAAACTGGTTTAGCATATCTGGCGGCGAGTCCGCATAGCGCCATTTCGGAACCGCTGCCGAACATCTTTTTTGTATCAGGCACGCGGGAGTGGAATTTCATGGACATGGACTGGCAGTTCAGCCGGAACATGACCGTGGTCAGGGACGGCGATGACCTGACGCTTTTCAACGCGGTGCGCCTGTCCAAGGACGGTCTGAAGCAGCTCGAACAGCTTGGCAAGATCGCCAATGTCGTGCAGCTGGGCGGTTTGCACGGGGTGGATGACGCGTTTTACCGCGACACCTATGGCGCGACTTATTGGGCGCAACCGGGTGCTGGTCAGGAAGGCGTGCCGGTCGACCGTGAACTGGTCGTCGGCGGTGATCTTCCAGTCTCCGGAGCAGAACTGTTCACCTTCCGGACGACCAAGGTGCCGGAATGCATCTTCCGGCTGGACCGTGACGGCGGGGTGCTGATCGCTTGCGACGCTTTGCAGAACTATCTCGAACCTGACGAATTTTTCAGCGAACAGTCGGCGCAAGTCATGACCGAGATGGGGTTCTTCACCCCGGCCAACGTCGGCCCGGTCTGGATGCAGGCGGCCGAGCCAGGCGGCGAGGATTTCAAACGGTTGTCCGGCATGTCGTTCAAGCACGCGTTCTGCGGTCACGGCGCACCGGTGATGGACACCGCATCCCAAGAGTACGCGGCAACATTCAAGCGCCTGTTTGACGTCTGAAACCGGCTGTTCGCCGCTTTGGCGCACGCCTGTATATTTGTGCTGACCATTTTTCGCAGGCCCCGCTCCTGCATGCCAATTTCCGGGAGTGGGGTATTTTTAAAGTACTTTATTCCTGGAGGGGGCCATGACCCGTTTATTCTATCGTACGTTCTGCCGGCTGTTTGCCGCGATTATCCTCGCTACGGGCGTTGTCCTGCCCGTGTCCGCTCAGGACGCGTCCGGCACATATACAATTCCGTTGGGCGATTATGACACGGTTGCGCGTATCTTCCCGACTGACGTGATCAATCAGAACACCGGGCAGCTTGATCCGCGATGGCTCAGGTCGCAATTGCCGCACACCATTCAGCATTACATGCTGTCGTCGCTGAAGGCCGATGGCGTGGTGCCGCCGACGTTTACTGATTTCGAAGTGGTCGATACCGGAACAGGGTATGAATTCCGATTTCGCCCTGATCCATCACAGGCGGATGCCGCGCAATTTTATCAAAGCGCCTATCCCCAGTTCATTGGGCCGGATGTCGTCGGTCAGGGGATGACCGGGGCAGAGGCCTGCCAGAAGATCGGCAGCGGGTGCTGGAACCCGCTGGGCGAGACGTTCCAGAGTTACTGGAAATTCTATCCGCCGCTCGGCCTGCCGTTTGCGCGCCAGCGGACCGTTCTTTTGACGCATTATCCGCCCTATGATTCACTTCAAGCGGGCAACTACCTGCAAAACGCGACCATGGCGCGCTGGAACCGTATCCTGAGGTCCGTGGGAGTGCCTGCGGGGACCGAGGCGCTGTATGAAAATACCATTGACGCCAACCCGATTGCGGCGCCGGGGGCGGGGCAGGGATCGGCCTATTTCCCGGTGTTGCTGGCCAGTGCCTTTTTCGATGCGCCATCGGTGGGGCGCGGATACATCACCAGCATGCTGCGGCTGATGACCCGGCCACCCCAGAACAGCGCGCGCAACGCGACCCTGCCCGAAGCGCAGCGCCTGACCGTGCCGGTCCTTGTGGTGGGCAGCCAGTCGCGCCAGCTTTGGGCGAACAAATTCCCGCAAACCGCCCGGCGCAGCAGCGGCACCAACATCCCGTATCTGAACCCGAACGATTACGGGCTGGTCACGCTGTCTCCGCGGGCGGGGGCACCGAAAACGCCGTTCATGGCGGCCAATCATCCTGACGTGGGTCTTCTGGTCGGGGATGATGCCTGCCCGGCGCAGATCGAGCCGGGGTCGTATTCCACCGAGGGGATTGTCGCGATTGAGAAAAGCGATCTGACGACTGCCTGCTTTTCCTATGAAATGGGCAAAGGGGGCCAGGACCTTGAGACTGTCGTGAACAGTTGCAAGGCAAACTGGCTGGTCGATCAGATACCGCCCGCCAATGCGGGGATCGTGTGTACCAACGGGTTGATCGACGCGACATTCAACATCACGCAGCAGGTTGACCGGTGCACCTGGCAAGAGGCCGCAACCTGGTGTGCGGCAAATGCAAACGACCTGTGTGGTCGCAAAGCAGACTGGCCCGCGTGCACGCAGAAGTGAGGGAAATCATATCCGCGTTTACATGGTTGTTATATTGCGATGTTAAGGAGTGCTGGTCACCGGGTCACAACACCCCGGTGACCGTCTGTCCCAGGCGGGGCTGACAACGATGCGTCATCGAAGTCTCGCCGGGCAAAAATTAAAAATCATTCCAAAACAATTATTTGCGCGTTTCTTTGTCTGCGCGGCTCGCTAGTGCTGCGAATATTCGACTTCAATTGATTCAAATCAATGCATGCAGTGATTGCGATGTGTCAGCTGTTCAGGTGTCATATTTGACGCGCGAACAGGGGCCCGACGGTTCCGGTTCTTGCGATCATGATTAGTGCTGATAAAGCGAAAGGAACACCCACATGAGTGACCCCATTTTAAACTTGGACCCCGACTATAAGGTCTCGCACGTTTTCAGTACTGCCGATATTGTCGGCACCTTTGATGGATTGAAACAAGGTGATGTTGAGCCGGGCGAAACACCGGTCATTGATTTCACCGCCGATCCCAAGGTCACCAAGGAAGGTGTGAACCTTTATCCGATCAACAGTGAATTCGGTTTCCTGGTAACCGATTTTGACGGCGCCATTGAAAGAGATTTTGAGGACAATCCGGAATACGAAGAAGGCTGGGCCGGCGATCTGAAGGGAGAAGGCGGGGAACAGGTGGGGCTGGTCGTGTCCGATTCTCCGACGGAAACCTTCAAGACCCCCGCAGCTTTCGGCACCTGGCTGGCCGGTATCGGCGGGAGCACGGTCAAAGCGTCTACCGAACACTATTCTGTCATGCAGAACGTTTTGTCGGACCAGCGTTATCCGGGTGATCCGCTTGCCGAATACCCGCTGGACGATCGCCTGATCGTCGTGGGCGGCGAATGGGACGGTATGGCCGTCGAAGACGTCATTCCGCTGATCACGGACAAGAATGGCGACGGTGTTGTCGATATCAAGGACGTGCTGACGCCGAACGAAAGCACGATTGTCGAAAACATCGCAGTCAGCAATGACTACTCGGTCACGCTTAAGGACGACGGCAAACTGCTCTATCGCTGGGGCAACACGGTCAAACGTCCGATCGACGTGCGGATTGAGGCGGAATTGCCGCTGCCGGATGAATGGAAAGAGCCGGACGCAAATAGCGATCTGTTGCCGCTGTTCAAGATCACGCAAGCCGAGCTGGCCACGCAGCACACGATCACCAACAACCCTAACGACCAGATCCGCCCCGAAGACTTTGAGAACGAGTCCGCGATCGGTCAGCTGCCGAGCTATGAGGTTCTGCCTGACGGCAAATGGGTGTCGGTGAACGACTATTACGCAGGTGATGGCACATTCTATCCTGCCGGAACCGTCCTCAAGGACCCGGAATTGGCCAAAGCCGCCGCAAATTCGGATTTGGGCAAGATTGGCGCGTTGTCCAGTGACCTGATGGAAGGGTTCACAAATGCCTGGTACACCACGATGGACCGGGAACCCTTTGTCGCGGTCCTGCAGGACGACGGTACTTATCTCATCGGGCCACGCTGGCGTTTGCAGCCCGACAAATATGGTCAGGACCTTCCCAGTGTTGTCATCCCGCTGGATCCCGCGCTGCCGCCCCCGCCGACAAATGACGAAGTTAAATACGAGGTTGGCACAGACACGCAGACCGTGATCAACCTGTTGGACTGGGAAAGCACGGTTTCGCCGTTGTCGATCAGCGCGGGCTGGCAGATGAATTCCGGCAACGTGTCGGGCAACGGTATGAACATGACCGAAAACTTTGATGTGACCTTTTACATCAAGGGCGACATCAAGCCGGCAACGATCTACAGCACCGAATTGCTGATGGATTACGAAGAAATCACCATTCACGATGCCGATGCGGTCGTGTCGGGTGCGGGTGAGGATGATTATCTGGTCGGGCAGGGTGGCAACACCTTTACCGGCGATGCGGGGTCGGTTGAAAGGGGCAAGGACTTCTTCGTTCTGTCCTATGGTGTCATTGGCAACCTGGCCCAAATCCAGACCAGCACAATTCTGGATTTCGAAGTTGGCAAGGATACGATCGGCCTTATCGATCTGAATATCAGCGACACGAACTTTGACGATCTGGTCACCCAGACTGTCGATAACGGTGATCTGAAGATCAGCCTTGGCGGCTTTGAGGTTGCAAGCCTGACGGGTGTGACAGAATCTCTGGAATTCGAGGATTTTGTCCTGATCAACCGGAACATTCTGCATGTCGCTGGCTCCAAGCTGGATGATTACCTGGTGGGAACGGACTATGATGATTTCCTGAAGGGTAAGGACGGCGACGACACGATCCTTGGCTTGGCTGGCGACGACCGGCTGAATGGCGGAGATGGCGATGACACGCTGGACGGGGGCGCAGACAATGACGTTCTCATCGGCGGTACCGGCGCTGATACCCTGATCGGCGGCGAAGGTATCGACCGGGCACTGTACATCGACGCGACAGCGGCGGTGACTGTCGATCTGCTGAGCGGAACTGGCACTGGCGACGAAGCCGAAGGCGACACGCTGACAGGCATCGAGATCGTTTCCGGATCAGATTTCGACGACACGCTGATTGGCGATGACGGTGACAACACGCTGATCGGCAATCTGGGCGATGACACGCTGATCGGGAACCTGGGTCGCGATACCCTGCGCGGCGACGGCGGTGCTGACACGCTGAATGGTAGCAAAGGTATTGATACTGCGTCTTACGTGACATCAGCCGCGGCCGTGACCGTCAACCTCGGGGCCGGAACTGCAACCGGGGGCGATGCCACCGGCGACGTTCTGATCAATATCGAGGGTGTCGATGGCTCTAGCTTCAATGACGTCCTGACAGGGGATGCCAAAGGCAACTATCTCGACGGCAAAATCGGCGACGACACCCTCGCCGGTGGCGATGGCGATGATGTGCTGACAGGCGGCAACGGCGCAGATGCGCTGGATGGCGGTGCCGGGGTTGATCGCGCTGACTATGGCGCCTCTTCGGACGCTGTAACGGTTGATCTGACAGCCGGTACCGGTCTGGGCGGCGAAGCCGAAGGCGATACGCTGACGGGTATCGAAAACGTCTCCGGTTCAAAGTACGGCGACACGCTGACCGGTGACGCGCTTGGCAACAAGCTGGTTGGTCAGGACGGCGACGATGTTCTTGACGGCGGTGCCGGCGACGATGTGCTGATTGGTGGTCTTGGCGCCGACCTGATGGTTGGTGGTGACGGCATCGATAAGGTGACCTATGTCACTGCGGGCAGCGGGATTATCGTTGACCTGGAGTTGGGTGCGGGAACACGTGGCGACGCCGATGGCGATACTTTGTCCTCCATCGAAAATGTCGTCGGGTCCAAGTATTCGGACTTGATCATCGGATCCGCCGACAACAACGAACTCAGCGGACTTGACGGCAACGACATCCTTGATGGCGGTGCAGGAGATGACGTCCTGTTCGGTGGTGACGGCAATGACCAGTTCGTCTTCAACCTCGGCAACGATACGTTGAATGGTGGCGCGGGGGATGACACCGCGTTCTACGATGGTGTTCAGGCCGACTTTACCGTGGTCGACAATGGTGGCGGATCGTGGTCGGTCACCGACATCGCGACCGGTGACATCGACACGCTGATCGGCATCGAGACTTTGCACTTTGACGATGTCGATATGATCGCCTGATAACAAAAGGGGCGCCCTGGTTCGTGCCGGGGCGCCCTATATTCTAAGGCCAATGAGCTTTTGATCGTCCGGGAGGTGTTCCCCCGGGCGTTTTCATTTCAAGATCACCCGAGAACGGATTTGACCGCGCGCGCGGTCGCGGCAACGATCGTGTCGGCCTGTTCCTGCGTCAGGCAGAACGGCGGGGCAAAGCCCAGGATGTCCCCCTGCGGCATGGCCCGCGCGATGATGCTGTCCTGTTCCAGCAGGGCGGCGGAAATCTGTGGCCCGATCTTTTTCATGGGTTCAAAGAATTTGCGGCTGTCCTTGTCCTCGACAAATTCGACGGCGCACAACATGCCTTCACCACGCACGTCGCCCACATGGGGATGATCAGCCAATGCGTCAGCCATCGCCGTGTTGAGATAGCTGCCAACCTTGCCTGCGTTGCCAACCAGATCAAGATCATCCAGAAGGGTCAGGTTGGCCACACCGGCCGCCGCCCCGATGGGGTGCGCCGAGTAGGTCCAACCGTGTCCGATGGGCCCGTTTTCATCCGTGCCCTGCATCAAGACCTGCCACATCTTGTCGGATATGATGGAGCCCGACAGCGGCGCATAGGCCGAGGTCAGACCCTTGGCGATGGTGATGATGTCCGCCTCGATCCCATAGTGGTCCGATCCGAACATGCTGCCCAATCGGCCAAAACCGGTGACGACCTCATCGGCAACGAGAAGGATATCGTGCTTTTTCAGAACGTCCTGAATAGCGGCCCAATATCCCGCCGGCGGCGGAACGATGCCGCCGGTCCCCAGCACCGGTTCACCGACAAAGGCCGCGATGGTGTCGGCGCCTTCCTGCTCGATCAGCGCCTCAAGGTCGGACACGCATTGGGCGACGAATTGTTCTTCGCTCTGGCCCAGGTCCTTGCGGCGGAAATAATCTGGCGCGGTCGTGTGCAGAACCTGTTCGACAGGCAGGTCGAATTTCTTGTGGAATAGCTCCAGCCCGGTCAGCGAGCCGGTAACCAACCCGGACCCATGATACCCGCGCCAGCGCGAAATGATCTTTTTCTTTTCGGGGCGCCCAAGGATGTTGTTGTAGTACCAGATCAGTTTGACATTGGTTTCATTCGCATCCGATCCGCCCAGTCCGAAATAGACCTTGGACATGTTTTTTGGGGCACGGTCCAGGATCATCTTGGACAGGGTGATCGACGCTTCGGTTCCGTGGCCAACGTATGAATGGTAATAAGCCAGCTCGCGCGCCTGATCGGCGATTGCGTCGGCGATTTCGGTCCGGCCATAGCCGACGTTCACACAATACAGTCCCGCGAACCCGTCCATCAGGCGGTTGCCGTCGCGATCCTCGATAAACACACCCGAGGCCGTGCGAATGACCCGGTTGGGGCTTTCGCCGCGCGCATGCTGTGCCAGATGTGTTGAGGGATGGAAAAAATTGTCGCGATCCCACTGTTCCAGTTCGTCATTTCTGAGCATTGATGATCCTTCGTTGGTGGCAAAAACCTTGCCACTTGCATGGTCGGATTTTTGCAAATCATGCGCCGCAGATGGGGCTGAATTCGCGGGCGGGCATAGATGAAACCACTATCTTGCGGGGCAAATATGGTTATTTCGACTGCTCGCCGAACAGCATCTCCAACGGGGGAAGCGCGCCGCCCTTGACGGGTTTGGTGACGACATAGGTGAAATACCGGGCCAGTCCGATTTTGGAGTCCAGCAGCGTGTCGATCAGTGTCTGGTAGCTGTCGATGTCGCGCGTGATGACCTGAAACAGATAATCGAACCCGCCCCCCAACGCCCAGCAGGCAGTGATTTCATCCTGACGTTTGATGGCATCCTCGAACTTGCGAAAATGGGCGGCGGTGTGTCCGGTCAGCTCGGCCGCGACGAAAACCGTCACGTGCGGACCCAGCTTGCGCAGGTTCACTTCGGCCCGATACCCTTCGATCAACCCGGCCTCTTCCAGCTTTTTCAATCGTTGCCAGGTTGGGGTTGGCGACAGCCCGACCTTTTCGGCCAGCGCTGCTTTGGTGATCCGCCCATCGCGATGCAGAATGCGCAAGATGGCGAGATCACGTGCGTCAAGGTTCATGGTCGTTCGTCCGAAATCTGAAAGGTTCTTTCAGATAGCAGGTGGGCGCGTCGCTGTCTTGGGCCTATCGGTACAGAAAAAGACGGGCGCCTGTGGCGCCCGTCCCGGATGTTTTAGTTACGCGGCTGCGCCGAAATTCAGGACAACGTGGTCCCCAACGTCTGGCTTGCGTTCGTCTGACATCAGGGCGCGGGCCAGTTCGAAACCGAACTTCAAACCGCTGGTTGTCGATTGCCAGATCGACGCCTCGGCCAAGGGCATTTCTAAAAGAACCGCTTCGGGATCTTCCGGGCCGCCGTCGAACCAAGCGCCGACCATGGGCGACCACAGTTCCTTGAGCTTGGCCTGGTTTTCACTGGCCATGATGGGGCCGGACACGCAGGCGTAAAACCCTTTGTCTTCGTTCGTCAGCGTGTAATGCGCCTGCCCGCCCAGACCGACGGCCTTGGCCAGATCGGTGTCGCGGGCAGTGATGAAGCGCAGGGTCTTCTCATCCGCGTCGGCAAAGTGCGTCATTGGCTGGAAATGCTGGCCCGAGCCCGTGATGCCGAGCATCCCGGTCCGGGTATCTTCCAGCACGTCAAACAGGGTCTTGCTGGCTTCTGATTTTGAAATCCCGGTCATATCAAGCAGCCTTGTTCAGCCACTTTTCGACTTCGTCGTGGACTTCTTCCTTGGTCTTTCCATAGCGCTCGCGAATAATGCCTTCGAGCTTTTCACGGTCACCGTCGACTTTGGCGACATCATCATTGGTAAGTTCACCCCATTCGGACTGAATCTCACCCGTCATCTGTTGCCATTTGCCTTTGATTTGGTCCCAGTTCATATCAACCTCCTGGTTAAATTTGCGTCTGCTTACCAACGCGCCCCGGACGAAGTCGTTCCGTCCGAGGCGCGGTTTTTGTCAGAAATCACACCGGCAGAGCGAAATATGTGCGCACCGTATCGATCCAGTGCCGATCGACCTGATCGAGTGTTTCGATCTGCGGTGCCTTGGACAATTGTTCTTCGTTCAACGCGACGACGATGTGCGTTTCCTGGTCGGCGATATGGCGGAAAACCTCGATCGGGAGCACCAGTTGGCGGCCTGGCAGGCGTTTGCCGTTGTCGACGACCATGTGTGAGATGGCCTGTTTTTCAGGGTCATACAGCAGGTCTTCCAACGTGCCCAACTGCCCCTCGGTGCCGAACACCTCAAGCTTGCTCCATTTGCTGAAGCGGGCGAATTGTATTGCCGGTTCAGGGTCGGCGACCTGACTTTTGGAATGTACGACCATGCCAGCGGCGGCCAGCTGCGGAGAAACCGTGTTCCCAAACGGGCCAATTACAATCGGCGGCAGCATTCCGAACAGGTTTACACCGTCGTTCCAGGACGACAGGCGCGGCGCCACGTCCAGATCCGCCTTTGTCACAGAAAGATCCATCTGGCGGTCATCGGTGTTGATATCGCGCACGTGGTCAGCCGAGACAAGAGCCCCCTGCTGATCGAACCATCCGGACATATCCAGCATCAGATGCTTGAGCCGCCAATCGCTGGCCGAAAAGAAAATATCGACGACATTCACCTTCTCTTCGTCAATCGGTGTCGTGTAACGGGTCATGTCACTTAGTGGAATTAGCATTTCATACCTCCTGAAGTTTCAACGTCCTGTTTCGTAAAAAGTTCCGGGAACTTTTCAGACGTTCATCGGGTTTGGCCCCATGGTCCGAGGGGGATCACACGGCGAAAGGAAGGCCCGAATGCTTGCGCAACAAATTGTATCCGTTCTGTCCATCCTGGTGATGCTGGCCGTTCTTTTTCATGCGGTCAGATATGTGAGGGCGGCGCAGAAAACCCGCAAGAAAACACTGGGCGGAAAAGATTTATTTATCTGGTAACCATTATGCCAATTCGCTGCTGCGAACTCAGTGCTACGTCATTTGACACAGCTTTTTTGGCCCGCGGGACATGTCAGCATGCCGTCGAGTGGTTTGTTTTTCGGCTGTGCCTCACCATAATGTTAAATCACTGTTTTTGAATGCAATGTCATAGATTAACTCCGTCACCTCTCCAATTTTTTCTGTTGAAAGTTTCGCAACAATTTTTGGAACCGTCCGGTGCGCCGCGTGTTGTTCATCCCAGAGCCACACATACTTGGCCGACACCAAAAAGGAGTTAAATCAATGAAGAATCTTTTGATGAGCACTGCAATCATCGCAGCCAGCGCAACCACCGCATTTGGCGAAGCGCACACAAGCGAAACATTCCGTAGCGAAGCAACCCCGATGGACATTCATGCATCCGAATTCATCGGTATGCGAGTCTACACCGCCGAAAATCCGGGCGATGCATATGAAGGTGTCCAGACCGAGTGGGACGATATCGGCGAAATCAACGACGTTGTCCTGTCGCGTGACGGCACAATCGATGCGGTCCTCGTCGACATCGGTGGGTTTCTGGGCATTGGCGAACGTCAGATCGCCGTAAACATGAAGGCCATCAAATTCGTGGGCGACAACGAAACGCCGGATGACGACAGCGATTTCTTTCTCGTGATGGACGGCACCCGCGCGGTGTTGGAAGAGGCCCCTGAATACAGCTGGTCGAAAGACGACAGCATGGAAATGACGAGCGAGAAGAACGCGGACAGTGCGATGACGTCGCGAGAGGGGTTTGCGACCGTCCGGGTGGATACGCTTACGACCGAAGAGCTGACCGGCGCATCGGTCTATGACGCCCAGGGCAACTGGATCGGCGAAGTGTCCGAACTGATCATGGAAGGCAACGACAAGATCGACCGCGCCATCGTGGACGTTGGCGGCTTCCTGGGCATGGGTGAAAAGCCTGTCGCCATGGCCGCAAGTGAGCTGGAAATCATGACGTCGAAAGACGGCGATGAGATCCGCGTTCACGTGAACAAGACCAAAGAGCAGCTGGAAGAAATGGCGACTTACGAAAAGTAAGGCCGACTCAACCAGTTTAACCAGTGCCGGGGCCCGCAGCGATGCGGGCCCTTGTTTGATTCAAAGGGTCAGGTCGCAGCCGGTTCCATGGTCTTGCGGAACGTGCTCAGGACGTTCCTGTTTTGATCGGACTCGATTTCTTCGGCCATTTTATCCAGCAATTTGCACATATGCCGGTGACACAGCTCATCGGTTTTCGCGTAGATGTGCGATGCGCCGAACCCGGTTTCCAACAGGTCCTGAAACGTGACCGGATCCAGATGCACGCGCCCGTCCTTCACAGGACGCAGGCCGCCTTGATGGTTCGCGGCCGTCAGGCCGGCCGAATACAGCCAGTTCAGGCAGTTGATCGCGGTAAACGGATCATTCACACCGGGCGACAGGGCCCGTGCGATCATTTCAACCAGCTGGTCCACGATGAACAAAAGGTTCTGATGTTCCGTCCGGCTGTGCCCGATGGCGAAACAGGCGCGCAGGTCTTTACAGGTGTCCTCATCCTGTTTTGCGCCCCAGACGTTCAGCGCAGGCGTATCCTCGCTCACAAAGGCGCCGACAGGGCAGGGAAGCTGGATCACCAGATCCTTTTCCTGCGCGATCTCTTCGAGATGCGATTTGTTCAGCGTCTGAACGTATCCTGACGAGGTCAGGCACAATACCTGATCGGGTTCGCAATCCGGGATTGGCACGTTTTTCGCGTCATCGGAATTCTGCGATGCGATCAGGGTCTTTATCTCACGCGTCAGGCGATTGCCCAGAGCTGCGGAAATGTTGGAAACATTGATCAACTCGGGGATGTGGTGGACGAAGAAGATCACCGTGATGACCGAAACGAAGGTCAGAACAAGCGCCAGGGCGATCGAGTAATGGGGAACAAAGGCCGTGCCCTCGATCGGGTTTTGGATCGCGCGGGTGATCAGCAGGGCATAAACAAAAGTGGCGATCAGGATCCCCAGGCTCCACTGATTGCCGCGGTCCCGCATGAAATTTCCGATCAGCCGGGGACCGAAATTTCCCGATGCAAAAGACACGGCGACCATCGTCATCGAGAACATGACGCCGGCCACGCCAAATACGGATTGTGAAATGATGCTCATCAAAGACCGTGCGCCGTCAACCTGGGTGTTGCTCAGACCTTTGGGCAATTGCACCGGGATCAGATCGGCATGTCGGTCAAGGTAGAGCATACCCGACGCCAACAGGATGGCGACAAGAACCAGTGAGGAGGGCAGAAACCAGTAGCTGGCGCGAATGTCCTGTAACAGCTTGATCAGATAGGCACGAGAACCCATCGCTCAGGCCCCCGTCCCGGGAACGCGATTGTCGCCCGACATCGCATTTTCACGCGGTGTGTTCATCATGATGTGCTGCCTTGTTGCCATAGGGCGCGATCCGCCATTCGGTTTCTTTCAGACTGCCACAGGATTCCTGCCGTGGCGATGGAACTTATCGGGGTCCTGCGCGTTGAGTGGGTACAAACATGTTCGGAAGCCAAGCGAACGGATAACTCCGCCGCGGCGCCGAAGCTTTAAGAGAGACGGGAGATTTATCATGTTGGAAGTCACAGGATTAGGCGGACTTATCATTCTGGCGCTGGACATCTGGGCCATCGTTTCGATCATTGGCTCGTCGGTCACGACCGGTAAAAAGGTGCTGTGGACGCTCCTGGTACTGGTGCTGCCGATCGTCGGCTTTATCATCTGGCTGCTGGCCGGGCCGCGTTCGAGCGCGACACACGTCTGAACGCCAAAGCGAAAAGACACGGGAAAAACGGGCCTTTCGGGCCCGTTTTTTTACAGGATTGGACGTTTGGGGACGGGGTCGCACGTGACATTCGCAAACTCTGCCAAAGCGTCCGTATCATGGATTTGCAACAGGTTGTCCGACCAACTCGCCAGTTGCTTTTTCTTGAGACTGGCAAGGGTTTTGTTCGTATGAACCAGGGACAGGCCCAAGGCATCGGCCAGGTCCTGCTGACGATACGGCAGTTTCATCGCACCATTCTGAACCATGCCCAGGGACTGACCGCGCCGGAACACGCGCAGCAGGGCCCAGGCAATGGATTCGACTGCAGTGCGCTGTCCCAGTGACACAAGTGTTTCGCCCAGAAAATGTTCTTCGACGGCTGCGAGCCATGTCAGATCAAAGGCGCGTTCGGGTTGGCCTTTGAACAGGGACCAGATGCCTGAACGGTCAAACACACAGAGTGTCATCGCGGTCGTCGCTTCGACGGAGTGACCCATTTCACCCATGATGCCAGCCTGAAGTCCGATGAAATCGCCGGGAAAGATGAAATTCACGACCTGGCGGTCACCACTCTCGGTTGTCTTGTACCGCAGACCCATGCCGCTGAGCGCGGTGAAGAGTTGCGGGCTGTTTGACCCCTCCATCAGGATCGGTGTTCCTGACTCGACGGCCATTTCGCCGACCTTGAACCGGGTCATGAACCGGATTTCTTCATCGGTCATTCCGACAAAGGCCTCACGTCTGCGCAACGGGCAATTTTCGCATTTCACAGTCATGTTTTTCTCCGTTGCTATGTCACAGTTAAATGCAGCAATTTTTCAATATTGCTATTCGCAGTCTTTACCTTCGGGGAGACCGCCAATGCAGCAGGACCTATTTGTTATCGATCCGCATCCCGTTGTCGCCATGGATTTGTCGATGACGTTGGCTGACTGCGTCCCCCAAGGGGTCGTCCATATCTATGCCAACTTGGCCGAAGCATTGGAAACACGTCAGGGGTCAGAACCGGCATTGGTCGGGATCATCGCCGCGCCGAACGAAATTCCGGCGCGGCGGCAACTGAAACGTGCAATCGGGGCTTTGGCCCGCAATCTTGTCATCGTCGCTGACGATGTGCATGTCTGCGAAGAGATCTCAGCTGAATGCGTGTTTGTCCAAAGACCATTCAGCACCAAGATGATTTCGGACGCCCTTATGACGCTGGGCGTTTGTCGGCAGATGCGCCCGCCTGTACCCCAAACATGAACGCCTGAAGAAGCGGTGGTGCATCGCTGGGCGGTGCCTTCTGCGACGGTGTCGCCGCATGCAAGCCGCTGTCGTTGGAGTGATGCGACCCCTGGCCCAGACCAATTGCGACAATGATCAGACCCAGCCCCGCATAGGCGGACCCGATGATCGCCGCCGCTGTGCCCGATCCATGGGCGAGAGACAGGAAAATCCACGCTGACGCGGTCAGGAAACCGACGCCAACAGCGAAACACAGCAGCCCCGCCGAAAGCAGGGCCGCTCTGCGCGCCGCCCGAGCGGCGGCATTTTTGACGCCGGACAACATCTTAGCGACGGCTGCTCAGGTAACCGACGAGAAAGCCAAGGCCAGCGGCGATTCCCAGCGCGGCACCGGGTTGGGTTTTCACAAAATCGTTGGCCTGTGCCTGCGCTTCATGGGCGCGCTCGGACACGTATTCAGCAGCTTTTGCGCCCTTTTCTCGGGCGACGTCGGCCTGCTGCGCGGCGGCGTCCTTCAGCTCGGCTGTCTTTGTTTTGCCAAGCCCGGCAATGGTGCCGGACAAATCACTCAGGTCATTGCGCAAGATTGCGATTTGTTCGCTCAGATCAGCGACGGTGGTGTCGGCTTTCGAACCATTTGTGGATGTACGTGCCATTGTGGCCTCCTTTTGAATTCCGATTGAAAACCCAACGCCATTCCCCGGCAAAAGGTTCCCTGCAAATTTGATTATGGAAATTGGGAACTTTCTGCCCGGCGTTGTCGTTATTTGAACATGACGCGGCACAAACGCCGCATATCGAACCAAAGCCGAGAGGAATTTGTCATGCTTTATTGGGCACTTATGTTTTTCGTCGTTGCAATCATCGCTGCTGTCTTTGGTTTCGGCGGCATCGCCAGCGCGTCGGCGGGTATCGCGCAGATCCTGTTCGTGATCTTCATTGCGCTGTTCGTGCTGACGCTGATCGTACGCGCCATGCGTAGCGCTTCGCGCTGAACCAAAAGCAGTCCACCTAATGAAAAACAATGCGGCGGCGCCGGGAAGGCGCCGCCGCATTCATTCGTTCATGCATCGCTTTTGGTGGGAACGGACCGGATCAGGTCTTCAACGTCTCGGTCGAGGCAAAGAACATCGCCTGGCTAACGGCGGATTTGACCTGATCTTCCTTGTAAGGTTTGGAAATCAGGAACGCGGGTTCCGGGCGGTCGCCGGTCAGCAGACGTTCGGGGAACGCGGTGATGAAAATGACAGGGGTGTCACCAATATCTCTCATCAGGTCATTCACGGCGTCGACGCCGGACGAATTGTCGGCCAGCTGAATATCAGCAAGGATCAGGTCGGGCCGGGTTTCATTTCCCAATTCCACGGCGCTTGTGCGCGTGCGCCCCACGCCGGTGACGGTATGGCCCAAGTCCGAAACAATTGCGCTCAGGTCCGCGGCGATGATCGGTTCGTCCTCGATGATCAGGATGCGGCCGGATATGCTGCTGCGCATGTCGTTCTGAGCAACGGAGATCAAATGGCGCACCTCGTCGGTTTCGACATCCATGATCGTCGCAATGTCCTTTATAGAAAACTCTTCCACGGTGGACAGCAAAAGCGCTTCACGCGTGTTCGTTTCCAGGCTGGCCAAATGCTCTTGCGCCCGTGCCAGTGGGCCGCTGTCTTCGCTGGCGGTCGGGGCGCCAGCACTTGCCCAGATGGCATGAAAATACTTGAACAGCCCGGCGCGGACGGAAATGTCATCTTCGAAAACCGAGCGGTCCTGAAGGATCGTTTCGAGAGTCGCGACCGCATATCTGTCACCGCTCGACTGTGCCCCCGTCAGGGCGCGCGCATACCGGCGCAGGTAAGGCAGCTCGGCTGCGATCTGATCTGACAGGTCCGGGGACGTTTGCGTGTTTGACATTTTTTTCGCCTTTTTGTCGAATTCGATGGAACCAAACGTGCGACTTCGCGTTTGGTTCCTGATGACGACCAATTTAATTCAGGTTTGCACCCAAGGTAGAGAGAAATAATGGCCACCGACAAAAACAAGGATGCGGCGCGCATCGAGGCGATTATCGATCAGAATTTGAAGCTGGTCTACTCTGACCTTGTTCAGGAAGAACTTCCTGACAGGTTCAAGGATCTTTTGGCCGTTCTCAAGGCGCAGGACGTAGACGGAAAGGCCCAGAAATGAGCAATTCCGATCCAAGAGAAAGGCTGGTTGAATATCTACCGGCCTTAAGAGCGTTTGCGCTGAGCCTGACGCGCAACAGCGCGACTGCCGATGACATGGTGCAGGATACGGTGGTCAAAGCCTGGACCAATATTGAGAAATTCAAGCCGGGCACGAATATGCGGGCGTGGCTGTTCACCATTTTGCGCAACACCTATTATTCCAGCCGTCGCAAATTGAACCGCGAAGTCGCGGACGTGGACGGCGCGTTCACAGCCACACTTTCGGTAAAACCCGATCACGACGGGCGCATGCAGCTGGCTGATTTTCGGTCTGCCTTCGAAACCCTGCCAGATGAACAGCGCGAGGCGTTGGTGCTGGTGGGTGCCTCGGGCTTTACCTACGAGGAGGCCGCAGAGATGTGCGGTGTCGCCGTCGGGACAATCAAAAGCCGCGCCAACCGGGGCCGGGTCCGGTTGGCCGAACTGCTCGATCTGGACGAGGACGGCCCCGTTGAGCTGACAGATCAGGCCACCGTCGCGGTGGTAAGCAGCGCGGGACCCGTATCCTCGTGACAAAACAGGCTGATCCCCCGGTGAAATGGTGGAACAGCCTGCGCGTGCGGCTGATCGCGATCATGTCGCTGGCCTTGTTGCCGGTTGGTCTGATTGCCATTGGCCAGACAAAAGCAGTCACTGAAAACGCGCATCGCAAGACGGAACTGTCGCTGCTGGCAATTGTCGAAAACGCCGCGCTTGAGGAACGTCTGTCAATTCACCGCGCCCTGGGGGCCGCAGACACCATCGTGGCCCTGTACGATCAGTTCAATACGGCCGACTGCTCCAGCCACATGGTCGACATTGCGAACCAGTCCGGCCAATTCAGCTTTGCGGGCATCGTGCCGCCGGACGGGATCGTTACCTGTTCCTCGGCAGGTCTGACATATGACCTGTCGACGTCTCCGGTTGTTCAGGACCTTCTGGCCAGTGAAAAGACCCGCGTCATCGTCAACACCGACGCGCCGATCAGCAAAACCTCGGTCATTTCCGTTTCCAAACGGATCGAGAAAGACGGGAGGTTTCTCGGCGTCGCGGCCGTTTCCGTGCCGCGCTGGTCTATTGATACTGAAGATGCGGAAATTCCGGACGACGGGCTGATCGATCTGATCACTTTTGACAGTTCGGGCAATGTTTTCACCACCAAGGCCGAAGCAGAGAGCCTGGACCAGAGATTGCCACAGGACAGGCCCATCGCGTCCCTAACGCTGGCCAGGGCAATGGCCTTCACCAGCGCGAACAATGCTGGTGACGAACTCATTTATACCGTGGTCCCGATTGAGGATAACCAGCTTTATATTCTGGGAATATGGGACGCTCGCAAAGCGATGCAGGCGCAGATAGGAAATGTGGTGTCCCCAACGCTGTTCCCGGCGTTGATGTGGATCACAAGCCTGCTCGTTGTCATGCTGGCCATTCATCGCCTGGTGCTGCGCCACATTCGCTTTTTGCGGCGCCAGATGTTGCGGTTTGCCCGGGACCGGACCTTGCCTGAAACGTCCCACGCGGACGAGATGCCGAACGAATTGCGGGATGTTCAGTCCAACTTTATCTCCATGGCCTACTCGATCATGCAGGATGAGGCACGCCTTGAGGATTCGATCCACGAAAAGAACGTTCTGATCCGCGAAATACACCACCGCGTCAAAAACAATCTCCAACTGATTTCATCAATCGTGAACATGCATATCCGCAATACGTCAGACCCCGAAACCCAATCGGTTCTGCACCGGATTCAGGATCGGGTGCTGAGCCTCGCCACGATTCATCGCGACCTTTATCAGACCAATAATGCCGGCCTTGTGAACGTCGGGCATCTGGTTTCGGAAATCGTGCAAAAGAGCGCTGAAATCGGGGTGGAAACGCCCGGTGCTGTGCGGATGGAAACGCAGATCGAAGACATTCTGCTCTATCCCGATCAGGCCGTTCCGATGTCCCTGCTGGCGTCCGAGGTGGTCACCAATGCGATGAAACATGCCCGCAACGCCGAAGGACAGACGCCTTGGATCAAGGCCGAATTTCTTGCCGGCGAAAACCGCGCGCGCATCTTCAGGGTCAGCAATTCCTCGACCGGCGCGGAGGAGTCCGGGGAGTCCGGAATGGGCTCCAAGTTGATCAACGCCTTTGCCATCCAGTTGGGCGCGGCGATCCACGTCGAAAAAACGGATGAGCAGTACACTGTAACCATCACCTTTGACGCCAGCGATTTCCTGCCCGAGCCCGGAAATTACTGATGTCCGGCGGCCGAGCAGACACCGGGCGGCAGACTTTCAAAGTGTTGCTGACCGCGCAGGAGGCTTTCCCCGAATTCGAGAGGCTGTTCCTTGCGGCGGAACATGAGATCAAGCTCAGCTTTCGCATCTTCGACCCATGGACCCGCCTGCAATCCCCCGAGGCACAGGCCATCGGGGATACATGGATGGATCTGATCTCTCACACGTTGGCGCGGGGTGTGCGCATCGACATCGTGATCAGTGATTTTGATCCGGTGTTGCGGCCCGATTTTCATTGGCGCAGCTGGAATGCCCTGCGCGCCCTGTTCGCGGCGGGCGAGATTTCGGGACGTCCCGATCTCTTGCGCGCGCGAACCTCGATGCACCCGGCGCGGGTCGGTGGGCTGTTGCGGACCGCTTTGTGGCCGCGATCGTTCTTTGAAATCCACAAGACCGCCAAACGTGTTTCCCAATCCGATGACGTTGATGCAGACCGGTTTCTTGAACAGGTTCCCTACTTGCGCCGCCATTTGCGCAGAACCGCCAACGGCCTGTCCGCGCGCCTGTGGCCGATACCGTCGCTGGCCCCCGCAACCCATCATCAAAAACTGGCCGTTTTCGACCGCAAGCTGCTTTACGTTGGCGGGTTGGACCTGAACGACCGCCGGTATGACACGCCTGATCATGATCGCGCCGCCGAGCAGACTTGGCATGATGTGCAACTGCTGTTGTCCGGTTCCGAAGTTGATGATGCGCTTGCCCATATCGAAAGCTTTCGGCGCGTGACATCCGGTGAGCCTGCGCCGGCGTTGAGCAATTTGCTGCGCACGATTTCGAAGCGCCGCCGCTTTGCGCCGCACCGCATGTCCCCTCGGACGTATCTGACGGAATTGTCGGATGCCCACAAAAGATGCGGCGAAGAGGCGCAGCACCTGATTTATCTTGAAACCCAGTATTT
The DNA here is from genome assembly GCF_054482635.1 of Arenibacterium sp. CAU 1754. NCBI lineage: Bacteria > Pseudomonadati > Pseudomonadota > Alphaproteobacteria > Rhodobacterales > Paracoccaceae > Arenibacterium > Arenibacterium sp. CAU 1754. Next base: position 465,251 of record NZ_JBTLRG010000002.1, read on the forward strand.
CCGGGACCGTCCCTATGCCCGGCATCTTGCGCGACTTGCCCGGGAAAAACCCGAACTGAAGCTGATCCTAATCGTTCCCGGAGCGCCTGACGACGTTGCCTTCGAAAATGCGACTTCCAGCGATGCGCGGTATGGCGAATACATGCAGGCGAAATGCGTGCAGATCGTTCAGGACGCGTTCGGTGACCGCCTGTTCATAGGGTCACCGGCGCAACCTTGTGCGTCGGGTCGTCAGGACCGCTCACAGCTGTATGGCGCTCCGCTGGTCTATTTGCATGCCAAGGTCTCGATTTTCGACAATGCGCAGGCGATTGTGGCCTCGGGCAATCTGAACGGCCGCTCGATGCAGGTGGATACCGAGGCGGGCGTGTGTCTGACCGATCCGGCCGAGGTGGCTCAGCTGAAAAAAAGGTGTTTTGACCACTGGCTGGGCGATGACGCTGACGACCGGTTTTTTGATCTCGCAACCGCCCTGTCGGCCTGGAAAGACAGGGCACATCTGAACGCGCGGACGCGTCCCAAACAGCGCAAAGGGTTCATCCTGCACTATTGCTCGGGCCCTGCCAGACGGTTCGGCCGCAACATTCCCGGAATCCCCGAAGAGATGGTTTGATCCATCACGGCCTTGCTGATGGCCATCACCCAGATCATCAGCGGAATGGCGATGATGCCGCCAATCGGCCCCCACAGCCAAAGCCAGAAAATCAGCGACAGAAACACCAGCAAGGGATTGACCGACATGCGATGTCCTACAAACATCGGGGTAATGAACTGTCCTTCCATGGCATTCATGCTGAGATACAGGGCCGCGGGAAGAACACTATAGGCGCCGTCAAACGCCACAAGGCCGGTGACCAACAGGCCAAGGCCCAGTGTGATCGGCCCGAGGTACAGCAGAAAGTTGAACAAAAAAGCTGACATGCCCCAGAAAATTGGCGCGGGCATTTCCAGCATTTGCATGACAAATGCGACGATGACACCAAAGGCCGCGTTGATCGTGGTGATGGTCAGGAAATAGCGGGCGACCTGTTCTTCGGCGTGCTCAAAGTCGTTCTGTGTCAGATTGATGAGCGACCCGCCCACCCAGCGATAAACATCGTGGCGGGCCAGCAGAAAGAAATAGAGCGTCCCAGAGAACACCATGAACTGCGCCAGATAATGCGGGGCGTAGAAAAGCGCCTGCGTCAGGGTGGGAACTTCGACTGCATTGTCGGATTCGTCCTTTGGTTCGGCGCTCGGGTCGACGGTCGCAGCGACGTCTTCGGAAATCTTGTCCAACCCGCGCAACATCTGTCTGAAACCTTCGATTGCCTCGCGCAGTTCGGACCAGATGACCGGCGCGCTTTCCAGGGCATCGCTGACATAAGGTTCCAACAGAAATGCCAGTGCGATCAATGACATCAGCACCAATGTCAGCGTCGCAAAAGCTGCGATGGAGGGGCGCAGCCGGATGCGCTGCCAGAATTTGGACAGGGGCGACAGAACGATGCCCAGAACAAATGCTGCCAGAACCGGCGCAAAAAAATCCTGTGCCTGATCCAGCACGAAAAACAGCAGAACCACACCAATCAGCGACACGACGATTGCGATCGTTCGGTTGCAGTTCTGACGGTCATAAGGGTCGATGGTCCGCGACTGACTGGCGGCTTGCGGGTGAACTGCGGCTGGATCGGTAGGCATGCAAACTCTCATTTTCTGATCAGACAGGCCGAACGGGGCGGCCCTGAACGCCCGCCGGTTCGGTGACCGCGCGGATTGGGCCGTTCTGGGTCAACGCCAGACGGGCCAGAAAGTTCCCCGGAAAATTTGAACGTGCAGCGATAGCTGCGCTTTTAATACCGCCGTTTGATTTCGGTCCGGGCCAGTTTGCGCTCTTTCTGTTGTTCGCGCAGAAAGACGAACAGACCTGCGCCAATGATCAGCGCCATTCCAATCCAGACCGGCAATTCCGGTAATTCCGACCAGAACATCCATCCCCAGAACACGGCCAATGGCAGGCCCAGGTATTCAAACGGCGCAACCGTGGCCGCATCCGCCAGACGATACGCCTGACTGAGGCAATAGCCGACAACCGCAGAGTTGATCCCCAGTCCGAACAGAGTCCAGAAATCGCCGTCAGCGGGCCAAACCCATGCGCGCAGCAGGAACTGAAGGCTGTTGTTATCGTTGCCTTGGGCGAACCGCCCGTCGCCCGCGACGGCCCAGAACGCCAGAGAGACGACAATGAACATGGTCTGGATATAGACCGACAGGGCCGAGGCCTTGGTCGTTGCGCCCAGCTTTCGGGTCATGATTTGCATCAGCGCATAGGTCAGCGCCGCAATGACGGGCAGCATCAGAACCAGCCGGCTGACGTCCAGCCGGTCGCCGCTTTCCCAGGGGCGCTGCATGATGATGACGCCGATGAAGCCAACCACCACCGCGCCAATCCGTAAGGCGCCGACTTTTTCACCCAGAATAGGGATCGACAAAATGGTTATGAACAACGGTGCGGCGAAGAACAGCGCCGTGGCATCGGCGAGCGGGATCATCGCCAGCGCCAGAAAAAAGCACATGTTGGAGATCACGACCATCATCCCGCGCACAGCATGCAGAACGGGCGTTCGTGTGTGCAGGACGATCAGCCCGCCTTCCATCTGAACGACGGCAAGGGTCAGGACCAGTCCGATGGCCGAACGGACAAAGACGATCTGATGCAACGGATATCCGCCGGACAGCTGTTTGATCAGCATGTCGTTGATCGAAATGGCAACAATGCCCAGCGTGACCAGCAATATCCCAAGGCCGGGTCGGGAGTGTCGCTGGCTAGGCATTCGGTGAGATCCTGAGCAGTTTTAGGGTGTGCAGGTGTTCCGTTCGAAAGCAGCGCTAACACAAAATCGCGCAGACGCCTTGTCTTTTTCGTACTGCGCGCACAACCAATCAACTTGGCGCGCCTGTACGCCTCGTTTACAGTCCACGCACCCACGCACGCAATCAAGGAAAACGCTCATGAAGATGACCGACCAACGTCAGATCCAGGCCGACCCGGCAACAGTTTACGCGGCGTTGCTGGATCCGGCCGTTCTCAAGGAATGTGTGCCCGGCGCGCAGGAGGTCGAAGGAAACCCGACCGATGGATACACGGCCAAGGTCGTGCAAAAGGTCGGACCGGTCAAAGCGACCTTTACCGGTCAGGTCACGATGTCGGACCTCGTGGAAAATGAGAAACTGACAATTCAGGGCGAAGGCAAGGGCGGTGCCGCCGGGTTTGCCAAGGGCGGTGCCGACGTGACGCTGAGCGCGACCGAGGATGGCGGCACGTTGCTGACCTATGACGTTGAGGCCAACGTGGGCGGTAAGCTGGCCCAATTGGGCAGTCGCCTGATCGACGGGTTTGCCAAGAAGATGGCCGATCAGTTCTTTTCCAATCTCGTTACGCATCTGGAAGGACCTGCCGAGCCGGACGGTGAGGATGGTGAGGCCGGCAAGAGTTCCGGCTGGCTGGGCAAAATCACCGGGCGCGGCTGAAACCGGGCGGTCCGGGCCGTTTGGCCGGGCAGGGGGCACATATGTCTGCAATTCTCAGCATCCGCGATCTGCGGAAATCCTATGAGGGCGGGTTCGAGGCGCTCAAAGGGGTGACGCTGGACATCGAAGAGGGGGAAATCCTTGCGCTGCTCGGGCCCAACGGGGCCGGCAAGACGACCCTTATTTCAACGGTTTGCGGAATTATCACCCCGACCGCCGGATCGGTGACCGTCGGCGGGCATGACATTCTGTCCGACTTTCGCGCGGCCCGGGCCATGATCGGGCTTGTTCCGCAAGAGGTTGCTCTGGAACCGTTTGAAACCGTCATCAACACGGTGCGGTTTTCGCGCGGGTTGTTCGGCCACCCCCGCGACGATGCCAAGATTGAATCGATCCTGCGCAAGCTCAGCCTGTGGGACAAGAAGAACAACCAGATCAAGGATCTGTCAGGCGGCATGAAACGCCGCGTTCTGATCGCCAAGGCCCTGTCGCATGACCCGCGGGTTCTGTTTCTGGATGAACCCACCGCCGGGGTCGACGTCGAACTGCGCAAGGACATGTGGGACACGGTGGCCGAGTTGAAGGCCGATGGCGTGACCATCATCCTGACCACGCATTACATCGAAGAGGCCGAAGCCATCGCTGACCGTGTCGGCGTGATCGCCAAGGGCGAAATCCTGCTGGTCGAGGACAAGGCGGCACTGATGGCTCAGATGGGCAAAAAGCAGATCGAACTGCAACTGGCCGCGCCTTTGCCGGAAATCCCTGAAACCCTTGCCGATTACAACCTTGTGCTGGGCGAGGACGGGCATTCGGTGGTCTACACATACGACACGCGGGGGCAGCGCACCGGCATCACCGCCCTGTTGAATGACCTGGCGGGGGCTGACCTGACGCTCAAGGACGTGCAAACCCGCCAAAGCAGCCTGGAAGACATCTTTGTCGATCTGGTTTCAGGAGACGCCGCATGAACTGGGCCGCCATCGCCTCGATTTACCGCTTTGAAATGGCGCGTTTCTTCCGCACGCTCATGCAAGGTTTTCTGTCGCCGGTCCTGTCGACCTCGCTCTATTTCGTCGTCTTCGGTGCCGCCATAGGCAGCCGCATTCAAGAGGTCGAAGGCGTCAGCTATGGCGCCTTTATCGTGCCGGGTCTGGTCATGCTGTCGGTCATGACACAGGCCATATCGAACGCCTCCTTCGGCATTTATTTCCCGAAATTCATCGGCACGATCTATGAACTGCTGTCCGCGCCGATCAATTTTCTGGAAATCGTTATAGGGTATGTCGGGGCGGCCGCCACCAAGGCGCTGTTCATCGGGGTCGTGATCCTGATCACGTCCACCTTTTTCGTCGAAATGCAGATCGCGCACCCGTTGGCGATGGTCGCCTTTCTTTTGCTGACCTGCATCAGCTTTGCGTTGTTGGGGTTCATCATCGGCATCTGGGCGAAGAATTTCGAACAGCTGCAACTGGTTCCGCTTTTGATCGTGACGCCCTTGGTATTTCTGGGCGGGTCGTTCTATTCCATCTCGATGTTGCCTCCGGTCTGGCAGACGATCACGATGTTCAACCCGGTGGTCTATCTGATCTCGGGCTTTCGGTGGTCGTTCTTCGGCATATCGGAAGTGCCGATTGGTTTCAGCCTGATGGCGATCGGTCTGTTCACCTTTTTGTGCCTGACCGTCATCTGGTGGATTTTCCGGACCGGCTGGCGCATCCGCAGCTGAACTTCGTTGCAATTTTGCCTGAGAGGGGGCGAATTTCCGATTCACGGCACGTCAGTTTGGGTGCCCGCCTTGTTAACGGGCACTGCACATTCTAAATCGGCAGGTATGAGATTACGTCTGCCCTTTATCAAGAACCCGCCGCTTGTGTCGGTTGTCCGCCTGCATGGTGCCATTGGCATGGCGGGTCGGGCATCGCTTAGCGATAATGCATTGGCCCCCATTCTGGAAAAAGCGTTCAAACGCGGCAAACCTGATGCGGTCGCGCTTGAAATCAACTCGCCCGGAGGATCGCCGGTCCAATCGTCGCTGATCGGCGCGCGTATCCGGCGGTTGGCGAAAGAAGCTGAAATTCCGGTTTTTGCCTTTGTCGAAGATGTTGCCGCCTCGGGCGGATACTGGCTTGCCGCTGCAGCGGATGAAATCTGGGCCGACGAAAGCTCGGTCCTGGGGTCGATCGGGGTGATCTCGGCCGGTTTTGGCGCGCATATTTTTCTGGCGCGGCAGGGGGTGGAGCGGCGCGTTTACACGGCCGGAAAATCCAAATCCATGCTGGACCCGTTTCAACCCGAAGACCCCGAAGATGTCGCGCGGCTGAAAACCATTCTCGAAGACATCCACGGCAATTTCATCACCCATGTCAAAGACCGACGGGGCGACAAGCTGGACGTGAAACAGGATTTGTTCACCGGCGAAATCTGGCTGGCGCGGCGCGCGACCGAATTGGGGTTGATCGATGGGGTTGGGCACCTCAAGCCCAAGATGCAGGCGCGCTTTGGCGAGAACGTTCAATTCCGCCGCTATGGTCTGCGTCGTCCGTTTCTGTCGCGGTTCGGCACGAACCTGGCGCAGGATGCGCTGTCCGGCATCGAGGAGCGCGCAGAATATGCGCGCTTTGGCCTCTGACGTGATTTTAAAGGTCGTCTCCCTCTTTTTGATTGCGATGGTCGTCTTGGCGATGTTCGGCAAATTGCGGCTGCCGGGGGCCAAGCACCTGGACGCAGCGAAATGCCCGAAATGCGGACGCTACCGAATTGGTCGCGGGCCCTGTAGCTGTGGCCACGGGGGACGCTCGTCATGATGCCATGGCTATTGTCGGCACTGGGCCTTGTCATTCTGCTTTTGGCCGGGGACGCGCTGGTGCGCGGGGCGGTCAACCTCAGCCTGCGTCTGGGCGTGCCGGCCCTGATCGTCAGCCTGACCATCGTCGCGTTCGGGACGTCGGCGCCCGAACTGCTGATCGCGATCAGCGCGATCAAGGATAACGCCCCGGGCATTGCGATGGGCAATGTCGTCGGATCGAACACGGCAAACGTCCTGTTGGTGCTGGGTATTCCCGCGTTGCTTTCGACGCTGCACACGAGCGAATGCAACACCCGCAAAAGTTTTGTTTTCATGATTGCGGCCTCGGTGCTGTTCATTGCGCTGGCCTTCACCGGGCCATTCACACTTGTCAAAGGCGTTATCCTTCTGGCCGCGCTTGCGTTGGTTCTAGGGGATGCCTTTCGCGAGGCGCGCGCGCATCGCAACGGGGGCGAAGCCGACGACCTTGAGGTCATCGATGAGGCCGACCCAAACATGCCATACTGGCGCATTGGCATTTATCTGGCGCTGGGCCTTGTCGGCCTGCCACTGGGGGCCAATCTGCTGGTTGAAAATGCGTCGATCATCGCCCGTATCTACGGGGTCGGCGAAACGGTGATCGGGCTGACGCTGGTCGCGGTCGGCACGTCGCTGCCCGAACTTGCAACAACCGTCATGGCGGCGTTGCGCCGTCAGGCCGATGTGGCGCTGGGCAACGTGATCGGGTCGAACATGTTCAACCTGCTGGCCATTGTCGGCATCGCCACGTTCTTTGGGAACATCACCGTTGATCCGTCGTTCCTGCAGTTCGACCTTTGGGTCATGCTGGGCGCGTCCTTGTTGCTGATCCCTTTTGTGTTCCTGCGACAGGATATCAATCGGACCTGGGGCATCGCTCTGGCTGCGCTGTACGGGATTTACATTGTCGCGGTGTTGGTCTGACAACGTTCACTCGTTTGGAAAGGGATCGTTCATGAAACGCTGTCTTGTTACCGGTGCGGGTAAACGGCTGGGCCGGGAAATGGCCCTGTATCTGGGCGCGCGCGGGTTTGACGTTGCGGTGCATTATTCCGGGTCAGAAACTGAGGCACAGGCCGTTGTGCGGGAATTGCACGACATGGGGCGGCAGGCTGTCGCCCTGTCTGCCGATTTCCTGAACGAGGATGCGGTGAAGGCGCTTTTGCCTGCCGCCGCAGATGCGCTGGGCGGTCCGATCCACTGCTTGGTGAACAACGCGTCGATCTTTGAATACGACAATTTGCAGACCGCAACCCGCACAAGTTGGGACCGCCATCTGGAAAGCAACCTGCGCGCGCCTTTTGTCCTCACACAGGCAATGGCGGATCAGGGGCTGACGACCGGGCAGGACGCTGCGGGTGAGCCGGTCTCCACTGGTCTGGTCGTCAACATGATCGACCAGCGTGTGCGCAAGCTGACACCCGAGTTCATGACCTATACCATTGCGAAAATGGGGCTTTGGGCGATGACACGGACCACGGCACAGGCATTGGCGCCCGTTATTCGCGTCAACGCAATCGGGCCGGGCCCGACATTGCGCGGTGGACGCCAGAGCGAAGACCATTTTTCAGACCAAAGGGCCAGCACGATCCTGGAACGCGGGGCGAATGCCAGCGATATCACGGCGGCCCTTGGGTACTTTCTGGACGCAACATCGGTGACCGGACAGATACTTTGTGTGGACGGTGGCCAGCATCTGTCGTGGCAAACGCGGGATGTTCTGGGCGTCGAATAGAGACCCATGCCCGCTTTAGTTGTGCACCGGTTCGGGTCTCGTAATAAATGCGTTACAAAAATGTCTTTAAATTCACACACTTGCAACGACTGAAATAAATAACCCTTTTATTTCAAATGGTTAAATTGGTGCCTAAAAATTGTGCAAATCGGCGAAAGCAGCCTAGAACAACGAAAAATTCCGGGTGCTCAGAACTTGTCACCAAAGTTATCCACATATTCCGTGGATTTGTTTTCTCTTGATCGCGCGATCTCAAGATTGCAGGGACGGCAAGAGAATCATATCTGTTTGCCATGACTGATCACCCCGCCAACCCAGGGCCGGAGCGCGCCACCGGCTATGACTGCATTCAGGATTATCTGAAGACGCTGGATACCTCGCCGGGGGTCTATCGAATGCTGGATGCGCAGAACCGTGTTCTTTACGTCGGCAAGGCGCGCAACCTGCGGGCGCGGGTGTCGAACTATGCGCGCCCGGGCGGGCATTCTGCACGGATCGACAGGATGATCCGCGAAACCGCGTCGATGATGTTTCTGACCACGCGGACGGAAACCGAGGCGCTGTTGCTGGAACAGAACCTGATCAAGCAGCTCAAGCCGAAATACAACGTCCTGCTGCGCGACGATAAGAGCTTTCCGAACATCCTGGTCGCCAAGGATCATGATTATCCCCAGATCAAAAAGCACCGTGGCGCAAAAAAGGAAAAGGGCACCTATTTCGGCCCCTTTGCCAGCGCGGGCGCGGTGAATCGCACCCTGAACCAGCTGCAAAAGGCATTCCTGCTGCGCAACTGTTCGGATTCCATGTTCGAAAGCCGCACACGCCCTTGTTTATTATACCAGATCAAACGCTGTTCGGCCCCCTGTGTCGGCTACATCAGCCCCGAGGACTATGGCGCCGCCGTCAAGGACGCCGAATTGTTCCTGTCAGGCCGCTCCACCCGCATCCAGGAGGATCTTGCCACCCAGATGGCCGAAGCCTCCGAAGCGATGGAGTTTGAACGCGCTGCCGGTCTGCGCGACCGAATTCGCGCACTGACGCAGGTGCAAACCAATCAGGGCATCAACCCGCGCGGCGTGGCCGAGGCGGACGTGATCGCCCTGCATATGGACAGTGGGCAGGCCTGTGTTCAGGTGTTCTTCATTCGGGCGAACCAGAACTGGGGCAACCGCGATTTCTATCCGCGTGTCGGGGCCGATGTCTCGGCGGCTGAGGTGCTCGAAGCGTTCCTGGGCCAATTCTATGACAACAAGGAATCACCCCGTCAGGTGATCCTGTCCGACGATATCGAAAACATGGACCTGATGACCGATGCCCTCAGTGGCAAGGCGGGGCGCAAGATTGAAATCCTCGTGCCGCAACGTGGCGAAAAGGCCGAACTTGTATCAGGTGCACTGCGCAACGCGCGGGAATCCCTGGCCCGGCGCATGTCGGAAAGCGCGACGCAGGCCAAATTGCTGCGCGGTCTGGCCGAGGCGTTTGATCTGGACGGTCCGCCCCAGCGGATCGAAGTGTACGACAACAGCCACATTCAGGGCACCAACGCCGTGGGCGCGATGATCGTCGCAGGCCCCGAAGGGTTCATGAAAAACAGCTATCGCAAGTTCAACATCCGCGGTGACGATCTGACCCCCGGCGATGATTTTGGCATGATGAAAGAGGTCTTGACCCGCCGCTTTCAACGCCTGATGAAAGAGGACCCGGCCCGCGAAAAAGGCCAGTGGCCCGATCTGTTGCTGATCGACGGCGGCGCCGGGCAGGTCAGCGCCGTGGCCCAGATCATGGAAAAACACGGGGTGCAGGATATCCCGATGGTCGGTGTGGCCAAAGGTGTGGACCGCGATGCCGGAAAGGAAGAGTTCCACCGCGTCGGGGCGCGCCCCTTTGCGTTGCGCCACAACGATCCGGTCCTGTATTTCGTGCAACGCCTTCGGGACGAGGCGCACCGCTTTGCGATCGGGACGCACCGGGCGAAACGGTCCAAGGCCATTGGCGCCACCCCGCTGGACGATGTGCCCGGCGTCGGGGCCACCCGCAAGCGGGCGCTTCTGGCGCATTTCGGGTCGGCCAAGGCGGTCGGCCGGGCCAACCTTACCGACCTCAAGGCGGTCGATGGTATTTCCGATGCGCTGGCGGAGACCATTTACGACTTTTTCCATGACCGCGGGTGACCGGGGACATTTTCGCCACCTGCGGGTGGCACTTTCCAATGTCTCGGCAAGGCGATAGGTAAGTGCCATGAATTGGAATGTGCCCAATATCCTCACGGTCCTGCGCCTGTTGGCGGCGCCCGGAATAGCCGTGATGTTTCTATATTTCCATCGGCCTTACGCCGACTGGCTGGCGCTGCTGTTGTTCGTTTCAGCAGCCATTACCGATTGGTTCGACGGCTATCTCGCGCGGGCCTGGAAACAGGAAACGAAACTGGGCGCGATGCTCGACCCGATTGCGGACAAGGCGATGGTGATCATCGCGCTGATGGTGATTGTCGGGTATTCTTCGATGTCGCCCTGGCTGGTTCTGCCGGCCACGTTCATCCTGTTCCGCGAGGTGTTCGTTTCCGGTCTGCGGGAATACCTTGGGGATACGGCTGGAACGCTCAAGGTGACCAAGCTGGCGAAATTCAAGACCTCGGCCCAGATGATCGCGATTGCGGTCCTGTTTGCGCAAGGGATCTTTGAACACTATCTTGGCATGTCCGCCATTGGCATGAACGAACAGATCGTGGCCGATATCTTTGCCGGCAAGGTCGAAGACCTGCAAGGGCTGCGCTGGAAACATACGGGCATGGACTGGTCCGGGCGCCTAGGGCTTTGGTTGCTGTGGCTCGCGGCTGCGTTGACGCTGATCACCGGCACGGATTACCTTCGTAAGGCTTTGCCGTATCTGAAAGAGGCACGCTGATGGACGTTTTATATTTCGCATGGGTCCGCGAACGGATCGGGGTGCCCAAGGAAAAGGTGGACACCACCGCCGGCACCGTGGCCGACCTGGTCGCCGAACTGCGCACACGCGAACCCCGATACGAGGCCGCCTTTGCCGATCTTTCCGCGCTGCGGGTGGCCATCGATCAGGAACTCAGCGATTTTGATGCGCCGCTGGACGGGGTGCGCGAGGTTGCGTTCTTTCCGCCGATGACCGGGGGCTGATCGCGTGCGGATCGTCGTTCAGGAAGAACCGTTCGACTTCGGCGCCGAAGCCTCGGGTTTTGCATCGGGCAAAACCGATATGGGGGCGGTCGTCACCTTTACCGGCATTGTCCGCGATCTGGCTGGTGGCGATCTGAACGTCATGGAGATCGAACATTACCCCGGCATGACTGAATCCGCGCTCAGCGCGATCGCAGCCGAGGCACAGGACCGCTGGAAACTTGGGGATGTTCTGGTCATTCACCGCTATGGCCAGCTGACCCCAGGCGAGCAGATCATGATGGTGGCCACCGCATCGCGCCATCGCAAGGACGCGTTCGAGGCGGCGGAATTCCTGATGGATTACCTGAAATCCCGCGCCCCCTTCTGGAAGAAAGAATTCACCGATTCCGGCGCAGGCTGGGTTGCTGCAAAGGACGAAGACGAAGCCGCCCTTGACCGCTGGTAACGGCGGAGGCGTGTGCCGTCACAGGCTGCCCTGCTGGTACCGTTCCGCGATGCTGCGCAGTTCTTCGGCTTCGCGCCGGGCCTCGCGCAGGCCATCCATGGCGGCACGCAATTCGGCCTCGGTCTGGCTCAGCTGGTTGGATAGCTCGGCTTCGCGCTGTTGCAGATAGGTGATTGCCTGGTCGCGGGTTTCCTCGGCTTCATGCAATTCCTGGCTCATCCGGTCCAGTTCGCCCACGTCGCTGGCGCTGACGCGGGTAAACCGGTGCACCAGCCAGTTGGCAAACCAGCCCACCGCAAATGCCACAAACAGAATGATTGCGGTGGTCATGATGAACTCGGTTCTATTCATTTCCGTTTCCTTCTGCACCGGCGTTATAGCCTTCGGGAGTGTCGGACTGTGCGACCGGGGCTTCCTCGGCCACCGATTCCAGAGTCGTCTGCGTTTCCTTGATCGGTTTCGGGCGGATCAGGCGGAACTCAATCCGGCGGTTTTCCTCGCGCCCTTCTTCGGTTTTGTTGGTCGCGATGGGCAGCGTTTCTCCGTACCCGACGGCGGTATAGCTCGACGTCAAAATCCGGCGTGCCCGCAATTCGTTCAGAACCGATTGCGCCCGCTGCTGGCTTAGCTGCTGGTTCATCTCGGTGCGTCCCTGGCTGTCCGTGTGGCCCTGGATCTCCAGCTTGAATTCGCCGCATTCCGCCAACAGTTCGGCAATCGCGTTCATCGTCTCAAGCGATTCCGCGGCAATGGTGGCTGATCCCGGTTCAAAGGTGATCTTACCGCTGCTGCGCTGAATTTCGGCCAGTTCTGCCTCGCATGCCTCGGGGGTGGGGGCCGGTTTTTCGTCCGCCGGAACGGGCGGTTCAACATAGTTGATGTCGAGATCGTATTTTTCCGCCTCGCCCAGCTTACCCGCCAGCAGCCCGGCAATTTTCGCGCGGGCGTCTTCGCGCGATGTCGTGCCGCGCACGCTCAGGTTATCGGGGGTCACGACCACGGCCCCGTTGTTCAGTTCAGACAGGGCCTCAAGCGCGGTCAAAACGCGCAGGGACCAATCCGCCGGCAGGTTCGAGGCGATGCGCGCAGCGGTGTAGACACTGGCCGATCCGAAACGGGACTTGGCATAGCTGTCGGCCATATAGCGCAGGTTTTCATCGCTGACCCTGCCGCGCAACTGCACCAGACCTTCGGGGCTGAGCGTCGCGACGAATTCGGTCGGTCCGCTGTCGCCCTTGCCTGCGGGAACTGGAAGGACGGCGTGAACAACAAAAACCTCGGGCAGGGCGGTTTCCAATTCGCCGACGACCCTGTCGAACACAGCCGGATTGGTGCCTTCGGCGGCGACCAGCGTGATGTCGGCGTCGGCAATCGTGACCGATCCCAGGCCTAGTTCGCTCAGCGCGCCCAGGGCCAATGTCACCGCATCGGCCCATTTGGGCGATGGGACACCCAGTGCAAGAACGCATTTGGCCCCACCGGTGCCACCGGCAGCCGCTGCTGCCTTGAGTATCCGGTCGCGGGCAATTTCCGTATCAGCCGAACAGGCATCGAACCGCCCACCGGTTTCATCAATCAGGTACCGCATGGTGAACGGGGTCACGACCGGGCGCGGCGCTGCAATGTCCAGCGTCAGATGCAGGCCCGGAGGCGCCGCCTTGCGCAGTTCCTTTTCCAGGGTTTGCTTGGCTTCGACGCTGTTTGCAATCGCGGTGATAGAAATGCGGCCAGCGTCCACCGAAACCTTTGAACGGGGCAATTTTTCAAGGGCCGTCACGGTAAAGCCCATTGCGTCGTTCCAACCGCGCGGCACCGGATGATCGGCTGTTTCAAGCAGGTCAGTCACCGGCGTAGGCGTGGCCACACCGGCCAGATCTTCGATCAGCGCTTCGCGGTCGCTGCCTGCCGGAATCAGGCCGATGATCGACACGCCGCTGTCATTGCGCAGGATTTCGACTGAAAACCGCGGCGGCGCCAGTGCGCGGCTCTGTTCCACGTCGATGGAGTTGATGATGCGGGCGGTATCGACGACTTCTCCCACGGTGCTCAGGGCATGAAACCGCGTGGCTTCGTCCCGGGCCGTACCGGTCAGGATCACCTGCAACCCGTTGGCATGAACCTCGGCCCAATCGTGGTTTTGCGCATCCAGAGCCTGACGCACAGAAATTTCTGCGCCTTCTTCGACCTTGGTCGCCAAAAAACCTGCGGCGATGACGCACAGTCCGGCAGCGGCCAGGAAGGTCATGAGAACAATAAAGACTTTGGACAGGCGCATCAGGAACTTCGGCTAATTGCATGGATGAGTGTCTTAACTGGCGCGGCCCGGGTGTTCAATCAGGCCATCAATGCCGCGGCAAAGAAGATGAGCGGAATAAAGCCGGTGTCGCGGTTGGCCCGAAACAATTGCAGCATCTTGGCATCGTCTTCGTGGTCGAACCCGCGCAACTGCCAGGCCATGTGCCAGCCCATGGCCCAGGGTCCGGCGAGGGCCAGCACCAGGGCCAGAACACTTGCGTTCGGCAAGGCGGCGTTAATGATCGCAACCGCCATCAGGCTGACGGTTGCGATCAGGAAGTATTTGAGCCAGCGCGCCGTGCCGTCGCCAAACAACAGGGCCGTGGATTTCACCCCGATCAGGGCGTCATCCTCGGTGTCCTGATGGGCATAGATGGTGTCATAGAACAAAGTCCACGCAATACCCGCAAAATACAGGATCACGGCGGGCCACTCCAGCGCACCGGCATGGGCGGTCCAGGCCAGCATCGCGCCCCAGTTGAACGCAAGGCCCAGAAAAACCTGTGGCCACCAGGTGAATCGCTTGGCAAAGGGATAGATCGCGACAGGAAACAGGGACAACACGCCCAAAGCGATGGTTGCCCGGTTGAAGGTCAGCAGAATGCCCAGGGCAATCATCGATTGCAGTACCATCCAGACGGCCGCTTTGCGCACAGTGGCCTGACCGGAGGGAATCGGCCGCGACCGGGTGCGCGCGACTTGCGCGTCAAAGTCGCGGTCAGTGATGTCGTTCCAGGTGCAACCCGCCCCGCGCATCAGCCAGGCGCCCATGCCGCAGCCGATGAAAATCCACAGATCCTCCCATCTTGGGGATTGATCCGACAGGATCGCGAGGGTCAGCCCCCACCAGCACGGCAGCAACAAAAGCCAGGTCCCGATCGGGCGATCCGCCCGCGACAGCCGAAGATAAGGCCGTGCAAACCCGGGTGCCCAGACATCAACCCAGTTGTCAGGTGGCGCGTCGATGACCTGTCCGTCTGGTGTCGGGGCGTTGCCTTGCATATATCCGTCTCATGAACGCGAAAATCAGGCTTTATGTAGATCACCCATTGGGGCAGGGGCAAACAGTTCCTTTGGACCGCGCGCAGGCCCATTACCTGTTTGGGGTGATGCGGCTGGGTGTCGGGGCCGGTGTGCTGTTGTTCAACGGGCGCGATGGCGAATGGCTAGCCGAGGTGAGTGAGGCCGGCAAACGCGGCGGCGCGTTGGCGGTTCAGGCGCAAACCAAACCGCTGCAGACACCTCCTGACCTTTGGCTGATGTTTGCGCCGATCAAAAAGGCCCGCACCGATTTCATCGTCGAAAAGGCGGTTGAAATGGGCGCTGCGCGGATTGTTCCGGTGCAGACCGATTTCACCAATTCCGAACGTATCCGGCAGGATCGCTTGCAGGCCCATGCAACCGAGGCAGCGGAACAATGCGGCGCCACGATGGTTCCTGACGTGGCCGATCTGCAAAAACTCGACCGTCTGCTTGCTGACTGGCCCGCAGACCGCCAGTTGATGTTCTGTGACGAGGCCGAGGCCGGAAGCGCCGCCCGCCTAGGGCAGGCCACGGGTGATAAATGGGCCATCCTGATAGGGCCCGAAGGCGGGTTTTCCGAGACTGAGCGCCGACGCCTGCGCGAACACCCCCAGTCGCATGTCGTGTCGTTGGGGCCGCGAATCCTGCGCGCGGACACGGCGGCGGTTGCGGCGCTCACCCTGTGGCAGACCACGCTGGGCGATTGGCGATGAGCTTTATCCGCCCCGAGGCGCGCGCCGCCATATGGCGCTGGCGCGAATTGCTGGTTGGGGTCGGCATGATCGCCGTTGGGGCGTCATGGGCGCTGGGCCCGGCGGGATTGCTGGGCTGGATCGGCTTTGCGGTCATCGTTGCGGGCATTTCCCTGTCCGTAGTCGGGATACAGCGGGCCCGGTTTCGCGGCGCCGCGGACGGCCCCGGCGTCGTTACCGTGGACGAGGGCCAGATCACCTACTTCGGGCCTCTGTCCGGCGGGGCCATTGCTGCTGCCGATCTTGAACGTGTGACACTGGACCCCACCGCCAACCCGGCGCACTGGGTCCTGTCCCAGCCCGATCAACCGCACCTGACCATTCCGGTGAACGCGGCGGGCGCAGATGCCTTGTTTGACGTGTTTTCCAGCCTGCCGGGCATCCGAACCGAGCGGATGCTGGCGCAGATGCGCGACACCACTCTTCACCCGGTCGTGATCTGGGAGCGCAAATCAATGCGCCCGCCAGACCATCGGCTGCATTGACAGCCCGGTCAATTCCCCTCACTTCTGACCGTCACGAAACTGATATCACGGAGCGCGCCATGTCCATTCCCCAATCCGGTGGCGGACCGATCGAACGGCACGAGCAGCTGGCCGAATACCTGGCCGATGGCTGCAAGCCCAAGGAAGATTGGCGCATAGGGACCGAACATGAAAAGTTCGGTTATATCAAGGATACGCTGGCCCCTCTTCCTTTTGAGGGCAAACAGTCGATTGTGTCCGTTCTAGAAGGGCTGCGCGACCGGCATGGCTGGTCCGAGGTGCGCGAAAGCGGGTACCTGATCGGTCTGGAAAAGGACGGTGCAAATGTCAGTCTTGAACCCGGCGGGGCGCTGGAACTGTCCGGTGCGCCGCTTGAGACGATCCACGAAACCTGTGACGAGGTGAACGAACACCTGCGCGAGGTCAAGGATATCGCCGACGAAATCGGCGTCGGTTTCATCGGTCTGGGCGCGGCCCCGATCTGGACCCACGAAGAAATGCCATTGATGCCCAAGGGGCGGTACAAGCTGATGGATGCCTATATGGGCAAAGTCGGCACGATGGGCCGCACCATGATGCGCCGTACCTGCACCGTTCAGGTCAATCTCGACTTCGGGTCCGAGGCGGACATGGTGCAAAAGATGCGCGTTGCCATTGCGTTGCAGCCCGTCGCCGTAGCGCTGTTTGCGAATTCACCGTTTTTCGAGGGCAAACCAAACGGCCACAAATCCTGGCGCAGTCGGGTCTGGCGCGATCTCGATGCCGCGCGTACGGGCATGATCCCTTTTGTCTTCGACGAAGGCTTCGGGTTCGAAGCATGGGTGCAATATGCGCTCGATGTGCCGATGTATTTTGTCTATCGCGAGGGCAAGTACATCGATGCGCTGGGCATGTCGTTCCGCGATTTTCTCAAGGGCGAACTGCCCGCACTGCCGGGGGAAATGCCGACCCTGTCGGATTGGGCGGATCATCTGACCACGGCCTTTCCCGAGGCGCGGATCAAGAAATTCATCGAAATGCGCGGCGCCGATGGCGGCCCGTGGCGCCGCTTGTGCGCCTTGCCGGCTTTCTGGGTCGGGCTGATGTATGACCAGTCGGCGCTGGATGCCGCCTGGGATCTGGTCAAAGGCTGGAGCGCTGAAACCCGCGAGGGCCTGCGCGTGGCGGCCAGCCAGCAGGCCTTGCAGGCCAAGGTCGACGGTATCAGCATGCACGATATTGCCCGTGAAGTCGTTGCCATTTCCGAAGCGGGGCTGAAGGCACGCGCACGCGTCGGAGCGGGCGGGATGGTGCCGGACGAGACGCATTTCCTGAACGCGCTCAAAGACAGTCTGGAAACCGGCAAGGTACCCGCAGACGAATTGCTGGATCGCTACAATGGCGATTGGAACGGGGATTTGACGCGAATTTACGAAGATTACAGTTATTGACCGGCAGGGGGCGGCATTGATGTGCCGCCCTCATGCGATCAATCACCGTTGACCGATGCGCGGTTCGGTTCCGTCCTGAATGCGGGCGATATTTGCGCGGTGACGCCACAAGATCAGCGTCGTCATGACAACACCCAGGATCACGGCCGAACTGTATCCCATCACCATCGCAAAGATGCTTGATCCGGCCGCCGCGACGAGCGCGCCCATGGACGAAATCCGCGATGTCAGCGCCGCAACCAGCCATGTGGCGCAACAGGCCAGCCCGACGGGCCATGCCAGTGCCAGCCAAATCCCTAGAAAGGTCGCAACCCCCTTGCCGCCCTTGAAGCCCAGCCAGACAGGGTAGCAATGGCCAATGAACGCGGCGAGCCCGGCAATTTGCGCGGCATCCCCGCCCCCGATCATCCGGCCCAGAAGAACGGCAACCGCGCCTTTGGCCGCGTCCAGTATCAACGTCAGTGCGGCTGCCAGCTTGTTGCCGGTGCGCAAAACGTTCGTTGCGCCGATGTTGCCCGACCCGATTGAGCGCAGATCGCCCAGGTTCATGACCCGGGCCAGGATCATCCCTGCCGCAATGGACCCCAGACCATAGCCAAGAACGGCAGACAGGATCAAAAACAGGGCAGGGGTGTCGAAATCGGGCATCAGTCTCTCCGGTAAACGGCCTGACCGGCCACATAGGTTGCCAGGACCCTACCTTGCATGCGCTGGCCGTCAAACGGTGTGTTGCGCGATTTTGAATGCAGGGTGGCTCGGTCCATCACGAACGGGGTGTCCGGATCGAACAGGACCAGATCCGCCGGCGCGTCGACGGCCAGCCGCCCACAGGACAGGCCCAGCCGTTTGGCCGGGTTCAGCGACATGGCGCGGAACAATCCCGGAAGGTCCATCTGTTCCGCATGATAGAGACGCAGCGCCGCAGGCAGCAGGGTTTCCAGAGCAACGGCGCCGCTCGCGGCCTCCTCAAAGGGGCGGCGCTTGCTTTCTTCGTCCTGGGGTGTGTGCATCGAACTGATGATGGCGATCACCCCGTCGCGCAGCGCCTCGATCATGCCTTGCCGGTCCTCTTCGGCGCGCAGGGGCGGCTTGACCTTGAAGAAGGTCCGGTAATCGGCCACGTCCAGTTCATTCAGTGTCAGGTGGTGAATGCTGACACCGGCGGTCACGTCCAGACCATTGGCCTTGGCCCGCTCCAGCGCGGGCAGGGCGCGGCGGGTCGTAATCTGGTCGGCGTGATAGCGCGCGCCGGTCATTTCGACGACGGCCATGTCCCGGTCCAGCCCCATGCGTTCGGCCATCGGCGACACGGCGGGCAGGCCGCGCAGCGAGGCAAATTTGCCCGAGGTCGCCGCCGCCCCGGCGCTCAGACCCGGGTCCTGCGGGTGGGCGATGACGAGCGCGCCACAGGACCGGGCATAGGTCAGCGCGCGGGAAAATACCTTGGTGTTTGCAACCACATGATCGCAATCGGTAAAGGCCACGGCCCCGGCATCCATCAGGAACCCGATCTCGGTCATCTCGCGCCCCTCGCGCCCCTTGGTCAGGGCGGCCATGGGCAGGACATTGACCGGCGCGGCCTCGTTCGCGCGGCGGGTGACGAACTCCAGCACCTCGGGGCTGTCGATGGTGGGGGTGGTGTCAGGCCGGGTGACCATCGTGGTGATCCCGCCTGCCGCCGCCGCCAGCCCGGCCGAGCGAAAGCTTTCCTTGTGACGTTCGCCGGGTTCACAGACCTTGACCCCGATATCGACAATGCCGGGGGCCAGGCAGCGCCCGCCGCAGTCAATGATTTCGGCGCCATCCAGCGGAATGTTGCGCGCCCGAAGCGTTTCTTCGTATCCGGTGCCGGCGGGCAGAGTGTCGGTGATCCGGCCGTCCTGAACGATCAGCGTTCCTTTTGCGTCGGTCCCGGCCTCGGGGTCGATCAGGCGGGCGTTGGTAAAGACCGTTGTCATGTGTTCAGCTCCCGGGCCGCGAAATGTCTTGTTTTTGCGATATTCATCAGAAGAAGATCGCCAGCAGGATGACCGCGATGATCAGCATGAAAACCGCGAATATCGTGCCCCCGATCCGGCGCGCATCGGCGCGGGCTTGACGCGGGGCGATGCGTGTCGGCCCCGAACCGGGTTTGGCGCTTTCGGTCTTGATCGGCGTTGCGGTCCAGTCGGTTGGCGTTTCGGAATACTGCGCCACCAGATCGACCCCTTCGGCGGGCGTCAGTCGGACGTCCCGGCCGCCAAAGGCCTTGCTGAACAGCACCAGAACCCAGCCTGTCAGCGCCCCGAGCCTTTCGCGATCCGCCGCGATGACATCCGCGGGAATGCCGCAGCCTTCAATCAGATACCCGGGCAGGCCCAGTTCCTCGAGATCGGACAGCGCGAAAACCTCGGCATAATCCGGGTCCACCTGATCGAGCCCGAGAATATCGGCGACGGCGGCATTTTCCTGTTGCAGGAACCGCGCCTGTTCAGGCGACGTGTTCAGATGAAACAGGCGCACGATACCGTGTTCCCTGGCTGATACGGTAAGGGCGGCGATCATGCGGCGTCCTTGTTGCGCAGGTTGCGCGCCAAAAGGTCCATGGCGGCCATGCGCACGGCGACGCCCATTTCGACCTGATCCTGAATAACCGACCGGTTGATGTCGTCGGCCAGCGTGCCGTCGATTTCAACGCCGCGGTTCATGGGGCCCGGATGCATGACAATCGCATCAGGCTTGGCCAGCGCCAGCTTTTCGGCGTCCAGACCATAGCGGTGGAAATATTCGCGTTCCGACGGGATGAACCCGCCATCCATGCGTTCCTTTTGAAGGCGCAGCATCATGACAACGTCGACGTCCTTCAGACCCTCGGTCATGTCTTCGTAAACTTCGACTCCGAAGTCTCCGATGCCTGCGGGCATCAGGGTGGGGGGCCCGATCAGGCGAATGCGGTTCTCCATCTTGCCAAGCAGCAGGATATTGGACCGGGCCACGCGAGAATGGGCGATATCGCCGCAAATCGCGATGTTCAGCCGGTGCAGCCGCCCCTTGGCGCGGCGGATGGTCAGCGCGTCCAGCAAGGCCTGCGTGGGGTGTTCGTGCCGTCCGTCGCCCGCGTTCACAACGGCGCAGTTCACCTTTTCGGCCAGCAGATTCACCGCCCCTGAATGCCCGTGACGCACCACCAGCAGGTCGGGGTGCATCGCGTTCAGCGTCATCGCCGTGTCGATCAGCGTCTCGCCCTTTTTCACCGATGACATCTGCATCGCCATGTTCATCACATCCGCGCCCAGACGTTTGCCGGCCAGTTCGAAACTGGCCTGTGTCCGGGTCGAATTTTCAAAGAACATGTTGATCTGCGTCAGCCCGGTCAGTGCATCCCCGTGTTTGTTGGCCCGGCGGTTCAGCTCGGCATATTCATCCGCGAGATCAAGAATGGTGGTGATTTCTTCGGGCCTGAGCTGTTCGATCCCAAGAAGGTGGCGGTGGGCAAAAGTCATCGTTCGCTCCGGTCATGGCTTTGCTCTTATAGAAATTGGCGCGGCCACGGGCAAGGCGGAGCAGATCAGGAAAATCGGCGCGATTTTGTCTCAGGCGCGGCGCGGGGTGTTTCCCATCCCGCGGCAAGGGATTAGCGTGAGCAAATGGAATCGGCTGTGGATTATCATACCGCGCGTGCCCTGCTGGAATGGCAGGTCGAACTGGGCGTCACCGACACGATCGGCGACGCACCGGTGAACCGCTATGATCTGGCGGATGCGCCACCGGCGGCGCCGCGCACCAAACCCGGCGCGCAGGCGCCGGTGCCCCCGCGTCCGGCCAAGACCGACGTTGACCCAGTCGCTGTGGCGACCGCCGCCGCGAATGGCGCTGCAACGCTCGACGCGCTGAAGGCGGCCATGGAGGCGTTCGATCTGTGCGAGCTCAAGCGCGGGGCACGCAACCTTGTCTTTGCGGACGGGGTTTCCGGGGCAAAGGTGATGATCATCGGCGAGGCGCCGGGCCGGGACGAGGATCGCGAAGGCCGCCCCTTTGTTGGGCGCGCCGGGCAGCTTCTGGACCGGATGCTTGACGCCATCGGGCTGAGCCGGGCCGAGTCGGTTTACATCACCAACGTCCTGCCATGGCGACCGCCGCAAAACCGCGAGCCGCGCCCGGACGAGATCGCAATGATGAAACCGTTTCTTGAACGGCATGTTGCATTGGCCGCGCCTGACCTCATCGTGTTGATGGGCAATATCAGTTGCCAGGCTGTGCTGGGCAAACGGGGCATCACCCGATTGCGAGGCAAATGGGATCAGGCCTTTGACCTGCCGGCCCTGCCGATGTTTCATCCCGCATATCTGCTGCGCCAGCCCGGTGCCAAGCGCGAAGCCTGGGCCGATCTGCTTGAATTGCAGGCGCGGCTGAAGGGCACGCAATGAAGATACTGGCATTTTCCGACCTGCATCTTGCCCACGCGCGCGCCGCTGCCTTGGTCGAGGCCAGCGCCGATGCCGATCTGGTGATCGGCGCAGGTGACTTTTGCAACATGCGCCAGGGGCTGGACGAGGCGATGCGCCTGTTACAAGGCATCAAGGCCCCGATGGTCGTGGTGCCCGGTAATGCCGAAAGCCACGAAGAACTGACCAATGCCGCCTTGCCCGGCATGCATGTGCTGCATGGATCAGGCACCGAGATTGACGGTCTGCGTCTGTTCGGGCTGGGGTATGCTGTGCCGGAAACGCCCTTTGGCGGCTGGTCCTGCGATTTGTCCGAGGCGCGCGCCGCCGAGATGCTGGCGCCCTGCGACGCCGCAGATATCCTGATCCTGCATTCCCCGCCCAACGGCGTTGCGGATGTCACCTCGGGTGGGGCGTCGGTCGGATCTGTTGCGATCCGGGATGCCATTGCGCGGATTCAGCCGGAACTGGCCCTGTGCGGCCATATCCATGACAGTTGGGGCAAATCGGGCAGGATCGGCGACACGCAGGTCATGAACCTGGGACCGACGCCCAACTGGTTCGAGGTTGGCAAATGATCGATCCTCTGGTTCTGGCTGCTTTTGTTCCTGCTGCCCTGGCGCTCAATTTCACGCCGGGTGCGGACATGATGTTTTGCCTTGGTCAGGGGCTGCGCTCGGGCGCGCGGTCCGCCGTGGCAGCGAGCGCCGGAATATCGACCGGGGCAATGGTGCATGTAACCGTTGCGGGGCTTGGGTTGGGGGCCGCTGTTGCGACAATCCCGTGGCTGTTCGACGTGATCCGCTGGGTCGGGGTGGCCTATCTGTTGTGGCTGGCCTGGGGCGCATTGCGTTATGGGGCAACGCCACCCGATGCGCCGCCTGTCCCCGCGGCACGGGCCTTTCGCGCGGGGCTTCTGGTGAATATCACCAATCCCAAGGTCATCCTGTTCGTGCTGGCCTTTCTGCCGCAGTTCGTTGACCCGGCGGCCGGGTCCATCTTGGGGCAATTCCTGGCCCTGGGCGTGGTGATGGCCATCGGCGGGTTTATCGTCAACGGGCTGGTCGGCGTGTTCGCGGGCGGCGCGGGGCGCCGGCTGACGCGATCCTCCCGTTGGCTGGGCTGGGTCACGGGTGGAATTTTCGCCGCACTGGCCGTGCGCTTGGCCGTTTTGGAAAGGACCTGACATGTCGCACATCGATGAAACCAAGGATTTCGTCCCTGTCAGGATCGCCGTTCTGACCATTTCCGACAGCCGCAGCCTGGATGAGGACCGCTCGGGCCAAGTGCTGGTCGACCGGGTCACCGGGGCCGGGCATGTGCTGGCCGACCGGATGATCCTGCGCGACGAACGGGCAGAAATCGCCGGTCAGCTGCGCACATGGATCGCCAACCCCGACATCGACGTGGTGATTTCCACCGGCGGCACCGGCCTGACGGGGCGCGACGTGACGGTTGAGGCGCATCGCGATGTCTATGAAAAGGAAATCGATGCCTTCGGCACGGTATTCACCATCGTTTCGATGCAAAAGATCGGCACCAGCGCGGTGCAGTCGCGCGCCACGGGTGGCGTAGCCGGGGGGACCTATCTGTTTGCCCTGCCGGGCAGCCCCGGCGCCTGCAAGGACGCGTGGGATGAAATCCTGTCGCTGCAACTGGATTACCGCCACCGACCCTGCAATTTTGTCGAAATTTTTCCGCGCCTTGAAGAACACAAGCGACGGAAATAACGCAGACATGCGTTAAATCCCCTGTGACTCAGTTGCGGCTTGGTATTTTGCTCTGCGCCGCTATCTTATGGATTGGGCTGCATTTCGCGGCCTTGAGGTGTTTGAAATGCGTTTTCTGCGGCACAGCCTGGTTGGGGTGTTTCTTGCGGGTCTGGCACTCGCACTGTTGATCTATGCGGGCCTGATGATTTCCAGCGCCATTCAGGTCCGGATGAGCGATGACAGGAAACCGCCGCAAGCCCGCGAACGGGTTTTCGCGGTCAATGTGCAGCGCGCCGAGACGCAGACCGTTACGCCGATCCTCGAAGCGTTTGGGCAGGTCCAAAGCCGCCGCACGCTGGAAATGCGCACGGCAACCGCCGGGCGGGTTCTGAGCCTCGCCGATCAGTTTGAGGAAGGGGGCGTCGTCAAGGCTGGCGATGTCCTGGTCCAGATCGATCCGGCCGATGCGCAGGCTGCGCTGGAACGGGTGCAAAGCGATCTGCTGGATGCGCAGGCCGAAGAACGCGATGCCGCACGCTCGCTGGTTCTGGCCCGCGATGAACTGGTTGCGGCCCAAGAGCAGGCGGAACTGCGCGACCGCGCCTTCCGCCGTCAGCAGGATCTCCAGGAACGCGGCGTTGCCACGGCGGCGGTCGTTGAAACCGCTGAATTGGCCGCGTCGTCCGCCCGTCAGGCCGTTCTGTCCCGCAGGCAGGCCGTGGCGCAGGCCGAAGCGCGCGTCGATCAGGCCGCAACCAATTTGGAGCGCGCGCGTATCGCGCTGGATCAGGCGCAGCGCGATCTGGATGAAACCACCCTGACAGCGGCTTTTGACGGCACGCTGAGTGATGTGAACCTGGTCGAGGGCCGCCTTGTTTCGGTCAACGAGAAACTGGCCGTTCTGGTCGATCCCCAAGCATTGGAAGTCGCGTTTCGGGTGTCGACCGCGCAATACGCGCGGCTGTTGGATGAGACGGGCCGGCTGTTGCCTGCGCCCGTGGTCGCAACTCTGGACGGGGCCGGGGTGGATCTGCACGCCCGGGGCCAGGTCAGCCGCGACAGCGCCGGGGCGGGGGACGGGCAATCCGGGCGCCTGATCTTTGCCCGGCTGGATCGTGCGCCGGGGTTCAAACCCGGCGACTTTGTCAGCGTCGCGGTTCAGGAACAACCCATAGACGGCGTTGTCCGACTGCCTGCCTCGGTTCTGGACGCCTCGGGCACGGTGCTTGTTCTGGACGAGGAAGACCGGCTTCAGTCCCTTCCGGTCACATTGGTGCGGCGGCAGGGCGATGACGTTCTGCTGCGCGGCGCAGGTCTCGAAGGGCGCGAGGTCGTGATCGGGCGCACCCCCTTGCTGGGCACTGGCATTCGCGTGCGACCGCTGCGCCAGGGGGCCGAGACCGAGGCCGTGATCGAACCCGAAATGCTGGAACTGACCACAGAACGCCGGGCGCGTCTGGTGGCCCTGGTCGAAGGCAATGATCGCATGCCCGCCGAGATGAAAGCCCGCGTTCTGAGCACATTGACCGAACCCAAGGTGCCCGCGCAATTGGTTGCGCGGATCGAGTCCCGGATGGGGGGCTAAGACCGTGGTGCGCGACATCCCGAGGGCCGCCGGTGGGCTGTTGTCCTATTTCACCCGGCACCGCACAGCGGCAAACCTGTTGCTGGTTGTCCTGCTGGTCTTGGGCAGCGCCGCCATTCCCAACATGCGGGCGCAGTTCTTTCCCGACGTGATCGTCGACAACGTGACCATCGGTGTCCAATGGGATGGCGCTGGCCCCGAGGACGTGGACGGCGCCATCGTCCAGGTGCTGGAGCCGGCCCTGCTGGCGGTCGATGGCGTGGAAAGCTCGGCCTCGACCTCGCGCGAGGGCAACGCCAGCATCACGCTGGAATTCGAGCCCGGCTGGGACATGGCTCGCGCAGCGGATGACGTCCAAAATATCGTGGACGGCATCACGACCCTGCCAGAAGAGGCCGAAGAGCCCACCGTCCGCCGCGGCGCGTGGCGCGACCGGGTCACGGATGTCGTCATCACCGGACCGCTGGCGCCTGAACAGCTGGGTCTGTTTGCCGACGAACTGGTGACCCGGCTTTTTGCGGTGGGGGTTACGCGGACCACCATTCGCGGTGTCGCCGCACCCGAAACCATTGTCGAAGTCCCTTCGGCAAACCTGATCGCCCATGACGTGACCATGTCCGAAATCGCCGTCGCCATCGCCGCCGAGGTGGATGCTGACCCGGCCGGCGACGTGACCGGCGCCAACACCCGCGTGCGCACAGGCATCGAAAAACGCAAACCCGATGACATCGCCGGGATCGTCCTGCGGTCGAACCCGGATGGGTCGCAACTGACCATTGGCGATGTGGCCGACATCCGGGTCGAGGGCGTGGACCGCAACCGCAGCTATTTTGTGGGCGAAAATCCCGCCATGTCGGTTCGGGTCGACCGGTCCGACCGGGGCGACTCCATCCGCATTCAGCAACAGGTCGAACAGGTTGCCGCCGAAATGCAGGCGAGTCTGCCGCAGGGCGCGACCGTCGAACTGATCCGGACCCGCGCCGAGGCGATTACCGGGCGCCTGAACCTTTTGGTGGACAACGGTCTGATGGGGTTGGCCCTTGTGGTGGGGCTTTTGTTCCTGTTCCTCAATGCGCGCATTGCTTTTTGGGTGGCGGCGGGCATACCGGCGGCCATGTTCGCGGCGATTGCGCTGATGTATATTGGTGGGCTGACCATCAACATGGTCAGCCTGTTCGGGCTGATCATCACGCTGGGCATCGTGGTCGATGACGCCATCGTCGTGGGCGAACACGCGGATTACCGGGCCAGGCGGCTGGGCGAACACCCGGTGGTCGCCTCGGAAAATGCAGCGCGGCGCATGGCGATGCCGGTGCTGGCCGCAACCCTGACCACCGTTATCGCGTTCTTTGGCCTGATAGCGATCGGCGGGCGGTTCGGCGATCTGATCCGTGATATCCCGTTCACCGTGATTGCCGTGCTGCTGGCCTCGCTGGTGGAATGTTTCCTGATCCTGCCCAACCACATGAGCCACGCCATCGCCCATTCGGCGAAACAACATTGGTATGACTGGCCCAACCGGGTGGTGAACACCGGGTTCCGATGGGTGCGCGATCATCTGTTCCGCCGGGTCATGGTCTGGGTGGTTCGGGGGCGCTATGTCGTGCTCGCCGGGGCGATTGCCATTCTGGCCAGCCAAATGGCGGTGTTCATCCGCGGCGACGTGCAATGGCGGTTCTTCAACGCGCCCGAACGCGGGTCGGTCACCGGCAATTTTGCCATGACAGAAGGGGCAAAGCGCAGCGATACGCTGGCCATGATGCGCGAAATGCAGCGCGCGACCGAGGCGCTGGGCAAGGAATACGAAGAACGGTACGGCGCCAATCCGCTCGACTATGTGATGGCCGAGGTGGGCGGCAACGCCGGGCGTGGCCTGTCCGGGGTCGACACCAAGGACACTGACCTTCTGGGCGGGATCAGCATCGAACTGATTGACGCCGATCTGCGCCCCTATTCCAGTTTTGCCTTTGTCGCCGAATTGCAGGACAAGGTGGTGCGCCATCCGTTGGTCGAAACCGTCTCGTTCCGCGGTTGGCGGTCCGGGCCGGGCGGCGATGCGCTGGACGTGCAATTCTATGGCGCGGATGTGGATACCCTGAAAGGCGCCAGTCAGGATTTGCAGACCGCCCTGCTGCGATACCCCGAAGTGTCGGCGGTGCAGGACAATCTGGCCTATGACAAGGAAGAACTGATCCTCGATCTGACCGCGCAGGGGCAGGCGCTGGGCTTTACCATCGACACGCTGGGGCGGGCGTTGCGCGCGCGTCTCAACGGGATCGAGGCGGCCACCTATCCCGAAGGCCCGCGCAGCGCGGCCATCCGCGTGGAACTGCCCGAGGGTGAGTTGACGGCCGATTTCCTGGAAACCACCCAGATGCGCACGCCCAGCGGAAATTACGTGCCCCTTGCCGATATCGTCAGCGTGCAGCAACGCACCGGGTTTTCGACCGTGCGGAGGGAAAACGGCATTCGCCTGATCAGCGTTACCGGCGACATCTCCGAGGATGATCCGGCCCGTGCTCAGGAAATCTCGGACGCTCTGGTGACAGAGATCCTACCCAAAATCGCCAGCGAACGGCAGGTGGAATGGAAAATGTCAGGTCTGAGCGAACAGGAAAACGATTTCCTGAATGACGCGCGCACCGGGCTGATCCTGTGTCTGACCGGCATCTATCTGGTCCTGGCCTGGGTATTTGCCAGCTGGACGCGCCCCTTGGTCGTCATGGTCATCATTCCCTTTGGTCTGGTCGGGACGATCTGGGGACATGCGCTGTGGGATGTGCCGCTCAGCATGTTCACGGTGGTTGGGCTGTTGGGCATGACGGGCATCATCATCAACGACTCCATCGTTCTGGTGACGACCATTGATGAATATGCGCAGGAGCGCGGGCTGATCCCGTCGATCATAGATGGCGCCGCTGATCGTTTGCGCCCCGTTCTGTTGACGACTCTGACCACGGTTCTAGGTCTTGCACCGCTGCTTTACGAACAATCGCAACAGGCGCAGTTTCTGAAACCCACCGTCATCACGCTGGTCTATGGTCTTGGCTTCGGCATGTTGCTGGTCTTGCTGGTCGTGCCTGCCTTGGTGGCGATGCAAAACGATGTGGCGCGCCCGATCGCGGCCCTGCGCCGTGCGGTGCGCGGGCCGCACCCGGGGCTGCGCGCGGTCGCGGCGGGTACCCTGCTTGCCCTGTTGGGCTGGCTGGGTCTGACCATGATCTGGACGGCGCTCAACGGTGCCTTGCCGGGCCCGATCGTCAATCTGGCCCCCGGTTTGCTTGCGGATGGCGCATTGCGCGCGGCTTTTGTGGCCTTTGTCGCCGGAGCGCTTGTTCTGGTGATTTCCGTTTATCTTGTGACCCTGGTGATATTCACCCGCAGCGGCCCCCGGAACCCCAAGGGCAACGCCTGAGCGGTCAGCCCGCGTCAGGCCCCACCTGCCGAAGGGCCAGTTCCATCACGTCGATGACACGCGCGCTCATCGGCAGGGTGCCGTCGCGCACCAGATCGCAGGGCATCCACCGGGCATCTGCCACATCGTCCGCCGCCTGCGGTGTGCCGCTGACATAATCGCACAGGACAGCCGCTAGCAGGTAATGCACCTGTGCCGTGCCATCCGGGTCATGCCGCAGCACATCGATATTGGTCAGATAGCTGCGCGGGGTGGCCAGGACACCTGTTTCCTCGTGCAGTTCGCGCACGGCGGCGGCAAGGGCGGTTTCCCCCCATTCCACATGGCCGCCGGGAAAGCCCCACAGCCCGGCATCGGGCTCTTTACCGCGCTGGGCCAGCAATACGCGATTATCGTGGATCAGGACGGCAATGGCGCCCAGTAAAGGAGTGCGGGACATGTCAGATCAGTCGGGCGTGCACCCCAGAATGTCAACTGCGTGGTTCTTGCCCAACACGGTGATGCGCACGGCCGAGCGATCCAGTGCATAGGCCTTGCCCTCGATATGAACCAGATCGCTGGTGGCGGTCAGAACATTGCCGCGGCGCGATGTACTGGGGGGCGAGGCCCAAAGCTTGGGATTGCCCGGTTCGATGATCGTAACCTCGGCGCCGCCCGTGGAGGGCATGGTGATATTCGCCGTCAGGCGCATGCCGTTCTTCACTGGCTCGACCCGGCAGGTCGTGCGGCTTACCTTCGCCTCATCCTCGGAATAGGGGCGCTGGGCGATGGCCGCGACGATGGTAGGGTTGCGCGGGGCATCGCTGCTGAGCGCCTGATCAAAGTTCAGCGTTGCGGGGACGCACACATCCTTGCAGACGCCAAACTGGATCTCTCCGCGCAGATGCACGGCGCGGTCCCTGTTCCTGGGTGTGATCTCGATCGGCAGAACCAGCTGTTGCTTGTACCCGATCGTTTGCACCCCGTCCTGATCGAACACATGGGGCGTCGGCCAGGTGATCGAGGTTGCGCCCACGTTGCGCGACCCGCGATAGGTCAGTTCCGGTGGGATACCGGCGTCACCAGGTGCGCGCCAATAGGTCTTCCATCCGTCCGACAGGGTAAGCCGCAGGGCCGCCTGATAGGTACCCTTTGCGGTCACGCCCCCTTCGAGAACGTCGATCTTCACGATATCCTCCAGCCCGAACTGCGCCTGTGCGGCGGGCGGGGAAAAGATCAGCGGGCTGCAAAGGGCCAGAAGGGCAAGGATCGTTTGTCTCATGTCCCCTAGATGCGCATTCCGCGCTGAAATGCCAAGTCACATTGCGGTCAACGCAGGTTTCAAGGCGTGATGTGCTGATCTGTCCCTTGCACGCGGGCAGGTGGGGGGGCATTCTTCTGAGGACGCCACATGGCAACGAGGGCTGACCCTATCATGATGGATTTGACCGGAAAATTACTGATCGCAATGCCTGGAATGGGGGATCCGCGATTTGAACATTCGGTTGTCTTTCTCTGCAGCCATAGCGATCAGGGCGCGATGGGCCTGATCGTCAATAAACCTGCGGCGGACGTTATGTTGTCGGACCTTCTTGAACAGCTGAACATCAAACCCGAAACGCCGATGGGTGACCGGCAGGTCCATTTTGGCGGCCCGGTCGAGGGCGCGCGCGGGTTTGTGCTGCATACGCCTGACTACGATTCAAAACTTCACTCGATGGTGGTCTCGGACCAGTTCAGCATGACCGCCACGCTGGATATTCTGGAAGACATGGCAAATGGCGCCGGGCCGGAAAAGGCGCTGATGATGCTGGGTTATGCCGGGTGGG
This sequence comes from Arenibacterium sp. CAU 1754, assembly GCF_054482635.1. NCBI lineage: Bacteria > Pseudomonadati > Pseudomonadota > Alphaproteobacteria > Rhodobacterales > Paracoccaceae > Arenibacterium > Arenibacterium sp. CAU 1754. Next base: position 495,849 of record NZ_JBTLRG010000002.1, read on the forward strand.
GTCCAGGGCAGCTTGAGGCCGAGATCGCCCAAAACGGATGGCTGACGACCGAACCGGACATCGCGCTGATCTATGATATGGACAACGCTGACAAATGGGGCGCGGCATTGCGCTCTCTCGGGGTGGATCCGTTGACATTGTCCGCCAGTGCGGGCCGCGCCTGAAGATCAGTCCCGCGGCGCGGCGGCGCGGCGCAGCCGGTCATTGATGGCGCGGCCAAGGCCGTGATCCGGGATCGGCGCCACGGCAATGGGGCGCTTGAGATCATCCAGCTGGTGCAAATGGTGAAAAAGGTTGGCCGCCGCTTCGCTCAGGTCGCCGGAGACCGACAGGTTCAGATCACAGTCCATTGGGCCAAACCCCAGCAACAGTTCGCCTGGTTTGGCCCTTTCGGCATTCAGGCGCAGCGCCGCCTCGGGTGCGTAATGCGACAGCATCTGCCCCGGTGCGGTCAGGGTGGCATTGGTTTGGCGAACCTCCAGAGACCGGCCCAGAACGGCCTCGATCTCTTCGCTTGCCAATCCGCCGGGGCGCAACAGGGTGGGCGTACCGTCCAGCCCGACAATGGTGGATTCCAACCCGACCGGGCAGGGACCGTCGTCGACGATGGCGGCCACGCGGTCGCCCAGACCGGCCAGCACATGGGCGGCGGTCGTCGGGCTGATCCGACCTGACCGATTGGCCGAAGGCGCGGCGATGGGGCCGTCGAAGGTGGACAATAGGGCCTGCGCGGCCCGGTGCGACGGGACGCGAACCGCCAGCGTGTCCAGTCCGGCGGTGACCAGGGACGCAATGCCGTGATCCTGCCGCAGGGGCAAAACCAGCGTCAGCGCCCCGGGCCAGAAGGCCTCGGCCAGCTGCTGGGCGGTGGCGCTCCATTGCACATAGCGCTGCGCTGTTTCGGCGTCGGGCACATGAACGATCAGCGGGTTGAAGGTGGGCCGGTCCTTTGCCGCGAAAATACTGGAAACCGCCAGATCATTGCGCGCATCTGCGCCCAGCCCGTAAACCGTCTCGGTCGGAAAGGCGACCAGTTCCCCGGCGCGCAGCAAGGCTGCGGCCTGCTCCAGATCGGCAGGATCCGTCGATAGGATAAGTGGCGGTCGTGGTGACATGGCTGTGACGCGGCGTTTTGGTTGCGTGATTGATGCGGCTGGTCTGGAATAAGGGCGAGTGATGTCCCATAACTGCGACGCGCGTGTTTTCCAAGTCCGCGCGCCGCCATCGATACAGAATTTAGAGGTTTACCATGACTTACCGCGCTCCGGTCCCGGATTATGAATTCATGCTGCGCCACATCGTCGGCTTTGACCGTGTCGCCGAAACCGAGCGTTTTGCCGAAGCCAGCAGCGATGTCGTCAGCGCGATCCTGACCGAAGCCGGTAAAATGTGCGAAGAGGTGATGGCCCCTCTTCAGCGCAACGGTGATCTGCACCCGGCGTACTTGGAAAACGGCGTTTTGCGCACCTCTCCGGGGTTTGCCGACGGGTGGAAAGCCATTGCCGAAGGCGGCTGGATCGGGATGAGCGCCCCCGAGGAGCAGGGCGGCATGGGGCTTCCCATGACGGTGACGACCTCGGTCAACGAAATGATGTCGGCGGCCTGTCTATCGCTGCAACTGGCCCCGTTGATGAGCCAGGGACAGCTTGAGGCGCTGGACCACCACGCCAGTGAGGCGATCAAGGAACTTTACATGCCCAAGCTGATTTCCGGCGAATGGTCGGGCACCATGAACCTGACCGAACCGCAGGCCGGGTCGGACGTTGGCGCGCTCAGCTCCAAGGCGGAACCGAATGGCGACGGCACCTATGCCGTTTCCGGGCAAAAGATTTACATCAGCTGGGGCGACAACGATTTTGCTGAAAACGTCTGTCACCTGGTGTTGGCGCGCCTGCCCGACGGGGTGCCGGGCACCAAGGGGATCAGCCTGTTCCTGGTGCCCAAGTACATTCCGGATGAAAACGGCAACCCGGGTGTTGCCAATGATCTCAAGGTCGTGTCGCTGGAACACAAGATGGGGCTGCACGGTTCGCCCACTTGCGTCATGCAATATGACGGGGCCAAGGGCTGGCTGATCGGTGAGCCGCATGGCGGCATGGCCGCAATGTTCACCATGATGAACAACGCTCGTCTGGGCGTGGGCGGTCAGGGCGTCGGCGCCGGCGAGGGCGCGTATCAGCACGCGCTTGCCTATGCGACCGAGCGCAAGCAGGGCCGCACCGCCCCCGGCACCAGCGGCACCATCGCCGAACATGCCGACGTGCGCCGCATGTTGATGACCATGAAGGCGGACCTGTTCGCCGCGCGGGCCATTCTTTTGTCCTGTGCTGTTGCCATCGACATGCAGACCGCCACGGGCGATGCGGAATGGGCGGCACGGGCCGCTTTCCTGACCCCGATTGCCAAAACCTTTGGTACAGATGTCGGGATCGAAGTGGCACAAACCGGCGTGCAGGTGCATGGCGGCATGGGCTTTATCGAAGAAACCGGCGCGGCTCAGTATTATCGCGACGCTCGCGTGACCGCGATCTATGAAGGCACCAACGGCATTCAGGCGATGGACCTTGTCGCCCGCAAGATGATGGACGGGGGCGAAGCCGCCGCCGCCCTGCTGGACGAGATCGAAGCCCACGCCGAAGCCGCGCGCGGCAAGCTGCCCGAACTGGCCGAACCGGTCTGGCAAGCCACCGAAAGCCTGCGCGAGTCGACCGAATGGCTGACCGCGCAAAGCGACATGAACGACCGTTTCGCAGGGGCCGTGCCCTATCTGCGCGCCTTTGCGCGGGTTTTGGGCGGACATTTCCATCTGATGGCGGCGATGGCGGAACCGGGCACAGCGCGTGAGGCGCTGGCGCGGTTCTACATCACCCGCCTGCTGCCGGAACACGCGGGTCTGCTGGCCCATGCGCAAAAAGGCAGTGACGGCCTCTACGCCCTCAGCCTTGATGAGCTGGCGGCCTGATCCTGTGGATGGTAACCGTCCCCCCGCGCTGAGATACCCATGGGAAACGCCCCCGGAACCGGGGCAGACCATCGAGGTCGCCCCGGGTGTCTTGTGGATCCGCATGCCGCTTCCGATGAAGCTGGACCATGTGAACCTTTATGCGCTGGATGACGGGGACGGCTGGACCGTGATCGACACCGGGTTCGGATCAAACCTGACCCGGCGCCTGTGGGGCGACGTCATGGCAGGCCCGATGGGTGGCAAGCCGGTGAACCGGGTGATCATGACTCATCATCACCCCGACCACATGGGCAACGTCGGCTGGTTCCAGAGTGAGCACGGTGCCGAGCTGCTTTCCACCCGTACCTCGTGGCTTTTTGCGCGGATGCTGTCGCTGGATACACAGCAACGCCCCCCGGCGGAAACCATCGAATTCTGGCGCAGCGCCGGCATGGACCCGGAGATCTTGGAGCAGCGAGAGAACGAAAAGCCCTTTAACTACAGCGATATCGTCACGCCGATGCCCCTGGGCTTTACCGGGCTGAAAGAGGGCGACACGATCACCATGGGCGGACGCACCTGGGACGTTTACCTTGGCAATGGCCACGCGCCCGACCACGCAACATTCTGGAGCAGGGATGACAATCTGGTCCTGTCGGGGGATCAGATCCTGCCGTCGATCAGCCCCAACATCGGCGTCTACGTCACCGAACCCGAGGCCGACCCGCTGGCGGGCTGGCTGGAGGCCTGCGAAAAGTTCGTGCCACATGCAAACCATGACCAACTGGTTCTGGGCGGGCATAAACTGCCCTTTACGGGCTTGCCGGTGCGGTTGCGTCAACTGATCGACAATCACCATGGCGCGCTCGAGAGACTGCTGAAATTCCTTGCCGAGCCCCACAGCGCCGCCGAATGTTTCGCCACCCTTTTCAAGCGGCGCATCGGTGCGGGCGAATACGGTCTGGCCTTGGTCGAAGCCGTGTCGCATGTGAATCATCTCTATCATCAGGGGCTTGTCACGCGGACCAAACGCCCCGACGGTGCGTGGGAATACCAGCGCAAGGGATAAGATCATGGACGACAAGATTGAAACCGCCGCCGAAGCAGTCGAAGCCGATGCCTTGCCCCGCGTACACGAAGTGCATTCCGACCCTCAGGCCGCGCCAGCGTTGGATTGCGTGCCCGATAAGCTGAATAAACCCGTGTCCGGCAAAAGCGCGGCGCAATGGGCGTATGAGCGGCTGATCATCTACATCCAGAACTTTGAAAAACAGCTGGACGGCGAACACGAGGTGGCGATGGGGTTCACCGGCGGTGACGCCGGTGTGCTCAGGATCGAAGGCATGGGATATTTCGATCCCGATATCGTCACCTTCTACGGCAGCGACGGTGCCGGTGCCAAAACCCAGCTGGTCCAGCATGTCAGCCAGCTGAACGTGATGTTGCGCGCCTTGCCCAAGCCGACCGAAGAGGGCCCCGCGATGCGGATCGGGTTCCGCCTTGCCGCCGGACTGGAAGACGGCTGACGCCGGAAGGTCAACGTCTTCGCGCGCAAATGTGAAACGCCTTGATCCCCTGCGCCCGATTGACGTGGTGACACGCGTTTGCGAATCCAGTATTCAGCAGGGAACAAGAAATCAGAACTATGGGATGATTAGAGATGGCTGACTACAAGCACGGCGAAATGGATATCACGACTCAGACCGAAACCTTTGACGGGTTCATGAACTTTGTAACGAAAACGACTATCGCGATCCTGGTTCTTGTCGTCCTGATGGCGATCTTTATCACCTGATACGGGAACGTTTGATCATGCGGCGACTGGCGATTGTTGGCGCCCTGCTCCTTGCAGTGGCAGGATGCGCGGAAAAACAACCGTTCGCCGATGATCAGACCATCGCGGCCGTTTCCTATCGCGATGGGGGCGGGGCTTCGCTGACGCTTTACACCATGGTCAACAATCGTACCGGCAAGGGCGGGCATTCCGCCCTTTTGATCAATGCCTCGCAACGGATCATTTTCGATCCCGCGGGGTCTTTTTATGCCGATGTCGTTCCGGAGCGGAACGATGTGCTGTTCGGCATCACCCCCGCTGTCGAAAAGGCCTATCGCAGCGCCCATGCGCGTTCGACCTTTCACGTGGTCAGGCAGACGATCAATGTTTCGGCGGAACAGGCTGATGTGGCCTATCGTCTGGCTCTGGCCAATGGCGCCGTGCCGGGGGCATTTTGCGCCAACGCAACGTCGAGCCTGTTGGCGCGTGTGCCCGGTTTCGAAAGCATCAAGACCACCTTCTATCCGACCAAGCTGCAATCACAGGTGGCACAGCTGCCCGGTGTCGTGACCGACAATTACTATGAAGGTGACAGTGCAGACCTGAAAGATGGTTTGGAACGGTCCAACGCGGCCCTAACCCAGTAAATACAGCAACGCGTACAGCGTTCCGGCCCCGCCCAGAATGGCGGCAATCACGTTTCGGGTCATCAGCCCGATCACGATGGTCACGGCCGCTGCCGCCATGCGCGAGGCATCGGGCGTGCCGTTCGTCGCGGCGGGCCAGATCACCAGCGGTGCCACCAGCGCGGGCAGGATGGCCACGGCGGTATAGCGCAGGTGGCGCAGGAACCAGTCGGGCATCGCGCGGTTCCCGACCAACCCGATGAACAGGAACCGCAGGGCAAAGCTGCCCACGGCCATGCCGATGATCACGATCCACAGCGTCTGGCGATCAAAAACCGGGTCCATCATGCCGTTCCCCTTCTGCGCGACAGGACCAGTTCGGCATGGGCCCCGGCCATCATGCCCGCAGCCCCTGCCACCAACAGGCCCAGGTTATAGGGGATTGCCGCCGCAAACAGTGCCACGATGATGGCCACAAGGGCCGCGATGACATGCGCAAGGGTGCGCAGCATCGGCGCGATCATGGCCAGAAAGGCGATGGGCAGGGCGAAATCCAGTGCCCAGCTTTCCGGAATGCGCGACCCCATCACCGCGCCCACGAACGAGGCCGTGTACCAAAGCGGCGCGATCAGGGCGTTGGTCCCAAAGAAATACGCCATCCGTTGCGGGACCGTCATATCGTGATCAGTTTCGAACTGAACCACCGACAGCGCATAGGATTGATCGACCGTGAAATAGGCGGCAAAGGCCCGCTGCCACAGCGGCGCCGCGCCCAGATAGGGCGTCAATGAGGCCGAATACATCGCCACGCGCAGGTTCACCGCAAGTGCCGAGGCCAGCACGATCAGCGTCGGGGTCTGTTCCTGCAAAAGCTGCAGCGCGGTGAACTGCGCGGCGCCCGCAAAAACGGTGAAGGTAAAGGTCATGATCTCGACCAGATCCAAGCCCGCTTCGGCCGCAAGCACACCGAACAACACGCCGAACGGACCGGCGACGAAGATGAAAGGCAGGCCATCGCGGCATCCCTTCCAGAAGTATGAATTGACGGTGGTGCGGGTCATGTGTTGCCCCTAGACTATGTTCAGCCGGACTATCTGCGAATGGGGAGGGTTGCAATTGGCCACGGTAAAAGACGCCACAGATTACATCATCGCGCCCGATCCGTCGGCGCCCCGACTGACCCGCGCGGTCGAAGGCGTGGACCAGAATGGCGAGGTGTCAAAAATCTCGGTGGTCGAAGAACGGCCATTGACCATTTTCCTGAACTCTCAGGAAATCGTCACTGCGATGACCATCGGCGATTACCCTGAATATCTGGCGCTGGGGTTTCTGCGCAATCAGGGCATGTTGCTGGGTGATGACGAGATCACCGGCGTCGATTACGACGATGATCTGGAAACCGTTGTCGTGCGCACCGCGCGCCAGACCAGTTACGAGGAAAAGCTGAAGAAAAAAACCCGCACATCCGGCTGTGCCGTGGGCACCGTGTTTGGTGACATGATGGAGGGGCTTGAGGACGTGCGCCTGCCGGCCGTTCCGGTGCGCACCAGCTGGCTTTATGCGCTGGCGTCCAAAATCAACCGCACCCCGTCGCTCTATCTTGAGGCGGGGGCGATCCATGGCACGGTTCTGTGCCGCCAAGACCGCCCGCTGGTCTATATGGAGGACGTGGGCCGCCACAACGCCGTGGACAAGATCGCCGGCTGGATGCTGCAACATGGCGAAGGGGCCGAGGATAAAATCCTCTATACCACCGGGCGGCTGACGTCCGAGATGGTCATCAAAACGGCGATGATGGGCATTCCCGTTCTGGCCTCGCGCTCGGGCTTTACCGCATGGGGCGTCGAGATCGCGCGCGAGGTCGGGTTGACCCTGATCGGCCGCATGCGCGGTCAGCGGTTTGTGTGTCTGGCGGGCGAGGAACGTCTGGTGCGGGATGTCGATCCGGCGAGTGTGCCGGTCGAGGAAGAAAAGCATCGTAGAAAGAGCGCGGCGGAATGAAACAACCCCTCGGCGTCATCCTTGCCGGTGGTCAGGCCACGCGCATGGGCGGGGGCGACAAGGGCCTGTTGGAGTTGGGCGGGCAGTCTCTGTTGTCGCGCGTAATTGATCGGCTGGAACCGCAGGTGGCCGATCTGGCGCTGAACGCCAATGGCGATGCAGAACGCTTTGCCGGCTATAAACTGCCCGTGATCCCCGACAGCATTGATGGCTATGCCGGTCCCCTTGCTGGTGTTCTGGCCGGGCTGGACTGGGCGGCCGGGCAGGGCGCCGATACAATCGTCACCGTGGCCGCAGACACACCGTTCTTTCCCTGCGATCTGGTGCCGCGTCTGTTGCTGGCGACCGAAGGCATGGAACACCCGCTCGCCCTTGCGGCCACGCCTCGCACGGCGGATGAGGTGACCAAATCCATGTCCCGCTCGGGGCTGATCCGCCACCCGACCTTTGGTCTGTGGCCCGTGGCCCTGCGCGATGATCTGCGCGCGGCCCTTGCCGATGGCTTGCGAAAGGTAGTCATCTGGACCGACAAACACGATGGCCGGCTTGCCGAATTCCCAAATGACGGGTTTGATCCGTTCTTTAACGTCAATACGCCAGATGACCTGGCCCATGCGGAGAGCTTGATTTGAAAATCTACGGAGTGGTGGGCTGGAAAAACGCCGGTAAAACCGGGCTGATGGAACGGCTTGTCACCGAAATCACCGGGCGGGGCATTACCGTTTCCACGGTGAAACACGCCCATCACACGTTCGATGTGGACCACGCAGGCAAAGACAGCCACCGCCACCGCGTTGCAGGCGCGACCGAGGTGTTGCTGGCCTCGCGCAACCGCTTTGCCCTGATGCACGAGTTGCGGGGCGAAGACGAGCCATCGCTGGAGGATCTGCTGCCGCGACTGGCCCCGGTCGATCTGGTGCTGATCGAGGGTTACAAACGCGATAAGCACCCCAAGGTCGAAGCGCACCGCGCCGAAACCGGCAATCCGCTGATCGCGCCCGAGGATGATTCCATCCGTGCCGTGGCGGCCGATGTGCCGCTTGATCTTGACCGCCAGGTGTTCGACCTGAACGATACGCGCGCGATTGCCGATTTCATTCTGTCCGAGGTTGGGTTGTGACATTCGACAGCTTCGTCATGGTGGACTGGTCCGGCGGCAATGACCGCGGCCCGACCCCCTGTGCCGATGCAATCTGGGCCTGCTCGGTGCGCGGCGGTGTTTCCGACACTCCCGTTTACCTGCGCAACCGGCAGCTGGCCGAAACATGGCTGTGCAATCTGATCGAAGCGGAACTTGCCGCTGGGCGGCGCCTGTGCCTGGGGTTCGATTTTCCCTTTGGCTACCCCGCCGGGTTTGCCGCCGCGCTGACCGGACGGGATGACCCGCTGATCCTGTGGGACTGGTTCACCGGCCGGATCGAAGACGCGCCCAAAGCCAACAACCGGTTTGATATCGCTGGCGAAATCAATCGCCAGTTTGGCGGGAAGGGCCCGTTCTGGGCCAATGCGTTGAAACGTGACATCGACGGCCTGCCCCGCACCAAGGCCGGGTATCACAACCCGTTCCCCGACCGTCGCGCGGTCGAGTTGCTGGCAAGGGGCAGTTTCACCTGCTGGCAGATGGCCGGGGCGGGGGCCGTGGGCAGCCAGGTCATGATGGGCCTGCCGGTGCTGACCCGCCTGAGGCAACGGTTTGCCGGTCAGGTCGCCGTCTGGCCGTATGAGCCACTGGATCGACCCGTTGCGCTGGTCGAAATATGGCCCTCGCTGACCGTGGGGGCGCCACCCGCCGACATGATCAAGGATGCCTGGCAGGTGCAGCAGGTTGCCCTTGGCCTGTCCCGTCTGTCCGCCAGTGCCTTGTCGGATCGTTTGAGGGTCAAAGCGCCGGAAGAAGGCTGGATCCTCGGCGTCCCGCAATCCGGACAAAGGGTCGCCGCATGATCAAGCCGCCCCCCCTGCGCAATGACTGTTTCGCTTTGCCCGCCGGTGTGAACTGGACACCGGTGGATGACGCGCTCGCGCTGCTGCGCGACCGGTTGTCGGCTGTCACCGGCGTGGACGAGGTTGCCTTGGATCAGGCGTTGGCTCGCGTTCTGGCACAGGATGTGATCGCGCAAAGGTCAAACCCGCCGCAACCCAACACCGCCGTTGACGGTTATGGCTTTGCCGGGGCCGTGCCCGAGGGCGACCATATCCTGCCCCTCATGGATGGGCGCGCGGCGGCCGGTGTGCCCTTTGACGGGACCGTGCCCGCTGGCAAGGCCCTGCGCGTTCTGACCGGCGCGGCCCTGCCGCCCGGAGTTGAAACCGTGATCCTTGAGGAGGACGTTACCGCGCAGGACGGGCAGATCGCCTTTCGCGGGCCGCTCAAGGTCGGGGCCAACACCCGCAAGGCGGGCGAAGACGTGGTCGGGGGGGCCACCGCCCTGAGGGCTGGTCGGGTGATCACCGCTGCCGATCTTGCGCTGTTGTCCGCCGTGGGGGTCAGCCGCGTGCCGGTGCGAGACCGGCTGAAGGTCGCGGTGATCTCGACCGGCGACGAACTGGTCGAACCGGGGGATCCTGCCGGTCTGGGACAGATTTACGATGCCAATCGCCCGATGCTGATCTCGATGCTGGACTCCTTTGGGTTCGAGGCGATCGACATGGGCCGCATCGCCGATGATCGCGAGGCGTTGCGCGCCTGTCTCGATGATGCGGCATCAAAAGCCGATGCAATCATCACCAGCGGCGGCGCCTCGGCGGGAGATGAGGATCACGTGAGCGCGCTGTTGCGCGCTGCAGGCGCGATGCAGGAGTGGCGAATCGCGGTCAAGCCGGGACGCCCGCTGGCCTTGGGCATGTGGCAGGGGGTTCCGGTGTTCGGCCTGCCGGGAAACCCGGTTGCGGCGATGGTGTGCACCCTCGTCTTTGCGCGCCCCGCCCTGACGCTTTTGGCCGGGGCCGGATGGGCGGACCCCCAGGGGTTCGACCTGCCTGCGGCCTTTGAAAAGCGTAAGAAACCCGGGCGGCGCGAATACCTGCGCGCCCGCATGCGCGACGGTCGGGCCGAGGTTTTCGCCTCCGAAGGATCCGGGCGGATCAGCGGGCTCAGCTGGGCCGAGGGACTGGTTGAAATCGAAGACGGCGAACGCCACATCCGGCCCGGCGACCTGGTGAAATTCATTCCCTACGGCAGCTTCGGTCTCTAGCCGAAACGCCCTGACCGGTCAGTCGAACGTTCCCGCCACACGTCCCAGCAACATGAAGGCGCGGGCCGTGCGGGTGTCGGACAGTGCTGAAATGTCGCCATCGGTCGCGGTTTTTTCGAACTCGACGAACATGCGGTCGAACAGGCGCAGGAAATGGTGCGCGGCATCGCGGAAGATCGGGTCCTGCTTCATCCGTCCTGCGGAAAGAGCCAGCGACGTGCGGTCACGCACCCCACCCAGTGGGGCAACTGCCCGCCCGCGGATCCCTTGGGCAAACTGGCGCCAGATTTCGGGACGGGCCATGTCGGGGCGCAGATCGTCCATGTAAATGCCGTCCTGGGACAGCAGGGTCAGCACATCCTGGCTGGCCTGGATGATCTGTGATGTCTTGCGGTCCCGCAGCGCCCGGCGCAGGGCGGAAAACCCGGCTTCGTCTTCGGCTGTTTCAGGAAAATTCAGGGCCCGGATGAAATCATCCGTTGGCAGGGGCGGCGACAATTCTTCGGCGGGCGTTCCCAGCGCCAGAGACCCCTGATCGCCCGTGGCGACCTGTTCGGGCGCAGGCGCCGCACGTTGCTGTTCACGCTCGCGGCGGGTTGAAAACGTGGCCAGCGTGGTTTCCGTCTTTTTGGCGACAGCGGCAATTTCATCCAGCTTGCGCGCGACCGAGGGTTCCGGGCCCATGGACGACCTTTGCTGCATCGCGACATAGGACTGCCGGATACCGTCGATGGCCGCCTGCAGGCGCTGGCTTTCCTCGCGCATGATCCGGTTGGACCGTGCCGCGGTGGCGGCGATCCAGATCATCGCCACGGGCAGAAAGATCGCCAGAATCGTGATGATGAACTGCAGGCCGTTAAACAGGGGCTCGTCGGATTCGGGGACCAGCACAAAAAAGACCAGCGACCCGCCCAGCCACAGAATGCTGAGCGCGATTGCGATCACTTCGATCCCGGTGACCCGCTCGCGCTCGGGGCGATCGTAGATGCCCAGCGGCGTGGCCTGGTTCTCGGGTGGTTTTTGTGATGGGCCGGACATTGCGGCGCTCCGTCAGGAATATTCGATCTTCAACACTTCGTAGGATCGTTCTCCGCCCGGTGTGCGCACTTCGACACTGTCCCCCTCGTCCTTTCCGATCAGGGCGCGGGCAATGGGCGACTTGATGTTCAAAAGGCCTTTTTCGATGTTGGCCTCGTGTTCACCGACGATCTGCCAAGTCTTTTCTTCGTCCGTGTCTTCGTCAACCAAGGTTACCTTGGCTCCGAACTTGATGGAACCGCTCAATTTGGCCGGGTCGATGACGTCGGCCAGCGACAGGACACCTTCCAGTTCCTTGATGCGGCCTTCGATGAAGGACTGTTTCTCGCGGGCGGAATGATATTCGGCATTTTCGGACAGGTCGCCATGTTCGCGCGCTTCGGCGATGGCCTTGATGATCGCGGGGCGTTCTTCGGATTTCAAATGCTTCAATTCGGCTTCAAGTGCGCTGAAGCCCGCCGGGGTCATCGGGATTTTTTCCATAATCTTTATCCACGCAAAATTTGACGCCCCGCCGCAAAACGCGTCGGGGCGACCTCAGGAGTCTGGGATTAACTGACCCAAACCGCGTGGGGATTGCAAGTGAAACCGCTGCGGCCTAGGCCTGATGGGAGGCGACTTCCCACTCAATTCCGTCGCCGTCGTGAAAATAGAACCGGCGCCCCGGCGCATAATCGTTGTGGTTTGTCGGCGTGAACCCGGCCTGTTTCACCCTGGTTTCGATTTGGTCGATGTCGTCGGTAAAGACGGCAATATGGTTCAGCATGCCGATGGTGCGATACGATTCATCCCTGGCGGGTTTGGCATCGCCATAGGAAAACAGCGCGACATAGCTGTCTTCGCTGCCAACATGCACGGTGTATCCGGTCTGCATTCCGGGGCCTTCCCAGCGGATGTGCCAGTCAAACACATCGCACAGCCATGCGGCGGTGGCCTTGGGGTTGGAAACGGTGACATTGGCGTGTTCAAGTCGGGGTATCATGGCAAATCCTTTTCTTGTGGATTTGTCTACCGTAATTTCTAAACCTAACTTTAGGTCAAGATAATTTTCAGGGGGCTGGAATGGCACAAAAAGCAGGGCTGTCCATCGGGGCGCTGGCCAAGCGGACAGGGCTGGCCGTGTCCGCCATCCGGTATTACGAGTCGCAGGGGCTTTTGGAACCCTGGCGCAATGCGGGCGGGCAGCGCCGTTTTCAGCGCGCCGATATCCGGCGGCTCAGCTTTGTCATGGTGGCGCAGCAATTCGGGTTTTCCCTGCCCCGGATTCGCGCGCTTCTGGATCGGTTGCCGGGCGGACGCACCCCGACGCCACAGGATTGGGCGCGCATCAGCGAAGAGTTTCGCAGTCATCTGGACCAACGCATCGCCACGCTGGAAAAGCTGCGCGATAACTTGGACGGGTGCATCGGTTGCGGTTGTCTCAGCCTGCCAAAATGCAAACTGTTCAACCCGGATGATCGCGCCGCATCCCGCGGAACCGGGCCGCGATACCTGATGGGCGATCGCCCGGAATGAGTAGGCGGGAAACATTATTGCCCACATTCCGGGCGCACATGCCAAAGTGATCGGTGTGACGCGGTGTTGCGATTGACCGCGCCCGGTGACAAAAGGTAATCAGCCGCGAAATAAAGTTACGCCCGAATGCAATTGTCGGGCCCAGCCATAATGAGGAGCGCCACGATGGCCGAGATTGAACGCGAAGCGATGGAATATGACGTTGTGATCGTCGGCGCAGGCCCGGCCGGGCTTTCCGCCGCGATCCGGCTCAAGCAGCTTGATGCGGACCTCAACGTTGTGGTGCTTGAAAAAGGCTCCGAAGTGGGCGCGCATATCCTGTCGGGCGCGGTTCTTGATCCTTGCGGCCTTGATGCGCTCATTCCCGACTGGAAAGAAAAAGGCGCGCCGCTGAACACGCCGGTTAAAGAAGATAACTTTTACATGCTTGGCGAGGCGGGCAAACTGCGCGTTCCCAATTTCCCGATGCCGCCGCTGATGAACAACCACGGCAATTACATCGTGTCGATGGGCAATGTCTGCCGCTGGATGGCAGAACAGGCCGAGGAGATGGGCGTCGAAATCTTCCCGGGCATGTCCTGTTCCGAACTGGTCTATGGCGACAACGGCGAAGTCAAAGGCGTGGTTGCCGGTGTCTTTGGCCTGGAAGCTGACGGATCCTATGGCCCCGACACCGAACCGGGCATGGAACTGCACGGCAAATACGTATTCCTGTCCGAAGGCGTGCGCGGATCACTGTCCAAAGAGGTGATCGCCAAATATGACCTGCAAGCCGGGAAAGAGCCGCAGAAATTTGGCATCGGCATGAAAGAGATCTGGGAGATCGACCCCGCCAAGCACCGCGAAGGCACCGTGACCCACACCATGGGCTGGCCGCTGAACGCGAACGCCGGTGGCGGGTCGTTCATCTATCACCTGGAAAACAACCAGGTTTACGTCGGCTTCGTGGTGCACCTGAACTACAAGAACCCGTATCTCTTTCCCTATATGGAATTCCAGCGGTTCAAGCATCACCCGATGGTGGCTGACCTGCTCGAAGGCGGCAAACGCGTGGCGTATGGCGCCCGCGCGATTTCGGAAGGGGGCTATCAGTCGATGCCCAAGATGACCTTCCCGGGCGGTGCGCTGCTGGGCTGTTCAGTTGGCATGGTCAACGTGCCGCGCATCAAGGGCAACCACAACGCCATGCTGTCCGGCAAGGCCGCGGCCGAGGCCGCCCATGCCGCGATCAAGGCCGGGCGCAGCGGTGATGAACTGCCCGACTACGAAAACGAGGTGCGCACAGGCGCCATCGGCAAGGACCTCAAGAAGGTGCGCAACGTCAAACCGCTGTGGTCGAAATTTGGCCTCGTCGCTTCGCTCACCGTGGGCGGGTTCGACATGTGGACCAACACCCTGGGCTTTTCGCTGCTGGGCACGCTGGGCCACGGCAAGAACGATGCCGAAGCCACCGAAGAGGCCAGCAAGCACACGCCGATCGATTATCCGAAGCCGGATGGCAAGCTGTCGTTCGACCGGCTGACCAACGTCTCGTTCAGCTTTACCAACCACGAAGAGGCGCAACCGGCGCATCTGAAGCTGCTGGATGACAGTATCCCTGTGTCCGTGAACCTGCCCAAATATGCAGGCCCCTCGGCACGGTATTGCCCGGCCGGTGTGTACGAATTCGTCGAGGAAGAAGGCAAAGACCCGCGCTTTGTCATCAACTTCCAGAACTGCGTGCACTGCAAGACCTGCGATATCAAGGACCCCAGCCAGAACATCAACTGGACGACACCGCAGGGTGGCGACGGCCCGAACTATCCCAACATGTAAGCACGTCTTCGTGCGATCCGAATAAATTGCGACAGTGGCACAGCCTTTTCAGGTTGTGCCATTGCGCCTTGTGGGCTGAGCGCCTAGCTTTGATTCAATGGTGCGCAGGAAGCAGGGTTTTCAGGTGATTTCATTTCTTCCACGGGCGGCGGTTGCCGCAGTTGTCATATCGCTCTTGTCGCCGGGTATCGGTGCGGCCCAGTCCGGGGCGGGCGCTTATCTGGCCGGGCGACAGGCCCTGTATTCCAGCGATTTCGAAGCGGCTGCACAGTATCATACGCGCGCTCTGGCGCGGGATCGCGACAATGTCACGCTGATGACGAACGTTGTCCTCGCGCAGGTCGCGCTGGGCAATTTGGACAAGGCCCTGCCGGTGGCCGAAATGGTTGAATTCCGGGGCCAGCGCAGCCAGGTGGCCCATATGGTCGTTGCCGCCAACCTGATCGCCAAAGGCGATTTTGACGCGGTACTGGCCCGCGATACGGAAACCCAGGGCATCGGCCCGTTGGTGGACGGTTTGATGCTGGCCTGGGCCCATATGGGCAACGGTGACGTGGAAAAGGCCACGGGGCAATTCGATGCCGTTGCCAAGGAGGGCGGCCTGCGCAATTTCGCGCTGTATCACAAGGCGCTGGCATTGGCCTCGGTCGGTGATTTTCAGGCCGCCGAAGAAATTTTTGCCCAGGACAATGGAAACCTTTCGACCATGAGCCGCCGCGCCGCGATGGCGCGGGCCGAAATCCTTTCGCAGCTGGGGCGCAATACCGATGCGCTGGACATGATGGCCGACGCGTTTGGCGCTGGCTTCGACCCCGGGCTGACCGATCTGGCCGATCGTCTGGCTCAGGGTGAAAAGCTTGACTTTACGCATGTGACTTCGGTGCAGGACGGCATGGCCGAGGTGTTCTATTCCATCGGACAGGCGCTCAAGGGCGAGGCATCGGATGACTATGCGCTGGTCTATGCACGTATTGCAGGCTACTTGCGGCCCGACCATATCGACTCGCTGTTGCTGACCGCCGAACTTCTCGACAATCTGAGCCAATACGATCTGGCCGTCGCGACCTATCGCAAGGTGCCCAAATCCAGCCCCGACCATCATGCCGCCGAACTGGGCCGGGCAGAGGCGTTGCGCCGGTCCGCCAAACCCGATGCGGCCAGCGAGGTCCTGCAACAACTGGCGTTGGAATACCCGGCCTTGCCGCTGGTGCATTCGGCGCTGGGCGATCTGATGCGCCAGCAGGAAAACTATGCCGGTGCGGTCGAAGCCTATGATCGGGCGATCGAATTCACCGAAAAGGGGGCGCCATCCCAATGGTTCCTGCTCTATGCGCGCGCAATCAGTCACGAGCGGCTGAAAAATTGGGAAAAGGCCGAGCAGGATTTTCGCAGTGCGCTGGAACTGAACCCGGAGCAGCCGCAGATCCTGAACTATCTTGGCTATTCGCTGGTCGAGCGGCAGGAAAATCTGGACGAGGCGCTCGACATGATCGAACGGGCCGTCGCGGCCCGCCCCGACAGCGGTTACATCGTCGATAGCCTTGGCTGGGTGCTTTATCGCCTTGGTCGGTACGAAGAGGCGGTCGGCCACATGGAAAAGGCTGTGGAACTGATGCCGGTGGACCCGGTGGTAAACGATCATCTGGGCGATGTGTTCTGGGCCGTTGGCCGTTACCGCGAGGCCGAATTCCAGTGGCGCCGCGCCCTTTCGTTCATCGACCCAAAGGACACCGATGGTGAGGCCGATCCTGACAGGATCCGCCGCAAACTTGAAATCGGGCTTGACAAGGTTCTGGCCGAAGAGGGCGCACCGCCCCTCAAAGTGGCGAATGACAAGAAATAGGGTTTTTGCGCCGGCCAAGATCAACCTGACACTGCATGTCACGGGTCGGCGTGCGGACGGATACCACCTGTTGGATTCGCTGGTCGCCTTCGCCGATATTGGCGATGTTCTCTCGGTGTCGCCCGCATCCCAAACCCGGCTGACCGTCACCGGCCCAAAGGCGCAGGGGGTTCCGGCGGATGGGCGGAACCTTGTGATCAGGGCGGCGGAGCTGATGGGGATCACGGCCGATATCCATCTTGAAAAACACCTGCCTGCGGCGGCCGGAATTGGCGGCGGATCGTCGGATGCCGCCGCCGTGCTGCGGGCGCTTGCCGAGATGGCGGATGCGCCCCTGCCATCGCCAGCGGCGCTTGTGACGCTGGGGGCGGATGTGCCCGTCTGTATGGTGTCACAGTTATCGCGCATGCGGGGTATCGGAGAAGTCGTGGACCGGCTGACACCCCGCGCGCCCCTGCCGATGATCCTTGTCAATCCGGGCGTCGATGTGCCCACGGGGGCGGTGTTTCACGCTCTTTCCAGTGCAGATAATCCGGCAATGGACTGGCCAATGCCCGCAATGGAAGGGGACTGGATCGACTGGCTGGAAAATCAACGCAACGATCTGGAGCCCCCCGCATTGCAGGTGGCGCCTGTCATCGGATCGGTCCTTGCCGCGCTGCGCGACAGCGCAGGCTGTCGCCTCGCGCGCATGTCGGGGTCGGGGGCAACATGTTTTGCGGTGATGGCAAATGCGGTCAGCCGCGACCGCGCGGTCGCAGATTTGCGTGCGCGCAATCCGGGCTGGTGGGTCCAGGGCTGCAAGGCGGCCTGATCATGCCAGCCGCGCCACCACATAATCGGCAATGTCGGTCAGCATGGTGCGGATCGGATCATCGGGCAGCGCGCGCAGCGACGTTTTGGCCTTTTCCGCCCATGCCACCGCATCGGCGCGTGTGGCCTCAAGCGTTCCGTACTTGTTCATCAGGCTCAGCGCCTGATCCAGATCGCCGTCAGCCTGCTGACCCTTTTCGATGGTGCGCACCCAAAATGCGCGTTCTTCGGGCGTTGCCTTGGCCACGGCCTTGATCACCGGCAGGGTCAGTTTGCGTTCGCGGAAATCATCACCCACGTTCTTGCCGGTTGCAGCGCTGTCGCCCTGATAATCCAACAGATCATCCGCGATCTGAAACGCGATTCCCAGCGCGTCGCCGTAATCATGAAGCGCCTGAACCTGATCCTCGGGGGCGCCAGCGATCACGCCGCCCACCTGGGTTGCGGCCGAAAACAGCGCCGCCGTCTTGCCGCGCACGACCTTGAGGTAAATGCTTTCATCGGTGGCCAGATCGCGCGCGGCGGTCAGTTGCAGAACCTCACCTTCGGCAATCGTGGCCGAGGCATTGGCCAGAATGCCCAGCACCCGCAAGGACCCGGTTTCAACCATCAAAAGGAAACTGCGGGCAAACAGGTAATCACCCACCAGAACGCTGGACTGGTTGTCCCACAGCAAGTTCGCGGTGGGGCGACCCCGGCGCTGTTCACTTTCGTCCACCACGTCGTCATGCAAAAGCGTCGCGGTGTGGATGAATTCGACCGTCGCGGCCAGCTTGATGTGATCCTCGCCCTGATACCCACACAGACGCGCCGCGCCCAGCGTCAGCATCGGGCGCAGACGCTTGCCGCCGGCCTCGACCAGATGGGCCGTCACTTCGGGAATGCGGGGTGCATGTTCGGATGCCATCCGCTCGCGGATCAGGGCGTTGACCGCGGCCATTTCCCCGGACAGGGTTTGCGCCAGCTGCTCATGTGGTTTGTTGGCCGTGGAAGCGTCCATCACACTCCTGCTACAAGGCTCGACATTCGTGTCACCTTGCCCTTACATCGTTGGTTATGAAGGAACTCTTACGCAGCACCGACCCGACGATTCTGGCCTTCGCGTCCGCCCTTCTTCAGGGCGAGGATATAGACTGCTTTCAGATGGACGTAAACATGAGCATACTTGAAGGCGGCATAGGTGTGTTCCCACGTCGCATGATGGTGCGCAGCGATGATTATGACGCGGCCGTCCGCGTCATGCGCGACAATGACATCCCGCTGGGCCTGTGACCTCGTTTCCGGATCAGGATTTGACCTGCGATGCCTTTCTGGGCGGGCGGGTGAAGCTGTTACAGCCACGCAAGGGATACCGCGCCGGGGGTGATCCCGTTCTGCTGGCTGCGACCGTTTCCGCCCGGGCCGGGCAATCGGTTCTTGAACTGGGCTGCGGGGCAGGGGCGGCGGTGCTGTGCCTGGGTCATCGCGTGCCCGGACTGGTGCTGACGGGGGTTGAGGTGCAACCCGCCTACGCTGATCTGGCGCGGCGCAACGCCGATCTGAACAAGGCAACTCTGACCGTGATCGAAAGCGATTTGACACAGCTCCCCTTGACGGTTCGCCAAATGCAGTTCGATCACGTCATCGCCAATCCGCCCTACTACCGCAAGGGTGCGCACAGCGCCGCCCAGGACGCCGGTCGCAGCCTTGCCTTGGGCGAACAGACTCCGTTGGCGGAGTGGGTCGATGTCGCGGCCCGCAGGCTGGCGCCCAAGGGCGTGCTGCATATGATTCAGCGGGCCGACCGGTTGCCGGAAATGCTGGCGGCCTGCGGCGGTCGGCTCGGCTCACCAGAGGTGTTGCCGCTCTGCGCCCGATCAGGCCGCGCGGCCGAGTTGGTCATTCTGCGGGCGCGAAAGGCGGGGCGCGCGGATTTCAAACTTCATGCGCCGGTGATTCTCCATACGGGTGCGGCACATGGGCAGGATAGCGACAGCTATGCCCCTGCAATCACCGCGGTTTTGCGCAACGGCGCGCCACTGCCATGGCCTGCCGGTGCCTAGCCCTTGATCCGCTGGTCGGCAGATTATCCAAATAAATGGCATTCGATGCGCATGCGGCGTGACAGAGCGCCGGGAATGTGCTCAACTTGAAAGGCAACTTATTCAGAGGAGGATTGCCATGAGCCTGAGCTCGCATCTCGCGGAACTGAAAAAGAAGCACCAGCACCTGAGTAGCGAAGTTGAGCAAGCTCAACGCGCGCCGGGTGTAGATGCTCTCCAGCTGGCATCGATGAAAAAGCAAAAGCTGAAACTGAAAGAAGAGATCGAGCGCCTGTCGAGTTAGACAGACCTCAGGCTGGCGCGCGCTGCTATCAGCGCGCCGCCGGTGATCAGGGCCGCCGCCAAGGCCAGCGACCAGCTGGGGGCGGCGATCCCTGTCGCAACAAGCAGCAGGGTGGACAGCAGCGGCGCCGCGTATGAGCTGGTACCAAGTAGCTGGATATCACCCTGTTTGACCCCGATGTCCCAGACGTAGAAGGCCAGGCCGACGGGTCCGAGGCCCAGCCCGAGCGTGGCCAGCCACCCAGAGACGCCGATGGGCCAGACGGTTTCTTCCAGCCAAAGGTGCATGACAACGGACAAGGCGGCCGAGGCCAGGCAAAACACCGCGACCGAACTGGTCGGGGCCACGCCCACGCGGCGCGACAGGACCGAATAGCTCGACCAGGTCAGCGCACATAACAGCGCCAGCCCATAGCCGGGCAAATGCTGTGCCTGAAATCCGTCAAGCCCGCCGCCCGTGATGATCAGCGCCGCGCCGCCAAACCCCAGCAGCGCGCCCGCCAGATGCCCCGTGGCCAACCTTTCCCCAGGCAAAAGCCCCGAAAACAGCACGATCAGTAATGGCCAGAGATATGCTATCAGGCCGGCCTCGGCGGCAGGGGCCATGCGCAGGGCGGAAAAATAGAGTGCGTGATAGCCGAACAATCCCAGCGTCCCCATCAGATAGATGTGCCATCCCACCCCGCGCAGTTGAGCCAAACCGCCGCTCATCCCGGTCCAGATCAGGCCCAGCGTGCCGCCGATGCCAAAGCAAATGGCATTTAGCAACAAGGGCGGCGTTGGCGCCGATCCAACGGTCAACAGGGCCAGAAGCGACCATAACAGAACCGCGATAAATCCGACGGCTGTGGCGCGACCGCGGCTCATGCAGGGGGGACGTCTTCGACGGGGATGATGGTCAGGGAGTTTGAGACATCCGCTGTCTTGTCTATCTCGGCCAGAATCCATTCACGAAACGCTTTGATGTGGGGGCGGTTTTCGGGGCCCTTGGGGCACAGGAACCGGAAATGCGCCTTGGTCTGGATCGCAACGCCGTAGGGCGCAACCAACCGTTTTTCGTGCAGGTCCTTGATCACCAGTGCCCGGCGGCCCAGCGTGATGCCGGCCCCGGCCAATGTTGCGTCCACCGCGTGATCAGCCTGGGAAAAATGCGCACCGTGGGTCGGGGTGTAATCGACGCCAACGGCGCGGAACCATGTGGGCCAGTCACAAGGCGGGTCCAGGAAGGCCACCGATTCATCAAAGATCAGTGGTGCATCCTTCAGGCTTTCGGGCGTCGGGTATTTCTCGGCCATATCAGGGGTCATTACCGGGGTCAGCCACTCCTGCGCCAGCGGCAGCGCATAAAGATCAGGGTCAGGGCCATACCCAAACCGGATCGCGACATCGACCTCGTCCCGGTCGAAATCCATCATTCTGAGGCTGGCGGAAAACCGCAGCTCGATTTCGGGATGCGCGCGGGCGAATTCAAAAAGCCGCGGCGCCATCCACTTTGCCGTGAAGGCCGGCCCGGCGGTCACGGTCAGGGTGGTGTCGTCCTGCATCCGACGCACCGCGCGCCAAGCCGAAGTCAGGGTCTGAAACCCGTCTTCGACACCGGGGGCCAGAACGCGCCCCGCCTCGGTCAGCTCCACGGCCCGGTTTAGACGACGGAACAGCGGTTGGCCCAGATGCTCCTCTAGCGATTTGACCTGGAACGACAGGGCAGCGGGGGTGACGCTCAACTCCTCGGCTGCTTTGGCAAAGGACATGTGTCGCGCGGCGGCGTCAAAGGCGCGCAAGGCGGTCAAAGGGGGAAGGGCGGTGCTCATATTCAGTTAAATAATACTAATCTGAAGAGATGAGAAGTCTCGTTTGTCCGTTTTATCTCCAAAGTCCATATTGGGTTCAGAACAGGAATTCTGAGCGTTAGGAGCAAACAAATGCTGGAAAATGCGACAACACCCACCGTGTATCGGGCCATGCAGGCCGCCCATGAAGAGCGGGCCAAGGCGATGAAATCGGCTTGGTCCTGGCTGTTCGGTAAGCGCTGAACCGGGGCACCACACCCAAAAACAAAGGGCCGGTCCATTGGACCGGCCCTTTGTCGTTTGTACTTTTGCGCAGGCGTCAGACGAAGAACTGACCGCCGTTTGCGCTGATGGTCGAGCCGTTGATGAACCCGGCATCGTCCGAGGCCAGGAACACGACGCAACGCGCGATTTCTTCAGGCTCACCCAGGCGGCCTGCCGGGATTTGCGCGATGATCGATTCGCGCACCTTTTCCGGAACTGCCATAACCATGTCCGTGCCGATATAGCCGGGGCAGATCGCGTTGGCGGTGATGCCGGCGCGCGCGCCTTCCTGGGCCAGCGATTTCACGATGCCCAGATCGCCCGCCTTGGTTGCGGCATAGTTTACCTGCGCGAACTGACCCTTCTGGCCGTTGATCGAGCTGATAACCACGATGCGGCCGAACTTGCGTTCACGCATGCCGGGCCAGACAGGGTGGATGGTGTTGAACACACCGGTCAGGTTGGTGTCGATCACCTGATGCCACTGCTCCGGAGTCATCTTGTGGAACGGGGCGTCGCGGGTGATGCCAGCGTTGGCGACAACCACGTCGATCGGGCCCAGATCGGCTTCGACCTGTGCGATGCCCTTGGCGCTTTCGTCGTAATCGGCAACGTTCCACTTATAGGTTTTGATGCCGGTTTCTTCGGTGAACTTGCCTGCGGCTTCGTCATTGCCCGCATAAGTCGCGGCAACGTTATAACCGGCGTCTTTCAGGGCTGTGGAAATAGCGGCGCCGATCCCGCGGGATCCACCGGTTACAAGGGCTACGCGCGACATGGTGTGTGTCTCCTCCAAAAAAATGCGTTCGCAATGTTGTTACGTACATAATTTCCCGTGCGCAACAATATTACGCTGCGGATGCAAAGGAAATTCCCGCCGTCTGGGGCGGATACAGGCGGCGCGGTTCAGCGCCGCCTTGATCAGTATCAGTCGCGCTCAAGGCACATGGCAACGCCCATGCCGCCGCCGATGCACAGCGTGGCGAGGCCTTTCTTGGCGTCGCGGCGCTTCATCTCGAACAATAGGGTGTTCAGGATCCGCGCACCCGAGGCACCGATCGGGTGACCGATGGCAATGGCGCCGCCGTTCACGTTGACCACCTCGGGGTTCCAGCCCATGTCCTTGTTCACGGCACAGGCCTGCGCGGCAAAGGCTTCGTTAGCTTCAACCAGGTCGAGGTCCTCGGCTTTCCAGCCGGCCTTTTCCAGCGCCTTGCGGCTGGCATAGATCGGGCCGACGCCCATGATGGTCGGGTCCAGACCAACGGTGGCGTAGGATGCAATGCGCGCCAGCGGTTCGATCCCGCGCTTTTCAGCGTTCTGGGCACTCATCAACAGGGTGCCGGCGGCGCCGTCATTCAGGCCCGATGCGTTTGCGGCCGTGACCGAACCGTCCTTGGTAAAGGCCGGGCGCAATTTCTGCATTGCTTCCATGGTGGCGCCGTGGCGGATGTATTCATCCTTGTCCATCACGATGTCGCCCTTGCGGGTCTTGATGATGAACGGCACGATTTCATCGGCGAATTTGCCAGCCTTTTGCGCGGCTTCGGCCTTGTTCTGCGAGGCAACGGCGAATTCATCCTGTGTGTCGCGGCTGATCTGCCACTGCTGGGCGACGTTTTCGGCGGTCTGGCCCATGTGATAGCCGTGGAAAGCGTCCCACAGACCGTCGCGGATCATGGTGTCGATGTATTTCATGTCGCCCATCTTGTGTCCTGCTCGCAGGCTGGCGGCGTGTGGCGACAGGGTCATGTTCTCCTGGCCACCGGCGGCCACGATATCTGCATCGCCGAGCTGGATGTGCTGTGCACCCAGGGCGACGGCACGCAGTCCGGACCCGCACACCTGGTTGATGCTCCACGCGGCGCTGCCCTGGGGCAGACCGGCGTTGATATGGGCCTGGCGGGCCGGGTTCTGGCCCTGTGCGGCGGTCAGAACCTGACCCAGAATGGTTTCGGACACTTCGTCCTTGCTGATGCCGGCGCGTTCAACGACAGCCTCAAGAACGGTGGCGCCCAGATCGTGCGCCGGGGTGTTGGCGAACGAGCCGCCGAAGCTGCCGACGCCTGTGCGCGCGGCGGATGCAATTACTACATTGGTCATGTGTTCGTGGTCCTCTGCCAAGATGTGTTTGGAGAGTATGCGCGCGCAGAAAGTAGTGTCTCTGGTGCGTGTGTCCCCCCGGGCCTTCCCACACAGGACATAAAGGATTGCTGCACTTGCAGCAACAGTCAGGGTGTCTCAGGGTCAACCACCCGTTTCAAGGGGACGGAGCGGTGCGTCCAGTGCGGTTCCGCCGGGGCTCATGCACGCTCGGCTGTGACCCCCTGCACCGTCCAGGGCGGGCGCACTGTCGGGGCGCCAAACAGATAGCCCTGAAGGCAATCAACCCCAATCCCGGCAAGGAATTCTGCGTCCTGCACGGTTTCCACGGACACAGCGATGACCAGCATGTCAAACTGCTTTGCCAGTGCTACCAGCGCCTGGGCCACGTCCTGGTTGTCGGGGTTGGCGTGGATGCCGCGCACGAATTGCCCGTCGATCTTGACCGCGTCGAAAAAGAAATCGCGGAAGTGTTTGAACGACGTGATCCCGGCCCCGAAATCATCCAGCGCAAAAGCGATTCCCTTTCCCTGGAGACGATCCATGAAGTCGATTACCAGTTCCGGCATCGCCATGGCCGAGGCCTCGTTGATTTCCAGCATCAACCGCTCGCCCAGCGTGGCATCCTTTTTCAGATGCCGGTCCATCGCGTTCATCCAATTCTTGTACCCGATCGAGCGCGCCGACATGTTGATCGACAGGCGCACAGACGGGTTGCGCGCCAGCGTGCGCAGCCCGGTTTCCAGCGCGATGCAATCCAGTTCCCTGCCCAGTTCGCTGTCTTCGATCATCGGCATGAAGTCCCGCGCAGGGATGACGCGTCCGGTATCATCCAAAACGCGCACCAGACCTTCGTGGAATGCGATGTGATGGGGTGGGTTTGTCTGTAGGATCGGCTGAAAGGCGAGCAACGCCTGGCGGTGACGCACGGCGGCCGACACCATGTCCATGGTGGAGCGGTCCCGCCCGACCAACGCGGCATTCAGCGGGCTGTCGGCCCCTTCGGGCAAATCGGCGAGTTTGCGTTTTCGACGGTTCTTCATGGCATCTTCCGGGTCTGGGGCCGCATAAGATATGGTCAGCAATGCGCGCAGCATTGCGCGGAAGTCTGAATCAGCGTTTAAACCTCATATTTTGCGATGATTTTCGATAGATTGATCGCATAGGGGGGCGACGTGCATGGAACGGTGCGACTGGGCGGGCGATGATCCGATTTATGTGCAATATCACGACACCGAATGGGGCGTTCCGGTCTATGACAGCCGCGCGCTCTATGAAAAGCTGATCCTCGACGGGTTTCAGGCCGGGCTGAGCTGGATCACGATCCTTAAAAAGCGCGACAATTTTCGCGCCGCTTTTGCAGGGTTCGATCCCAACGTGATCGCAACATGGGGTGAACCCGAAATCACCCGCTTGCTGGGCGATCCGGGCATCATTCGCCACCGGGGCAAGATCGAGGCGACCATAAACAACGCCCGTGCTTGGCAGCGGATCGAACGGGATCAGGGGTTCGACCGGTTTCTGTGGGATTATGTCGGTGGACAGCCTTTGCGGAACACTTGGACCAGCATGGCGCAGGTGCCGGCCGCAACATCGCTGTCCGAGCAGGTGTCAAAAGACCTCAAGAAGGCGGGGTTCAAATTTTGCGGGCCCACGATTGTCTATGCGTTCATGCAGGCGACCGGCCTGATCAACGATCACATCGTGACTTGCCACCGCCATGGCGCCGTCGCCCGTCTGGCGCGCTCCTAACGAAATCCCGGCGTGCCCGCATCGGCCGGGTTTCGGGTCAGATGCTTGGCCTTGATGGTTTCTGAGGTGTCGCGGCTGCCATCATGGCTATAGCCCGGTGGCCCGAACGCATAGGACAGCCGTTGGCGCAGGGTCAGACCCGGGTGGACCACATCGCGAAACAGCCCGACCCATTCATGAAACGCCACCCGGATCGGATTGAAGGTGCCAAGGTTCTGAACCAGACCGTAATCGGGTTTCTCTTCCTCCAGTTCGGGGACGAAGGTGCCGAACATCTTGTCCCAGATGATGAACACCCCTGCATAGTTCGCGTCCAGATAACGCGCGTTGCGCCCGTGATGCACGCGGTGGTGCGACGGCGTGTTCATCACCGACTCGAACCAGCGGGGCAGACGATTGATCGCCTCGGTGTGGATCCAGAACTGATAGATCAGGTTCAGGCCGCCCACGAACAGAACCATCGCCGGATGAAACCCGATCAGGATCAGCGGCGCGCGCACCACCATCATCAGGGTGAATGTCCCGGTCCAGGTCTGGCGCAGGGCGGTGGTCAGATTGTAATGCTGGGACGAATGGTGATTGACATGGCTGGCCCAGACCCAGCGGATGCGATGGCCGAACCGGTGCACCCAGTAGTAGCGCAGATCATCCAGCACGAAACACAACAGAACCACCCAGACCGACGTGCCCAGATCCAGTGGCGTGATCGCCCACAGCGCCATCAGAAACCCGTAAACGATGAACCCCAGCACAAGGCCCGCGGCCACGTTGCCCGCGCCCATGATCAGCGATGTCAGCGCATCGCGCGTTTCATACCGCCCACCGCGCCCCTTGATCACGATCCAGAACAGTTCAATCAGGATCGCGGCGACAAACAATGGCACGGCCCACTGGACCACGTCAGGATAACTGAGGGTGTCAGTCATGCGGTTTCATCCTTTCGCGCCAGACGCGCTTTTCAATCTCGGTCAGGTGCAGGGTGACGGTGGGGGCGGTGTAGTCATGAAACAGGACGCGCAGCCCGGTCTTGTGATCCATGATGTCGAAATCGCGCAGCCGCCGTCCCGTCGTATCGGCCCCGAAGGCCCACAACAGCCCGCTGCCTTGTTCGGTTTCGATCAGGGCGCTGTGCCCATCCGCGGCCAGAAGAACATCGGTGATCATGTCATCCGGGAAATGCCCATGCCACTCGGCGCGGGCATCTTCGGGGGCCATGACCAGTTTGCCCGATTTCCCGAGCAGATGCAGCAGCACCACGATGGCGCCAATGCCTCCGATCACCAGAAGCAGCAAAACGTTCAGCGGCATACGGCCCTCCCTTGACGCGGTATTTGGCGTTCCCAAAGACCGTTTGTCAAAGTTGGCGTTGCGTCAGTTGTATTCGTTGTTGTCCTTGAACCCGAGGCTGACCAGTTCGACCGGTTTGCTCACGTCCAGAAATGTCAGGGCCTGCGACGGGTCGCGGATGCGTTCAAATTCCACCAATGTCTTGCCCGCGGTTGCCGTGGTCACCCGACCGGCCAGCGACCAGCCCGGCTCGCAATCCGCCAGAATCGCGCATTTCTTTCGGTAATTTCGCCGTAAGCTGAACCCGATGAGCATTGCGATCAACTGTTGTTCCTGTGCGTCGTTGAACCTGAGTTCAGCAATCTGGAGCAAGTCGATGATGACATTTGTCGTGTCGATATTTCCGGGCTCCGTGGCAGCCTTGTCAAACAGGTCCAGGATATCCCGCAGACTGGGCGCGCCCGTCAGTCGACAATGCAGGATATTGATGTCTTTGTGCAGGGTGTATGTGCAGGGCATACAGGTCCGTTCTTGCTCAGAATTTTGTCAGGTTACACCAAGAAACCAGAAATATCCCTGCTTCCCAAGGATTTTACGTACCGACATTAGGATCATATCTGGTCGTGAACAGGGTCTCGATCAGACCTTTTCAACGCTGATTATGTCGGTCCAAAGGCGTCTATCGGATCGGCCCAGAAATTCCAACGCGTCTTGTCCAGTATCAAAACGTTGTGCCTGAACACTGTTGTAAGTTGACATCTTTTTGCAGAACGCCGTGGCGACCTTTCGGCCCGGATCATCAGGGGCCACAATGGCAATTTTTTTGGTGTGACCGCCGCGGAGAAAAATACCGCGTGCCATTTCATTAATGTTTTCCAAGGTTTCAGGGTTGAATCCAGAATACTTTAGATTCTTGAAGAAAACGATTTCATCCATCTTGGGGTGGTAAAGTGGGTTTTCGTCCAGTTGATCAAGCAGCCCCAGAATGTCCTGCGGAACAATGGCTCCGTGAAACACAATCCTTATGACGTCAAGGTCATCAAATATTTTGAAGTTATACGGCATACGATCACCTGGCTAATTGTGTCGGATAACTAACAGTCAACTTCGGCGCAAGTCGGAACCGGACGTCAGTCAATCAACGCGCGAATGATGTTTTTAGCACTATCCGAATTCCAGTCAGCATCGCCCTGAAGGCGGGCGATTTCCTGCCCTTCAGGGTTCAGGATAACCGTGATCGGCAGGCCGAAAACAGCCATCTCGCGGGCGACAGCCTGTTTGGGGTCCTGATGCCGGGGCAGGCTGACGATGTTGTTTTCATCGAAAAATGTCTTGATGCCCGTCGGCGAATTACGCCCCGTGGCCAGCGTCAGCACCTCGAAATCGTCGCCGCCGAATTCCGTCTGCAACGCTTCCAGCATGGGCATTTCCTTTCGGCAGGGGGCGCACCAAGTCGCCCAGAAATTCAGCAGAACATATTTGCCCCGGTGATCGGCCAGTGTGCCCATGCCGGCCTCGTCGGCCAGAACGAACTCGGCCTCGGATGTTGGTTTCGGGGCGCTGTGGATCACCAGCTTTTTCATGTCGCCTTCGCGCAGCGCTTCGAGTGTCGCGGTATCGGCGGCCATGGTGGTATTTGCACCCAGCGCAAGGGCCATATAAAGGGTCAGCAGACGAAACAGGCGCATAATATCTCCGGGTACAGATCAATGTCAGACAAAACCGCGAACCAGATGTGGGGTGGCCGCTTTGCCGCAGGGCCGGACGCGATCATGGAGGCGATCAATGCCTCGATCGGGTTCGATCAGCGGATGGCGGCACAGGATATCGCAGGCTCGCGCGCCCATGCGGCCATGCTGGCCGCGACAGGTGTCATCACACATACCGATGCCGAGGCCATTCGGGAAGGGCTGCTCACAGTCTTGTCAGAGATCGAGGCGGGAACATTTCAGTTTTCCACCGCGCTTGAAGACATCCACATGAATGTAGAGGCGCGGCTGAAGGAGATCATCGGCGAACCTGCAGGGCGGCTGCACACAGGGCGCAGCCGCAACGATCAGGTCGCAACCGATTTCAAACTCTGGGTGCGTGACCAGCTGGACGCCGCCGAGAGTGGGCTTTTGGCCCTGATCAAAGCGCTTCTGGGTCAGGCAGAGGCGGGCGCCGACTGGGTCATGCCAGGCTTTACCCATCTGCAAACCGCCCAGCCGGTAACTTGGGGCCATCACATGATGGCCTATGTGGAAATGTTTGGCCGTGATCTCAGCCGTGTGCGCGATGCGCGCGCCCGGATGAACGAATCGCCCCTTGGCGCGGCGGCCCTGGCCGGTACTTCCTTTCCCATTGATCGCGAGATGACCGCACAGGCGCTGGGCTTTGACCGTCCGGCGGCCAATTCGCTGGATGCGGTCAGCGACCGTGATTTCGCGCTCGAATTCCTGAGCACGGCCAGCGTCAGCGCCATTCACCTCAGCCGCATGGCCGAGGAATTGGTGATCTGGTCCTCGGCCCAGTTCCGGTTCGTCACCCTGTCCGATCGGTTTTCGACCGGGTCCAGCATCATGCCGCAAAAGAAAAACCCCGACGCGGCCGAACTGATCCGCGCCAAGGTCGGGCGCATCTTCGGGGCGAACACCGCGCTGATAATGGTCATGAAGGGCCTGCCGCTGGCCTATTCCAAGGACATGCAGGAAGACAAGGAACAGGTCTTTGACGCCGCCGACAACTGGATGCTGGCCCTTGCCGCGATGGAGGGCATGGTACGTGACATGAGCGCGAACCGCGACTCGCTTGCCGCCGCCGCCGGATCGGGGTTTTCGACCGCAACCGATCTGGCCGACTGGCTGGTGCGGGTTCCGGGCCTGCCGTTCCGCGATGCGCATCACGTCACCGGATCGCTGGTGGCCATGGCCGAACAGCGCGGTTGCGACCTGCCGGATCTGACCCTTGAGGACATGAAATCGGTGCACGAAGACATAACCGAGGACGTCTTTGGTGTCCTTGGTGTTGAAAATTCGGTAAACTCGCGCACCTCATACGGGGGCACGGCACCGTCACAGGTCCGCGCCCAGGTCAAGAGGTGGAAAGCGAGGCTGGCATGATCCGGACCAAGGCAATAGTTGCAAGTGTCATCCTGACGGTTCTGGCCGGCTGCGGTGCCGACGGCGAGCCTGTTCAACCCAGTGCAACCGCCGGTGTGTCCGTGTCCAACAGCGGCGTCCACGTCGGTGGCGGGGTCGGCCTGCACAAGGGGCCGCTGTCCATTATGCTGGGGTTCTAGGGGTATGACACCGTTGCGGATCATCTATCTTGGGCTTGCGGTCTGGGGCGTGATCCACCCGATGTCCTATTTCATCCCGTGGTTTCAGGAAAACGGGTTTGATCTGGCGGGTATGGTCAATGCCTGGCACGCCAATGACGCCAGCAGCGGGTTAGTCTGGGATCTGACAATCGCAGCCATCGCGCTGACCGTTTTCGTGGTTTCAGAGTCGGTTCAGAAACGCAATTGGGTTGGTCTTCTGGCCATTCCGGCAACCTTCCTGATCGGCGTCAGCTGCGGCTTGCCTCTCTATCTGTTCTTGCGCGGGCGCGTTGCCTAGCGTCGAGCCCATGACCAACGGCCGACCTGCGCGACACCGGATATTTCGCGCGAAATTGGAAACAATGGCGTCAAGTTTTGGCCATTATCTCTGATTAACCTGCGGACAAATGGCTGAAGCCTGAGCAGGAGAGATCACGAAAATGGCCACCGCATCGACCGAAAATTCCGCCCTTCTGGAAGGGCCCGATGCCGCGAAATCCACCGAAGCCTCGCAAATCGTTCGGGTCGCGCGCGAATTCGGCGTCAGCCCGTTGCGTCAGCTGCGCGAAATGACGGCGCTGCGGTTTTCCGGGCCCAAGCTGCAGACCACCGAATACTATGCTAACGGGCTATATGATCCCGCGCTCTCGGCGGCTGAAAAACGTGAATTTGTCGGCGTGGTTGCAAACCGCGCGCTAAACACGCGTATGTCGCCGCCAGAATTGGCGCGCTCGAACGATTTCGTGGGGAACAAGGTTCTTTACACCGCGCTGTTGCGCCAGCTTGGCCTGTCCACGACCCGCACACAGGCGGTGGTTCACTCGCACAGGCACTTCGGCGCGGTGCGCACCCTGACCAATGCACAGGAGGTGCGTGATTTCCTGCTAACCGATGCGCAATATCCGCTGTTCGGAAAACCCAACAATGGCTCGCTCAGCGTCGGGTCGGTTTGCGTCACGTCGATCGAAGCCGATCAGGGCAAGCTGCATCTCGGCAACGGGCGCAGCGTTGAACTCGACCAGTTCTGTAACGAGGTGGTCAGGGCCGAAGGCGGCGGATATCTGTTCCAAAGTGCCTTGGTCCAACACCCCGACATGGCCCGCGTCGCAGGGGAGGCCATCGGCACCGTGCGCATCGTCACCGTGATCGAGGACGAAACCCCCAAACCCCTGTACGCCGTGTGGAAAATCCCGTCGCCCGACGCCATGTCCGACAATTTCTGGCAAAAAGGCAGCATGATCGCTGCCGTCGATGTGCAGACCGGCACCGTCACGCGCGCCCGCATCGGAACCGGCCCGGACGCCAGTGATATCGAAACTCACCCGGTGAGCGGGGCCAGCTTTGACAATCTGCATCTGCCCTGCTGGGATCAGGCGCTGCAACTGGCCTGCGATGCACACGCGGTGTTCCCAGAATTCGGTATTGTCGGATTTGATATGGCGATCACGACGGATGGCCCGGCTATCGTCGAATGCAACGACAACCCGTTCCACATGCTGTTCCAACTGGCCAATGGGCGCGGGATCAAGAACCCCGATTTCATGCCTGTGTTCGACCGCGTCGCGGCCCGGTCGGCCGCCATCCTGAAACAGCGCAAGGCCGCTGCCAAAGGTTAGACCGGCCAATCACCCGCGCCGGGCCGGAATCCATTTGATCTGTGGCGCGCTTTGCGTCTAAACGCGCGCCATGGATCATTTTCTTTACAAGAATGGCGCCCTCTACGCCGAGGACGTCCCGCTTAGCGAAATTGCCGCCGCGGTGGGCACGCCGTTTTACGTCTATTCGACGGCGACTCTGCTGCGCCACTTCAACCTCTTTGACGAGGCGCTGGAGGGGACCGACCACCTGGTCTGCTATGCGATGAAGGCGGCCAGCAACCAAGCGATCCTGGCCACCCTGGCCCAGGCTGGGGCGGGAATGGACGTCGTATCGGAAGGGGAATATCGCCGCGCCCGCGCCGCAGGCGTGCCCGGCGACAAGATCGTGTTTTCCGGCGTCGGCAAGACCGCCGAAGAAATCCGCACAGCGCTGAGCGGTGGTATCCGCCAGTTCAACGTCGAATCCGAACCCGAGATGGAGGTTCTGAACGCCGTCGCGCTGGACCTGGGGACCGTGGCCCCCATCACCATCCGGGTGAACCCGGATGTGGACGCGAAAACCCATGCCAAGATCGCCACCGGCAAATCCGAAAACAAATTTGGCATCCCGATTTCGCGCGCCCGTGAGGTGTATGCCATGGCCGCCGCTTTGCCGGGCTTGGACGTGATCGGGATCGACGTGCATATCGGCAGCCAGCTGACCGAACTTGAACCCTATCGCCTGGCCTATCAGAAGGTTGCGGAACTGACCGAAACCCTGCGCGCCGACGGGCATGACATTCGCCGGCTCGATCTGGGCGGCGGTCTGGGCATTCCCTATACCCGCAGCAACGAGGCCCCGCCGCTGCCCACGGATTACGGCGCGCTGGTCAAGGAAACGCTGGGGCACCTGGGATGCGAGATCGAAATCGAACCCGGCCGGCTGATCGCCGGGAACGCGGGCGTTCTGGTCAGTAAGGTGATCTATGTGAAATCGGGCGAAGACCGGACCTTCCTGATCCTGGACGCGGCGATGAACGACCTGATCCGCCCGGCCATGTATGACGCACATCACGACATCGTCCCGCTGAGCGAACCGGCACCGGGCACTGAACCGCAACCCTATGACGTGGTCGGCCCGGTCTGCGAAAGCGGCGACACCTTTGCCAGGGGGCGTGACCTGCCCCCGATGGCGGCGGGCGATCTGGTCGCATTCCGCAGTGCGGGGGCCTATGGCGCGGTGATGTCCAGCGAATACAATTCGCGCCCCCTCATCCCCGAGGTTCTGGTGAAAGACGATCAATTCGCGGTTATCCGCTCACGTCCGACCTTTGACGAAATGATAAATCGCGATACCATCCCTGAATGGCTTTGACGTGAAC
This sequence comes from Arenibacterium sp. CAU 1754, assembly GCF_054482635.1. Classification (NCBI taxonomy): domain Bacteria; kingdom Pseudomonadati; phylum Pseudomonadota; class Alphaproteobacteria; order Rhodobacterales; family Paracoccaceae; genus Arenibacterium; species Arenibacterium sp. CAU 1754. The sequence continues at coordinate 529,192 of NZ_JBTLRG010000002.1, forward strand.
CCGCGGCAAATGCCGTGCGGAGACCATGATGCAAAAGCCAACCGGCGCTGATCCTGTCCTGAAGAAACTGCGAAAGCCGCTGTTCCTGACCCGTGCGGGGATGGTGGCCGAACAGGCCGTGCGCTGTTTCTGGCCTCTGATCAGCATCGTGATGGCGGTGCTGGCCCTGTTGATGCTGGGCCTGCATGACATCCTGGCTGTCGAACTGGTGTGGGGCGGTGGGGCGCTGGCGCTTCTGGGGGCTTTGGTCAGCCTTGTGCTCGGCGTGCGCCGGTTCCATTGGCCCAGCCGGGCCGAGGCATTGGTCCGGTTGGATGAAACCCTTCCGGGCAGGCCCATTCAGGCCCTGGTCGACGAACAGGCCATCGGCATCGGCGACGCTGACTCCGCCGCGGTATGGCGCGCGCACCAGGCACGCATGGCCGCCCGCGCGGCACAGGCCCGTCCGGCACGTCCCGATCTGCGGGTTGCGCGGCGTGACCCATATGCGCTGCGTTATGTTGCGGCCGCCGCACTGGTCGTGGCCCTGTTGTTTGGCTCTATCTGGCGGGTCGGGTCGGTCGGCGACATGACCCCCGGACTGACCGCAGAGGCCTCCGGCCCGTCGTGGGAGGGGTGGATCGAACCGCCACGATATACCGGCCAGCCGACACTCTATCTCAACGACATGACCGAGCCGGATCTGAGCGTTGTACAAGGCAGCCAGATCATTCTGCGGTTTTATGGCGAGGTTGGCGCCCTGACACTTGCCGAAACCATTTCGGGCCGCACGGGCGATGGGCCGACGGCATCCGAGCCGCTTCAGGAATTCACGGTCACACAGGATGGCACTTTGCACATCGACGGACGTGGCGGGCGCACATGGGATGTCGCGGTGATCGAGGACACTGTTCCGGTTGTTTCCGTCCTCAGTGCCGCGGAACCCGAAGCGATGGGCCAGATGTCGCTGCCGTTTCAGGCCGAGGATGACTATGGCATCGTGTCCGGCGAGGCGCTGATCACGCTCGACATGGCGGCGCTGGACCGCCGCTATGGTCTCGCCATTGACCCTGACCCGCGCGAGGGGGTCAACGTGCCCCTGCCGATGCCCATCACCGGCGATCGGGCGGCGTTTTCGGAGACTTTGATCGAGGATTTCTCAAAACATCCGTGGGCCAACCTGCCGGTCACCTTCACTCTCAGCGTCGCGGATGCGGCCGGGCAAACGGGTCAATCGGACCCCTTCGCCACCATCCTGCCCGCGCGACGGTTCTTCGATCCGATGGCGGCGGCGGTCATCGAACAGCGGCGCGATCTGCTGTGGTCGCGCGCCAATGCGACCCGCGTCGCGCAACTTTTGCGCGCCATTTCGCACCGTCCCGACGATGTGTTCCGTTCAGAAACTGCCTATCTGCGGCTGCGCGTCATTCTGCGTCGCCTCGAAACGATGACGGCCTTTGATCTGAAGGCCGAACAACAGGACGAAATCGCCGAGGCGCTTTGGGATCTGGCCGTGCTGCTGGAAGATGGTGATCTGGGCGATGCGCTGGAACGTCTGCGCCGCGCACAGGAACGCCTGAGCGAAGCGATGAAAAACGGTGCCAGCGATCAGGAGATCGCCGAACTGATGCAGGAACTGCGCGAGGCGACGAACGACTATATGCGCCAGCTGAGCCGGCAGGCGCAGGAAAACGGCGAGAGTCTCGATCCGAACGAACTGCCCGAAAACACCATGCAGATGACTCAGAATGATCTGCAGCGGATGATGGACCGCATTCAGGAACTGATGGAACAGGGCCGCATGGCCGAAGCACAGCAAGCCCTGCAGGAACTGCAGGAGCTGATGGAGAACATGCGGGTCACCAACGCGCCCGGGCAGGGCGGACAATCCGAAGGGCAACAGGCCATGGAGGGCCTTGCCGATACCCTGCGCGAACAGCAGGGCCTGTCCGATCAGGCCTTCCGCGATCTGCAGGAACAATTCAATCCCGGCGCTAATTCCGGTCAGAGCCAGGGCAATCAGGGCCGCAACGGCGGTCAGGGTCAGGGCCAGAGCCACGAAGGTCAGGGTGGCGAGGGCCAGGCCGAAGGGCAGGGACAGCAGCCCGGTGGTCAGGGAACCGAGCAGGGCGGTCAGGGCGGTGGAGGGCTGGAAGAGTCGCTTGCGCAACGCCAACGGTCCTTGCGGCAGGAACTGCAACGGCAGCAAGGTAACCTTCCCGGTGCCGGAACGGCCGAGGGCGATGCGGCGCGCGATGCGCTGGACCGTGCAGGCCGGGCGATGGAAGGGGCCGAGGACTCATTACGCCGCGACGATCTTGCCGATGCCATCGACAAACAGTCCGAAGCGATGGAGGCCCTGCGCGAAGGCATGCGCTCCTTGGGCGAGGCGCTGGCGCAACAGAACCAGCAAATGCAGCCCGGACAGGGGCAGACCGAGGGCGATCAATCAGCGCGCGGGCGTGATCCGCTGGGCCGCGACACCGGTTCGAATGGGTCAATCGGTACGGGCGATAACATGCTTCAGGGCGAAGATGTCTATCGCCGGGCGCGTGAATTGCTGGACGAAATCCGCCGCCGCAGCGGCGAAGGCGAACGCCCCGAACTGGAACTTGAATATCTGGAACGCCTGCTTGAGCGCTTCTGACCTTACTTGGGAATGAAACCGCTGATCTTGGATTCCAGCCAGACACGCCCCTGGTCGATCATTGCCACATAGGATGAAATCACCGGCTCAAGCGCCGGAACCATTTCGATGATCGTGGCCGCGTTCATGTAGATCAGGATCAGAATGACCGTCAGCAGGATGATCAGGCCGAATCCACGTGAAAACCCGCCACCGCGCGGTTCGATTTCTTCGGCGCCCATGCTCATCGCGTTCTGCGCTACCGAGGCCTCGCCTTCGGCACGCAGGGTCGAATTGATTTCTTCGATATCGGGCAACAAGCCGCCGCGCGACTCTGGCAGCGCCTCGGGTTCCGCGGTATCCGCGGCTTCGCCGCGCATCCGAGCCATGCGTTCCTGGGCTTCGCGTGACCGGCGGGCGGCCTCGTCGCCGGCGGCCTCGTCCAGTCCGAGGTCTCCCTGGCTCTCCAGCCCCCCGACCTCGCCTGCGCGCAGGCGCGCTTCGTGCTCGGCCTCTTCGCGCAGGATGTCGGCGACCGACGGGTCCAGTTCGCGCTGGACCAATCCCTCGGGCTGTTCCTCGGGCTCGGGAATGTCTTCCGGCTCGGGGGTGTAATCCTCTTCGGGCTCGTACTCGGGTTCGGGTTCCGGCTCGTAATCCGGTTCCGGTTCGGGCTCTGGCTCGGGTTCCGGCATGGGGTCTGACAGGTGATCGTCGTGATCTTCGGTATCGGCAGGTGACGTTTCCACATCGTCCTGCGGGGCCGATCGGGTTGGCATCGGGGTGTCAGGAATGTTGTCAGGATGTGCTTGAAACCACGTGTCACCACAATTGGAACACTGAACGTCGCGTCCTTCGGAGGGGATGACCTCGGTCGGAACCTCGTATTGTGCTCCGCAATTGGGGCAAGAGATACGCATTTGCTGCTCCCGGTCCTGTATGCTGCCTGCTGTTTTGTTTTGTGCAATCATACGCATAGATGTGCATTCCGCAAAGGGACAATCGTCCAGGGTTGCATAAAGGCAATACACCGTTGCGTCTGGGCATTGAATCTGAACCTGTGGTCGGGCACAAGGCAACTGTATTTCGAGGGACTTCCGTGATTGATCTGGACAATGTTGGTTACAGCTATGGCGGTGGTGCGCTGCTTAGCGATGTGTCGGTGCGCCTGTCGCCCGGGTCGTTTCATTTTCTGACGGGGCCGTCAGGATCGGGCAAGACCACATTGCTGAAACTGTGTTACGGCGCACTCCTTCCGACCAGCGGTCAGGTGCGTGTCTTTGAAACTGACATGCGCAGCCTGGACCGGGACCAGATGGCCATGATGCGCCGCCGCATCGGTGTCGTGCATCAGGATTGCCGGTTTCTCGACCATCTTCCGCTTGCCGACAATATCGCCCTGCCGCTGACCGTGTCGGGGCGCGACCTGGCCCAGGAAAACCAGAATCTGAACGAATTGATGAACTGGGTCGGCCTGTCGGGGCGCGCGGATGCACTGCCACCCGAACTTTCGGGCGGTGAGCGGCAGCGCGCCGCGCTTGCCCGCGCGGTCATCATGTCGCCCGACGTGGTTCTGGCGGATGAACCGACGGGCAACGTCGATTGGGAAATGTCCCAACGCCTGCTTCAGTTGCTGGTCGAATTGAACAAGATGGGCAAGACGGTCCTGGTCGCCAGCCATGATCTGGCCCTCATCCGGGCCGCCAAAAGCCAGGTGCAGGCACGGGTTCTGCGCATTTCGAACCAGCGGCTGCAACTTGCGGGGGCCGATCTATGAGCAAAGGAAACATTCGCGCCCTGTTCACGGGCGATGCCCAGGCCGACCGGGTTGTCCCGCCCAGTGGCTTCACCGCCCAGCTGACCCTGTTCGTTTCCGGGGCGATGGCCTTTCTGGCGGTGTTTGCGCTGGCGCTGTCGATGGCGTCGGGGCGTCTGGCCAATCGCTGGTCCGACGAACTTGCCCGCAGCGCCACGCTGCGCATCAGCGCCCCGGCAGACCAGCGCGCTGCCCAGACCGAAGCGGCGTTGAAACTGTTGCGCCAGACACCGGGCATCGCCAGCGCCCGCGCGCTCAGTTCGGAAGAGCAGCGTAACCTGCTGGCACCGTGGTTCGGGACCGACCTGCCGCTCGACGATCTGCCGGTGCCCCAGTTGATCGAGGTGATCGAGGATGAAAACGGCATGGACGCCGCCGGCCTGCGCCTGCGGCTCACCGCCGAAGTGCCCGGCGCCGTTCTGGACGATCACACCCGCTGGCGTCGCCCGCTTGTCGATGCGGCCAACAGCTTGCGCCGTTTGGGCCTTTTCTCCATCCTGCTGATCGGCGGGGCCACGGCCGCAATGATCACCCTGGCGGCCAATGCGGCCCTCGCGGCAAATGCTCAGGTGATCGAGGTTTTGCGGCTTGTCGGCGCGCGGGATCGCTATATCGCGCAGGCTTTTGTGCGTCGCTTCACGCTGCGGGCGCTGATTGGTGCAGGTGTCGGCATGGTGTTCGGGGTAATCGGCGTGGCACTGCTTCCGGCGGCATCGGACGAGGGCGGGTTTCTGACCGGCCTGGGGTTCCGGGGGGCCGGATGGTTGCTGCCCATCCTGATCCCGATCATGGGCGCGGCGGTGGCCTTTCTGGCCACATGGTATTCGGCCCACCGGCGGTTGGGGGAGCTGCGCTGATGGGACAGGCAATTCAATGGCTGCGCTCACTGGTTTTCGTTGTCCAGATGTACCTGGCCATGGTGGTCATCGGGGTGATCTTTGCCCCTTATGCCCTGATATCGCGCAACGGCGCCTTTGCCGCTTGCAAGTTCTATTGCCGCTGGGTGTTCTGGACGGCGCGCTGGATGGTCGGACTCCGGACCGAGGTGCGCGGAACGCCCCCCACGGGCGAGGTACTGGTCGCGGCCAAACATCAGTCTTTCCTCGATATCATGATGATATTCAACGCGGTGCCACGCGGAAAATTCATCATGAAGCGAGAGCTTTTGTGGACCCCGATCATTGGCATTTACGCCAAACGGCTGGGTTGTGTCCCCGTGAACCGGGGCAAACGTGGCGCCGCCATCGCCAAGATGGTCAAGGATGTGGCCGCCGAGTTCACCGATCCCGGTCAGTTGATTATCTATTCGCAAGGCACCCGCGTCGCGCCGGGGGTCAAGAAACCCTATAAGGCAGGCAGCGGTGTTCTTTATGCCGAACTGAACGAAATCTGCGTGCCCGTGGCCACCAATGTCGGCGTCTTCTGGCCCCGCACCGGGATCATGCGCAAGCCGGGATTGGCCGTGGTCGAGTTCATGGAGCCGATCGCCGCCGGGTTGTCGCGCGACGCCTTCATGGCCGAACTGGAAAAACGTGTGGAAACGCGGTCGGATGAATTGATGCGCGAAGCGGGGTTTGATCCGGATGGAGTTCATTGACGACATAACCGCGCTGAAAGCGCTTTATGGTCAGCCGGGCGCCCCCGCCCTGCGCAAGGTCGCACGGCGCATGACGCCGCTTTATCGCAAATGGATCATGGCCTCGCGCTTTTGCGTGCTGACGACGGTGGGCGAGGGCGGCACCGACGGCAGCCCCCGGGGCGATGACGGCCCGGTTGTGACCGAGCTCGACCCCGGTACCCTCGCCATGCCCGACTGGCGCGGCAACAACCGTCTGGATTCGCTGCGCAACATCGTGACGGACGGGCGGGTATCGCTGATTTTTCTGGTTCCGGGATCAAACACGGCCGTTCGCATCAACGGCACCGCGCGTCTGACCGCGGATGAAAACCTGCGTGCCCGGTTCGACAGGAACGGGCGCCGACCGGCGACCGTGATCGTGATTACCATCGCTGAGATCTATACACAATGCGCCCGCGCCCTGATGCGCGCCGGGACATGGGCGGGGGTTCCGCCACCTGCGGACTTGCCCACGGTGGGGGAAATTTTGTCCGAGATGACAGACGGGGATGAGGGCGGCGCCGCCTATGATCAGGCTTGGGGCGCGCGGGCGGCCGACACCATGTGGTAGCCGCAGGCGCAGCCGGTTTGCGCATGCAAGAAACGAAACAGGCACGCCATTCCGGCGCGCCTGTTCCTTGTTTCGGTGCGGTTTGATCAGCTGTGGATCGGGCCGTCGCCACAGGCCAGCGCTGCCTCGCGTACGGCCTCGGAATAGGTGGGATGCGCGTGGCAGGTCAGGGCCAGATCCTCAGCCGAAGCGCCGAACTCCATCGCGACACAGATCTCATGGATCAGCTCACCCGCCGCAGGGCCGATGATATGTGCGCCCAGGATGCGGTCGGTTTCCTTGTCTGCGATGATTTTCACGAACCCATCCGCGGCAAAGTTCGCCTTTGCCCGGCCATTGCCCATGAAGGAGAACTTGCCGACCTTGTAGGCGTGGCCCTGTTCCTTGAGTTGTTCTTCGGTCGCGCCGACATTGGCCACCTCAGGGTGGGTATAGATCACACCCGGGATCACGCCATAGTTCACGTGGCCATGCTTGCCCGCGACAACCTCGGCCACGGCCATGCCTTCGTCCTCGGCCTTGTGGGCCAGCATCGGGCCTTCGATGCAGTCGCCGATGGCATAAATGCCTTTGACATTGGTCTGCCAGTCCTTGCCCACGTTGACCTGACCGCGTTGGGTCATTTCGATGCCCAGACCGTCCAGACCCAGACCGTCGACATAGGGTTTACGCCCGGTGGCGACCAGAACGACATCCGCATCGATCACATGTTCACTGTCGTCCTTGCGCAGCTTGTAGGTGACCTTGGCCTTGGTTTTCGTGGCTTCGGTCTTTTGAACTGCAGCACCCGTCACAAAGGTCAGCCCCTGTTTCTTGAGCGTGCGTTGGAAGGTCTTTTGTACCTCGCCATCCATGCCGGGAGTGATCGCATCGAGGAATTCGACAACCGTCACCTCGGCCCCGAGACGCGAATAGACGCTGCCCAGTTCAAGACCAATGACACCGGCGCCGATGACGATCATCTTTTTGGGGACCTTGCCCAGTTCCAGTGCGCCGGTGGATGTGACGACAACCTTTTCATCGACGTCCACACCGGGGAGCGAGGACGGCTCGGACCCTGTGGCGATGATAATGTTCTTGGCCTCGTGCACGTCGTCACCGACCTTGACCTTGCCCGGCTCGGGGATGCTGCCCCAGCCTTTGATCCAGTCGACCTTGTTCTTTTTGAACAGGAATTCGATGCCCTTGGTGTTCTGGGCAATGGTATCGTCCTTGTAGGACAGCATCTGTTTCCAGTCGACCGAGGGCGATTTGCCCTTGAGTCCCATGGCGGCAAAGTTGTGTTCGGCCTCGTGCAGCATATGCGAGGCATGCAGCAAGGCCTTGGACGGGATGCAGCCCACGTTCAGGCAGGTGCCGCCGAGCGTTTCGCGCCCTTCAACGCAGGCCACTTTGAGGCCCAGTTGAGCGCAGCGGATGGCGCAGACATAGCCGCCGGGGCCGGAACCGATGATGATGACGTCGTAATTAGCCATTGTTCTGTCCTTTGTTTGGGCCGGGCTGGGGGCGCTGCCCCCGTCGCTTTCGCGACTCCCCCGGGATATTTTGGGAAAGAGGAAACATCAGATTAACGCCGCCCCAAGCATGACGACGGTGGCGAGAAATCCAACAGACCAGATGAGCGAACGCCACGGGGTGAGACCAAACGCATAAGCAGGCACGTAGAGGACCCGCGCACCCAGATAGGTCCAGGCGCATCCGGTTGTGAGTGGGGTGGACTGATTTGAAAGCGTGATCACGGTGCAGGCGATGCCAAACAGGATCAGGCCTTCGAAATGGTTGTTCATCGCCCGCTGCATCCGGCCCGCGAGACCGGTCAGGTGGACCGGCTTGTCCCGGGGGCCAAGGGCAACCTTGGGGCCGACCTGCAGATTGGCCGAGACCGAGAACAGGCAGAACTGGACGGCCTGCAACAGACCGGCGAGGGCGAGGGCGGTGAGTTCGGGGGTCATGACTGGACCTGGGCCTTCTGCCCGATCTGGATGCTAAGGGCCAGCGCCGCAGCTGCCGCAACGGCACAGGACCAAAGGCCCAAGTTCGCGGCGCCAAAGCCAAATCTGCCAACCAGATTGATATTGGCGAGCATGGGGTTGAGCAGCAGCAGCATGGCAACTGCCGAGATCCAGCTAACCGCTGTCGAACGCTGTCGCGCGGCCAGAATGGCCAGCGTCAACGCGACGAGTGTGGGCTGAAGCGTCCACCGAAGCAACGCAAGATTTCCCAGCGTTGAGCCGCCGCGTTCAATGACCCTTTCGATCAGGGTCGGCGGCTGGAACCAGTAAATTACCAGCGCGAACAAGAGCGCGCCAAAAAGGCCAAGCTGCAACGGGTTTGATGCATGCCCACCTGCTTGCCGGAAGGGAGGGAAGGCTTTCGCCGCAAAGACCGCGGCGGCGAAGGGAGCCGCGATGTCAACGATCCTGTAGGCGTAGCCAAAAAACTGGAAGCCCGCACTGTAGTGAAAGGACGGGCTGAAGATCCGGATGACGTCGTCCACCCGATAGACCGCGGCAAGCGCGAACAGCCAGAACGCCGCCGGCCTGTTCTTTGCGGCCAGAAAGACGCCAAGAGCCAGCGGCACAAAATAGGGGTTAGCCTGATTGAGTTCGGCGAGCGACTTCAAGGAAGGCCAGCCGCCTTGACCGCCAAAAGCAATGAAGGGCGCAAACCCCGCCTTCAATAATAGCCCGATAAGGCCAAAACCGAAGGCGAGCCAGCGCGGTTCCCTCGCCAGTTGGATCAACGGATTGACCATCAAAGATCCATCAGCAACCGGCGCGGGTCCTCCAGCGCCTCTTTGACCCGCACGAGGAAGGTCACAGCGCCTTTGCCGTCGACGATGCGGTGATCGTAGGACAGCGCGAGGTACATCATTGGGCGGATCACGACCTGGCCATTGATGGCCATGGGGCGGTCCTGAATTTTATGCATGCCCAGAATGCCCGATTGTGGCGGGTTCAGGATGGGCGAGGACATCAGCGAGCCATAGACGCCGCCATTCGAGATGGTGAAGGTGCCGCCCTGCATTTCCGCCATCGACAGTTTGCCATCGCGGGCGCGGCGGCCTTTTTCGGCAATCGCCTTTTCAATGTCGGCGAAGGACATCGAATCCGCGTCGCGGATGACCGGAACCACAAGGCCCGTAGGGGTGCCCGCAGCGACGCCCATGTGGACAAAGTTCTTGTAGACGATGTCGGTGCCGTCGATTTCGGCGTTGACCTCGGGCACCTCTTTCAGGGCGTGGCAGCAGGCCTTGGTGAAGAAGGACATGAAGCCGAGGCGCACGCCATGCTTCTTTTCGAACTGGTCCTTGTACTGGCTGCGCAGGGCCATGACCTCGGTCATGTCCACCTCGTTATAGGTGGTCAGCATCGCGGCCGTGTTCTGGCTGTCCTTCAGACGGCGGGCGATGGTCTGGCGCAGGCGGGTCATCTTGACCCGTTCCTCGCGGGCGGCGTCATCGGCGGGGACCGGAGCGCGCGGCGCGGCAGCTGCCGGGGCGGGGGACGCGGCCGTTTGCGTTTTGCCGGCGGCGACAGCGGCCTGAACGTCGCTTTTCATGATGCGTCCATCGCGGCCGGTTCCGGTGACCTGATCGGCGGTCAGACCGGATTCAGCCATCGCCTTTTCAGCCGACGGGGCATTGGCGACGTCCTTGCCACCGGTCGCGGGGGCCGCCGCAGGGGCCGGGGCCTCAGCCGGAGCTGCCGGAGCGGCCGCCGCACCTGAACCGGAAATTACGCCCAGCTTGGCAGAGGCATCGACGGTGGTGCCCTCGGGAGCGGTGATTTCGGTCAGAATGCCAGCGGCCGGGGCCGGAACCTCGACGCTGACCTTGTCGGTTTCCAGCTCGCACAGCATTTCGTCCTGCGCGACGCTGTCGCCGACGGATTTGAACCAGCTGGACACCGTCGCCTCGGTCACGGATTCACCCAGGGTGGGGACCATGACGTCGGTGCTTGCGCCACCTTCAGCGGCGGCTGTGGAGGCGGCTTTGGCAGCCGGCGCCGATTTGGCCGGTGCCGGTGCGGCGGCTTCGCCACTTTCCGAAATGGTTGCCAGCAGGGCATCAACGCCCACGGTCTCGCCTTCGGCGGCGACGATTTCACCCATCGTGCCGGCAGATGGGCTGGGCACTTCGACGGTGACCTTGTCGGTTTCCAGTTCGCACAGCATTTCATCCACCGCGACCGCATCGCCGGGTTTCTTGAACCAGGTGGCAACGGTGGCTTCGGTGACGGATTCCCCCAAAGTCGGGACACGGACTTCGATTGTCATGACTTACTTTCCTTCGATGGTCAGCGCATCGTTCACGAGGGCTGATTGTTGTGCTTTGTGCTGACTTGCCAGGCCGGTTGCGGGAGACGCCGATGTGGCGCGGCCCACGTAAGCCGGGCGCTGATGTTTTGCGCCGATGCGGTTGAGGACCCATTCGATGTTGGGTTCGATGAACGTCCAGGCCCCCTGGTTCTTTGGCTCTTCCTGGCACCAGACCATTTCCGCGCCCTTGAAGCGTTCCAGTTCCTTGACCAGGCTGATGGCCGGGAACGGGTAGAACTGTTCGACACGCAGCAGATAGATGTCGTCGATGCCGCGGGCGTCACGCTCTTCCAGCAGGTCGTAATAGACCTTGCCCGAACACATCACGACGCGCTTGATCTTTTTGTCGGCGACCAGCTTGGTATCCGAATTGCCCTTTTCCGCATCGTCCCACAGAACCCGGTGGAAGCTGGACCCGGTTGTGAAATCTTCCGTCGAGCTGATCGCCAGCTTGTGACGCAACAGCGACTTGGGCGTCATCAGAATGAGCGGCTTGCGGAAACTGCGATGAATCTGGCGGCGCAGGATGTGGAAATAGTTGGCCGGGGTCGTGCAGTTGGCCACGATCCAGTTGTCCTGACCGCACATCTGCAGGAACCGCTCCAGACGGGCGGAGGAGTGTTCGGGGCCTTGCCCTTCGAACCCGTGGGGCAGCAGCACCACAAGACCAGACATGCGCAGCCATTTGCTTTCGCCCGAGCTGATGAATTGGTCGAACATGATCTGCGCACCGTTGGCGAAATCGCCAAACTGTGCCTCCCACAGGACCAGCGCGTTGGGTTCCGCCAGGGAGTAGCCATATTCGAACCCGAGCACGGCGTATTCCGACAGCATCGAATCGATGACATCGTACTGGGCCTGACCCGCGCGGATATTGTTCAGCGGGAAATAGCGTTCTTCAGTTTCCTGATTGATCACGGCCGAATGGCGCTGGCTGAATGTGCCGCGGGCGGCATCCTGACCGGCCAGCCGCACGGGATAGCCCTCGGTCAGAAGCGAGCCGAAGGCCAGTGATTCGCCGGTGGCCCAGTCAAATCCGTTTCCTGACGTGAACATCTCTTTCTTGGCATCCAGCAGGCGACCGACCGTTCGGTGCATCGGGAAACCGTCGGGGACACGGGTCAGCGCATCGCCGACTTCGCTCATCGTTTCCGGGGCGATTTCGGTCGTGCCGCGCACATAGTCCTCTTTGTTCTTGTCCAGATGCGACCAGCGCCCATCCAGCCAATCAGCCTTGTTGGGTTTGTAATCCTTGCCGGCCTCGAACTCTTCGTTCAGGTGCGACTGGAACGCGGCCTTCATATCCTCGATCTCGCCCTCGGGGATCAGTCCATCCTGAACCAGACGCTCGGTATATAGGCTGAGCGTGGTTTTGTGCGTCTTGATCCGCTTGTACATCACCGGGTTGGTGAACATGGGCTCGTCGCCTTCGTTATGGCCGAACCGGCGATAGCAGAAGATGTCGATGACCACGTCCTTGTGGAATTTCTGACGGAATTCGGTGGCCACCTTGGCGGCGTGTACAACCGCCTCGGGGTCGTCCCCGTTCACGTGGAAAATCGGGGCCTCGACCATCAGCGCGATGTCCGTCGGATAGGGGGACGAGCGTGAGAAATGCGGCGCGGTGGTGAACCCGATCTGGTTGTTCACGATGATGTGCATCGTCCCGCCGGTTTTGTGCCCTTTCAGACCCGACAGGCCAAAGCCTTCGGCAACGACTCCCTGACCGGCAAAGGCCGCGTCCCCGTGCAAAAGAATGGGCAGCACCTGTGTGCGGTCGGCATCGTTCAACTGATCCTGCTTGGCGCGGGCCTTGCCCAGAACGACGGGGTTCACGGCCTCGAGGTGGCTGGGGTTCGCGGTCAGGGACAGGTGCACGACGTTGCCGTCAAATTCCCGGTCGGAACTGGCACCGAGGTGGTATTTCACGTCGCCCGAACCATCCACATCCTCGGGTTTGAAGCTGCCGCCCTGAAATTCGTTGAAAATGGCGCGATAGGGTTTGCCCATCACATTGGCCAGAACGCTCAGACGGCCGCGGTGGGGCATGCCGATCACGATCTCTTTCAGACCCAGCGCGCCACCGCGTTTGATGATCTGCTCCATGGCGGGGATCAGGCTTTCGCCGCCATCAAGGCCAAAACGTTTGGTGCCCATGTATTTCACATGCAGAAACTTTTCGAACCCTTCGGCCTCGACCATCTTGTTCAGGATCGCTTTGCGCCCCTCGCGGGTAAAGGCGATTTCCTTGCCAAAACCCTCGATCCGCTCTTTCAGCCAACCGGCCTCTTCCGGGTTGGAAATGTGCATGTACTGCAGCGCAAAAGTGCCGCAATAGGTGCGTTTGACGATCTCGATGATCTGGCGCATCGAGGCGAGCTGCAGACCCAGGACATTATCGATGAAGATCGGGCGATCCATGTCGGCCTCAGTAAAGCCGTATGTCTTTGGATCAAGCTCGGGGTGGGGGGTCTGGTCGCGCATGCCCAGCGGATCAAGGTCAGCCACCAGATGGCCCCGGATACGATAAGCCCGGATCAGCATCAGTGCCCGGATGGAATCAAGAACGGCCCGCTTGACCTGTTCTTCGGAAACCTCGGTGCCCGCAGCGGCGGCCTTGGCGGCAATCTTTTTGCCAGCGGCCTTGGTCTCCTCAACGGGGGCGGCCCATTCGCCGGTCAGCGCGGCGGTCAGGTCGTCGCCCGGCTGGGGCGGCCAATCGGTGCGGGCCCAACTGGGGCCCTGTGCCTCGGCTTTGACGTCCAGTTCGGCATCGCCCAATTGTCGGAAAAACTCGGCCCATGCCGCGTCGACCGCATTGGGATCATTGGCGAACTGGGCATATAACTGCTCCAGATACTCCGCATTATGCCCCTGCATAAAGGAGGAGGCGTGGAACTGGTCGTTGGGGGATTGGTCGGTCATGGGATTACCTTTCGGACCACATTGTCAGGATGTGAAGTTGGACGCCGGGCAGACGGAGCGGGCCCGTTTCGAAAAAGACTGCAGGTCGGCCCTGATAGAGCCCGTGCATGTCGCCGTTTCTCTTAGCGAGAGTATTGCCGGAATTAAGAGCCTTCAAGGCTCGCAGGATCGCTCGCTCTTTGGATTTGGTTTCAAAGATCAGAACGCAGGATTTCCCCACCCCGGGTCCGGCTTCCAGCCGAAATGCAAGGTTATCCCGAGTGCTGTGTACGGCGCCACCAGCCGCGGATTGCGTCAGCCCATTGGTGGCTGCGATACGTTTTGCCTTGGCGAAATTTGGCAAAGACTTTCCGCAGATAGCATCGAACAACGCAACCGCCCGTTCGGCGGGCACAGCGGGCAATCCGTTTTCAGGCAAGCTGAGCGCGACCTGCGCCTGCGCTGTGTTGGAACCGAACGCTATTCCGGCTGAAAAGAGAAAAAGGGATAGGGCCATCAAAGGCCCTTTGCCGCGCCGCTGGGCGGCGCGGCCACGCGAACTGGAATTCGCGTAGCAAGGCGTTTCGAAACGCCTTTCGCGCTTCGAAGTCGCGATCACCCAATTGCCTCCAGAACCGCCTCGCCCAGACCCGCCGGGCTGTCGGCGACAATGATACCAGCGGATTTCATCGCTTCGATCTTGTCCTCGGCACCACCTTTGCCACCGGCGACGATGGCACCGGCGTGGCCCATGCGACGGCCCGGAGGCGCCGTGCGCCCGGCGATAAAGCCAGCGGTTGGTTTCCAGCGGCCTTTTTTGCGTTGCTCGGCCAGGAATTCGGCGGCTTCTTCTTCGGCGGAGCCACCGATTTCGCCGATCATGATGATCGACTGGGTTTCGTCGTCGTCCAGGAACATGTCCAGGACGTCGATATGTTCGGTGCCCTTGATCGGGTCACCACCGATACCAACGGCCGAGGACTGACCCAGACCGATGTCAGAGGTCTGTTTCACCGCCTCATACGTCAGGGTGCCCGAGCGGGACACGACGCCGACCGACCCACGTTTGTGGATGTGGCCGGGCATGATGCCGATCTTGCAGGCGTCAGGTGTGATGACACCGGGGCAGTTCGGGCCGATCAGGCGGGATTTGGACCCCTCCAGCGCGCGCTTGACCTTCATCATGTCCAGAACCGGGATGCCTTCGGTGATGCAGACGATCAGTTCCATTTCGGCGTCGATTGCTTCGAGGATCGAGTCTGCGGCAAAGGGGGGCGGCACATAGATCACCGATGCGTTGGCTTCGGTTACATGTTTGGCCTCGTGGACCGAGTTGAAAACCGGCAGGTCCAGATGTTTCTGGCCACCTTTGCCGGGGGTCACACCGCCGACCATCTTGGTGCCATAGGCGATGGCCTGTTCGGTGTGGAATGTCCCCTGCGAGCCGGTGAGGCCCTGACAGATGACTTTGGTGTTTTCGTCGATGAGGACTGCCATTTTGGCGTACTCCTTAAAATCTGTTCATAGGGAAAGGTGGGGTGTCTCACCCACCCTACGATTAACCTTTGACCGCTTTCACGATCTTTTCGGCGCCATCCGACAGGTTGTCGGCGGCAATCACGTCCAGGCCGGATGTGTTGATGATCTCCTTGCCCGCTTCGACGTTGGTGCCCTCAAGGCGCACAACCAGCGGAACCTGCAGGCCAACTTCTTTCACCGCGGCGACGACGCCCTCGGCGATGACGTCACAGCGCATGATGCCGCCAAAGATGTTCACCAAGATGCCTTTTACGTTCGGGTCCGAGGTGATAATCTTGAACGCTTCGGTCACTTTTTCCTTGGTTGCACCGCCGCCCACGTCGAGGAAGTTGGCAGGCTCGGCACCGTAAAGTTTGATGATGTCCATGGTCGCCATGGCCAGACCGGCGCCGTTCACCATGCAGCCGATTTCACCGTCCAGAGCGATATAGTTCAGGTCGTATTTCGACGCTTCCAGTTCCTTGGGGTCTTCTTCGGTGGTGTCGCGCAGTTCTGCCACATCGGCGTGGCGGTAGACGGCGTTGCCATCAAAGGAAACCTTGGCATCCAGCACCTTGAGGTTGCCAGCATCGGTCACGATCAGAGGGTTGATTTCCAGCATCTCCATGTCTTTTTCGATGAAGGCCTTGTAAAGCTGACCCATCAGGGCAACGCATTGTTTGACCTGCGGACCTTTCAGACCCAGAGAGAATGCGATGCGGCGGCCGTGGAACCCCTGGTACCCGGTCGCGGGATCGACGCTGAACGACAGGATTTTATCCGGCGTGCTGGCGGCGACCTCTTCGATATCCATGCCGCCCTCGGTCGAGCAGACAAAGCTGACGCGGCTGGTCTGACGGTCGACCAGCAGGGCGAGGTACAGTTCGGTTTCAATACCGCTGCCGTCTTCGATGTAGATGCGGTTGACCTGTTTGCCGACAGGGCCGGTCTGGTGCGTGACCAGGGTGCGGCCCAGCATTTTCTTGGCTTCCTGGGCGGCTTCCTCGACCGATTTGGTCAGGCGCACACCGCCTTTGTCGCCGGCGTCAGCCTCTTTGAACTTGCCCTTGCCGCGTCCACCGGCGTGGATTTGGGCCTTGACCACCCACAGAGGGCCGTCCAGTTCGCCGGCGGCGGTTTTGGCGTCTTCGGCCTTGAGCACGACACGCCCGTCCGAAACCGGAGCGCCATAGCTGCGAAGCAGGGCTTTTGCCTGATATTCGTGGATGTTCATAAAAGCTGTCCCGTCTAACTGCGTTTAAGTGTGGGTATACGGACCCGGTTTATACGCAGTTAAACCAGTTTTTTGCATCGGGGGAGTGTTTTTGAACAAAAAACGACATTTGTGATCACGGTCTTAAAAAGTGTGATCACAAACTTGCGCAAATGCTTGGAGATCGGCGATTTCCTGCATCGATCCAATGGCGGTGAGCGATTCCCGGAGTGGTTGACAGGTCGGGCAGCGCCGTTCGCTTCATCGAAAAAGAGCGCCCCGATTGGGACGCTCTCTTCGAATTTGCAATTACAAGTCTCGGGCTCAGGCTAGCGAGCTGTCGATGCCTTTGCACGCCTCGACCAGTCCTTTGACCGCGTTGACCGAACTGTCGAACATTGCCTGTTCGTCCTTGGTCATCTTGATGTCGATGACACGTTCGATGCCGCCGGCGCCGATGATGGTGGGCACGCCCACATACATGCCTTTCAGACCCAGGGCACCGTCAACATAGGCGGCACAGGGCAGAACACGTTTCTGGTCTTTCAGATAGGCCTCAGCCATTTCGATGGCGCTGGTGGCGGGCGCATAGAACGCGCTGCCGGTTTTCAGCAGGCCAACGATCTCGGCGCCGCCATCACGGGTGCGCTGAATGATGCTGTCCATCTTTTCCTGCGTGGTCCAACCCATGTCGACCAGGTCGGGCAGGGGGATGCCGGCAACGGTCGAATAGCGCGCCAGCGGGACCATCGTGTCGCCGTGACCGCCCAGAACAAACGCGGTGACGTCGCGCATGGAAACGTTGAATTCAGTCGCCAGGAAGTGGCGGAAACGGGCGCTGTCCAGAACGCCGGCCATGCCGCAAACCTTCTCATGCGGCAGACCCGAAAATTCACGCAGGGCCCAGACCATTGCGTCCAGCGGGTTGGTGATACAGATGACGAATGCGTTCGGGGCGTGGTCACGGATGCCTTCGCCGACCGATTTCATGACCTTAAGGTTGATGCCCAGCAGGTCGTCGCGGCTCATCCCCGGTTTGCGGGGAACACCGGCGGTGACGATGCAGACGTCCGCACCTGCGATGTCGGCATAGCTTTGGGTGCCTTTCAGCGTCGCGTCAAACCCTTCCGAGGGGCCCGATTCCGCAATGTCGAGCGCTTTGCCTTCGGGTGTTCCTTCGGCAATATCAAACAGGACTACATCGCCGAGTTCTTTGATCGCAGCGAGATGGGCAAGGGTGCCGCCGATTTGACCTGCGCCGATCAGCGCGATTTTGGGTCTGGCCATTGGATTTTTCTCCGGTCCGATGAAATTTGCGCGTTGCCTAGTGCCTTACGCCGCTGCGCGCAAGAGTTCTGCGTTGCGGCATGCAGTGTCAAGGGCGCTGTCAACGTGCCGCCCTTTGGGCTAAACCGGTGCTACCTGAACGGGTTACGGGGCGTCAGCATGTTGGAATTGGACTGGGCATTTTTCGCAGTTGCAGCCCCGGCAGCGATGTTCGCGGGCATCTCGAAGGGCGGTTTTGGCTCGGGGGCGGCCTTTGCGTCGGCGTCGATTCTGGCGGTTTTCTTCGATCCGGGGGTGGCGTTGGCGGTGATGTTGCCGCTCCTGATGCTGATCGATTTCGCAACTCTCCGCCCCTATTGGAAAAAATGGAGCTGGCCGGAAGCGCGGATTTTGATCCTAGGGGCTTTACCCGGCGTGGTTCTTGGTGCCTGGCTTTATAAACAGACAGATCCGGATGTGTTTCGACTGATGATCGGGGTGATCTGCATCGCCTTTGTGGGCTGGCAACTGGCGCAACGGGGTGGGCTGATCCGTCCACTGTCCCGACGCCTGCCCACCGGCGCGGGCGCTGCGGCCGGGTTGGCGGCGGGGTTCACCAGCTTTGTCAGTCACGCGGGCGGCCCGCCCGTGGCCGTATACCTGTTGTCACAAGGCCTGGACAAAACCCGGTACCAGGCCACGACGGTTTTGACCTTTTGGGCAATCAACATCGCCAAGTTCATACCTTATGCACTGCTGGGCATGTTCACGACCACAACGGCCACCGCCAATCTGGCGCTGGCCCCTTTTGCCCTGGTCGGCGCGTGGCTGGGCGTTGTGGCCCATCGGCGCATCCCCGAGCGGCTTTATTTTGGCGTAACTTATGTTCTGCTGGGCGTCACTGGATGCAAACTGATCTGGGATGCTTTGACCTGACGCCCAAACAGTTTTCGGGCGTCAGGCTAGGCCGGTGTTCAGGCGTCTTTGCCCTGCGGCGGCAGCGCCTCGGCCAGGGTTTCAAAGGACTGGCCAGACGCGACAAGACAGGTCAAGCCGTTGGCGGTGGTCACTGTAATCGTCCAGGTGCCGGTTTCGGTCGAGGCGAACACTTCGACCATAGCGCCTTGTTCGCCCAACCCGAGGCTCTGGCGTGTTTCGCCATATCCGTCCGCAAGCCGCTGAACCACAACGTCGCGCGGGGCGCAGTTGCGGGCCTGTTGCGCTGAAACCTGAGTGGCCGCCAGCGCCATGATTCCTAGGCCCATCGTCATTTTGAACATTGTCTTCATCATGGGGTTTGCCTTTTCGTCTGGGGCCGCCCGCCCGGTCAGGCCCGCCGGTTTCCCGGTGCGCCGGCCGGACGGCCCAGTGCCTTCAGGTATCGAAACCGCTGCCCGCGTATTTGGTGGCCCAGCCAAGGCGGCCGTCCTGTTCGGGTTCGACAGCAAAAACACTGCCAAGCAGATGCTTAAGAATGGTTAATGTGTCGTGCGCGCAGCCGGTCTCCCGAGGCGTCACCGTGGTAATGCTGCGTCGCGGCGATTTTGGCCTTGAATTTTCCGCAAAATAATGGCCCTTTCCGCGCAACAATATAACTCAGGAGATCAAGATGGACCCGCGCAGCCGCCCCTATCGCTCAGTCCTTTATATTCCCGCGTCCAAGGAACGCGCGTTGGACAAGGCCCGTGGCCTGCCGGTCGATGCCATCATTTTTGATCTCGAAGACGCGGTGACGCCGGACGAAAAAAACAACGCGCGCGAAACGCTGAAAGCCGCGCTGAGTGAGGGTGGATATGGTCAGCGCCTGAAAATCGTCCGAATCAACGGGCTGGATACCGAATGGGGCCGCGCCGATGCCGAGGCTGTGCGCGATATGGACGCCGATGCCGTGCTGCTGCCCAAGGTCGATCGGGCGGCGCATGTCGAGGAATTGGGCACGATCACCGGCGATATGCCAATCTGGGCAATGATGGAAACCCCGCGCGGCATGTTGCATGCCGCCGAAATCGCGGCGCACCCGAAACTGCAGGGCATGGTGATGGGGACCAACGATCTGGCCAAGGAACTGCAAACGCGGTTCCGCGCGGATCGCGAACCGATGATAACCGCGCTGGGCCTGTGCCTGCTGGCGGCCAAGGCCGAAGGCGTCGTGATCGTGGATGGTGTCTATAACGCCTACAAGGACGACGAAGGACTGGCGATTGAATGTGCGCAGGGGCGCGACATGGGGTTCGATGGCAAGACGCTGATCCATCCGGCGCAGGTGACCGTGACCAATACCGCCTTTGCCCCGTCCGAGGCGGAAATCGACCTGGCCCGCCGCCAGATCGCCGCGTTCGAGGAAACCGAAGCGGCAGGGCAGGGCGTTGCCGTTGTCGATGGCAAGATCGTCGAGAACCTGCACGTGGCCACCGCCCGCGAAATTCTGGCCAAGGCCGAGATGATTTCCCAACTGTCAGAATAAGGTGTATGTGAAAATCTTTCACATTCTTTGGGGGCTGAGATGATTCTTCTCGTACTGGGCATTGCGCTGTGGTTTGCCGCACACCTTTTCAAGCGGGTGATGCCCGAACGCCGCGCCGCGATGGGCGACGCGGGCAAGGGTCTGGTGGCCCTGGTCCTGTTTGCCTCTCTCGTGCTGATGGTGCTGGGGTACCGCTGGGCCGACTTCATCCACGTCTGGGCGCCGCCATCCTTCATGGTGCATATCAACAATACGCTGATGCTGTTTGCGGTCTGGGTCTTCGGATCGAGCGAGATCAAGGGCGGCAAGGTCTGGCCGGCCACCCGCATTCGGCACCCGCAACTGACAGCCGTAAAAATCTGGGCGCTGGCGCACCTTCTGGTGAACGGTGATCTGGCGTCGATCATCCTGTTTGGCGGCATGATGGCCTGGGCCGTGGTCGAATTGATCGTCATCAACAAGGCCGAACCCGACTGGACCCCGCCGCCCAAGGCGCCGAGCCGCAAGATCGCCGTTCTGGCCGTCATCACGGCCGTCGTTTTTGCGGTCGTGGCCGGCATTCATATCGGGCTGGGCGTCTGGCCGTTCCCGTCATGAATACGATCTATCGCTTCCTGACCGAGGACGACACCTCGGCCTTTTGCCACAAGGTCAGCGATGCGCTGGCCAAGGGGTGGGTCCTGCACGGGCCGCCCACCTATGCCTTTGACGCGGCCCGCGGTGTGATGCGCTGTGGGCAGGCCGTGACGAAACAGATTTCGGGCGACTACAGCCCCGACATGAAACTGGGAGAACAGTAAATGGCCAAGACCAATCCGGGCCGGTTTTTCGAAGATTACTCTGTGGGTCAGGTTCTGAAACATGCGGTGCCGCGCACCGTGTCGGGGGGCGAACGGGCGCTGTATCATGCGCTCTACCCTGCGCGTCACGCGCTCTATTCTTCGGATGCGTTTGCACAGGCCAGCGGCCTGCCCGCCAGCCCGATTGACGATCTGGCCGCGTTCCACGTTGTTTTTGGCAAAACCGTTCCGGACGTATCGCTGAACGCGGTTGCCAACCTTGGCTATGGCGAAGGCCGTTGGCTGAAACCGGTTTACCCGGGCGATACATTGCGGTCGGAATCCGAGGTCATCGGGCTCAAGCAAAACTCGAACGGGAAAACCGGCGTGGTCTATGTGCGCACGCGCGGCATGAACCAGCGTGACGAGGCGGTGATGGAATATTGCCGCTGGGTGATGGTGCGCAAGAACAACCTGGATGCACCTGCGCCGGACACGGTTGTGCCGGACCTGGCCAAGGCCGTGGCCGCCGATCAACTGGTCATTCCCGAAGGGCTGGATTTCACCAATTACGATTTCGATCTTGCGGGCGAGGCGCATCGCTGGGGCGATTATGAAGTCGGTGAACAGATCGACCACGTCGATGGTGTCACCATCGAAGAGGCCGAACACATGATCGCTACGCGCCTGTGGCAAAACACGGCCAAGGTGCATTTCGATGCGACCTTCCGCCCTGACGGCCAGCGCCTGATTTATGGGGGGCACGTGATTTCGATGGCGCGCGCGCTGTCCTTCAACGGTCTGGCGAATGCGCAGATGATCGTCGGGTTGAACGCGGGCGCGCACGCGAACCCCTGTTTCTCGGGTGATACGGTCAAAGCGTGGTCCGAGGTTCTGGACAAGGCCGAAACGTCGGCCCCGGGCGTTGGCGCCATTCGCCTGCGCCTTGTGGCGACCAAGGGCGGCGATCCGTTCAATCTCAGGGGCGAGGATGGTAAATACCTCCCCGAGGTCCTGCTGGACCTGGACTATTGGGCGCTGATGCCGGTCTGATCTGACCGCAACGTGATGGGACAACCGGGCCTCTGTTGCTAAGGTTGTCGCATGCGATGGCTGCTGTCCTTTTTCTCCACCTGCCTGACTGGCCCGGCACTGGCCTGCGACCTCGCGCTTGCGCTCGCGGTCGATGTGTCCGGCTCGGTCGATGCCGGTGAATACCGGATCCAGATGTACGGGCTGGCCACTGCGCTGCGGGATCCCCTGGTTTCCGAAGCGTTGGTGCGCGCACAGGCGCAGGTGCTGTTGGTGCAATGGACTGGGACAACCCGGGCCAGCGTCACCATCCCCTGGACCCGGATCGAAAGTTTTACGGCACTGGATACGCTGGCCGACCGCATCGAACAGGACCCCCGGCTGTGGCGCAATTACTCGACCGCCATCGGCGAGGCGCTGGTGCATACGATGAACCAGTTCCCGGCCGTGTCCCATTGCGAACGCCTGCTAATCGATCTTTCGGGGGATGGGCTGTCCAACGAAGGTATCCCGCCGGGCGAGGTGCGCGGACAACTTAAAATGGCTGGTATCGTCGTGAACGCCATAGCGATCGAAGCCAGCGAACCCGATTTAACGGGCTATTTCTATGAAAACGTGATCGTGGGCGAGGGCGCGTTTGTTGTGACCGCGGGCGATTATAAGGACTATCCCGACCGCATCAGGAAAAAACTCCTGCGGGAAGTGACGCAACAAACAGCGCGCGCGGATTGAAGAACGGAAATTTCGGATATGTGACCACACGGGCAGACAAGGAACACTGAATGCGGGATTCGGATTTCTCCTGAACGATTTGGTAATATCAACCTGCGCATTTCCAACGGGATTGTGTTAGCGCTGTAATGTGATCACGCCTTGTGGTCATGTGATCACATAACCGGATTTCGCGCAAATCGCGCCAAAAAACCGCGCCTATTTTGGTGCTCAACCCGTGACAGGATGGAAAAAAGCTTTAATAACATCCTCAGCCAACCGGAAAAGGAGCCACCATGGCCGATGTCAATCGGGGCAATCGCCCGCTTTCGCCGCATCTGTCGATCTACCGTCCACAGTTGACGTCGATCACGTCCATCCTGACACGTATCACAGGCAATGCCATGTTGTTGGCCGCCCTTCTGATCGTCTGGTGGTTTCTGGCAGCCTCAACATCGCCTGAGTACTACGCCATCGCGGATGGCTGGATCACCAGCTGGTTCGGGGACGTGATCATGTCGCTGTCCCTGCTGGGTCTGTGGTATCACACTCTGGCAGGTATCCGGCACCTGATCTGGGACAACGCGGTCGGGCTTGATCTGCCGACAGCTGAAAAACTGGGCTATGCGGTTCTGGGCGGGTCTGTCCTGCTTACGGCGCTGACCCTGCTTGTAATTTCCTGAGAGGAGACGGACACATGCGTTACCTGACTGATCGCAAACGTGCCGTCGGCATGGGCTCGGCCAAATCCGGGGTTGCACATTTCTGGGCCATGAAGGTCAGCTCGGTCGCCCTGTTGGTGCTGATCCCGCTGTTTCTGTTCACATTTGGTCCGATGCTGGGCGAACCGCATGCCGACGTGATCGCCTATTTCGAACGTCCTTTCCCGGCTATCGTGGCGGCGCTGACCATCGTTGTCGGCTTCATGCACTTCAAGGACGGTGTGCAGGTTCTGATCGAGGACTATGTTCACGGAACCATGCAGAAAGTTTTGATCATCGCGATGATCTGCCTGTCCTATGCCGCAGCAGCGACTGGTGTTTTCGCCATCGCGCGCATTGCGCTTTAACTCCGAACGGGAGACGCTGAAGAATGGCTTCTTACGAATACGAAACCCACGACTATGACGTGGTAGTGGTCGGGGCCGGCGGCGCCGGTCTGCGCGCAACGCTGGGCATGGCTGAACAGGGCTTGCGGACTGCTTGCGTGACCAAGGTTTTTCCGACCCGCTCGCACACCGTTGCGGCGCAGGGCGGCATCGCCGCGTCGCTGTCCAACATGGGCCCCGACAACTGGCAGTGGCATATGTATGACACGGTCAAAGGGTCCGACTGGCTGGGTGACACCGACGCGATGGAATATCTGGCGCGCGAGGCCCCCAAGGCGGTTTACGAACTGGAACACTATGGCGTTCCGTTCAGCCGCACCGAAGAGGGCAAGATTTACCAGCGTCCCTTTGGCGGGCATACCACCGAATTCGGTGAAGGCCCCCCGGTGCAGCGCACCTGCGCCGCGGCCGACCGGACCGGCCACGCCATTCTGCACACGCTGTATGGCCAGTCGCTGAAGAACAACGCGGAATTCTACGTCGAATACTTCGCCATCGACCTGATCATGTCGGATGATGGTGTCTGTCAGGGTGTCGTCTGCTGGAAGCTGGACGATGGCACAATGCACGTGTTCAACGCCAAGATGGTCGTTCTGGCCACGGGCGGATATGGCCGCGCCTATTTCAGCGCGACATCGGCCCATACCTGCACCGGTGATGGCGGCGGCATGGTGGCCCGTGCGGGCCTGGCCCTGCAGGACATGGAATTCGTTCAGTTTCACCCCACCGGCATCTATGGATCGGGCTGCCTGATCACAGAAGGTGCGCGCGGCGAGGGCGGATATCTGACCAACTCAGAGGGCGAGCGGTTCATGGAACGCTATGCCCCGACCTACAAGGATCTGGCACCGCGCGATTACGTGTCACGGTCGATGACCATGGAAATCCGCGAAGGTCGCGGTGTGGGCGAACATGGCGACCACATCCACCTGAACCTGTCGCATCTGCCGGCCGAGGCGCTGGCCGAACGTCTGCCGGGCATTTCGGAATCGGCCAAGATTTTCGCGGGTGTCGATGTGACCAAGGAACCGATCCCGGTTCTGCCGACCGTGCATTACAACATGGGCGGTATCCCGACCAACTATTGGGGCGAGGTTCTGAACCCGACCAAGGACAACCCGAACGCCGTCGTTTCGGGCCTGATGGCCGTGGGCGAGGCAGGCTGTGCATCGGTTCACGGGGCCAACCGCCTAGGCTCGAACTCGCTTATTGACCTTGTGGTCTTTGGCCGCGCCGCGGCGATCCGCGCGGGCAAAGTGGTGGACGCCGAGGCGTCCAACCCGACCCTGAACCAGCCCAGCATCGACAAGGCGTTCGACCGGTTCGACGGTCTGCGCCATGCCGATGGTGCCATCCCGACCGCAGAATTGCGGCTGGAAATGCAGCGCACGATGCAGGCCGACGCCGCCGTGTTCCGGACTTCGAAGACCCTGTCCGAGGGTGTCGAGAAGATGGACGCCATTGCCGCGAAACAGGGCGATCTCAAGGTTACTGACCGCAGCCTGGTCTGGAACAGCGATCTGATGGAAACGCTGGAACTAACCAACCTGATGCCCAACGCACTGGCCACGATCACCGGGGCCGAGGCGCGCAAGGAATCCCGCGGCGCCCACGCGCACGAAGATTTTTCCGAGCGTGACGACAAGAACTGGCGCGTGCACACGATCGCCCACCTTGATGGCAACAAGGTCACCCTGAGCTATCGTGACGTGGTCAAGGACCCGCTTACGACCGAGGAGCAGGGCGGCATCAGCCTGAAGACCATCGCGCCCAAGGCGCGGACGTTCTAAGGTCGGAGCGCGGACAAGTGGCGGAACACAACGACATTGGGACGGATCGGAGGGTGATCGTGCATTGCGGTGCCCAGAAGACCGGCTCGACCTCGTTCCACCACTTTGTCCAGAACAATGGCCAGGCGCTGCGCGGGCGGGTTGAGGTGTTGACCCCTGTCAAAGGCTCTGCCACCCGCGAGCTGGGGCGTGTTTCGGCGCTCTATAGTCTGGAACCGGAGACGCACGAGGCCAAGCTGATCGCGGCCATTCAGGCGGTGCGTGATCAGGTTCTGGACGTTGAGTGTACCTGCATCATCAGCCACGAGAATATCGCGGGCGCGATGATAGGGCGGTCGGGCGTGACCACGCTCTACCCGGCCCTGCCGAAGATCATCGCGCTTTTGGAGCGGCACCTGGCGCCGATCCGGCCGGATTACGTGATCTATACCCGCGACATGCAGAGCTGGAAGCCCAGCGTCTATAACCAGGCGGTGAAGTCCGACAACTACACGCGCACGCGTGCGGAATTCCTGGAAGAAACCCGCGATTGCGGCAGCTGGGAGCAGTTGCGGGCCGATCTGACCGCCCGTCTGGGCGCAGACAGGGTCCGGTTCTTTCGGCTGGAGGACGAACCCGACAGCCAGCGGCCCGGACAGCAGTTGCTGGAATTCGCAGGGATCAGCGGCGCGGATATCGCCGTGATGGCCCCTCTGAGAGGCCGCCTGAACCAAAGCCTGAACCCCGGCGCGCTGGAGTTCATGCGGCAGATGAACGGATTGGGGATGGCGCGGCCTGCCCGACGGCAGATCGCCGCCCTGATCAAGGAAAACCAACAGCTGTTTGCCACCCGGATCGACCCGGAACAGGCGGCTGACTAAGGAACGCAACAGCGCGCGACGCGCGACCGAGCCAAGGAGACACAGATGGTCCAATTGACCCTGCCCAAGAACTCCCGCGTGACCACGGGGAAAACATGGCCAAACGCGAATGGCGCAACCAATGTTCGCAAGTTCCAGATCTATCGCTGGAACCCGGACGATGGGCAGAACCCGCGCGTGGACACCTATTTTGTCGATATGGACAAATGCGGTCCGATGGTTCTGGACGCGCTGATCAAGATCAAGAACGAGATCGACCCGACGCTCACCTTCCGCCGGTCTTGCCGCGAAGGCATCTGTGGGTCCTGCGCGATGAA
This sequence comes from Arenibacterium sp. CAU 1754, assembly GCF_054482635.1. Lineage (NCBI taxonomy): Bacteria > Pseudomonadati > Pseudomonadota > Alphaproteobacteria > Rhodobacterales > Paracoccaceae > Arenibacterium > Arenibacterium sp. CAU 1754. The sequence goes on from NZ_JBTLRG010000002.1 coordinate 556,084, forward strand.
CATCGACGGGATCAACACGCTGGCCTGTATCTATGGTCTGGATGAGATCAAGGGCGACGTCAAAATCTATCCATTGCCCCACATGCCGGTGGTCAAGGACCTGATCCCGGATTTGACGCATTTTTATGCTCAGCACGCGAGCATCATGCCTTGGCTGGAGACCAAGACCAACCGCCCCGCGAAAGAGTGGAAGCAGTCCATCGAGGACCGCAAGAAGCTGGATGGTCTTTATGAATGCGTCATGTGCGCATCCTGTTCGACATCCTGCCCATCCTACTGGTGGAACGGCGACCGCTACCTTGGGCCGGCGGCGTTGCTGCATGCCTATCGCTGGATCATCGACAGTCGTGACGAGGCCACGGGCGAGCGTCTGGATGGTCTGGAAGACCCGTTCAAGCTGTATCGGTGTCACACCATCATGAACTGCACCAAAACCTGCCCCAAGGGTCTGAACCCGGCCAAGGCAATTGCAGAAATCAAGAAGATGATGGTCGAACGCACGGTCTGACCTGCGTTGTATCGAAATTGGAAGCGCCGTCCTGCTGGGGCGGCGCTTTCCCTTTGGTCAGCTTTGCGTCAAGCGCATTTCGCAGTTGCAGATAATGCCAGGTGTTCCGACGCGCCACGGGGACTATATATCAGGTCATGGGAGGCAACCTGACGAGTAATTAAAGGTACCCCCAATGAACAAATCAAAAATCTCGACCAAGAAAGCCCGCAGCGCTCTTGCTGATCTGGAACAAGGCTGGGCCTACTACACCCCTGAATTCTACAGCGCTGAACAGCCAGATGTGGAAAAAGGCGCTTCGGTGGCCTGGGTCTATTACCAGGCCATCTGAGATCTTTCGGTGGCTGTGAGCACATCACGCGCGCAGCCGCCGTTCAGAAAAAATCAATTCTTGGCGCCCGGGCTGGCTGGTCGATGGTGGCGCAGACCGAAGCCGCGAAAAGGCTTTGGTTCGGCGTGCCGGTTCAAGGCCTTTACAGTGACTAGGGAAGCACCCAAAGATTGCAGATCGCAATTTTGAACCTGCTCGCTCTGAGGTCGCAATGAAACGCCCTGATGATGCGGATGCCCGCCGCGCTGTCGCGCCGGTGATCTGCTATCCGCCAGAAACCCTGCCACAGCCCGATCTGGCGCTCTATGGGGCGGCGCGTGTCACCGCGCGCAAGACAGGTGAAACCCTTGTTCCCCCGCGAGAGGCGCGCTGTTTCGATGTGCCGGCCGGACATTTCTTTCGCATCACCTCGGTCGAAGGGCCACAGGTGGGAGATCTGAACCTGCATGCGCGGGCGGATCTGTCGGAGCGGTTCTATTCCGGCAAGACTCGCGCGCTGCACGGGACGCACATAACAACCGGAGACAGGATGTGGTCCAGCTTTCCATACCTGCGCCCGATGGCGACCGTTGTCGCCGATACGCTGGGCTGGTACGGGATCGATGACTTTGGCGGGTCCGTGCATGACGTCATCGGGACGCGGTGTGACCCTTACACCAACACCCTGCTGACCGGCGGGCAGTATCACCATTGTTGCCATTCCAACCTGACGCGATCCCTGGCCGATTATATGGGCGTCACGCCGGATCAGGCCGAACCGCTGGTGCATGATGTTTTGAACGTGTTCATGTGTACCGGGTTCACCCGCGATACCGGGCAATATTTCATGAAGGCCAGCCCGGTCCGCCCCGGCGATCATATCGAGTTTTTTGCCGAGATCGATCTGGTCGGAAACCTGAGCGCCTGTCCGGGCGGCGATTGCAGCGCCGAACACTCAAGTGATGCGGCCGCGTGTCATCCGCTGCTGGTAGAGGTCTTTGAACCGGCCAGAAACGCGCTCACCGGCTGGGCGCCACCACCCGTCAACGGGTACGACCGCTCCCACGGTCTGGGTTAATCGAACGCCGCTGTCAGCGCGATTTCCACCATGTCGCCAAAGCTTGTTTCCCGCTGATCCGAAGGCAGGGCGTCGCCCGTCAGCAGGTGGTCGGAGACGGTCAGCACAGCCAAGGCGCGCCGGCCAAAGCGTGCGGCAAGGGTATAAAGCTCGGCCGCTTCCATCTCGACCCCCAGGATGCCATGGCGCGTCATCTGCTCATTCAGATCGGGGCGTTCGTCGTAAAACGTATCGGATGAATAGATGCCGCCAACGTGGGTCGGCGTGCCCTTGTCCTCGGCGGCTTGCGCCGCGCGGCGCAAAAGGGACCAGTCGGCACAGGGCGCGAACTGCAATTCACGGAAAATTCCGCGGGACGGCGTGCTGACGGTGCTGGCCGTCATGGCAAGGATCACGTCGCGTACCTTGACCTTGTCCTGCATCCCGCCGCAGGACCCGATCCGGATCAGCGTTTTTGCGTCGTAATCGCGGATCAACTCGTTCACATAGATCGACAGCGACGGCATGCCCATGCCGCTGCCCTGAATTGTCACGCGGTTGCCGTTCCAGGTGCCGGTAAACCCCAGCATCCCGCGTACCTCGTTGATACAGCGAACGTCGCTCAGGAACGTTTCGGCGGCCCATTTTGCGCGATAGGGATCGCCCGGCAACAAAACGGTTTCTGCAATGTCGCCGGGGGCGGCGCCGATATGGATGGTCATCAAAAGATCTCGCTCAACTCAAGGGTCGCTCAGATCTCAAGCTCCTTGATGTCGACCTTGTTGGCAAGGGCATCGTGGAACCATTGTGGTTTGCGCCCCATGCCCGACCAGGTCTGTTCCGGATTTTCGGGATTGCGATACTTGGGCGCGGCATTGGCGCGTTTTCCCTTGGCACGGCGCTTTTTGCGGCCATCTCCGGGATTGGCCAGGTCATCAAGCGAATAACCAAATTTTGCTGCTGCATCCTGTGCGGCTTTCAATGCGTCGCGCCGCTCGCGTTCTTCGGCTGCAACCAATGCCTTGTCGATATCGGACTGCAATTTCAGCAACTCTTTGCGCGACATATTCTTCAGATCAATCGCCATTTAATTTCCCTGCAATTGTTATTGCGGCCCCAGTGCACGCAATAGGAAAATCGATAACAGAGAGTTATGACGCATGTCAGCGTCATAATGCATTGTTTCAGAAGAAAAAATTCTATTGCGCTGCAATTGATCCCGGATTCACAAGCGTAACGATATCCATCATTATCGTATTCAACTCAAAGTCCTTGGGCGTATAGATTTTTGCAACGCCCATTTCGCGCAGACGTTTTTCATCGTCTTCCGGAATGATTCCACCGACAATAACCGGAATATGGCCCAATCCGGCAGCTTTCATGCGTGTCATGACGTCTTCGACCAAGGGAATATGGCTGCCTGACAGGATCGACAAACCGACCACATGCGCCTTGTCATCCTGTGCAGCGGTCACGATTTCCTCGGGCGTCATGCGAATGCCGTCATAGGAAATATCCATGCCGCAGTCGCGGGCGCGGAATGCAATCTGTTCAGCGCCGTTGGAATGGCCATCCAGGCCGGGCTTGCCCACCAGGAATTTCAACCGGCGGCCCAGCGCATCGCTGGCCGCATCGACGGCGGCGCGAATGTCGTCCAGACCTTCGGTCTTGTTCGATACCGATCCCGACACTCCGGTCGGGCCGCGATAGGTGCCGAAAACCTGACGCATTTCTTCGGCCCACTCCCCGGTCGTGACGCCGGCCTTGGCGGCGGCGATGGACGGTTCCATGACGTTTTCACCATTGCGGGCGGCATTGCGCAGCGCGGCCAGGGCCGCCTGAACGGCATTGTCGTCCCGCTCGGCGCGCCAGCCGTTCAAACGGTCGATCTGTTCTTGTTCAACCGCGGGATCGACCACCATGATCCCGCCATCCTCGCTCATCAAAGGCGAGGGTTCAGTGGTGGTGAATTTGTTGACGCCAACAACGGTCGTTTCACCTGCTTCGATGCGGTTCAGACGTTCGGCATTTGAATCCACAAGACGGGATTTCATGTATTCGATTGCCGAAATGGCGCCGCCCATACTTTCGAGATTGTCCAATTCGGCGCGTGCGCCTTCTTTCAATTCGGCGACCTTTGCATCGACAACCGGATTATTGTCGAACAGATCGCCGTATTCCAGAAGATCGGTTTCATAGGCCAGAATTTGCTGCATTCGCATTGACCATTGCTGATCCCACGGGCGGGGCAGGCCCAATGCTTCATTCCAGGCGGGCAATTGCACCGCGCGGGCGCGGGCATTTTTCGACAAGGTCACGGCGAGCATTTCGATCAGAATGCGGTAAACGTTATTCTCAGGCTGTTGTTCCGTCAGGCCCAGAGAATTGACCTGAACCCCGTACCGGAAACGGCGCATTTTCGGGTCTGTCACGCCATAGCGTTTTTCACAGATTTCATCCCACATTTCGACAAAGGCACGCATTTTGCACATCTCGGTGACGAACCGGATACCCGCATTCACAAAGAAGGAAATACGCCCGACAACGGTTGGAAAATCTTCATCGGGGACCTGACCCTTGAGCCCGTCCAGAACCGCTTGGGCGGTGGCGAGGGCAAAAGCCAGTTCCTGCTCGGGCGTCGCGCCGGCCTCTTGCAGGTGATAGGAACACACGTTCATCGGGTTCCATTTCGGAACATTGGTATAGCAATAGGCCGCAACGTCGGTGATCAGTTTCAGCGAGGGCTTGGGCGGGCAGATATAGGTGCCCCGGCTCAGATATTCCTTGATGATGTCGTTCTGCACCGTGCCTTGCAGCTTGGACACATCCGCGCCCTGTTCCTCGGCCACGGCGATATAAAGCGCCAGCAACCACGGGGCCGTGGCGTTGATCGTCATCGATGTATTCATCTGCTCGAGCGGAATTTCGTCGAACAGTGCGCGCATATCGCCCAGGTGGGATACAGGCACGCCAACTTTGCCGACCTCACCCCGCGCCAGAACATGGTCGCTGTCATACCCGGTCTGGGTGGGCAGATCGAAGGCGACGGAAAGGCCGGTCTGCCCTTTGGCCAGATTGCCCCGGTACAACGCGTTCGAGGCCTTGGCGGTGGAGTGTCCTGCGTAGGTGCGGATCAGCCAGGGGCGGTCTTTTTGCGTTTGCATCGTCGGGGCCTCATGAGTCGCTGTGAGTAATAATATTGCGTTGGGTATGTCTAAACAGAAATTTTTGGCACATGTCAATTCGCTGCATCGCGGCATTTGGCAAAAGCCCGCGTGGACGCACAGGCTGCACGCGAAAGGTGCAGGGCAGGGGCGCGATTCATGTTTACCTGCACGATCAGGCTTGCAAGGATCGGGCATGAATTCCACTGTCGAATTACCTCTTTGGCTGTTCATTCTGATCCTGCTCTTTGCAGCGATTACTTTTGCATCACATTTCCTGTTCCCGTCGGTGCGCTGGTATTTTCGCCGCCGTCTTGAACGCGTCGTCGCAAGGCTGAACCAGCGGCTTGAACGTCCGATCCAACCTTTCAAGCTGGCCCGCCGCTATGACATGATCCAGAGGCTGATCTATGATCCGCAGGTGGCGCAGGCGGTTGCGAAACATGCCGAGGCCGAGGGGATTCCGGAAAACGTCGCCTTTGAACGCGCCCGCCGGTATGCCAAGGAAATTGTTCCGGCCTTTTCGGCCTCGGCATATTTCGGCTTTGCCATCCGTGCAGCCAAGTTTCTGGGCGATGCCTTGTATCGCGTCCGGTTGGGCCATTTTGAGCCCATGGACCTGTCTGAAATCGATACCGACGCAACGGTCGTTTTCGTAATGAACCATCGTAGCAACATGGATTACGTGCTGGTCACCTATCTGGCGGCGGACCGGTCTGCCCTCTCTTATGCTGTGGGCGAATGGGCGCAGGTCTGGCCGCTCAGCGGGCTGATCCGGGCGATGGGGGCCTATTTCATTCGCCGCAAATCGCGCAATGAACTCTATCGCACTGTACTGGCCCGATATGTCCAGCTCGCGACCCAGGCGGGTGTGACGCAGGCCATGTTTCCCGAGGGCGGGTTGTCGAGGACCGGCGCACTGATGCCGCCTAAAATGGGACTGCTGAAATACATCATCGAAGCAACTGACCCCGAGACCCACGACGTCGTCTTTGTGCCGGTTGCGTTGAATTATGACCGCGTGCTTGAGGACCGGGCGCTGACCGCCGCCGCCGAAGACCCGAACCATCGGTTCCAGGCGGGGATCGGTATGATTGCCCGCAGTATCGTGAAACAGCTCTGGTTGCGGGTGAGCGGACGATATCATCGGTTCGGCTATGCCGCGGTCAGTTTCGGACGGCCTGTTTCGCTGCGCGAATTTACGGCGGGCCATCCGGGCGATGTGACCATGCAGCTGGCGCAGGAACTGATGGACCGGATCGGCGCGATCGTTCCGGTGCTGCCAGTGCCGCTGGTCAGCTGGCTGGTTCTGGAAAATGGAGCAATGACCCGGGCCGAGGTTGAACGGGGTCTGAGTGCGCTTTTGACACGGCTGCCGACCGCCCATACCCATCTGCCGCGCGACAACCGCGATTACGGCGCCGAAGTCGGGCTGCGCCATCTGGTTGAACGCGGGGTCCTGCGCGAAGAAGGCGGCAAGTATGTGCCCGATCCGGCGGAAATGAAGATTTTGCAGTACTATGCAAATTCGATCCGGCATCTGATTCCCGGAGATGACCCGGGGGTTTCTGCGGGCGCAAACGAAATTTCTGCAGTCGCAGGGTCATAAAATTACAAATTTGGGGCGTCGAGCTATTGCATTGTTGCGCATCTCTTCATATTCCAAGTTCAAGCGTGCGATTCTGCACCGCGGCAAAGAAAAGCAAAATAGGAGGCCAGCATGGCTTTGGACACCAACGGCGATATCGCGCCGTACGAGGCGCCCGAAAAAGACCTGTACGAGATGGGTGAAATCCCTCCGCTGGGCTATGTGCCCAAGCAGATGTACGCATGGGCCATTCGCAAGGAACGTCACGGCGACCCCGATACCGCCATGCTGCAAGAGGTTGTCGACGTTCCCGTACTGGACAGCCACGAGGTGCTGGTTCTGGTGATGGCGGCTGGCGTCAACTATAACGGCGTCTGGGCCGCCCTGGGTAAACCAATCAGCCCATTTGACGGCCACAAGCAACCTTATCACATCGCAGGATCGGATGCCGCTGGCATCGTCTGGGCCGTGGGTGACAAGGTCAAGCGCTGGAAGGTCGGCGACGAGGTCGTTATTCACTGCAATCAGGACGATGGTGACGACGAGGAATGCAACGGCGGCGATCCCATGTATTCGCCCAGCCAGCGCATCTGGGGCTATGAAACGCCTGATGGGTCCTTTGCCCAGTTCACCAATGTTCAGGCTCAGCAGCTGATGCCGCGCCCCAAGCACCTGACCTGGGAAGAATCGGCCTGTTACACCCTGACGCTGGCAACCGCCTATCGCATGCTGTTCGGTCACGAACCGCATGACCTGAAGCCCGGTCAGAACGTTCTGGTCTGGGGCGCATCGGGCGGTCTGGGCTCTTACGCGATCCAGTTGATCAATACCGCTGGCGCCAATGCCATCGGCGTGATTTCGGATGAATCCAAGCGTGACTTTGTCATGGACCTGGGCGCCAAGGGCGTTCTGAACCGCAAGGATTTCAACTGCTGGGGCCAATTGCCCACGGTCAACACGCCTGAATACGCCACTTGGTTCACCGAGGCGCGCAAATTTGGCAAGGCGATCTGGGACATCACCGGCAAGGGTGTGAACGTCGACATGGTGTTCGAACATCCGGGTGAGGCGACATTCCCCGTTTCGACCTTTGTGGTCAAGAAAGGCGGCATGGTCGTGATCTGCGCCGGCACCACCGGTTTCAACCTGACATTCGACGTGCGGTATATGTGGATGCACCAGAAACGTTTGCAGGGCAGCCACTTTGCGCACCTGAAGCAGGCCAGCGCCGCGAACAAGCTCATGCTTGAGCGTCGCCTTGATCCGTGTATGTCCGAAGTGTTCGACTGGGCCGACCTGCCGCAGGCGCACATGAAGATGCTGCGCAACGAACACAAGCCCGGCAACATGTCGGTTCTGGTTCAGGCGCCCAAAACAGGGCTGCGTACATTGGAAGAAGTGCTTGAGGCGCGTCCTTAATCATTCGCTTCGCTGACGAACAGAAAATGCCCGCGAATCGCAAATGCGTTTCGCGGGCATTTTTGCGTGTATTGCGCGGATTCAGGGAAATCAGTGGTTTGCATTTCCTGCCCTCGCCAATTCGGGGGAGTTGAAAGCGGCGAATATCCTAACAAAATGCCACATGCTATAGTTGTGTTAACTATTTGTTAACTACTCCGGAACAAATCTCATGAAACACAACGACTGGATTTTGGACGTTCTGGCCGACCTCAAATCGTTTGCCGATGCCAATGGCCTGACCGCCCTGGCCGAGCAGCTGGACGACACCACGCTCATAGCAGCGTCCGAGATTGCAGCCAAAGCACAAGAGGCGATCAACCGGACAAATGGCGAGCAACGTCAATTTGGATCAGATCATCGAACAGTTGGACGCCACCAGCGCGCTTGAGGGGCTGAAATCGGTCATCTATTCGTTGCGAGACGCTTATGCAATTGATCACATGGTATATCACTGGGTGGATAGCGCCGGGGATCAGTACGGCTGTGGCACCTATGATGATATCTGGGTCGAGCGGTATCTGACGCAGGAGTATCTGCGCACCGATCCGGTCATCGTTGGGTGTTTTCAGCGGTTTCACCCGGTGGACTGGAAACGTCTCGATTGGTCCGGCAAAGCGGCGCGCACCTTTCTGGTTGATGCGCTACAGCACGGGGTTGGAAATCAGGGCTATTCCATTCCCATTCGCGGCCCGAAAGGGCAGTTTGCCCTGTTCACGGCCAACCACTCCTGTGATGATGAAACGTGGGCCCGTTTTACCGAGGAAAACAGTCGCAGCTTGATCCTAATGGCGCATTATTTCAATCGAAAGGCGCTTGAGTTCGAACCCAGCCGGCAACCCGAACAGTCCCGCGCGCTTTCTCCGCGTGAAGTAGATTCAATGACCCTTTTGGCGATGGGGTATAGCCGGGCGCAGGTGGCCGAAACCCTGTCGATTTCGGAACATACGTTACGTGTTTATATCGAAAGCGCGCGGTTCAAACTGGGCGCGCTCAACACCACGCATGCCGTCGCGCGCGCCATGAGCCGCGGACTGATTGTCGTGTAATCCACATAAAAGTTTATCGACCGCGCGGTGCCCCTACCGGCTGTTAACCAAGCTTTTCCTAGTTTTGGTATCAGCCAGGACGACAAGGGGAACTGCTCATGCTGCGCTATGTCTATGCTAATGATCTGCACAAATTCGAAAAACTGGGCCGGTCGATGTTCATCGATCGCGCCGATCAATTCCGCACCCGACTGGGGTGGGATGTTGATGTCGATGAACAGGGGTTCGAACGTGATGAATACGACGCATTGAACCCGTTATACGTGATCTGGGAAACTCCGGATGGAACCCATGGCGGCTCCATGCGGTTTCTGCCGACCACCGGTCGGGTGATGGTCAATGACATTTTCGGCCACCTGACCGGTGGCGCCCCCATCACCAGCCCGCTGATCTGGGAATGTACGCGGTTTTGCCTGTCGCGCGATGCCAAGTCACGGGTTGCTGCCGCGTTGATGCTGGGCGGCGGTGAGATCATGACCAATTTTGGCATTCGCCATTTCGCAGGTGTGTTCGACGCCCGGATGGAGCGGATTTACAAGGCGATCGGATCTTCGCCCGAGGTTCTTGGGTCCGAGGGGCAGGGCCGCGAAAAGATCAGTGTCGGTCTGTGGTCCTTTACGCCCGAAGCCAAGGCGCGGGTTGCCAAGCGCGCCGGGGTCTCGCCAGACCTGTCGCGGCTGTGGTTTGATCGTTCTTTCGGCTCTGAGGCGGCAAACGCAATGCTCCTGACCGGGTAAAAGCTGCCGGTCGTATCTGGCGGATTTCGCGGCGCGACTGTAGGGTCGCGCCATGACCGCGCCACCCGTGATTTTTTCCGAGGATCAGGCCGCCGCATATGACAGCGTGGCCGACATGCTGCGCAGTGCGGGGGTTGATCTGGATGACAGCCTGCTTACCCCACCGCGCGGCGAGGGCAGCGGTGTTCTGGCCGTGATCGGCAAGGCCGGATCAGGTAAGACCCTGTTGCTGGCCGAACTCTACAAAGCGCTGGAACAGGCCGGGGTCGAGGTCGTCTCGGGCGATTATGAAAGCCGCAAGCGCAAGGACAAGCGCTCGCTCGCCATTCTGGCCCCCACGAACAAGGCCGCCAGCGTGCTGCGCCTGCGCGGCGTGCCTGCCACGACCATCCACCGCATTCTATACACTCCGGTTTATGACCCGGAATATGAACGCATTGCCGAATGGCTGGCGGGCGAGGGCGAGCGCCCTGAAATCGAAGGCCTGACCGATCAGGCGCTGGACCGCGCAGCGGCCTTTTACGCGGGCAACAAATCGATCCCGGGGGCATTGGCGGCCGCGGGCCTCAAGGGATCGGATTTCATCACCGGATGGAAACGGCGCGAAGAACCGCTCGACATCGGATTTGTCGACGAAGCGTCGATGCTGGACGAACGTCAGTTCGAGGACCTGCAGGAGATTTTCCCCAACCTGCTTTTGTTTGGCGACCCGGCCCAGCTGGCCCCGGTCAATCAATCCGGCTCGATGGTGTTTGACGGGCTGGCCGCCCCGCGCAAGCTCGAACTGAGCCGAATTCACCGGCAGGACGCTGACAACCCCATTCTGGATCTGGCACATGCACTGGCCGATCCACAGTTGGAATTCCATGATTTCGAGCGGATGATCGAAGAGACGGCCAAGCGCGATGACCGGGTCGTGTGGGGCCAGCGGGTCGAGGTGGACCTGATGGCCCGCAGTCCGGTTCTGGTCTGGCGCAATGCAACGCGCATCCGCCTGATCAACGCTTTTCGCACGGTCTACGGGGCGCCCGAGGACGCACTCCTGGAAGGGGAGCCGCTGATTTGCGATGGCATCGAACTGCCGCTGAAGCATCGCAAAAAACGTCTCGACCTTGAGGCGCGCGGCCTGATCAAGGGGGCGCAGGTAGTCTATTTGGGACCGGGGCGCAAACCGGGGTTTTCACGTCTTCACGTGATTGGGGCCGAAGACCCGCAGGTCAGCGCCGCATCCATCGTCAAGATCGAAAAACCGGATGAAGAAGAACCGTTCATCCCCTTTGCCGCGCGCATGGGGGCCACGTTTTTACACGGGGCCGCAGTGACGATCCACAAGGCGCAAGGCAGCCAGTGGGACACCGTGCAGGTGTTCGCGCCCGACCTGTTCGTTGCAGCCCGGATGGGGCGGATGGAGGCGGGGCAGCCGCTTTGGAAACGGTTGGCCTATGTTGCGATCACGCGGGCGCAGGACCGGCTGATCTGGGTTGTGCGCAACCGACTGTCAAAACCAGTGCATGCGCTCAAGGTGGACGATCTGCGCGGCACGCCGGTGGCTCCTTTGACGTTGGAAAGTGAGGACATATGAAAAGCATTCTCATCACGGGCGCCAGCTCGGGCATAGGCCGCGCGACGGCTGAACAGTTTCTTGAAAACGGCTGGCAGGTGGGCATTCTGGCCCGCCGTGGGGCGCGACTGGACGAAATCGCGCAGCAATATGAAAACGCCATTCCACTGGTCGCGGATGTGACGGACGCAGACGGCATGGAAGCGGCCTTTGCCCGCTTCTTGGGCAAGACAGGGCGGATTGACGTGCTGTTCAACAACGCAGGGATTTTCACTCCCCCCGGCACCATCGACGAAATCCCGCTGGAGCATTGGCATAGTGCGGTTGCGGTCAACCTGACGGGAATGTTTCTGGCCGCGCGTCTTGCCTTTGGCGCGATGCGTGCGCAGGATCCGCAGGGCGGGAGGATCATCAACAACGGGTCGATTTCAGCCTATGTGCCGCGCCCCGGTTCGGTGACCTATACAACCACCAAACACGCGGTGACCGGATTGACCCGGACCCTGTCTCTGGATGGTCGGCCGTTCAACATTGCCTGTGGGCAGATCGACATCGGCAATGCCGAGACACCCATGGTGGCCGAGCTCAAGGCGCGCGCCGTGGCCGAAGGCGGAGACGTTCCCGAAACGATGCACGTTGCAGATGCGGCGCGGTCGGTGTTGCACATGGCCAGTTTGCCGCTTGAGGCGAATGTGCAGTTCATGACCGTCATGGCGACAAAAATGCCCTACATCGGACGCGGCTAGCCAAGACCGGATCACGTGAAATCAGGGCGTGGCGTTAACCGCAGGTCATCCTGCGCACCTTCAGCTGTTGCGCAACAGACGGAAAGCCGCCGAAGCGCCCCAGCCGGCTGCAATGGCGATGGCCAGCGACATCAGGCCGTAAAGCGGCGCGTTTTCACGGGACAGAACAAATAGCCAGCGTTCCAGACCCACCTTGCGCACATCGATCGAGGTTTCATAACTCGATACGATTTCGCCGTTGCGGGTCAGGAAAATGCGGGTTGCATAGTCGCCCTCGGTCAGATTGGAGGGCAGTTCGATGGCGGTCCGGAACAGGGTTTGTTCGTCCAGGGCCACCTGACCTTCGAGCATCTGGTAAAGGCCCTGATCCTGCCGGATACGGATCACCGCCTTGGTGAAATTCGCAGAGTCCTTGATGTTCGATGGCGCCCCGACCGAGCGGATTACCCGATTGATCGAGATTCTCTGGCGCAGGTCCTCCACATCGCGCAGAACCTCACGCAGGGGGGCGGTTGTGGCAACGGCATAAAAACTGGGGGCTGCATCCACCTCGACGGCGTCCGTATTCACCCAGATACCGAATTTCTTGGCCTTGCGGCGCACCGTCACCGGGGCGAACGGGCCGGTCACGGTAATCACGACTTCCAATGGGGCCTCAGTCGGAATTGGCTCTTCACGTTTTACCGCGCCAAAGATCAGGATTTCGGACCCGTCAAAGCTGGTGGTGATGGCCACCTTGTCGCGTGACAGGCCCAGAACCACCTCTTCCGAAGTGGCCCATGTGGGCAGAAGGAATATCAGGAGTAACAGCCAGATGCGCATTGTTCAGTGCCCACCCGCAAAGCCGAGGGAATAAAGCTCGGACGGTTGCAGCAACAGATCAAGTGCCAGTTTGGCACACACCACCAGCACCAACAGCGCCAGAAGGATACGCAACTGTTCGGCTTTCATGCGCACGCCGATCTGGGTGCCGATCTGGGCCCCGACAACGCCACCGATCAACAACAGAACGGCAAGAACGATATCGACGGTATAGTTGGTCGTGGCGTGCAGCATGGTGGTGAAGGCGGTGACAAAGATGATCTGAAACAGCGACGTGCCCACGACGACCTTGGTTGGCATGCCCAGCAGATAGATCATGGCCGGAACCATGATGAACCCGCCACCCACGCCCATGATCGCCGCGAGAATGCCAACGGCGACGCCGACCAAAAGCGGCGGAATCGCCGAAATATAAAGCCCCGAGGTGCGAAACCGCATCTTGAAGGGCAAGGCGTGGATCCAGCTGCGGTGACGGCGCACCGGAGGGGCCGGGCGGCCGGATGCCTTAGCTTTACGGCTTTTGCGGATAGCATTCAGGCTTTCCAGGAACATCAACCCGCCGACGACACCAAGAAAGACGACGTAACAAAGCCGAACCAGCAGATCGACCTGGCCGATCGCCTTGAGATAGTTGAAGACCACAACACCCAGCGCCGCCCCGGCCAGACCGCCGATCAAAAGAACGACGCCCATTTTCAGATCGACGGTTTTTCGTCGGAAATGTGCCAGCACACCGGAAAAGGACGAGGCGACGATCTGGTTGGCTTCGGTCGCAACAGCGACGGCCGGGGGGATGCCGATAAAGAACAACAGCGGCGTCATCAGGAAACCGCCGCCCACGCCGAACATGCCCGACAGGATGCCCACCAGTCCCCCCAGACCCAAAAGAAGGAAGGCGTCTACCGATACCTCGGCGATGGGCAGATAAATTTGCATGGCCGTTCCTAGCCCACCCCGTGGCAGTCAATCAATATCTCAGTCCCCGGATGCGACCACAGGCCTGATCGATGGGAGCGAACTGGCCCCATAGTGCACAGAAATGCCGCGCTGTCCTAGCGTTCCTTGACATAAGGTTCACCACCAGCGCGCGGCGGGATGGCCTTGCCCACAAATCCGGCCAGAATAACGACGGTCAGAACATAGGGCAGGGCGTCCATGACCTGGACCGGGATCACGAAGTCTCCGATGTTGATGTTCTGGTACCTCAGCGCAATGGCTTGCAGGAATCCGAACAGAAGACAGGCCCACATTGCGTGCCATGGACGCCATTTGGCAAAGATCAGCGCGGCAAGCGCGATAAACCCGCGCCCGGCGGTCATGTCCTTGACGAACCCGGCCTGAAGCGCGGTTGCCAGATAGGCCCCGGCGATCCCGCAAAGGATGCCACAGATGCCGACAGCGGCATAGCGCAGGCCCACAACTGAAACACCGGCCGTATCGACCGCGGCTGGGTTTTCCCCAACGGCGCGCAGGCGCAGGCCGAACCGGGTGCGGTAAAGGATCCACCACGTGGCGGGCACCGCCAGAATGGCGATATAGACAAGGACCGAGTGGCCCGAGATTAATTCGGAATAGACGGGGCCAAGGCCGGGCACATCACGCAGGGGTTCGGCAAAGGGGAAGGTGATCGGGTTGAACCGTCCACCACCGATCAGTGACGGGGTGCGCCCACCTTGTTGAAACCAGTCCTGCGCGATCAGAACTGTCATGCCCGCGGCAAGAAAATTGATCGCGACACCGGAAATCAATTGATTGCCGCGAAAGGTGATCGATGCCAGACCATGCAAGGCTGACAGAGCAAGGGAAGCCGCGATTCCGGCCAGCAGGCCAAGCCAGACCGACCCCGAAACGGCGGCGATGGCGGCCGAGAAAAAGGCGGCTGCAAGCATCTTGCCTTCCAGTCCGATGTCGAAAATCCCGGCCCGTTCGGAAAACAACCCGGCAAGGCAGGCCAGCAAAAGAGGAGTTGCCAGGCGGATGGTGCTGTCGAGCACCTGGATGATCGTCAGGAAATCCATCAGCCGTTTTCCTTCCGCAGGGCAAGGAACAGTTTTTCAAGCGGCATGCGCACCATGTTGTCCAATGCGCCGGTGAACAGGATCACCAGCGCCTGGATGACCACGATCAATTCGCGCGGGATCTTGGTCCAGAGCGCAAGTTCGGCGCCGCCCTGATAGAGAAAGCCGAACAGGATGGCCGCCAGGAAAACGCCAAAGGGGTGCGAACGGCCCATCAGCGCAACAGCGATCCCGATGAAACCGGCCCCTTCGGTGGCGTTCAGGACAAGGCGCTCGGCCTCGCCCATGACATTGTTGATTGCCATCAGGCCAGCCAAGGCCCCCGAGATCAGCATCGCGATCATGGTGATGCGCACCGGAGAAATGCCCGCGTAAAGCGCGCCGCTTTCCGAATGCCCATAGGCACGGATGGAATAGCCCAGACGCGTGCGCCAGATCAGCAGCCAGATAACGACACAGGCGGCGATGGCGACAAGCAGGCTGATGTTGGCCGGTGCGGCCTTGGAAAACGAAATGCCCAAGGGGGCCAGCAATTCGTGCAGCGTCGGCAGGTGCACAGCCTCGGGGAAACGCCGGGTTGCCGGGTCCATCGACCCTTCGGGGCGCATCACGTTGACCAGCATGTAATTCAGCACCGCGGCGGCGATGAAGTTGAACATGATGGTGGTGATCACGATATGGCTGCCGCGCTTGGCCTGAAGATAGGCCGGAATCGCTGCCCAGGCTGCGCCGAACAGGGCGGCTGCGAGGGACGCGAAGATCAGCGCCAGCGACCAGTGAGGCCACGGGATATAGACGCACACCATCGCCACGCCCAATCCGCCCAGCATCGCCTGACCTTCGCCGCCGATGTTGAACAGGCGCGCGTGAAAGGCCACCGCGACGGCCAGCCCGGTGAACATGAAGTTGGTTGCATAGTAGAGCGTGTAACCCCAGCCATAGGTGGACCCCAGCGCCCCATTGACCATCAGCTTCACGGCGGCGATGGGGTCTTCGCCAATGCCAAGAATGACCAGCGCCGACAGAATGGCCGCCAGGCTCAGCGAGATCAGGGGAACCAGGACCACCTCGGCCCATTTTGGCATCACATCCATCAAGCGGCCTCTTCGTTCACGCCGGCCATCAGCAGGCCCAGTTCTGTTTCGTCGGTGTCCTGTGGCATGCGTTCACCCATGATGTGCCCGTCGAACATGACTGCGATGCGATCGGCGAGCGAGAAGATTTCCTCAAGCTCGACCGAGACCAGAAGGATCGCTTTGCCCTGATCGCGCAGGGCGACGATCTGCTGGTGGATGAATTCGATGGCCCCGATGTCCACGCCGCGGGTGGGCTGCCCGACAAGCAGCAGGTCGGGATTGCGTTCGATTTCACGGGCAACGACGATCTTTTGCTGGTTGCCGCCGGAAAAATTCTTGGCGGCCAGCCACGGGTCGGGCGGTCGCACGTCAAATTTTTCCATCTTCGCCGCGGTGTCGCGGCGCAGGGCGGCGTTGTTCATGAACAGGGCGTTGCGCTGATAGGTGGCATCGTGGTGATAGCCAAAGGCGACGTTTTCCCAGGCGTGGAAGTCCATGATCAGACCTTCGCGCTGCCGGTCCTCGGGAACGTGGGCAATGCCCCGCGCCCGGCGCGACTGCCCGTCTGACTGTTTGCCGGTCAAATCAAGTGGCTGACCGTTCAACAGGATCGTGCCGGTGGCGCGGCGCATGCCGCCAAGCACCTCAAGCAATTCGGACTGACCGTTCCCGGCGACCCCGGCAATGCCCAGGATTTCGCCTGCTCGCACGGTCAGGTCTATGCCTTTGATCCGTTCAACGCCGGTCTCGTCCGTGACATGCAGGTTCTGGATTTCCAGAACCGGCTTGCCCGGTGTGGCGGGCGCCTTGTCGACGCGCAACAGAACCTTGCGGCCCACCATCAGCTCGGCCAGGTGTTCGGGGCTGGTGTCTGCGGTTTTGACCGTGGCGGTCATCTCGCCGCGCCGCATCACGCTGACCGTGTCGGTGATATCCATGATCTCGCGCAGCTTGTGGGTGATCAGGATGATGGTTTTGCCCTCTTCGCGCAGGCGATGCAGGATGCGGAACAGCTGATCCGCCTCGGCCGGGGTCAGAACGCCCGTGGGTTCGTCCAGGATCAGGATTTCGGCCTGCCGGTACAGCGCCTTGAGGATTTCGACCCGCTGTTGTTTGCCCACGCCCAGATCCTCGATCACGGCGTCGGGGTCCACGTTCAGCCCGTATTCGCGTTCAAGATCGACCAGAGTGGCGCGGGCCTTGGACAGCGAGGGTTTCAACAGCCCCCCGTCCTCGGCGCCCAGAATGATGTTTTCCAGAACGGTAAAGTTTTCGACCAGTTTGAAGTGCTGAAACACCATCCCGATCCCGGCGGCGATGGCGGCCTGGCTGTCGGGAATTTCGGTTTTCTGTCCGCCGATGAAAATCTCGCCCTTATCAGCTTTGTAAAAACCATAGAGAATGCTCATCAACGTGGATTTGCCCGCGCCGTTTTCACCAATGATCCCGTGGATCGTGCCGGGGGCGACGCTGATGGAAATATCCTTGTTGGCCTGCACCGGGCCGAACGCCTTGGATATGCCTTTGAGTTCGATTGCGGGGGCTTGGGTGTTCATGATTTCACACTATGACCGCCGACAACCGGACGTGTCTTTCCGTTATTTTTGGCCGCGGTATTTTTCTGAACCGGGGCCGCCGAGGAATGTCTTGGCAAAAAGAACAGAAAAATGGGTCGCGCGGTGAAATGCGGGGCCGAAAATTCGGCCCCGCGTTCCAATCAGAAGCTGAGAACCGGGCAGCTGTCGTCAGACATATAGTCGTGCACTTTCAACTCGCCGCTGGCGATCTTGGCCGATGCGGCATCAACCGCGGCCTGCATTTCGGCACTGACCAGCGCGGCGTTGTTGTCATCCATTGCATAGCCCACACCGCCATTGGCCAGACCCATGACGTTGAATCCGGTTTCCATGTCGGGACCATCGGTAAAGGCCGCATACACCGCATTGTCGACGCGTTTCATCATCGAGGTCAGAACCTTGCCCGGGTGCAGATAGTTCTGGTTGCTGTCCACACCGATCGACAGGATGCCTTCATCTGCAGCGGTCTGCAGAACACCGACGCCCGTACCGCCAGCCGCAGCATAGACGACATCTGCACCCTGGCTGATCTGTGCCTTGGTCAGCTCCGATCCCTTGACCGGGTCATTCCAGGCCGACGGGGTGGTGCCGGTCATGTTTGCGATGACCTTGGCCTCGGGGTTGGCGGCCAGAACGCCCTGGGCATAGCCACAGGCGAATTTGCGGATCAGCGGGATGTCCATACCGCCGATAAAGCCGACCGTGCCCGATTTTGATGCCTGCGCAGCCATCATGCCGACCAGGTATGACCCTTCGTGTTCGTTGAACACGACTGAGCGAACGTTGGGGGCATCAACCACCATGTCGATGATCACGAACCTTGTGTCCGGGTAATCGGCCGCGACCTGACCCAGGGCATCGGCAAAGGCGAAACCGGCCATGACGATCGGGTTTGCGCCCGCTTCGGCAAAGCGGCGCAATGCTTGTTCGCGCTGGGCTTCGGATTGCAGTTCGATTTCACGAAAGCTTTCGCCGGTTTCATCGGCCCAACGTTTGGCCCCATTGAACGCGGCCTCGTTGAAGGATTTGTCGAACTTTCCGCCCAGGTCAAAGATGAGGGCCGGTTCGGCCAGCGCAGCACCTGCGGTCAGGGCAAGGCTCGCGGCGGCACCCATAAGGGTTTTCATGAGGGTCATCTGGTTCTCCCGTTGTTTTTCATGTTTTGGGGCCGCGCGGCGGTTGCCTGGCGGCCCGAAAGCGAAGGTCGTTGCTTCTATGCGTCAATTTAGGACGCAGGCGGCGCAAGCGGTCAACCGCTTTTTGTGCGCAGAGGCCGGGATCTGCCTGCTTACCGTTGGGTCAGGTCCAATGCCATGACCAAGGCGTCGGCGGCAGGGCCTGTTTCGCGGGCGTAATAGCCGCGTCTCTGGCCGCATATGCCAAACCCGCAGGCCTGATAGAGCGCGATGGCTGCGGGGTTGTCCGCCGCCACCTCCAGAAAAAGGCGCGATGCGCCTTTTTCGGCTGCGGTGGCCTGCAAAGCCTGAACAAGGGCGCGGGCCAGACCCCGGCGGCGATGGTCAGGATGGGTCGCGATGGTCAGCAGTTCCGCCTCATCCGCAATGACACGCACAAGGGCAAAAGCGCGTGTATCGCCCTGGGCAAAGGTGGCGGGGCGGGCCAGAAGGGCAGCGAATTCATCGGCCGACCATGGGCGTGACTGGTCAAAGGCCGCGCCGTGCAAGGCGGCCATTTCGGCGTGCGACATCAATCCAGAAGGACCGGCGGTTCATCGCGGGACGGGGCCGCGTCGGCGGGGCGCAAATACATCGGCGCCGGGGGCGGCGCGGTATCGGGCCAGTGTGCGGCGGCCAGTTGCGCAATGGCGCAGGCCAGGTGGTCCGGGGCAGGCTGTGGCGCGATGGTCAGCCCATGCGAGTCGGCCACCTGTTGTGCCGCGTCTCGGTCCATGATGGCCAGGGCATCATCGGGAAGGGCGACATAAAGCTGATCGCGCGGGGCGGGGATGGTGATCAGCCCTGGCGCCTGCAGCGCTTGCGCGCGCGCCTCGAAACCGTCGATACCATAGGCGGGAATGTCCAACCCAAGCGCAAGGCCACGCGCGGCGGACACGGAAATGCGGATGCCGGTAAAGTTGCCCGGCCCGGTGCCCACCCCGATGGCCGACAGATCGCGCCATGTGTGGCCGGTTTCGGCAAGCAGTTCCTCGATTAGGGGCATCAGGCGTTCCGCCTGGCCGCGTCCCATTTCCTCGGATCGGCTGGCCAGTACCGTGTCACCCGATACCAAAGCCGCCGCACAATGGGTACCAGACGTGTCAAAACCCAGCACCAGCGGGGTATCGTGGGCATTGTCGGTCATTGGGCTCTGTCAGATCCGCGTTGCGCGGCTTTTTGAGCGTCGCGGGCGCTGCCGGGATTTTGCTCAAGATCGTCCTCGATGTGCAACCAGGGCAGGCGTGACCCGGCGTGGCTGTGCAGTTTTGGTACCAGATCGTTCGCCTGATCCAGAATGCCGACCGGGACATAAACCTGGCCCGGCAGATAGTCGAACCACGCGGCCAGAGGCGACCCGCAGGTGCCGCAGAACCGGCGCGCGACCCCATCGGCGCAGGACACCTGCGCCGGTTCGGGGGTGATCGTCACATCGTCGGTCGCAAAGGCGGCAAAGGCCGCGACCGGGGCGCCGGTGATGCGGCGGCAATCAGAGCAGTGGCAATAGGATACCGTCTGGGGACGCGACAGCGCGGACAGGCGCGTCGCACCGCAATAACACCGACCGGTGATCGGGGATGGGTCCGGAGTATCTTGCACGTTTGACCGGTCGTCAGACGGCAACCGGGCGCACCTCGGTCACTTCGGGAATGTAGTGGCGCAGCAGGTTTTCGATGCCCATTTTCAGGGTCAGCGTCGAGGACGGGCACCCTGCACAGGCCCCTTGCATGTGCAGATAGACCACGCCGCGATCGAACCCGTGAAAGGTGATGTCGCCACCGTCCTGGGCCACCGCAGGACGCACCCGGCTGTCCAGAAGTTCCTTGATCTGGCCGACGATCTCGGCGTTTTCGCCGCTATGCTCGGCATGGCCCGAGGCGGTCGCATGGCCATCGTCGATCACCGGTTGCCCCGACTGGAAATGTTCCATCACAGCGCCAAGAATGGCGGGCTTGATGTGATCCCAATCGACGGCGTCGGCCTTGGTCACGGTGACAAAGTCATTGCCGAAAAATACTCCCTGTACACCCTCGACCGCAAAGATACGGCGCGCCAAGGGCGATTTGTCCGCGGCATCGGCCGTGGGAAAATCGGCTGTGCCGACCTCAAGTACGCTCTGGCCGGGCAAAAACTTCAGCGTTGCCGGGTTGGGTGTGGATTCAGTTTGGATGAACATGACGCGTCTCCGTATATGCCCCCTTGATATGCTGGTGCGGTGCCGACAAGTCAAGGTTTGGAACCATTCCAAATTGGCGATATCTCAGCGGCAGAAGACCGGTACAACCGCGCGTTCCAGGCTGTTCCTGACCTCATTTGCGGACCCATCGTGATCGGTACTGTCACGCTGATCAAAGAAGACATCCTCGCGATACAGCATGTCCGCAATTGCATGGGTCGGTGCGGCCAGCGACAGCTGATCGGGCAGGGCACGTGACGCGTTGGCGGGGCGGCCAACCATGACGGCGATGATCCTGTTGCTGGCATCCAGAACCGGCGCGCCCAGATTGCCGGGTCTGAACGGCATCGCCAGACCGCGGCGCTGACCGGCGCCAAGATACCGGTTCTGACCATCAACCTGACCGTGGGAACTGACCAGCGCGGTGAACCCGCGCTGGTACAAAGGATAGCCCAGTGCGAAAACACGGCTTTGCGGTTGCGGTTCGGACTGCACCGCCAAAGGCAGCCAGTCGCGCGACCGCGCGGGCGATGTCACCACGACCGCCCCCATCGCGCGGGTGTTTTCAAGCGGCGTCAGCGCTGTTCCGTCACCCAGCTTCAGCCCCCGGCACATGCGCAGAACGGCTGTTGCGGTCAAAAGATCGGTGTTGTTGATGTAAAACGCGGTTCCGGCAAAGGCACCGCTATCCTTTTTGGAAACAACCGGTGTCGGCTGGGCCGCAGGCGCGGTTTCCGCTGCAAGCGCCAGAATGGCGCGCTGGATCAGGCCGCCCTCGGGCAGAACCAGCCCCGGCTGTTTGCCAAGCGAAATGCTGGCGAGGATGATCCGCGCGGCCTGTGCCTGCTTGGGGTGCCACCGCACCCGCGTCGTGACAAAATCCTGCCCTCGCCGGTGCGAGCGGAGATAGACCGTGTTCCTCTTGTCGCTTAGCACGGCCGCGGTGATGCGCCGATCTACGGTGCGCACAATCGGCGCTGTCGCGGGGGTCAACGCATTGTCGATCACCCATTTGTGGAGAGTTTCCGTGGTGGCCGCATCATCCCTTCGCGTGCGCACCAGCAATTCGCCCCTGCGCTCCAGGAAGGTGACTCGCTCCTGGCCGGGCTGGCGGATGACCAGCGCCAACGGCAACAGGTAGGACATATCGGTGTTCGGGTCGTGAAAGACCTGCCAGCGCCCTTCGGTCAATGATTTCTGAAACGGCCGTGCAAGGGTGGCCAGATCGCGGACCGTAACGGTGTCATGGCCCAGGTCCTGTTGAACTGTTTCGTTCAAGGCGCGCAGGCTGCGCCGGCCCCACGCCCCGTCAATCAGCCCGGTGTAACGCCCGTTTCCGGCAAGCAGCGCCTGCAGGAACCTGACTTCGACAGGGCGCAATTGTTCCAGCGGCGCAGGTCGGTCCAGAAACGGTTCGGCCATGGCGCTTGCGCTGGACAGGACGGTCAGGATCAGAGCCAGAATGTAACGCATGGTACCTCTTACAAGACTTGGGGATCTTAATCAGGTGATCGCTTCCAGCTTTTCCTTGCTCAGATCTCCGGGAACAATCGTTATGGGGATGGGCAGCGATCCGGCCGAGCGGCTCAGCTGTGTCACCAGCGGACCGGGGCCTTTCTTGTCCGTGCCCGCACCCAGAACCAGAACGCCGATTTCCTGGTCTTCCTTGATCTGGGCGATGATCTCGGGAACAGGATCGCCCTCCCGGATAACAAGTTGGGGGTCGATCCCCTGCTTGTCCCGCATCCATTTGGCGAAGACCTCGAAATGAGCGTGAATGCGTTCGCGCGCCTCGTCACGCATCACTTCGCCCACACCGATCCAGTGGTTGAATTCGTCTGGCGGGATGACCGACAGGATTTCCACGGCGCCATTGGTCTTGGCGGCGCGCATGGCGGCAAAGCGCATCGCGTTCAGACATTCGCGGCTGTCATCCAGCACGACCAGAAACTTGCGCATGTGCGGTCCCCCTTTTGCAGGGGCGATCATGGCGCAAGGACATGTCTCGCGCAATAGAGGCCGCGCTCACCCGTTGGATGCGGCCCAGTCCCAGTACATTTCACGTACCTGGCGGGTCACGGGGCCAATCTGATACTGTCGGTCATCGAATGCGCTGACCGGCGTCACCTTGTTCATGTTCCCGGACATGAACACTTCGTCCGCGTCCTCGAAATCAGAAAAGGACAAAACACATTCATGCACCGTCATTCCGTCGGCGCGCATGTTGTTCAGATGACGTGCGCGGGTGATCCCGGCCAGAAATGTCCCGTTGGAGATCGGGGTGAACACCTCACCATCGCGCACCATAAAGATGTTGGCGGTGGCGGTTTCCGCCACGTTGCCCATGGCATCGGCAACCAATGCGTTGGAAAACCCTTTCGATCGCGCCTCGACCAGCATGCGGGCATTGTTGGGATAAAGGCAGCCCGCCTTGGCATTGACCACCGCGTCCTCCATCACCGGACGGCGAAACCGCGTGCGCGTCAGCGTGGCCGACGCGGTTTCCGGCGCCATCGGGATTTCCTCAAGACAGATGGCGAACCCGGTTTCATCCGGTTGCGGCACAATCGCGGTGACATCCCCATCAATGCCCCAGTACATCGGGCGGATGTACACGGCGGCATTAGGGGCGTGCGCTTTCAGCCCCTCGCGCACAATTTCGACCATATCCCCGACCGGGACCGTCGGTTTCAGCATCAGCGCCTCGGCCGACCGGTTCACCCGCGCGCAATGCGCCTCAAGGTCCGGGGCCAGCCCGTCAAAGCGGCGCGCGCCGTCAAAGACACCCGACCCCAACCATGCGCCATGGTCGGCAGCCCGCATGATCGGAACGTCGCCATCATGCCACTGACCTTCGAAATAGGTTCGGATATTGCTGCCGGTTGCCATCGTTGCCTCCCTGTTGCCGGGGCGACCCTAGGACGGGATCGCCACCGGGGTCCATAGGGTGGGCACGTCATTCTTCATCTTGCCAGGAAAACTCTGGGGTTTGGGGCAAAGCCCCAAGTCGCACGAAGTGCCATGAAAGGCACGCGTCGCAGCGCGCGTCCGTTGAAGGGGAGAGCGGCGATTTTTCCGTTCGTGCTTTCTGAGCGAGAGCGTATCGCGATGTTCAGCGGTATCAAGGTGTGGCTCCGGCAAGCAAACCAATACCGGTTTGGACCGAACCTTATGGCAAGCCCCGGAAGGTTTTCGGGGGCAATTTCTGTGCCGCCCGTTTGGCCCGGCAATATTCTCTGACAGCGATGATGCTGGCCACGACGATCCTTGGACTGCTCAGCGCAGTCTGGGTCATCCGGCTCGACAGGAGCGAGGGCGATGCCCAGCCGATTTGACCGGGTTGCCGGTGGCGTCAGACCGGGGCGACCATCCCGACAATGTCATAGGTCTTGCGCAGGATCGGTGCGGTGATCTCGCGGGCGCGCTGGGACCCGGCCGACAAAATCCGGTCGATTTCGGCCGGGTCGTTCATCAATCGTGCCATTTCGGTCGAGATCGGCGACAGTTTGGCCACCGCCAGATCGGCCAGCATCGGTTTGAACGCCCCGAACTGAAGACCGCCCACCTCGGCCAGCACCTGATCGACCGTCTGGTCGGACAGGCCCGCATAAATGTTGATGAGGTTGCGCGCGTCGGGGCGGTCTTCCAGCCCCTTGGCCTCGGAAGGGAGGGCATCAGGGTCGGTCTTGGCCTTGCGGATCTTCTTGGCGATGGCATCGGCATCATCGGTCATGTTGATGCGGCTGGCATCGGACGGATCGGATTTGCTCATCTTCTTGGTGCCGTCGCGCAGGGACATCACCCGCGTCGCGGCACCTTCGATTACCGGTTCGGTGATCGGAAAGAAATCAACGCCATAGTCATGGTTGAACTTGGCCGCGATGTCGCGGGTCAGTTCCAGATGTTGTTTCTGATCCTCGCCCACGGGCACATGCGTCGCGTGATAGATCAGGATATCGGCCGCCATCAGCGCAGGGTATGCAAACAACCCCAGGGAGGCCGCCTCGGCATTCTTGCCGGCCTTGTCTTTCCATTGGGTCATGCGACCCATCCAGCCCATCCGTGCCACGCAGTTGAAGATCCACGCAAGCTGCGCGTGCTCGGGCACCTGGCTTTGGTTGATCAGGATGGATTTGGTCGGGTCGATCCCAGATGCGATGAAACCGGCGCACAATTCGCGCGTGTTGCGGGTCAGGTCCGCAGGGTCCTGCCAGACGGTGATCGCATGCAGGTCAACCATGCAATAGACGGTTTCGAACGCATCACCCTGCATGCCCACAAACCGTTTGATCGCGCCCAGATAATTGCCCAGCGTCAGACCACCCGAGGGCTGGATCCCGGAAAACACCCGTGGCGTGAAGGTGGATTGGGTCATCTGGGTCAACTCCCGGCTGGCAAAATTCGCCCGCCTCGCTTACCCATGGGGCCAAGCGCCGTCAAGAAGCCGAAAAGGAAGCCGGGCAAATGAGCAGTCAGAACAATGTCTCCGCGGTCAACCCGCTGCCACCTGTCGTGGTGGCGCTGTTTCTGGTGCTGATCGGGATCGAACTGGTGTTTCAGGCCGGGGCCCGGGGCCTCGCCGGTGGTCCGGCTGCGATTGGCTGGCGGCTCGAGGCGTTGCAGAAATACGCCTTTTCCGGCGAAATCGCGATCTGGATGTGGGAAACCGGCCGCTGGCCGATGGCGCATCTGATCCGCTTTGTCAGCTATCCGTTCATCCACGGGTCCTTTACCCAGACCCTGTTCGCCGGTGTGATGCTTCTGGCGATGGGCAAGATGGTCGCCGAGGTGTTCGGCGCGGTGGCGATGCTGGTGGTGTTTTTCGCTTCGTCCGTCGGCGGGGCGCTGGTGTTTACGCTGTTCAGCGGTGAAAACGCGGTTCTGATCGGGGCCTTTCCGCCAATCTATGGCTTGATCGGGACCTTTACCTATCTGTTGTGGCGCAACTTGTCGGTGGTCGGCGCCAATCAGGCGCTGGCCTTTTCGCTGATCGGCATTCTGATGGCCTTTCAACTGTTGTTCGGCCTGATCTTCGGCCTGCAAAGCGATTGGATCGCCGATCTCGCCGGCTTTTCCATCGGGTTTGGTCTGTCGTTCCTGATCGCCCCGGGCGGATGGGCCAGTTTCCTCAGCCACATCCGCAAGGAGTGATCAAACTCAGTTCTTGAGCGGGCAGGTGCTGAGCCCGAGGATGCGATAGAGCGGGCAAAAGCCGATCAAACCGGTCACCAGCGGGACAAGTCCAACCCAGCCCCACGGGGTCTGAGGGCCGATAAAGACAAGCGACAATAGCACAAGGCCAAGAATGACGCGAAGCACGCGGTCGATGGTGCCTTCGTTGCGGGTCATGGGATATTCCTTTCGGTTTTGATCCTGAATGGCCTGATCATACACTATTTTGGTGCGCAGGTCGGTGACAGTGTCACCGTTCCTGTGCGGCAATCCGTTCCAATGCGGCCCGGTCCAGTAAGCGCAGGCGCCCGCGCATCGGTTCGACCAGCCCCTGACGCGCAAATTCAGCCAGCCTGCGACTGACGAATGCGCGCCCCGAGGCGGTTTCGGCGGCAAGGCTGTCATGGGTCGCGGCGACCTCATCGCCTGCGCCGGCGAGGCGCACAAGGGCACGGGCCAGTCGCGTATCAAACCCGGTCAGGGCAACGTCCTCGACCAGTTGTTCGTAATCCGAGAACCGGCGGGCCACCGCGCGCAGCACCTCGGAGCGAAAGGCGGCGTCGTCGGACATTCTGGTTTGAAACAGCGCGTTGGGCAGGATTTCTCCGGTCACGTCCGTTTCGGCAATGCCTTCGGCGCTGTACTGGCCGCCATCGGTCAGGCAGGAAAAGGTTTGCAGGCAGACATCCCCGGGCCGCACGCGGTAAAGAACCATTTCACGTCCGTTGGCCCCGGTCAGGGTTACGCGGATCGTGCCCGAGGTGACACGCACAAAGCCGGGGCACTCTTGGTCCGGGCGGAACAGAACGGTGCCGGCGCCGCATCGGAGGGGGATCGGTGTATCACTCATCGTTCAGCGCCTGATGGCTCGACGGAATTCGGACAGTCGGAAGGCCCCGATCAGGTGGCCCGTTGCGAAATAGACGACCATGCCCAGTGCAACCAATGCCGCCAGTGCAAGATAGCGCCAGCCGGCTGTTTGCAGAAGATCCGACAACAGGTGTGCCGCGCCCCACAGGGCCGCACCCATGATCGCCGAAGCAAGGCAGATGCGCCAGATACGGGTGTGGAACCGAGTATCAAACCGGGCGACATCACCCATGGGCCGCGCCCCTAGCGTCAGTTGCGCCACCATGACCCAGCCCGCCAGCGTGGTCGCAACTGCGGGCGCCAGCCAACCGAGCGAGGGCGCAAGGCCGATGGCGACAACCGCGTTGAACACCATTGCCACAAGGGCATAATTGAACGGCGACCGGGTGTTTTCGCGGGCAAAGTAAAGCGGTTGCAGGATTTTCTGCATCACAAAGGCCGGCAGGCCCGCACCATAAATGGCCACGGCAATGGCGATGGCGGCACTGTCGGCGGCGGTGGTGGCTCCTCGCTCGAACAGGACCGAAACCAACGGCACGGGGATCACCATCAGTGCGGCGGCCGAGGGGATGGTCAGGGCCAGAGAAATCTCGCCCGCGCGGCTGAGCGCGTCACGCCCGCCGTCGCTGTCATCCGCCGCCAGACGGCGCGAGAGGTCGGGCAAAAGAACGATTCCGATAGCGATGCCCACCACGCCCAAGGGCAGTTGATAAAGCCGGTCGGCGGCATATAGCCAGCCGACAGCCTTATCGAAATAACTGGCCACCTGCTGACCGACCAGCAGGTTGACCTGCACCACGCCGCCAGCGAGCGCCGCGGGGATGGCGATGCGGACAAGGCGCCCCAGTTCGGGTGACAGGGTGGGGCGTTTCAGGCGCAGGGAAAACCCGGCCCGCGCTGCGGCGACCCAGACCAGCAACAGCTGTGCGGCCCCGGCCACCGGAATGGTCCAGATCAGGGCCCGCGCAACATCGCCGCCCACCATGGCCGCCGTGGCCATGACCCCGACCAGCAGCACGTTCAGCAGAACCGGTGCCGCTGCGGCGGCGGCAAAGCGGCCCGTGGCGTTCAGAATGCCCGACATCAGGGCCGCCAGGGAAATGAACAGGATATAGGGAAACGCGATGCGCCCGAATTCGACCGACAGATCAAACTGCTCCTGCCCGGAAAACCCACTTGCCAGTGCAAAGATCATCCATGGCATGACCAGCTGTGCAACCAGGGTCAGCGCGATCAGGACCGTCGTCAGCCCGGCCAGTGCATCCTCGGCAAAGCCTTTGGCGTCCTGATCCGCTTCCAGCTTTTTTGAGAACATGGGAACGAACGCCATGTTGAACGCGCCCTCGGCGAAAAAGCGGCGAAACATGTTGGGCAGACGAAAGGCCACGACATAGGCCTCGTACAGGGGACCGGTCCCCAGATAGGCCAGGATCATCGCGTCGCGCACGAACCCCAAAACGCGGCTGAGCAGGGTCCACACCCCGACGGTCAGAAAACCTGACATCAGACGGATCGGTTTCATGCGTGCGCCTGTCGGGTGCGGTTTGGCATTTGATTGCCCTTATGCTTCTTGCCTGCGTCAGGAGTAACCGTTTCCGCGGCAGGGGGGAAGTGAGCGGTGATGGAGTCGTTATTTCAAGTCGCGCAAACCGGGAAAACCTTGAGTAAAGCCGACAAGCTGTCTAACTGGTGGTATCGTAATGAAGATTTCATGTTCCGATAAGGTGGGAAGGCAAATGGCCCTTCCGATGCAAATTTGAACTTGTGCCGCATGCTGGGCGACGCTGGCTTGCAGTGGGTCGGGTTTGCGATCTCTCAAATCATCGACGCCAATCCCCCGGCAACAGCCGTGGCTGGAACATGAAAGCCTGACCGAATGGTACGCGACAATTCAAACATGACGCCCCAAAGTGGCATGAAATCAGATGCGGATCGCAAACTCACCACGCTTGAAATGCTGGGGTGGCAGGCCTTTTTCGCGCAGCAGACTGATGTCGATGAAATGTCCGTCACGCCCCCTGCGCGCGTGACCGAAGTGCACCGCAACGGGTTTCAGGTTCTGGGCGAGGGCATTGACATGATGGTTCCACCGGGGCCCGAGGCAACAGTGGGCGACTGGCTTATGGTGAACTTGGACCTGCCGACCCAAAGCCGGGTTCTGGAGCGCAAAAGCCTGATCAAACGGCGCGCACCGGGGCATGATCGTCAGATTCAGTTGATTGCCGCCAATATCGATACGGCCTTTATCGTGACCTCGTGCAATCAGGATTTCAATATTGCGCGGCTGGAGCGGTATGTCGCCCTGGTTTTTGATGCCGGCGTAGACCCGGTGATCCTGCTGACCAAACCCGATCTGAGTGATGCGCCGGAAACCTTTGCGCAAGAGGCCAGAACCATATCGGATCTGGTGCCGGTCGTCGTTTTGAATGCCCGCAGCGAAGAGCCGAAATCAAAACTGGTGCAATGGATCAAGCCGGGGAAAACCGTTGCCTTTCTCGGGTCATCCGGCGTTGGAAAATCCACGCTGGTCAACGCCCTATCGGAAACGGAATCGATCGAAACGCAAGCCATTCGTGAGGACGACGCCAAGGGACGCCACACCACGACGCGCCGGCAGTTGTATTTCCTGCCCAATGGCTGCGCGGTCCTGGACACGCCCGGCATGAGAGAGCTTCAACTGACGGACATGGGCTCGGGTCTGGAGGACGTGTTTTCCGAACTTCACGCGCTGAGCCAGAATTGCCGGTTTCGCGATTGCAGGCACATGAGCGAACCGGGGTGCGCGGTTCTGGCCGCTGTCGAGGATGGGACAGTCGATCGCGCCCGGTTCGAGAGATGGCAGAAACTGGTCGCGGAAGAGCAGGTCAACACCGCAAGCCTTGCGGAGCGGAAATCAAAAGACAAAACATTGGGCAAAACCATCCGCCAGTTCAAGAAGACCAAGAAAAAGGGCGGCTGATCCGCAGATCGCAACAGCATCACCGAGCGTCGAACCGGATTTGCCCATTCAGGGCACAGATCTATTTGTCCGCGCGTTCCGCCCCTTCGGCGATGGCCTTGCGCAACTTGGCCTCAAGCCCGCGTCGTTTGGATTCCGAATGGTATTTCAGCCCGAACATATCCTTGACGTAGAAGGTATCGACCACCTGTTCGCCGTAGGTGGCGATGACCGCATTGGCGATATAGACGTTGGCCGCCGCAAGGGTGCGGGCCAGATCGTAAAGAAGGCCAGGCCGGTCGCGTGTGTCGACCTCGATGATCGTGTAAATCTCGGACCCTTCGTTATCAAAGGTGATGTGGGTCGGCACGTTGAACGCCTTTTCCCGTTTCTTGATCTTGTCACGCGATTTCAATGCGTCGCGCGTGATGACCTGACCTTTGAGTATTTTTTCGATCATCTGGGTCAGGCGCGGCAGACGGTCGGCCTCGTAAGGGGAGCCATCGGAATCCTGAATCCAGAACGCATCGGTCACATAGCCGTCTTTGGTCGTGTAGGATCGCGCATCGACGATGTTGGCCCCGACAAGGGCCAGCGCCCCCGCCAGCCGGGAAAAGATGCCGGGATGGTCGGCCATGACGAAACAGGCGCGCGTTGCATCGCGGTCTTCGTCCGGGTGTAGCCGGATCATGATCTTGCCGGGATCGTCGGATTCCTCCAAATCGCGGAGCATCTCGGCGAAATCGACATGGGCGGTGACATGCAGACCCTGCCAATAGGGTGGGTAGTGCCGCCCCGTTTCCAGTTTAAGCGCGGCTTTGGTCCAGTCCGGCAGCGCCTTGCGCAGTTCCTTTTTCGCCTCGGCGCCCCGGTTTTCGCGGTTCAGATCCTCCATGCCGGTTTCCATCGCGCGTTTGGTCTGGCGATACAGCGCACGGATCAGCGCGGCCTTCCAGTTGTTCCAGACGTGCGGACCAACGCCGCGAATGTCACAGACCGTCAACACCGTCAGCAGGTCCAGCCGTTTGACCGTTTGCACCGCCTTGGCAAAATCGCGCACCGTGCGCGGATCGGCGATATCGCGTTTCTGGGCCATATCGGACATCAGCAGGTGATAGCGCACCAGCCATTCGACCGTTTCGCTGTCGGTCTTGTTCAGGCCAAGGCGCGGCGCGACCTTTCGCGCGATCTGGGCGCCCAGGATCGAATGGTCCTCCGGACGGCCCTTACCGATGTCATGCAGTAGGAGCGCCACATAGAGAACCTTGCGGTTGACGCCACGCTCCAGAATGTTCGAGGCAACCGGCAGTTCTTCGATCAACTCACCCTTTTCGATCTGCGCGAGGTTCGCGATGCACTGGATGATATGTTCGTCCACGGTATAGCTGTGGTACATGTTGAACTGCATCATCGCCACGATCGGTTCGAATTCCGGCAGGAAGGCCGCAAGCACGCCCAGTTCGTTCATGCGGCGCAGCGCGCGTTCCGGGTTGCCGTGTTTCAAAAGCAGGCCGAGAAAGATTTGCCGCGCCTCGCGGTCGTTGCGCATGTCGTCGTCAATCAGGTGCAGGTTTGCGGTGACCAGACGCATGGCATCCGGGTGGATCAGCATCCCGGTGCGCAATCCTTCCTCAAAAATGCGCAGCAGATTCAGCTTGTCCTGTAAAAAGGCGTCGGGATCGATCACGGCAAGGCGATTGTTGATGACCTCATACCCCGGTTTCACACGCGGTTTGCGGCGGAAAATGCGTTCCAGCAGGGGTTCGGATTTGAGGTGGATCGCTTCAAGCTTGGTCAGGAAGATGCGGGTCAGATCGCCCACGGCGGTTGCGTGTCTGAAATAGGCCTGCATGAAGATTTCAACGCCGCGTCTGCCGGCCTTGTCCTCGTATCCCATGCGCTCGGCGACATCGACCTGCAGATCGAAGGTGAGCTGTTCAGTCGGCCGGCCCGTGATCAGGTGCATGTGCGCGCGCACGGCCCACAGAAAATCCTCCGCCTTGACGAATCGGTCGAACTCCTCTGGGCGGAATACGCCCAGCGGCACCAGTTCGGCCGCGTCTTTCACGCCGTGAATGTATTTGGCAATCCAGAACAGCGACTGAAGATCGCGCAACCCGCCTTTGCCCTCTTTCACGTTGGGCTCGACCATATAGCGCTGGCCCTGTTTCTCGTGGCGCTTTTCACGTTCTTCCAGCTTGGCCTCGATAAAATCGCGGCCAGTGCCGGAAAACAGGTCGCTTTCCAGTTTCTCGGCCAGTTCCTGTGCCAAAGGGACGTGGCCGGCAAGGAACCGATGCTCCAACAAGGCGGTGCGGATGGTGAAATCTTCACCTCCCAGCCGGATGCAATCGCGGATGGTCCGGCTGGAATGACCAACCTTCAGCTTGAGATCCCACAGCATGTACAGCATCGATTCAATGACGCTTTCGGCCCAGGCGGTGATTTTGTAGGGCGTCAGGAACAAAAGATCGACATCCGAAAACGGCGCCATTTCGCCCCGCCCATAGCCGCCAACGGCGATCACGGCGATATGTTCGCCCGAGGTCGGGTTGGCAACCGGATGCAGCATTCGGCTCGACACATAGAGCGCCGTCGTCACCAGCCCGTCGGTCAGGTAGGTATAGGACCGCGTCAACGGGCGCGCGGCAAAGGGCGCCTCGGCAAAGGCCTGTGCAATGGCCGCGCGGCCTGCAGTGTTGGCCTCGCGCAAAAGGCGCACGATATCGGCCCGCAGTTTCGCGGGGTCACTCACATCCTTGGCGAGCGCGTCGATTTGATCGCCGATCCTGTCAGCGTCAAAAATGTCGATTGGGTCGCAGATCAGTGGACCGGATGCCGCTATGGAAATCCGGTCCGTTTGCGTGGCTTCAGAAGCCGGCGCCTGAGAAACTTGCTGGGGCAGGGTCAATTACAACCACCTGTCTGTTTTGAATTGTGGCCACGGCCAGCCCCCGCTGGTTTGTGCCGTCTGAACGCAGACGGAAGATACCACCGACGCCCTGGAAACCGGCGCCTTGCGTCAGGGCCGCCCCGGTAAGTGCATTGGATTTGCCCGCGCCGACAAGGGCGCCGATTGCCGCAATGCCGTCATAGGCCAGCCCGCCGATTGGGTGCGGCTGCGCCCCGTAGGTCGCAAGATAGCGCTGGCGGAACTGTCCGCTTCTGGACGGATCCGGCAGGGCGAACCAGCCGCCCTGAACGCCCGGCAGTTCAAGGGTCTGGGCGGGAATATCCCACCGTGTAAGACCGATGAACTGGGTGGTGGTGTTGCTGACGCCAGCCTCGGGCAAAAGCTGTGTCAGAAGCGGCAGCGCACCCGCGGTGTTCGCGGTCAGAAAGATCGCATCGGCCCCGGTCGAGCCAATCGTCTCCTTGATGCGCGGAATGGTGGCGACCACGCTTTGCTGCGAAAGATCGTAACCGACGGCACCGGCGACCCTGGCGCCAGTGCGCCCGGCGGCCGTCTGAACGGCATCGCGCCCTGCCTGTCCGGCAACGTCATTGCTGTGAACGACGAGGATGTTCTTTTTGCCCTGGCGCGCGGCATAGCTGGCCAGCCGGGTCGCGGTATTGTCAAAAGTCGGGCCCAGGATGAACACGTTGCCGCCCGCGATGCTGGCGTTGTTCGAAAAGGCCAGAACGTTGACCTTTTTCGGGGCCACGGCCAACCCGACGGCGTTTGCGGATTCCGCATAAACGGGGCCAAGGATGATCTGGGCGCCATCATTGACTGCCTTGACCGCCTGACTGGCGGCGGTAGCCGCTGAACCCGCGGTGTCATAGACCCGCAGGTCAACTTTCACACCCTGCAAATCGGCGATCGCCAGACGTGCGGCGTTTTCGAGGCTTTTGGCAAGAAGCGCATCCCCCTGTTGGCCCGATCCCTGGGGAATCAGAAGGGCAACCGGTACAGGGGCTGTTGTATCTATGGTGGGGCCGGCGCCCGTGCCCACGGCAACGGCGTCACAGGACGCAAGTAACATCGTGGCCCCCAAGGCCAGGGACGTGAGGGTTGCCTTGCGGGCACGGCGAAAAACAGCAAACATGGTACGGAAACTCCCTGATCCGGCGATTTGACGCCGCGTTCTTGTCGGTCCGGGATAATAAACGTCAATGAAGGCGGGTCCAGAGTTGAATTTCCAAAAGATCAGATTGGCTCCCGGGTTGTATTTCGTTGCAACGCCGATAGGCACCGCGCGCGACATCACGTTGCGTGCGCTGGATGTGCTGGCCTCGGCCGACATGCTGGCCGCCGAAGACACGCGCAGTTTGCGCCGGTTGATGGATATTCATGGCGTTCCGTTGGGCGACCGACGGGTGATGGCATATCACGATCACAGCGGTGCGGGCGCGCAGGCACGGCTGATTGCGGCGTTGGAACAGGGGCAATCGGTGGCTTATGCGTCGGAGGCGGGGATGCCGCTGATTGCCGATCCGGGTTATGAGCTGAGCAAGGCCGCGGCCGAGGCCGGGTACAGCGTGACGGCGGCGCCAGGGCCGTCGGCGGTGTTAACCGCACTGACGCTGGCGGGACTGCCGACGGATGCGTTTTTCTTTGGCGGGTTCTTGCCAAACGCAACGGCGGCGCGGCGGACGCGGCTGGAACAGTTGCGCGACGTGCCCGGAACGCTGGTGTTTTACGAATCGCCCAAGAGGGTGGCGGCCAGCCTTGCGGACATGGTCGAGGTTCTGGGGGCCGAACGGCCCGCCGCGATGTGCCGGGAACTGACCAAAAAGTTCGAAGAGGTGCGCCGCGCGCCGCTGGGGGATCTGGCTGCATCGCTTGCGGGCACCACCCCAAAAGGCGAGATCGTTCTGGTGGTGGATCGCGCCCGTTCAGAAACTGTTAGTGACTCCGATATAGAACAAGCCCTGACCGAGGCCATGAAAAGCCATTCGGTCAAGGATGCGGCGGAACTGGTGTCCAAGATGTTCGCCGTCCCAAAGCGCCAAGCCTATCAGATGGCGCTGAAACTGGGCAAAGGATGAGATGAATACCAAACAGCTTCGTGGTCAGGTTTCCTATCATGCGGGCCTGTCGGCCGAACAGCGGATCGCCAGGGTCTATCAAGATCGCGGATTTCAGGTTGCCGCGACACGGTGGCGCGGGGCGGGTGGTGAAATCGACCTTATCGTGACCGGGGCTGACGGTGTTGTTTTCGTCGAGGTCAAACAGTCCGGTAATTTTGCCCGGGCCGCCGAACGTTTGGGCCAGCAACAGATGCGGCGTATCTATGCCTCGGCCTCGGAATTTCTTGCAACTCAGCCGGACGGCCAGATGACTCAATCGCGGTTCGATGTGGCGCTTGTAAACCGGACCGGGGCGTTTGAAATCATCGAGAATGCTTTTGGCTTTGGCTAATCGCCATTGAACCCCCGGCGCGGCTGGGCCATGTATCTGGCCAGAGCAATAGGGGATACGCCATGAAAATCGCCTTTCAGATGGACCCGATCCGGGACGTGAACATTAACGCCGACAGCACATTCCGGCTGGCCGAGGAGGCGCAGGCCCGGGGTCATGAACTGTTTTACTACGGTCCTGACCAACTGGCCTTTCAGGAGGGGCGCATCACGGCGCGCGGCCATGACATGACGGTGCAGCGGGTCGCCGATGAGCCCGCGATCCTGGGACCCGAGCGCGAAGTCGACCTGAAGGACATGGATGTCGTGTGGCTGCGGCAGGACCCGCCTTTTGACATGCATTACATCACATCGACCCATCTGCTGGATCGACTGGCGCCCGAAACATTGGTGGTGAACGATCCGTTCTGGGTGCGGAACTATCCGGAAAAGCTGCTGGTGCTGGATTTTCCCGACCTGACGCCGCCAACGACAGTCGCCCGCGACCTTGAGACGATCAAGGCGTTCAAAGACAAGCATGGCGATATCATCCTGAAACCGCTTTATGGCAATGGTGGCGCGGGCGTGTTCCGGCTGGACCGGGACGACCGCAACCTGACAGCCCTGCATGAACTGTTCACCGGCTTTTCGCGTGAACCCCTGATCGTGCAGAAATTCCTGCCCGACGTCAGCAATGGCGACAAGCGTGTGATCCTGGTCAATGGCGACCCCGTTGGCGCGATCAACCGCGTGCCCGCGGTTGGCGAGACGCGGTCGAACATGCATGTGGGTGGACGCCCCGAGAAAATCGCGCTCAGCGCGCGCGACCGCGAGATTTGTGCCGCGATTGGCCCGCTGTTGCGCGAAAAGGGGCAGGTGTTTGTCGGGATCGATGTGATCGGCGATTACCTGACCGAAATCAACGTCACATCGCCCACCGGCATTCAGGAACTGGAACGGTTCGACGGCATCAACGTGGCCGAGAAGATCTGGGAAACGATCGAGTCCAAATTGACTTAGGACGGGCCAGTGCGCGTTCGGCCTGAGTCGTGCATCGACAGCGCATGTCGTGCTCTGCTCACTCGTGATCGGGAGCGTTTATGAAACTCAGACGGGCCTTGAAATCTGATGCGTCCAGCCTTGCGGCGCTATCACTGGAGGTCTGGTTGGGCACATACCTGCGCCGGGGCATAGGCGCGTTTTTTGCAGATTACGCGCTGGCAGAATTCACAAAGGCCAAGTTTGAGTCGGTCCTCGCCGACCCCAACGAATACCTTGCCGTGTCCCAGAACGACGAAGGCATCGATGGGTTCATCCGTGTGAGCGCCGGCAAATCAGGGCCGGTCGACGGGTGTTCCACAACCGAAATTTCAACCCTCTACGTGCAACCCCGGCATCACGGCAAAGGTCTGGGAAAAGCGTTGCTGGCCGAAGGTTTGCGCCACTGCCGGGAAAACGGTGTTGCGTCGGTCTGGCTTGCGACAAATTCCGAAAACACGCCGGCAATCGCATTCTACCTCGCACAGGGGTTTCAGAACATCGGGCAGACCCATTTTCGCATTCAGGACCAGGCCTATCTGAACCAAGTGTTTTCCTTGGCATTGACGGACTAAAGACACCTTCGCTTTAATTCGCCCCGGTAATCAGCCTGAAACTCAGCGCTTCGGCGACATGCGGGCGACGCACGTCGTCTTCGCCCGCCAGGTCGGCGATGGTGCGGGCCACGCGCAGAACGCGGTGATATCCGCGTGCGGACAGACCGAATTTTTCCGCCACCCGGATCAACAATTCGCGCCCTTCGGCGTCGGGTGTGGCGATTTCCTCAAGCTGGCTGCCCTCGGCATCGGCATTCTGGCGCATCCCCGGCGCATCGGCAAAGCGGATGGACTGTCTGTCGCGCGCGGTAGCGACACGGGCGGCGACGGTGGCCGAATTGTCGCCCGAAGCCGGAAGATCGAGATCGGCAAAGGCCACCGGGGGAACTTCGAGGCGCAGATCAAACCGGTCCATCAAGGGGCCGGAAATGCGGCCCAGGTAATCTTCGCCGCATTGGGGAACGCGGGCGCAGGCGCGGGACGGGTCACTGAGATATCCGCATTTGCACGGGTTGGCGGCGGCGACCAGCATGAATTTGCAGGGGTATTTTACGTGCGCGTTGGCCCGCGCGATCATCACCTCGCCCGTCTCGATCGGCTGGCGGAGGGTCTCAAGAACCGTTCGCGAAAACTCGGGGAATTCATCCATGAACAGAACGCCGTTATGGGCGAGGCTGATTTCACCCGGCTTGGCGTTGCGCCCGCCACCGACGATGGCGGCCATGGATGCGGTGTGATGCGGCTCGCGGAAGGGGCGAGCGCGGTTTATGCCACCTTCATCCAGCAGGCCGCAGAGCGATTGGATCATCGAGGTTTCCAGCGCCTCGGGCGCGGTGAGGGGCGGCAGGATGCCGGGAATGCGCGCAGCCAGCATGGATTTGCCAGAGCCGGGTGTGCCGACCATCATCAGGTGATGCCGCCCGGCGGCCGCGATTTCCATGGCCCGCTTGGCGCGTTCCTGCCCTTTGACATCACGCAGATCCGGCCCCGCATAGGTTTCGCTGATCTCTCCGGGTTCTGCGGGAGGGATCGGAGACTGGCCCGTGAAATGACGCACTACGTCGCCCAGGGATGCCGCGCCAATGACCTGGGTTGCGCCGACCCATGCGGCCTCGGCGCCCGATGCCTTGGGGCAGAGAAGGGTGCGCTCTTCCTCGGCTGCGGCCATGGCGGCGGGCAGGGCACCAAGGACCGGCACCAGCGACCCGTCGAGCGACAATTCCCCCAGAGCAACGGTGTTTTCCGCAGCATCCGTCGGCACGATGTCCAGCGCGGCCAGCAGGGCCAGTGCGATGGGCAGATCGAAATGACTGCCCTCCTTGGGCAGATCGGCGGGCGACAGGTTGATCGTGATGCGTTTGGAGGGCAGCGCAATGGCCATCGCGCTGAGCGCGCTGCGCACGCGATCGCGGGCCTCGGACACGGCCTTGTCCGGCAGGCCGACAACCGCAAAGGCGGGCAGGCCGGGGGTGACGGCGCATTGCACTTCGACCAGGCGGGCCTGCACGCCCTGAAAGGCAACGGTATAGGCGCGGGCAACCATATTGACCCCTGAACGTGGTTAGCAGTTGATTAACGGCTAGCGGTTCAGGGGTTTAATAATGGTTAATTTTGAAGGCTGCGTCAGTCGAATGCGGGCCAAGGTGTGGTTGGCAGACCCTGGTCATAGGGATCCGGGTCGTAGCTGACCTTCAGCGCCTCGGTGCGCCACGCGCGAACCGCCGGATCGCCCAGCAAGCCGTGGCAATAGGACAGAGCGGTGTCGCTGACCGGCAATCCGTACCCGACAATTCGGGCCGCGACGGGTGTATAGAAGACATCCGCCAGCGAATAGGCGCCAAACAGATATGGTGTCTGCGACCGCGAAACCGCGCGGGCATGAGCCCAGAGGATTTCAATCCGGTTCAGGTCGGCCAGGACGGCGTCGGAAGGTTGAAATCCGACGTTGCAATACTGCAATTGCATCGGGCAGTCGCCGCGCAGGGCCGAGAACCCGCCGACCATTTCGGCGCAGAGCCAGCGGGCCGTTGCGCGACTGGCAGGATCGGCGGGCCACAGCCCTGCATCGGAGTGCCGTTCGGCCAGCGTTTCGGCAATGGCCAGACTTTCACCGATGACCGTGCCCTCGGGGGTGCGCACGGCCGGGACCAGCCGCGCAGGCGCCAGCGGTTTCAGGTCGTCGGCCATCGTCCCGGAATAGAGGCCAACAAGATGGGTGTCGCAGGGGATGTTGAATTTCTCGAACATCAGCCATCCGCGCAGCGACCAACTGGAAAACATGCGGTCGCCGACAAAAAGATCATAGTTCATGCGGGGCAGACTAGGCGGTGCCGGACACGGCGGTAAAATTCTGTTTTGTGCGCAGTGCCATCACGGCAGATGATTGATGTGCCCCACGTCCCAACCTGCCCTGTGGCGGTTCAGTTGCGTGACCGACAGGTTGTCGATGCGGTGCGAAAACGCCTGGCTCGCGTCCAGCTGCAGGGCGCGCTGCACCTGGGTGAGGATCACGCCGAAATGGGCCACGATGATAAGGTCGCGATCTGCGTGCGCCTCCATCAGCGCATCGACGGTGGCATCGACCCGCGCGCGCACTTCGTTCCAGCTTTCTCCGCCGGGCGGGCGGACATCGCCGGGCGTTTCCCAATAGGCGCGGATGTGATCGGGGTCTTCTTCCTCGATCTCGGCAAAGCGGCGCAGTTCCCACGCGCCAAAATTGATTTCGCGCAGGTTTTCAAGATGCGGCAACCGGCGCCGCGCCCCCTGAATCGCATCCGCAGTGGCGCTGGCGCGGGTGAGATCGGATGACACGACAACCGCGCTGGCCGGCAGGTGCGCGGCCAGACGATCAAGGGCCTGCGTGTCACTGAGGTCGGCGGGCAGGTCGGACCAGCCCACCATTGATTTGGCATGGGTCGGTCCGTGACGCACCAGATGCAGACGCGTCATGGCGCGTCTCCTTTGAGCGTGCGGGGCAAGCCGGCGGTCACCTGAACGACCACATCGGCCTGCGCCGCCAGCAGGATGTTCAGCCGGCCCTGGGCCTCGCGAAAACGGCGGGCGAGGGCATTGTCCGGCACGATGCCATGGCCGACCTCATTCGAGACGATGATGATATGGGCGGGTGATTTTTCGATCGCCGCCAGCAGCATGATTTGTTCATGTTCCAGATCGCTGTCGGCCAGCAAGTGATTGGAAAGCCACATGGTTGCGCAATCGAACAGGCATGTTGCCCCGGCCGGAAGGTCAGCCAGATGCGCCGCGGCGTCCAGCGGCGTCTCTTCGGTTTTCCATCCCGCCGCGCGGCGCGCGATATGATCGTCGATCTTGTGACGCATTTCGTCGTCAAAGGCCTGTGCAGTGGCAAGGTAGACCCATGGCGACGGCCTGCGTGTCACCAGCAATTCGGCATAGGCCGACTTTCCCGATGCGGCCCCGCCCAGAACCAATGTTGTCGCTGGCAACACTTTTTTTTGACCTCAAACTGAACCAGATAGCGTTACAATGCGTATATAGTGTGAACCCGCAAAACAAGGCACAGCTATCGTTAGGGGTGTTACATGCCACTGGATGTCTCTCAGGACCGAACTGTCACACGTCAGGCCATGAAGGCCGAACTTCTCGATGCCGAGACGGAATTGAAACTTGCCTATGCCTGGCGCGACGAACGCGATGAACAGGCGTTGCACCGGCTTATCAACGCCTACATGCGTCTTGCCATTTCAATGGCGTCGAAGTTCCGTCGCTATGGCGCGCCGATGAATGACCTTATTCAAGAGGCCGGACTGGGCCTGATGAAAGCGGCAGACAAATTCGACCCGGATCGCGGTGTGCGGTTCTCCACATACGCGGTCTGGTGGATCAAGGCTTCGATCCAGGATTTCGTGATGCGCAACTGGTCGATGGTGCGTACTGGATCCACGTCGTCTCAGAAGTCTCTGTTTTTCAACATGAAGCGCGTTCAGGCGCGATTAGAGCGCGAGGCGCTGGCAAGGGGTGAGAACTTGGATCGCAGCCAGTTACACCAAATGATCTCGACTGAAATCGGCGTGCCGCTGCACGATGTCGAAATGATGGACGGGCGGCTTTCGGGGTCGGATTTTTCGCTGAATGCCGTGCAATCCGCAGACGAGGACGGGCGCGAGTGGATTGATGCGCTGGAGGATGACAGCGCCCAGGCCGCCGAAGTTGTCGAGGATCGTCACGATACGCAGCAACTGCGCGAATGGCTGATCTCG
This sequence comes from Arenibacterium sp. CAU 1754, assembly GCF_054482635.1. Taxonomy (NCBI): domain Bacteria; kingdom Pseudomonadati; phylum Pseudomonadota; class Alphaproteobacteria; order Rhodobacterales; family Paracoccaceae; genus Arenibacterium; species Arenibacterium sp. CAU 1754. The sequence continues at coordinate 597,262 of NZ_JBTLRG010000002.1, forward strand.
GCCATGAATGGCCTGAACGAGCGTGAGCGGTTCATTGTGCGCGAGCGCAAACTGCGCGATCAGCCGAGAACCCTTGAGAGCCTGGGCAATGAGCTTGGCCTGTCCAAGGAACGTGTACGCCAGCTTGAGGCCGGAGCGTTTCAGAAAATGCGCAAGACACTGGAATCCGAGACCCGCGAAGTGAGACACCTGCTGGCATAAATATGCGAGGGGTGGCGCGGACCGTTCACCAGACCGGGACGTGATCCAATTCGCACTGGCAGAACCGGCCCGGCGCGCCTATGGTCGGGTGGGTTCTGAGCAAAAGGTGCGCTAAATGCTGGCCTCCAAACGTATTCTTCTGATCATCGGCGGCGGGATTGCGGCCTATAAATCGTTGGAACTGATCCGCCGGTTGCAGGATCAGGGCGCTACTGTGATCCCTGTGCTGACCCGTGCGGCCGAAGAATTCGTGACTCCGCTGTCGGTGTCGGCGCTGGCCGGGCAGAAAGTGTACCGCGATCTGTTCGATCTGACTGACGAGGCCGAGATGGGCCACATCCAGTTGTCGCGCAGCGCCGATCTGGTGGTGGTGGCGCCTGCAACGGCGGACTTGATGGGCAAGATGGCGGGCGGTTTGGCCAATGATCTTGCCTCGACCCTGTTGATGGCGACCGACACGCCGGTCCTGATCGCGCCTGCGATGAATGTCCGGATGTGGGAGCATCCGGCGACCCGACGCAACCTTGCTCAGCTGAAAACGGATGGCATCCGGTTTGTCGGCCCGAACGACGGCGGTATGGCCTGCGGCGAATTTGGGCCGGGGCGCATGGCCGAACCGGATGAGATTGTCACGGCCGTCGGCGCCGTGCTGGGCGATGGGCCGTTGAAGGGGAAGCGGATCATCGTGACCTCTGGCCCGACCCATGAACCAATTGACCCGGTGCGTTATATCGCCAACCGGTCCTCGGGCGCGCAGGGCAGTGCGATTGCGCGGGCTCTTGTTGCGCTGGGGGCTGACGTTGTCTTTGTCACCGGTCCCGCCGATGTGCCGCCGCCCGGAGGGGCCGACGTCGTGCGGATCGAAACCGCACAACAGATGTCAGACGCGGTGGATGCGGCCTTGCCCGCGGATGCTGCGGTGTTTGCCGCTGCCGTGGCCGACTGGCGTGTAGCCAGCGCCTCGGACCGGAAATTGAAGAAATCGAAAGACGGCCTGCCGCTGCTGGAGTTTGCGGAGAACCCCGACATTCTGGCCCGCGTGGCACAGATGAAGCAGGGGCGTCCCGGTCTTGTCGTGGGCTTTGCCGCCGAGACCGATGACGTGGTCGAGAATGCAACGGCCAAGCGCAAGCGCAAGGGATGCGACTGGATCGTGGCCAATGACGTGAGCCCGGCGACGGGGATCATGGGCGGCTCGGAGAACGCCGTGGTTCTGATTTCGCAGGACGGCGCCGAGGAATGGCCGCGGATGGGCAAGGACGAGGTTGCCCAGCGGCTGGCAGCGCGCATTGCGGATGCGTTGGTGACATGATTTTCATGCCTCCGGCGGGAGTTTGTTTGGTAAGATGAAACTGGAAACGGGAATGGTCGTGATCCGTGTCACACTTGACGAGGGTGCCGATGATGCGGTGCCATTGCCGTCTTATGAAACGGCCGGGGCGGCGGGGGCGGATCTGCGCGCGAACCTGCCGGACCGGGGCGAAATGACACTGGCGCCGGGAGAGCGGGCGTTGGTGCCGACAGGGTTGCGGGTTGAGATTCCCGATGGTTATGAGGTGCAGATCCGGCCGCGCTCGGGGCTGGCGCTCAAGCATGGGATCACGCTGCCCAATGCGCCGGGGACGATTGACAGCGATTACCGTGGGCCGCTCGGTGTGATCGTCATGAACGCCGGGAGCGATCCGTTCGTGATTGTCCATGGCGCGCGCATTGCCCAGATGGTCGTGGCGCCGGTAACACGGGCGGCATTCGAACTGGCCGAAGGGTTGAGCGACACCGCGCGCGGCGCTGGCGGCTTTGGGTCGACCGGGACCGGCTGATGATCCTTGTCTTCGTACTTGCTGCCCTGTTGTGGGGGCTGGGGATGGCCATTGGTGCGCCTCGCTCGCAGCGCCTGATCATGATTGCGCTGTTGCTGTCGGGGGTGCTTGCGCTGCAACTTATCCTGCCTGCGGGACATCCGCTGCGCGAGGCGACCGGCGGGTCACCGGCGTTGTGGCTTTTGCTGGGCGGGTTTGGCGTGGTTGCGCTCGCCTACGGCCGCGTCGTTGGCGCCTTGCGCCGTCGGGCCCGGGGCAAGACGGAGCCTAAGGATGCGGCAAAACCCGGAGCGTTCAGCGAAACGGAGCTTGATCGGTATGCCCGCCATATCGTGTTGCGTGAGATCGGAGGGCCGGGGCAAAAGCGGCTGAAGGATGCGCGCGTGCTGGTCATTGGGGCTGGGGGGCTGGGCGCGCCGGCGCTGCAATATCTGGCGGCGGCGGGCGTGGGCACCATCGGGGTGATTGACCATGATGTGGTCGATAACGCGAACCTGCAGCGCCAGGTCATCCACCGCGATACCGATGTCGGCAAACCCAAGGTATTTTCCGCGCAGGCGGCGATGGAGGCACAGAACCCCTTTGTCACGGTGCGCCCCTATAACCGGCGTCTGAGCGCAGAGATCGCCGACGACCTGATCGACGATTACGATCTGGTGCTGGATGGGACTGACAATTTCGAAACCCGCTATCTGGTCAACCGCACATGCGCCGCCGCAGGCAAGCCGCTGATATCAGGCGCCTTGTCCCAGTGGGAAGGCCAGTTAAGCGTGTTTGATCCGGCCCATGGCGCGCCCTGCTATCAATGCATATTCCCCTCGGCACCCGCGCCGGAGCTGGCCCCGTCCTGTGCCGAGGCCGGAGTAATCGGTCCGTTGCCAGGGGTTGTCGGCGCGATGATGGCGGTGGAGGCGATCAAGCTGATCACTGGCGCGGGCACGGTTCTGCGCGGGGAAATGATGATTTATGACGCGCTTTATGGCGAAAGTCGCAAGATCGTGCTGAAACCCCGGGCGGATTGTCCGGTGTGCGGGGATGCCAAAGCGGGGTGAACTGGCGCAATTTCGCGGCTTGGCTCTGGACGTCCTGCATGGGGCTGCATAGCTTGCCCTGCAAAGGAGCATCCATATGAACAACCCCCTTCTGGCCGATTGGTCAACGCCGTTCGAGATAGCACCATTCGATGCGATTTCGGATGAGGATTTTGCCCCGGCACTGGACCTGGCGCTGAGTGCGCATAGGGAAGAGATCGACGCGATCGCCAGCGATGCGTCCGAGCCGAGCTTTGCCAATACGGTTGAGGCGCTGGAGCGCGCGGGCGAAAATCTGGACAAGGTTCTGAGCGTCTTTTTCACCGTGGCCGGGGCGGACAGCAACACCAAAAGGGAAGAGTTGCAGAGAGAGTTTTCCCCCAAGCTGGCGGCGCATTTTTCCGAGATTTCAGCCAACAAGGGGCTGTTCCGGCGTTTGGCAGCGGTGTGGGATCAGCGCGATGCGCTGGATCTGACGGATGAGCAGGCGCGTGTCTTGATGCTGACCCATCGCGGGTTTGTCCGGTCGGGCGCGGCGCTGGAAGGTGACGCGGAATCGCGCATGAAAGAGATCAAGGGGCGGTTGGCCACGCTGGGCACAGATTTCACCCAGAACCTGTTGGCGGACGAGCGAGAGTGGTTCATGGACCTGTCCGAAGAGGACCTGGAAGGACTGCCGCAATTCGTGGTCGATGCGGCCCGCGCGGCGGGGGCCGAAAAAGGCGCCGCCGGGCCGGTGGTCACCCTGTCGCGGTCTTTGATCGTGCCGTTCCTGCAATTTTCGCCGCGGCGGGATTTGCGCGAGAAAGCCTATCGTGCGTGGGCTGCGCGGGGGGCGAATGGAGGCAAAACGGACAATCGCGACATTGCCGGTGAAATTCTTCGGCTGCGCGCAGAGCGGGCTGCTTTGCTGGGCTATGACAGCTTTGCGGATTACAAACTGGAAACCGAGATGGCCAAGGAACCGGCCAAGGTGCGGGACTTGCTGATGGCCGTCTGGGGCCCGGCCCGGGCGCAGGCCGAGGCGGATGCCGCGGTGCTGACAGAAATGCTGCGCACTGATGGGGTGAACGGGGCGCTCCAGCCGTGGGACTGGCGGTACTACGCGGAACAGCGGCGCAAGGCCGAGCATGATCTGGATGAGGCCGAGCTGAAACCATACCTGCAACTGGAGCGGATGATCGAGGCGTCGTTTGCCTGTGCGACCCGCTTGTTCGGACTGGAGTTCAAACCGCTGGATGTGCCGCTTTATCACGCCGATTGCCGGGCGTGGGAGGTGACGCGGGGCGGCAAGCATGTAGCCGTATTCATAGGCGATTATTTTGCCCGTGGTTCGAAGCGGTCGGGTGCCTGGTGCAGCGCGATGCGCAGCCAGGCGAAGTTCCCGCAGAAACAGACGCCGGTGGTGATCAACGTGTGCAACTTTGCCAAGGGCGATCCGGCGCTGTTGTCATATGACGACGCCCGCACGCTGTTTCACGAATTTGGCCATGCGCTGCATCAGATGCTGTCGAATGTGACCTATGAATCGGTCTCGGGCACATCGGTGGCGCGCGATTTCGTCGAACTGCCCAGTCAGCTTTATGAGCATTGGCTGGAAGTGCCCGAAGTTCTGGGCGAATTTGCCACCCATGCTGAAACCGGCGAAGCGATGCCCGCCGCGATGCTGGACAAGGTTCTCAAAGCGGCCAATTTCGACATGGGTTTCCAGACGGTGGAATATGTCGCCTCGGCGCTGGTTGATCTGGCGTTTCACGAAGGTGTCGCGCCCGAGGATATCATGGTACGGCAGGAGGAGATCCTCGCCGATCTGGGCATGCCACATGCCATTGGAATGCGCCACGCCACACCACATTTTGCCCATGTGTTTTCTGGCGACGGATATTCGTCGGGATATTACAGCTATATGTGGTCCGAAGTCATGGATGCGGATGCCTTTGCGGCCTTTGAAGAGGCAGGTGGGCCGTTTGATGCAGACCGCGCCAGAGCCTTGGAGGAGAACATTCTGTCCACTGGCGGAAGCCGGGATGCGGCCGAGCTTTATACGGCGTTCCGTGGGCGGTTGCCCGGGGTCGAGGCCCTGTTGAAGGGCCGAGGCCTTGCCGTGTGATGGAAATTGAGGCGCGTTCCGCGCCGCGCCTTTGTTTTCCGTTTTTGCGATGCAAAAACGCGATGCCTCCGGCGGGAGTTTCCTTGGGCAAGATGAAGGGTGGATCAGTAGCCCAGTGACCGGTCTACGAGGTGAAGCAGGGGGATGCCAGCCTCGTTGCGACGGATGTTCTCGGCGACGACCTCTGAGGCTGTGTCGACCCGTGTGGTCGAGGCGATATGCGGTGTGACCGTGACACGGCGATGCGACCAGTAGGGGTGCTCGTGGGGCAGGGGTTCGGTCCGGAAGGCGTCAAGCGTGGCGTGGCCGACCTGACCTGCGTCGAGCGCCGCCAACAGGGCATCATCATCGATCAGCGCGCCCCGACCGGGGTTCAGGATGACCGCTCTGGTGGGCAACAGGGCTAGCGTTTCTGCATTAAGCGTGTTTTCGGTGGCCGGGGTGTCGGGCAGCAGCAACACGACAATTTCAGCGTTCTTCAATGCCTGATCCAACCCGTGATCGCCGTGCAGGCACGTGACGTGAGGGATCGATTTTGCGGTACGGCTCCACCCGGATACGGCAAAGCCGAGATCGGCGAGCGTTTCGGCGCAGGCCTGTCCCAGCCTGCCAAGGCCGAGGATCGACACGGCGCGGTTTTTGGCCAGAGGTGGGGCGACAGGCGCCCATTGGTGTTCGGGGTTCACGATATGGGCATCCATGCCCAGATGGTGGCGCAATACGTGCCCGGTGACCCACTCGCGCATGCCCTGGGTCAGCCCGTCATCGACCATGCGGGCAAGCGGGGCTTTCAGCGTCGGGTTGCCGACCACGTCCTCGACCCCGGCCCAGAGGTTCAACACCGCCTTGAGCCGTGTGTAAGGGGTGAAATCCTGAACCGTGCTGTTGGGGGCGTAGACGATGTAGTCGACATCGGACGGCGGGAAATCATCGCGCAGATCGAAAGTCAGCCCGGCGCATCGGAGCGCGTCGGTCAGGGCCGATCGGTAATTTTCCCAACTTTCGGATTTGGCGGCAAACAGGATATTTATGGTCATTTTTTCATTTCATGCGCCCGCGCGGGCGGTGGATATGGGCACTTTGAACAAGGCCGAAGGCAATCATAAGGACCAGCATGGCCGAGCCACCATAACTGACCATGGGCAAGGGAACTCCCACAACCGGGGCAAGGCCCATGACCATGGACATGTTGACGGCAAAAAACAGGAAGAAGGTGATGGCCACGCCAAGTGTCACAAGCGAGGAAAACCGGTCACGCGTGGCCATCGCGGTTGCGACGCAAAAGACGACAATCAGCGCGTAAAGGCCAAGCAGGGAGATGCCGCCCAGAAATCCGAATTCTTCGGCCAGCGTGGTGAAGATAAAGTCCGTGTGTTTTTCAGGCAGAAAGTTCAGCCGCGATTGGGTGCCTTGCATGAACCCGCGCCCGGTCCATCCGCCCGAACCGAGAGCGATCTTGGACTGGGTGATGTGATACCCGGCGCCCAGCGGGTCGCTGGCCGGATCCAGAAACGTGTCTATGCGTCGGTATTGATAGTCTTTCAGCAATTGCCAGCTGGTACCGCGGCTTTGGAACACGGCCGTGATCAGGCCGACCCCGGCAGCGATGACGGCGGCGAAATAGGCCCAGTGCGCCCCGGCCAGAAAGATCAGCCCGCCCCCGGCCGTCAGCAGGAGGATCGAGGTGCCCAGATCGGGTTGGCGCAGAACGAGGAAGGTGGGCAGAAGGATGATCAGCAAAGGAACCAGAACCCAGAATGGGCGCGAGACCCGCTTGGCCGGCAGCCAGTCGTAATAGGCGGCCAGCAGCATCACCAGCGAGATTTTCATAAGCTCGGACGGCTGCAATCGCATGAACCCGATGTCGATCCAGCGTTGCGCGCCCTTGCCCTCGACACCAAAGAATTCGACCGCGATCAGCAGCAGGATGGACAGGCCATAGGCCACGGCAGCCATGTTGCGCCAGAACCAGATCGGCACCATTGCAACGATCAACATTGCGGTAAACCCAAAGGCAAAGCGTTTCATCTGGGGTTCGGCCCAGGGGGTCAGCGAGCCGCCTGCGACGGAATAGAGCATCAGGAAGCCAACTCCGGCAACACTGAGGAGCAACAGGTTCAGCGGCCAGTTCAGGTACAGAACCTTGCGCAGCCCGGTTGGCGTGGCTTTGACGTTATACTCAAGATAACTCATGCGCGGTTGCTTTCGCTGGTGCCGTCCTCTTGGCGTTCGCGTTGCAGGCGTTCTTGCTGGGCCTTGATGCGGCTGCGATCGCCGGTCGGATAGGCGGCCAAGGGCGGCGTTCCGTTGTAAAGCGCCTGCAACATGATGTCGCGCGCGATCGGGGCCGCGGCGGTCGATCCGCCGCCGCCATGTTCAACCACTATGGAGACCGCGAATTTCGGGTCGTCATAGGGGGCGAAGCTGACGAACAGGGCGTGGTCGCGGCGTTCCCACGGAAGGTCGCGATTTCGGATCACACCGGCGGCGCGTTCGGCGGCGGTGATGTTGCGCACCTGGCTGGTGCCGGTCTTTCCCGCCATGCGCATGGTGTCTTCGATGATGCGGCTGCGATAGGCGGTGCCGCGACGATCATTGCTGACCGCATACATGCCGCGGCGGATTTTGCGCAGGTTATTTTCGTTCAGCCCCATGCTATCGCCGGCACCGCTGGGTTGTTCGATACCATTGATGGATTTGACCAGACGGGGGGACAGGGACCGTCCGGTGGCGATCCGGGCCGACATTACCGCCAGTTGCAGCGGCGAGGCCAGCATATAGCCCTGACCGATCGAGGAGTTGGCCGTGTCGCCAATCAGCCAGTCCTGATTGTGCACCCGTGATTTCCAGGCGCGGTCCGGGGCAAGGCCACTGGCAACGGCGGACATCGGCAGATCGTGGCGCACGCCCAGCCCGAACCGGCGGGCCATTGCGGAAATCTTGTCGATCCCGACCTTGAGCGCGAGATCGTAATAGTAGACGTCACAACTTTGCTTGAGCGAATTCTGCAGGTCCATGTGTCCGTGGCCCGCGCGTTTCCAGCAGTGAAAGCGGCGGCCTGACACCTCAAGGTGACCGGGACAATATACCGTGTCGTCCGGACCGATCAGCCCGTCCTCAAGAGCGGCCATCGCCGTGATCATCTTGAAGGTCGAGCCGGGCGGATAGGTGCCCTGCACCGACTTGTTGGCCAGCGGGCGATAGGGGTCTTCGGTCAGACCGCGATAGTCGGCAACAGAAATGCCCTGGACAAACAGGTTTGGATCAAACGTGGGCGAAGACGCGATGGCGCGCAGGTCACCGTTCTCGCAATCGATCACGACCGCGCTGGCGCTTTCGTTGCCGAGGCGCGCCTGAACATAGCCCTGAAGGTCGGCGTCGATGCAAAGTTGCAGGTCGGCGCCCGGTTGCCCTTCGCGGCGGTCGAGTTCGCGCATGATCCGACCGGTGGCATTTACTTCGACCCGTTTGGCCCCGGCTTTGCCGCGCAGCAATTCCTCCTGCTTGGCCTCAATGCCGACTTTGCCGATCTGAAACCGTGGGATTCGCAGTACCGGTTCGGGGTCTTCGATCTGGCTGAGGTCATAGTCGCTGACCGGGCCGACATATCCGACCACATGGGCCATGTCGGCACCGCGCGGGTAGACGCGGGTCAGGCCGACCTCGGGGGTCACGCCGGGCAGGGCGGGCGCGTTCACGGCGACGCGGCTGACCTCCTCCCATGTTGCGCGATCCGACAGTGTGACCGGCAGGAACGGCGTTGTGCGGGTCCGTTCGATTTCGGTCAGGGCGCGGTTCAGTTCGTCGTCATCCAGTTCGACCAGTCGCGACAGGTCGGCAATGACCTTTTCGACATCACCTGCGTCCTCAGGAACGACGATGATGCGATAGCTGGGCACGTTACGGGCCAGAACCTTGCCATTGAGATCAAACAGTTCGCCCCGGGCGGGCGGGATCAGGCGGATGTTGATGCGGTTTTCTTCGGCCAGCAGGCGGAACTGATCGGCCTGATCGACCTGCAGGTACCGCATGCGAAAGGCCAGACCGCCTACAAACGCCGCCTGCAGCCCCCCCAGAAGAAGCGCGCGCCGACCCAATTGGCGATGGGAGAATTCCAGATCCTTGATGTTGCGTGTCATGCCCGGCCTCCAAACGAGCGGCCATCGTTGAGGGCCGGTTTTCGAATGCCCAGAACGCTTTGTGTGATCAGAACGACCACCGGATAGACCACGATTGTCAGCAACATCTGCGTCAGGCCCAGCCCCAGCGAGGGCTGACCCACCAGCAGGACCGACAGCACAAGGCGGTTGGCGATCGTGATGGCAATGATCACGATGCAGACGAGGGCCCATTCCCCCAGAAACCCGGCTTCGCCCAGGCTGGCGGCGCGGGCCTTGAGGTATTCGGACCCCAGCACCACCAGAACCGCGAAAAGCCCCGGAGGGCGCTGGAACATCAGATCGGCCATCAGCATGACAAGGGCCACGCTGAGCGCCGGTGCATAGTCCGGCCGTCGCAGCACCCAGGCGAGTGTAAAGGCCATCAGAAAATCCGGCGGTGCCCAGCGGCGCGGCACCGTATCCAGCGGGATAAGGTGGAAAAAGATGATCAGCATCGCGAGGCCGACAAACCCGGCGCGCATCACCCACAGGTGCGTGACCGACCGTTCAGCCATCGCCCGGTTCCTCCTCGGTCGCCTGCACGGTGGCCGCCGGGGCCACAAGGGTGCCCGGGTCGCTTACGGTTTCGGTGCCGTGGTGGCGAAGAACGCGCAGAAATTCGAGCCTCTCGTAATCCGCGGCCAGTCGCACGCGCAGCCGCCCGGACGGAGCGGCGGCCACCTGACCGATCAGCACCCCGGCAGGGAACACACCACCATCGCCTGAACTGACCACTCGGTCACCCGGGCGCACCAGATCGGGACTCTCCAGGAAATCCACCAGCGGCGCGGCGGAGTTGTCGCCCTTGATCAGGGCCGACTGTCCGGATGGCTGGATCGTGGCGGGGATCGAACTGGCCGCATCGGTCAGCAGGATCACGCGGGAGGTGTTTTGCCCGGTGCCGGATATGCGCCCGACCAGGCCGATACCGTCCATGGCGGCCCAACCATCCATGATGCCATCGCGCGCCCCCACGTTCAGCAGGACGGATTGGCGAAAGGGGGATCCGCTGTCGGCCATCACGACGCCGGTGACAAAGGTCAGACGCGGGTCCAGTCGCACGTTGTTCAGGTCGAGCAACCGGGCGTTTTCCTGTTCCAGTTGCAGCGCGGCTTCTTTCCAGGCCTGCATCTGGCGTAATTCGCTACGCAATTCGCGGTTCTGTTCGGCGAGACGTTGATAACTTTGGAAATCGCGGATCAGATTGATGGTGCCGGTCACCGGGGCCAGGGCCCAATCCATATTGGGCACGACGTTATCGGTCACCTGGGCGCGAAACCTCTCAACGCGGGGACTGTCGATGCGCCAGACAAGGAAGATGGCGATCAGGCACAGGCAGATCACCCCGATCAGCAATCGTCGCAGGGGGCCGGTGTAGTCGTCGCTTTGTGATCGGTCCTTGGCCAATGGAACCCTCTTGGTAATTCACCCGCCGGGGCGACATCTGGTCCCGAGGGTGCGTGCCCTAGCTGTCGTAGTCAATCGCGTGGCGCAATTGCTTTTCGTATTCCAGCGCCTTGCCGGTGCCCAGGGCCACGCAGTTCAGGCTTTCATCGGCAATCGAAACCGCCAGCCCGGTCTGTTCACGCAAGGCCAGATCCAATTCGCCCAGCAGCGCACCACCGCCGGTCAGCATGACGCCGCGGTCGACGATATCTGCGGCCAGATCGGGTGGGGTGGCTTCCAGCGCGGTCATCACCGCCTCGCAAATTTGCTGAACCGGTTCGGCCAGCGCCTCGGCCACCTGGGCCTGTGAAATCTCGATTTCCTTGGGCACGCCGTTCAACAGGTCGCGGCCCCGAATTTGCATCGATGTGCCGCGCCCGTCGTCGGGCATGCGGGCGGTGCCGATGCTGGTCTTGATGCGTTCCGCCGTGCTTTCGCCCACCAGAAGGTTCTGCTGGCGGCGCAGGTAGGAAATGATCGCCTCGTCCATGCGGTCACCGCCGACGCGGACCGAACGGGCGTAAACGATATCGCCCAGCGACAGAACGGCCACTTCGGTTGTCCCGCCGCCGATGTCGACCACCATGTTGCCAGTGGGGTCTGTAATGGGCATGCCCGCGCCGATCGCGGCGGCAATGGGTTCTGCAATCAGCCCCGCGCGGCGGGCGCCGGCGGACAGAACCGACTGGCGGATCGCGCGCTTTTCAACGGGCGTTGCCCCATGGGGCACGCAGACGATGATCTTGGGCTTTGAAAAAGTCGAGCGTTTGTGCACCTTGCGGATGAAATGTTTGATCATTTCTTCGGCGGTGTCAAAATCGGCAATCACGCCTTCGCGCATCGGGCGGATCGCTTCGATGCTGCCGGGCGTGCGGCCAAGCATCAGCTTGGCGTCCTCGCCCACGGCCAGCACCTTTTTGACGCCGTCCTTGACGTGATAGGCCACGACCGACGGTTCAGACAGGATAATACCGCGCCCTTTGACGTAGACGAGCGTGTTGGCTGTCCCCAGGTCAATCGCCATGTCTGCGGTGAACAAGCCGCCAAGTGCATCAAAAAAGGCCATTAAATCGGGATCCTGTAGAGAACTGCCATTTTGGCCCACGACTCAGACAAGTGCAGGCCAAGTATATATATGCGGGCGCGGGCGCGGGTAAAAGGCCGGATTCCGCGCAGTTCAGCGCCATTCCGCCAAGTCGGGCCGTGCAACAGGGCAAGGCATCCGACTGCCCGCGTGCGCAGTGCCGGTTTCGCGCACCGGCCGGTCAGGACGGTGCGCGAGAGGATCAGATCAGGACACGTCCTTGTACGAAATCTCGCGCCGGTCTTCGCCGGGCGCGGATTTCTCGCGCCGCACGATCAGGCGGTTCAGGGCATGCACATAGGCCTTGGCACTAGCGACGACCGTGTCGGTGTCAGCTGACTGACCGGTGACAATGCGCCCGTCTTCCTCCATCCGGACGCTGACGGTGGCCTGGGCGTCGGTGCCTTCGGTGACCGCATGCACCTGATAAAGCTGCAGCCGTGCATCATGCGGGAACAGAGCCTTGACCGCGTTGAACGTGGCATCCACGGGGCCATCGCCGGTTTGGGTTGTGCTGTGTTCGGTGCCGTCCACATCCATCACCAGATCGGCGGTTTGCGGACCCTCGGTGCCGCAGACAACGCGAAGCGACTTAATCTTGAGACGGTCGTTTTCGGGGTCTTCGCCCACACGCATCAGCGCGATCAGGTCGTCGTCATAGACCTCTTTCTTGCGGTCGGCGAGTTCCTTGAACCGCACGAACACATCCTTGAGTTGGTTATCCCCCAGCTCAAACCCCAGATCGGACAGTTTCGCGCGCAGCGCTGCCCGGCCCGAATGCTTACCCATCACGAGGCTGGTATCGGCAAGGCCGACATCCTCGGGGCGCATGATCTCGAACGTCTCGGCGTTTTTCAGCATCCCATCCTGGTGGATGCCGCTTTCGTGCGCAAAGGCGTTCTTGCCCACGATGGCCTTGTTGAACTGTACCGGGAACCCCGAAACGGTCGCGACGCGGCGCGAGATGTTCATGATCTTGGTCGTGTCGATATTGGTATTCCACGGCATGATGTCGTGGCGCACCTTGAGGGCCATCACCACCTCTTCCAACGCGGTGTTGCCGGCACGTTCGCCCAGACCGTTGATCGTGCATTCGATCTGGCGGGCCCCGCCGGCGACGGCAGCAAGGCTGTTGGCGGTCGCCATGCCAAGATCGTTGTGGCAATGGGTGGCGAAAATCACCTCGTCCGCGCCGGGAACCGTGGAAATCAGGTTGCGGATCAGGCTGGCGGATTCCTCGGGCGCGGTATAGCCGACCGTGTCGGGGATGTTGATCGTGCTGGCCCCGGCCTTGATCGCAATTTCGACCACGCGGCACAGGTAATCCCATTCGGTGCGGGTGGCATCCATGGGCGACCATTGCACGTTGTCGCACAGGTTGCGCGCATGGGTGACCGTTTCATGGATGCGATCGGCCATTTCGTCCATGGTCAGGTTGGGAATGGCGCGGTGCAGCGGCGATGTGCCAATAAACGTGTGAATGCGTGGTTGGCGGGCGTGTTTCACCGCCTCCCAACAGCGGTCGATATCGCCCGTGGCCGCGCGGGCCAGACCGCAGATCACGCTGTTCTTGGCATTGCGGGCAATGTCGGAAACGGCCTTGAAATCGCCCTCGGAGGCGATAGGAAAACCGGCCTCGATGATGTCCACGCCCATTTCGTCGAGCAGCCCGGCAATTTCGAGCTTTTCATCGTGGGTCATGGTGGCGCCGGGCGATTGTTCGCCGTCGCGAAGCGTCGTGTCGAAGATCAGTACGCGATCTTTGTCGATGGATTGGGTCATTTTGGTATCTTTCGTATCTGTCCTAAAGCCAATGGCGCGCGGGCTGCATCCTCTGAGCGGGCGCGCCGAAAGGCACGCTCAGAGGCGCGTTAGGATCAGTAGGCCACGCAGGGCAGCGCCGCAGAATGCGGTCGGCGTCTGGATATGTGCGTGACGTGTCATGGCCGCAGGTTATACCGGTGTGTGGCGCAAAGAAAAGACCGAATATGCCCATCTCTGGGTCGCGCCCTGCCACAGAACGGGCTGGCCTGTCCGTGACGCGCGGAAAATTCATTGAAACATGTGGCGGCGCGGCTAGTTATTCAGCGATGGAACGGGCTTTGATCATAGGGGCGAGCGGGGGGATCGGATCCGCAGTTGCCGGGGCGTTGAGTGCGGGCAACATTGAGGTGACGGGCCTGTCGCGGTCACGCGATGGGCTGGACGTCACGGACGAGGTGAGCGTCGAAAAAGGTCTCGCAGACGTCGCAGGGCCATTCGATCTGATCCTCGTTGCGACCGGTGCTCTGGAAATCAACGGGGCGGCCCCTGAGAAAACCATCAAATCGGTCACTGCGCAGGCGATGGCGGACCAGTTCGCGCTGAACGCCATTGGCCCGGCGCTGGTGTTGAAACACGTGATGCCGCTGATTCCGCGCAAGACCCGTGCAGTTGTTGGTGTCCTGTCGGCGCGGGTCGGGTCCATCGGTGACAATCGATTGGGCGGATGGGTCAGTTACCGGGCCGCCAAGGCCGCCGTGAACCAGGTGGTGCACACCTGTGCGATCGAGTTGGCCCGGACACACCCCAAGGCGATCTGCGTGGCGCTTCATCCCGGTACCGTCCAGACGCCGTTCACACGGAAGTACCTGTCACGGCATCCGTCGGTTCCCGCCGATCAGGCCGCAGAAAATCTGCTGTCCGTGATCAAGGGCCTGGCGCCCGAGGATAGCGGCCAGTTCTTTGACTGGGCCGGAAACCCCGTGCCCTGGTAGGACTATGACGGCTCAGTTGCTGCTTTCGCTGGTGGGTTCGGAGTCAGGGCTGTCGGCAGGTTCCGACTCCCTCTCGCTCAGCGCGCCGTTTTCCCATGTTCCGCTGGCTTCCTGCCCCGAGGCATAGCGCATGGTTCCGGTACCCTGACGTTTGCCTTTGACGAACTCACCCTCATAGACATCGCCATTGGCGTAGGTCGCCGTGCCGGTGCCGCTGATTTCGCCATCCAGCCATTCGCCGACATAGCGGAACCCGCCCGCCATGACAATTTCACCCTGACCGTGGCGTTTTCCGTCTGCGAATTCGCCCGTATAGACGGAGCCGTCGGAATAGGTAGCCGTGCCTTTGCCGTGGCGTTGACCGTCCTGCCACATGCCATCGTATTTGTAGCCGTCAGGGTAGGTCATCACGCCCTGTCCGTGGTTGCGGGCATTGCGGAATTCGCCGGTATAGACCGTGCCGTTAGCATAGGTCGCGGTTCCGCGCCCTTCGATCACGCCAGCAACCCAACCGCCTTCATAGGTGGAGCCGTTCGTATAGGTTATCTTGCCTTCGCCGTCGGCCAGATCGGCCTGGAAACTGCCGGTATAAACCGATCCGTCGGGATAGGTGACGGTCCCGGTGCCTTCGATCTGACCGGCCATCCACGATCCTTTGTAGACATAACCATCTGTCCCGGTGAACGTGCCCTGACCGTCGCGCCGGTCATCTGCGAAATCGCCCTCGTAGACGTCGCCGTTGGCGTAGTCCACGCGGCCTTTGCCCTGCCGTTTCCCGCCCACCAGCATGCCGGTGTAAACATCCCCGTTGGGTTGGGTCAGGGTGCCGATCCCTTCGATCTGGCCCTCTTTCCAGGGTCCGACATAGGTCAGCCCATCGGGCAGGGTCAGCTTGCCCTCGCCATGGCGTTCGCCGTTGAGGATATCGCCATCATAAACGGCGCCGTCGGGATAGGTGATGACACCCTTTCCCTGTTTCTCGCCGTTTGCCCACTCACCACGGTATTCATAGCCACCCGGGCTTTGCATCGTGCCTGTGCCGTGATGCTGCGCATCCAGAAACTCACCTTCATAGCGCACGCCATTGGCATAGACCGCGATGCCCTGACCGTTGATCTTGCCGTCGCTCCAATACCCTTCATAGGTGCCGCCATCGGAAAACGTGATCTTTCCCAGCCCTTGGGGTTTGCCCTTGACGAACTCTCCCTCATAGACCGACCCGTTGGGAAACCGGGCGACGCCCTTGCCCTTGATCTCACCGTTTTCCCACTGGCCTGTGTATTCATAGCCATTGGGCAGACGGTAGGTGCCGGTGCCGTGCTGCAACCCGCCCTTGAACGTGCCCTCATAGACACCGCCGATGTCGTCCTGTGTGGTCAGTACCTGATCGCTTTGGGCCAGAACCGGCCCGCTGCAAGCCAGTGCGAAGATCGCGGTGAGGGCCGTGGTGCGCTGTGTCATGCAAGCTCCTGTCTGGCGGAATGCCCGGTCCGCGCGATGCGCGACCCTTGTGAAATTAGGCGAGCAACCGGTTCGGGGCAACGTCTTTCGCTGCAATCTGCTTTCCCCTGCGGTGTGATCTGGTAAATGACCAGAGAAGGAACACCAAGCGCAGGGGCCGTCATGTCCGACCGTTTTCGCATTACTCTGGGTCAGCTGAACCCGATTGTCGGGGATTTGTCCGGCAACGCGGCCAAGGCGCGCGAGGCATGGCAGGCCGGACGTGAGGCCAAGGCCGACCTTGTGGCGCTGCCCGAGATGTTCATCACCGGGTACAATGCGCAGGATCTGGTGATGAAACCGGCGTTTTACACGGCGGCCATCGAACAGGTGCGCGCGCTGGCGCAGGAGTGTGCAGACGGGCCGGCGCTGGCCATTGGCGGGCCGTGGGTGGAAGGCACCGAACTTTACAACGCCTACCTGATCCTGAAAGGCGGCAAGATCGCCAGCACGGTTCTGAAGCATCATCTACCCAATGAAACCGTGTTCGACGAGGTGCGCATTTTCGACGCCGGTCCGCTGGGCGGCCCCTATAGCGTGGGCAACACCCGGATCGGCAGCCCGATCTGCGAAGATGCCTGGCACGAGGATGTGGCCGAAACCCTGGCCGAAACGGGGGCCGAGTTCCTGTTGGTGCCCAACGGGTCGCCCTATTACCGGGGAAAGCATGACACCCGGCTGAACCACATGGTGGCCCGCGTGATCGAAACCGGGTTGCCGCTGATCTATCTCAACATGGTCGGCGGGCAGGACGATCAGGTGTTTGACGGGGCGACCTTTGGACTGAACCCGGGTGCCGAACTGGCGTTCCAGATGCCGCAATTCGACAGCGCCATCGCCCATGTCGATCTTGAGCGCGGCGCCGAGGGCTGGCGCATTCTGCCGGGCGAGGAACATGTGCATCCCAGCGAATGGGAACAGGATTATCACGTCATGGTACTGGGCCTGCGCGATTACATGGCCAAGACCGGTTTCAAAAAGGTGCTGCTGGGCCTGTCCGGTGGCGTGGATTCCGCCATCGTCGCCACCATCGCGGTGGATGCGCTGGGCGCGGACAATGTGCGCTGCGTGATGCTGCCGTCCGAATACACCTCGCGCGCGTCGCTAGAGGATGCCGAGGCTGTCGCCAAGGCGTTGGGCTGCCGGTACGATTACGTCCCGATTTCCGAGGGGCGCGCGGCGATCACCAACACGCTGGCCCCGCTGTTCGAGGGCACCGAACCCGGCCTGACCGAGGAGAACATCCAGTCCCGCCTGCGCGGTCTGCTGTTGATGGCGCTCAGCAATAAGTTTGGCGAGATGCTGTTGACGACCGGCAACAAATCCGAGGTGGCAGTGGGTTATGCCACGATCTATGGCGACATGGCCGGTGGCTATAATCCGATCAAGGATCTGTATAAAACGCGGGTGTTCGAAACCTGCCGCTGGCGCAATGAAAACCACCGCGACTGGATGATGGGCCCGGCGGGCGAGGTGATCCGCCCCAACGTGATCGACAAACCGCCCACGGCGGAATTGCGCGAAGATCAGAAAGACAGCGACAGCCTGCCTGACTATCCTGAACTAGACGCATTGCTGAACATTCTGGTCGACAAGGACGGCAGCATCGCTGATTGCGTCGCCGCCGGGTTCGACCGCGCCACCGCCAGGAAGGTCGAGCATCTGGTCTATATCAGCGAATACAAACGGTTCCAGTCAGCCCCCGGTCCGCGCCTGACCAAGCGGGCATTCTGGCTCGACCGGCGCTATCCGATCGTGAACCGCTGGCGTGACGGGTCCTGAGCCGGGCATTTCAAACGCGTGCATCGCGTGTAAATAGTTACTGTAAGTGTCGGCTGGGCCACAACTGCCGCAGATCGATCCAATAGGGAACACGGCCAACTGGACCAGGTCAGAAGGATCTGTGTAGATGCTCCAATGCCGGGGCCTGTTGTTACACCGTTTCAGTCTGATCATCGCCTGCCCGACCGTGTTGATGTGGTTGTTATCGGCGGCGGGATCATCGGTGTTTCCACGGCGCTTGAGCTTGCCGAACGTGGCCAATCTGTCCTGCTGTGCGAAAAGGGCCAGATCGGGGCCGAACAATCGAGCCGCAACTGGGGATGGGTGCGCCTGTCCCAGCGTGATCCGCGCGAAATTCCTCTGATGATCGAAGCGATCCGCATCTGGGAAGGTCTGGATGCGCGCGTCGCTGGCAAGACCGGCTATGCGAAGACCGGCATTTTGTTCACCTCACCCAACGCGCGCAGTGTGGCCCGCAACGAGCGCTGGGCCGAACATCTGGCCCCGCTTCAGATCGACTGCCGCGTCATTCAGGGCGATGAACTGGAGCAGTTGATGCCGGGCCACCAAATGAAGGTGAAAGGCGCACTTTATACGCCCACCGATGGCCGGGCCGAGCCACAATGGGCCGCCCCGGCGATTGCTGAAGGTGCGCGCGCGGCGGGGGCCACGGTGATGACCGCATGCGCCGTTCGCGGCGTTGATCTGGAAGGGGGGCGCATCGCCGGTGTGGTGACCGAAAAGGGCCGGGTCAAATGTGGTGCGGTCGTTCTGGCGGGCGGGGCATGGTCGCGTCTGTTTGCGGGCAATGCGGGCATCCGGCTGCCGCAACTCAAGGTGCTGAACACGGTCATGCGCACGACACCGGTACAGGGGCCCGAGGCCTCGGTCTGGGCCGATGACTTTGCCCTGCGCAAACGCGCCGACGGGGGGTATACTATCGCCTCGGGCACCGAGAACATGGTTGATATCGTTCCCGACAGTTTCCGGCTGGCCAAGGCATTCTTGCCTGCCCTGATCGCCGAGTGGAGTTCGCTCAGGTTCCGTATCTCTGGCCGCTGGGGCCAAGAAGCGCGAGAAGCGCGCAGTTGGCGCCCGGACGAAGTGACGCCCTTTGAGTTGTGCCGGATCCTGGACCCAAACCCGTCACAGCGTGTGTTACGCTCCAGCTGGGCCGAAGCGCAGCGCGCCTTTCCGATCTTTGAAAAGGCCGACATCGTGCAGAGTTGGGCCGGCATGATCGACGTCACGCCGGATGCGATCCCGGTAATTTCTGGCGTGGTTGACATGCCCGGCATGTTCATCGCGACAGGGTTTTCCGGACACGGATTCGGCATCGGCCCAGGCGCGGGGCGGTTGATGGCGGACCTGGTGACGGGGGCCACACCCGTGGTTGACCCGCATGATTTCCGCCTGTCGCGTTTCACCGACGGCAGCCGGATCAAACCTGACAGCGGGTTTTGACCGGGCACAAGATGCACCCGGTCAATCAGGTCACAGCATCAGCTGATAGCTGTGGGGCACGTAATGATAGGCGTCATTGCGCGTTTCCACAAAACCCAGACCCGGGAAGGGCATGTGATAGCCGATCATCGGAATCTGATCTGCCGACAGCATGTCGAGGATTTGGCGACGCGTGGCGGCGGCGGCGGCCTTGTCACGATCGAATTTGACCTCCCAATCCGGATAGGCCAGCGACCAGACGTAATGGTTCGCGAAATCCGCCCCCAGCAAAAGCTGCTTGCCGCCGCTCTCCAGCATATAGGTCATGTGGCCCGGCGTATGGCCAAATGCCGCCATCGAGGTGATCCCGCTTGCGACGCTGCCACCATCGTCGAGGAAAGTGGTCTGCTCGGCGAGCGGGCGCATCTTTGCCTCGAAGGTTTCGTTGCCGGACATGTCCCATTCATCGAATTCGACCGATCCGGTCACATAGCGGGCGTTGGGAAAGGTCGGTGTGCCATCCGTGCTGAGCCCGCCGATATGGTCGCCGTGCATATGGGTAATGACCACGACATCGACCTGATCCGGGGTGTAGCCGGCCGCGGCCAGCGCGGCCGTCGTTCCGGCGCCGGACAGGCCGGTATCAAACAACACCAATTCCGATCCGGTGTTGACCACGGTCGGTGTGAAAAAGAACTGTGCGACGTCCGTGGGAATTCGTGCTGCCTTGGATGCGGCGGCGAATTCCTCGGCCGAGGCATTCAGGCCAAAGATCGCATGGGGGTTTTCCACCGGGCGGGTTCCGGCCAGCAGGGTGGTGACGTCGAATTCGCCCAGCTTGATCCGGTTGAACAGCGGCGCGGATGTGCCCATCATCGGTGCGGCGGCCTGAACCGAGTTGGCTGTTGCTGCGGCAATCGGCAGTGCCGCAGCCCCGGCAAGAGCGGCGCGGCGGGTCAATTTGATTTCTTTGGTCATGGCATTCCTCCTTCTATTGGGATGGATCGCAAGTAGTGCGAAACCGTCGCCTGGCCAGTGTAGCCTGTCCGCACATTGGTCTGTGCGCCAAGGCACATTCCCGTGTTACGGCGAGTCGGTAAACCCTTTTTCGTGAGCCTCTGACCCTAGAGACCCGGCGCAGTTTACTGGACAAAGCCCGGCCCCTGTGACAAACGGCGCCGGTACAGGAGACACCAATGACCACCACCCGTTTCGCCCCGTCGCCCACCGGCTTTATCCATATCGGAAACCTGCGCACGGCGCTGATGAATTTCCTGATTGCCCGAAAATCCGGGGGCACGTTCATTCTGCGGATCGACGATACTGACCCGGAACGCTCGAAAGAGGAATATGTCGATGCCATCAAGGAAGACCTTGAATGGCTGGGCCTGCACTGGGATCGGGTCGAGCGTCAGTCGCATCGGCTTGACCGCTATGCCGAGGCGGCGGACAAGCTGCGCGAGATGGGCCGCTTTTATGAGGCGTTCGAGACGCCGGTAGAGCTGGACCTCAAGCGCAAGAAACAACTGAACATGGGGCGGCCGCCGGTCTATGACCGGGCTGCACTTTCCCTGAGTGACGCCGAAAAGGATGCCCTGCGCGCAGAGCGAGGACAGGGCGTGTGGCGGTTTCTGCTGAACCACGAACGCATTGAATGGACCGATGGAATCTTGGGCGACATCTCGATCGACGCGGCAAGTGTCAGCGACCCGGTTCTGATCCGGGGCGATGGTCAGGTTCTTTACACGCTGGCTTCGGTCGTGGACGACACGGAAATGGGCGTAACGCACGTCGTGCGCGGGTCGGACCATGTGACCAACACTGCAACCCAGATTCAGATCATCCAGGCGCTGGGCGGAAAAGTTCCGCATTTTGCGCACCATTCGCTGTTGACCGGGCCACAGGGCGAATCCCTCAGCAAGCGGCTGGGCACGCTTTCGCTTCGCGATCTGCGGGCCAAGGGCGTGGAGCCGATGGCGCTGCTCAGCCTGATGGCGCGGCTTGGCTCCAGCGATCCGGTGGAGTTGCAGACCGACATGGGCAAGCTGATCGACGGGTTTGACGTGTCCCGCTTTGGGTCCGCGCCGACCAAATTCGACGAGGCGGACCTTTATCCGCTGACCGCCCATTACTTGCAGTCCCTGCCGCTTGAGGATGTGCGCGAGCAAGTCGATGCTCTGGGCCTGCCTGCCGATCTGGCCGAGCCGTTCTGGCTGATGGCGCGCGACAATATCACCACGTTGGGCGATCTTGGCCAGTGGTGGGATCTGTGCCGGGACGGGGCCGACCCGCTGATCGCGGACGAGGATAAGGATTTCGTGGAACAGGCGATGGCGATACTGCCGCCGCTGCCGTTTGACGACTCCACCTGGGCCAATTGGACCAGCGCGGTGAAAGAGGCCACCGGTCGCAAAGGGCGCGGATTGTTCATGCCACTGCGAAAGGCGATCACCGGGCGCGAACGCGGCCCGGAGATGGCAGCGTTGATGCCATTGCTGCAGGTTGTGCGGGGGCGCGGTTAACCCGTCGCGACCTCATTCCTGGTGATGATCCGGACCGACAACTCCATCAGGTGGTCATCGACGCAGCGCGTTTCTTGTGCGCTCAGGCTCTGATACCGGGGATAGCGCGGTTCGGCGCGGTCGTTCAGAATGGGCGCGTCCCAGCCCGAGGTCGTCGCGAAAAAGCGTTCAACCCCGTCGCGCCCGAATTCCCGCAGATAGCCCTGAACGACAACGTCCAGATAGCTGAGCAGGATCGGATGCGCATTCGTCGGCGTGCCGTGCCGGTCGGCGGGCACGGAATAGACCGCAATGTCGAGCGGGTCTGACAGCGGATGGGTCACCGCGTGGCTGGCCGCAACACGGTCATAGGCCCATTCGCGCTGATCCAGAGCCTCCCAGTCAGCACCGGGGACCTGGGCAATCAGACCTTCTATTTCACAGGCGTCATCCGGCACGGCGGTCAGAAACGCGACCGGTCGCAGATCGGTGTGTCGCCAGGCGCGCCGCCATCCCGTCAGGCGGGCGGGTTGAGGGCGGGCAAAGTCATGCGTCGCCCGGTTCACAAGGCTTCCATAGCCGAAGAAATACGGATCATTCATTGTTGTTTCTGTCCAAACCGGGGTTTGTCGAATTGATGCAAGTCAAACCATTGTTTTGCGAACCGTGCAACAGTGAGGCCCTTCGTCCTTGGAAGGGTCTTCTGATGCGCATTACCAAACGTACCAATATTGCCATGCGGCTGTTGATGTATTGTGCCGCTCATCCCGACCGCCTGGTCACAAAAAACGAAATTGCGGCCTGCTGCAATGTTTCGGAAAACCACTTGGCGCAGGTGATCAACCAACTCAGTCAACTTGGATATCTCAGTACGCAGCGTGGCCGCAATGGCGGCATGAAGCTGGGACGGTCGCCCGAAAGCATTCAGGTGGGCAGCGTGTTTCGTGACGTCGAAGGCGACTTGCCGATCGTGGAATGCTTTGCCGATGCCGATAACAGTTGCCCGCTGGTCTCGGCATGCCGGCTGAAAACCATCCTCGCCGAGGCGGCCCAGGCGTTTTATGCGTTTCTGGACAAGGTCACCTTGTCGGAGCTTGTGTGCGACAATGACAGGCTGATCTCGATGCTGCAGCCCATCGAGTGCGGTGCCCGGTCACTCGCGCGCTCGTAAAATCCGGGCCGGGCGGGCCGCGAGCGGTCGCCATGCAAACATCAGCCCGGCCAGCAATGTGGCCAGCATCCCGCCGCCGACAATGGCCAGAGCGGAGGGCCAGATCACGGCGAAATCGGTTTCCAGGACGAATGTGCTGACCGCCCAACCGCCTGCAATTCCGGCGAACAGGGCGACGACACCCGCCGCCAGCCCCAACAGGGCAGACCGGATGGCAAAGCTGAGCATGATCCGGCGGCGCGCGGCCCCTAGGGTTTTCAGAACGGCGGCCTCATAGGTGCGCGCGCTTTCTCCGGCGGCGGCGGCGCCGATCAACACCAGAAATCCGGTCAGCAGCGTGGCCGCCGCGCCATAGGATGTGGCGGCGGCGAGACCGGCCAGAACCTCGGCCACGCGGTCAATGGCATCGCGCACCCGGATGGCGGTGATGTTGGGATAGGCGCTGGCCAGATCCCGCAGGATTTGCGCCTCGGCGTTCTCTTCGGCGTAGACAGTCGAAATGAAACTGTGTGGCGCGCCTTGCAGCGCCGACGGGTTCATCGACAGCACAAACCCGATGCCGGCAGTCGAAAAATCAACTTCGCGAAAGCTGGTGATGGTTGCGGTGATATCGCGCCCCAGGATGTTGATGGTCATCGTGTCGCCCAGCCGGATGCCCATTTCTTCGGCTTCTTCTGCGGCAAAGCTGATCTGGGGCGGGCCGGTATAATCAGCGGGCCAGAATTCACCCGCGGTGACGTGGGTGTTTTCGGGCAATTCAGCGGAATAGGTCAGCCCGCGATCACCGCGCAAGACCCAATGCGACCCGACCGCTTCGATCGCAGGCTGGCCATTGATGCGGGTGATGACCCCGCGCAGCATGGGCGCGCTGTCAACGCGCGATACGGCAGGATCATTTGCAAGGCGCTCGGTGAACCCCTGGATCTGGTCCTTTTGAATGTCGACAAAGAAATAGGACGGCGCCACATCCGGCAGATTGCCAGAAATCGCCGCGCGCAAGTTGCCGTCGATCTGCCCGACGGCGGCCAGTACCGACAGGCCCAGTCCCAGCGACAGAACAACCGAGGCGGCCCCCTCACGTGGTCCAGAAATCGCCGCCAGCGCCCACCGCAGGGCGGGCCGTCCCCGCGCGATCACCGAACTGTGTCGGGCGATCAGACGGATCAAAATGGCCGACACGGTCAGCAGCACCAGAGCCCCAAACAGCCCCCCGGTCGTCCAGAGCGTCAGGCGGATCGTGCCGCTGAACCATGCGGCCAGTCCGACCAGCGCGACCAGTCCGATGCCCGTGGCCACCAGATACCGCAGCGGCGGTAACAGGCGGGCCGTGGACAATGCATCGCGGAACAGCGTCGCGGCGCGGACCTCTTCGGTGCGGGCCAGCGGCCAGAGCGTGAAGATGAAGGCAGTCAAAAGGCCGTAAATCGCCGCCTCGCCCAGCGGCGCGGGATAAAAGGCAAATGCGGAGGGGATGGGCAGGCGCGCCTCGATCAACGGGGCAAGCATCAGAGGAACAATCGCGCCAAGGACCAACCCAATGGAAATG
Source organism: Arenibacterium sp. CAU 1754 (assembly GCF_054482635.1). Lineage (NCBI taxonomy): Bacteria > Pseudomonadati > Pseudomonadota > Alphaproteobacteria > Rhodobacterales > Paracoccaceae > Arenibacterium > Arenibacterium sp. CAU 1754. Next base: position 621,813 of record NZ_JBTLRG010000002.1, read on the forward strand.
CCCACGACCGACAGGATGGCAATTTGAAAGAAATAGGTCTTGAAGATGGTCGCGCGTTCCGCCCCAAGCGTGCGCAGTGTTGCGATCACACTGGTTTTTCCTGCGAGATAAGCCCGCACGGCGGCGGATACGCCGACCCCGCCAACGGCCAGGCCCGACAGGCCAACGAGCACCAGGAACGCGCCCAGCCGGTCGACAAACTGGGATACCCCCGGCGCGCCATTGCGGGAATCGCTCCACCGCAGGCCGGTTTCGCGAAACCTCTCCTCGGCCTCGCGCGCGAGGGCGGGCAGGTCGATATCCTCCGGCAGGTCGAGCCGGTATTTCGTTGAATAGAGCGTGCCCGGCTCCAGCAACCCGGAGGCTTGCAATGCCTCGGTCGCAACGATGGTGCGCGGGCCCAGTCCGAACCCGCCCGAGGCATTGTCGGGCTCATGCTCGAGGATTGCCATGAGGACGAAATCCTGCGTGCCGAGCCGGAACCTCTCACCCGGTTTGAGGCCCAGGCGATCGGCCAGAACCAATTGCATCACGGCGCCTGGCTGGCCGTTTCCGCCGGCCAGCGCGCGGTCAATTGACATCTCGGGGGACAGACTGACCGCCCCAATCAGCGGATAGGCGTCATCGACGGCCTTGACCTGCGTCAGCCCGCGTTCAGTCGTGCCGTTGCGGTCCACGACCACCATGGAGCGGAAATCGACCACTTCGGAAACGGAAAGCGCATTTTGCGCCATCCAGTCTCGTTCCTCTTGCGCGGCAAAGCGATAGGTGAATTCCATTTCGGCATCGCCGCCAAGAAGGGCCGCGCCTTCGCGGTTCAGGCCCGCCTGAATGCTGGCGCGGACAGTGCCGACAGCAGCAATCGCGGCGACCCCAAGCGCCAGACAGGCCAGAAAGATGCGAAACCCGCGTAGCCCGCCGCGCAATTCGCGCCGCGCAAAACGCAGGGCGGTGCGTGTGCTCATTCCGCGGCGTCCCGTTTCTGTTCGGGCGCGATCTGTCCGTCACGCAGGCGGATCACCCGGTCACAGCGCTGGGCCAGTTCATTGGAATGGGTCACCAGAACCAGCGTGGCGCCGTGCCGGTCGCGCAGCCCGAACAAAAGGTCGATGATCGCATTGCCATTGTCCTGATCCAGATTGCCGGTGGGTTCATCCGCCAACAGAATGTCCGGCCGCGGCGCAAGCGCGCGGGCAAGGGCGACGCGTTGCTGTTCACCCCCCGACAATTGCGCGGGATAGTGGTTGGTCCGGTCAGCAAGGCCAACGGCGGCCAATTCATTTTGTGCCCGCTCAAAGGTGTCCGACGCGCCCGCCAGTTCCAGCGGGGTCGCGACGTTTTCCAGTGCGGTCATGGTCGGAATCAGGTGAAAGGACTGAAACACGACGCCCATATGATCGCGTCTGAACCGGGCGAGTTCATCCTCGTTCATGCGGGTCAGGTCATGGCCAAGGGCGGTGATAGTGCCCCCGGTCGCCTGCTCAAGCCCGCCCATCACCATCAACAGTGAGGACTTGCCCGATCCGGACGGTCCGACAAGGCCCAATGTTTCGCCGCGGTGCACATCCAGCGTGATGCCGCGCAGAATATTGACAAGGCCGGCATTGCCATTCAGCGACAAAGCAGCATCTTTTAGGGAAAGGATTGGGTCGGTCATGGGCCCTGACAATGTTTAATCATGTGACATCAGATATGGAGCGGCCAGCGCGATGCGCAAGTTGATTATGAGTTTTGCCTTGATGTGTTGCGCCGCCACTGCGCGCGCAGAACCGGTGACGGTCGCCGCTCTGGGCGACAGCCTGACACAGGGCTACGGTCTGGTTCAGAAGGAAGGATTCGTTCCGCAACTGGAAAAGTGGCTGCAATCTCAAGGTGCTGATGTGGTTCTGATCAATGCGGGCGTGTCTGGCGACACCACGGCCGGGGGCGCGTCGCGGGTGGGCTGGACCCTGACGCCGGACGTGGACGCGATGATCGTGGCGCTGGGGGGGAATGATCTTTTGCGGGGGATTGATCCGGCGGTCAGCCGACAAAACCTTGAAACCATCCTGTCCGAGGCCGCCAAGGCGGAGGTCGAGGTGTTGCTGATCGGGATGGAGGCGCCGGGGAACTATGGGCCGGATTACAAGGCGGCCTTCGAGGCAAATTATGCCGAACTGGCGCAGACCTTTGGCACATTGTTCCTGCCCCGGTTTTTCGACGGTATTTCCGGCGAGGCGGGTGATCCGGCGGCCATGCGGCCCTTTTTGCAGCCGGACGGCATTCACCCGAATGCTCAAGGGGTTGCGCGGATCGTTGAAACAATCGGGCCCACGGTTCTGGACCTGCTTGCGCGCGTCAAAGACAGCAGCAAATAAAAAACCGGGCCGCAAGTGGGCCCGGTTCAAGCATCAGATCGGGCCAGTCAGGCCCGATGAAATCAGTCAGCCAGCGCGATGTTGACCGCAGATTCGCGGCCATCACGGCCGGGTTCGATGTCGAACGTCACTTTCTGATTGTCGGCCAGGCCGGTCAGCCCCGCGCGCTCAACAGCCGAAATATGCACAAACACATCCTTGCTGCCGCCGTCGGGGGCGATAAAGCCGAAGCCTTTTGTCGAGTTGAACCATTTGACGGTGCCAGTAGCCATCGTCGTTTCTCCTAAGTAGTGCTGCCCACGGAATGCGGCAGGTCGGCTAAGTCAGTGCAAGATCGAGGACTGAGCCGGTAGAGGAGCAGTGGTGTCGATAGCTTAACGTCGCATGTTTAATGTGGGGTCGATCCTACTGAGTAGCAAGTTTTTTTATCTGCACCTGCTATTCCGGCGATTCCAAGCCGAGCAACTCCTCGTAGGTATAAACCTGCGCAATCTGGCCATCGTCGCCGGGATGAAATTTCGGATCCTGAGGCAGGCATCCGAGGCCGCACAGCTGGCGGGTTATCATCGCGCGGGTGTCGATGTACCACAATCGCCCACCGGGCGTGGCGACAAAGCCGTTCAGGTGTTCGCGCCGGTCGCTTTTCATGTCGAGGGCGGTTGGAAATTCAGCGGGCACCTCCGGGTCATAGGCACCGTGCGTGTGCACCGACGCGATAAGGTCAGTTCTGGAAATGGGAACCAGTGGCGTACAACCATCGTTGCCGCCCCGGACCATATCGGTAAACCCGATCGATCCGTCCGCCTGTCGCAGAAGATAACCGCAATATTCCCTGTTGGTGGCAAACGAGAGCATTTGCAGCGCGGCAAGCCTTTCGCGAACGACTGCAAATTCCTGATCCGTGGGACCATCGGCATGGGTCGGAAGGGCCGCAACCAGCGTGGCTGCGAGCGTGGTCAGGATGACGATCAGGCTCATCGTTCGCCCCGATGGCCAAACTGCCAAACAGCCGTGGAAATGATCAAGGCAAGGTGAAAAGGCATGTTGGACCGCCACATCGGATCAGACTGCATGCGCAAGGTTATACCAACCACACGTCAGGTCCATCCATGGTGGCGATTTAATGCCATGTGCGCCAGAGCGCGCTCAGAGAACAGTGACAACCGTTCCGACCGGCACCCTCTCATACAGATCGGTGACGTGTTCGTTGAGCATCCGGATACATCCGTTGGACACGGACCGGCCAATGCTGCTGGGCTGGGTGGTGCCATGTATGCGGAAATAGGTGTCGACCCCGTTTTGGAACAGGTACAACGCGCGGGCGCCCAGCGGGTTTTTCGGTCCGCCCGGCATGATGTAATCATTGTCGACGAATTTGGCATAGGCCCGCGGATCGCGGTCGATCATCTCGTCGGTCGGGCGCCACGTGGGCCATTCTTTCTTGGCCTGAATCACAGCGGTTCCGGTGAATTCCAGCCCGGCCTTGCCGACGCCGACGCCATAGCGGATGGCTTTCTTCGGCTCAGTCACGAAATAAAGATAATAGGACCGCGGCAGGATCAGAAGTTGACCGACCTCGAATTCCTTTTTGATTTTCACAAACTGGGGAGTTGGGTCGAACACGACCTCTTCTGGTTTCTTGGCCAGTGCGGCACTGGGCAGAACCGTTGCCGCGGTGGATGTAGCGATAAAATTGCGACGGGAAATCATGACCGGCCTCACAGATGGGTTCAACAACGCAGGCAAGATTATGCCATGGGGCGGCGTGGTCAACGATTTTAGCCGTTTTCAGGGCCTTCTGACGCAGAAGTGAGGCAGTCGGGGCACATCGTGGGGTTGCATGTGGGCCATGGGTGTCAGAGATCATACCCCAGACGCGAAGCCGCCCAGATCATCAGCGCATAAAGCGCCATGGTCAGCACGCAGCCCAGCATCAACACGACCCAGAAAGACCATCCCCGGTTCAGCAGAACACCGATCAAAATGAACATCGGCAAAGAGGGCAGGACGTACCAGAAGGTTGAGGTGGAAAGATGCGCCATGTTGGCTGCATCGGGTTTTTCCTGCCAAAGCCAGATCATGGCAAGGACCGAGACCAGTGGCAAAGACGCGATCAATGCCCCAATGCCGGGTTGGCGTTTGGCGACTTCGGAAACGATGGCAATCAGGATGCCCGATATCAGGGCTTTGGCGATCACGTACCACATGGGGCCAGTGTGCCGGGATTTGCCGCATCTGGCAAATCGGGGTGTCGGACGCGCCTTGGCGCGCCCGACTGTAACAAATCAGGCCAGTGCCAGGTTTGTTGCGCTTTCGCGGCCGTCACGGCCGGCTTCGATGTCGAAGGTCACTTTCTGGTTGTCTGCCAGGCCGGTCAGGCCTGCGCGCTCAACAGCCGAAATGTGCACGAACACATCTTTGCTGCCGCCGTCGGGGGCAATAAAACCAAAACCTTTTGTCGAGTTGAACCATTTCACGGTGCCAGTGGCCATATCCGTGGTCTCCTATTTAGATGCTGCCCGCAGAATGCGACAGCTCGGCGTGGTCGGTCTGGATCGAAGACTGAGCGCCGGTGGAAGGGAGACAGTGGGTCGATAGAGAATAACGTTAGCGTGGCGCATATTGCAGATACCGGAGCAACTTGCAAGGATAATCCCAAGTGGCGCAAGGATTTCTCAGAATCGCTTGGCCGGGGTTTCGGCGATGCCAATCATACTTATATTAAATATCGAATGTGTTTTCTGGCGTAAGGAGGCTCGTCAATGAGCGCTAAGAAACTGACCTGTCTGGATTGTGGCCAACTGAACCGCGTCCCCGAAGAGAAGCTGGAAGCCGGTGCAAAATGCGGCACCTGCGGTGCGCCCCTGGTGCCATCCAGGGCTGTGGAGGTGTCGCCCGAGGTTCTGGCCAAGGCCGCACGGAACGATGACCTGCCGTTGGTGGCCGATTTCTGGGCTCCCTGGTGCGGACCGTGCCGGACGATGGCGCCTGAGTTCTCAAAGGCGGCGGCCCAGTTGAAGGGAAAGGCGCGCCTTGTGAAGGTCAATACCGAGGAACACCCTCAGACCGGCGCAAAATATGGTATTCGGGGCATTCCCACGATGGTCGCGTTTGCCAAGGGGCGTGAGGCAAAACGCCAGTCCGGTGCGCTGAGCGCAGGGCAAATCGTGGGATGGGTGCAATCGGGCTGACCCATAGCAGGGCATCTGACCGGGCGTTTGTGGCGTGTGAGAGACAACTGGCGTTAATTCATATTCAATATATTGAATTATTTGCCGGGACGTCTTACATAAAGGGCAAGTCAGGGGTTAATACAGCCCGGATGCCAGGACAAGGAGACCTGAAAATGACACTTGATCGCACCGTTATGATGTTCGCCGGTTTCATGATTTTGCTGAGCGTGGCGCTGACCGCGTTCGTGTCGCCGCTGTGGATGTGGTTCACCGTTTTCATCGGTGTAAACTTGATCCAGTCGTCGATCACGGGTTTTTGCCCGGCGGCCGTTATCTTTCGCAAACTGGGCGTGAAAAGCGGCACGGCATTCTGAGAACCGCCGCTGTTGTGAATAAGAACCAAGGGCGCCCGCAACGGCGCCCTTTTTTGTGGGCTGGTCAGACGGGTGGCTAAAACGACAGTTCGGCCACGAAACGGGCCCGGGGGGCGCGGCGCAGGTCGGTCCTGATCCCGGCCCGACGATCCAGCGCGGCGTTCACCTCGTCGCGGTGGTCTTTTGAAACGATGTCACCCTCGCAGGCGCCTTTCACGATCCAGCGCTGATAGGAAATTGGCCCCGAAACGATGCCGGAAATCACATGCGAGGCGATTTCGTGTTCCTTGACCCGGCCCGACAGGGTGAGCGTCTTGATCGCCTCGGCAATGACTTCGGCGCTTTCCTGAAACGTCATTTTTTCGAATTTGCGCATGTCGTCGGTGGGCGTGCCGTCGTTCAGGCAATGGCGTGCAACGAATATCCAATCATGCACCATATAGGCGGGCGCATAGCCCCAGGGCGAAAAGCCGGAAAACAGCTGTGCCTGCCGGGGGATCGACCCGCCATCGGTATACATCATGTCGGGGGCGATCGTGGTGATCGAGCCGCCGGACGCGCGGCGCGTAAAGGTCAGCGGGCGGGTCCGGCTGGGCACAAAGACAAACCGGCCCGAGCCAAGATCATTCCCGTCATCCACCCACATGACGAGAAGAGAGCCAGCGAAATCACCCTCGGGCGCGGCGTCGTAATTCACGACGCCACAGGCGGTGAGAAAGGCGCAGAAGAAAATTGAAACAAGGATGCGCATGGGGTGAGTGTGGTACAGCCGAGGGTTTCTTCAAAGAGACCCCTCACGTCGCGCGCAACGCGGAAACGCTTCGCGTTTTCGCCGCATCCGACCGCCCTGTCACGCCAAAGGCGTGCCATTTTTTCATAGGCGTACCTCTGGTGCGACGGCGGGTGCGATTGCATCGCCCCCGGGGCTTTCAGCCCTCTGCGGCCTCAAACTGTCCACTGGACAGTTTGCAAGACGGCGTTCGACCCGCGGTCTGGTTATGGGGCAGATTACGCATTAAAGGGCGGCCCGATGACCCGCCCGCCTAGAAATTCTGAGGAGTACGTAGGCCGTTGCTGTGCAACCGGCTCCTCGGACCCAAGAAGTTTACCCGAATTATCGGGTAAACTTCTTGAACTTCAATCGTTTCGGCTCCAGCGCGTCCGCCCCCAAGCGCCGTTTCTTGTCTTCCTCGTAATCCTCGAAATTACCTTCGAACCATTCCACGTGGGCCTCGCCCTCGAAGGCAAGGATGTGGGTACAGATACGGTCAAGGAAGAAACGGTCGTGCGAGATGACGACGGCGCAGCCGGCGAAATCGACAAGGGCGTCTTCCAACGCGCGCAGGGTTTCGACGTCAAGGTCGTTGGTCGGTTCATCGAGGAGGAGGACATTGCCGCCCTCTTTCAGCAGCCGGGCCATGTGGACGCGGTTGCGTTCCCCGCCCGAGAGCAGGCCGACTTTCTTCTGCTGATCGCCGCCCTTGAAGTTGAAGGACGAACAATAGGCGCGCGAGTTAACCTCGGCATCGCCCAGTTGGATCAGTTCGGCGCCGCCTGTAATGGCCTGCCAGACGGTGTCATCGGGCAGAAGGTCATCGCGGGACTGATCGACGTAGGACAGGTCAACCGTGTCGCCGTATTCGATTGTACCTGCATCGGGTTTTTCCTGCCCGGTCAGCATCTTGAACAGGGTCGATTTACCCGCGCCGTTGGGGCCGATCACCCCGACGATGCCGCCCGGGGGCAGGGCAAAGGACAGGTTTTCGATCAGCTGCTTGTCGCCCATGTGCTTGGACAACCCGTTCACCTCGATCACCTTTGAGCCGAGACGCGGGCCGTTGGGGATGACGATCTGGGCGCGGGCGAGTTTTTCACGCTCGGATGTGTCGGCCATTTCATTGTAGGCGGCGATCCGGGCCTTGGATTTGGCCTGACGGGCCTTGGCGCCCTGGCGCATCCATTCCAGTTCGCGTTCCAGCGTTTTCTGTTTGGATTTGTCTTCGCGGGCTTCCTGCTCCAGCCGCTTGGCCTTTTGTTCCAGCCAGGCGGAATAGTTGCCCTCGTAGGGGATGCCGCGGCCGCGGTCGAGTTCGAGAATCCATCCGGTGATGTCATCCAGGAAATAGCGGTCATGGGTGACAATCAGGATGGTGCCCTTGTAGTCGATCAGGTGCTGTTGCAGCCAGGCGATGGTTTCCGCGTCCAGGTGGTTGGTCGGTTCGTCAAGAAGCAGCATGTCGGGCGCTTCGAGCAGGAGTTTGCACAGCGCGACACGGCGTTTTTCACCGCCCGAGAGATCGGCGATATTGGCGTCGTCCGGCGGGCAGCGCAGCGCCTCCATCGAGACGTCGATCTGGCTGTCGAGATCCCAGAGGTTTTCGGCGTCGATCTGGTCCTGCAACTTGGCCATTTCATCGGCGGTTTCGTCCGAGTAATTCATCGCCAGTTCGTTGTAGCGGTCGAGAATGTCCTTTTTCTCTTTCACGCCCAGCATGACGTTTTCACGCACGTTAAGCGAGTCATCAAGCTGTGGTTCCTGCGGGAGGTACCCGACCTTGGCGCCTTCGGCGGCCCATGCCTCGCCCGTAAAATCGGTATCGAGGCCGGCCATGATTTTCATCAGGGTCGATTTACCTGCGCCGTTGACGCCGACCACGCCGATTTTCACGCCGGGCAGGAAGTTCAGGTTGATGTTTTCAAAACATTTCTTGCCACCGGGATAGGTCTTTGACACGCCGGACATGTGATAGACGTACTGATAGGCTGCCATGGGATGCTCCGCTCATTCTGGGTTTGGGCAGAGATAGTGAGTACAGGCGGTAATGGCAATGATCAGCGGGCGTCCGGATGATCGGCGCTGGTGAGCCGCGTCGGGGGCCCGGTTGTGGGATGGCGGCGGGATGGAAACCGCTGGACGCGGGACAGGCACCTGAGCTAGGCGAAGGCGAATGAGAAACAGGTTTCCATATGCGCGGGCCGGTCAGACGATCGGGTTGCTGGGCGGCTCTTTTGATCCGCCGCATGCGGGGCATGTGCATATCACCAAGCAGGCGCTGAAGCGATTTGGGCTGGACCGGGTGTGGTGGCTGGTGACGCCGGGCAACCCGCTGAAAGCGCAGGGACCGGCGCCCTTGCCGGAGCGTATGGCGGCGGCACGGGCGCTGATGCAGGACCCGCGTGTGACGGTGACCGACATCGAGGCGCAGCTGAATACCCGGGTTACGGCCGATACGGTGGCCGCGTTGGCCACGCTCTATCCCGGGGTGCGGTTCGTCTGGCTGATGGGGGCGGACAACCTGGCGAGTTTTCATCTGTGGAAGAACTGGCGCTATGTGATGGACACCGTGCCGGTTGGTGTTTTGGCGCGGCCGGGTGATCGGATTTCGGCGCGGATGTCGCCGGCGGCACGGATATATGCGCGGTATCGGATCAGCGGATCGGCGAGCCAATTGCTGGCCCATTCGCATGCGCCGGCGTGGTGTTTCGTGAATGTGCCGATGGTGGATTTCAGCTCGACCGAAATCCGCGCCAAGGGCGAATGGTCAACGTCGCACCGAGGTTGAGGCGAGCCCGGCGCCGATAACAAGGGCCAGACCCACCCATGTGAGCGTATCGGGCAGGTCCTGAAAGATAAGCCAGCCAAGGCCGGTGGCGGCGATCAGCTGAAAATAGACCAGCGGGGCCAGAACCGTGGCCGGGGCGCGGGCGTATGCAAACAGCAGCAAAAGATTGCCCGACATGGAGAAACCGGCGCTGGCCAGGGAAAGGCCTGCGATGGGCCAGGTCGGCGCGGGCAGGGCCATCAGGCCAAAGGGCAGCACCAGAATTGCGCTGATGACCAGTTGGGTGAGGCTGAGTTCGAGCGGTGAGCCGAGGTCGGACAGCCAGCGCGACGCCGTCAGGAAGGCGCCGTAGCAGGAGCCGGCAAGCACGGCCCAGGCTAGGCCGATTGTGCCACCAAAACCGGGTCGCACAACCAAAAGCACGCCGCAAAAGCCGACCGCCATCAGTGCACTACGCAGGAGGCTGGCCGGTTCGCGCAGGACCAGGGCCGACAGCACATAGCTGAGGATCGGACCGATGAAGAAGGCGGCAAAGACATTGGCCAGGGGTTCGGTACGCAGGGCGTTCTGGATCGAAAAGATGCCCGCCGCGAGAAAGGATGCCCTGAGCCAGACGCGCCAATCGGTCAGCAACCGCCACGCGCGATTGGGCACAAAGGGAAGAATCAGCGCGATGCCGATGATAAAGCGCGACCATGCGACAAACGCCGGTTCAACACCGTGGGCCGTCGTCAGAAGCTTGCCCGACATGTCCCCGGCCGGGATCAACGACATAGCGACGAACATGATGAGAACAGCCTGCCACATGCGCTGGCCATAGCAGGTTGGATCGGCCTGCGGTAGCTGCCTGTGTTGCGCTTGTCAGCACCGACGGTCTGCGGTTTAGTGCTGGCATGTTCGAACGCATGACCAGACGTCGTTTGATTGCCGGGTTGGGGGCCGTTCTGGCCGCCAACCCGGTCGCGGCCAATGCGCCGTCCCGTTCGCTGCGTCCGCAGATGCGTGGCGCAGCCGCGCGCGCGCGCCCGGCAGGCCGGCCCGAGACGATGGTGTCTAAGGCGGGGCTTTCTGGGCAGGTCGCCTGGGCGGTGGCGGATGTGAAATCGGGTCTGCGGCTGGAGTCCGTCAAAGGCGATCTGGCTCTGCCCCCGGCCAGCGTGACCAAAACGCTGACGGCGCTTTATGCGCTTGAGGTTCTGGGCGGGGATCATCGGTTTGTCACACGGCTGATGGCAACGGCGCCGGTGCAGAACGGGGTTTTGGATGGTGACCTTTTGCTGGTCGGCGGCGGTGATCCGTTGCTCAATACCGATCATCTGGCGGAGATGGCCAGACAACTCAAGGTGAGCGGCTTGCGCGAAGTTCGGGGCCGGTTTCTGGTGCATGACGGGGCCTTGCCCCGGTTGCGCAGTATAGATGACGCGCAGCCTGACCAGGTGGGATACAATCCGGCAGTGTCCGGCATTGCACTGAATTTCAACCGGGTGCATTTCGAATGGAAAAAGGGTGGCAACGGCTATGCCATCAGCATGGATGCCCGCACTGAGCGGTACCGCCCGGAAGTGCAAATGGCGCGCATGCGTGTGGTGGACCGGCAGACACCGGTGTTCACCTATGACGACAGCAAGGCGGTCGAGCATTGGACTGTCGCGCGCGGTGCGTTGGGCCGCGGCGGGTCGCGCTGGTTGCCGGTACGAAAGCCGGCAGATTACGCGGGCGATGTGATGCGCTCGCTCGTGCGATCGCACGGCATTGTTCTGAAACAGGCAGAGTCGACCCGCAGCTTGCCGCCCGGCGGCGATACGCTGGTGACCCACCAAAGCGCGCCGTTGTGGTCGATCCTGAAGGGGATGCTTAAGTATTCGACCAACCTGACGGCGGAAATGATCGGGCTGAGCGCGACAACGCGATTGGCGGGGCATCCGGCCTCGATCAGGGCCTCGGCGCGGCATATGAGTAAATGGGCCGAGCATCGGTTCGGAATGAAGAACACGCTGCTGGTCGATCATTCGGGTTTGGGGGACGGATCACGAATGACCGCTGAGGATCTGGTGGGTGCGCTGGTTGAGGTGCGCAAACGCGGTGCGCTGCGCCCGTTGCTGAAAACCATCGCAATACGTGATGCGAAAGGACGGCTTTTGCGGGACCATCCGATCAAGGTGAATGCCAAGACCGGAACTTTGAATTTCGTGTCGGGTCTGGGCGGGTTCATGACAGCGGCGGATGGCACCGAACTGGCCTTTGCCATTTTCGCGGCCGACACGGCGACGCGGTCGCGGATCAAGAAGGCGGACCGCGAAACCCCGCAAGGCGCGCGCAGTTACAACAGCCGGGCCAAGAAATTCCAGCAGGTTCTGATCGAGCGGTGGGGGTTGTTGTACGGGAGTTAGGACGCGGCTTTCGGGACGGGCCGGAAGTCATCAGTCCCGAACGATGATCAAAGTGTCTGACATGCCGACCTCAAGCACCATGTTGAACAGGATTTCAGCATTATCGGGGTGCAGGCGGACGCATCCGGCCGATGCGACACAGCCGAGTTTTTCAATCTGGGTGGTGCCGTGAATGGCGTAGTTGCCGGCAAAGAAGATGGAAAACGGCATTGGTGCCCTGTCATAGATGGTCGAGAAATGCATCCGTTTCAGCGCCTTTGGTCTGAACACCCCGGTCGGTGTGTTCTTGCCGGGTCGCGCGGTCGAGACCGGCCAGCGATACAGCAGTTTGCCCTCACGATAGACGGTCATTTCCTGGTCGGATTTATCGATCCTTGCCTCAAGCGTGGCGGCGATGGCGTCTGTGCAAAAGATGCACAGCCAGATCACGGCGCCCGACAGGAGGCAAAGCAACGGGTTGCAGCGTGAGAGGAGGGCGCGAACCTTCACCGGTTCAGGTCAGGTGGCGCGCGCGTGCGCCCCGTTCGATCGCGGCTGCATGCAGGCGGTCAATGACAAGTTCATAGCGCATTTCCTCAAGCAGGCGCAGTTCGGATTCCGCAAGCGTGCCATCGGCAGCGGCCACGTCGCAGGCCAGAGCATAAGCTGTTTCGAACAGGCGCTCGGGCAGGTTGTCACGGATCAGGCCAAACAGCGCGTCAAGCCCGTCTTCCTGTTCGAACAGGTCGAAAACGATCTGGGACACGGTGTTCATGCGATCGATGTCATACCCGGCAAAGACTGGCAGCATATTCACCGATGACTGGATCTTGACCAGTTCAGCAGTGCGGATGTTTTCGTCAGACGCGGAAACCGCAACCATGAGCGCCACAAGGCAGTCCTGGGCGCTGAGAACGTGAGGAGTATTGTCGGTCACGGTATACGTGTCCTTTGTGTGAATTCTGTTGCAGTGCAGAATATTGACGCCACAGGCGCAGCACAATAGGAACCGTCGCTAGGTTACGCGAAGTGCGCAGCCTTTGATCCGGAGTGTGACATGTCTGAGATGCGCGAAGCGGCCCTTGCGTCGAAAGCCTGGCCTTTTGAAGAGGCACGTCGGGTTGCCAAACGCTATGCCAAGGGTGCGCCCGAAAAAGGATATGTCCTGTTTGAAACCGGGTACGGGCCGTCGGGTCTGCCCCATATCGGTACCTTTGGCGAGGTCGCGCGCACCACGATGATCAAACGCGCCTTCGAGGTGATTTCGGACATTCCGACCAAGCTGATCTGTTTCTCGGACGATCTGGACGGGATGCGCAAAGTGCCGGGCAACGTGCCGAACCAGGACATGTTGCAGGAGCATCTGCAAAAGCCGCTGACCTCGGTCCCTGATCCGTTTGGCACGCATGAGAGTTTTGGCGCGCATAACAACGCGATGCTGCGCCGGTTCCTGGACACGTTCGGGTTTGAATACGAATTCATCAGCGCGACCGAGTTCTATCGCTCGGGGCAGTTTGACGAGGTGCTGAAGCGCGCCTGTGAGCGGTATGACGACGTCATGAAGATCATGCTCAAGTCGTTGCGCGAGGAACGTCAGCAGACCTATTCGATCTTTTTGCCGATCCATCCCGAAACCGGGCGGGTTTTGTACGTGCCGATGAAAAAGGTCGATGCCGAGAATTACACCGTCACCTTTGACGATGAGGATGGCAAGGAATGGACGCTGCCGGTCACCGGTGGCAACGTGAAATTGCAGTGGAAGCCTGATTTCGGCGCGCGCTGGGCGGCGCTGGGCGTCGACTTCGAGATGTACGGCAAGGACCATTCAACCAATACGCCGATCTATGACGGGATTTGCCGGGTGCTGGGCGCGCCCGCGCCGGAGCATTTCACCTATGAGCTGTTCCTGGATGAGAACGGGCAGAAGATTTCAAAGTCGAGCGGCAATGGTGTGTCGATTGACGAATGGCTGACCTATGCCAGCGCCGAAAGCCTGTCGTATTTCATGTATCAAAAGCCGAAGACGGCCAAGCGGATGTATTTCGATGTCATCCCCAAGGCGGTCGATGAATACCACCAGCAGTTGCGCGCCTATCCGGGACAGGACCTGAAGGCGCAGTTGAACAATCCGGTGTGGCATATCCACGGTGGGGATGTCCCGGAATCGACCCTGGTCGTGCCGTTTGCCATGCTGTTGAACCTGGCCTCGGTTTCGGGGGCCGAGGAAAAGGAACAGTTGTGGGGGTTCATCAACCGCTATGCGCCGGATGCCTCGCCCGAGACACATCCGGATCTGGACAATGCGGCCGCCTTTGCGGTGCGGTATTTCAACGATTTCGTCAAACCGACCCGCCAGTTCCGCGCCCCGACCGATCAGGAGCGTGAGGCGCTTGAGGCGTTGCGGGCCGAACTGGTCGCCTATGACGGGCCGGTCGAGGATGAGGCGCTGCAATCGGTCGTTTATTCTGTCGGGCGCGAGCGGTTCGATCCGATGCGAGGCTGGTTCACGGCGCTGTACGAGGTGCTGCTGGGTGCCAGCCAAGGGCCGCGCTTTGGTGGGTTCATCGCGCTTTACGGTGTTGATGAAACGGTGGCCCTGATCGATCGCGCCCTGGCGGGTGAGCTGGTCTGACCACGCCATCGGCAGAATTCCCCGTTCAAGGATTCACTGTTGGTGAGTGTTGCTGTAGGGTTCGGCTGAACTCAGACCGGAGGACCCTATGCGTCGTATCCTGATTGTGCTGTGTCTGGTAATTGGTTTTGTTGGTCCCGCGTCCGCAAAGGACGTTGAAATTGAAGAAACCATCGGGGCGCAGCTGGATGCGTTCCTGGTGGGGGATCTGGCCGAGGCCTTTGGCTATGCCAGTCCGACGATCCAGAAAATCTTTCGCACGCCTGAAAACTTCGGGTTCATGGTCCGGGATGGATACCCGATGGTCTGGCAGCCCTCGGATGTTCAGTTTCTGGAGTTGCGCGAGATTTCCGGATCGCTGTGGCAGAAGGTCATGGTGACCGACGCGCAAGGCAATATTCACCTGTTGGACTATCAGATGGTCGAGCTGGAAAGCGGGTGGAAAATCAACGCCGTGCAGCTTACGGACTCGGCCACAGTCGGGGCCTGAAGACCCCGGTACACCGGGAGCACCGTGACGGTGCCGTGAGAGCCTTTTAATCCTTTTTCATTACCCCGGCCTGCACCCAAGGGACGGTTTCCCAAGGGCACAGGTTTGGCCTGTCCGGGCGTCCCGGTCGGGTGGATTCGGGAAAGGGATTTGGATGAACAAGGCAATCACCGATGGCGTGCTTTTGATGCCGCCTGCGTTCGAAAACGGGCTGGATGTCTGGTCAAGCGGGGACGGCACGCCGGGGTCGGACACCTATGACGGAGCGGTGAATGCCGTGTTCGTTCCGGCGGATCAGGATTTTGGCAGCTGTCTGGAGATTCAGAAAACCCAGGCCGTACAAAAGCTGCGCTATATGGGGGAAACGCCGCTTTTGCCCGGCTGCTATCTGCAGATTCGCGTGCGGGTCAAAGCGGTCAGCGGGAATTTGCCTACTGTGCGCGTTGCCGGTTGGGCTGGGGGCGCGGGCGGTGTGCATGTGGACGGTCTGACCGAGGCGGGCCCGGCAACGACCATCAGCAGTTATGGCGACGTGGTCGAGGTCACGGCGATTGTCGGGGCTGGAGCTCGTGGCGGCGTTGATATGCCCTGGGGCACCGGGGCGCTGTATGGGCATTTCGGAATTGATCTGACCGGGGCAACTGGCGGCGTTGTGCGGATTGACGATGTCGATATTTCCGATGTCACGTCTTATTTCCTGCGCGACATGATCAGCGTTGTCGATGTCCGCGATTTTGGCGCCGTGGGCGACGGGGTGAAGGACAACACTGCGGCCTTTGCCGCCGCCGACAACGCGGCCGCCGGTCGGCGGGTTCTGGTACCGGCCGGCGTGTACCACCTAGCCGACAGCGTCACCTTTGACTCGCCCGTCGAATTCGAGGGCACGGTCACAATGCCCGCCGACAAGATGCTGCTTTTGACCAAAACATATGATCTGCCCCATTACATCGCTGCCTTTGGCGACGAGGAACTGGCGTTCAAAAAGGCATTTCAGGCGCTGTTGAACAACGCCGATCATGAATCGCTGGATATGGGCGGGCGCAAGTTGACGGTCAGTGCGCCCATCAACATGCAGGCGGCGGTTCCGAACAAGACCAGCTATGCCACCCGCCGCGTCATTCGCAACGGGCAGTTGGAGGCCACAGGGGCGGCGGCGTGGGATACGCAAACCGTGACCTCGCAGGCCACCTATGCCGCTGCGGACCCCCGCAAGCTGAGCAATGTGGTCAACGTGGCCAATGTGCCCGTGGGGGCATTGGTCGAGGGCAATGGCGTGGGGCGCGAGGTCTACGTGCGCGCCAAGAACGTCGGAACCGGAGAGATCACGCTGAACGCGCCGCTTTATGACGCGGAGGGCACGCAAGATTTCACCTTTCGCGATTTCAAATACCTGCTGGATTTCAGCGGTTTCAGTCAGCTGAGCAAATTCGGCCTCTCTGACATCGAATTCCAGTGCAACGGTCTGAGCAGCGCGGTGCGGCTTGCGCCCAGCGGGGTGATCTTCAACATGCGCGATTGCTTTGTCACGCGGCCCAGGGACCGTGGCATCACCTCGATCGGGGAAGGGTGCCAGGGCATGCTGATCGACCGCTGCCAGTTCCTGTCGAACGAGGATGCGCTGGACGTGGCCGACCGGGTGTCGATTGCCCTGAACGCCAATGCCAATGACGTGAAACTGCGCAACAACCGGGCCACCAAGTTCCGCCATTTCGCGGTGCTGGAAGGTTCCAACAGCGTTGTGATCGGGAACCATTTCTTTCAGGGGGACAATGTCGTTGACGGGACACGGACGGCGGGCATCGTTGTCGCCAACAACTATGCGAGCGCAACGATTACCGGCAATTACATCGACAATTGCACAATTGAATGGACAAATGAACGTGATCCGTTCCCCGATTTCGTCAGCGGGTTTTCCTTCAGCGCGATGAGCATCACTGACAACATCTTTCTGTCGGGCAATGTGGCCCCGTGGTTCAGCTACATTGTGGTCAAACCCTATGGCACCGGGCATTTCCTGAACGGGGTGACGGTTTCGGGGAACAAGTTCCGCAGCACCAACGGCTCGATCGACAGGGCCGAGCGGGTCGATACCAGCTTTGCCCCGCTGGACCACGGCCGACACAAGGATGTGAGTTTCCAAGGCAATTCCTATCATCAGGTCAGCAAGCAGGTCGCAAACCCGCTGCGTGTCCGCCACACCGAAGGGTCAGTTGCGCAAAGCTGGTCTATCGACATGAATGGGGAACTACCGTTTGGCGGTCAGGCACGTGGCGTCGACAGCGTGGTTGCGCTGGAGGCGATCACGAACGCCGCGGGGCAGGCCCGTCATTCGGTGCCATTCGCGCGCGTCAACCAAGGGGCGGACAAGGATCAGGTTGTTCTGGTCTGGGATGAACCGGTGCAGGGCGAGGTAGCAATGTCAGTTCGGATCGATACCTGAAGGGTCTGGCAAACCCATGTCCCGTGGCGCCAGGTGAAACGCCTTGCCAAAGCCGCCGTTCAGAAACCCGAGCGAGACGCTGAAAAGGACAAAGGAAAAATCGGCGAAATCTATGTAAAGTTTCGCCTTGGGATGGCTGCGCAGGTAATGCGTGGCCATTTCCGCATAATGCGGCGCGCTGTGGGACAGAAAGGTTGCCTGCGCCTGGAGTGTCAGGCGGGGCTGGTTCAGCGGGTCACCGCGCGTGCCGGGGTCACCAATCAGAAGGGAACAGGCTTTGTGGGCGCGCAGGGCGGATGTGTGCATCGACAAGTCCGAAACCAGCGTCAGCGGCGTGCCGTCAGGTCCCGCGCCGAAGGCGACGCGCGTCACCAGCGGGCTTCCGTCCGGCTGGATCACGCCCAAGGACGCGATCCGCGCCGCACCTAGCAGGTCGCGCGCCATCTGGCGGGCATCGTCATCAGTGGGGCGGATCGGGTTTGTCATGCGTGCGATGTTAGGCGCGTGATACGCGATCCTCAAGACGATCAGAACTTGCGCCAGACCTCGAACCCTATGCCGGTGGCAGGGACGGCGCCTGTTTTACGTTCGATCCCCAGGACCCAGGTCGACGTTTTCTTTTTCTTCCCTTTGGTGTCGAACATCAGGTGGGCCGAGCCGGTTACCGACAGCGGCTGTCCCGAAATATGGCTGGCCCCCAGCTTGAACATGGGACGGAGCCGCGCGCCCGAGGATTGCCCGATTGTCGTGTCCAGTTTGTAGATCGGCCGGGCCTCGCCCAGCCGGCGTTCCAGGGTCGCCTCGATATTCATCCACCCGTGGCCCCAGCGCCGTTCAAAGCCGCGCCCATAGGCGAGGGTAGATTTGAACATGGCGTGCCACTGGCCGATGCGATAGTGACTTCCAGCGCCGAGTTCCAGGGACATACTGTGCGGTTTGTCGAGATTGCCGAGCGGGAACCGCAGAAAGCCGATGACATGGCCATAAGTGGCAGAGGTATCGTTTATCGCGACACCCAGTGTGAGGCGCGGTTTCAGACCGTATTCGCCGTAGATTTCAGTATTGGAGGCCAGAGACTCGGGCGTTTTACGCAGGGTGTTGCCGGTCGAGAGAAAGAATTGCCCGGTCTCACGCATCCATCCCCCCGCGCGGGCAGGTGGCGCGACCGTCAGGCAGCACAGCAAGATCGCCAGAGCGCGTCGCATTCCGATATCCTCCGCGCTCATATTCGTTAAGCATGGTTAACGCATCGTTACCGCGTGATCGGATCCCTGTGGCGGAATGCCCATTGCGCAGATGCGGCGAAGTGATATGCTGCAATGCAGCAAGGACAGGAGTCTCGGATGGGACGTGTCATCACAATCGCACAACAAAAAGGCGGGGCCGGCAAGACGACGCTGGCCGTCAACCTGGCCGTCGGTTTTGCCAAGGCCGGGAAATCCGTGGCCCTGATGGATACCGACCCGCAGGGCAGCGCAGGGCGCTGGTTCATGACCCGTATGGAAGAGCAAGGGGACCCGGGGCTGGAGTTTTCGACTGCCTCGGCCTGGGGAGTGCCCTATGAATGCCGCAAGCTGGCCGAGGCGCATGACATTGTCATCATCGACACGCCGCCCAAGGCCGACAGCGACCTGCGTCCGGCGCTCAGGGCGTCGGATCTGGTTCTGATCCCGGTTGCGACTTCGCATCTGGATCTTTGGGCTGTCGAAGTGGTTCTGTTCCTCGCCGCACGTGAGAACGTTCCGACGATGATGGTCATGACACGCGCCCGCGCGGGCACGCGCTTGGCCGCTGACGTTGCTGAAAAGGCTGCCGAGATGGACGCTGAGGTGGCAAAGACACCGATGGCGAACCGGGTCGTCTATGCCGAAACGCTGGGCAAGGGCAAGGCGGCGCTTGAGGCGCCCAAGGGCCCCGCGCACGCAGAGGTGGCCGCCCTTGTGCGCGAGGTCGAGGCGGCACTGGACGCGCTATAATGCCAGCCGACCCGTATGATTTGAATCAATGTTGCCGGCTCCGATCCGGTCCAATCTGTGTGGGAACAGATCAGGAGATTTCGGATGTATCACAATATTCTCGTTCCCATCGCCTTTGACGCCGAGCGCGATACCTCGGCCCCGCTGAAGTTGGCCCAATTGCTGGCGACGCCAGAGGCCAAGATCACGCTGTTGCATGTCGTCGAACATATCCCCGGCTATGCGATTTCCTATTTGCCGCCCGATTACATGGCCGAGGCGCGCAAAGCCATCGCCGGAAAACTGAGCGACATGGCCGCCGAACTGCCCAATGCCACCGGCGTTGTCATCGAAGGCCATTCGGGCCGCAGCATTCTGGACTGGGCAAGGGAAAATCATCCTGACCTGATCATCATCGCGTCGCATCGCCCCGGGATGAGCGACCTGTTGCTTGGGTCCACCGCGGCACAGGTCGTGCGCCACGCACCCTGCGCGGTGCATGTGGTGCGCTGATCCCGCGTCACACCTGCCGCGCGGAGAAGCCTTGCCCTGACGCGGGCAGTGCACTACCTGCGCGGGATGAATGCGAACGACACCCTTGAACTGAACCAGCGCGCCGGGCTGCCCGACGCGCTGCGTGTTTTGGTAACGGAAATCCCGCGCGAGGCGTGGCAGGCGCATCCGAATTTCGGCGGCATGGTCGAATTCTGGTTGCAACGACACATGATGTTCCGCCAGATTCTGGAACGGATGGAGCGTGACGTTCAAGCCCATGTGGACGGGCATCTCGACTTCAAGGCCTATGCCCCGCGCCTGTCGCGCTATGGCGGCATGTTGCTGAACGAATTGCACGGCCATCACCAGATCGAGGATCACCATTATTTCCCGCGTCTTGTACAATTGGACCGGCGGATCGAGGCGGGGTTTGACCTGCTCGAGGCCGACCACGGCGCCATGGACGGGCTGCTGCACGACATGGCCGGTGCGGCAAACGCGGTGCTGCAGGGGGGCGAAGCCGGTGTGTTTTCCGACCGGCTGGACGAATTTGGCACCTTGCTGAACCGGCATCTGGTGGACGAGGAAGACATCATCGTCCCGGTGATCCTGAAAAGCGGGTTTGACGGTTAGGGGCGTGTCGGTGGCGGCGCAACAGGCCGAAATCGATTCCGGGCATGGTTGACGCAAAGGCGAATATGTGGCCCATACTCTACTTATGAGTGCGCCGTTGTTGCTTTTCTTGTTGTCTCTTTCAGGTATGGCCGCATCCGTTCTGATCTACGGTCCGGTTCTCAGCGATGTCCTTCTGCTCAGTGCCACCGTGTTCTTTTCAGCCACGGTTATTTTCATCAGGGCGTTATGGCGCAAGTCGCCGACATACGTTGTGATTGACGGATCCAATGTAATGCACTGGAAGGACGACAGCGCATCCCTCGGCACCGTGCAACAGCTGCTGGGGCTGCTGCACGAACAGGACAAGGTGCCGGTTGTCTGGTTTGACGCAAACGTCGGATACAAGGTTCGCGATCGCTATCTGGGGCCCGGACCGCTGGCGCGTATACTGGGACTTTCACCGCGCCAGGTCTTTGTTGCGCCCAAGGGCACGCCGGCCGATCCTTTGCTGCTGGAAGATGCGCAAAAGCTGAACGCGACTGTGATCACCAATGACCGGTTTCGCGATTGGGCCGAAAGCCATCCACAGATTGCGCAGCCCGGGTTTCTGGTGGGGGGGCAGGTGCAGGGGGACAACATCAAGCTGACCGACGGGTCCCTGGCCGAGCCGCTAAAAGAACCGGTCCAACAAACGCGCCGCCATCGCCGCGCCGACCGGCTGCGGGCCAAGGCGCTGTCACCGCGCAGGGTGATGTGGGCGCTGGCTGCCTTACCGATTATTACGGCGTCGACTGCCCTGTCGGTCTATATCCGCACCAGCCCCTATGAACCGGGCGAGGCGGTACTGCACCTCGCGGCGATGGCGGGGTGCGGTGTGGCGGGCAAGGTGGGGCTGAGCCCGGCCAACCGGGGCGAGTTGGGATATCACGTGCGCAACGATGCGGATGGCAACGGGGTGGCGTGCGAGCCCACGGAGGCACATATCGTGTCGCGGGGGCAGGTACCGGCCCGGCGCCGCACCGAGACCACCCGCACGGTCGGGGGTGCAAAGTTCGTGAAACCCTGAGCACGTCCTGGGTGGCCGAAGGTTGCAGGGCGGCATCCGGTTTCCCATATCAAGGGTGTCCAAAATGGGAAGGAGCCGTTTGATGAAATGTCCGCTGTGCCACATTGATTTGAAGATGAGCGAACGCCACGGGGTCGAGGTGGATTACTGCCCGAAATGCCGGGGCGTCTGGCTGGACCGGGGCGAGCTGGACAAGATCATCGAAAAGGCGACCGAACCGATGGTTCTGCCCGATCCGGACCCCAAGCCGCGCACGCAGGCCGAACCGCCGCGCGAATGGCGCGAACCCTATTCCGATGATCGGCATGACGAGGCCCGGTACGAGGACCGAAGGGGCCAGTCATACGACGACCGGCATGACGAGGTCCGCTACGAGCGGGCGACCCGATATCCGCCAAAGAAACACAAGAAGAAACGCAAAAGCATCCTGGCCGAGATTTTCGATTTCGACTGATGCGGGCCATCGCGCGGCTTGGGGTAAGGTCATTTTCTGAGCGGGGAGTTTAGAACCTACACGCGCCGCATTACCGCTTTCGTCGCTTCACATTCCCGCCCCGCTGACCCGGCCTTCCGGCCGTTGACCGGCCACGGGATTTCACGGCCTCTTCGGACGCTTTCTCGACCGCATACTGACGCGCCATGGGGTCGTCCGAGACCATGAGGTCAACAGCCTCCAGACGTTTGACCTCGTCGCGCAGGCGGGCGGCCTCTTCGAATTCCAGGTTCTCGGCGGCCTTGCGCATGTCGGTGCGCAGACCGTCCAGAACCGCCTCGAGGTTGGCGCCGTGCAGGGGTTTGTCGATCTTGGCGGTGACGCGCGACATGTCGGTGTCGCCCTTGTAAAGCCCGGCCAAAACGTCCTCGACGTTCTTTTTGACCGTTTCCGGCGTGATCCCGTGTTCTTCGTTATAGGCTATCTGCTTGTCGCGGCGGCGGTCGGTTTCGGCCAGCGCGCGTTCCATCGAACCGGTAATCCGGTCGGCATACATGATGACGCGGCCCTCGGCGTTGCGCGCGGCGCGGCCGATGGTCTGGATCAGCGAGGTTTCAGAGCGCAGGAAGCCCTCTTTGTCCGCGTCCAGAATGGCGACCAGCCCGCATTCGGGAATATCGAGTCCCTCACGCAAGAGGTTGATGCCGATCAGCACGTCGAATGCGCCCAGACGCAGATCGCGCAAAATCTCGATCCGTTCCAGCGTGTCGATGTCGGAATGCATGTAGCGGACCTTGATCCCTTGTTCGTGCATGTATTCGGTCAAATCCTCGGCCATCCGTTTGGTCAGCGTCGTGACCAGCGTGCGGAACCCATCGGCGGTGACCTTGCGCACCTCGTCCAGCAGATCGTCGACCTGAGTTTCGACGGGGCGGATTTCGACCATCGGGTCGAGCAGGCCGGTGGGGCGGATCACCTGTTCTGTGAACACACCGCCGGTCTGTTCGATTTCCCATTTCGCCGGGGTGGCCGAGACGAACACCGATTGCGGGCGCATGGCATCCCATTCCTCGAACTTGAGGGGGCGGTTGTCCATGCAGGACGGTAGGCGGAACCCGTGTTCGGCCAGTGTAAATTTGCGGCGATAGTCGCCTTTGTACATGCCGCCGATCTGGGGCACGGACACGTGGCTTTCGTCCGCAAAGACAATGGCGTTGTCGGGGATGAATTCGAACAGGGTGGGGGGCGGCTCACCCGGGGCGCGGCCTGTGAGATAACGGGAATAGTTTTCGATGCCGTTACACACGCCGGTGGCCTCAAGCATTTCGAGATCGAAATTGGTGCGCTGTTCCAGGCGCTGTGCCTCAAGCAGCTTGCCCTCGCTGACCAGTTGGTCCAGCCGCGTGCGCAGTTCCTTTCTGATGCTGACGATGGCCTGCTGCATCGTTGGCTTGGGCGTTACATAGTGGCTGTTGGCGTAGACGCGGATTTGATCGAAGCTGCCGGTTTTTTCGCCGGTCAGCGGGTCGAATTCGGTGATGTTTTCCAGTTCCTCGCCAAAGAAAGAAAGTTTCCAGGCGCGGTCCTCAAGGTGGGCGGGAAAGATTTCAAGGCTGTCGCCGCGCACTCGGAAGCTGCCCCGCTGGAACGCCTGATCGTTGCGTTTGTATTGCTGGGCGACCAGATCGGCCATGACCTGCCGTTGGTCGTATTCGTGCCCGACCTTCAGATCGAGCGTCATCGCGCCATAGGTTTCGACCGACCCGATGCCATAGATACAAGACACCGAGGCGACGATGATTACATCGTCACGCTCGAGAAGGGCCCGCGTGGCCGAGTGGCGCATGCGGTCGATCTGTTCGTTGATCTGGCTTTCTTTCTCGATGTAGGTGTCCGAGCGGGCGACATAGGCCTCGGGCTGGTAATAGTCATAAAAGCTGACGAAATATTCGACCGCGTTATCGGGGAAGAACCCCTTGAATTCACCATAAAGCTGGGCCGCGAGCGTCTTGTTGGGGGCAAGGATGATGGCGGGGCGCTGGGTTGCCTCGATCACCTTGGCCATGGTGTAGGTCTTGCCCGTGCCGGTCGCGCCCAGCAGGACCTGGTTGCGCTCGCCCTCATTGATAGCGGCACTGATTTCGGCGATGGCGGTCGGCTGGTCGCCTGCGGGCGAAAAATCGGACTGCATACGCAGGGGAATGCCGCCTTCCAGCTTTTCGCGCGAGCGGACGTCTGGTGCAGGGCTGTGCAAAACGGGCTCGGTTTTGTCGGAATGGGCGTAGGGCATGGGCAGGGGCTCCGGCGGGTGAGACCCTTTATTTGTTCCTTTTTTGTCCCGTTGCAAGGTTTTCGGGCTGGCAGCCGTGCGCTCTGCTGACGGTTTTTGTCATCACGACCGGTCGGATGGTTCCAATGTGCCCCACAGGTCGGGGTCGAGATGGGACATGAATTCGCTCAGCCGATCCCCCAGTAGGGCGCCGCGCCCGATGGATTGGCGATGCACTTTTTGCCGGACCTGGTTCAGGCTGGCGGTCTTGACGGCGGCCTGGTTTTCCTCGGGGTGCAGCATCCGGTCGGTCCAGTCGATGGCGCAATGGGCGGCGAGGGTACGCGATGCCGCGTCAAGGTCGCACACGATGTCTTCGTACCGGATGTTCAGGACGGCATCGGGGTAAATCGATGACCAGTGCGCCATGTAGCGTTTGTAGGTGTTGGCCTCGTCCGCGATGGACGACAGGCGGCTGGCATAGTTCATGCCCTGGGTAATGAACCGCTGCATCCACATGGAAACCGCAACGTCGCGCGGGTCACGTTCCACGTTGATCACACGTGCATTGGGAAAGGCCGTAAGCAACGGGCCGACAAGCCGGTAGTTATCGGGCATCTTGTCCACAAAGGTATCGGGCGCGCCGGGCAGATCCGGAAGATCCGCCAGGTAGGCGGCCGCAAACCGGGTGACGGTTTCGCCGTCAAGGTGGGACTGCTGAGCGAGGATGGCATTAAACAGGCGCGCGGCTGTCGAGAGTTCGCCGCACGAATCGACCTGATCGCCCGCTGTCAGGATCATTTCGACAAGCGTTGTGCCAGAGCGGGGCAGGCCGACCACAAAGATCGGGCGGGGCTGAGCATCGGGCATCCGGATGTCGGGGTTGTCATCCGGGAACAGACCGGTGATTTGTTCAAAAAGCTTTTTGGCTTGAGCTGTGGAATAGGGTTTATGCCGCGCGTCCATGGCGTGGGCTTTGTCAAAGGCACGCATCGCATGTTCGACGTCACCGAGCCGGTTGCGGGCGATGCCTTCGGCCATCAGCAGAAGGGCCCTGTCGTCAGGGTCTTTTGATCGGGTGTCCATGACCTTGCCAACGGCCCTCAGCAGGTTTTCCAGTTCGGTTTTCGGCGCCAGCGCGGCCAGCCGCGACAGGGCGAACGCATGATGGGGGGCAATCCGGATCATCGCCAGATAGTGTTGCACGGCCTCATCGGCGCGGCCCAGTTCGTTCAGGCGCGAGGCGCAGTTCTGATGCGCGGCGAGGTTCGAGGGGTGCCGGTCGAGAATGGCGCGAAAATCGGCGAGCGCGGCTTCGGGCTCACGCAGATCGGATTTCGCCGCGCCCCGGACATTGAGCGCGTCGATCATGTCAGGCGAAAGTCCCAGCGCCTTGTCGGCGGCCGAAACCGCTTGTCTGAATTGCTCGGACCGGAGCGCGTTGAGCGCGCGCAGATAATGCAGCCGGGCAGGGGGTGCGCCGGTTTTCAGGGCGACGTCAATCGCCGCGTTGGCCCGGTCCGGCTGTCCGGTCATGACAAAGGCTAGGATCAAGTTGGTGCGGATGTCCGGGTTGTTCGGGTCCATGCGCAGTGCGCGCTGAAAATAGGGAATGGCCGCGCCATGATCGCCGCCTTCGGCCAGGGCAATCCCGGCCAAGTTCTGAAACACGGGCAGCTTGGGGTTCTTCTTGGCCGCGGTCCTTGCCTTTTTGAAGGCAGAGGCATGTTGCCCTGCCATCAGGTCCTGTCTGATTTTTTTAATCGCGTCAGTCGACATGAGAGGGCCTGCGGGAAAATGGGATCGGACTTCCCGGAGGGTATAGTGATGCCGGGGGCCTTGGGCAAATGGATGATGCGGCAACGACGGGCCGAGTGCACGATTGACCCTGCGGGAAGGCAGGCTTCGGACATTTTTGAGAGAGACTATTCAAAGCCGATGGGATGGCGGGACTTGTTCTGTCGGGCGTCGCTGCCCGAGGGCCTGAGCCTGACTTGAGTTCGTGAATGTCAAAGCCGGCTGTGCAATACTCAGCCGGCTTTGTCGGGCCAGCGTCACATGGCGCGCTTGGCAACCCGGGCGCGGCGTGGCAAAAGGGCAGAAGAACAGGAATCCGAGGATCTTCGTCATGCGCGCACGCATTTACCAGCCCGCCCGAACCGCAATGTCGTCGGGAACCGCCAAGACCAAAGGCTGGATCTTGGAATATGCGCCGTCCAGCGCGCGCGATGTTGACCCGTTGATGGGCTGGACCTCGTCGGATGACACGCAAAGCCAGGTGCGGCTGAAGTTCTCGACCAAGGAAGCGGCTTTGGAATATGCGCAGGCGCACGGGATCGACGCGCAGGTGATGGAGCCGCACAAACGCAAGCCCAACGTGCGCCCCGGTGGCTATGGCGATAACTTTGCCACCAACCGGAGAGGGGTATGGACCCACTGACCGACCCGGTCGAGGTCAGCCCGACAGATGCCGGTGTGCGTGACCTGATCGAGACACATCTGGAGCTGATGTACGCCTCCAGTCCGGCCTGTAGCGTTCACGCGATGAAACCCGAAGACATGGTTGGGGCCGGAGTGCGATTTTACGCGGTTTTTGACGGCGATGATCCCGTCGCGATGGGCGCGATCAAGCGCATCGAAACCGGCCATGGCGAAGTGAAATCAATGCACGTCCGCGCACCGCGCCGCGGGCAGGGGCTGGCGGATCGGATATTGCTGCATCTTGTGCAGGTCGCCCGCGCCGATGGGCTGACCCGGCTGAGCCTGGAAACCGGATCGCAAGACATCTTCGCCCCGGCGCGCGCCTTTTATCAGCGCCACGGTTTTGACTTTTGCCCGCCCTACGAAGGATACGAAGAAGACCCCGCCAGCGTGTTCATGACCCGCATCCTGTAACTGGGCTTGATCGCAGGGGGGTTATGCCCCTAGAACGACGCCCAGCGGTCCCTTAGCTCAACTGGATAGAGCAGCTGACTTCTAATCAGCAGGTTGAGGGTTCGAGTCCTTCAGGGATCGCCATTTTGTCTTTTTTTAACAGATATTGGATGGTGTATCGGTTGACGCCGCGTTGCCTGTTTTCCTGACGGAAACAATAGTGAAGCAAGCAGAGAGAAGATTCTTCTGTTGCGAGCACCTCTCACATCTAAAAAACTGTGCTTCCTAACAAGTTCTCAAGCTTGAGAGCAGTTCGTTTTGTTTGGACGTTTTGGGTCTTGGGCGTCTCCGTAGAGTGAAGCGTAGTCTCTTTGCGTGGCGAAAGAGTACTTTGGAAAGGCCGCGGCGTCCGGATCGAACCGGCACTGTTCATCGCGTACCGTTATTTCGGACATGTCTGCGAAGGTTTGAAGTCACGGTTCTTGTCGTCGCAATGAGGACCAGTGCACACAGCGTCGCCTTCGACATCGTCTCCATTGTTCCCTCGATCAGCATGGCATGGACCACGCTGCCCACCACGATCACCACCGCAAGGGCCGTATGGGCGATACGCCACACCCGCAGAACCAGACGTCGGCGGAGCGCGGCCATGAATGCTGTTGCAAAGACGGCCCACATGGCGACGACTCCCCAGACCGAAAACGGCGTCGGCGATGCGAACAGCAAGACGTCGATCACATCCGGCGGGCTGGTCACCCAGAGGGCTGCGACGTGGATACCAACGGCCAGGACGAGAACGAGACCGGTCTGGCGATGTATGCGCCGTGCACGAAGAAGATGCAGGCCTGGCAGATATCCACCGGCCAGCACAGGTTGCACCAGAAGGATCGCCATCGCGATAGTCCCTGCGAAACCAGCCGCGATGTAAATCGGATCCCGCCAGGCAAGCAGCGGGCTTGCGGCGGCGGCACCGATCGGCACGGTGATGACGGTCAGGAGAGCGGCCCAGATCAGCACCGCGCGAACCGTGCTCATATGCTTTTCTCAGACGGGTTGAAGTACAAAGTCAGCCGTGAGGCGCGTGTCGCTTGAGCTTGCCATGACGGGACGCAGGAAAACGGTTTCAAAGTCGTCATCGTCATACGCAAGGTGGCCATGCGGCTGCCCGAACGCAGGGACGATTTGCGGCATTTCAAGGCGGAAAACACCGTTCGCGTCGGTGAGCGTGGCCCCATGACTGTGCGGATCGCGCTCGTGCCCTTCGGTGGTGTGCGCCCAGATCTGGATGCGTTGACCAGCAAGCGGCGCACCATCGCCAGCGCGGCGTACTGTGCCGGTCATCCAGAAGCCGCCGCCACCGATACGATCCACGATGGGAGCACCCGGAAGGTAGTTGTTGGAGCCGCCCCGCATCGAGCGCGTGGGCGCGAGGCCTTGTGCCTGCGCCGTACCGATGAGGCCAGTCGCCAAGACGGCGCTGCCTGCAACAACAAGGTCGCGGCGGGTTAGCAGAGCGTTGGTCATTTGGCTTTCTCCTTTCCGATGGGCGGGCATGCTGCCGGTGAAAACGTCCGGCTGCTGCTTTCGAAAACCTTAGCGCGATTGCGTGCCATTCCAAACCGGGCCAAGCGGTTTGAGCAATAAAATTGGGACAAAGCTTCGTGATGCGGTGTCCGCATTTGCGCAACCGTCGCACTTTGGCGTCTTGCAGGACCTGGCCGCAGCAGAGCGACCCTAGGTCAAATGATCGCCAAAGAACTTGATCGTACGGCCCCATGCCAGATTGGCGGCCGCCTCATCGTAGCGGGGTGTCGTATCATTGTGAAAGCCGTGGTTGACGTTCGGGTAGAAATGAACGCTGAAGTCCTTTTGGTGTTCGCGCAGGGCTGCGGAATAGGCCTCCCATCCGGCATTGATACGTTCGTCCAGCCCGGCATAGTGGATCATCAGCGGCGCCTCGATCTTTGGGACATCTGCGGCATCTGGCTGGCGTCCGTAAAATGGCACCGATGCGGCCAGGTCCGGATAGGCCACTGCCAGGGCATTGCAGACACCGCCGCCATAGCAAAAGCCGACCGCGCCGACCTTGCCGGTCGAGCCGTCGTGATCGCGCAGGAATTCAAACGCGGCAAAGAAGTCATTCATCAACTTGACCCCGTCCAATGAGCGCTGCATCTCGCGCCCCTCTTCGTCGGTTCCGGGATAGCCGCCCAAAGGGCTGAGCCCGTCAGGTCCGAAGGCGAGATAGCCAGCCTTGGCCGTACGGCGGACAACATCCTCGATATAAGGATTAAGCCCCCTGTTTTCGTGGACCACCAGCACGGCCGGAAGTTTTCCCGACGTATTGGCCGGCTTGGCCATCAGCCCCTTGATCGTGCCGTGGCCTTCCGGGCTTTCATAGGTGGCCTCCATCGTCTCGATCGACGGATCGTCCGGGGCCACCTGCTGCGCCCATGCGTAATTCGGCTGTAGCTGTTCAAGAAGCATTGCGCCGGTGATCCCTGCCGCCGCATAGCGCCCGGCCTGGCGGATGAAGTCGCGTTTGGAGATCTTGCCGTGGACATACCCATCGAAGATTTCGAGGATCCTCTGATCGAACTCGTGGGCCTTCTTGCGTTGTGTGCTGGTCATTTCAACCTCCCGGTGGCTGTTCCTTTTTCTGGTCGTCTGAACTGTGTCGCAGGATACCACCAAAACTGGAATGCGTGGGACAAATCATTGTCAGGTCCGATTGCGCGGCCTGGGGGTGCGACCGTGATCCGATGACCAAAGCGGAAAGGGCAGCAATTTCAGGGATAGGCTTGTGATATTGGGGGCGTTGAATAAGGTGTCGTCATAAAATTGATTTGGGAGGATCACTGACATGTTCAACAAACACCTTTTCGCAGGTGCGGCTTTGGCCTTTGGCCTGGTCTCAACTCAACTTAGTGCGGCCGACACGACGATGCGCATTTCGCTGCAGCTGCCGCTGAAAAGCCACCTGGGCCAGAATCTGGTCCTGTTCAAGGAACAGGTCGAAGAGATGTCGGGCGGTGATATTGCCGTCGAAATTTACGACTCGGCCCAGCTTTACAAGGACAAGGAAGTGCCCGCCGCTGTCGGCTCGGGTGCGATCGAGGCGGGCGTCGCCTCGTTGACGCGCTATGTCGGGGACATCCCGGCGGTGGATGTGTTCTATATGCCGTTTCTGCTGAACAGCGAAGCCAAGGTCCGTGCCGCAGTGGCGCAGGGATCGCCTGTGCGTGGCCCGATTGACGAGGCGATCAAGGATACCGGATCGACCGTGTTGTGGTGGCAGGCCTATGGCGGGGCGATCCTGTTGTCCAATGGCGGTCCCATCAAGACGCCCGCAGACATGCAGGGCAAAAAGGCCCGGGTCTTTGGCAAGACCCTTGGCGATTTCGTGACCGCCACCGGCGGCGCGCCGACGATGGTTTCGGGGTCCGAACAGTATCTGGCATATCAGCGCGGCACGGTTGACGTGGGCATGACCGGTGTCTCGGGTGTGTCATCGCGCAAGCTGTGGGAGGTGATGGATACCATCACAGTGACGAACCATGCGGATATCGAGTTCATCGTTGTCGTGAACACGGACTGGTGGAATGGCCTGCCCGAGGGACACCGCGAGATGATCACCAAGGCCGCACAGATCGCTGAGACGGACGTGCGCGATCGCGTGTCGCAGATCGAGGCGGATGCCTATGCCGCCGCCGAGGAAAACGGCATGACGGTTTACACACCGACCGAGGCCGAAATTGACGCCTGGAAGCAGTCTGCAGCATCTGTCTATGACGACTTTCGCGCCAAATCGGGTGACCTGGGTGCCGCAGTCCTGAAAGCGGCTGAGGGGCTTTGAGGCTCTTGGCTTCCTCTCCCCGGATTGGGGAGAGGTCCGTATGACGTGGTTTGATCGTCTGGTCCTGGGGCTTGCCTGGCTCGCGGCGGTGCTGTTCACCGTCGCGGGTATCATGCTGACGTACGAGGTTCTGGCCCGCTATTTCTTTGTCCGGCCAACGGTGTGGGCTGCGGAGCTCAGTCAGCTTTGCCTGATCTGGGGCTGTCTGATCGGGATGGCCTGGCTGTTGTCGGCCCGCCGCCACATCGCGGTGGATGCGGTGATCCAGTTGCTGCCACCCGTCGCACAGCGCTGGATTGAGGCGGCGGCGATGCTTGTCGTGGCGGCATTCAGCGCGATTGTCACCTGGAAGGGCTGGGATATCTTCCTGGATTCATTCGAACGCGGGCGTACGACCGGCTCGCTTCTGGATTTGCCCAGTTGGATTGTCGAGCTTGCGGTGCCGCTCGGATTTGCATTGCTGTTCATTCAAGCCTTGATCGAGGCGGTCCGTTCAGCCCGGGGCACGGCTGCGGATCGGGAGATTGCAATAGAATGACCGTTATTCTCATTCTGGCCTCGCTGTTCACCTTGTTGCTGGCGCGGGTCCCGGTCGCCTTTGCCCTTGGCGGTATGGGTCTTGCCCTTTTGGTGCTTGGTGGCTTTTCGCCGTTGATGGCGCCACAGGCGATCTTGTCCACCCTGGACGGGTTCATCCTTTTGGCGGTGCCGCTGTTCCTGCTGATGGCGAATTTGCTGTTGAAAGGCGGGGTCGGGGATGACTTGTTCGCTGCTGTCAATTCCTGGGTCGGCCACTGGCCCGGCGGTCTTGCGGTGGCTACGATCCTGTCCTGCGCCATTTTCGCCGCCATCAGCGGAAGCTCGGTTGCGACGGCGGCCACCATCGGCACCGTCGCGATCCCGGCGATGATCGAGCGCGGGTATGACAAACGGTTTGTGTATGGGCTTTTGGCGGCAGGGGGCACGCTGGGCATCCTGATCCCGCCCTCGATCCCGATGATCGTCTATGGCTTCATCACCGAGGAATCCGTGGGCGCGCTGTTTCTGGCCGGGGTTGGCCCGGGCATGGCGCTGGTCGTCTTGTTCATCGCGTATTCCATGCTACACGCGCGTCTGACGACGGTTCAGGGTGCGGGCAAACCGGCAACGATGGCCGAACGGCGCGTGGCCACGATGCGGGCCTTTCCGTCGATCGCACTTGCCATGCTGATCATCGGTGGGATTTATTCCGGCGCCTTCACCCCGACCGAGGCGGCAGCGATCGGGTTTACCGCAGCGCTTTTGGTGACTGTGGTGGTCTTGCGCTCGCTGTCCTGGAAAGGCTTTCGCGAGGCGGTGTTTGAATCCATGATCACCACGGTCGCAATCCTGCTGATCGTGGCCGGCGCCAAGGTATTTGGCAAAGCGATCACGCTCTATCGAATTCCGCAGGACATCTCGTCCATGATTGCGCAAGCTATTGAAACCCCGCTGGTGTTCATCATCGTGGTCTCCATCGTCCTGCTGTTGATGGGACTTGTGTTCGAGGCCCTGTCGATGGTTCTCATCATGACGCCGGTGCTGCTCCCTTCGGCGATGGCGATGGGGTTCGATCCGATCTGGTTCGGCATTTTCATGGTGGTGATGGTGGAATGCGCGCTGATCACGCCGCCTGTGGGCCTGAACCTCTATGTCATTCAGGCGGTGGCGCGGGCCAGTCTGGCGGACGTGGCGCGCGGCGTTCTGCCGTTTCTGCTGTTGATGTTTCTTTGCGTGGCCATTCTCTATGTCTGGCCGGACCTCGCCCTCTATCTTCCCTTTAATTTATGAGCTTCGGATGACCCAACCTGACAAACTTCGCGCGCTTCTGGCGCAGGACAAACTGCATGTGATGCCCTGTTGTTTTGATGCCTTGTCGGCGAAATTGATCGAACAGGGCGGGTTCGGGCTGTCGTTCATGTCGGGCTTTGCAACCTCGGCCTCGCGGATCGGCGAGCCGGACCTGGGCCTCATGTCCTATACCGAGGTTCTCGACAGTGCGCGCAATATCTGTGACGCGACCTCGATCCCGCTGATCGGGGATGGCGATACCGGGTATGGCAATGCGATGAACGTGCGTCGCACGGTGCGCGGGTTTGCGCGCGCGGGATGTGCGGCGGTGATGATCGAGGATCAGCTGGCGCCAAAGCGGTGCGGTCACACCCCGGGCAAAGAGGTGGTCGGGCGCGATGAGGCGTTTGACCGGATCAAGGCGGCGGTGGATGCGCGCGCGGATGACGATATTCTGATCCTGGCCCGTACCGATGCCCGCCACGATCATGGGCTGTCCGAGGCCATTGACCGGGCGGCGAAGTTTCACGAACTGGGCGCCGATATCCTGTTTGTCGAGGCCCCCAAGACCGTCGCGGAAATGCGCAGCGTCTGCGCCGATCTGCCGGGGCCGAAAATGGCGAATATCGTCGAGGGTGGCGAAACGCCCGAACTCAGCCATGCCGAACTTGGCGAGATCGGCTATGCGATTGCGGCCTATCCTTTGACGCTCATGTCGGCGGCGATGCAGGCGATGACCCTGACGTTGCAGGCGCTGGCCGAGGATAAGCCGCGCGATCCCATGCTGATGGACTTTGTCGAACTGCGGCGCAGGATCGGATTTGACGCTTATTACGAGGCATCTTCGGCCTATCGTTCGTCTTTCCGTT
This sequence comes from Arenibacterium sp. CAU 1754, assembly GCF_054482635.1. NCBI lineage: Bacteria > Pseudomonadati > Pseudomonadota > Alphaproteobacteria > Rhodobacterales > Paracoccaceae > Arenibacterium > Arenibacterium sp. CAU 1754. The sequence goes on from NZ_JBTLRG010000002.1 coordinate 655,452, forward strand.
CGTCCTGATCTCGCCTGTTGGCTTGGCCTGCGCCTGCACGGACGGTTCAGGACGCAGGCGCCAGCCGGGATTTGCTCAGAACGCCAGAGGCGAGAAAGACACCCGCCGCCACAAGGACAACGCCGCCGACCTTGAGCGGGGTAACGGTTTCGCCCAGAAACGCCACCCCGCCCAGCAAGGCAAGGATCGGGGTCAGGGCGCCAAAGGCGGCGGTTTCGGCCGCGCCGAGAATCTGCACCGCATAGCCGAACAGGAACATCGCCAGAATGCCGATGATAAAGCTTTGCAGCACGATCATGACCGTGACGTCGCCCAGACTGGCGGTGGCAAAGGTCACGTTACCGGTCGCAAGCAAAAGCGGGGTGACAAGCAGCGTGCCCCAGAACAGTCCGATGACCAGCCCATGCAGGGGGCTGAGCCCGCTTTGGCGGAAAATGACAGAATAGACCGCCCAGAACCCCGATCCGGTCAGGAACATCAGGTGCCCCTTCCACGCGCCGTCCTCGGCCCCGGCGAGGATTTGCCAGAGGCTCACGACCATCGCGCCGGCCAGGATCATCATCAGCCCAAGTCGGCGGCGCGGGCCCGGGATTTCGCCCGCCAGGACATAGGCCGCCAGCGCGGTCCAGAATGGCAGCATGCCCGGAGCCAGCGCCCCGCCCTCGGAGGCGGGCGCATAGGCCAGCCCCTTGGACACCACAAAGGGAAACACCGCGCTGGCGCCAACCATCAGCATCGCCGCGCGTGGCCAGGATTGTCCGCGCGGCATGACACCCAGTCGCCACATGACCGGGGCCATTACCAAGGCGCCGGGCACGAGGCGCAGGATCAGGATTTCCTCGACCGTAAAGCTGCCCTGCACGGCAAAGCGCGTGACCAGCATGAACGCCGCCCAGATCGTCACCGTGGCAAGCGCTGCAAGCAGTCCAAGCGTGCGTGTTCTGGGCAGGTTCATTGATCCGGTCTTTCATGTGTTGATCACGGTGCAACCTAAACGTCATTGTGTGGAGGCCACCAGCCGAAAGCGCGTGCCGCAAGGGTTTCTTTGAGACGGCTCAGAGCCGCCCGATTGGCGTTCAAGAGGGGTCAGAGAAGATCGAAAGGTGCCGGGTCTCTCAGTTGGTTCGCCTTGCGGGACAAAGCAGACTTTCGCTGCGGATCGGCACAGCAGGGCAGTTTAACTTGGCGTTGCGACGCATGATTTCACAATCAACCTTGTGATGGAGCGCCGCGGTTCTTTGACGCCGAAAGAGTTATTTCCAATCCTGCGTCACCAGTTCATAGTTCCAGCGGAAACTGCCTGAAGGTTGGCGAGAGTGGCGCAAATCCCATTCAAATACAGGCTCATAGGAGTCGCCATTTTCTTTTACTGGATGGGCATTGCCTATCTCTTGAACAGTGTTGCCAGCATGTACCTGGCGGGCGCCTTTATGGGCGGTGTTTCAACGCCACCTTCAATTTGGCTGCGGGTACACTGGTTTGGAATGACGTGGTTGCCGGCACTCTTTCTTTTGGGCGGACTGCCGACAGCGATTCAGGCGTTGCGGGGCCGTGATTTCAGAAACATCTTGCTGGTTTCGATCGGTACTTTTTCAATCCTGTGGGTGCTTGTTATCGCGACCATATTCTGGCTTCCGGGCGTGCTCGGATGGAACTGGTAGGTGGACTGCAAACAACCCTGGGAAATCGAATTCGACCCGTCGTGGAGGCTGTTTCGATGTGCACAGGACATCATTCTACCCTGATGGTCACACTTTGCTCTGGTCGGTAACTTTAGGATCATGACCTGGTAAAACAGCACTATGGAACAAGCTTGCCCAAGTCTGATCACGGCCTTTGCGTTGGACTTCACCGTCCTGACGTGGGGCTTGTCTTGGAACTGGCGGAGAGCCATTCGAGCGACGGCAGTCCTTAATTTTTTTGCATTTGCAGTACTCGTCCTAGTCATCTCGCTTCCGGTGGCGGAGATGTTCTTCTGGGCACTCATTGCTCCTGTTCTTGCCTTACCCGTAACAGTCGCCCTGGCGATCGCGACCGTTGGTTTCGCCTTATTGAACATGGCACTCAAATGGCCCCTGTTCGTCGTCCTGTTTCGCCCGGCACGGCGCAGCCACGCATTCAAACTGCTTTCACTAGCAAGTCTTGCAAGTGGCGCGATACTTGTGGCGCGTGTTTGGGATGACGATCAGCCCAAGACGATCCCAGAGCATGAGATTGCATGGCTGGAGTCCGAATATGCACCGGAGATTGCGTTCCTGCACGCTCGGGTAGATGAGATGAGTCGCCTCGGATATGCGCCCTGGCGCGATCCGGATTGGAGCAGCCGCATGCAAGTCGAGGCTGGCGAGCTTCGCTTCCATTGGTTGGAATTGCGCTACAGTTCACATGAACGTTTTGCTCTGGCAGACATCAGTCACAAACAAACTGATTTTCATGCGCAGACGAAAAACGATTATCGATGGGTTCTTCGCGGTGAAGACAAGGACCAACTTTACTATCGATACATCGTCATCAAACAAAACGGCAAAGATGGATCTTTGGAGGCTATCGCAGATTTCGTGACCCCGGCGAATTGAAACCGGCTTGGCGCTGGGGATGATCTGGTGCCTGATCCGCCCCACCACCGGGATCGCCTCAGAACCCCTTGTACCAGCCCGCAAAAATCATCGGTCCTGTATCGACGGTATTCGCCACCCAGCGGTAATCGACCTCGTATTTTGCGCCTAGGAAAAGTTCACCTTTCTTGAGAGGTTTGCGCAGTTTGACACCTACAGCGGGGATGATCTTGTTGTTGTAGTTATTGCCGTCCTTGTCCCATGAAAAATGGGCATCGACGAACGGGATGAAGAGAAGCTTGGTGTCCGGAATCTGGTACTCTGCCGAATATTCAGCACCCAGTGTCAAAACGATATTGTTGTCGCCTTTGATTAGTGATCCCGGATAGGCCAGCGTGCCATAGCTTTTCAGCACATTCGAGCGTTTCGTCATGCCCCAGACAGATTTCGTGTCGGTTTCGGCCCAGTACTTGTAATAGTAATAATCCACCGCAAGGCGCCAGCCCTGGCGGCGGATTGACGTGCTGCGTTCCCCGAACCAGTCGTAGCGAGCGCTAAAGATCAGTTCCAGGTTGTCGGTCACGCGGGTTGACAGGCTCAGCCCGAGACCGGCCTTGCGGGTGTTGTTGTAGGCGAACGGCTTGCTGTCGCCCACATAGTTGGCGAGCATGAATGCCTTCAGGGCCGTATCGCCCTGGCGCCAGAGCTCCACGTCCAGTTTCAACCAGGCTTCGGCAAAGGCATTGCCGTCGTCAATATCCTGATTGGTGTTGGGGAACCTGAGGATTCCGCCGGTGGCGCCGCTGAATTTCAACAGTGGCGCCCTGCTTTCGTCCGCCTGCACTGCGGTGGCGCAAATTAACGCAAAAACAAGGAATTGGAGGGCGACAGTAAACGCCCCGAGAAGGGTGGATTTGGGTGACATGTGGGGCACTCTTTAACTTTGCGTTACAATAATTCAGGCGCGCGCATAGACGTCTTCGTAGCGCACGATATCGTCCTCTCCGAGGTAGCAGCCGGTTTGCACCTCGATCAATTTCAGCTGCAATTTGCCCTCGTTCTCCAGCCTGTGAACCTCGCCCAGGGGGATATAGACGGACTGGTTTTCGCTGATCATCTGGCGTTTTGTGCCGATGGTGACCGTTGCGGTGCCTTCGACGACGACCCAGTGTTCGGCGCGATGCGCATGGCTTTGCAGCGACAACTTTCCGCCGGGTTTCACGACGATCGACTTGACCTGAAACCGTTGGCCCAGTGACAGGGTTTCATAGTGGCCCCAGGGACGGTCATGGCGCGGGAACTCATCGGCCTGCGTAACACCCTGTGCACGCAGTTCATGAACGGCCAGAGAGACGCTTTGCGATGCATCCATATCGGCAATCAGAACCGCGTCGCGGGTGGCCACCGCAGTGATATTGCGCAGACCGATGCCGACAACTTGCACGCCCTCGTTTTCGCTGCGCAGAAGACTGTTTTCACATTCGATCGCCAGAGCGTTTGAGGACGCAGCAACGCCGTTATGGTCCTTGGCACTTTCCTCCCAGACGGAACGCCAGCTGCCAAAGTCGGCCCAGCCGGGCGAGACGGGCACGACGATGCCCGTCTCGTGCTCCATGATTGCGTGATCCAGCGAAATTTTCGGCGCATCGCAATAGCTGGTGCCGAGCCGCGCAAAATTCATGTCGTATTTCAGATCCTGAATGGCCAGTCGAACGTGGCTGCGCAGGGTGGGTTGATATTTTTCGAAAAGGCGCCGCGCAGTGCGCACGGACAAAAGAAATATGCCCGCATTCCATACATACCGGCCCGTATGCAGCATTTTCTCGACGCCTTGCGTGCTGGGTTTCTCGACAAACTGCAAGAAGGGCTGCGGTGTGCCGTCGGGGGATCTCGTGTCGCTCAGTTCGATATAGCCGAACCCGGTTTCAGCGCGATCAGGGCGGATGCCAAAGACCACGATTTCACCGTTGCGGGCCTTTTCCACACCTGCCGACACCGCGCTGGCGAGGGCCAGTTGATCGCGTACAAGGTGATCGGACGGCAGCACAAGCATCAGTGCGTCCATGTCTGACTTGCCCAAAAACTCCGCAGCCGCACAGACTGCAGGTGCGGTGTTGCGCGATTCCGGTTCAATCATGATCGTTGCGCCTTGCACGCCGATTTCGTCCAATTGCTCGACCACGCTGAAACGGTTGGCGCAATTGGTGATCACGAGCGGTTCTGTGTAGCCGCTGTCCTCGATGCGCTGCATGGTTGTCTGCAACAGGCTCAGCTCTCTGTGCAGCCGGGCGAACTGTTTTGGCATGGCTTTGCGCGATGTGGGCCAAAGGCGGGTGCCTTCGCCGCCGCACATGATAACGGGGTGGATCTTGCTCGGTGTCATACTGTTTACTCCTTGATGAAATTTCTCTCGGGGTCGCGCCCCGAAACCGGTTTTGCCTGTGCATGAATTCGCAGGATCGCGAACCCCAACAGCGGGGCTGCCAATGCCCCCTGACACCCAAGTTTAACGATCATCAGATCGCCCGGCGTTACCCCGTCGGTTGTCATCCCAGTGATGAAAAACGCCCCGAGCTGAAGCGGCACGCCGGCCGCAAGGACCCAGATTCCGCGAAAATCGCCCAGGGCCACCAGAAAGGTGGCCAGAAGATAGTTCATGGTGAACAGCGCGGCGGCGGCCGCCGCGACTGGCAGAAAGGACGTTGCCGGCAGGTAGTCAGGGCCGACCAACGCCATGATCAGGCGGTCTGGCGACGCGGTGACGGCACCCAGGAAGACGCAGGTGGCAAGGATAAAGACCACAGCGACGGGTAGTGCCTCGCGCAGGCCCGAATGGCCGCGTGAAACAGCATCTGTAACCGACGGCAACAACACTGCGACCAGCCCGAAGCAGGCAAAGAAGGCGATCCTTTGAAACAGTCCGACCGCCGCGACATGCCCGGCTTCGACCTCGGTCATCAACAGCTTTGCGGCAAACAGGTCGCCATCCAGCAAAAAGACCTGCGATGCCTGCAGGACCGCAAAGGGAAAAGCAGCCGAGGCAATCAGGACTGCCAAGGCGCGCGGCAGGTCGCGGGTTTTGTCCTGTTTTGGCAGCTTGCGCGAAATCACGGCCCATCCCGCCAGGATCGAAACTGCGATCGCGGCGACCACGCCTTCGCTGCCGAACCCCAGGGTCCAGAAGGCGACGGCCCCGCCGAGGCGCAAGACCATTTCGACATTTGCCGACAGCAGGATGCCATTAACATCCATTCGGCCCTGAACGACGCCGCGCAACACGCTGAGCGACGCCGCGAATGGCAGAGACAGGAGAACGATCAGCAGAAGATGAGGATGCCCCATGCCCAGCCGGTCACCGGCCTGTCCCGCGTGGATCAGCAGCATCAAGACCGGTGTCAGGCACCAGAGGGCGATGAAAACGAAACGGTTCAGCCGCGCCAGATCGTCGTCATCGGCCGCGCCGCGTTTAGCGACGTGGTGGCTGACGGCCATCTGAACCGCCCCGAACAGGCCAAGCAGGGCGAGTTTGATGGTCAGGACGGTCGCCAGATCGCCAAACAGTGCCGGGCCCATCCATCGGCTGAACAGCACGTTGAAAACCAGATTGCCGGCATTCACGAAATTCGAAGACAGGAATACCAGTACAACCGGGCTTGCCAGTGCCGCCCAGACCGCGCCGGCATGCATCCGGCGCGGGAAAGAGGGATGAACCGCGGTCACGAGTCAGGCTGCCAACTTGTCGTTTTTTGCCGTGGTGGAAAGCGTCTGCGTGTTGGAGGGTGCACGCATGAGACGACTTTCCACCACGAGCTTCAGCATCTTGAAGCCGCTCTGGAGGATCACCTTGCCGGACACTTTCGACCCAGCAATTTCGGTCCATTCCGCCAAGGGAAACTCATAGAAGGCTTTGCTTCGATCTTCGACCTTGCTCGACAGGCGCGCAAAAAGTTCGACGTCGAAAAGCCATCCCGCCGTAAACTCGGATTGCAGGCTCTCTTCCAGGTGGTGCGTATTCCGGAGGAGTTTGGCCCCGCACTGAGTGTCACGCACCGGCAGACGCACGGCCATACGGGCCAGTGAACTGCAGATGCGCGACACGGTACGCCGAGCAAGCGTTCGGTTGATCCTGTGCCCAAGAAGCTGAACGCGCGAGCCATAGACGACGTCGACGTCGTCATAACGACAGGCAATTCCCGCAAAATCGTGAATTGCCGAGAGAGGCGTCGCAAGGTCGGCATCCCAGTATCCTACAAGGTCCGCGCCGCGTTGGGTCGCGAACAAAAGTCCGCGGCGGACGGCTTCGGCTTTGCCCCGGTTGCGCGAGAGGGCGAGGACGTCGATCCGGTCGGGGCAATGCTTTTGCATGGCCGTCAGCAATTTCAGCGTGCCGTCGGCGCTGCCGTCATCCACGAACACGAAACGGAGCTGGGCGTGGTCATCCAGGTGCTGAAGGAACGTCGTGGCGTTCAGGCGTTTCTCTTCGTTAAAGCAGGGCACGACGACATGAACGGCTACAAGGCCATTTACCAACTGAGGAACCGCCGACCCGGCGACAGTCGTAGCGAAATCGAAGTAGTTTTTCGTCGGGGTTAGCAGAGTCATGGCAGCACCTTTTCAGTTCACTCGTTATCGAGTTGTCCCAGAAGGTTTGCCTTTTCCTGGCTGCCAAGTCTCGTTCGCGGGAGGTTAGCGAGAGGGGGCGAAAGAGAAACGCGCCGCCGGTCAGAATAGTCCGGCGGCGCGTCAGGAGGAGGGCGCTATGCGATTGGATAGGCGGGCGGGAGTTAACGGGTAGCCGGGGTCGTGCTCCACTCTGCGGATCCTGCGGCGCCATGCCCTTTTTCGACGAATTTGCCAATGTGAAACCCGACAATGTCAGCCATGGGAATGCCCATTGCAGCGGCGCGATTCGCTTTGGCCAGGGATTCGGCCGCGGGAAGGTCGCTCAGGGCGCTTTGCATGGCATCGGCCATGCCCTCGGCATCGCCGGGTGCATAGTGATAGCCGCGCAGACCTTCGGCCTCGCAGACATCGACGAAATCGCCGATCCTGGGAAAGATCGGCACCGTTCCATATGACACGGTCTGGTGCAGCACGCCGGAACTTCCGGTCGTCGAATCATAGTCGAAGACACTCAACCGCGCGTCCGCGAAGAATTCGGCAACCCCGTCTTCGGGAATATAGCCCTGGAAAGTGACCGCATCGTCCTGTGCGCGGGATTGCGCGGCATCCGCCATGTATCCGGGCGTGTTCGGGTGATCCGTGCCGCCGATGCAAAGCTGGAAATCGTTGAATTCGGGGTCGCGCCGAAGGATGTCAAAGGCCGCCAACAGGGTTTCCAATCGCTTGTAGGTTCCGAATTTCCCCATTGTCACGATCCGCTTTGGTCGATCGTGCAATGGTTCGGTCTGGTGGTCGTCTGTGTCGAAGGTCCCGTGCGGCACAAGCGTGATGTCGGCCTTGGGGAACTGTGATTTCAGCAAGGTTTCATAACTGGGCAAGGTCACCGTCACATAGTTGGCTGCAGTCATGGCCCGCGAGACCACGACGCCACCCAATTTCACCAAGGCCTGTCGCAAGCGCTGGCCTTTCAGAATGGTTTTTTCAAGATCGACGCCGGCGATGATGTTGTGGGCGATGATGCCGCTTGGCGTGCCCAGCCAGCGCGCCACCATTGGGGTCATCAGACCCAGAGCTGCCGTCACCTCGCGGTCGCCAAAACTGGCGGTCTGCACATTGAAAATCGCGCCATCGGCATCCGCCTTGGACAAGGTGCGCAGGATTTCTGGCATTGATCCAAGCCCGTTGAAACGCCAGGTCCGGCGCACCTCCAACTTGGGGCCCAGGTCCAATTCGGCAGCGGGTTCGTCGAGCATATCGGCGATGATCACGACCTTGGCCACGTCGTCGCGCGCGATCAGTGCGCGCGCAAGGTGGTACCCGTATTCATTGAGGCTCTGCTGGCCCGGAGGAAAGGCCGATACCAGAGCGATGGTCAGTTTATCCGTCATTTCTTTTGTCCTTTCTGGAAGGTTCTGAATCCTGTTGTGACCGCGTCGGCCGCAGGTTTGGCGGTGCCGTTTTCGGCAAAGAGCCCGAACTCGCTTTGCTTGCCTCGCACCCATGGGGAATTGCCGATGGCTGCGGGGTCGGGGTCTGGGAAATCGTGCAGGGTCCAGACGAACAGGCCGTCTGCCGCTGCAAGCGCGTCCATCCGATCGGCAATCAGGCGCGCCTGTTTCCTGGGCGAGCCGGGTGAGCCGGCCACAAGTGACCAGGAGCTTTCACCGATCTCGGTGATCATGACCGGCTTGTCCCCTGCGATGCGTTTGACCTGAGTCAGCCGGTCCGCCGCGCCGTCAATCGGGGCGTAGTCGTGATAAGTGATCAGGTCGAGCGTGTCGGCCGCGACATGGGCGTGCCCGGACGCCGACCAGCCAATGGTCAGCGGCAGGTGCGGCGCCAACTGGCGCGTGACCAGCGCCATGCTGCGCACCCAGGCTTCGACCCGGGCCCGGCCATGTGTGGCGAAATCCAAATCGGGTTCGTTTTTCAGGTCCACGAAGGCCACCGCGCGGTGGCCTGCCAGAACCGGCAGAACCGAGCGCAGATAGATCGCGTCGTTGCTCCACCCGGCCAGGGCATAATTGCTCTTCAGATCAAAGAGCGTTGGCACCACAGACAGTCCGCGTGCGGCTGCCGCTTCGAGAAGGGCGTTCAGATTGTCGAGGTGTCGTTCCTTGTCGGTTTCCAGAAAATCGTCACGGGGCAGGAACACGCGGACCGAATTGCCGCCAAGCGACTTTACCTTGTCAAAGTCAGCCTCGATCACGGCGAGATCGAAGCTGGCCCAGAATTCCCGCCACGGGGTCAGGGCCGGGTAGTAGTTGATCCCGGTCAGTCGCATTTCCGGCACCCGCACAGGATCATGGGAAACGGTCTGTGCTGCAATGCGTTCGTGGCTATAGACCCGCCAACCGGAACTTTCGTTCATCAGGGTCGTGACGCTGGTGTCAATTGTCGCGTGGAACGTCAAAAGCGTGTCGATGTCTTCGGCGAAACGTATATTCAGGGTTTCGAAACGGGCCTGAAAGAGCGACCCGTCCAGATGATAGAAAGCGGGCGTTCCGGTCAGCGACAGCGTGGCAAGCCGTGTACCGGCCTCGTGTGCGGCGGCGCTGGCCAGCCGGGCCCTTTCAAGCGCGACACCAGAGAAGTAATCGGGCAAGGCGCCGGTTTTGCCGGTATCCTGCGCCGCGGCAAAGCCTGTCCAGGCCTCACTGATTGCTTGGCCGATCTTGTCTTCGTCAAATGGGTTGAAGTCGCGTACCAAGGGCACTTCGGCGGCTTGCCAATTGACCGCGTTCGGGGCCTTGCGACCGGTCAGCAAGGCCTCGTCGAAATAATCGTAAACCACTTGCTGGGTCCGGACATGGTCAAAGGCCGTGGCGGTCACGGTCAGAACCGACAAAAGCGCGATGGTGGTAACTGTGAAAAGCATCAGTCGATGGCGCATCATTCCAGCCCCCAATCCTGCCGGTGGCCTTGCCCGTCAAGCGCTGTCAGTCTCTGGCGGAACTGGCCGGTTTCAGTTGCAATTTCGATATCGGCTGGCAAGTCGCCCACGCGTCCGGGAACGATCGCTTCCAATGTGCCATCCAGCAGCCAACCCTGGTACGTCATCGCAGGCTGGCCGGTGAACCGAACGGAGACATGCACCGGCGTTCCGTCGTTCAGAACGTGGCCGGCATCGGTCAGGAACGGGCCGACATGCAGGCGAAGTGCCCCGATTGTGCGCAACTCGGTCGCTCGGACTTCGGGTGCGGCCTCGATACGTTGGGGGCGCACGGAAAATGTGATCGGGTGCGATTTCTTTCGGCCGAGGTCGACCCGCATCGTTGCAGGCGATGCCGTGCCACGGGTCAGCAGGCGCGCGCGCCCCGCATCGGCGACGGTCAACGCGGTGGACATCGTTTTGGTGCCGTCGCGGTGATCCAGCCAGACCTGCAAGGCAATACCGTCACCGATCGCGTTGCCGAAACCGTCGTGCAACGGGGTCGTGCGAATGTCCGCAAACGACTCGGGCTGAACAAATTGGGGCTGTGGCTCCATGACCGGGGAGACGCTGTCGAGATCGGGCACAACGCGATATTCGGCCCGGGCGCTCTGGCGGTCGCCGATCCGGGCACCGGCGTGAAAGACACCGGTTTTCGGGGGTGGGGTGAACAACGTGCCCGCCACACCGAGCCGTATTTCGCCTTTGCGCCGCAGATCCTGGTCCAGCGCAAAAGTTATGGTTGTGCCGGAACTGACCATGTTGCCGTTCCGATCCAGCCCAAGTGCTACGGCATGCACCTTGTCTTTTCCGGCAACCGCGCTTTTGGGGCCGACAAAGGCCAGGATCGTTTCGGCGCCTCCTGCTGGCAGAACTGTGCTTTTCTGCGCGCCGTTTGCTGTAACGGTTTCCTGAAGACCGGACCACGTGGCCCGGGGCGTTCCGGCAAAGGCGGACACAGGGATCAGCCCGAATGCGTCGCTTGCGTATTCAGCTGTATCGGCATAGGCCGGTTGGGCCAGTAGCGCTGCGGCAATCCAGAATTTGAATTTCATTTTCATGCCTTTGGTCAGAACAGGGGTTGATGTGTCATGGTCGTGACGTGGATGCGCGCCGCGGTGTATCCGGAAAGCCCATGTAGAGGGACGGTGCCGTTGCCGGCTTGAGGGACGCCAACATCCGTTTGTTGACTGGCGCCGTTGATGAGCATGCGCCGCTCATCGAGGTCGGCCACGATTTCGATGGCACGCGCTTGCGGAAAGGCGAGCGAGAACTCGGTGCTTTGTCCCGGATAGAGGTTGGTTTCGACGAACCCCGCATCCACCCAAAGCGGCCGCCCGGAGGGTCCGAAAAGAAGAACATTGATCCGGATGATTGTCGCCGTTTCGGTGCCCGTGTTGACGGCAAGTCCCGAAAGGTTCAGTGCACTCTCCTGTTGCTCGAAGCGCAGACCGTTGAGCGTCACGCCGCGATAGAGGTTGTTTGTGTTCACCAGCGCCCGCGCTTCGAGTGCGCCGCCGGTTGGCTTCGCGTTGAATTCAGGGGGCAGGAACTGTTTCGGGTCGAAAGTGCCAAGGCTTTGTGCATCCCGCAGGGACAAAACCCCGTCGAATTCTACCCGGAAACCGGTGCTTTCCGCTGGCAACAGGCGTTGACCACCCCATTGCCCGGCGGCCTTTTGTGCTAGGGTCTCATCGTTGTTGAACAGTGTGCCGAAAATGCTGACGGCTGCCGGATCGTGATCGCTGTTGGTCACCTGGCCCACGATGGAATAGCGCCCTGCGTGCCGGACGACGCGGGCACCCATCAGGGCAATGCGGTTCCGGTCGAGCCGGTCGCGGTGCAGGTCTGCGTCGGCGCGGGGCTGTCGGCGGCCGACGGTGTTCCAATCGACCGCTGGCTGGCGCTGCAAGCGGACCGGCACCTGGACGTGCTGCAAGCCGGTCGGCGCGATGCGCCATAGCCCGTCCCGTTGGACCAGGCGCATTTCGCGGCGTTTCTCGATCCGCGACAGGCTGGTCAGATAGGTCAGGGACACGTCAAAGTCGATCAGCGCGCTGTTGCGCTTTTCCGCGCGCATAGTGAGGTCTTCCAGCTTGCCGTAGGAGTTCAGCAAGCCGCCCTGCCATTTCCAGCGGAAAAGCATGTCGTCGTAGGATGGTCGGAATTCGGGGTCGAGCAAGTCATAGGCTTGTTCGAACCGGCGAAAGTCGAGATGCTCGTAATAGTCTCTGAGGACCTGTTCGGGTGAACGGGGCTGGACCCAGGTTTGATAGGTCGAATAGCTGAGCGCGGCGAGCGCGCTGACCCCGATGAGTGCCAGAGAAATAAGGATGCGCCGCACCCGTCGCGGGTTCGAAAACCCGGCCCGCGGTGCCACGACCGACACGGGCATTGGCACCGAGCGGCCGCGTGCCAAATCCCAGATCAGCAGAGCAAAGGCCAATGCCAGCACGAAAGGCGGCACGGCGCCCCAGATCACCGCATGCGTGACCGGAACCGAGCGACGGGGCAGATATAGTGGCAAGGGCGTAACGTCGGGTTTTTCCCAGACCACAATGCCGTTGCCTAGCCGGTTCAGACGGTTCCAGCCATTGAAATGAAGAAGTGGATCGTAAAATTCATCGTTCGAAAATATGTACTTGAGGTGATAGCGGTCCGCGTTGACGATGAACTGTTGCAACGAGCCAAGGCCCGGAACGCCGAGATATTTTGCGTTTTCCAGCCGTTCGACTGAAAAACGCGTCAGGTCGGGCAGGCGCCGTGCCGAATGATAGTTTCCGTCGACCGATTGCGCAGTCATTTGCGCCGAGAGATAGGCGAACTGGTCCCCGAACCCGAGAGTCAGGTAGCGCCAGCGATCATGCTCGTCCTCTTGCATGAATTGCACGATTGGCGTCGGATCGACAAAGCGCGGCTGTGTCGGCTGGATCGACGTCAGAATGGCCACGAAACTGGTGAAACCGGCGGACGCGAGGAAAAATCCGCCGATCAGCGCCCGATGACCGGTGACACCAAGAACGGCGCGTATCGCCTCGCGCGAGCGGCCGTGCATCAGACCGTCAAGCATCACACCGGTGAAGGGCAGGATCAGGATCGATCCCCAGAAGGTGAACCGGTCCAGTGTCAGGATGTCGAATGCACCACCGAGGATGGCGCGGGGGATTGGAGTCGTGCCGCCGGTGCCAAGAACGAAACACAGCGCAAGGCTGATTCCCAGCGGCCAAAGCGAGGTGACCGACGCCTTGTAGAATGCATATGGCAGCACCAGAAGGGAGACACCCCAAGGTATAAGAAAAAAGACAATCCCCAAGTCTGTCCGCTCGAGAAAGCTTTCGCGGCTCCCATGTGGGATCGAGACCTGGGTGATTGGATCGGTAACCGACCAGTACCAATAGGGAAATACGGTCAGGGCCACGGCGGTGATCATAAGGACTGCGAGCAAAATACCCCGCGCCAAGGGTCGCCAGAACCTGATGACCCCGGTGCTCCACCCGTGTGGCAGGTCACGCCCTGCGTAGGCCCGCAGCGACTGCGCGGCGAGGGGCAGCACGAACAGAACGCCGCCGAAGATGCTGGTCACATGGTGCGCTGCGGTCGTCGCAGCCGACAAGGCCACGGCAAAGCTGAGATCCCGCAGGTTCCCGAACACGATCCAGCGGAAAAAGTAGGGCAGACCATTCAGGAAGATGCCCAGCGAAAAGATGGTCGGCAACTGGCCGAACACATGCACGGTTTCCGAAATTGACGAGGCCAATACGACGAACAGAGCGGCATATCCAGCGGCCCGCGGAGTGACCCAGAGAAGGGAAAAACGGTATGTTCCGATCACCAGCAGCAACAGACCGGCAAGTTGAACGACGACGAAGGCCGCGCGCAACGGCATCAGGTGCATCAGCCCCGCGATCATCATGTGGGTGCCGGGCGGATAGGAGACCGTCACGAATCCGGTGTACCAGCGCGGTTCCCACGGATCGAACCAGCTTCGATGATAGTGATCGCCAAAGAACATGTGGATGAAAGCGTCGTAGGTCTTGCCGTGGGTCAGCGGAATGAGGCCACCATGAAACACGACCGTTGCCGCCAGTGCGATCAACAGCAGCCGCAGGCCAGCGCTGGCCTGAATCGTGGCTGTTTTGGAAGAGGTGAAGATCATTTCGGAAAGCAGACAAACAGGCACAGCCCTATCGGGCCCGAACGTCATGTTCGGGGGCTGGCGGTGTTGATTTTCTGGGGCGTTCAGATCAGCGAACGGTCACGTGCGATCATCGCCGCATGGGTGCGGTTGCGCGCGTTCAACTTCCGGCTCAGCGTCTTCACGTGCAGTTTGATGGTCACTTCCTGCAGGTCGAGATCGCGCGCGATTTCCTTGTTCGATTTGCCTTCGCAAATCCCGCGGATCACTTCGGTTTCGCGTTTGCTGAGCGGGCTGTCGTTGTCTTCATGCTGGCGTTTGAGCACGTCGATGGGCGCATAGATTTCGCCGGCAGCCATGAATTTGGCCGCAGTGATCATGGACCGGGTCGACAGGGTTTTCGGGATGAACCCGGCGGCACCTGCATCGATGGCCTTGTTGGCGACATCGTGGGATGCGGTGCCGGACAACAGGGCAACGGGCTGGTTGCCGGTTGCTTCCAGCATCTTGGTCAGACCTTCCAGTCCGTTCATTCCAGGCATGTCATAGTCAAGGAACACCAGATCGAACGGTTCGCTTTTTTCGACGATGTCGATGGCATCCTTCAAGTTGGCTGCCAATTCGACGACCGTGAAGTCATCATTGTTCAAGATTGCGCCGATCGACTCGCGCACCAGATCATGATCGTCAGCAACAAGAACACGCATAAATTCAACTCCAGCGATAGCATTTTTATTTCTATAGTCTTTTAGACCTGTCGGTTGAACCTTGATCATCACAAACCTTACTCTTTCGACATTTTATCTACTTCGAGCCGACAATCCGACCCTCCTTTCGTTTGTAATCGGCATCGATCGGGCCGAACACTCTGGCATATGGTTAATTCGGCTGGCAAAGGGAGGGGGCGATGTATCCGAAAGGATAGGAACGTATACCTCTGCACCGGTGACTTGGTATGGCAGGCTGTGGCAATCTCCTGACACGACCCAAACAGGGTTTGAATCATTCTCTGAGGAGACAAGGTATGAGTTATGCGATCCGTCGTAAGGTATGTGAATGTGTTCTTGGTGTCGTAATGACCGTCATCGGGTCGGCCGTGTCCGCCGAAGAACTGCCCCAGCCTAGCGGTGACGTGTTGTTGACCGTCAGTGGTGCGGTTGCCGTCACACAGTCTGGTGACGTCGCCCAGTTTGATCGCGAGATGCTGGAAGAGGTGGGAGAAACCTCGTTCACGACGACGACTATCTGGACGGAAGGGTCGGTCGAATTCACGGGTGTGCCGCTGGCCGATCTGCTCAAACGGTTGGGTATCGAAAGCGGGACTCTCAAAGCCACTGCGATCAATGATTATGCAGTGGAAATCCCTGTTGCAGACGCGCTCACTGAACCGGCCATCATCGCCTATAAGATGAACGGCGCGCCGATGAGCGTGCGCGAGAAAGGCCCGCTGTGGATCGTCTATCCGTATGACGCGGACGAGAATTTTCAGTCAGAGACTTACTACTCACGGAGCATCTGGCAACTTGACCGTATCGTGGTCCAGCCCTGATCATGCCAAAATTGATCTTGAGGCGTGGCTGCGATGATGGTTGATGCTGTTCCCCGCACCGGGAAAAGCTGGGGGCGGCGGCGGGCATTTCTTGCCGTCGTCGTCCTCATTATGATATTCGCGATTGTCTATCTTGCGACCGGAGTTCGCAAAGAACTGCGCGAGCTTTCGAAAGCGACATCTGACAACGTCCAATGGAACCTGTCGCAGGCAGAGGTGGAACACCTGGCGTTTCTTGTCAAAACGCAAGATGCGATTTCGTCGGAAAACAAGGACCTCACGCAGCTCCGCCGCAGGTTCGACATCCTTTACAGCCGGGTTGCGACATTGCTGAACGGCGAGCTTTACGCCGAGTTCCGGGGCGAAGCTGAAACCGCGGAAAAGTTGTCTGAGCTGCGACTGTTCATAGACGAGGCCGCGCTATTGATGGACGGGCCGGACGCGGCCCTGATCCAGGCGCTTCCGGATATCTTTGACCGGGCGCAGGACACCCGCTTTGTTCTGCGGGAAGTTGCGCTGAACGGGATCGCACATTTTTCCCGGCTTCACGATCAGCGCCGCCAGAAATTTGTCGATACGCTTGTCAATATCGGGATGCTGACAGGCGGATTGCTTGTCACACTGGCCTTTCTTGTTTTCGACTTATACCGGCTCAACGAAGTGAGCCGTGCCCGGGCCAAACAGATCCAGTTGTCGCAGTCTCGCATGTCCGCCATCGTCACCACGTCGCTTGATGCAATCATCGCGGTTGACCGCCATGGAACCGTGATCGATTTCAACGGCGCGGCAGAAGATATTTTCGGCTATTCCGAGGCCGAGGCGATCGGCGCCCAGATGGCCGAATTGATCATTCCGGATTCCCTCCGCGAGGCGCACAGGAAGGGGATGAACCGGTATTTGAAGACCGGTGAAAAACGTGTTGTCGACAAGGGGCGTGTGCGTCTTGAGGGAAAACGCAAGAACGGAGAAGTCTTTCCCGTCGAATTCAGCATCGCAACGGCGAAGGGGCCTGAAAGCGAAATCTTCGTTTCATACCTTCGCGACATCTCGAAAGAGGTGGAGGCAGAAGAAGAGTTGCGCAAGGCACGCGACCTGGCAATTGCAGGTGAGAAATCGAAATCCCAACTTCTGGCCGTGATGAGCCATGAAATGCGCACTCCGCTGAATGGCCTGCTGGGAACCATGGAATTGCTGTCCGGCACGGGATTGAACGACAAGCAACAGCGATATCTCGGTATCATGGAAAAGTCGGGCAATCTGCTTTTGTCGCATGTGAACGATGTCCTCGACATTTCCCGTCTCGAAGCCGGCAAGCTGGACATAGAAGATACTGTTTTCGACCTCGATTCCCTTCTCGAAGATCTCGTGGATGGTCAGAAGGTTCCGGCCAGCAACAATGGCAACACGCTGCGCTTTGTTCCGGGTGACGCAGGGCGCACTCTTGCGAGCGGCGATCCGGTGCGCTTGCGTCAGGTTCTGCTGAACCTGATCGGCAACGCGATCAAGTTCACCCGAAACGGAGAAATCATTGTCGAGTCCGAGCGTTTGCCGCAGAGCGACGAGATTGAAATTCGTGTCTTGGACACTGGGCTGGGCATTGAAGAGAAAGACCTCGACCGGATTTTTGAAGACTTCGCCACGCTTGACACCTCGTATGGCCGTCGCACCGATGGAACCGGTCTGGGCTTGGGAATTGCGCGTCGTATCACCCATGCCATGGGGGGCGAGATCGGGGTGGAAAGCGAAATTGGAGAAGGAAGCATCTTCTGGATCCGTCTTCCGATCGCAATGGATGAAGACCAACCGGCATCCGCTGAAAAGATCGCGGCGTCCACGCTAGGCCAAGCCGATGAAGCGTTGGCCCGGCGGTTGGACATTCTTCTGGTCGAGGACAACGAAATCAACAGGATGGTCGCGCGCGACATGCTGGAAGCCGATCATCACCGGATCAGCGAGGCGCACGACGGTGCCGAAGGCGTTGCCTTTGCCGAGCGCAAGAAGTTCGATCTCATCCTGATGGATATCAGCATGCCCGAGATGGACGGAACCGAAGCGACGCGGGCCATCAGAAAAGGGCAGGGCATGTCGAGGAATGTCCCGATAATCGCGCTGACCGCGCACGCGCTGGAAGAGGACGTTCGCCGTTTCATTGATGCGGGAATGAACGACGTGATTGTCAAACCAGTGTCCAGGACCGCATTGCGCAAGGCGATTGCATCGGTGACGGTTGGGGCATCGGCGACGCAGACATCCAATGAGGTTGCGTCTGGTCCGGTAAATCTCCGGATATTGCGCGAGCTGCGTCAAGACATCGGTGAAGCCAGATTCCAGGAGCTGCTTCGCCTTTTCGTCAAGGAAATGGATGCCGAACTGAACCCTGCGGGCCGTCTCTCATCCACCGATCTGGATGGCGAAACCCTGGCCAAGACCGCGCATCGTCTGTCAGGATCTGCGGCGATGTTCGGGGCGCACGACCTGCGAAAGACACTTTCCGAGATTGAATTGTCCAGCAAGGCGTCGCCTATGGCGTCAAGTGCCGGACTCGTTGAAAGCGCCGTCGCAACCTGGAGCGAAACGCGTCGCACCTTTGAGTCAATGTTGTAGGCGCGTCCTGCGGGTTCTGGTTGAGCGTTCCGTAGACAGACTCGTCGATTGCGAGCTGACGTTTTTTGAAATCGCTGGAAAACAGGCACACCAATTCTTCGCGTGTTGGTGTGTTCTGGTTTTGCGGGCGGGGCGGGCCCCGCCGTTCAGTCATGTTCATCTTCGTGCCCCCGGTCCGTACTGTCAGGTTGCCAACGCGGACATCAATCCGTTGCGCTTGCGGTTCGAGATAAAGAGCGGGGCACCGTGATCACGCGAACGGGGGCGCGCGGACATGTCGGAAAAGATGTTGCGAGTTTCCAGCGAAGCAAGAGCTTTGAGGCGGTTCTGACGGGCAATTTGGGAAAGTGTCATTTTGTTTCTCCGTGTTGGTGTCTGGAATTTTTCTAACAGGGATGATCGACAAAATTTAGGGCTAGGGCGGCTAGGTGACTGTAAAGTATGGATAAACAAACTATCCTTTGGGACAGGTCATTGCCCCTTTTTGCTCTGCTATCTGAAATTAAAGGTGCAATATTCGATGTATCGGACCAGAAAGACGCATCGCCTGATGAGAGTTGCGTGAACCGCCGTGACGGCAACAGGGCACGTGATCGTTTTGGCGGATTGTGCCGAGCAGGATTTAAAATCAGGCTGCGGTGGTTGGTCGTGCCGGCGTTTGGAACTCGTGAAAAAGACACCTGCGATTTTTGCGGGCCGTTGGTGGGACACCGTCGAGCGGACAGCTTTGCGGCCCAATGATTGCCCGACATACCCGTTTGATCTCTTGTTCTATACTTTTTAGGAAAACGCAGACCGTAGTCATGTGTTACACAGCTTCCGGTAGATAAAAGGGTCCATGGTATGCGATTTCTGACCAACAAGCGCACGTACAGGCGTGTGTTCACGCAGCGTCTGTTTGGCGCGTTATTCGCCTTTGGCGCTCTGTCGCATTCGGTGCAGGCGGAAACAGAATATACGTTTGGTGTCGTCCCTCAATTCGAACCTCGTCAGTTGTCCAGTATCTGGACACCTATCTTGAGCGAGATCGAACAGCGCAGCGGGCTTCAACTCCGTATGGTGGGCTCACCGCGAATACCGGAATTTGAGCAAAGTTTTGAGAACGGCGTTTTCGATTTCGCTTACATGAACCCCTATCACCTTCTGATTGCTCAGGAGACACAGGGCTATATTCCGCTGATCCGCGATGGAAGCCGTGAACTCTTTGGCGTGATGGTTGTCAGAAAAGATTCCGGAATTGAAACTGTCGCGCAGCTTGCCGGCAAGTCCATCGCCTTTCCTGCACCAAATGCTTTGGGGGCGTCCTTGCTCATGCGTGCTCAGCTTGATCAGGATTTCAGCCTCGATTATAAAGCCTTCTTTGTTTCCACTCACACCTCGGCCTATCTAAATGTGATCCTTGGCGAAGCGACGGCGGCTGGCGGCGTGATGGCTACGTTCAATCGCCTTGATCCGGAGATTCGTGATCAACTCAAGATCATATACGAGACTCCCCGGGTGCCACCGCATCCGATAACGGTGCACCCGCGTGTGCCTGAAGAGGACAGGCGCAAAATTCAGGCGGCTTTTCTGGAACTTGCAGCGACGCCGGAAGGCAAGGAGTTGCTGTCGCGCGTGCCGATTGGAAAGGCAGTTGCGACCGAGATAGAAGAATATGGGCCTCTCAAGCAACTAGGGTTGGAAAACTATTATGTATCTGCGAACTAATTGCTTGAAGTGCTGGTTGGTTACCAGCGGGTGACGGGTTTGAGTTGATGAAAAAGCTAACCGTCAGGACAAAGCTTCTTGCGCTGCTGTTCGCACTGGCATTGGGCGGCGCACTGATTTTTCAATATGTCTGGTTTCCTCGTATCTCCGCCATCTTGGTGGACGTGGAAAACCGCGAGTCCCAGAGGCAAGTCGAAATCATCGGCGACAGCATATTGCCCTACCTTCTGAGCAACCAGTTCGCGGCCATTCATGAAACACTTTCGGCAATTCGCGATCGCCACGACAACTGGATCAGCATTGCGCTCTATAACGAGAATGGTCGGCTGATCTATCCGCTGACAAAACCCGAAACACTCGGTGGGGCAAACATCCTGAACCTGGAGCACAATGTGTCTTTGCGGGGTGACACGCTTGGCGTCATTCGTGCCGCGATTGATGTCACCGGGCCGATTCAGAGGGTGAAATCCGAACAGCGGCTTTTGGCGGTGATCGCGTTGGGCATCCTTGTTTCGTCGACTTTGCTGATCATCTTCACCATCGACCGGCTTCTTACCCGAAGACTTGCTATGCTGGGTCGTGCGGCAAAATCGATGGCGGTCGGCGATTTTGAAACCGAATTGCCGCCCATGGAACGTGACGAGATCGGTCAGCTCACACGAAGCTTTGCTGCCATGCGTGACAAAATACATCATCAGACCATAGGATTGAAGGTGGCGCGCCAGGATGCGGAAAACGCTTTGGCAGCAAAATCACAGTTCCTGGCGACCATGAGCCATGAAATTCGCACGCCCCTCAATGGTGTCATTCCGGTCGCTGATCTTCTCTTGCAAACCAAGTTGGACAGCAAACAGAAAAAGCACGCGGAAACGATCAGAGAGTCCGGCAAAGCGTTGTTGTCAGTTGTCAATGACATTCTTGATCTGGCGTCCTTTGAAGAGGGACGGTTGGTCCTGAACGAAGAGCCAATGACCATGGGCGGCATCGGCCGATCCGTGAAAAGTATTCTCGAATTGAACGCGCGCGAGAAAGGGTTGGACCTGGTCATTCATCGCGGTCCGGCATTCTCGACACCGCTGATCGGCGACTCGCGCCGCATACGTCAGGTGCTGATGAACTTGATTGGAAATGCGATTAAGTTCACTGAAGCCGGCAAGATTGAAATGTTCTGCGAATTGCTCAGCCAGAACGAGGACTCAATAGAGCTACGCATCAAGGTGCAGGATAGCGGGATAGGTATAGAACCCGAAGCGCAGGACCGTATTTTTGAACGGTTCGAGCAGGCAGAAGCGGGACAGACCAGACGGTTCGGAGGCAGTGGTCTGGGGCTTGCCATCAGCAAGTCCATCATCGAAGCCCATGGCGGCGAGATCGGCCTCACGAGTGTTCCGGGCAAAGGAAGCACTTTCTGGTTCACTTTGCGATGCCGCAAGGGGGACGAAAAACAAGTCGTGGATGGACATGATCACGACTCAGGCAAAGACCGTAGATCAACGGCCAGATTTTCGGGTCGTGCCCTTGTGGCTGATGACAATGAAATCAACAGGCTGGTTTTCGAAGGGATGCTTCAGACCATGGGGCTGGACACGAAATCCGTGGATGATGGAGCGAAAGCCTATCAGGCAGTGTCGCGGGAAGATTTCGATATTATTTTCATGGACATGCACATGCCGGTGATGGATGGCCTCATGGCAACGCGCAAGATCAGGGCGATGATGTCTTCGAACCGATCCAGGACCAGGATCGTTGCGCTGACGGCAAGCGTTCTGGACGAGGATGCCGACAAGTGCCGCGAAGCGGGGATGGACGGTTTCCTGACAAAACCGATCGCAAAAAGCGATTTGATCGCATGCCTGAATTTGCAGTTGGCTTCTCATCCGAATTTCCAGCAATTCGAAAAGGATCCCCAGACCCGAAACTGACCCATCCCGCAATGTGATGTGCTTGTTCATGGTGCCCCGCCCGGTCAGTTGGCGGGATTCGTGGTTCTGGTGTCGGCGCGCTGGCTGCGGGTTTGCGGATCGGCACAAACCGTCTCCGTGTCACCAGCGTCCTGCTGGCACTGTAAACCGGTCGCCAGATGCGCGCGGCATCAGTCGGTTGCGTCTGGAAACCGATAGTCGGGCAGCTGGTAAAAGGCGTCACGCAAAGCGCTGCCCCAGCCGCTGGAGATCTCATCGTAGAACGGGTCGTCCAACTGAATTCGGACGATTTTGCCGTTCCTGCGGCTGTCTTTTTCATAGACATGCACATCCAGCGGCAGGCCGACCGACAGATTGGCCTTTATCGTTGAATCAAAGGACACCAGCAGCAGTTTGACCGCGTCCTCAAAACCCATATCCGGGTCATAGGCCCGTACGAGGATGGGGCGGCCGTATTTGGTTTCTCCGATCTGGAAAAACGGCGTGTCAAAGCTGGCTTCGATGAAGTTGCCTTCGGGGTAGATCAGGAACAGGCGCGGAGCGCCGTCGCCGACCTGACCGCCGAGGATCATGGTCGCGTTGAATGTGGCATCTGCACGCTGGCCGGTTTCGGCGTGGCTGGCGATCACCTCTTTGAGCAGGTTGCCCACAAAGGTGGCAACCTGGAACATCGTATCCGCCTCAAGAATGCCGGGGTTGCGGTCGATGGGTTCCTTGCCGCGCTCTTCGAGAAGGCTGACCACCGATTGTGTGGTGGCCAGGTTGCCGGCGGTCATCAGCGTGATGGATCGCTCGCCGGGAACCTCCCATGTGAACATCTTGCGGAAAGTGGAAATGTTGTCGACGCCCGAATTGGTGCGGGTATCGGACATGAATACCAGCCCCTTGTTCAGCATCAGGCCCACGCAATATGTCATGACGACTCCTTTGGATCAGAAGCTATCAAACAGCTTATTGCTGCACCTGCAAGACGACATGAAGCGCTTCGCCGCCCGTGCCCTGACGTAATCCGCGGATTGGCGCCGCATCCTGATAATCGCGCCCGGTGGCGACCCGGACATAGCGGGCATCCGGCGAGATCCCGTTCGAGACGTCAAACCCGACCCATCCCAGTGTTTCGACCCAGATTTCACACCAGGCATGGCTCGCCTCCTGATCCGTTTGGCCGTCCATGAACAGGTATCCGCTGATATAGCGGGCGGGATGACCCAGCTGCCGGGCGATCGCGATCATGATATGGGCGTGGTCCTGACAGACGCCATGCTGGGCGGTCAGCGCCACTTCTGCGGTGGTGTCGCTGTCGGTGCTCCCGGTCTCATAGTGCACTGTCTCGCCGATCCGTTTGGAAAGGGCGTGCAGGCGCGACACGTCGTCGAGATCGGCAAATTCATCGCGGACGCTGGCAGCCATCTGGCGGATGTTGTTGCCCGCTGCGGTCATCGCGGTGGGTTCCAGGAATAGCCACAGGGGCGCGCAGCCCGAATGCGCGCCGACAACGCCGCCGCGATCCTCGACCTCGACCACCCCTTGCGAGACGATCTCGATCCGAGTGGCGCCCGGATCGACCGCGACAAGTTCGGTGTGATTCAAGAACTGATCGTCAAAGATAACCTGGCTTTTGCCGCCGGTAATCGTGGAATTCCATTCGATTACCTGCTGGCCATGCCCTGTGCGCGGGATCAGGCGAAGCTGTTGCAGCGCATAGTGCACCGGCGTGTCGTAGGTGTATGTCGTGACGTGGGTGATTTCGAGCTTCATGATACCTTACCCGTAAAACCGGAAATCTTCTTCGATCGTGCCGGCCAGTTTTCTGGTGTCATCTATGAACTCGCCCAGAAATTCGTGCAGTCCGTTTTCGAAGATTGAGTTGATAGAATTTTCTCTAAGCCGTTCACAGACCTGTTGGGCCCGGTCTTGGCTAGGCTGCCGGGTTCCGTATTCCTCTTCCAACTGGCCGAGGAACTGATCGATCTTTTTGAAACAGAACCCGAGAGAGCGCGGCATTCTTCGGTCGAGAATCAGGAATTCGGCAATTCCCATGGGCGTCGCCCGACCGGCGTTCAGCCAGCGATAGGAACTTTGCGCCGAGACCGAGCGCAGGATGACCTCCCACTGGGCGTTGTCGATGCGAGTGCCGACAAAGGACGAGGACGGCAGCAGGACATAATATTTCACGTCCAGAATTCGGGCCGTGTTGTCGGCCCGTTCGATGAACGTACCCAGCCGGGCAAAGGAATAGATGTCGTTGCGCAGCATCGTGCCATGCAGCGCGCCGCGCACCATCGACGCATTGTGACGGATGGTTGCCAGCGTAGCATGCAGGTTACGATCCGTGATCGGGCGCGCCATTTCCGCCCGTACAGACATCCAGCAATCATTTGTCGCTTCCCACACCTCGCTGGACAGGGCGGTGCGGACCATCCGGGCGTTCGTGCGGGCAAGGTCGATGGCGGACATGACGCTGGATGCGTTGTCGCGATCCCGCAAAAGGAAATCGATCACCTTGGCGGCGTCGTAGGTGTCGTGTTTTTCCTCGTAAGCAGGGGTCATCCCGGCCGTCGAGACGACCGATTGCCATTCATTGGACCCGTTAGAAGAGCGCGTCAGCGCCATGTGCCAGCCAGCCTCGATCAGACGGGCGATGTTTTCGGCGCGTTCCAGATAGCGACACATCCAGAACAGGCCGCCTGCGGTTTTCCCAAGCATCACGGTTTAATCTCCCAAAACCCAAGTGTCCTTGGTACCGCCCCCCTGCGAGGAATTGACGACCAGCGACCCTTTTTTCAGGGCCACGCGGGTCAATCCGCCGGGGGTGATTTCGATCTTGTTCGGTGAGACAAGAACGAAGGGGCGCAGGTCCACGTGGCGCGGTGCAAGGCCCGATTTGGTCAGGATGGGCACGGTGGACAGGGCCAGGGTGGGTTGCGCGATATAGTTTCCAGGTTTGGCGCGCAGCTTCTTTTCGAAGGCTGCCAATTCCCTTTTGCTGGCGGCCGGACCAACCAGCATCCCGTACCCGCCCGAACCGTGCACTTCCTTGACGACAAGGTCCTTGAGGTTTTCCAGAACATAGGACAGTGCGTCGGGTTCGGAACACCGCCAGGTTGGCACGTTCTTAAGAATTGCTTCTTCGCCGGTATAGAATTCGACGATATCGGGCATGTAGGAATAGATCGCCTTGTCATCGGCGATGCCGGTGCCGGGGGCATTGGCAATGGTGATATTGCCCGCGCGGTAGACATCCATGATCCCCGGAACGCCAAGCAGGCTGTCCGGGTTGAAGTTGAGCGGGTCGAGATATTCGTCGTCCACCCGCCGATAAAGCACATCAATGGGCATATAGCCTTGCGTCGTGCGCATCGCGACGCGCCCGTCCTCGATCCTGAGGTCCTGGCTTTCGACCAGTTCGGCGCCCATCTGATCGGCCAGAAAGGCGTGTTCGAAATAGGCCGAGTTGTGGATGCCCGGTGTCAGAACGGCCACTACGGGCGACTCGTTGGGTGAGCCGCCGGGCGCGCAATCGGCCAGCGATTTGCGCAACAGACCGGGGTAGGCGCTGACCGGGCGCACCTTGAGCTGGGTGAACAGCTCGGGGAACATCTGGAGCATGGTTTCGCGGTTTTCCAGCATGTAGGAAACGCCCGAGGGGGTGCGCGCATTGTCTTCGAGCACGAAGAATTCATTTTCGCCAGTGCGCACCAGATCGACGCCGACGATATGGGTATAGACGCCGCCTGGCGGGCTGACACCGATCATTTCCGGCAGAAAGGCCTCGTTTCCGGCGATCACCTCGCGCGGGATACGCCCGGCGCGCAGGATTTCCTGCCGGTGATAAATATCATGCAGGAAGGCGTTGATCGCGCGCACGCGCTGTTCGATACCACGTTCCAGTTGTGCCCATTCACGCGCGGCAATGATGCGGGGGACGATGTCGAACGGGATCAGGCGCTCATCCGCGTCGGCCTGTCCATAGACATTGAAGGTAATGCCGATCCGGCGAAAGAACGCCTCGGCGTCGCTGGATTTTTTCCTCAGCCGCTTGAGATCGTCTTTGCTGAACCAGTCAAAATAGTCGCTATAGGGGGCGCGGGCCTGATCGGGCCCGGCCAGCATCTCGTCAAAGTAAGATTTCGGTGTTTCCATAGTTGGATACTTTCATTGCGTACCATGGCCGCAAGAGAATTGATTTCGGCGCGCTCTTGCGAATTCCGGAGAACAAGTATCATTGCACAGAAATCTGGCGGTGTGTTTAAAAATTAACCGATTTGGAATTTGGGGTGAGTTTGGCCTCCGCTCGACCGTGTGAAACCGGGGTGGTCCGGTCGTCGCATAATGTGGCAAACCACACTTTTCGGTAAATTTTGAAACTGCTGGGGGGCATTTGCGAATAGCCCCCGGTTGGGTGCCTGCGCTAAGGTTCGGGCGTGTCAACGTTGGAGAATTTGTCATGCTGGACCTTGCCATTGCCTGGGATTGGGCCGCGTTTGCGGTGCGCTGGCTGCATGTCATAACGGCGATCGCCTGGATCGGATCGTCGTTTTATTTCATCGCGTTGGACCTTGGGCTGCGGCAGGCGGATGATCTGCCGCCCGGCGCGCACGGAGAAGAATGGCAGGTCCACGGCGGCGGGTTTTACCACATCCGCAAATATCTGGTGGCCCCGGCGCAGATGCCCGAGCATCTGACCTGGTTCAAATGGGAAAGCTATTCCACCTGGTTGTCCGGCGCGGCGTTGCTGATGATCGTCTACTGGGCCGGGGGCGAGCTTTATCTGATTGATGCGGGTAAGGCCAATCTGGCCCTTTGGCAGGGGATAGCGTTTTCCGCCGCATCCCTTACGGTCGGATGGATCGTCTATGACGCCCTGTGCAAATCCGGGTTGGGCGAGCGTCCGACGCTTCTGATGGTTTTGTTGTTCGGGCTGCTGGTGGCGATGGGGTGGGGGTATAACCAAATCTTCACCGGGCGGGCGATGATGCTGCATCTGGGGGCCTTCACAGCCACCATCATGACGGCGAACGTGTTTTTCATCATCATGCCGAACCAGCGCATCGTGGTGAAGGATTTGCAGGAGGGTCGCACACCGGATGCCAAATACGGCAAGATCGCCAAGTTGCGGTCGACCCATAACAACTATCTCACGTTGCCGGTCATCTTCCTGATGTTGTCGAACCATTATCCGTTGGCCTTTGCAACGCAGTACAACTGGATCATCGCGGCTCTGGTGTTCCTGATGGGCGTCACGATCCGGCATTATTTCAACACCGTGCACGCCCGAAAGGGTCAACCGACCTGGACCTGGCTGGCGACCGCATTGTTGTTTCTGGCGATCATCTGGCTGTCGTCGGTCGGCATGCCCGACGCGGTCGCCGATGAAGAAGCCGCCTTGAGCAAGCAGGAGCAGATGCTGGTTTCGGCCGACGGATTTGACGAGGTGCGCGACATCGTTCTGGGGCGCTGTTCCATGTGCCATGCGCGCGAGCCGTTTTACGAGGGCATTCACTGGGCGCCCAAGAACGTGTTTCTTGAAACCGACAAGGAAATCGCTAAATGGGCGCGGACGGTTTATCTGCAGGCCGGGATCAGCACGGCAATGCCGCCGGCCAACGTCACCTATATCGAGCCCGAAGAACGGGCACTTATCGCCGGATGGTACAAGGGCGCGGTCCATGCCGGTGCGTCACGTCTGGCGTCACGATAACCCCGGGCAAGCTGCATCTGCCAATTTCGTGAACGTGGCAAACATGGGTTGCCATCCATGGCGTTATGGCGCGTAAATGCCGGGGTTGCCGCCGCAATCACAGGATTTCAAGGCCGGTTCCCATCGGCAAGCGCTTTTGGGGCGCCGTCACTCTCCAATCAGATCGAGACCGCACATGACAGAAAACAAAAGCTATACCCCACCGAAAGTCTGGAAATGGGATACCGAAAGCGGCGGAAGATTTGCCAGTATCAACCGCCCCATTGCCGGAGCGACGCATGACAAGGAACTGCCGGTCGGCAAGCACCCGCTGCAGCTTTATTCACTGGCCACGCCCAACGGGGTCAAGGTGACCGTCCTGCTGGAAGAGTTGTTGGCCAAGGGGCACAGTGGCGCGGAATATGACGCCTGGCTGATCAATATCGGTGAGGGCGATCAGTTCGGAAGCGGGTTTGTCGCGGTGAACCCGAACTCGAAGATCCCGGCGTTGATGGATCACAGTACCACGCCGCCGACGCGGGTGTTCGAATCCGGTGCGATCCTGCTTTACCTGGCCGAAAAGTTCGGGGAGTTCCTGCCGGCGGACCCGGCATTGCGGC
Source organism: Arenibacterium sp. CAU 1754 (assembly GCF_054482635.1). Lineage (NCBI taxonomy): Bacteria > Pseudomonadati > Pseudomonadota > Alphaproteobacteria > Rhodobacterales > Paracoccaceae > Arenibacterium > Arenibacterium sp. CAU 1754. Next base: position 683,779 of record NZ_JBTLRG010000002.1, read on the forward strand.
CCGAATGCATGTCCTGGCTGTTCTGGCAGATGGGCAGCGCGCCCTACTTGGGCGGTGGATTTGGCCATTTTTATGCCTATGCACCCGAAAAATGGGAATATCCGATCAATCGGTTTGCGATGGAGACAAAACGTCAGCTGGACGTGTTGGACCAGCGGCTGGCTGACAATCAATTCATGTGCGGCGCAGAATACACCATTGCCGATATGGCGATCTGGGCCTGGTACGGTCAGCTTGTGCTGGGGCGCCTTTACGAGGCAGCCGAGTTTCTGGACGTGGAAAGTTATGACCATGTCCTGCGCTGGGCGAAAGAGATCGACGGGCGCAAAGCGGTCCAGCGCGGGCGCATGGTGAACCGGACCTTTGGCGACCCAAAATTCCAATTGCACGAACGTCACGACGCAAGCGATTTCGACACCAAGACCCAGGACAAGATCGAAGCCGCAACTGATAGCTGAGACACTTGCAGGATCACGGGAACGGCGCAGGGCAGGGGCTTTGCGTCGTTTTTTGTGGCCAAAGTGTCGGTTACCGGGCGCCCCGCGCGGATCGTCCCAACCCAGCGGCTTTGGCTGAGCAGACCGATTTCCGCCAGAGGATTGCGCTTGCGCTGATACCCAATCAAGTTATGAGTGTGCCTCAAATCAATGCACTGAAGGTTACGTTGCCATGAAAATGACGGATACATTCATCAAGCCGATGCATCCCGAAGGCCGCAAATTCGTTGCTATTTTTGCAGCAATCACAATTGTGCTGTTCTTGTTTTCGGATGTTCTGGGCTGGGTTGGCGTCGGGTTAACCGTCTGGTGCTACTATTTTTTTCGTGACCCCGAGCGGGTCACCCCGGATCGGCCCGGTCTGATTATCAGCCCGGCTGACGGGATCGTTTCGCTGATCGAACCTGCCATCCCGCCCGCCGAGCTGGGCCTGCCGGATGAACCGCTGACACGGGTCAGCGTGTTCATGAGCGTGTTCAACTGTCACGTGAACCGGGTGCCGATTGCGGGGGAAATCACCCATGTTTCCTATCGTCCGGGCAAGTTTTTCAACGCGTCTCTGGACAAGGCCAGTTCAGACAATGAACGCAACAGCCTGCGCATCAAGATGGAAGACGGCCGCGATCTGGTCGTGGTTCAGATTGCCGGTCTGGTGGCGCGCCGGATCGTCTGCTTCGTTCAGCCCGGCGCATATCTGCAGACGGGTGAACGGTTCGGGCTGATCCGGTTCGGGTCGCGTCTGGATGTCTATCTGCCCGACGGGGTGGACCCGCTGGTCGAGGTCGGCCAGACCATGATTGCGGGTGAAACCGTTCTTGCCGAACTGAACAGGGATCAGGAGGCGGCGGTCTGAGCGATGGCGCAGAACCCCGATAGACCCAACAAGGAATTCGCGCTGATCCAGTTGCTGCCCAACATGCTGACCGTTGGGGCGATTTGCGCGGGTCTGTCGGCCATCCGCTTTGGGGTGCATGGAAATTACGTGCTGGCGGTACAATTGATCCTGCTGGCCGGGTTGCTGGACGGATTGGACGGGCGGCTGGCACGGGCGCTGAACAGCGACAGCAAAATGGGCGCCGAACTGGATTCGCTGGCCGATTTCCTGAACTTCGGGGTTGCCCCGCCAATGGTCATCTATTTCTGGGCACTCGAGGACATGCGTGGCGCGGGCTGGATGTCGGTACTGATCTTTGCGGTGTGCTGCGTCATTCGGCTGGCCCGGTTCAACGTGTCCAGCAAATCCGAAGAGGTGCAGGGCAATTCGGCCTATTTCACCGGCGTGCCATCCCCTGCGGGGGCGTTGCTGGTGATGTTGCCGATGTATGTCTCATTCGCCTTTTCCGACGCCTGGACGGTGCCGGATTATGTGATCTGCATCTACATGGTTTGCATCGGCTTGCTACTGATCAGTCATGTTCCGACCTGGTCGTTCAAGGCCACAAAAATTTCACGTGACAAGGTTAAGTTCTTTCTTGTCGGGTTTGTTTTCGTCGGGGCGGCGGTCCTGACCTATGCCTGGGTGACCCTGATCGGGTTGTGCGTCGCTTATGTCGTCATCGTTCTCAGGGCGCTTTTCCGGCCCAAACCGTCATTTGGCAAGAAAGGCCAGTAGCCGTGGACCTGAAATCTGTTCAAGCCTCCTATGCCCGCTGGGCCCCGGTTTACGACAGCACCTTCGGGGTGCTCACTGATGCCGGGCGCCGCGAGGCGGTTGACTATATCAATACCCGGTCCGGCACGGTTCTGGAGGTTGGGGTCGGCACGGGATTGTCGTTGCCAAGCTATAAGCCCGAGCTGAAGGTCACGGGAATCGATTTCAGTGCCGACATGCTGGAAAAAGCCCGAAAACGGGTGGCTGAACGGCAGTTGGAAAATGTCGTTGCCCTGCGCCAGATGGACGCGCGCAGCCTGGATTTTCCCGACAACAGCTTTGACACCGTTGCCGCCATGCATGTGCTGTCGGTCGTGCCCGAGCCCGAGATCGTGATGTCCGAAATCGCGCGGGTGCTGCGTCCGGGCGGGGAGGTGGTGATCACCAATCACTTTGTCCGCTCCAAAGGCTTTCTGGCCGTGATCGAACGGATAACCGCGCCATTCGCGAATTTGATCGGATGGCATTCCGATTTCGAACTGGGCACCGTGTTGCAGGAAAAGACACTGGAAATCGAAGACAAACGGTCGATCCCGCCGCTGGGCATGATGACGTTCCTGGTGCTGAAAAAGAAGATCAGCGCGTAACCCCGAGCAATACCGACGCCCCCGGCCCCTCTTCATCAGCCGGAACAAGCCGTACATCACCAGGAGCGGCGTCAAAATCTCATGCTTGGTGAAGAATGGTGCTGCTGGAGAGAATTGAACTCTCGACCTCTCCCTTACCAAGGGAGTGCTCTACCTCTGAGCTACAGCAGCGCCGTGCGCGGGTGATTAGACGCAATTATCGGATCGTGCAAGGGCAATCTGGACGCTTTTTGCGCGCTGGGATAGAGAGGGGGCATGGCAGACAAAACCACCCCTTCAAAACAGGCGAAACCGGCGCAGAGCCGCGAGGACCGTCTGAAATCCGCGCTCAAGGCCAATCTGGCCCGCCGCAAGGCACAGGCGCGGGCGCGGGGTGAGAATAACATTGACCAGTCAGGCAAAAGCGAAGGATAGGGCAGATGGATTCGATCATAGTGACAGGAAACGGCCCGTTGGCCGGGCAAATCCCGATTGCGGGGGCCAAGAACGCCTGTCTGACCCTGATGCCAGCGACCTTGCTGAGCGATGAACCGCTGACGCTGACCAATGCGCCACGTCTGAGCGACATTCGCACCATGACCGAATTGCTGGCATCGTTGGGGGCCGAGGTGACGAGCCTTCAGGATGGTCAGGTGCTGGCCTTGTCGAGCCATGATCTGAACAACCACACTGCCGACTATGACATCGTGCGCAAGATGCGCGCTTCGATCCTTGTTCTGGGGCCGATGCTGGCGCGGGACGGGCATGCGGTCGTGTCTCTGCCCGGGGGCTGTGCGATTGGCGCGCGGCCGGTCGATCTGCATCTCAAGGCGCTTGAGGCGCTGGGGGCGGAAATGGAGTTGCGCGATGGTTACGTGCACGCCAAGGCGCCCGGCGGGCTGAAGGGCGGGATGGTCGAGTTTCCGTTCGTGTCCGTGGGCGCGACCGAAAATGTGCTGATGGCGGCAACGCTGGCCAAGGGCACCACGGTCATCAAACAGGCCGCGCGCGAACCCGAGATCGTCGATCTGGCCGATTGCCTGCGCAAGATGGGCGCACAGATTGAGGGTGACGGCACCGACACGATCACGGTGCAGGGCGTTGACCGGCTGCATGGCGCGACCCATCCGGTTGTCACCGACCGAATCGAACTGGGCACTTACATGCTGGCCCCGGCCATTTGCGGCGGCGAGGTTGAGTTGCTGGGCGGGCGGCGCGATTTGATCGGGGCCTTTTGTGACAAGCTGGACGAGGCCGGGATCGAGGTGACAGACACCGAAAAGGGCCTGAGCGTCAAACGGCGCGGCGATTCCATCAAAGCGGTGAATGTTACGACCGAACCGTTCCCCGGGTTTCCGACCGATTTGCAGGCGCAGATGATGGCGTTGCTGTGCACGGCCGACGGGGTCAGCGTTCTGGAAGAAAAGATTTTCGAGAACCGGTTCATGCACGCGCCTGAACTTATCCGCATGGGGGCCAAGATCGACGTCCACGGCGGCACTGCGACGGTGACCGGGGTTGAACGGTTGAAGGGCGCGCCGGTGATGGCGACGGACCTGCGCGCAAGCGTGTCGCTGATCCTGGCCGGATTGGCGGCCGAGGGGGAAACCACCGTCAGCCGGGTCTATCATCTGGACCGCGGGTATGAGCATGTGGTGCGCAAACTCGAAGGCGTTGGCGCCAAAATCGAACGGATCAAGGACCAATGAGCCAGGATGCAACCTTTGAAGAAGGGGCCGAACGGCCAGTGAACCTGGGCGCGCTGGACGGTGATGACCTGCAGGTCATTTCATCGCTGGTCCAAGATGCCGTTTTTCCGATCACCGACATGACCTGGCGCCCGGCCGAGCGCCGGTTCGCCCTGTTGCTGAACCGGTTCCGCTGGGAAGATCGGGCGGTAGCCGAGCGGCGCAACCGCCCGGTTGAGCGTGTGCGATCGCTGCTGGTGGTGGACAACGTGCTGCGGGTTTCCTCGCAAGGGGTGGATCGCAGCGACAAGGATGTCATCCTGTCGCTTTTGTCCGTCACGTTTGAACCGGGCGAGGACGAGGCAGGGCAGGTGTTGCTGACCCTGGCCGGGGACGGGGCGATCCGTCTTGAGGTCGAGGCGCTTGAGGTTTCGCTCAAGGATGTGACGCGCCCTTATCGCGCCGTTTCCGGAAAAATCCCGACGCACAGGGACTGAGCGACCACTCGGAAGGCCGGGTTAGATCGCCGCGTCCGGCAATCATTCGCGTCGGATCTCTTGAGATCGGGCCGTACCGCCGATAAGGCTTGGCGCGTATGCCGGAGACCTTGCCATGCCCGTATTCCTTGATACGACCGCCCCTGATTTCGACACCGCCTTTGCGGCGCTTTTGAACGCGAAACGCGAAGATAGCCCGGATGTTGATGCCATCGTGGCCGATATTATTGCGGATGTGCGGGCGCGGGGGGATGCGGCCGTGATCGAGCTGACATCGAAATTCGATCGTCTGGATCTGACCCCTGCGACGCTGGCCATCACCCCGGATGAGGTGAATGCAGCGGTGGCCCAGGTGCCAAACGCGGACCGCAAGGCGCTGGAACTGGCGGCGGAACGTATCCGCGCCTATCACGTGCGCCAGATGCCGCAGGACGACCAGTGGACCGACCCGGAAGGGGCGACATTGGGCTGGCGGTGGTCGGCTGTGTCCGCGGCGGGGCTCTATGTGCCCGGCGGGCTGGCGTCCTATCCCTCGTCGGTTCTGATGAACGCGATTCCGGCCAAGGTCGCCGGGGTGGAACGGCTGGCCATCACGGTGCCAACGCCGGACGGGGTGATAAACCCGCTGGTGCTGCTGGCTGCGCAAATCGCCGGCGTGGACGAGATTTACCGCATTGGCGGGGCGCAGGCGATCGCGGCGCTGGCCTATGGCACCCAAACCATTGCGCCGGTGGACAAGATCACCGGCCCCGGCAACGCCTTTGTTGCGGCGGCCAAGCGGCGCGTGTTCGGCAAGGTCGGAATCGACATGATTGCCGGACCGTCCGAAATTCTGGTCATCGCCGACAAGGACAACGATCCCGACTGGATCGCGCTGGATCTGCTGAGCCAGGCGGAACATGACGAAAGCGCGCAGTCGCTGTTGATTACGGATGACGCGGCATTCGGACAGGCCGTTGCGGATGCGGTGGACAAACGTCTGGAAACGCTGGAACGGCGCGCCATCGCCGGGGCCAGCTGGCGCGATTTCGGGGCCGTGATTGTTGTGCGTGATCTGGATGAGGCTGCGGCCCTGTCAAACCGCATTGCGCCCGAACACCTTGAACTCTGTGTCGCCGACCCCGAGACGCTGGCCGACAAGACAGTACATGCCGGGGCCTTGTTCCTTGGTAAATGGACGCCCGAGGCTATCGGGGATTATGTCGGTGGACCAAACCACGTTCTGCCCACGGCGCGCTCGGCCCGGTTCTCATCGGGGTTGTCGGTGATGGATTTCCTCAAGCGCACCACCGTGGCGCGGATGACACCGGATGCGTTGCGTGCTATCGGACCCTCGGCTGAAAAACTGGCGCAATCCGAAAGCCTCGAGGCGCATGGACTTTCGGTTCGCGCCCGTCTTGACCATTTGAACAGGTAACCGTCCATGTCACATATCGTTGATATCGAACTTGATGATGCGGGCCTGCCCCCGCCCACGCCCGAGATCGAACAGGAGCGCAAGGTCGCCATTTTCGATCTGCTGGAGCAGAATCATTTCGTGTTGCCCAAACGCGATGACCGGGAGGTGCCCGAGGGACCCTATCATCTGAATTTGTCGATTCGTGACAAGCGGTTGGTGTTCGATGTTGAGACAGCGGATGAACAGCAGGCCGCCGAGTTTCACCTGTCCCTTGGACCGTTCCGGCAAGTGGTGAAAGATTATTTCCAGATCTGCGAAAGCTATTTCGACGCGGTGAAAACCCTCCCGCCCAGCCAGATCGAAACCATTGATATGGCGCGCCGTGGCATCCACAATGAAGGCAGCCGGGTTTTGCAGGAACGACTGGAGGGTAAGGTTGAACTGGATACCGATACCGCGCGGCGGTTGTTCACCTTGATCTGCGTTCTGCATTTCGGGGGCTGAGCGTTGCCGGAGCTTCCGCAGTCGGTCCTGTTTTGCTGCGATCATAACGCGGCGCGGTCCCCCATGGCCGAGGGGATCATGAAAAAATTCTATGGTACCGGGACCTATGTGCAGTCCGTCGGGGTCAGGAATGACATGGAGATCGACGGGTTCTCGATCGCGGTCTGTCAGGAGATCGATGTCGAACTGGCGCGGCATCGGTCGCGGTCCTTTGACGAGATGGAACAATGGGGCGACGACCTCAGTTCTTTTGATCTGGTGGTGGCGCTGTCGCCGGCCAGCCAGCGCCGGGCGCTGGAACTGACCCGGTATTTTCACCTTGAAGTGGAATACTGGCCGATCCTTGATCCCACGGGCCTGGGCGAAACGCGCGAGGAAAAGCTGGCCGCCTATCGGCAGGCGCGCGACCAGATCATCGAACGGCTGATAGACCGATTTGGCGAACCGACGGAGGTGGTGTGATGGATGTGGTTGCGCAGTATTTCAAAGCCTTCAACGCGGGCGACACGGCGGGCATGCTGGAGTGTCTGACCGATGACGTGGCCCACCATGTCAACGAAGGGCGGATCCGCACCGGCAAGGACCTGTTCAAATCCTTTTGCGATCACATGAGCCGGTGTTACCGCGAGGAACTGACCGATATGGTCATCCTGTCGGGGGGCGATGGCAGCCGCGCGGCCGCCGAATATGTGGTCAATGGCACCTATCTGGAAACCGACGACGGACTGCCCGAAGCCAAGGGGCAGACCTATCGCCTGCCGGCCGGATCCTTTTTCGACATCCGGGATGGCAAGATCGCGCGGGTGACCACCTATTACAATCTTGCGGATTGGGTGCGGCAGGTGTCCTGATGGACGTGCGCGTTCTGACTGGACCGGCGCTGGCTGCGGCGCTGGATGATGTGGCAGCCCTGCGCATCGAGGTGTTCCGCGACTGGCCGTATCTCTATGACGGTGATGTCGAATACGAGCGTCGCTATCTTCAAACCTATCGCAACAGTGCCAGCGCGGTCTTGGTCGGGGCTTTTGATGGCGATCGCCTTGTCGGCGCATCTACGGGCACGCCGCTTGCGGATCATGCGAACGACTTTGCTCAGGCATTCAAGGGAACCGGCATTGATCTGGGCGACGTATTTTATTGTGCGGAATCGGTTCTGTTGCCGGCCTGCCGCGGCAAGGGGATCGGGCACCGGTTCTTTGACCTGCGCGAGGCCCATGCGCGGCATCTGGGATATGCAAACTGCGCCTTCTGTGCCGTGGTTCGCCCTGCCGATCACCCGTTACGGCCAAAAACCTACCGCCCCCTGGATGAATTCTGGCGCGCCCGCGGGTATGCGCCGCTAAAGGGTGTGATCGCCGAATTCTCATGGAAAGACATCGATCAGCCGCAAGAGACATCAAAACCCCTGCAATTCTGGATGCGGGGGTTGTGATTTCACATGCCTGAGCGTGTCTGACAGACTTGAATGGCACTGAATTTCCAGTGATTGTCTTTGTCGCAGTGTCACGCTGTGGTGAAAAAACGGCCACATGTGCATTGCGCCCTTGAAAAACGGGGCATTTGCCCTCATTTAAGCGCACGTCCTGCACACTGGCAGGCGAAATTGTGATGGAGAGAACATGGCCAAGGAAGATACGCTCGAATTTCCCGGTGTCGTGAAGGAACTCCTGCCCAATGCGACGTTTCGGGTCGAGCTTGAAAATGGCCATGAAATCATCGCACACACGGCAGGCAAGATGCGCAAGAACCGCATCCGCGTTCTGGCTGGCGACAAGGTACAGGTCGAGATGACCCCCTATGATCTGACCAAGGGTCGGATCAACTATCGTTTCAAGTAACGCTGAAACATGGCGCTTATTCTGGGATCCGGAAGCCCCCGGCGGCTGGATCTTTTGGCGCAACTCGGGGTAACCCCCGATGCAGTAAGACCACCTGACATCGATGAAGACCCGCGCAAGGGCGAATTACCGCGCCCTTATTGCGCCCGCATTGCGCGGGAAAAGGTCGTGGCCGTCAGCGCCGAACCGGACGATATCGTCCTGTGCGCCGATACCACTGTGGCCCTGGGCCGCCGCATTCTGGGTAAACCCAATGATGCGGGGGAAGCGGCCGAATTCCTGTTGGCCCTGTCCGGGCGCCGTCACAGCGTGATCACGTCGGTTGCGGTGCGCCGGGGCGACAAGATCTGGCAAAGGGACGTGGTCAGCCAGGTGCGGATGAAACGTCTGTCCGATGCCGAACTGAACGCATATCTGGCGACGGATGACTGGCAGGGCAAGGCCGGCGGCTATGCCATTCAGGGGCCCGCAGGGGCGCTGATCCCTTGGATATCGGGATCATTTACAGGGATTGTGGGCTTGCCGCTCTGCGAAACCGCAACCCTTTTGCAAACAGCGGGCTATCCGCTCTATGGGGGTAAGGTGTGAAGGGTCGAACGATCATTCTGGACCATCTGAACGGGGTGGAGGCCGCCGCGCTCATGGTCGACGGCAGGCTTGAGGATCTTCTTGTCCAAGGGGCGGCGCCCGCACCCGGAACGATCTATCGCGCCCGGGCTGACCGTCCGGTCAAGGGGCAGGGCGGCATGTTCCTTGCAACTCCGGACGGGCCTGCGTTCCTGCGTCAGGTCAAAGGGCTGGCAGCCGGCGCAAGACTGCTGGTTCAGGTCACGGGCTTTGCAGAGCCGGGCAAGGCGATTCCGGTCACCGAGAAACTTCTTTTCAAAAGCCGCTATGCGATTGTCACGCCGGACGCGCCTGGGCTGAACATTTCGCGCAGCATCCGGGATGAGGACGAACGCGACAGGCTGCTGGAAATCGCGCATGAGTCGATGGGCGAAGACGGGTTTGGCCTGATCTTGCGCTCGGCCGCCGCGGGTGCCGAGAGAGAGGCCATTGCCGACGATATCGCGGACATGTGTTCCCTCGCCCGTCAGGTCATGTCCGACAGTGGCGACGAGCTCGAAACCCTGATCGAAGGCGACGGTCCGCATGCCATCGCTTGGCGCGAATGGAGCGAGCCCGCAGAGGTGGTGACCACGCCTGGCGGGTTTGCCGATCACGGCGTTCTTGAGGCCGTGGATGTGGCACTGGGCGCGTCCGAGCCGCTGTCAGGCGGCGCACATGCCTATATTGAGCCGACCCGTGCCCTTGTGGCGGTGGATGTGAATACAGGGTCTGACACGTCGCTTGCTGCGGGGATCAAGGCCAACATGGCTTGCGCGCGCGCCCTGCCTAGGGCGTTGCGTGTGCGTGGCTTGGGCGGACAGATCGCCATCGATCTGGCCCCGATGCCGAAAAAGGACCGCCGCGCCTTCGAAACCGCTCTGCGGGCGGCATTCCGTGCCGACACCGAAGAAACCACATTGGTCGGCTGGACCCCGCTGGGCCATTTCGAACTTCAACGCAAACGCGGCCGAATTCCGCTGAAGGAGGTGTTGAAATGAGCTGCCCTCTCTGTAGCAATGATACGGACCCGAAATACCGGCCCTTCTGTTCGCGTCGCTGCGCGGACCGGGACCTGGGTAAGTGGTTGAACGGGTCCTATGCGGTGCCATCGCAAGACCCGGAAGACATTGAAAAAGCCCATGAGGAAGCCGAAGCGGCAACACGCAAACCGCATTGAGTGCGCAGGGCTGAAAAAGCCTCTGGACACCCGCGCATTGAAAGCCTAGAACGCGCCCACCCAAAGGCATCCGCCTTTCCCGTGCCCGGGTAGCTCAGGGGTAGAGCAGTGGATTGAAAATCCTCGTGTCGGTGGTTCGATTCCGCCCCCGGGCACCATAAAATCAAAGACTTATATGTTGTTGTTTTTTTATAGGCTCAGTATAGGCTCGGGCTGTGTTATTCGATCTGTAGTAACCTTTGGGTGATCAAAGTTTGCGAACATTCCACCTAGGTCGTGTTAGTCAATTGGGTTTGCTGGGCAATCTCTTCGACTTCTGCAAGCTTTGTCTGGATCAACTCAAAAGTTCGAGTTCTGTCCCTGACTGGTGCACCACATAGGACAGCAAGGGTGGTGTCGACATCCTGAAGCCAATTCTGGGGTTCTAGGGAAAGGGATTTGTTGGTCAGCGAGCAGTTCGACAATGCGATTTTTGCCAATCGGGCTTTCTGGGTGCGATCTGCTAATCTGTAAAGCAAAATAAGGTTTTTTGTCAGTTCGAGGTATTTTGCGATCAATACCTCTCCAGTGCTGGTTTTTCCGATCTCAGCCAGCGCCTTTTCCAGGATGTCCTGTTCTTCGAGGAGCCTTTGTTTGCGGTCGCTGAAGGTTGCCTTGTCAATAAGCTGATCCAGAAGTGCATCTGTCAGCTGATCCAGGCGCCCTTTGACATTGCTGAGCTGGAGTTCCACGGCGCGCTTGTCCTTCTCGGGTGCCCGTGTCCTGAGTAATTTCCGCATGCGCGTTGTAAGGCGTTTTTCGTCGATCCTGCTCAGCTTCAGCCCCTGAAGCTCCGATGCAACCACCGCTTCGAAAATATCCTCGCGGATGCTCGTGGTTGGACAGTCGCTGGTATGGCACCGGTAATACACGCGGCCTTTCTGCCATTCCCCGATCAGCGACCGTCCGCAATGCCCGCAGGCGATCAGCTTGCGATAGATATGGTTATGACGCGTTTCCTTCTTGTTCTGGCGACCAGATTTCAAGTCCTGAACGCGGTTGAAAAGTGCCGTGGAGATCAGAGGCTCATGGAGGCCCTTGTAAATCCTCTCCGTTCGTTTGAGGCGGACATAGCCATGATAGAACGGATTGCTCATCATGTTTTCGAGGCAGGTTTTTGAAATCGGCTTGCCGCTGCGGTTCCTGAACCCACGGCGGTTCAGTTCTGCCTGCAGCCCCCGCAAGGAGTATTGCTGAGTGGCGTAGAGCTCAAACGCTTGTCGGACAAAGGGCGCCCGCTTTGGATCCGGTGTTTTCGGCTTACCCCCACCCTGATCAAGGTATCCGATTGGAGCGGCCCAAGGAAACAGCCCCTGTTTCAGGCGGCCTTCCATCCCTTTCAAGCACTCTTCACGAAGATTACGAACGTAATCGGCAGCAATGACTGCCTGAACGTCAGCGGTGAGGCGTCCGCCACGCGAACGCATATCCAGGTTTTCATGCGCCAGATGCACATCAACACCACTATCCAGCAATTCGCCAATGCGCGCCCAGTCTGAGAAATTTCGCGCAGAACGGTCGATCTTGTGCACAATCAGACCGGCGGCTTCGCCTTTCTGCAGAGACTTTATTAGATCATCAAAAACCGGCCGACCGCGCTTTGCGGCGGTTTCTTTTTCCTCATACCACCGGGTAATATTCAGGCCTTTTCGTTCTGCAAAAGCCACAATTGCGTCCCTTTGGGCTTCAAGCGAAACACCGTCGCCCTGCTTGACGGTTGAGACGCGGGTATAGGCAAAATGGACCTGTCGCGGTTTGATGCCGCTCCTTTGATAGCATTTACTGCAACAAAGGAGACTGACTATGGGACTGAAACGAACGGACGAATTCCGAGCAGATGCGGTGCGTATCGCGCTGACCAGCGGGCTAACGCGCAAGCAGGTGGCTGATGATCTGGGTGTTGGCATGTCGACGCTGAACAAATGGATCACGGCGCATAGGGACACAGATGTGGTGTCCAAAGCGGATTTAGACCTCGCGCGAGAGAATGATCGACTTCGACTACCACAACAATCTGACCCCATCGTTCCCAGGCGTGATCGCGCCCTTGGAGGAACTGTGGATCAGCTGGTTGATGAAGGAAGTGGCATTGAAAGCCACCTACAACGCAATGCTGCGCGGCAAAGCCTGAGGAGACCTATCATGGAACAATTAACGCCAGAGACCCTAATCGCCGTATTCGAAGAGATTTTTGGCCGCACGCTGTTTTGGATTATGGTCGCAGCGGCTGTCGTCGTTACACTGGCCTATTTATACGTGCTGATCCGCGACCGTTCGATGTCCATGCGGAAATTCCTTCTGGCACAACTGTCGATGCCAATTGGTGCGGTGGTTGCCGTTGTTTTCGTACAGGTCATGACCCATTCCCATCTGCGTGACATCGGTGGTCCTATTGATGTGATCGTGCTGTTGGGTGTTGCAGGGATGGGAGCAATCGGGATGGCGATATTGGTCTACACGGCACAATCGCTGCTGCGCGGAAAGGCCGAAGAATGACGGTCGCAGACGAAATGTGACTCACAAACTTGTCAGCAGTATCCTTCGATGTTTCGGGTTTCTTATTTATCTTCGCTCCTTGAGGGCTTCGATGAACCAGAAATCCACCGTTGCTCAAACCGCTAAGCCTGTCCGGAGGGTGCTGACGTCAGACAGCCTCGGCACGATCGAGGCCAATGGCGTCGAGGGTTGCGCGGCTATCCTGATCAAATGGCCCAAGACACTGGCCGATTCAGAGGCCTTTGGGCAGAACGGCCGGGCTCACCCCGTCCAGATCCGCGCCTGATCTTGGCCGGTGGTCCTACAGCCCGCCAATTTCACAAATCCTGGCGACGATGTCGTCAACGCCTTTGCCGACCTTGAGAGAGGCAAAGAGATAAGGGCGCTCTCCGCGCATGCGGGTGCTGTCGCGATCCATAACCTCAAGCGACGCGCCGACATAGGGGGCCAGATCGGTCTTGTTTATCACCAAGATGTCCGATTTTGTAATGGCTGGCCCGCCTTTTCGTGGGATTTCCTCGCCCGCGGCCACGTCGATGACGTAAATTGTCAAGTCGGCCAGTTCGGGCGAGAAGGTTGCGGACAGGTTGTCACCGCCGGATTCGATCAAGAGAAGCTCAACATCCGGGTGGCGTTTGCGCATTTCGTCCACGGCGGCCAGATTGATCGATGCGTCTTCGCGGATCGCCGTGTGCGGGCAGCCGCCGGTCTCGACCCCGATGATCCGGTCCGAGGGCAGGGCCTGCATGCGCATCAGCGCCTCGGCGTCTTCCTGGGTGTAGATGTCATTGGTGATGGCCCCGACCGAAAACCGGGGCGACAGGGCGCGGCAAAGGGCGGCGGTCAGCGTGGTTTTACCCGCGCCCACCGGGCCGCCGATTCCAATGCGCAATGGACCATGAGGAGACGTCATGAGCGGAACAACCTTGTGTATTGAGTTTCGTGTTTCATCGAGGCGATATCGGCCAGAAACGTCGCACCGCCCAGATCGTCGGTCGACAGGGTGACATTGTCCCGCGCGATGGTTTCGCAGAGCGGCGACAAGGCCGCCAATACGGATTGCCCGTTGGTCTGGCCCAACGGGATCAGGCGGATGGCGGCCGAGGTCAGGGTGCTGGCAAAGGCATGCAGGTACATGGCCGCCGTTTGGCCCAGCGGGATGCCTTGTTGTGCGGCGGCGTACCCCAGTGCGACGGGGAATGTCAGCTCTGGCAGATCGGCGCCCCAGATCGCCGTCGTGGTCTTGCAGAAAGCGCCACCTTGCTGGGTTGTTTCCAGCAGACGCTCGGCCGAGGGGGCAAAAGCGCGGGCCAGTTCATCCAGTTCGGCCAGCCCTTCGCGATCACTGTGGTAGGCGTTTCCGAGCAGGATCGTATCGTTGCGCCCGGCACCATGCGCAAGGATATCGCCCAGCCAGGCGCGGAAACTGTCGGTGTCGATGACCTGCTGATCCTCGACCGCCCATTCCAGCCCGTGGCTATAGCTGAACGACCCCAGCGGATAGGCGGGCGACAGCCATTGGGCCAGTGTCAAAAGGGCGGAGTCAGTGATCATGGCTGTGTGCGTGATCGTGGTCATGAGAATGGGCATGATCGTGCGTGTGAACGGTTTTGCCATGTTCATGCGCGTGGGTGCGCCCATGCCCGTATGCGCCGCCTTCGGGGGTAAAGGGTTCGGTTACTTCGGTCATATCGGCCCCCAGATGGGCCAGCATTGCCATGATCACGTGATCGCGTTGGATCAGCAGGTGATCGGCTTTGATCTGGCAGGGCGTGTGGCGATTTCCGATGTGCCACGCCAGACGCGGCAGGTTATCGCCCGATACGCGCAACAGGGGTTCAGGTGCGGCCTCGATCCCGATCAGGACGCCGTTTTCCATTTCCAGCGCATCGCCCTGATCGAGCGAAACGGTTTGCGCCAGATCGGCCAGGATGCTGGATCCTGTTTCTGTTGTCAGAACCTTGCGGCGCAGGAACCGCGCCTCGTAATCCAGGATCACGAAGTCCTGTGGTTTCTTGCCGTACAGGTCGGCGGCGCGCAGATGTTTCAGGGCGCGGTTGGTCATGAGTTTGTCCCTTGTCTTGTTGCAACGCGTTGGATCAAAAAAGAAAGTATCGCTGCGCCATGGGTAGCACTTCTGCGGGTTCACAGGTCAACAGCTCACCATCGGCGCGCACGTCATAGGTTTCCGGGTTCACCTCGATATGTGGGGTGGCGTTGTTCAACAGCAGATCGGATTTTCCGATGTTGCGCGTGTTGGCCACGGCGACGGTTTGCTTGGCCAGCCCCAGCTTGTCCGCCAGCTCATCGGCCTGCGCGGCCTCGGATACGAAGGTCACGGCTGAGTTTTCGACCGACCGGCCAAAGGCCCCGAACATGGGCCGGGTAAACACCGGTTGCGGTGTCGGGATACTGGCGTTGGGGTCGCCCATCTGGGCGCAGACGATGGTGCCCGCCATCAGCACCATTTCCGGTTTCACCCCGAAAAATGCCGGGTTCCACAGGACCAGATCGGCGCGTTTGCCTTCCTCGATACTGCCGATTTCGCCCGAGATGCCGTGTGCAATGGCCGGGTTGATCGTGTATTTCGCGATATATCGGCGCACGCGGAAATTGTCGTTGTCGCCGAGCTCCTCGGACAGGCGACCGCGCTGTTTCTTCATCTTGTCGGCAGTCTGCCAGGTGCGGATCAAAACCTCGCCCACGCGGCCCATCGCCTGACTGTCCGACGCGATGATGGAAAACGCGCCCATGTCGTGCAGGATATCCTCGGCTGCGATGGTTTCGCGGCGGATGCGGCTTTCGGCGAATGCCACGTCTTCGGGGATGGATTTGTCGAGGTGATGACAAACCATCAACATGTCGAGGTGTTCCTCAAGTGTGTTGACGGTAAAGGGACGCGTCGGGTTGGTGGAGGAGGGCAGAACATGCTCTTCCCCGCAGATGCGGATGATGTCGGGGGCATGCCCGCCGCCTGCGCCCTCGGTGTGAAAGGCGTGGATGGTGCGGCCTTTCATGGCCTTGAGCGTGTGTTCGACAAAGCCCGATTCATTCAGCGTGTCGGTGTGGATCATCACCTGCACATCCATCGCGTCTGCCACACCCAGACAGCAGTCGATCGCCGCCGGTGTGGTGCCCCAATCCTCATGCAGTTTCAGTGCACAGGCGCCGCCTTTGACCTGTTCCTCAAGCGCGGCAGGCAGGGACGCGTTCCCCTTGCCCGCAAAGGCGAGGTTCATCGGAAAAGCATCGGCCGCCTGCAACATCCGCCCGATATGCCAGGGGCCGGGCGTGCAGGTGGTGGCCATCGTGCCGTGGGCCGGGCCGGTGCCGCCGCCCAGCATGGTTGTCAGTCCGGAATGCAACGCGTCTTCGATCTGTTGCGGGCAGATAAAATGGATGTGGCTGTCAAACCCGCCGGCGGTCAGGATCTTGCCTTCGCCCGCGATGGCCTCGGTTCCCGGACCCACGATGATATCGACACCCGGTTGCGTATCGGGGTTCCCGGCCTTGCCGATCTTGGCAATGCGCCCGTCTTTCAGGCCGACATCGGCCTTGTAGATGCCGGAATGATCCACGATCAGGGCATTCGTGATGACCGTATCAACGGCTCCTGCGGCGCGAGTGACTTGGCTTTGGCCCATGCCGTCGCGGATGACCTTGCCACCGCCGAATTTGACTTCTTCGCCGTAGACGGATGCGTTGCCGGTGCCTGCACGGTCGGCCGTCAGGTCGCGTTCGACCTCGATGATCAGGTCGGTATCGGCCAGGCGCAGCCTGTCGCCCGTTGTGGGGCCGAACATGGCAGCATATTCGGCGCGTGAAATCTGGCTTGGCATATCAAAGGTCCCCCATCACGGCCTGGTTGAACCCGAAAACGCGGCGTGCGCCGCTAAGCGGGATCAGGGTCACGTCGCGGCGCTGACCGGGTTCGAACCGCACGGCTGTTCCGGCGGCAATGTCCAGGCGGCGCCCGTGCGCGGCGTCGCGGTCAAAGTCCAGCGCCGGGTTGGTTTCGGCGAAATGGTAATGGCTGCCGACCTGCACGGGACGGTCGCCGGTATTGGCCACTTGCAATGTAATCGCATCCGCGCCTTCGTTCAGGGTCAGCATGCCTTCGGCCGGGAAAACTTCGCCCGGGATCATCGCTTGGCCCATCCGATGGCTGCTGCGGCTGCGATGGTGGCAATTCCGGCGGCGACGGTGGCCCAGTTGGTCGCGTCATGCGGGACGATGTGCACCCCGTCATGGGCCATCGCGGCCGGGGCGACCAGAACAAGTGCAATCAGGCTGGTGATCGGTTTCATCGGGATATCCTTTGCTCAGCGAATGGGGTTGTGGACGGTGACCAGCTTGGTTCCGTCGGGAAAGGTGGCTTCGACCTGCACGTCGTGGATCATCTCGGCGACGCCCTCCATGCATTGATCGCGGGCAATAACCTCGGCCCCGGCCTGCATCATTTCAGCCACCGAGCGTCCGTCGCGGGCACCTTCGACAACGGCGTCGGTGATCAGGGCAATCGCCTCGGGGTGGTTCAGCTTGACGCCGCGCGCCAGCCGTTTGCGCGCCACCTCGGCGGCCATCGAGATCAGAAGCTTGTCTTTTTCACGGGGGGTCAGTTGCATGTCAGAGCGTCCATGTTTTGGGAAGAGGCGCGGTCAACAACGTCTGGATCATCGGGATCAGCGTTTGACGCATGAGATAACTGTCAGCGGCCAGCAAACGGCCGAACAACACGCCCGGCCGGATCAGGCTGACGCCGCCGGTGCCAGGGACAAGGGCGCGCAACGCGGGCAAGAACCGCTCGGCATCGGGGGCGGCGTAGAGAATGTTGGCCATGGCGCCAGCCTTGCCCGCGATGGCGGACGAGGTCAGGTGCCGGTCGATTTCACCCTCAAGGCGCGTCGCATCGGCAAATATCAACGCCCCGTCGCGCCGGATACGCACCACGTCGCGCAGGTGGCCTTGCGTCACGGTTTCGCCCATGGCCGTGCGTCCGAAGACGATCGGTTCAACCATCAACAACTTGGCATCCGTTGCCAGTTCCGCGGTCAGGCGGCGACGCAGGGCGGATTGATTGAACAGGATGGTTTCCTGGGGCAGCCAATTCAGCCGTGCGCCTGGTGACACCCTGAGATCGGTTGCGATGCGCGCCTCGTGCCCGGTCTGGGCCCGGTAAATCCGCTCGGCGGCCTGGGTGGTCAGCGTCAGTTCGCTGTTGGTCGATGCCTTTGCATGGTTTTCGAACCGGTCACCGCCGGTCATTCCGCCAGCGGTGTTCAGGCTGACGGCTGTCAGGGCAGGGGAAGCGGTGCGTGGAAACAGCAGTTTCGAGGCGCCGGATTGGTAAAGATCGTCCAGAACCGAGGCGTTACCGGCACGTTTGCTGGATACCCGCAGCACGCCTTTGGCGCGAGGCTGCACAGGCACAGGTTGTGCCGCAATTAGAGGCATTTCGATAGTGATGTCCGTCTCCATTCCTGTGGGTGTCTAATTATGAGGCATGAGACGGTTCAGAGCGGATGACACGCAGAATCGCAGTTGCGGTGCGATTTGCGCCCCGCGCTGATCAAAAAGTAGGCGGAAGCGCCGAGGGCGTCCAAATTTTAGACAATTTTGTGCGCGCCTTGAGGGAAAGACGGCAATGCAGTTGCAGCAATTCGGGGCGCGGCGTTTCTTTTGCCTGCCTGACAGAGCGTTGGAAGCGCTAGAGATGAAGGGTGTGTGACGACCCAAGGATTTGGACATCGGTTAGGTCGCCACACGGATGCAACATAACTGTTGCGGGGGATTAGCTAGGCTGTTCCGCTTTGAGGTTCAAGGCGTCGGTCTAGGCACTCCGCAAGGAGGATATTCATGAATTATCTGAAATCTGCGCTGGCCGGAACGTTGGCCTTTGGCGCCACGGTCCTGCCGGCCTTTGCCGAAGACACCATCAAGGTTGGTGTTCTTCACTCGCTGTCGGGCACGATGGCCATTTCCGAAACGACGCTGAAAGACACTATGCTGATGCTGATCGAGGATCAGAACGCCAAGGGCGGTGTTCTGGGCAAGATGCTTGAGCCGGTTGTCGTTGACCCGGCGTCTGATTGGCCGCTGTTTGCCGAAAAGGCGCGCGAACTGCTGAGCGTTGAAAAAGTCGACGTGATGTTCGGGTGCTGGACATCGGTCAGCCGCAAATCGGTGCTGCCTGTCATCGAAGAGCTGAACGGCCTTCTGTTCTATCCGGTTCAGTATGAGGGCGAGGAATCGTCGAAGAACGTGTTCTACACCGGCGCTGCCCCGAACCAGCAGGCGATCCCGGCCACCGACTATTTCCTTGATGAATTGGGTGTCGAGAAATTTGCGCTGCTGGGGACAGACTATGTTTACCCCCGCACCACCAACAATATTTTGGAAAGCTATCTGAAATCCAAGGGCATCGCGGCAGAAGACATCTTTGTGAACTACACGCCGTTTGGTCATTCGGACTGGTCCAAGATCGTCGCTGACGTCGTTGCGCTGGGCGCCGACGGCAAGAAGGTCGGTGTGATCAGCACCATCAACGGGGACGCCAACATCGGGTTCTACAAGGAACTGGCCGCGGCTGGTGTCTCGGCAGATGACATTCCGGTTGTTGCCTTCTCGGTCGGAGAAGAGGAACTGTCGGGCCTGGATACGGCAAACCTGGTCGGTCACCTGGCGGCGTGGAACTATTTCCAGTCGGCAGACAGCGACATCAATGCTGAATTCGTTCAGCAGTGGAAAGCCTACGCTGGCGAAGATCGCGTCACCAATGACCCGATGGAGGCCCATGTCATCGGCTTCAACATGTGGGTGAAAGCCGTTGAAAAGGCTGGCACAACCGACGTCGATGCGGTGCGTGAGGCGATGTATGGTCTGGAAGTGCCGAACCTGACCGGAGGCACGGCTGTCATGCTGCCCAACCACCACCTGGCCAAGCCGGTTCTGATCGGTGAAATCCAGGCCGATGGTCAATTCGACATCATCAGCCAGACCGCAGAGGTCCCCGGCGATGCATGGACCGACTTCCTGCCGGAATCGGCGGTTCTGAAGTCGGATTGGAAAGAACTGGGCTGTGGGATGTACAACACCGAAACCAGCTCCTGCGTTCAAATTCAGTCGAACTACTGATCATAACCAATTGGAGAGAGGGGGGTTTCCCCCTCTCACCCAACGAGGGGCGGATTTAATGCGGCGTATACTTGTGGCCTTGGTCACATTCCTTTTCCTTGCCCAGACGTCAGCGGCCCAGGAGGCCCCTGTTCAGACGCTGCTTCAGGAATTTCAAGAGGTTATCGTAAAGAGTTCGCGTAAAACGATCGGTCCGGCCGTCGAGGCCCTCGCCAATAGCGGACTGGATCAGGCGCAAACGGTTCTTCAGAAATGGCAGGCCAAGGCGATGTACCTGCGCGACAGCGATGGCTTGTTCTTTTATGGCGAGGAAATCGACAGGAAAACGGTACGCCTTTTTGATTTTGACACCGGTGAACCGGTGGGCGAATTTTCCACATCCGACCTGAAACAGATCAAACCCAACAGTGGTATTCGCGCCTTGCTTGGTGCGGCGCTGGTTCAGTTCCAACTGTCCGATCCGGACCCGTCGCGCCGACGCGATGCGCTGCAATCCATACAGCGCGACGCCGAGGCATCGCATCTCGGGGCGTTGCGGGCCTCACTCGATACAGAGACCGACGCCGGAATTCTGGCCGAGAAGAAAAAGCTCGAGAGGCTTCTGACAATCAGTTTCGATCCGGATGAGGCCGCCCGCGTTGCAGCCATCAATGAGGTGTCAGGCCAGGTTTCGCTGGATGTGCGCGGCACGCTCAACCCGCTGGTTCAAACCCGGATCAAGGTCGCGCAGGGCGACGTGCCTGCAGGCGAAAACATCGCACGCACTTTGCGCCCCGGTGGCAGGGCCCTGTCGCGCGATGCCGCCTATGATCTGCTTGTCGCGGCCAAACTGGCGCCGTCGCGTGTGTCTGACGATGCGGTGCGCGAGGCGCTGATGGCCAACATCGATGGCGCGATGGTGGGCGGTGTTGCCGTGGCCCAACTGAACAAACAGGAGGAGCGTATCCGCGCGTATTCCGCGCTGGCCGATCAGGGCATCGTGCCGCCCTTCGTCGACGAAAAAAACGTCGATGAGGCGCTTGGCACCCACGTGTTTTACGAGGCCTACAGCGAACCCTCTGCCGAGGTGACCGCAGCCGCGAACAGGGCGTTGTCGGCGATCTCGCGCAATGTCGCGGCCAATCAGGCGCTCGATCTGACGCTGGACGCACTTTCACTGGCGTCGATCTTTTTCCTGGCAGCGATTGGCCTGGCCATCACATTCGGGGTGATGGGCGTCATCAACATGGCCCATGGAGAGTTCATCATGATGGGCGCCTATACCGGTTACGTGGTGCAGCAGTTCATCCCGAACTATACCGTGTCGATCCTGGTTGCCCTGCCGCTGGCCTTTGCGGTGACTTTCGCGGCCGGCGTTGCGATGGAGCGGCTGGTGATCCGCTGGCTCTATGACCGTCCGCTGGAAACCCTGCTTGCGACATTCGGGATTTCCATCGCCTTGCAGCAGATCGCCAAGAACATTTTCGGCACCCAGGCGCGCCCCCTGACGTCACCCGCTTGGCTGGACGGGGCGTGGGTGATGAACGACGTGGTGTCGATCAGCTATATACGGATCGCTATCTTTGTTCTGGCGGCGCTGTTTCTGGGGGTATTCTTGTTCATCATGAAAAAGACCCGGCTGGGTCTGGAAACCCGCGCCGTGACGCAAAACCCGCGCATGGCGGCCAGCATGGGGATAAACCCGGACAAGGTGAACATGCTGACGTTCGGCCTCGGCTCGGGCATTGCCGGGATCGCCGGGGTGGCCATCGGCCTCTTTGCCAAGGTCACGTCCGAATTGGGCAGCGATTACATCGTGCAAAGTTTCATGACCGTGGTTGTCGGCGGTGTCGGCAATATCTGGGGGGCCCTGTCGGGGGCCGTGATGATCGGGTTTTTCCAGAAGGGTGTCGAATGGCTGAACCCGTCCAACACGCTGGCGGCACAAACCTACATGATCATCTTCATCATCATTTTCATCCAATTCCGGCCGAGGGGCATCATCGCCCTCAAAGGCCGGGCAGCGGGGGACTGAGCGATGGAACGTTCTTTCATCATGCGCAACCCGTCGATACTGATCTTTCTGGCCTGTCTGGGCCTGTTCACCCTGGTGGTCAGCGTCCTGTCCGAGGGCGTCGGAACGGGGCTGATTTCGACCAGTTTCATCAAGACGCTGGGCAAAACCCTGTGCCTGTGCCTGATCGCCGTGGCGATGGACCTGGTGTGGGGCTACACCGGCATCCTGTCACTGGGCCATGTCGCGTTCTTCGGGCTGGGTGGCTACATGATCGGCATGTGGCTGATGTACGAGCGCACCCGCGACATCATCATTGAATCGATGTCGAACGCGCAGATCCCCCCGACGGAGCAAGAAATCGTGGATGCTATCGGCAACCAGATATTCGGCGTGGTCGGGGCGAGCGACTTTCCGGTGATCTGGGCCTTTGCCGACAGTCTTGTTCTGCAACTGGCGCTGGTTGTGCTGGTGCCGGGGCTGCTGGCGCTGGTCTTTGGCTGGCTGGCCTTTCGCAGCCGCGTGGCCGGGGTTTACCTGTCGATCCTGACACAGGCGATGACCCTGGCTCTGGCGCTGTTCCTGTTTCAGAACGACAGCGGCTTGCGCGGGAACAACGGGTTGTCCGGGTTGCAGAATCTGCCGGGCGCCGAAGACATTGCGCAAAGCGTTGTTTCGGTCTGGTTCCTTTGGGGATCCGCGCTGGCGCTTGGGCTGGGGTATGTGCTGGCCGCCTGGATCGTATCGGGAAAGTTCGGCAGCGTGATCCGCGGTATCCGCGATGACGAGGCACGCGTGCGGTTCCTTGGCTATTCGGTCGAAAGCTACAAGCTGTTTATCTTTGTGGTTACCGCGATCATCGCGGGCATTGCCGGTGCGCTTTATTACCCGCAGGCCGGGATCATCAACCCCGCCGAGGTGGCGCCGATCGCGTCGATCTATCTTGCGGTCTGGGTGGCGATCGGCGGGCGCGGGCGGCTTTACGGTGCGGTCATCGGCGCGGCGTTTGTTTCACTGGTGTCCTCGTGGTTTACGGGCGGTCAGGTGCCGGAGGTGTCGCTTGGGGTTTACACGATCAAATGGGTGGAATGGTGGCAAGTGATCCTGGGCCTGTCCTTTGTTCTGGTCACGCTTTACGCGCCCAAGGGGATCGGCGGGTTGTTCGATCTGCTGAACGACAGGCTGGCGCCAAACCGCCATGGCGCGGCCTATGGCCCTGACAAGGGATCGTTTCAGGAACGGGAGGGCCGGGGATGAGCACCCTTTTGGAAGTCTCAGGCGTGTCGGTCACCTTTGACGGGTTCCGCGCCATCAACAACCTCAGCTTTCAGATCGGCAAGTCCGAGATGCGTGCCATTATCGGGCCGAACGGGGCGGGTAAAACGACCTTTATGGACATCGTAACAGGCAAAACGCGCCCCGATGAGGGGCGGGTGATCTGGGGCGACAAATCCATTTCGCTGATCCGGATGAATGAGGCACAGATCGCCCGCGCAGGCGTTGGCCGCAAATTCCAGCGCCCCACGGTGTTTGAGGATCAGAGTGTGTTCGATAACCTTTTGTTGTCGCTCAAGGCCAATCGCGGGCCACTGGCCGTGCTGCTTTATCGGCGCAGCGACCAGGACCGGGCCCGGGTCGAAGACCTCGCCGCGCAGATCGGGCTGACCGACGCGCTTGCGCGCAAGTCCGGAGAACTGTCGCACGGGCAAAAACAGTGGCTGGAAATCGGCATGTTGCTGGCGCAAGACCCACAACTGTTGCTGGTGGACGAACCGGCCGCTGGCATGACACCGGAAGAGCGCGAACACACCACCAGCATTCTTGTCGAGGCGGCCAAAACCCGCGCGGTTGTGGTTGTCGAACATGACATGGAGTTCGTGCGGCGCCTGAATTGCAAGGTGACGGTGCTGCACGAAGGTTCTGTTCTGGCCGAGGGCAGTCTGGACCACGTAACCAACAATCAGGACGTCATCGACGTCTATTTGGGGCGCTGAGATGCTGAACGTCGAAAACCTGTCCCTGCATTATGGCAGTTCGCAAATCCTGTATGACATCTCGCTAACGGCGCGGACGGGCGAGGTGACATGCGTGATGGGCACCAACGGTGTGGGCAAGACCAGCCTGCTCAAGGCGCTGTCGGGCACGCATCAACGATCCTCTGGCGAGGTGACGTTCGACGGCAGGCCCCTGGGAAAGGTTTCGGCCCATGCGCTGGCCAAGATGGGTGTTGGATATGTCCCGCAGGGGCGGGATGTGTTCCCGTTGCTGAGTGTGCGCGAGAATCTGGAAACGGGATATGCCTGCCTGCCTGCGGCCGAGCATTTCGTACCGGATGAAATTTACGACTTGTTCCCCGTTCTCAAGGATATGCAGAACCGGCGTGGCGGGGACTTGTCCGGCGGGCAGCAACAGCAACTGGCCATTGCCCGGGCACTGATCACCAAGCCCAAGCTGCTGTTGCTGGACGAGCCGACCGAAGGCATTCAGCCCAACATCATCCAGCAGATCGGCGATGTGATCTGCTATTTGCGGGACAAGGGCGATATGGCGATCATTCTGGTCGAGCAGTATTTCGACTTTGCATACAGGATCGCGGATGATTTCGTCGTGCTGCGCCGGGGCGCGGTTCTGAAATCGGGGAGCAAGGATGCGCTTAGCCGGGACGAGTTGATGAACGCGATTTCAGTCTGAAAACGCGTTCGCCCCGGCGTTTGGCTGCGCAGTCATTTCTTGGGGATGTCGAGAAACTGGATGCCGCTGATGCCCAGATCGACCGAGGCGAATGGCCCGCCGTGGCACATCTGCGCCGGGTCCGAGGGGTCTGCCGCTGGAGCTTCGGCCAGGATTTTTGGGGCGAATTGCTCGGCGTTGTCCTTTGGGCGATAGCCAAGAAAGGACGCGGCAGAGTTGTCCACCGGGCTTCGGTCGTTGTTGGACACACCATAGAGGATGGCAAACCCTGTGATCGGGGTGGAAACCGATTGTTCCACCAGATGGATCAGGTCGTCGTAAGACAGCCATGACCCAAGCGAGCGCGTATTGGAGACCGGCGCACAGGAATAAATGCGCAGGCACACGGATTCGAGCCCGTATTTATCCCAGTACATGCGCGCCATATCTTCGGCGAAACACTTGGACAGGCCGTAAAACGTATCGGGGCGGTGGGGCAGATCGGCGGTGATTGCGGTTGTCTTGGGGTACATGCCGACTGCGTGGATCGAGCTGGCATAAACGATGCGGCGCACCCCGTGTTCATGGGCGGCGCTCCAGACGTTATAGGCCCCGACGATGTTGGATTGCAGAATGTCCTCAAACGGCGCCTCGTCCGGGATCGCGCCAAAATGAACGACCATATCCGTGCCCTCTAGCATCTTTGCAATGGGGGCGCGGTCGGACAGATCGGCCTGAACATAGGTCTCGTTTGCGTTCAGCGGCCCGATATCCTGGACCAAGTCGGTTGAAATCAGCGTGTCTGCCATTTGCGACAGGGGCTTTCGCAGGTAGTCGCCAAGACGTCCGGCCGCGCCGGTCAGTACGATCTTTTTCAATTCATCTCTCCTTGTCAGCTAGGGGGGCGGTCAGATCACCGCGCGTTCGGTCAGGGGCCGGTTTTCGGCAATCCGGTCAAAGTGAAATGGAGCGAGGTCAAGCGACCGGTATTCGCCAAAGGTCAGATACTCGGACAGTCCGCGCGCGAGGGCAGGGGATTGCTGTAAACCGTGCCCCGAAAACCCGTTGGCGAACAGAAAGTTGGTAACGCGGGGGTGCGGGCCGATGACGGCGTTCTGATCAAAGGTGTTGAAGGCATAATGCCCGACCCAGGAATTGATCAGCTTGATCGCTTCGAACTGGGGGATGCGATGGGCAATGGCCGGCCAGACCTTGTTTTCCCACAGGCTGTGATCGGGTGCGAAATCCGTGACATCGACGGCTCCGTCTACGTCCGGCGGACAGCCTGCCATGTAATAGATGCCATCGCTGCGCATATGAACGCCCGACGGGTCGATGGTCAGCGGCAGGTCCTGGTCCAGAGGTTTTTCCGCGGCGAAAACAAACGTGTGGCGTTTGCGCGGTTCAACCGGCAGGTCGATGGCTGCCATTTTCGCCGTCAGCGCGCCGCGCGGACCCGATGCATTTACCACGTGCCCGCAGGTCAGGGGTTCACCGGACGCCAGTGTAACGCTTTCAACCCGGTCACCGCCCTGGTTCAGCCCGATGGCACAGACCTCGTTCGCGATGAATTCGACGCCCTTCTTGCGTGCCATGCGCCGCCAACAGTCGAACATGGTCGCACCGTCGAAATAGCCCTCGTCAACCGGGTTGTGGTTGCCGGCAAGGATGTCGTCCAGATTGTAGAACGGGAACTGGCGGGCAATCGCATCCGCGCTCAGATGCCGGGTGCCTGCGCCCAAGGACTGCTGCAATTCCTGACGGGCCTGAAGCGTTTCGGCAAAGCTGGGCGTGTCGGCCAGATACATGTAGCCGAAACTGTGCAGCAGCAATTCCGGCACATCGGGATCGCCGCCCATCTGGTTTCTGAAATCCTTGATGTATGCGGCCCCGAACTGGGACACGCGGACATTGATCTCGGCGCTGAATTGCTGACGGATGCAGCTGTTGGTGTGGGACGTGGATGCGAATTCATACGTGGGGTCACGTTCGACGACCAGAATACGACCGTTGAAATCGGTGCTGTTGCTCAAAAACCAGGCCACGCCCGAGCCATAGATGGCCCCGCCGATAATGATGACATCATAGGTGCCGTGTTGCGGCGTCGCGATCATTCCGGCACTGCTCACATTGGGTTCCTTCGCCTGATGTCTATTTGAATGCGACCGATCCCCTCATTTGGCAAGCCATAGATTTCGCGCGCCGGATCGGGTGCGTCCGTTTGGGAAAAACCGTTTTCCCTGACCTGTCCGGCGGTTCGTTTCACGCTGAAATCGGGCGATACGTCAGATCCCGGTCATCGGGCGACCGCATTTCGCGGGCATAGGCGGCGGCGCTTCC
Organism: Arenibacterium sp. CAU 1754; assembly: GCF_054482635.1. Classification (NCBI taxonomy): domain Bacteria; kingdom Pseudomonadati; phylum Pseudomonadota; class Alphaproteobacteria; order Rhodobacterales; family Paracoccaceae; genus Arenibacterium; species Arenibacterium sp. CAU 1754. Next base: position 710,877 of record NZ_JBTLRG010000002.1, read on the forward strand.
GGGATAGAGGGTTTCGATGCGGCCGTCGTCGCGTTTGTACCAGCTGGAACAGGTCGTCGCCCAGACCGTCGTTGAAAGGTCGGCGTGTAGCTCCGCGTTGAACCGGTCTTGCGCGTCTTGGGTCACTTCGATGGCTTTCCCGTCTGCAACGCGGCCCATGGCGCCAAGGATCCAACGCACTGATTGTTCTATCATGAACACGACCGAAGTGGTTCCCACACCGCTATTGGGGCCGGTGACCTGGAAATAGTTCGGAAACCCGGCGACCATGACGCCGCGATAAGCTTCGACCTTGTCTTGCCAGGCCTCGCGCAGTGTCAGACCCGCGCGCCCGGTGACGTTCAGGGCGGTAAATTGGCCCTGAATGTCGAACCCGGTGGCAAAAACGATGGCATCGACCGGGCGTTCAGCGCCATCAACGGTTGCCACACCGGCTGGCGTGATCTGGTCAATCGGATCGGTGATCAGATCGACATTGCTCCGCTTCAACGCGGCATAAAAATCGTCCGACACCAGGATACGTTTGCAGCCCAGTTCGTAATCCGGGGACAGCTTGCGGCGCAAGTCGGGGTCCTTGACGGCCTTGGCAAGGTAGGCCCCGATCCGCCGCGAGAGCATATCCCGCCGCTTTGTGCTGTGGACCAATGGGAAAATCAGGACATCAAGACGTTTCATGATGAACCAGCGGTACAATCGCTGCCAAACGGGAAAGCGTTTGAAAACCCGTTTTTGCCGCTCGGAATAGGCGAAGTCGCCGCGCGGCGAGATGTAGTTGGGCGTGCGTTGATAGACATCGACCCGCGCCGCTGTTTTTGCCAGTTTCGGAATAACCTGAATTGCGCTGGCCGCGCTACCGATGACAGCGATGGTCTTTCCTTTTGGATCAAAATCATGATCCCAGAGGGCCGTGTGCATTGTCACGCCGCGAAACCCGTCGCGCCCGGGAATATCGGGCCAGGATGGCCGGTGCAGCCCGCCCATGCCATTGACCACGAACCTTGCCCGCAGAGTTTCGCCGCTGGTCAGGCGGACGTCCCACAGGCCGCTTGTTTCGTCAAAGACCAGGTCAGAGACCTCTTGCCCCATCCGCAGGTGCGGGCGCAGACCGAAACGCTCGACGCAATCGCGGATATACTCCAGAATTTCGGGTTGCGGGGAATAGAGGCGGCTCCAGTCCGGATTAGGCGCAAAGGAAAAGGAATAGAAATGGGACGGGATATCACAGGTCGCCCCGGGGTACGTGTTTGCATACCATGTCCCGCCGACATCATCGTGTTTTTCCAGGACCTGAAAATTCGTGATACCCTGTTCGCGCAGCTTGATTCCCATGCACACGCCCGCAAATCCGGCTCCGATCACGATCACATCCAGCGCCGTCTGGGCGGTCTCATTCTGCATCGCCTCGTCCCCTTCGCATTCTTCGCTGTGCCAGCCAGGGGCGAGCCTATCGCGGATCAAATCGCGTTGGAATATCTGCCTTTGGCGGGTTAACCTCATCCCAGCACAAAACATCGGGGTGTCCACATGAAGCAAGCTGAAGATTTTCGTCAGGAAAGCCGGGCCCTTGCTGACGTGCTGGAGCCTCTCTCGGATAGTGATTTCGACATAAAGACCCAGTTCAAGGGATGGACGATCGACGATGTGATCGGACATCTGCACATGTTCAACGTCGGTGCGGAAAAGACGCTTCAGGGGGATGCGGCCTTTGCTGATTTTTTTGCCCCGATTGCCGCGGCCCTGAGGCAGGGCAAATCGCTGCGCGAGGCGCAATATCCCTGGCTGAACGGTCTGCGCGGGCGGGCCCTGTTCGAAGAATGGCGTGAAACGGCGGACCGCACCGCAGACGCCTATGGCGGCGCCGACCCGAAACAACGGGTGAAATGGGCCGGACCTGACATGAGCGCCCTGTCATCGATTACCGCGCGCCAGATGGAAACCTGGGCACATGGGCAGGAAGTGTTCGACATTCTTGGCCTGGTCCGGACCGAGCATGATCGCATTCGAAACATCGCCCATCTTGGCGTTGCCACGTTTGCGTGGTCCTATGCAAATCGCGGCCTGCCTGTGCCTGATCCTGCGCCTCATGTTGAACTTGTCGCGCCGTCGGGGGCCGTGTGGACGTGGAACGACGCGCAGGCGGATAACGCCGTGCGCGGCCGCGCGGTCGAGTTTGCGCAGGTCGTTACACAGGTGCGCAGTATTGGTGATACGCAGTTGCAAACGATGGGTATAACCGCGCAGGGATGGATGGCCATTGCGCAATGCTTTGCCGGTCCGCCGGAAAACCCGCCAGCGCCGGGCGCGCGTCACAAGGTGTGACGGGTCGGGAATTGCGCTTTAGCTCAACATGCGCCACGCGGCAGTCAGCCCCGCCAGCGTTGCCCGTTTGGCATTGCTCCGGGTGACCGGCGCGCCCTGGGCCTCAAGCGCGGCAACATAGGGTGCCGCGTCAGTGGTGTCGCCGATGACCGCCAGTTGCTGGCCCAGCCAATAGGGCCGCGCCGCCGCGAGTTCTGCGCCCACCAGGAGCCCGGTCAGATAGGCGCGCGGGGACACGGGCGGTTGGTCCAGAAGGATCAGCGCGCGTAACTCGCTCAGCTTGGCGGCCAATCGGTCGGGCCGTGACAGGGTTTCCGTCAGCCCGGCATCAAAGTCTTGGGTGTTCCAGTCCGCCTCGGCCCATCGGCTGACAAAGGCATCGGTCTGGCCAAGCACATCGGTCAGAGCGCCGGTCATGAAGGTTTGAAAGCTTACGATTTCACCGGCACTGACAAGCGCCCAGCAGGTCGTTTCGCCCGGCACGCATATCACGCCGTCCCACCCCGGGTTGAGCGAGAGAAAACCGGAAATCTTTGTTTCCGGACCCCAGACCGCATCGGTGGGTGTTTCCTGGCGCAGTCCAGGCACTGCAAAAATCTTGATCTCGAAACCGGGCAGGGGGGGAACCTCGGCAATTGTCGTGCCCGGCTTGCAGGGAACGGATTGCAGCCGCTCGGAAGACCCCGGAAGGGCACCACATGCGACAAGCGCCGACGCCTTCGAACAATCCCAGTCGGCAAACAGATCGCGCAGCACGACCGGCACATCCTGGCCTGTCTCGGTGGCATGCGTCCTGTGATCCAGAACAGTTGTTCCGTTCATTGCCCATGCCATAACGCAACCCGGGGCCCAGTCCAGCGCAATCCAATCGGCCAGCATGTCAAATCTCCTGTCCAGCCGGGGGTTTTCCGTCGCCCGTGCCGTTGCTGCCGGGTGTGGTCATTATGCCGGTTGCTGTCAATCAGGGCCACATGGTTTGCGGGACTGTGGTGTGCAAAGTGCCTGAAAAACGTGAACAGCAAACCTCTGGCTTTTGCGGCAAAGCGGTGTTATTAAACGGCAATGTTAGCGCTATCATACCCCGAACACTGACCCGGAGGGCCAAACATGACCGTAAAGCTTGCCATCAACGGCTTTGGACGCATTGGGCGCTGCGTGTTGCGTGCCTGGATCGAAAGCAAGCGGGAAGATGTCGAAATCGTCGCGATCAACGATTTGGTGCCGACCGAAACCAACGCGCATCTGCTGCAGTTCGACTCGGTCCACGGGCGCCTTAACGCGGACATCAGGGTCGAAGGCGACAGGCTGATCGTGGACGGGCACGAAATCCGCGTTTCCGCCGAACGGGATCCGGCAAAACTGGACTGGGGCGATGTCGATGTCGCACTCGAATGTACCGGTATCTTCAATAGTCGCGAAAAAGCGTCGCTACATCTGAAAAACGGCGCGCAGAGGGTGCTGATTTCGGCCCCGGCGTCGGATGCCGACAAGACGATTGTATTTGGCGTCAATCACGATGTGTTGACCCCGGCGGATCGCATCGTTTCCAATGCGTCCTGCACCACCAACTGCCTGGCCCCTGTCGCCAAAATTCTGGATGACGCGTTCGGGATCGAAACCGGGTATATGACGACGGTGCACAGCTATACGGGCGATCAGCCGACCCTGGATACAGCGCACCGCGATCTTTATCGCGCGCGGGCGGCGGCGCTGTCCATGATCCCGACCTCGACCGGCGCGGCGCGCGCGGTGGGTCTGGTGCTGCCGCAACTTCAGGGCAAGCTGGACGGCTCTGCGATCCGGGTGCCGACGCCCAATGTTTCAGTGGTTGACCTGTGCTTCATGCCGACGCGAACGGCGACGGTGGAGGGCATCAACCAGGCTGTCGCCGAGGCCGCAGCATCGGGCCCGTTGAAAGGAGTACTGGCGGTGTCTGACCTGCCGCTTGTATCCTCTGATTTCAATCACGATCCACATTCGTCGATTTTCGCCACGCAACAGACAAGCGTCGGGGACGGCGGGATTGTGCGCGTGCTTAGCTGGTATGATAACGAATGGGGGTTTTCCAACCGGATGCTGGATACGGCAACGGCGATGACCGCGTGAAACCGTAACATCTGACCAAAATCAGCGTATCCATCAGAAAAGCAGGTGCCGTTGATCCGGTGATTCCCGGCCATCTGAGGGCGCGGATTTTCAACAATGCAGTGGATTCAAAGTGATTGGTTCCAAAGGCTGAGCGACATTCCCTTGGAATCCACCGAATTCGGGCGAAAACGCCCCGTTTTCGGCGAAATCTCTGCAAAAACTGTACCAATCGTTATCTTCAATTTAGGCCATTTCAAGGCGGCCACCTGCTGGGACGTACTGGCGTCATTTGAATGACAAAGGTTCAGCAGGATGTCGCCCGGCCTGGTGACCTTGACAGCGCAGCGGGCTTTGGCTTCGCAGGCTGCTTTGAGAGTTTAGGGTTGGACTGCTTGGGGGCATTTCGACGACCGGACCCAGGTTCGGGTAAGCGCCTTGGAGGGTGACTATGAAGGATTTTAACCATGATACGCTGCCAGCGAATTATGCCAATTTCGGCCCCGTACACAGCGCGCATGTCCCTTCAGTAGGCCGATTTTCGTCGGCCGTGGCAATTTCCGGCCATGCGAGTACTGATGCGCCCTTCAAGACGCTTGCACGAAAACCCGCCGCGCATAAATCCGCAAAACCCTCGCCGCACCGGTTTTACGCCTCGGTCGGAAAGCGTGTTCTGGATGTCGCCCTGGTGATCGCGTCGCTTCCTGTCTTGCTGCCTCTGGCTTTGCTGTGTGTCGTGGCGGTCATGCTGGATGGCGGGAACCCGTTTTACCGGCAGGACCGGCTGGGGCGGAACAACAAGGTGTTTTCCATCCTGAAACTGCGCACGATGGTGCCCAATGCCGACGCAAAACTGGCCGCCGTTCTGGCCAGCGATCCGGCGCTGCGGGCGGAATGGAACGCCACGCAAAAGTTGAAGAATGACCCGCGCATCACGCGCTCGGGTGCCTTTTTGCGGGCCACGTCGCTGGATGAGCTGCCTCAGTTCTGGAACGTGCTGACCGGCGAGATGAGCCTTGTCGGCCCGCGTCCCATGCTGCCTGAACAGTTGCCGATGTACGGCGATGCCGAACCCTATTTCGCGATGCGCCCCGGAATTTCTGGGCTGTGGCAGGTGTCGGCCAGAAACGAAAATAACTTTGGATACCGTGCCAAAGTGGACGCCGAGTATTTCTCGAATGTGTCGTTTCTGCATGACTTTCTCATTTTGGTGAAAACTGTAGGTGTCGTTTTGCGCCGGACCGGTTACTGAGACCGCCATAAGCATTCGCAATCCGCCAAACGCTTGAGCGTTGCACCCATTGGAACCAGAGGACTGACGTGCCCGGTGAAGACCAGACCGGCGGTCGTTCATCGCGCACCTCCGTGCGCGATGAAATGCCGTCAAAACAGAGCAAACCTGCGCAGAGCCGCCGGAATATTTCCGGCGGTGTGCTGAGCCTGCCCGGTGCCGCCCCGTCGCTGTTGCGCGCCCAGACGGGTGAGGGTGCGTCCGGTGGCAACGCGGCGGAATTGACCGCCATCGATCCTGCGGCGATGATCTGGCGCGCGTTGCGACGGGTCATGGCTGACCCACGCGCCCCCGTTCTGGGCGGTGAGGGGCTGGCTGCTGCGTCGGTCCGCGATCCGCTGACCCGGTCCTTTGGCCTGTTGCGCACGCGTTTGGTGCATCAGTTGCGCGAAAACGGCTGGTCGCGGGTGGCAATCGTGTCGCCCACGCCCGGCTGCGGCGCGACATTCACCGCGGTGCGTCTGGCGATGAGCCTGTCCCGCGTTCCGAACTGGCGTACCATATTGCTGGATCTCAACATGCGCCGCCCGGGCATCGCGGAAGAAATCGGCGTCCGCGCCGGGTGCAATACCAGCGATTTCCTGGCCGGCGATTTTGCGATGGATCGCTATCTGGTGCGCACCAGCCATGCACTGGCCGTCGGGCTTAGCCATCAGCCAAGCGACGATGCCGACGAACTTCTGATCGCGCAGCGGTCTGCGGATATTCTGGCCAAACTCGATCAAACCCTGTGCCCGGACGTGACCTTGTACGATCTTCCGCCGATGCTCGAATCCGACGACCTGCTGGCTTTCCTGCCCCAGGTTGACGGTGTCCTGCTGGTGGCGGATGCGACGAAATCATCCCCCGAGCACCTGCGTACCTGCCAACAGTTGCTGGCCGGACAGACCGAGATTTTCGGCGTTGTTCTCAATCACGGCCTGCCGTCGGATGTGATTGGCAACCATGTATAAGCAGCGCCCAATCCTGGAAACGGGTGGCGGTGACATCCGGATGCGGGCTGTCCGCTGATGGCACAGCGGCACCTACACCAGGCGTTCGCCGATCTGGCCGACATGCTGCGCAGACGCGGGAATGTCATGGTTCTGGTCTTCGTGCTGGGCTGCGTCGTCTCGCTTTTCTATGCGTTGAGCAGGCCTTATACCTATCGGTCCACCGAGATCGTCGAGATCGTCAGCCCGCACGGTGATGCCGCGCTGGCCACCCAGGACCCAGCCCAGCATCTGGAAAGCCGCATGGAGCTGCTGGAGCAGCGCCTTTTGGGCCGTCAGAACCTGATCGACATCGCCGAGGCCTATGACCTTTTCAGAGATGAGGCCGGGATATCGGCCGATGATCTGGTGGACCGGATGCGTCATGCGGTTCGGATTGAAAACGTCTTTATCAGGGAAACGCTGTCCGCTCTGAAAATCTCGGCCGATATGCCGGACCCTGAACAGGCGCGTCTTGTGGCGCAGGAACTGTCGCACCGGATCATAAACATGAACGCCAGTGTGCGGATCGAGCGGGCCCGCGAAATGTTCGAATTCTTTACCATTCAGGAAAAGAAACTGTTTCGGGACATGGCCGAAACCGAAGACATGATGGTGACCCTGCAAGAGACCGGCGGTGCAGGACTGCCGGGATCAGAAGGTTTGCGAGATGCGGAAATTGCATCGACCAAAGACGCAATTGACCAGATTGACCAGAACCGCGCCGAGCTTCAAACGCAGATTTCCGCGCTTGAGAAAGAAGGCCGGTCCGACGCGCAAACTGCGCAGCTCAATCCGTTGATCCAGCAGATGAACACGCTGAATGCGCAACGCAGATTGCTGAGTGACCGCAGGAACGAATTGGCAAGTTCCGAAGGCCCGCTGTTCGAAATTGCACGCGAGCTGACCAAGCTGGCGCGTCACAAGCGGCTTCTGGAGGACCAGATAGACGTGATTTCGGCGCGCCGTGGGACTGCGGAAATCAACTATCTCATGGAAACGCGCAGGCAGACGGAACGACTGGTGGTGAGCGAGCCGGCGTTTCGCCCGGACGCCCCTGTGTTCGACCCGCGTCGGCGCGCAATGCTCTGGGGCGCGCTGGTGAGCATGGTGGCCGCTTTTGCTGCGGCGCTGTTTCTTGATTGGCGTGCGCCCGTTGTGCGCAGCGCCCGACAGTTGGAACGCCAACTGGGGATCGCGCCGATCGTGGTGATTCCCAGTGTCGCGCCGCCAGAGGACAGGAAACCCTTGTGGCAAGTGTTTGCTGCAAAGCTTCGACAGTGGCGGGCAGGGACCTCCTGAATCGGTCCTGTCTCACCGGTATTTTCTTTTGATCTGATTTTTACGCGGCCAAAGGCCCCGTCAATGGCGCGCAAAAGACGGCCATTTCACGCGGCGAATTTATTTTAATTTGACACGAGAATTAAATCTAGGGACATTTGCCCGACGGGGGGAGATGACATGTATATCGGACTTGATCTGGGAACGTCCGGGGTACGGGCCTTGTTGGTTCACGGTGACGGAACCGTTCTCAGCAGCGCCGACGCCCCCGTGACCGTTTCGCATCCCCACCCGGGATGGAGCGAGCAGGATCCGCAGGACTGGATCGATGCCACCTGTCAGGCACTGACCAGATTGCGGAGCGCAGCCCCGAACGAGATTGCACAACTCAAGGGCATTGGCCTGTCAGGGCAGATGCATGGCGCCACCTTGCTGGATGAATCCGGTCAGGTCCTGCGGCCCTGCATGCTGTGGAACGATACGCGCAGCCATGATCAGGCCGCGCGGCTGGATGCCATCCCCGAGGTGCGCCGCATCAGCGGAAATATCGTGTTTCCCGGGTTCACCGCGCCCAAGGTCATGTGGGTCGCAGAAAATGAGCCCGAAGTTTTTTCACAGGTTGCCAAGGTTCTTTTGCCCAAGGATTACCTGTCATACTGGCTGACCGGTCAGCAGAAATCGGACATGTCCGACAGCGCTGGTACCGCATGGCTCGACACAGGCGCGCGCGATTGGTCGGCGTTTCTTCTGGATCAGTCCGGCATGCGCCGTGATCAGATGCCCGATTTGCTCGAAGGGACCGGCATTGTCGGCCCCATTCGTGCGGACCTGGCGGATGAACTGGCTATACCCCGGGGCGTTCAGGTCGTAGCGGGGGGCGGGGACAACGCGGCGTCGGCCTGTGGGGTCGGGGCGTTGAACGAAGGCGACGGTTTTGTCTCACTGGGCACCTCGGGCGTGTTGCTGGCCGCGCGGGATGGCTTTGCCCCAAGGCCCGAAAGTGCGGTTCACACGTTTTGCCATGCGATACCTGACACCTGGTACCAGATGGGTGTCATTCTGGCCGCGACCGACTGTCTGAACTGGCTGTCGCGCATTACCGGGAAAAGGCCCGCCGTTCTGACCGGCGCATTGGGCGATCAGATTTCAGCCCCCGGACGGGTGCGGTTCCTGCCCTATCTGTCCGGAGAACGCACACCGCATAACGACAGTGCCGCGCGCGGGTCACTTACCGGACTGGACATCGCCAGTGACCAAAGCGACCTGACACGCGCGGTTCTGGAAGGGGTGAGCTTTGCGCTGAGGGACAACCTTGAAGCGTTGAAATCAACCGGTGCCCGGCTGGAGCGGGTTCTGGCGATTGGCGGTGGGGCACAGTCGCGATATTGGGTCGAACTGCTTGCAACCATTCTGGATATGCCTGTGGACTTGCCAAAACAGGGTGAATTCGGTGCCGCGCTGGGGGCAGCGCGCCTTGCAATCTGCGGGGTGACAGGTGCGGACCCGCGACAGGTCATGACGAAACCCCCGATTGCGGAAACCATCGATCCGCGCCGCGATCTCAGCTCTGCCTATGCCGATGCTTATGCCGCATTTGCAGCAACTTATCCCGTGATGAAAGCCATACCATGACACATCCCTTTTTCGATCAGATCGCGCCGGTGCGCTTTGAAGGTGAAAACAGCGACAATCCGCTGTCATTTCGACACTACAACCCCGATGAAATTATCATGGGTCGGCGGATGGAGGAGCATCTGCGCTTTGCAGTGGCTTATTGGCATTCCTTCGCGTGGGAGGGCGGCGATCCCTTTGGCGGGCCGACGTTCGAACGCCCTTGGCATCCGCAGGACGATATGGCCCGCGCCAGGGTCAAGGCCGACATCGCCTTTGATCTTTTCGATATTCTGGGTCAGCCCTATTTCTGCTGGCACGACGCGGACATTCGCCCCGAAGGTGACAGTTTTTCTGACTCCTATCGCAATTTTCAGAAGATCATCGACTATTTCGAACAGAAGATGGACGGGCGCCACATCCGTCTGTTGTGGGGCACTGCCAACATGTTCGGCCACCGGCGCTGGATGGCCGGGGCGTCGACCAACCCCGATCCGGATGTCTTTGCCTATGCCGCGGCAACGGTGAAAACCTGCATGGACGCCACCAAACGGTTGAAGGGCGAAAACTATGTCCTGTGGGGCGGGCGCGAAGGGTATGAAACCCTGCTCAACACCGACATGGGCCGCGAACTGGACCACATGGGCCGGTTCCTGAACAAGGTGGTCGACTACAAACACAAGATCGGGTTCAAAGGCACCATTCTGGTCGAGCCGAAACCGCAGGAGCCCTCGAAACATCAATACGACTATGATGTCGCCACCTGTTACGGCTTTCTGCAGAAATACGGTTTGGAAAACGAGGTCAAACTGAACATCGAACAGGGCCACGCCATTCTGGCGGGGCACAGTTTCGAACATGAAATCGCAACGGCTTCGGCGCTGGGCGTGTTCGGATCGATCGACATGAACCGCAACGATTACCAATCGGGATGGGACACCGATCAATTCCCCAACAACACCCCCGAGGTTGCCCTGGCCTATTACCACATTCTGAAGGCGGGCGGTTTCACAACGGGCGGGACCAATTTCGATGCCAAGCTGCGGCGCCAGTCGATTGATCCGCAGGATCTTATTGCCGGGCATGTCGGGGCGATGGATGTCTGCGCGCGCGGGTTCAAGGCGGCGGTGGCCATGTATGAAGACGGAGGGTTGGATCAGGCGCTGGCCGACCGCTATGCGGGTTGGGATGGGCCCGAGGCCAAGACGATGATGGACAGCGATTTCGACAGCATCTTTGAACGGGTGATGAGCGGTGAGGTCGACCCCGCGCCACGGTCCGGCCGGCAGGAGCAGTTGGAGAATTACGTCAACCGGTTTGTCTGATCCTCGCGATCCGCCTAGGGTACATACGCGGGGTTTGCACCCTCGCAATGGCCCTGTCATTCAATCGTGGAAACGGCGCATCGCGCCACAAAGGAAGGTTCATGATCCGCGTTCTGCTCTGTTTTCTGTTTCTGCAGACTGCGGCCCTTGCCGATCCTCTGCCACAGGCAGACGCGCGGTTCCCTGCGGTTGATATCGAGCAGGCAAAACTGGGCCAGTTGCTGTTTTACGACCCCGTCCTGAGCGGTAATAAAGCCGTTTCCTGCGCCACCTGTCACCATCCGCGGTTCGGCACGTCCGATGGCGTGTCCCTCGGTCTGGGGGACGGCGGTATCGGGCTTGGCCCGCAGCGGCGCGGCGATCCGGGCAACGCCCCGGAACAGCGCATCGCGCGCAATGCGCCTGCTCTGTTCAATCTGGGGGCGTCCCAGTTCACCCGCTTTTTCCATGACGGACGGCTTGAGGTCGATGAAAGCCGCGCCTCGGGTATTCGCACGCCTCTGGGGGCGGATATGGAACAAGGGTTTGCATCCGCCTTGTCGGCGCAATCGATGTTTCCGGTTCTGTCGGGCGATGAAATGGCCGGTCACTATTCGGAAAATGACGTGGCACAGGCGGTGCGGCAGGGGCGCTTGACCGGGCCGGGCGGGGCGTGGTCGATCCTTGCCAAACGGGTTGCGGATATCCCGGAATATCGCGACCGGTTTCGGCAGGTGATCGGTGATCGCGACATCGGGTTCACCGACATTTCGGATATGATCGCGGGTTTTGTCGCGTTTGAATGGCGGGCCGATGATAGCCCGTTTGACAGGTTTCTGCGCGATCGCACCGCATTGCCCGAGATGGCCGCCAAGGGTATGGAATTGTTCTACGGCAAGGCGGGCTGCGCACGGTGCCATGCCGGGCAATTCCAGACGGATCACGGGTTTCACGCCATCGCGATGCCCCAGATCGGGCCAGGCAAAGCCGCCCGTTTCGAAAGACACACGCGCGATATTGGCCGCATGCGCGTTACGGGCGATCCGCGCGATGCCTATGCTTTTCGAACGTCGTCTCTGCGCAATGTGGCGCAGACCGCGCCCTATGGGCATGACGGAGCCTATGCGACACTGTCCGGGGTTATCCGTCACCATCTGGACCCGGTTGCCGCACTCAAACGGTATGACGCTTCGCAGTCCGTTTTGCCGGGTCGCCCGTTCCCGTCGGATTTGGCGGTGATGGCCGATATTGCGGAGATCGACGCCATTGCGGCTGCCAACACCTTGTCACCGATCAGTTTGAGCGATGCGGAAATCGAACAGCTGATCGCGTTCCTGCACAGTCTGACGGATGAGACGAGCCTTGTCGGGCGGCTGGGTGTGCCGGATGCCGTTCCAAGCGGATTGCCGGTGGATCAATAGGGCGAAAGGGTCAAGCCGGTGCCGGAGGGGGCGATGCGCAATCGCCGTGAGGTTTCGGTTTCCACCCAATCCGACACTACGTTGCCCGGCCAGACCACGCGCAGGCGGACCTTTTCCGCCGGACCAAGGCCAAAGTGTTCCGGCACGGCGCTACCGCCCGCATGACCGCCGCCGACGGTGATTTCCCGTAATTGACTTGGCCCCCTCCCGTCGTCGATTTCGATCCAGCCGCCAACCGCATGGGTGTTCGGGCCGGACTGGGCCAGCGACACTGTCAGCCAGTTGCCACTGGGGCGGGTGACGTTTCGATACAGCTCAATCGGGGCGCGGCGGTTCACGACCACGACGTCCAGCAATCCATCGGCGTTGAGATCAACGAGAGCCCCCCCGCGACCACGGTGCAGGCTGGCCAGACCGGCCGCACCGCCTCGTTCAACGAACTGGCCGTCGCGATTTTGCATCAACAGGTTGTTGGGATCGTCCATGGCGCTGTCGGGCATCTGCTCGACATTTCCCTTTGTCACGAAAATATCGTCCAACCCGTCGTTTTGTACGTCGCCAAAGGCCACGTGCCACCCGGTCGATGGGCGCCCGTCGCCGCCCAGATAGGGGCGCTGCGCCGTTGTTCCGGTTGCAAAGGGAGCGTCCTGAAACGTCGGTTGGTCGCCGACGCGGAACTGCAACCGCTGATCGCCCATCGAGGTCAGGAACACATCGGGTTTGCCGTCGCGGTTGACGTCGCGCGACGCGATGCCCATGCCCCAAAGCATATGGCGTTTCCAGCCATCCGTTTCGTCGAAAAGGCGGGGGGCATCGTCCATCCGCCACAGTTGTTCCTGACCCTGGTCGACATAGTAATGCCGGTCATTGCTGAGGCGCAGATCGGCCCGCCCGGTCCGCCCCCAGTCGCTGAACAGCATGGACAGAGGGCAATAGCCGGGCACCAGGCTGGTCGGGGGCTGATAGCGGGCCCCGTCAGGGCGATAGAGATGGTTCACATCGCAGGCGCGGAATGGACCCTTGGGATCACTGCGGTCGACATAGTTCCCAAAGGCGAGCGTGGGCAGAGTGTTACCTGTCTCCCACGTGGCGGAAAAAGCGGTGGTCCAGTGATCGCCAGAGGTGAACCCGATTTTGTCGAACGGGGTAAACGCGCAATCGGGCGCGCCGCGCATCAGCAGGTTCTCGCCCACCCGCAAAACGGCCAGATCAAAATGGCCGTCGCCGTCTATGTCGAGCGGATAGGCCCCTGTTACGCCGGTCAGGTTCAAGGCGTCCGGTGTGGCATCGGAAAATTTGAGGTCGCCGCCCGCCGTCTCGCCATTGAGCAGCAGCATTGCGGGATTTTCACCACCCGCAGCAAATAGCTCGGGCAGGTCATCCCCGTTGCAATCAAAAACCGCGACGCCGCCGCCGACGAAGTGTTCCCAGCCCCCGGCATAGACGTGCCGCGGCACATCATCGACCTTTGCGAAACGCGGCTCTGCGCTCAGCGGGCCTGCCACAAGCAGCAGCGCAAGCAGTTCAGCCCGCATGCCCGCCCAGCCCTTCGAGGGCGAGTTCGGACACCTGGTCAAGTGCATATGCCGCGGCCCCGCGCGCCCACATCAGGTTTCCCCATTTGTGAACGGCCACCTCGGGCGGGTCCCTGTCGACCTGAATGATGGATTTGCGCATCGCTTCGATCACCTCGGGGGAATAGAGGTGGTCGAATTTCATCTGTTCCCCGGCCAGAATAATCAGTTCGGGGTCGAAGATGTTGACCAGATTGGCAAGGCCCAAGGCAAACATGCGCCCGGCTCGGCTGACGATGCTTTTTGCGGTCGGGTCTCCCTTGCGCGCGGCGGCGAGCAGGGTTTCGATCCGATCGGCCGGCGGGGCGGACGGATCGGCGCCCGGGATGGTCAGCGCCTCGCGCACCAGGGCGTAATCGGCGACATAAGCCTCAAGACAGCCACGCTGACCACAACGGCACAGCGCCCCGTCGAGGTGCACCTTGGTATGGCCGAATTCCGCACCACAGCCCCGGGTGCCGCGATAAAGGTCTCCGCCGATGACCAGCCCCATGCCGACGCCGGATTCTATGGTCACGACGATGAAATCAGTATGGGTTTGACCGAGGCCAAAGTTTTTTTCCGCCACGGCAACCAGATTTGCGTCATTATCCACAAAGGCCGGGACGCCCATGTTCCGGGTCAGGACAGCCCCGAATTCCACGTTTCGTTCCGACAGGGACGGGGACCAATAGACAAACCCGCCCACGGCCTCGACAATCCCGGCGATGCCGACGCCCACGCCCGAGATATCGGCAAGTTGATGGCCGGCATTTTGCGCCAGTTGATCGACAGCCGTTTTAATGGCCAAGGCCAGATCATCGGGGCTGAGCACTGGGGCGGGCAGTTCGGTTTCCAGTTCCGCCAGTTGGGTGCCTTCGAAATCAAGAAGCACCAAGGACAGTTGGCGGTTCGAGACTTTGACCCCGGCAATCAGGTGCGCCGCGCCGCGAATCTTGAGATCGACACGCGGGCGGCCACGCCGCGTATCGGATTCGGTTTCATCGCGCGGGATTTCTTCGATCAGGCCATTTTGCAAAAGTTCGGCGGTGATCGTCGTGACGGTTGCGCGGCTGATCCCGGTCAGGTCAGACAGTTCAATGCGCGGAATCCGGCCCGCCTGACGTATCTGGGCCAACAGGCGCCGTCGTCCGTATTCTCTTTGCAAAACAGCCATTTAAAATTTGATACCCGCGTTCAACCTGTCCTTTTGCGGGGTCACAGTCGCCGCAGCAGGTGTTTCAGTCTTAGCCGTAAACGTGGCGCGGGTTTAGAGTAGACGAATTAATTTGATTTTCAAATTAAAATACATCACCATTTCCGGGCACGCCACCGCGGAGGACAAAAGAGCGGCGGCGCAACAGTTTTGGAGGGAGACCATGAAGATTTTTGCATCCGCGACAGCGGTTATTGCCGGCGCGTTTCTGGGCACTGCGGCCATGGCCGCGGATTTGACGGTTGGCGTCAGCTGGTCCAATTTTCAGGAAGAACGCTGGAAAACGGATGAGGCGGCGATCAAGGCAGCGTTGGACGCGGCTGGGGTGGCCTATGTGTCGGCAGACGCGCAAAGTTCGTCCGCCAAACAGCTTTCCGACGTGGAAAGCCTGATCGCGCAGGGCGTTGATGCCCTGATCATCCTCGCGCAGGACGCCCAGGCGATTGGCCCGGCGGTTCAGGCGGCTGCCGACGAAGGTATTCCGGTTGTCGGCTATGACCGTCTGATCGAAGACAACCGTGCCTTTTACCTGACATTCGACAACGTCGAAGTGGGCCGGATGCAGGCGCGTGCCGTTCTGGCCGCCGCGCCCACCGGTAAATACGTCATGATCAAAGGGTCGCCCACCGACCCGAACGCCGATTTTCTGCGCGGGGGCCAGCAGGAGGTTTTGCAGGCGGCAATCGACAAGGGTGACATCGAGATCGTCGCCGAGGCCTATACCGACGGGTGGTTGCCCGCCAATGCGCAGCGCAACATGGAGCAGATCCTGACCGGGGCGGATAACAAGGTCGATGCCGTGGTGGCGTCTAACGACGGGACAGCAGGCGGCGTTGTTGCGGCCCTGACCGCACAGGGCATGGACGGTATTCCGGTGTCTGGTCAGGACGGCGATCACGCCGCGCTGAACCGTGTTGCCAAGGGCACCCAAACCGTCAGCGTCTGGAAAGACGCGCGCGATCTGGGCCGCGCAGCGGGCGAAATTGCCGTGGTGCTGGCCAATGGCACCGCTATGGCCGACGTGGAGGGGGCAGGCGAGTGGACATCGCCCGCAGGCACCACGATGACCGCCATGTTCCTGGCACCGATGCCGGTGACACGGGACAATCTGAGTGCTGTTGTCGATGCCGGCTGGATCACCAAGGACGCACTCTGCCAGGGCGTGACCGACGGTCCGGCCCCCTGTAACTGATCACTCACGGAGACCCGTGCCCCGTTCGCAACCGGATGGGGCATGGGCAACTTGCAGGACATCAAATGACCCAGTCCGAGACTTCCCAAACCCCCGTTCCCCCGCGCAAGAATGTAATCCAGCTGCTTGAGCTTGATCTGCGGCTGCTGGGCATGATCGGTGCTTTCGTTGCGCTATGTGTCGCGTTCGACCTGATGACGGGCGGCCGGTTCCTGACACCGCGCAACGTGTTCAACCTGACGATCCAGACCGTTTCAGTGGCGATCATGGCGACGGGGATGGTGTTCATCATCGTCACGCGCCACATCGACCTGTCGGTCGGGGCGCTTCTGGCGACCTGTTCGGCGGTGATGGCGATGACGCAGACCGCGTTTCTGCCCCAGGTTCTGGGCCTTGATCTGGGCCATCCGCTGATCCCGTGGATCAGTATCGCCGTCGGGCTGGTCACCGGCACACTGATCGGGGCCTTTCATGGCTATCTTGTCGGTTATCTCACCATCCCGGCCTTTATCGTGACGCTGGGCGGGTTGTTGGTCTGGCGCAATGTGGGCTGGTATCTGACCAGCGGCAAAACCATTGGCCCGCTGGACGAGACATTTCAGAAATTCGGCGGCATCAACGGCACGCTCGGGGCGACATGGTCTTGGGTTGTCGGGTGCTTGGCGTTGCTGGCGGCGCTTTACGGGCTCTACAGTGCGCGGCGCAACAAGATCAGGCACGGGTTTTCAGTAAAACCGGTCTGGGCCGAGGCAGCACTGGCTGCAATTGCAGCCACCGTGATCCTGGGGTTCGTGGCGACGCTGAACGCCTATGAGGTCCCCGCGCGTAAGCTCGAACGGCTTTTCGAGGCGCGGGGTGAAGTTATGCCTGACGGGTTCACGCGATCCTATGGCATTCCGGTGTCGGTCCTGTTGCTGATCGCGATTGCCATTGCCATGACCGTTCTGGCCCGCCGGACGCGGCTGGGACGGTATATCTTTGCCACCGGCGGCAACCCGGATGCGGCGGAACTGAGCGGGATCAACACCCGCTGGCTGACCGTCAAGATTTTTGCGCTGATGGGGGCCTTGTGCGCGATTTCGGCGGTGGTTGCATCGGCGCGCCTGACCAATCACTCCAATGATATTGGCACGCTGGATGAATTGCGCGTCATCGCCGCAGCAGTAATCGGCGGCACCGCGCTTGCCGGGGGTATCGGAACCATTCACGGTGCCATTCTGGGCGCGCTGATCATGCAGTCGCTGCAATCGGGCATGGCGATGGTAGGCGTGGATGCTCCGCTGCAGAACATCGTTGTCGGTGCGGTTCTGGTTCTGGCCGTGCTGATCGACATTCTTTATCGCAAACGGACGGGAGAGGCATGATGAGCACCCCACTTGTCGAAATGCGTGACATCTGCATCAGCTTTGGCGGTGTGCACGCGGTCGATCACGTGAGTGTCGATTTGTACTCCGGTGAGGTCGTCGGCCTGCTGGGCCATAACGGGGCCGGGAAATCGACCCTGATCAAGATCCTGTCGGGCGCCTATCACGCGGATTCAGGCGAGATTTTCATCAACGGTGAAAAGGCCCATATCGCCAACCCGCGCGATGCGCGCCGCTATAACATCGAAACCATCTATCAGACGCTGGCACTGGCGGACAATCTGGATGCGTCCAGCAACCTGTTCCTGGGGCGCGAACTGGTCACGCCGTTCGGGCTGGTGGATGATGACGCGATGGAGGCGGAAACCCGCAAGATCATGGCGCGGCTCAACCCCAATTTTCAGAAATTTTCGGACCCGGTTTCGGCCCTGTCCGGCGGTCAGCGCCAATCGGTCGCGATTGCGCGGGCGGTCTATTTCGACGCCAAGATCCTGATCATGGACGAACCGACCGCAGCCCTTGGCCCGCACGAAACGCAGATGGTGGCCGAGTTGATTCAACAGCTCAAGGCGCAGGGGATCGGGATTTTCCTGATCAGCCACGACATCCACGATGTGATGAAACTGTGCGATCGGGCCAGCGTGATGAAGAACGGCAAACTGGTGGGCACTGTCGATGTAGACGATGTGACCGACGATGACCTGCTGGGCATGATCATTCTGGGCAAACACCCGCATCAAGGCGCGGACTGACGCATGGCCCCGTCACATTCAATTGATCACCTGAGGGGTGGGGCGCGCAGTGACCATTCTCGTTTCTGACGTTGGTGGCACCAACACCCGGATTGCCCTTTGCGAAACCGACGGCATCCCCCGCGATATTGCGCGCTTTGCCAACGATGAATTTTCGTCTTTCGAGGCCTGTCTGGCGGCCTATCTTGCGACCCGTAGAGTTGGTGAGGTCACTGCCGCCTGTGTGGCGGTGGCGGGGCCGGTGACGTCACACCGGGCGCGGCTGACCAACCGGAACTGGACGTTCGAGCTGGATCAGATTGCGCAGGTCTTGCCGGGGTCCGGCACCGCAAAGGTGCAACTGATCAACGATCTGGTCGCCCTGGGTCAGTCCCTGCCGGGGTTGCGGAATGATCAGGTCGATCTGATCAGGCCAGCGCTTGGGACGGGGCCGAGCAACGGACAGTCTCTGGTGGTGGGTCTGGGGACCGGGTTCAACGTCTGTCTCGCCAAGGAAGGCGATGCGGGGCTCACGGTGATCGGGGCCGAACTGGGTCATGCGAGCCTGCCCATCAGTGTGCGCGACACGCTCCATGACGTGATCGGGCCAGAGGCGCGCCGGTTCGCCACGGCGGAGGATCTGTTTTCAGGGCGCGGCGTAAGCGACCTGCACCGGGTCATCACCGGGGGCTGTAGCGACCCGTCACATGACATTGCTGCGGCGGCATCCCAGGGAAAAGCGCGCGAAACCGTGGACCTTTTGATGCGCCTTCTGGGCATATTCAGCCGCGAACTTGTGTTCCAGTATCTGCCTCTTGCGGGAATGTATTTTGCCGGGGGCGTCGCGCGTGGCGCCTTGGGCGCACAGACACAGGCGACGTTCCTGTCGGCCTTTGATGTGCCGGGGCCATTTGCCGATCTTGTGGCGCAGGTCCCCGTCCGTCTGATCACCGATGATGGCGCCGCCCTGACCGGCGCGGCGCGGGTGGCGGTCGCGCTGCCCTAACGGCCCACCGCGTAGGCCTGCATCAAACGTGGGGTGGCGGCGGCCTTGAGCAGCCCGTCAACCTCGCGCGCAGCAGCGGTCAGGCGGCCCACGGTCCAGTCCTGCGCAAGCTCGATATCATGGCCCCGGTCGCGTAGATCGGCGATGACCGCATCGCCAAAGGCCGGTTCGATCATCAGATGCCCGCGACGTGCAGCACGCGGATAAAACGAACTTTGGAAATGGGTGGTGTGAAACAGTGGTGCGTCGATGGCGGCCTGAAGGTTGGCTGACCCGTGCACCAGACGCAGAAAGTAGATCAGTTGCCATTGGTCCTGCTGATCCCCGCCCGGGGTGCCGAAGGCAAGGCGCGTGCCATCCGCGCGGCGGGCCATCGATGGCGACAGGGTGGTGCGCGGGCGCAGCCCCGGCGCCAGCGAACTGGGCAACCCTTCGTCGAGCCAGAACATCTGGGCACGCGAATTCAGCGCCATGCCGAGGCCTGGAACAACAGGGGAAGATTGCAGCCAGCCGCCGGACGGGGTGGCCGAAACCATGTTGCCCCATCGGTCGATCACATCGAGATGGACCGTGTCACCGCGTTTTTCACTGAGATGGGCCATTGTCGGTTCGCCCGCCCCCGCGCCAGCCGGGGCATTCACGGTCATCGACGCGCGGTCAATCGCCGCTTGGGCAAGGTGCGCAAAACCGTCCAGATGGCCCGGTCGCTGATCCAGCGATGCCCGCGCCCCGATCAGGGCGCGGCGCGTTTCGCCGTAGTCCGCGCTGAGCAGGCGATCATGGGGCAGGCCCACGTCGGCGTCGCCATAATACGCCTCGCGATCGGCAAAGCTGAGCTTGATCGTCTCGGTGACCAAATGAACGAATTCGGCGGGGTCATCCAGGTCCACGTTCAACCCGGACAGGATATTAAGTGACTGCAGCAGGGTTGGCCCCTGAGACCAGAAGCCGGGCTTGAAAACCTCCCATCCATGGTATCCGGTGCTGAGTGCGGGTTCATAGCTGGCCTGCCATTGGGCCATGTCCTGCCCGGTCAGAACGCCCTTGCGCCGTTCCCCGGTGGCGTCCATCACGCAGGCCGCGCGCAGATAGTTGTCGATCGTTTCGGCGATAAACCCCTTGTAGAACGCATCGCGCGCGGCATTGATCTGAGCCTCGCGCCCGGTGTGGGTTTCCGCCTCGGACAAAAGGCGCTCCCATGTGGCGGCCAGATCGGGATTCCTGAACAGGGCGCAGGGCTGCGGCGGCGTTCCGCCGGGCAGCCAGATGGCGTGCGAGGTCGGCCATTCCTGTTCGAAGAATTCGGCCAGTCCGGCAATCGTGGCGCTGACCCGGGCCAGAACCGGGTGGCCAGCTCTCGCGTAATGGATGGCCGGTTCCAGAACAGTGCGCAGGGGCAATTGACCGTGATCGCGCAGCATCAGCATCCAGGCGTCGAACGCGCCGGGAATGACCGTCGCCAGCAGCCCGGAGCCGGGGACAAGGTCCAGCCCCTCGGCGCGATAGTGCGCGATTGTGGCCCCGGCGGGAGCGGTCCCCTGACCACAAATCACCGTGGGCTGATCCTGTCCGGCCGGCCAGATCAACGCGGGCAGATCGCCAAGCGGCCCATTCAGATGCGGCTCGACCACCTGCAGAACGAACCCCATCGCGACGGCGGCATCAAAGGCATTGCCGCCGAGTTCCAGCATGCGCATCCCGACCGCCGAGGCGATCCAGTGGGTCGAGGTAGCAACGCCGAACGTGCCGGTGATCTCGGGGCGGGTGGTGAAGGTCATCCTGGTGTCTCTCTTGTTGCGCAGGCCTGCGACAACCGGGACGATCCGACCTCAGTAATCGCGTTGATAGAACAAACCAACACCGGTTTCCCCGACATTGTCCACCGATCCCTTCAGCGTGAGGTTCTTTGAGACATCGAGGTTCAGGTTGATCTCGCTCTGGCCCTGCGAATTCACGGTGATGTCGGTATAGACATTTTCCGACAGGTAAGAGCCGACACCGACCTGCGGATTGCCTTCGACATCGGTGCCGATGTCCAGAACATCGACGCCCAGACCCTCGCGGGCCTTGCCGGTCACACCGCCGCCCGACCCGCCGAGCGTGGCAAGCTGTGCTGCCAGTTGGGCGATCTTGATTGGCGACAATTCGGTGAACTTGTCCCCAAACAACAGCATGGCAAGGGCCTCTTCGCTGGGCCGTTCGGGGGTGGAAAAGACTTCGATCACAGGCGCATTCATCGGGCCGGATATCGACAAGGTCGCCTGACCTTCGGATGTGGGGGTCGTTGCCAGGAACTGCAGGAACGGTTCCAGTTTCCCCTGTAGCGAGACGCGCCCTTCGTCCAGTTTCAGACGACGTCCGAGGATGTCGAAGGTGCCGCGGATCAGCGAGATCTGACCAGATGGCACAACCCGGGCCGTGGTACCCCGGACCAGAATGTTGCCACCCAGTTCCGCGTTCAGCCCCCGGCCGCGCGCAAACACGCGGCGCGGCGCACTTAGAACGAGATTGAGGCCGATCACGGGACCGGCGCCGTTTCCGCCGACCTCAAGCAGGTTGGCCCGTGCCCGGGTCGCGCGCACTGCGGTGGGTTCGCCGACATGGGTTATGTTCGGGATCGGAGCGGCGCCAATCGCACCCGATACGGTGGCAATATTGATTTCGGTTTCGCCGAAATCAATTTGTCCCGAAAGTGTTCCCCCGCCGCCCAGAGGGCCGCGAAACCGCAGCTGCCCATCGGCCGAACTGGTGTAGCTGATATTGTCCGTCAGAACGATCCCGTTCAGAACAACGTCCAGTGACGCCGTGTAGGGTGCGCCCAGGGCGACGGGGCCGCTGGCACGGAACCGGCCACCTGCACGCGGCGCACCGGTGGCGGTGATCTGCGCCTGTCCACCGGCCAGGGCGATGGTCGCGTCGATGTCCTGAATGGTCTGGGCCAGATCCGGCAGCGCCAGAACGGCGTCAGCGGTGGTGAGCGTTCCGCTGACGTTTCCCAATTGCGGTGCCCCGCGCAGTGCAAGGTCGAAACGGCCCAGCCCGCTGACCGAATTGGGGCGGACCACCGTGTTGGCCAGCCCCAGTTGCGCCTGTCCGCGCGCCGACATGTCGGCACGGTTTGTCTGCTGATCGAAGGTGCCCGACAGGTTTGCCGATATGCCGCCGGGGCCATTGGCGTCCGCGGCGACAGTCCAGAGCGTCCCTGCCTTTTGCGCCTGTCCTCTCGCTTGCAGCCGACCTGCAATTTCGGAAATGAACCGTTCGATCCGGTCCAGCGCCGCATCAAAGGTGACTTCGGCACTGCCATCCGTCTCGTCATATGTTGCGTCGATCGTTCCGGACAGGCCGGCAGACCCCTCGGTGCGGGTTTCGATGGACCACTTGGCCCCGGCAGAACGTTCGGCGGTACCCACAACTGCAACATTGCCAGTCAACTGGGGAACGAAGCGGTCAAGGAAGGTGACCACCCCGTCAAAGTCCAGATTGACGCGTTGGTCGCTGGTGATGGTCGCATTGGTCTTGAGCGTCGAGTTTTCGGGACCGGCCACATTCGCGGTTACCAACACGTCGGACCCTGCTGTCTGGCGCAACGTTGCGTCCAACGCCACGGGACCCGGAATTTGCGGAACGACGCGGCCAAGATCGTCAAGGGCAGCGGCCAGTGACAATGAGCTGCCCGAACTGCGCAGAACGCCATCGGCGCTGAGATCCAAGGCGGCGTTGCGCAGTTGGAAGTCGCGCAGTGTCGTTCCGGTTGCATCGCGCGCGGCGTCCAGTGAAATATCGGTCTCGCCCATGGTCAGCGCATCAAGCTGTGCAATGCCGACGGCCAGATCGGCGGTCCGCACAGCGGCGCGAATGTCGAACATGCCGCCCAGGGGCGATCCTGTACCGCTGAGCGATCCGCTGATGGCGCCCGCAAGGGGACGCCCGGCCAGCGCCGAAAACCGGGACATATCCTGCGCGTCGATCCGGGCGGTGCCGTCAATTTCCAACCCGCTGTCCAGACCGCTGATATCGGCATCAACATGCGCCATGTAATCGGCACCCTGAAAACGGAACCCATTGAGTTTCAGCGACTGATCGCTGGACCAGGCGAATTCGCCCCTCAAATCCAGTATTTCGCCGACGGCCTCGCGCAGGGACTGGTCCGCGAAATCCACACCATTCAGGTTGGCTGTGACATCTCCGGTCAATTCCGTCCCATCGGTTTGGATCAGCTCGCCCAGTGCGGAGAGATTGGCCTGTGCGATCTTCAGATCGGGCCGGTCGACCCCGGTGATCAGCACATCTGCCTGCCAGAGCGAACTGACCGTGGCATCGAATTCGGCAGCGATGTCGGCCGAGCGAATGGTGGTCGTCACTCCCGAAATCGGCAGGACGACAGGGTGGCGGTCGTCATGGCCGATGGTCCCGGTCAGCGTGACCTGATCGAGACCTCCGCTGGCCGCGATATTCAGAGCGCCGGTCAGTGATAAAGCTTCGGTTGCCAAGGCAAACCGGTCGATGCCAAGCGCGCCGTCGCCTGTGGCGAGCCCGGCCAGCTCCAACTGCGCAGCGGGGCCAAAAAAGTCGCGAAACCGTTCTGCCATCAGCGGGCGCAGATCGCCGGACAGATTGGCCCCGAAAACCGTGTCCGGTTTGATGTCCGGCTGGGCGGGTTGATCGGGTTGTTTCAGGAAAACCTGCCCCGTCAGCCTTTCGGTGGCATCCGTGGCAAGGCTGATATCTGTCTCAAAATCGGAAACCGTGCCCTGGCCTTGGGCGGTAAATTTGATCGCCGGACGCTCCGGGATGTTGAGAACTTCGGACAAAAGCCCGTTTTCAGCCTCGGTCAGGATCAGATCCAGGGTGATCTGCCCCGTGTCATTCGCAAACTGCCCCTTGAGATCGAGCAGGTCGGTGGGTCGGTCCAGCCGCGATATGGCCAGCCGGCTGTCCAGCTTGCCGGCGTCGAGCAAGAGGTTGCCCAAGACCGACATCTCGGCCCCGATCCCGGTCAGGGATGGATCCAGTTTGAGCCGGTCCACGGCGATTTCACCGATGTTCACGGACACCGGCAACTCCGGGAGCTGGAACCCCTGCGCCTCGGGGCTGGGCAGGGTTTCGTCCTGTTTGGTTGGTCCCGGCTTTCTGTCGATGACGATGCTGTCAGCACGCAACGTGTTCACGACAAAATTGCCGCGCAACAGGGCAAGACGGTTCCAGTCAAGTTCGGCCCCGGAGACGGTCATCCAGACCCCGTCATCATCGGAAACCTCGATCTTTTCGATCGTGGCCTTTGAGCTGAACGCGCCGTCAAGGCCGGTGACACGGATATTACGGTTTTCGCCCGACAGATTGTCCTGCAGAAGTTCAACCAGAAACCCACCCGCCTCGGCACCGGCCTCCTGTTCCTGGGCCACGGCGGTCTGGCTCAGCCCCAAAAGGAATACCAGCACATATGTGAACAGCCTGATCAAAACGCTTGTCCGATCCCGATATAAAATTGCAGCCCGTCACCTGTGTCACCATCGACCGGCATCGCCAGATCCAGTCGGATCGGCCCAAAGGCCCCCAGATCATAGCGCACGCCAATGCCCGCGCCCGAATGCTGGCGCGATCCGCCCTGAACAAACCCGCGGCTGTCCACGGCGCCAAAATCGTAAAACCCGACGAGCGAGATTTTGTTGCTGACACGCGCGCGCAGCTCGGCGCTGGCGGCCAGAATGGACCGTCCGCCTGCGATGCCTGCTCCGATGGGGATGCCGAGGGACTGAAAAGGTTGCCCCCGGACTGTTCCGGCTCCGCCAGAGAAAAACAAGTATTCGGGCGAAATCTCGGACAGGCTGGCCCCCAGAACAGATCCTAGTTGCAGGCGACCTGCCAAGACCACCGAGCCTGTGTCGGTCAGGCTGAGATAGGCGCGCCCGTCGATGTGCGCGGAAATGCCCGAGGCCGCGCCGCTGAGACCGGCAAACGGGGTGAGGCGGGCATCAAGGAAATATCCCCTCGTGGCACTGTCGCGCGCATCGCGCCGGTCCAGTTCGGCGTGCAGGGGCAGGGACACCAGCTTAAACCGGCGGTCCCCAAAAACGTCGTTGGTGTTGCTGGAACTGGCCAGAAGGGTCGCCTCGGCATAGAGGTCCTCTGAAATCACGCGGCGCACGCCGACGCCGAACATGACGCGCTCAATGTCATAGTGCTGCCGTTCGAATTTTTCGAATTCGCCGAGGTAAAACAGGTTGTTGTCAGGCCCCAATCGGGCGGGATTGTCGAGCCGGATGGAAAACTTGCCATCCAGATCCTCGCTGCCGCCGATATTGCGCAACACCCCTTCGATGCGCAAACGCTCGGCGGCGCCGAACAGGTTGCGGTGAATCCAGATCGCCGACAGGGCGACACCGGTGTTGGTCGCGACCTCGCCGCCGAATGTGATCCGGCGCGGCAACTGCTCGGTGACCGACGCGGTGAAATCCAGTGATCCATCGGCGTTTGCGTTTTCGGATTCGATGATCGAGACCGAAGAAAACGCACCCGTCCGCCGCAGACGCGCGCCAATTCGCTGCACCATTTCAGGGCTATAGACCTGGCCCGTCGGGATGCCCGCAATGCGGCGGATCGCTTCGGTGCGCACGCGGTCTGCACCGGAGACTTTCAACGTCCCGAAGGTCAGTTTCCGCCCCGGAATCAGGGTGACATCCGCATTCAGAATGGCCTTGGGGTGGTCGGCGATGATTTTCTGACCGCCTACCGACGCCTTGGCGTGGCCAACGCGCCGCCAACCGTCGCGCCCGGCCAGGGTTGCCTCGCGCAGGATGCCTGTTCCGGCCGGTTGTCCGCGCGCGAACCCCTTTGGCAGTTCAGTTCCGGGCGCCAGAGGGGCGATGCGCGCAGTGCCAAAGCGGAAGGCCGGACCGGTCTGGACGCTGATTTCAATGCGATTGATTTGGGACGGCGGGGTGATCAGCGGAATGGTCGCCGCCTCGCGCCCATCAAGGCGGATGTTGATGACTGGGCTGAAATATCCGGCGTCATACAAGACCTGGATCAGGGTGCGGTAGTCCGACAGCGAAGCGGCAAAAAGTTCCTGCGCGGTGTCGAGCCCGTTTGCCCGCGCAGAAAGCGTGGCCGAGGCGGCGCGCAATCGTGCCGACAGATCATCAGATGTACCGGGCGAGGAAAACTGTGTCTCGAGCGCCAAAAGCCGGTTGGGGAGCAGAAACAGCGCCACGGCACAGAGAACGAAAACCGACCTCAGCAGCAGGGCCGGGAAATGTCTTGGTGTTTTGGCGAAAGACTCAGACACAGGCGAAATCCAAAAACGTTTATTGCCTCTATCACGGCGGCTGACACAGGTTAAACTGTTTACCGGCGCTTCTGTTCCCACGTTTTTGTCACAGGCGCTTTTTGGCTGGTCAAAAGGCATCGGATTCGCCACGCGGCACGATGTTTATCAATCTGGGCATGTCCGGTTTGTTTTGATACTCTGCCAGAAAGCTTTGCGATTATCAAAAATCAGGGAACAATGTCCTATCTCGACAACATACGAACCTTTGTTCGCGTTTTCGAACTGGGCAGCATGTCTGCCGCAGGGCGGGACATGCGGATTTCTCCGGCTGTGACATCGGCCCGGATTTCGCAACTGGAAAACCATCTGAACGTCCGGCTGTTTCAGCGGACAACACGCCATTTGACACCGACCGAGCAGGGCAAGGCGTTTTACCGTGGTGCCTGTCAGGTGCTCGAGTCCGTCGAGACGGCCGAGGCCGATGTGATGAGCCTGACCGACAACCCGCGCGGGTCCCTGTTCGTGGCGGCGCCGCTGGGGATTGGGCGGCGGTTGATCGCCCCGCGTGTGCCCGAATTCCTGGAGAAATATCCCGAGATTGACCTGCGGTTGCGCCTGAGTGATCGAAAGGTAGACCTGACGACCGAGGGGCTGGATCTGGCGTTTTTTCTGGGTCAGCCGGCCGACAGTACCTTGCGCATCCGCAAAATCGCCGACTGCCAACGCGTTCTGTGTGCGGCCCCGGATTACATCGCGGTACGCGGCGCGCCGCGCGACGGAGATGCACTGATCGCCGAGAAACATGAATGCCTCAGTCTGCGGTTTCCGGGCGCCACGGAATTCCAATGGACGCTGGACACGCCCGATGGGCCACGAAAATTCCCTGTGGCCGGGCGGTATGAATGCGACGATGGTGATGTTCTGACCAATTGGGCCCTGTCGGGTCAGGGGATCGTGTTGAAACCCGTGTTCGAAGTGGCCGACCATCTGATTTCGGGGGCCCTGGTGCAGGTCGCGCAGGAAACGCCGCCTGTTCCTGTGCAAATGGCCTGTCTTTACACCCACCGCCGCCATCAGGACCCGAAATCAAGGCTGTTTCTGGAATATGCCACCCGCTCGCTGACCAAAGCCGTTCAAAGCGCCGAAGACGCCGTGGCAGCCGTGTCTTGACACCCCACCGTATTGGGCGCGGGGACGGGCCTGTTGTTCGGGGAATAGATGCATCCCTTTGATATCTTTTCACTTGCGTTTTTGGCGGGAACATAATTTTTTGGTGCCAACAGTTCGCGCATTCAGTTCAGACCACCAAAAACCAACTTCGCCTGTTATCCTGTGAGGCATTTCCATGTTGGCCGATATCCATCCGGACCAATCCGAACGTCTGGAGACTCTGCATCGTTTGGGTATTCTCGATACGGCGCAAGAGGCCGATTTCGATGACATCGTTCAACTGGCGTCGCGGATCTGCGAAACGCCGATATCGCTGATCAGTCTGGTTGATGAGGATCGCCAGTGGTTCAAGGCCCGTATCGGTTTCGATGACGCCGAAACGCCATTGGACAAATCCATCTGCTCGCACGCGATCCTTGAAGAGTCGTTCTTTGAGATTTCCGACACGCGCAATGATCAGCGCACGGCCGATAACCCTTTGGTTCGCGGCGATGACAATATCCGGTTTTACGCTGCTGCACCGTTGATGGCCTCGAACGGTCTGCCGATTGGGACACTGTGTATACTCGATCAGAAACCGCGCGAACTAAACGACCTGCAACGCGAAACGCTGCGCGTGCTGGCCGGGCAGGTCATGCAACAGATCGAACTGCGCCGCGCCCTGCGCGAAAAGGAAATTCTGCAAGGCGAAATGGACCACCGGGTCAAGAACTCGCTTCAAACGGTGTCCTCCTTTGTGCGTCTTTACCGGCGCAAGGTGCAGGGCGAACAGGCGCTCGAGGCATTGGATGCCATTCAACGGCGCGTCGATGCGGTCAGTGCACTGCACGAAGAACTGCAATACGCGTCACATGTCGACCAAGTCGACCTGCAGGATTTTCTGGCCCGCGTCGCCAGCTATCTGCAAAGCAGCGCCCCGGACAGGATCACTATCATGCATCAGGTCGATCGCTGCCTCGTGCATTCGCAAAAAGCATCGGCGTTGGGCATGATTATCAGCGAATTTGTCGCCAATTCGATCAAGCACGGGTTCCCCGACGGGCGCCGGGGAACGGTCTCGATCACGATGGACGTGGCGGCTGACGGCACGATTGACCTGATCTGTCGCGACGACGGCGTCGGGGCAAACGGCATACCTGCCGACGCCACTAGGGAAACCGGTCTGGGTCAGGGGCTGGTCGAGGCCTCGGCCTCGCAACTGGGCGGCGTTCTCGATCACAGCCTGACCGAAAACGGCAGCAAACTGACCCTGCAATTCCAGTTGTAAACGCGAATGGCGGCGTATCAGCTGCCGCGGTAGGTCGAATATCCGAACGGCGAAAGCAGTAGCGGCACGTGATAGTGCAGGGGTTCGGACATGCCAAAGCGGATCGGGATGATATCCAGAAACCGCGGGTTTTCGGCGGTAACGCCAATGTCGTCCAGATAGGGCCCCGCGTGAAAGATCAGCTCGTAGCTGCCTGTTGCGAAATCGGAATCGGGCAGGATGTGCGCGTCTGTCCGGCCATCCGAATTGGTGTGCAGCGTGTTCAGCAGCATGCGGCTGTCCCGTTCAATCCGGTACAGCTCGATTTTGACGCCCTCGGCCGGGCAACCGCGTGCCGTATCCAGAACATGTGTGGTCAGATAGCCCGTCATTGCAAAGCCTCCTCTTTCTGCATCCGGTGTGCCGCAGGATGCAGCTTTGTGCAAATCCGGTGTTTTTGACAATGCTTTTGCATTTATTTGAAAAACCAGAGCATTGTTATGGCTTAGGAAAGACCGAACCGGAGGTCCAGATGAACAGATATCCCCGCGACATGATTGGCTATGGGGCCAACCCGCCGAACCCTGTGTGGCCGGGTGGGGCCAGGATCGCGGTGCAGATTGTTCTGAACTACGAAGAAGGCGGGGAAAACAACATCCTGCATGGCGATGCCGCGTCCGAGGCGTTCCTGTCCGAGATCGTCGGGGCCGCGCCCTGGCCGGGGCAGCGGCACTGGAACATGGAGTCGATCTATGAATACGGGGCGCGCGCGGGGTTCTGGCGTTTGCACCGGCTGATGCAGGATTTGCCGATCACCGTTTACGGGGTTGCCAGTGCGCTTGCGCGGTCCCCGGATCAGGTCGCGGCGATGAAGGACGCCGGCTGGGAGATTGCCAGCCACGGGTTGAAGTGGGTGGAATACAAGGACGCGACCGAAGCGGATGAACGCGCCGACATGGACGCGGCGATCCGGCTGCACACCGAAGTCGTGGGGGAACCGCCCAGGGGATGGTACACTGGCCGGTGTTCCGACAACACCGTGCGCCTTGCGGCGGAAACCGGGTGTTTTGATTATGTGGCAGATACTTATGCCGATGATTTGCCATATTGGATGCAGTTCGAAGACCGCGCGCAACTGAACGTTCCCTACACGCTGGATTGCAACGACATGCGGTTCGCCACCCCGCAAGGCTTCAATTCGGGCGATCAGTTCCTTGCCTATCTGCGTGATACGTTTGACGCGCTATACGCCGAAGGTGCCGCCGGCGCGCCCAAGATGATGTCGATTGGTCTGCATTGCCGTCTTGTGGGGCGTCCCGGGCGTATCCGGGCGTTAGAGCGGTTTCTGGACCATGTGCGCGAACACGCGGACGTGTGGTTTGCCACGCGCCAGCAGATCGCACGGCATTGGGCGGCAACGCATCCGTTTGAGCCGCGCGAGCGACCGTCGCAAATGCCGCTTGCGCGGTTTGTTTCCGAATACGGCGGGATTTTCGAACATTCGCCCTGGATCGCCGAGCGCGCCCATGCGCTGGAACTGGGGCCGGCGCACGATACGGCGGGCGGCTTGCACAACGCTTTGGCGCGGGTGTTTCGCAGCGCGTCCGAGGACGAAAAGCTGGCCGTTCTCAAGGCGCATCCCGATCTGGCCGGAAAACTGGCCGCGGCCAAGCGCCTGACGACGGACTCAACGGCGGAGCAGGCCTCGGCCGGGTTGGATGCGCTGACCGATGAGGAACGTGAGGCGTTCACCCGGCTGAACGACAGCTATGTTCAGAAATTCGGCTTTCCCTTCATCATCGCTGTGCGGGATCATGACAAGGCAGGTATCCTTGATGCGTTTCAGGCGCGGCTCGAAAATGGACGGGACGAAGAATTCGCCACCGCCTGCCGACAGGTCGAGCGGATCGCAGAATTGCGTCTGCGCGCGGTGCTGCCGTCATGACGCAGCGCATATCGATCCAGCCGATCACGAAAGAGGCGTTCACGCCCTTTGGTGATCTGATCGATTGCGCGGGCGAGGCGGACAAGATCATTAATCAGGAGCTCTGCGGGCGCTATCATGACCGTGCGACCCTGGAGTTTGGCGACGGGCGCGCGGGGTTGAGCCTGTTCAAGGCCGAGGTGCGCACGCTTCCGCTGACCCTCGATATGGTCGAAAGACACCCCGAGGGCAGTCAAGCCTTTGTCCCGATGTCCCATCACCCGTTTCTGGTGATCGTCGCCCCGGACGAGGGCGGCAAACCCGGAACGCCGCGTGCCTTTGAAACCCAGGCCGGGCAGGTGGTGAATTTTCACCTTGGCACCTGGCACGGGGTTCTGACCCCGCTGCATGAGCCAGGGCTTTTTGCCGTGATCGACCGGATCGGCGCGGGCGATAACCTTGAGGAACACTGGTTCAATCCCCCGTTCATCATTGACCGGGACTGAAGCTCAAGTCGCGCGGGAAAAGACGCGACATCTGAAACGTGACACAACAGCGAGAGGACACAGACATGGTTGACGCTTCCATCGGTACGCCGGAACAACTGCGCGACCCGAATTACACACCTGCATTGTACAAGGCCATACCGCTGGGCATTCAGCATGTTCTTGCGATGTTCGTCTCCAACGTGACACCCGCGATCATCGTCGCAGGCGCGGCGGGGTTTGGCTTCGGTTCCAATTCGCCCGACTTTCCCGAATTGCTCTACATGATCCAGATGTCGATGCTGTTTGCGGGTGTTGCGACCTTGTTGCAGACGATCACGGTTGGGCCGGTGGGGGCCGCGTTGCCCATCGTTCAGGGCACATCCTTCGCGTTCATTCCAATCATGATTCCGCTTGTCGCGGGCAAAGGCGTCGACGGTCTGGCCGCCCTTTACGGAGGCGTCATCCTGGGCGGTATCTTCCATGCCTTCCTTGGGATGTTCATTGGCAAGATACGCTTTGCCCTGCCGCCGCTTGTGACCGGGCTGGTGGTGACGATGATCGGTCTGGCGCTGGTAAAGGTGGGCATCGAATACGCGGCGGGCGGTGTTCCTGCCAAGGCGCGTGACCTGGCTGAATATGGCAGCCTGCTGAATTGGTCGGCGGCGCTGGTGGTGATCTTCGTCACACTGGGGCTCAAGTTCTTTGCGCGGGGGATGCTGTCGGTTTCCGCGGTGCTGATCGGGATACTGGTGGGGTATGTCTATGCGCTGATGGTCGGAATGCTGTCTTTTGATGCGATCGCCACCAGCTGGGCCCGTTCGGCGGCGTTCGCACTGCCGGAGCCCCTGAAATACGGGTTCGAATTCAGCGCGGCGGCGGTGATCGGGTTTTGCCTGATGGCCTTTGTGTCGGCGGTTGAAACCGTTGGCGATGTGTCGGGTATCACCAAGGGCGGCGCCGGGCGCGAGGCGACGGATCAGGAAATTCAGGGCGCGACCTATGCCGATGGTGTGGGTACGGCCGTCGCGGGCCTGTTTGGCGGCCTGCCGAACACATCGTTCAGCCAAAACGTCGGCCTGATCGCCATGACCGGCGTCATGAGCCGCCATGTGGTGACCATCGGAGCCATCTTCCTGATCGTCTGCGGGCTGATCCCCAAGGTCGGCGGGCTGATCCGCACCGTCCCGATCGAGGTTCTGGGCGGCGGCGTGATCGTCATGTTTGGCATGGTCGTTGCCGCCGGCGTTTCGATGCTGTCCGACGTGCAGTGGAACCGCCGCAACATGGTGGTCTTTGCCGTGGCGCTGTCCGTGGGTCTGGGTCTGCAGCTTGAGGTGATGAACGTCGCGCCGGGCGCACCCAACGCGTTGCAGCATCTGCCCGACTGGCTGCGGGTGCTGGGGGCGTCGGGCATTCTGCCTGCGGCGCTGATCGCGATTGTTCTCAACCTGATCCTGCCAGAGGAGCTGGCCGAGGAAGCAACCGAAGAAGTGTCAGGCGGAATGGCGGGACACGGGCGCGGCACACGCGGTTAAGCAAAGGGTCGGCGGGGTTCCCGGACGGACCCCGCCCGCCAACACAGAGTCAGACCATCGACCGCCGCGCCATTCTGGCCGCGAGATCGAGCATGCGCGCGGAAAACCCCCATTCATTGTCATACCAGCCGAACACCCGAACCTGCCGGTCGAGGACCCGCAATTCGGGGGCCGCAATGACAAGGGATTCAGGGCGGCTGCGCAGGTCCGAGGACACCAGCGGCACCTCTGTCCATCCCAGTACAGGTGAGGCCGTAACCGCCTCGTGAAGCGCCGCGGCAAAGGCATCTGGGGCAACCGGCTGGCGCAGGTGCGCGACAAGATCGATGGCCGACACGCTGGCCACGGGTACGCGCACAGCCGCGCCGGTGATGCGCCCCGCGAGATCCGGCAAGACCTCGTCTATGAGATGCGTTGCGCTGCTGGTGGTGGGCACCATGGATTGCGCGCCACCCCGGCTGCGCGCCAGATCGCCGCGCGGGGCATCCACCATCGGCTGGCTATTGGTGTAACAATGGATCGTCGTCATGTGGGCGGTGTCGATACCCGCGATGCGGTGGATGACCTTGACCAGAGGCGCCAGCGCATTCGTCGTGCACGAGGCGTTGGAGACGATCCTTGCCTGCCCCAGCGCGTCGTCGTTGGCACCAAAGACCACGGTCACTTCGGCGGCCGGTGAAGGGCCGGAGATCAGGACCGCGCGCGCCCCTGCGCTCAGACCCCGTTGGGCGACATCCGAGGTCCGCGCAATGCCGGTGCATTCCAGGACCACGTCAACGCCGGACAGGTCCAATTTGGTCAGGTCTGCGGATTGGGTAAACGGGATGGTCCGGTCGGACACGCAAAGCGCGCTGCCCTCAGTGGAAACCTCGCCCGGAAAGACGCCAAAGGTGCTGTCGTACTGAAAGAGATAGGCACAGGTTTCCAGCGGGGCGATATCGTTGATCCGGACAATATCGATGCCGGTGTCAGGCCCGGTCAGGACCTGACGCAGTATCGTGCGGCCGATGCGGCCGAATCCGTTGATCGCGATGCGCATGGCGCAGGTATCGCAGGGGGACTGACCAACCTCAATGCCCGGCGTTATCCAAAGGCGGGACGCAGGGGCATATGCCGGTTCACATCCTTGTAGAGCAGATAGCGGAACGGCCCCGGACCCCCCGCATAACAGGCTTGCGGGCAGAAGGCGCGCAGCCACATGTAATCGCCGGCTTCGACCTCGACCCAGTCCTGGTTGAGCCGATAGACGGCCTTGCCCTCTAGAACGAACAACCCGTGTTCCATCACGTGGGTTTCGGGAAACGGGATCACGCCGCCGGGCTGGAAGGTGACGATGTTCACATGCATGTCGTGACGCATGTCATTGGGTTCGACAAAACGGGTGGTAGCCCAACGCCCTTCGGTGCCCGGCATCGGGTTGGGCGCGACATCCGTTTCGTTGGTGACAAAGGCGGGCGGGGTATCGATGCCATCGACGGGTTGATAGGCCTTGCGGATCCAGTGGAACCGCGCCGCCGGACCAGCACGGTTGAACAAGGTCCATGTGCATCCGGGCGGCAGGAAGGCATATCCGCCCGGCTCCAGAACGTGGGTCTGATCGTCGATGGTCAGGCTGATCGCGCCATCGGTGACGAACAACACGGCTTCGGCTTGATCGTCCGTCTCGGGCCGGGTGCTGCCGCCGCCGGGTGTTACCTCCATGATGTAATGCGAAAAGGTTTCGGCAAACCCGCTGAGCGGACGCGCGATGACCCAAAGCCGCGTTTCGCTCCAATGGGGCAGGTAGCTGGTGGTGATGTCCCGCATGGTCCCTTTCGGGATCACGGCATAGGCGGTGGTGAACATCGCCCGGTCGGTCAGCAATTGGTCCTGTCCCGGATGGCCGCCCTGGGACGAATAGTATTTTGGATTGCTCATCGGGGCCTCTCTAAAACGCGCATGGTCCTTCATGCCCCGATAACAGGCCCGAAGGGAACCGCGATAGCGTGGAAAGCATTCTTCGTCCTTATTTGAAGATGCGTTGCCTCGCATCCGTGCGGGCGGTGGTTGATGTTGGTTTGCGTCTGCGCAATGGTGCCGGGAAATTCTGACCGTCGAGTGTTTTCAATGACCCAGCTTCCCACTCCGCCGTCCTTTCGTCTCGATGGGAAAACCGCGCTCGTCACGGGTGCGTCCTCTGGCATCGGGCAGGGCTGTGCGGTGGCTTTGGCGGATGCCGGCGCGCATGTGGTCTGTGTGGCGCGCGGGGCGGATCGTGTTCAGGCCACGGTCGATGCGATGCAGGCCAAAGGCTGGTCCGCCGAGGCGCTGAGCCTGGATATTTCCGATCTGGACGCGGTTGAACAGGCGCTGGGCGACCGGGTTTTCGACCTGTTGGTCAATTCTGCCGGAACGGCGCATCTTGGCCCGGCGCTGGACACCCGTCCGGAAGATTTTGACCGTGTGTCGGCGCTGAACCTGCGAGCCGCCTACTTCCTGTCGACGGGCGTTGCCCGCAATCTCAAGGCCGTGGGTAAGCCCGGGTCGATCATCCATATCTCAAGCCAGATGGGCCATGTGGGCGGGGACGAACGCACGGTCTATTGCGCATCCAAATGGGGGCTTGAGGGGATGATCCGCGCCATGGCGATTGAATGGGGCGGGGATGGCATTCGCATCAATTCGGTTGCCCCCACGTTCATCCGCACGCCTTTGACCGAGGTGACGTTCAACAGGCCCGACCGAGTGGCCTGGATCGAGGACAAGATCAAACTTGGCCGTATCGGCGAAGTGCAGGACATCATGGGCAGCGTTCTCTATCTGGCAAGTCCGGCCTCGGCCATGGTGACGGGGACCTCATTGCTTGTCGATGGCGGGTGGACCGCTGACTGATTCCGCCGGAAGTGTAGATAAGTTCCGCAATTTTCCCCCAAACGGATTGGCTCAAATATGCGTTTTTCCACTGCGTGCGCGCGCCTCGTATCGCACGGCGCAGGGCGCGCTGCCGTCAGGTGGCCCGGCCCGGGTTGAGGACCCAAACGCACGAAAAGCGGTGCGGGCGTCGTGTTTTGAATTGAAACAACGGGCCGAAGTAGGCAACCATATCGCTTGATACAGGTGTCGCCATCAAGGAAGCCGCCGTGAACATGACCGCAGCCCCGCCAACAATTCCGGTCCGCCCCCCCGCGCAGGTCATGCGATTGGCGCGGATGGGCGCGGCGTTTCCGACGCGGTTGTCGTTCCTGCCTACTTTGCTGCGGCGAGTGCGCGATGAAAAGGCGCAAGTGACGCGCCCTGTCTGGAACATCGACGCTGAGGGGTACGGGCACGCGGTCTATACCGTGACCCTTGGCGGGCATTCCTATTCTCTGGTCGCCGTTTCATCGCGCCTGCCGGAAGATCAGCGCACGGATCGTGTGATCGCCACGGCCTGGGACACGGCCTATGTTCTCTATGACGGCGTGCCCGATCAGGACGAAATCGCGCGCATCTGCGCATCGGCCCCCCTGCAGGAGGCCGCCCGGTTCACGCCGCGTGACCTGATCCTGAGCCGCGCCAACAAATCGGTCCGCCTGTTTGAACATGTCGTGTCATCGCTGCGCAGCGGGTCACAGCCCGATGCCCAGAGGATCCGCGAAACCGGATACCTTATGCGCACCACGGCGGTGTACGGAAATGGCAAGTTCGGCATCGCCGACCGGGCGCATATTGCCGATCGCCCGGGTCTGGGCGGTCCGTTCATGGCCGAGATGCTGACCGTCTGGCTGATCCGCGGGTTCACCCATGATCTGGTCGAACACCTGGGACAGAGTCCTTTGGACAGGACCCTGAAACGGCATCTGGGCATCGGCAATGCAACCGGTCTTGGCATGGCCCCGTTCCTTGTCAGTCACCCACGGCTGTTGGATTCCTGGATGCAGGCGCGGGAAATGGCATTTGCCCGTGTCAGGGACGTGGAAAAGCTGGCGCCGGAGCACGTCTCGCGGCTGCAATCGCTGGCGGCACGCGCGGACCGGCATCTGGCCGAGTGGCAGGTGCCGGATGCCGCCGCACAGGTGTCCATCGAACAGCTGCGCCGGGACTGGGCGGATGTCATCGGATTCCTGAACTCGCTCGATGTTGATATGCCGTTTGCGATCAATGTCATGGCCGAAAATCTCAAGATGAAATCCCTGCAATGCCAAGAGCTTTTTCTCGCCTTGGCGCTGGAACCCTTTGGCGATCTTGTCGATGGCCTGGCCGAGTGCATGGCAAACCCACATCTGCCGCGTCTTGATCCCGAATTGTCCATGGCCGACATTCGCACGGCTCTGCTTCGGGATTGGGACTGGGCGCTGGGGCTGGATTTCGAAGCGACCGAGAACAATGCGCAGTTCTGGTACGTGTCCGAGGAAAAACTGGAGCCCCGGTTGGGGCGCCGGCACGAGGAACCCGGCGCCGAGCGCGAAAGCCCGCTGGACATCGCGCGGCAGGTCCATGCCATGGCGCGCGATCTGGACGGGTTTGACGGTGACGTCATCGCGTTTCTCAAGGTCTTTCCCGGCCATCGGGCGGCGATGCGGCGGGTGCAGACGGTGATCCGCCATCCCTATGCCGAAATCCGGGACAACCTGATTGGCGAAACCTGCAAGCCGATCGACATGCTGCGTTGCAAGCTGGCCTTTTTCGGCGCGGCCAAGTTTGATCCGAAATCCGACCGCTGGACCCGGATCACGCTGGCGCAGGGGGCACCTTTGTTTGATGAACTGGACCGCGCCGATGACTGGTGGCTGCCCTATTTCGGAATGTCATGAAACGATCTGCCAATGAAATATCCGCTTTGGTGTCCAAGGCCGCCCGCGGCGCCGGCCTGCCGCTGGCGGTGACCGAAGATCTTGCGCGCGTTGCGCCGGGGATGGGGGCCGAGGCGCTGGACGCCGTGGTCCAGTGCATCTCATCGACATCGCGCCACGCCGACCTGTGCGAGGCCTGCCTGATGGTAGAGTTCGATGAAAATGGAGGTGGGGATGAGTTGTGCGCGCTGCTCCGCTCGCCCCACGCCGGAGACCCGCCCTATGACGTTCCCGCCGACATCTGGAGCGAACTTGAGCGATTGGCGCGGATGACCTTTGTGCCTGAAAGCGAGGCCTCGCGCCGGGCGGGGGCTGGCGCGGGCGAGATCGACAACGACTGACCGCGAAACTCAGCTTTGTTCAAACGGGTCCGTCGGGTACCCAACCCGTTTCAGATATAGCCCCTGTGGCGGGCAGACCGGCCCGCACGCGGCCCGGTCGCATGCGTCCAGTGCGTCGCGTACGTCTGACGGGGCCCATGCCCCAGCGCCGACGCGTTCCAGTGTGCCAACAAAGCTGCGTACCTGATTGTGCAGGAAGGATCGCGCGCGGACGTGGAAATGCACCTCGGGGCCGGAAAACCCGTCAACGGCCACCACGCGCAGTTCGTCCAGCGTTTTGACAGGGCTGGCGGCCTGACAGATGGTCGAGCGGAAGGTGGTGAAATCATGTTTGCCCAGCAGGAAATTGGCCCCTTCCTGCATTGCGGGCACGTCCAGCGGATGGCTGACTTGCCAGACCTGTCCCCTGTCATGCGTGGCCGGGGCGCGGCGCATCAGGATGCGGAACAGGTAT
This sequence comes from Arenibacterium sp. CAU 1754, assembly GCF_054482635.1. Classification (NCBI taxonomy): domain Bacteria; kingdom Pseudomonadati; phylum Pseudomonadota; class Alphaproteobacteria; order Rhodobacterales; family Paracoccaceae; genus Arenibacterium; species Arenibacterium sp. CAU 1754. The sequence goes on from NZ_JBTLRG010000002.1 coordinate 749,461, forward strand.
TCGCGCTCCACCGCCGAGAACCGCGCATGCCAATCCTCTTGGACGCGGGCACAGGCGACAATGGCGACGGGGGCGGGTTTCAGGTGATAGTTCAGCGCCTCGCCCAGCCGAAAAGGATCCCAGTCTTTTTCAAGATCGCAATGCGCCACCTGGCCCAGGGCGTGGACGCCGGCATCGGTGCGGCCAGCGGCGGCAATGGTGTGTGGGCCGGGTTCCAGCCGGGCCAGCGCCGACTCGATGGCGCCCTGTACGGTCGGCAGATCAGTCTGCCGCTGCCAGCCCGCAAACGGGGCGCCTTGGTATTCCACTTTCAATGCAAATCTGGGCATGCCCGCGCTGGTATCCTGTGTGCTGCGTTCGGGCAAGGGCGCTTGGCTCTGGTAACGCGGGCGGGCGCGGCCTATCTTGAGGGCGGGCAGATGGGGCAGGGCGTAACGCGTGGTTATTTCAACATTAGCCGACAGTTTGGTGCGTGGCGTCGATTCCGTGAACGACACCATTTCCGAAACGTTTTTCGAACCCGTTATCCGCTTGGGGGTGACCGGACTTGCCCGGTCGGGGAAAACCGTTTTCATCACCTCCCTGGTGGCCAACCTGCTGGACCGCGGCCGGATGCCGGGCCTTGTTGCCGCGCAAGAGGGGCGGATCAGCGCCGCCTTTCTGCAGCCCCAGCCCGACGACACGGTGCCGCGCTTTGACTATGAAAACCACATCGCGGCGCTGACCGGCGTCACACCGCATTGGCCCGACAGCACCCGCGCGATCAGTGAACTGCGGTTGTCGCTGCGCGTGCGCCCGGCGGGGTTGCTGGCGGGGCTTCAGGGGCCGCGCACCATTCATCTTGATATCGTGGATTATCCCGGCGAGTGGCTGCTGGATCTGGCATTGCTGGACAAAACCTATGCCCAGTGGTCGCAAGAGACGCTGGAGCGGATCGCCGACCGGCCCGAGGCGGGCGCGTATCATGCCATGGCACTGGCCGAGGACAGCACAGTGAAACTGGACGAACCACGGGCACAGGCGCTGGCGCACAGCTTTACCGATTACCTGACAGCCGCGCGTGGCAATGGCTGGTCCGATTGCACACCGGGCCGGTTTCTGTTGCCCGGCGATCTGGCCGGGTCGCCGGTTCTGACCTTTGCGCCGCTACCGGATCAGGACGGGGCGCCACGCCGATCCCTGTGGCGCGAGATGGAGCGGCGATACGAAGCCTATAAATCACGGGTCGTGCAGCCGTTTTTCCGCGATCATTTTGCCCGGATCGATCGCCAGATCGTTCTGGTCGATGCTCTGGGCGCCATTCACAAGGGGCCCGGGGCCGTTGCCGACATGCGCGGGGCGATGGCCGATATTCTTGGCGCATTCCGGCCGGGGCGCAACGCGTTCCTGTCGCGGCTTTTTCGCGGGCGGCGTGTGGACAAGATCCTGTTTGCCGCGACCAAGGCCGATCATCTGCATCACACACAGCATGCCCGCCTGAGCGCCATCATGGAGGCGCTGATCCGCGAGGCCCAGGAGCGGGCACGCTTTGCCGGGGCCGAGACCGCCGCCATGGCAATTGCCGCGTTGCGTGCGACGACCGAGGAAGATCGCCAGCACGAGGGCGCAACCCTGCACTGTGTCCGGGGCACGTTGCTTGAGACCGGCAAGGAGGCGGCGTTCTACCCCGGTGAACTTCCGGAAAATCCGGCGCGGCTTTTGGGGCAGACCAGCGCGGGGGCCACTGCATGGCTGGACGGCGAATTTCAGGCGATGTCCTTTGCGCCGGCGCCGCTGACGCTGCGCCCGGGTGAGGGGCCGCCGCACATCCGTCTGGACCGCGCCGCGCAATTCTTGTTGGGGGACCGGTTGTGAGCGTGCGGATCCGTCCGGCCCAACCCACCGATGCCGGGCGCATCGGTGATATCATGTGGCAGTTTCAGGACGACCATAAATGGATGCCGGACCTCTATTCAGCTGCGCAGACGATTGCGTTTTGCGGGGCGATGATTGACCGGGGCTGGGTGACCATCGCGCTGGCCAATGACGAAATCTGCGGGTTTCTTGCCCGTGACGGGCACGAAATTTGCGGACTGTACCTGTCGCCGCAGGCCAAGGGGCGCGGCATCGGCAGGGTGCTTCTGGATCACGCCAAGCACCACAGCCGGGTTTTGTGGCTGCGGTGCTTTCAGGCCAATACTGGGGCCTTGCGGTTCTATCGCCGCGAAGGGTTTGTCGAGAAATCGCGCGGCATCGGGGCCGAGACCGACGAAAACCTGCCCAGTATCACCTTCACCTGGTCAAAGGAGACAGGCGCATGACCCAAGGACCGGTCCTGATCGATCTGACCGAGAAAAAGGCCGAACCGGCGCAGACGGTGGCCGACGCCCCGCCGGTGCCCGATCTGCAGCAGCCCCCGGTGACGGGGCGGGCGATGCAGGTGGCGGCCCGCATCGGCGCGCGCAAACCCTCGCGTCTGGCGCGGTGGTTCTGGGGCTTGGCGGTTGCCCTGATCGGGGCCGTGGTTTCGGTTGCTGCGTGGGATTTCGCGACTGGCCTTTTGGCGCGCTCACCGGTTCTGGGGTGGGCGGTCACCATCTTGTTCGGTCTGTTCCTTCTGGTGCTGGGGATCATCGCGCTGCGCGAACTGGCGGCGTTCGCGCGGCTTGGACGGATCGATATGCTGCGCAGGGCGGCCGACGAAGCCCTGGCCGAGAACGATCTGAAGAAGGCGCGCGACGTATCGGACCGGTTGATCCGGTTTTATGCTGGTCGCGAAGAAACCAGATGGGGCCGTGACCGGCTGGCCGAGCGGGTGCCGGAGCAATTTGATGCCGTGGTCGTGCTGGGGCTGGTCGAGTCAGAACTGCTCGCGCCGCTGGACGCCGCGGCCAGCCGCGAGGTCGAGGCGGCCGCCCGGCAGGTTGCAACGGTTACCGCGCTGGTGCCGCTGGCGCTGGCAGATGTCTTTGCCGCGCTGACCTCGAGTCTGCGCATGATCCGGCGGGTTGCCGAGATCTATGGCGGGCGGTCCGGTTTTCTGGGCAGTTGGCGCCTGACGCGGGCTGTGTTTGCGCATTTGATCGCCACAGGGGCGGTCGCGGTCGGTGATGACCTGCTGGAACCGGTGCTGGGCGGATCGATCCTGAGCAAGCTGTCGCGCCGGTTTGGCGAGGGGCTGGTCAATGGCGCCCTGAGCGCGCGGGTCGGCGTCGCCGCGATGGAGGTTTGCCGTCCGCTGCCGTTTTCCACTGAACGGCGCCCCTCGGTGCGCAAGATCGTGCAGCGTGCGCTAACTGGTCTGTTTTCGCGACAATCGAAATGAGCGGGCGGCAGGCGGTGTGTTCAGGCGCATTCGCGCGTAAACTGGGCACCGTCAGACAGACATTGGGGGGAGATCACCATGCCAGACAAGGATGACATAGCCCTGCACTATGACCAGGGCGCGCTGCTGGAGCGGATCCTGCAGGGGCTGGTGCAGATGGGCGTGACGCCGCCCATTGACCCTGACGTGTTGTCACCGGTGGATGAATTCCACATCGGCGGACGGATCGCGACCGAACACTTGTTCGAACACCTTGACCTGACCGCGGGTCAGCACGTTCTGGACATCGGCTGTGGTATCGGCGGGCCTGCGCGCCTTGCTGCGCATCTGACCGGGGCGCACGTGACCGGAATCGATCTGGCGGCAGAGTTCGTGAAAACCGGTAACGCGCTGTCTGAACTGACTGGGCAGGCCGATGCCGTGACGCTTGTTCAGGGTAATGCGCTGGATCTGCCGTTCGAACACGCCGTGTTCGACGCGGCATATCTCATCCATGTCGGGATGAACATCGCCGACAAAGCCGGCCTGTTTTCACAAATCGCCCGTGTGCTGAAACCAGGTGGCCGGCTTGGCATTTACGATGTGATGCAGGTCAGCGACGACCCTCTGGAATTCCCGGTGCCCTGGGCCTCGCATCCGGATCATAGCGTCGTTGCGTCTCCGGCCGAATACCGCGCGGCTTTGGCGCAGGCCGGGTTCGACGTCACTGCCGAAACGGATCGGCGCGCATTTGCCTTGGACTTCTTTGACAAGATGTCCCGGCAACAGGCCCGGATGTCGGCGCTACCGGCGCTGGGTCTGCATATCGTCATGGGCAAGAGCACATCGACCAAAGTTTCCAACATGATGGCCAATGTGCGCGCGGGGCGGGTTGCACCTGTCGAAATTATCGCGCAACTGCGACGGGAATGATTGCTGATCTTGCGCATGGTCAATGACCCGTCGACCGGAGCAAGATACACGGGACACCGCAGCGGAGGATCGCAATGATTGACCATGGCCACAGCGAGGAAGAAATCGCCAAACGTATCAGTGCGCCCCCCGGTCGGGGCATTCTGCGCGATTTCGTTTATGGGGGCATTGACGGATCGGTCACCACCTTTGCCATCGTGGCGGGTGTTGCCGGGGCCGGGTTGCCGCCCTTTGTGATCGTGGCGCTGGGGCTGGCCAACGTCCTCGCGGACGGGTTTTCCATGGCTGCCAGCAACTATTCCGGGGCCAAGGCCGAGCGGGACAACCTGCGCCGGATTCTGGCGATCGAGGAACGCCACATCGCTGAATATCCCGACGGAGAGCGGCGCGAAGTGCGCGAAATCCTGTCCCGCAAGGGGTTGTCGGGCCGGGTGTTGGAAGAAGCCACCGAAGAGATCACCCAGGATCGCGATAAATGGATCGAACTGATGGTCGATGGCGAATATGGCCTTGGCGGTGTCGATCCGCATCCGATGCGGGCTGCATTGGCCACCTTCGGGGCCTTCATGGTTGCCGGAATGATCCCGCTGTTGCCGTTCCTGTTCTCTGTTCCCAAGGCCTTTACCGTTTCGGCATGGATGACGATGGGGGTTTTCTTTTCCATCGGAGCATTGAAAAGCCGCTGGTCGCTGGCGCCCTGGTGGTATTCCGGTGGAGAGACATTGCTGATTGGCGGGGCCGCCGCCGCGATGGCCTATGGGGTCGGGCTGCTGTTTCACGCCTGACGGAGGCGCAGGCACTGCGGCAGTTCGGCTGGACGGGGCCACTTTACCCCGCTGAAACCCAAGCCTATAACGCCAGCCATGAGAGGTTTCTCCTTGATACCCATTCGAATTATGTGCCCGGCGCTCTGATTTCAGGAGCCGCCGGACAAAGGTGTTCGAGTTATCGCACCGACTGCCTGAACCCTACCCGTTTTGCCATGCGAAGGACGCCTGACATGTGCGCCGATACCGTCGATTACAAAGAAACCCTGAAACTGCCCAAAACCGATTTTCCGATGCGCGCGGGCCTGCCCAAGCGCGAGCCGGAGTGGCTTGCACGGTGGGCGGAACTGGGCATTTATGACCGCCTGCGCGAAAAAGAGGGCCGGACCCCGTTCATCCTGCATGACGGCCCGCCCTATGCGAACGGCCATCTGCACATCGGTCATGCGCTGAACAAGACGATCAAGGACATGATCGTGCGGTCGCACCAGATGATGGGCCATGATGCGCGCTATGTGCCCGGTTGGGACTGTCACGGCCTGCCGATCGAATGGAAGATCGAGGAACAGTACCGCGCCAAGGGCAAGGACAAGGACGATGTGGATATCGTCGACTTCCGTCAGGAGTGCCGTCGGTTTGCCGAGGGCTGGGTGGACATCCAGCGTGATGAATTCAAGCGCCTGGGCATCACCGGTAACTGGGAAAACCCCTATCTGACAATGGATTTCCACGCCGAGCGCGTGATCGCCGAGGAATTCCAGAAATTCCTGATGAACGGCACGCTGTACCAGGGCTCAAAACCCGTGATGTGGTCGCCGGTCGAACAAACCGCATTGGCCGAGGCCGAGGTCGAGTATCACGACAAGGATAGCTTTACGATCTGGGTGAAGTTCCGGGTTTTGAGGCCGGATGAGAATATCTACCTTCCACCAATTCAAGGAGACGCGACGCCTGAAGCTAAAGCCAAAGCCCAAGAGGAAAGCAAGCAACTTGAAGGCGCTTATGTAGTTATTTGGACGACCACTCCCTGGACCATCCCGTCCAACAAGGGCGTCGTCTATGGCAATGACTTTGACTATGGGCTGTACGAGGTCACAGGAACTCCGGAGGAATCTTGGGCAAATGTCGGCGACCGCTTTATCCTTGCGGACAATCGCGCCGAAGATGTGATGTCGCGCGCGCGTCTTGAAACGGGAATGTGGAAGCGAGTACGTGACGTCAGTGCGTTCGAACTCTCCGGCTTGACCCTGCAGCACCCGCTGGCCGGTGTCGAAGGCGGCGAGGGCGAATGGGACGCCCCGCGCGATTTCCGTGCCGCGCCGTTTGTCACCGATGAGGACGGCACCGGGTTCGTCCATTGCGCCCCGTCCCACGGGATGGACGAATTCGAACTGTACCGCGATCTGGGCATGCTGGAAGAGGTCATCACCTATAACGTGGTCGAGGACGGGTCGTTCCGCGCCGATCTGCCCCTGTTCGGGGGCAAGCGCATCCTCAAGCCCAACGGCAAGGAAGGCGATGCCAACAAGGCTGTCATCGACAAGCTGGCCGAGGTTGGGGGCCTTCTGGCCCGTGGCAAGATCAAGCACAGCTATCCGCATTCCTGGCGCTCCAAGGCGCCGGTGATCTATCGTAACACACCGCAGTGGTTTGCCGCCATCGACAAGCCGGCGGGCGGCAATGACACCTATGGCAAGACGATCCGCGAACGGGCGTTGACCTCGATCGATCAGCTGGTGAAATTCACCCCGCAATCGGGCCGCAACCGTCTTTATTCCATGATCGAAACGCGCCCGGATTGGGTTCTGAGCCGCCAGCGCGCCTGGGGCGTGCCGCTGACCTGTTTCACCAGGAAGGGCGCCTTGCCCACAGACCCGGACTTCCTGCTGAAGGACGATTCCGTCAACGCCCGCATCACCGAAGCGTTCGAAGCCGAGGGCGCGGATTGCTGGTATGCGGATGGGGCGAAGGCGCGGTTCATCGGGGATGCGGGTAACGCGGATGAGTATGATCAGGTGTTTGACGTTCTCGATGTGTGGTTCGATTCCGGATCGACCCACGCCTTTGTTCTGCGGGATCGCGAAGACGGTTCACCCGACGGTATCGCCGATGTCTATATGGAAGGTACCGACCAGCACCGCGGCTGGTTCCATTCATCGCTGTTGCAGGCCTGTGGCACCTTGGGGCGTGCGCCGTATCGCAACGTGGTGACCCATGGGTTCACCTTGGATGCCAAGGGCAACAAGATGTCCAAGTCACTGGGCAACACCATCGTGCCCGAGGAGGTGGTCAAGCAATATGGCGCCGACATACTGCGCCTGTGGGTTGCGCAGACCGATTATACCGCCGACCAGCGGATCGGCCCCGAGATCCTGAAAGGCGTGGCTGACAGCTATCGCCGGTTGCGCAACACGATGCGGTTCATGCTGGGGTCGTTGTCGGATTTCTCCGAAGCGGATCGCGTTGATACGGCCGATATGCCGGAGCTGGAGCGATGGGTCCTGCATCGCTTGTCTGAACTGGATGAAACGGTGCGTCAGGGCTATCGCGGCTTTGATTTCCAGGGCGTGTTCAGCGCGGTGTTCAATTTTGCGACGGTGGACCTGTCGGCCTTTTATTTCGACATTCGCAAGGATGCGCTCTATTGCGATGGCGACACCTTGCGCCGCCGCGCCGCGCGCACGGTTCTGGACCTGCTGTTTCATCGACTGACCACCTGGCTGGCACCGGTTCTGGTGTTCACCATGGAAGAGGTCTGGCTTGAACGGTTCCCCGGCGATGACAGCAGCGTGCATTTGCAGGATATCCCGGACACCCCGGAAAGCTGGCGCGATACTGCCCTTGAGCAAAAGTGGTCGGCCATCCGCAAGGCGCGCCGCGTCGTGACCGCCGCGCTTGAGGTGCAGCGCACCGACAAGATGATCGGCGCCTCGCTTGAGGCCGCACCGATTGTTCATGTCGAAGATGGCGACATCCTGAACGCGCTGAAATCGGTTGATTTCGACGATATCTGCATCACCTCGGGCGTGTCACTGAATAATGCCGCCGGGCCGCAAGAGGCGTTCCGCCTGGCGGACGTGCCGGGTGTCAGCGTGGTGTTCGCCAAGGCAGAGGGCGAGAAGTGTCAGCGCTGCTGGAAAATCCTGCCGGATGTCGGTCAGCATGACCATCCGGGTGTTTGCGGGCGCTGCGACGCGGCGCTCGATTGATTTGGGCGCGCAGACCTGTCCGGGTCTGCGCGGTCTTCCTCGCATCTTGTCATGTTGTCGCGCGCGCGGCAGGGTAAGCCATGCCCGAACTTTCGGTAGATACACAATTTGGCGCGCTGACCCTGACAGAAGAGGACGGCGCCCTTGTGGCCGTGGATTGGGCGACCGTTGCCAGGCCCGATGCAACCGCGTTGCTGAAAGAGGCAGCGGCACAATTGCGGGCCTATGATGCGGGGGAATTGGAGAAATTCGACCTGCCGCTGTCGATCCGGGGGTCGGCGTTTCAGGTTGCGGTTTGCGAGGCGATGCTGGCCATCCCGTTTGGGGACACCCGGACTTATGGAGAGATTGCGCAGGATCTGAACGCGCGGGCCCAGGCCGTGGGCGGGGCCTGTGGCGGCAATCCCATTCCGGTCATCATTCCCTGTCACCGGGTGATGGGGGCCAAGGGGCTGACGGGGTTTTCCGGCAAGGGCGGCGTGGAAACCAAGGTTGCCCTGCTCAGACACGAAGGGGCGGCCAGCCTGTTGATCTGACGGGAAAAAAGGGTGACACAGATCAAGGTAGGGTCGCCGGGTGGCGGCTAGGATTTATGAAATACAAACGCAACGGGAGACTGTGAATGAAAAGCGATGAACAGCGGTTGGCACTGAAACGGGACCTCAGGGACCGCATGCTGAAGTTGGAAGAACTGGAGCTGGCCACGGCGGTCGAGCATCATGAGCGGTTCTTGCATGACGCGGTGGTCGACAACACGGAAACCCGCGACAATTCCGACATTGCCGAAGCCCGCGAAAACGCCGATCTGGCCGCGGCATTCGACGAACCTGTGCATCGCCATCATGCCAAGATCGACGTTTTGGAAAACCTCGACATGTCGCTGACCGATACGGTGCGTTTGGGGTCCGTCGTGATGTTCAACAACCGCAGTTTCGTTGTGGCCGTTTCAACCGGGCGCTTTGATCACGATGGCAGGACTTATATGGGGATTTCCACGCAAAGCCCGATTTACAAGGCGATGGATGGGCTGAAAGCCGGGGACAGCTTTACCCATAACGGCAAGGAATTTACGCTGAACGCGGTTTTTTGACCTGCGATCAATAGCGACCGCGAAACGTGGGTTCGCGTATGATCATCTGCGCGATCCCCGCAAACAGCAGGTAAACACTGGTCAGGATCAGCCCCCAGTGCGCCCAACTCTGGGGATGGAAATCGACCCAGGCGGCCCATCCGGCAAAGAACGTCCATGCGATGGCAATGGGCAGGGTGATCTTGCGCCAGCGTTCGGTGCGCACGGGGTGTACGAATTTCAGCGGCAGGAACATCGCGACGGACAGGGCGGTGACCAGCGACAGGCTGACCCAGAAATTCGGTTTCAGCGCAAAGATCACGAGCACCAGCATGTTCCAGCATCCGGGAAAACCGGCAAAGGAATTGTCCTTTGTTTTCATGCGCGTGTCAGCGAAATACATGGCGCTGGCAAAGGTGATGATGATAATTGCAAACCACCCTGTCCAACCATCCATCAGCCCTGATTTGAACAGGGCAAAGGCCGGGATGAACACATATGTTAGATAGTCGATGATCAGATCAAGCAGGACGCCATCGAATTCGGGTGCATAATGTTTGACGTGATAGCGCCGGGCAAGCGGGCCATCGATGCCATCGACAAAGAAGGCGACGACCAGCCAGAGAAACATCATGTCCCATTTTTCATCGACCGCCGCCAGCATCGCCAGCATGGCAAAAACTGCACCGGTTGCGGTGAAAAGGTGGACGGATAATGCACGCAGTTGCGGAGTCATGCCTTTCCTCATGCCGGATGCGCAGGGGTGATGCAAAAGAAAATTCAGAGCGCGGGAGTGATCACGAAGCGCCGTGCCCTGAGTGTTACGCTCAGGCCTTGGGGTGGGTGCTGTTGTAGACATCCATAAGGCGCGCGGTGTCCACGGCCGTATAGGCCTGCGTGGTCGACAGGGATGCATGGCCCAAAAGTTCCTGAATGGCGCGCAGGTCGCCACCCGCAGCCAGAAGATGGGTTGCAAAACTGTGGCGCAGGGCGTGGGGGGTTGCAGTTGCGGGCAGGCCCAGTTGCATCCGGGCGCGGGCCATCACGCCTTGCACCACGCGGGCAGACAGGGCGCCACCGCGCACGCCGCGGAACAAGGGCGCGTCGTTTTCCAGGGCGAACGGACACAGCCGGGTATAGGCCTCAACCGCCGTGCGGGCCGCGTCGATGACGGGAACGATACGCTCCTTTCCGCCTTTGCCCTTGATGCGCAGCACCTGCCCCAGCGGGGCATCGGCGCCGGTCAGCCCCAGCGCCTCGGAAATGCGTAATCCGCAGCCGTAAAGAACCGTCACCACCGCCGCATCGCGCGCGGCGACCCAGGGTTTTTCCGATTGCATTTCAACCGTGTCGATCATCGCGCGCGCCGCGTCTTCGGCCAGCGGGCGGGGCAGTTTTTTCTGGAATTTGGGCGACCGTGTCGACAGAACGGCGGTGGGTTCAAACCCTTCACGGTCGGCAAGCCAGCGATAAAAACTTTTCACGGCCGAGAGTTTGCGCGCAAGGGATCGCGTCCCGACGCCGCTGCTGCGGGCGCTGGCCATCCAGGCGCGCATGTCGGACACGGTGATGCGTTCCAGCGCGCCAAGACCCTGCGGCTGGCCGTGATGCAGGGTCATGAAGGACAGGAATTCGGCCACGTCGCCCTGATAGGCGGTAATCGTGTTTTCCGCCGCGCCGGCCAATGCGCGGCGTCCGTCAAGCCAGAGAGAAAGCGCGTCGCGACACGCCGGGGAAATCAGCGTGCTCAAGACAACCAGTTGCGCATTGATCGTTCAAATACGCCGGCAAAGAAGCTGAGCAAATCGGTGCCCTGTTGCGGTGAGAACTGGTGCGGGTCTTCGGCGCCCATGACCAGAAGGCCGGGCAGTCGCCCCGCGCCGAGATCAAGACGCAGACAGGCCTCGGACCGGATCCAATCGGCGGCGTCGCCGTAAACCGATGGCGATGCATGTTGGGTCTGGCGCAGCGTGACTTGCCGGGCCTGTCCGCCGCGCCCCTGGGTCAGGTAAGCGTCGATGAAACCCGGATCGACAACCGTCAGCACTGTATCCAGTTTCTTGACGGCGGGATCGCCCTCTTGTGTCTGGGTTGCCGATTCAAGAACCAGCGTAATGCGGTCCACCTGCAAAATCTCGGAGACTTCGCCACCCAGATCCCGCAGGAAGGTTTCGAAATCCTTGGGGTCAAGCATTCGCAAAATCGCGCGGTGCACCTGATTTGTCCCGGCAAGGTTTTCATAGGCCGCCGCGATCACCGAACGATGGGTGTCTTCCAGCCGGTCGAGGCGGGATTCCAGCCGCTCCATCGCGATACCGCGCAGGTCGACAATATTGCCGCCCATGGATTTTTCATTGGCCGCGATCAGGGCGTGCATCACATCCTGATCGTCAAGAATTGCATCTGGCTTGGCGATGATCGCCGAGCGCAACGTGTCTTCCAGTTTCGGGCTACTGCTCATGCTCGCCTCTATTTATCTTGGCGCGCTTTATATCACGCGTTTTTCTTTTTGCTGCCAAAAAATATGCCTGCGCCAAATAATGTTGCGTCTGTGCGGCACTGGCAAAAAGGGCGCCAGGCACGGAGTGCCGGCGCCCATTCGATCAGGTTTACAGGATTTTCTGACCGGTTTTCGCCCAGTCGGCCATGAAGGCGGCCAATCCTTTGTCGGTCAGCGGGTGATCGGCCAGTTTGCGGATCACTTCGGGCGGGGCGGTGATGACGTCGGCACCGATGCGCGCGCTTTCGGTGATGTGGTTCACCGTGCGGATCGACGCGGCCAGGATCTGGGTTTCAAACCCGTAATTGTCATAGATGGTGCGGATATCCTCGATCAGCTCCATGCCATCGAGGTTGATATCGTCCAGCCGTCCGATGAAGGGCGAGATGAAGGTCGCGCCGGCCTTGGCGGCCAAAAGGGCCTGGTTGGACGAGAAACACAGCGTGACGTTCACCATGTTGCCTTCGTCGCTCAGGGTTTTGCAGGCCTTGAGACCGGCCCATGTCAGCGGCACCTTTACGGCGATGTTTTCAGCGATCTTGGCCAGCTTGCGGCCCTCGGCGATCATGTCGTCGGCTTCGGTGGCGACGACCTCGGCCGAGACCGGGCCATCGACCAGGTCGCAGATTTCCTTGGTCACTTCCAGGATGTCGCGGCCCGATTTCATGATCAGCGACGGGTTGGTTGTCACACCGTCCACCATGCCCAGATCGTTAAGCTCGGCGATTGCGTCAATTTCGGCAGTGTCTACGAAGAATTTCATGTGGCAGCATCCTTTGATGGGTTGGCCTTGGATCGGCTTGGCTTTACCTCATAGACAGCGCATCGAAAACCCCCGAAGCGGGGGCGAGTGTTAGCGGAAACATTTTCGCCAGCCATCAGAGGCAGAAGATTTGCAGGAACCCGACTACTTTGACCAAGGCGCACTGATCGGGGTGTTGACCACCCAGCCGCTGGACCGCGTGCTGGATTACAAGGCGCCCGAAGGCGGGTGTCATGTCGGTGCCTTTGTCGAGGTGCCGTTGGGCCCGCGCAAGGTGATCGGCGTGGTCTGGGGGCCCGGGAATGGTGACTATGATCTGTCCAAGGTGCGCTCTGTGACTCGGGTTCTGGACGTTGCCCCGATGCGGGACGAGATGCGCGATTTCCTGCGCCGCGCGGCCGATTACACGCTGACCCCGATGCCCGCGATGTTGCGCCTTGCCACCCGGGCGCCGGGCCTGGGTGACCCGCCGTCGATGCGCAAGGTCTATCGCCTTGGCAGCGCGACTCCGGACCGGATGACGGATGCGCGTACCCGTGTTCTGGAGGTTCTGACCGAATATGGCGGGTTGTCTTTCACCCTTAAGGAACTGGCCGAAATGGCCGGAGTGACATCGTCGGTCGTCAAAGGGTTGGTCAAACAAAACGCTGTTCTGGAAGAGGACAGCCCAAGGGACCTGCCCTTCCCGCCGCTGGACCCCGAGCGGCCCGGCAAGGAATTGACCGAGGATCAGGAAGCCGCCGCCGAACATTTGCGGCTGGCGCTGCGGTCCGGAAATTACGGAACGACGTTGCTGAAAGGGGTTACCGGGTCGGGCAAGACCGAGGTTTACCTTGAGGCCGTCGCCGAGGCGTTGCGGCAGGGGCGCCAGGCGCTGGTGCTGTTGCCCGAGATTGCATTGACGGCTGAATTTCTGACACGTGTCGAGGCGCGGTTCGGGGTGCGCCCTGCGGAATGGCACTCCGGTGTGACCATGACCGAGCGCCGGCGCATCTGGAAAATGGTTGGGCAGGGAAGCGCGCAACTGGTGGTCGGGGCGCGGTCGGCGCTGTTCCTGCCGTTTCAAAATCTGGGCCTGATCATCGTCGATGAGGAACATGACACATCCTACAAGCAGGAAGATGGGGTTCTCTATAACGCGCGGGACATGTGCGTTTTGCGCGCCTCGATCCTGGGGGCGCAGGTGGTTCTGGCCAGCGCGACACCGTCGCTGGAAAGCTGGGCAAACGCCGAGGCAGGGAAATATGCGCGCGTCGAACTGACCGCGCGATTTGGCGATGCGGTGATGCCGGCCATGCGCGCCATCGACATGCGGTCCGAGCCGATGCAATCGGGTCGGTGGATTTCACCCAGCCTGCAAAAGGCGGTCGAGATGCGGATGGAGAAGGGCGAACAGTCGCTTCTGTTCATCAACCGGCGCGGATATGCGCCGGTGACTTTGTGCCGGGCCTGCGGCCAGCAGGTGGCTTGCGATCATTGCGATGCGCGCATGGTCGAACACCGGTTCATGAAACGGCTGATGTGCCATCAATGCGGTGAAACCAAACCCATTCCGACGAAATGCCCGTCCTGCGATGCCGAGGATCGCCTTGCGCCCGTCGGTCCCGGTGTCGAGCGGTTAAGCGAAGAGGCAAGTGCCCTGTTTCCGGAGGCGCGTATCGCGACGCTGAGTTCCGACATGTACGGCAGTGCGCGCGCCCTGAAGGCGGAAATCGAGAACATTGCCGCCGGGGGGGCGGATATCGTCATCGGGACCCAGTTGGTGGCCAAGGGGCACAACTTTCCCTTGCTGACGCTGGTCGGGGTGATCGATGCGGACCTTGGCCTGCAGGGGTCCGACCTGCGCGCGGCCGAGCGTACCTTTCAACTGATGCGGCAGGTGGCGGGCCGGGCGGGGCGCGCCGAAAAACCGGGCGAGGCAATGTTGCAGACCTATCAGCCCGAGCATCCGGTGATCCGGTCGATCCTGTCAGGGGATGAAACGGGGTTCTGGCGCACCGAGGCGCGCGAACGCGAAGCCGCGGGTGTGCCGCCATATGGGCGCATGGCCGGGATCATCCTGTCTGGCTCCGATGTCGGGCAGGTGTTCGATCTGGGCAATGCATTGGCGCGCAATGATGGCCCCTTGCGCCAGATCGGTGCGCAGGTCTTTGGCCCGGCACCCGCGCCCATCGCGCGGGTGCGCGGGCGGCACCGGGTGCGGTTGCTGGTCAAGGCCGACAAGGGCACGCCGCTGCAGGGCGCCTTGTCCCGCTGGATTGCGCCGTTCCGACTCAAGGGCGATTTGCGGCTGAGCGTCGATATCGACCCGCAGAGCTTTTATTGATCAGGCAAAGGCCGGTTGGGCGCGCTGATCGACAAGGAAATCGGTTGCCATCGCGCCGACCCACATGAAGAACAGGGCACACCATGCGGTGCCGACAAAGATCGATCCGCCGGTCACCCCCGCGCCGATGGCGCAGCCCCCGGCCAGCATCCCGCCAAACCCCATCAGCGCCGCGCCGATCATCGCCTTGCGCATTGTCACGGGGCCGTCGAAGGCTTGAAATTTCAGTTCCTTGGCAAGCAAGGCCGACACGAACGCCCCAAGGAAAACCCCCGGCACCAGCCCCACGTCGAATTCCAGGACCGAGGACCGGTCGAGGAAGAACATCAGGGTGTTGGCCGACGGTCCGGTGAACGTCGCGCTTTCGATCTGAACCGGTTCAAAGGCGACCTGCGATAGCGCAAAGGTCGTCACCCAGCCAACCGCCACCGCAAATCCGACACCCGAGGCAAAGATAAGCCGCGCGGCGCCGATCCGGTTCCGGCGCGACAGTGCAAGGGCGAAGACCGCAATCAGCAGCCCCAGAACCAGCCCGGACTGCTGTGGCAGACCGACCGTGGTCAGCAAATCCATGTTGCGTCCGCCGGACGTGATCCACAGCATCGCCAGTTTGTCCCGCAGGGGCGACAGGATGCCAGACAGGCTCATCTGTGCGACGACGGCAAAGATCAGACCCGAGACGACCGATCGCAGGTTGCCGGTCGCGGCCATGACCAGAAGACGCCCGGAGCATCCGCGCGCCAGAACCATGCCGGCGCCAAACATCAATCCGCCGATGATTGCGCCCGACCAGCTGCCGGGCACGGCCATGATGCGGGCATCCGCACTGTTCATCAGGCCCAGCAATTGGGCCACCTGAACCCAGACCATCGCCGTTGAAAAGGTCAGCAACCAGACCGAAACCGATGCGCCCATCGCCCCGCGTGCAAATTCGACGGTGGCCGCGCGCAGACAAAACCGCGACCGTTGCGCCGCGACGCCGAATATTGTGCCGGTGGCAAGCCCGAAGAGCGCCGCGGTCGGGGCCTCTCCGATCTGATCGACAAGGGTTACAACGTCCATTTTCGCGTTCCGAGTCTCGTTAAGTTGCGCGGATATATTCACGACAGGCTGTTCTGTGCCTTGATGCAGATCAGATCTGCGCGCTTTGCTTTGGTCTCGCCAACTGCGCGCAACCGGCGTATGTCCGTTTCATGAGCAAGATTTTCCCCATAGGAAACGCGGCCGAATTGCCATTCTGGCGGCGGCCGGTCACCTTGTTGTTCGTCATGGCGCTGTCGATGCCCGTGGCGTTTTACGCCTGGTATGCCCTGCTGAATAATTTCGTGATCGAAGCGGCCGGCTTTGACGGGGCCGATATCGGGTTGTTGCACACGGTGCGCGAAATCCCCGGGTTTCTGGCCGTCGGGGTGATTGCAATCATCATGTTCGTGCGCGAACAGATCCTGGGGCTGGTGTCGCTGTGCATGTTGGGGGTCGCGACGGCCTTTACCGCGTGGTTTCCGTCACTTGGCGGGCTTCTTGTTCTGACACTGCTCAGTTCGATCGGCTTTCACTATTACGAAACGGTCAACCAGTCCTTGCAGCTGCAGTGGCTGCCCAAGGGGCGCGCACCACAGGTTCTGGGCTGGCTGATGGCTGCAGGATCGGCCAGCACGCTGGTGGTTTTCGTGCTGATTGTCCTGATGTGGGAACCGCTCAATCTGAGCTATAATCTCGTGTTCATGCTGGCCGGGGGCGTCACGGCGGGCATGGCGGTGTTCTGCCTGATCGCCTATCCGCAATTCGAGGCCCCGCATCCGCAGGTCAAAAAGATGATCCTGCGCCGCCGGTACTGGCTGTATTACGCGCTGCAATTCATGTCGGGCGCGCGGCGCCAAATTTTCATGGTGTTTGCTGGGTTCATGATGGTCGAACGCTTCGGGTTCGACGTGCATGAACTGACCGCGCTTTACCTGATCAACCTGATCATCAACATGGTCGCGGCCCCGTTGCTGGGCCGGTTTGTCGGCACGTTCGGTGAACGCAGGACGCTGATTTTCGAATACATCGGTCTAGCGCTCGTGTTTTCGGCCTACGGAGGGGTCTATTGGTTCGGCTGGGGGGTGACTTTGGCGGCGGTTCTTTACGTGATCGACCATATCCTGTTTGCCCTCGCGCTGGCGCTCAAGACCTATTTTCAAAAGATCGCCGATCCGGGTGATATCGCCCCGACGGCGGCTGTGGCCTTTACCATCAACCATATCGCGGCGGTGTTTCTGCCGGTTCTCCTGGGGTTGCTTTGGGTTGTCTCTCCGGCGGCGGTCTTTGCGCTGGCCTCTTGCATGGCGTTGGTGTCCCTGACGCTGGCGCTGATGATCCCGCGGCACCCCGAACCGGGCAACGAAACCGTTTTTTCGCGTTTCATAGCTGCGCCCGCCGAATGACCCCTGGCGGCTCGGAACAGGGGCGGTTTCTGAGCGGATCGACCATGGGGCATGTGGTCAGAATGACCCTGACCGGTGCCATGGGGATCACCTTTGTCTTTCTGGTCGATGCCGCGAACCTGTTCTGGATTTCTCAGCTGGGCGATCCGCGCCTTGTGGCGGCGATCGGGTATGCCTTTGCGATCCAGTTCTTTTCGGTGTCGGCCGGTATCGGTCTCATGGTGGCGGCAACGGCGCTGGTGTCACGGGCAATCGGCGCGGATGATCGGGCGCTTGCCCGGCAGAACGCCACAGGGGCCGTCACGATTGCCTTTGCATTTCAGGCCATCATGGCCGCTCTGATCGTCTTGTTCCGTCATGACCTTGTGGCAATGTCGGGGGCCAGTGGCGAGTCGGCCGCGCTGGCGGCGCGGTATCTGGCGCTGACGGTGCCATCCCTGCCGATCATGGCCGTCGGCATGATCGGCAGCGGGACATTGCGCGCGCAGGGCGATGGCGCCCGTGCGATGTTTGTCACCCTGACGTCGGGGTCCATATCGATGATCGTGGACCCGCTGATGATCTATGGCTTGGGGCTGGGTCTGGACGGCGCGGCGATTGGCCTGAACCTGTCGCGCATCGTAATGCTGTTCATGGCGCTGCGCTTCGCGGTTGGGAAATATGACATGCTGACCCTGCCGCGCTGGACGACGGTGCGCGACACGCTGCGCCCCTATCTGATCATCGCGCTGCCGGCCATTCTGACGCAGATGGCGACGCCTGTGGGGAATTACCTGATGACCAGCGTCATGGCGCAATTCGGCGATGATGCGGTTGCCGGCTGGGCGGTGGTCGGGCGCATGACGGTGGTTGCGTTTGGCGGCATCTTTTCCCTTGCCGGGGCGATTGGCGGCATCTTCGGCCAGAACTATGGCGCGCGGCGCTATGACCGGCTTAGGAGCACTTATCGCGATGCGATCCTGTTTGGTCTGGGATACACGACGGTGACCTGGCTGGTGCTCTATTCAGCCAGTCCGATGATCGTGGCCGGGTTCGAGCTGACCGCGCTGGGTGGGCAGGTTGTGCATGCCTTTGCGACCGTTGGGGCGGGCGGGTTCGTGTTTGCCACGGCGCTCTTCGTGTCGAACGCGGCCTTCAATGCCTTGGGTAAACCGGGGCGCTCGACGCTCAGCAACTGGATACGCGACGGGATATTGACCTTGCCGCTGGCCTTGTGGCTGGCGGGTGTATTCGGCGCAACAGGTGTGATCTACGCCCAGGCGGCGGCAAGTGCGATTGTCGGGACGATCGCGGCGCTGTGGGGCTGGTCCTATGTTCAGGGCCTCAGCCGCCAGCAACTGCCGCCGCTTGACCTTGCGCCGCCGCGGCCTTACGCGAACGCCGACCGGTACAGGAGACGCTAATGCCGACATTCACCGCACTCACCACCCTCAAAGGCAAGGCCCCGGCCGAAGCGCTGGGCGACGCCCTTGAGCGGCTTGAGCCGGAACCCACGGGCATCGGAGTGTTCGAGGTCGAGGACGACTCCGGCCTGTGGGAGGTCGGGGGATATTTCACCGAAGCCCCGGACGAGGCCGGTCTGGCCCTCTTGGCCGTGGCCTTTGAGGCGAACCCGTTTGTCGTGTCCGAAGTGCCGGAAACCGATTGGGTCGCCCATGTGCGTCGTGAATTGTCGCCGGTTCATGCGGGGCGGTTCTTTGTTTATGGGAGCCACGATGCGGACAAGGTTCCGCCGGATGCCGTGCCCTTGTTGATCGAGGCGGCCATGGCCTTTGGCACGGGGCATCACGGCACCACGCTGGGATGCCTGAAAGCACTGGATCAGCTGATTGCCGAGGGGTTCACCGCCGAACGTGTGGCGGATATCGGGTGCGGCACGGCCGTTCTGGCGATGGCGGCGGCCCGGGTCTGGCCCGGTCAGACCATTCTGGCCAGCGACATCGATCAGGTTGCCGTGGATGTGGCCGAAGCCAACCTGAAGGCCAATGACATGGCCGGCCAGGTCACCTGCCTGCGTGCGGCCGGGTTTGACCATGACGCGCTGAAAGATGCCGCGCCCTATGATCTGGTGTTTGCCAATATCCTGAAGGGGCCGCTGATTGCGCTGGCGCCGGACGTCGTGGCGCATCTGCGCCCCGGTGGATATGCGATTCTATCCGGCATCCTTGTTGAGCAGGCGGACGATGTTGCTGCGCATTATGCACGATCCGGCGCCAATCTTGTGTCCAAAGATCGGATTGGTGACTGGATGACTTTGTTGGTTCGGAAGGCGGCATGATTGGGTTGGATTTGCGGCGTGTGCCCAACTTTTGCCACAATCGCTTTTTACCAATATTTATCTGCTGGTGGGGGCCAGCTTATTGGAGGTAGACATGGTGTCTAACCATCTGGAGTTCGAGACGAGGTTGCGCCGCCTGATGCGGAAACATCGTGCTATGAGCAATGGTTATACCATGCGTATGCAGCCTGACGGGTTGATTGTCGCGAAACCGCGCCGTGCGTCGCGGATATCCGGCCGCTCGGTTCTGATTTTTCTTGCCGCCTTTCTGTTGTTCAAGGGGTTCCTGATCGCGAACCTGGGCGCAGAAGGATATGGTGAGCGCATCAGCCGTCTGGAATCGGGTACCTTTGTTGAAAAGGCAGGAGCCTTTGCAATGCAGATCGACCCGTTGTCGGAATTGGTGTCGCAGAAACTGCGACCGCTTCTTCACTGATCTCTCAACCACTGGGTCCGTCTTGTCAGCTACAACAGACGGGGCCGGGGATCTCAAGGAAAACGCCGTGTGACTGGGGTCACACGGCGTTTTTCTGTTTCCGCGTCGTGAATGCTCAGATGCGGGAATTACACTGAGCAACCGCATCGATATCGCCACGGATCAGTCCGATATCTTCCAGTTCACGGTCGGTCAGGCCAGACAGCGCGTTGCGGGTGGCGCGGGTGTCATTCCAAACGACGATTGCAGCGTAAACCGATGCCAGCATGCCGCCGATACGGCCGGTCAGGCTCCGTGCGCCATAGGTGGTGCGGGAAGTGTCAAATGCAGCCATATCCTTGTCCTTTCGATTGGGGGTGCGATTCCACATGTTTGTCGAGGGCAGATAGGCTGGGGAATCGCCCGGCGCAAGCGGTGCAAAATGCATATTTCCTATGCATTTTCTGCATAGCAGCAATTGCGGCAACCCCATGATATATATGGCTAAAATTAGCCTGAATTCATGTCGCTTTTGGAGCATCACAATGTCGCTTTCGGACCTGTCGTCGTTTTGCCCGGCAGCGGGGTCGTTTTTGGTCAAACCGCCAAAAGGCTTGGACCATGTTCGCGTTTCGTGCTAGTGCACCAAAAAAGCAACAATTCTGGCGAGGGCCGGGCAGTACATGCGAATTTTGGGCATTGATCCGGGGTTGCGAACCTTGGGGTGGGGGGTGATCGACTCGGTCGGGTCGCGCCTCAGCCATGTTGCCAATGGTCTGTGCCGCTCGGAAGGGACCGACCTTGGGGTGCGCCTGTTGTCGCTGCACCGTCAGCTGACCGAGGTGCTGGAGACATACATGCCGGACCAAGCCGCAGTTGAGCAGACATTTGTCAACAAGGATGGGGCCGGGACCCTGAAACTGGGTCAGGCGCGCGGGATCGCGATGCTGGTTCCGGCGCAAGCCGGGCTGCCAATTGGGGAATACGCGCCGAACCGGGTAAAAAAGACGGTCGTCGGTGTCGGTCATGCGGACAAAGGGCAAATCCTGCATATGGTGCGGCTGCAATTGCCCGGCTGCGATCCGGCAGGGCCGGATGCGGCGGATGCGCTGGCCATCGCGATATGTCATGCCCATTACGGTGGCGAGGCCGCCAATGTCGCCCTGCGCGAGGTGCGGGCATGATCGGGAGGCTGAGCGGACGGCTCGACTACCGGACCAGCGATCATGTTCTGATCGACGTGCGTGGTGTCGGGTATCTGGTCTATTGCTCGGAACGCACCCTCGCCGCCCTTCCGGGTGTGGGCGAGGCGGTGTCGCTTTATACCGACCTCGTGGTGCGCGAGGACCTTTTGCAGCTGTTCGGGTTTCAAACCCTTGTTGAAAAGGAATGGCATCGCCTGCTGATGAGCGTTCAGGGCGTCGGCGCCAAGGTGTCACTGGCCATTCTGGGTGCGCTGGGTCCGGACGGGGTCGGCCGGGCCATTGCATTGGGCGACTGGAACGCGATCAAGATGGCCAAGGGGGTCGGGAACAAGACCGCGCAGCGCGTCGTTCTGGACCTGAAAGAAAAGGCACCCGGCGTGATGGCCATGACAGGCGGGGCGGCGATGCCCGCCGGATCGCAGGCCGGGGCCGAAGCGGATGATGATGTGATCGAAACCGTCAAACCTGCCACGCCCGCCCCGGCGCCTGCGCGCTCCGCCCAGGCGGATGCGCTGTCGGCGCTGTCCAATCTGGGTTATGCTCCGGGTGAGGCGGCGTCAGCCGTGGCCGAGGCCGCCGGGTCGATGCCCGAGGCCGGCGAGGCGGAACTGATCCGCGCTGCCTTGAAACTGTTGGCGCCGAAAGGATAAGCGGGTTGGTCCGGAAACGCCCGGGTCAATGTGCAGATGAGATGACATGATGGAAGCTGATCCAACCCTGCGCCCCACCCCGTTGCCCGAAGATAACGACCGGGCATTGCGGCCCCAGGTACTGGATGATTTCATCGGTCAGGCCGAGGCCCGCGCAAATCTCAAGATTTTCATCCAGTCGGCGCGCCAGCGGGGCGAGGCGATGGATCACACGCTGTTTCACGGGCCGCCGGGATTGGGAAAAACCACGCTGGCGCAGATCATGGCGCGTGAACTGGGGGTGAATTTCCGCATGACCTCGGGGCCGGTTCTGGCCAAGGCAGGGGATCTGGCGGCGATCCTGACCAATCTCGAGGCGCGCGACGTTCTGTTCATCGACGAAATCCATCGCCTGAACCCGGCGGTCGAAGAGGTGCTTTATCCCGCACTGGAAGATTTCGAACTGGATCTGGTCATTGGCGAAGGACCCGCCGCGCGGACCGTGCGCATTGAATTGCAGCCCTTTACGCTGGTCGGGGCCACGACGCGGATGGGATTGCTGACCACACCGCTGCGTGACCGGTTCGGCATTCCGACGCGGCTTCAGTTCTATACGGTCGATGAATTGCACGAAATCGTCACGCGCAACGCACGCCTGTTGGGCGCCCCGGCGGATGATGCTGGCGCCCGCGAAATTGCGCGCCGGGCGCGGGGCACCCCCCGGATTGCCGGGCGTCTGTTGCGCCGTGTCGTGGATTTTGCAGTGGTCGAGGGGGATGGCACGATCAGCCAGGCGCTGGCCGATAATGCGCTGACCCGTCTGGGTGTCGATCATCTGGGGCTGGACGGTGCCGATCGACGCTATCTGCGCCTGATTGCCGAAAACTATGCCGGTGGGCCGGTGGGCATCGAAACCCTGTCAGCGGCGCTGAGCGAAAGCCGCGATGCCTTGGAGGAGGTGATTGAACCTTTCCTTCTGCAACAGGGACTGATTCAGCGCACTCCGCGGGGCCGAATGCTGGCGCAAAAGGCGTGGGATCATCTGGGTCTGCCCGCGCCCAAGGGGCAAAACGACTTGTTCGGTTGAACCCGAGACAGCTGCCATTTATGGCGTGGCGCGCACGGTTCTGGCCAACACCCGCGAGGCAATATGACACCTGAAGATATTGAAACGCTGTTCACCGGCGAAAACGGCGCGTTCCGTTTCGCGCGCTGGGGACGCCCGATTGCGCCAATCGTTTTCGGGGTCGAGGATGAAACCCTGTCAGTCGTAAAGGGCGCGTTCGAGGCCATGACCGTTCTGGCCGGGCATCAGATGGCGGAAACCGATCCGGAACTGGGCAGCAATTGCATGGTGTTCTTTTTCCGCGACTGGTCGGAACTGTTGGAGGTGCCCGACCTTGACCGGTTGCTGCCCGAACTGGCCACCCTTGTGCCCAAGCTGGATGCATCAGGCGCTAACCAATATCGCGTGTTCCGCTTTGATGCGCAGGGCGCGATCAAGGCGGCCTTCGTGTTCCTGCGGATGGATGACCAGCTGTCGGCCATGCCTGCCGAAACACTGGCGCTGGGGCAGGTGGTGCAGGTCATGCTGGTCTGGTCCGACCGCGCCTTTGCCCAAACCTCGCCTCTGGCCATTGCGCACGGGACGACCATCTTGCGCCCTGATATCGGCGACGTCATACGCGCGGCATATGACAAGGTGTTGCCGGTGGCGTCCGAGGATCCTTCGGTCGCGCTGCGCCTTTTTGCACGGATCACGGCCAATACCGCGTGACCTGAGGCGGGTTGCGCTTTCATTCAGACGTCGGTTAGCTGTGCCGCATGTCTGAACCCACCGCAGAACCGATCATTCATCGCTTTCCGGTCCGTGTCTATTACGAAGACACGGATATGGGAGGTGTCGTTTATCACGCCAATTATCTGCGGTTTATTGAACGGGCCCGCAGCGAATGGGTGCGCCAGTTGGGAAACGATCAGAATGCCATGCGCGATCAGGGCATTGTCTGGGTCGTGCGCAGCATTGCGGCCGAATATTTGGCGGCCGCCCGGTTCGAGGACGAATTGATGGTCGAAACCACCTTGGCCTCGGTCAGCAATTCCAAGCTGGTCATGGACCAGGTCGTGAAACGGGGCGATCAGGTCATTTTCACCGCCCGAGTCACGGCGGTGTGCATGAATGCGAGTGGACGGCCCGTGCGGCTTCCAGCGGAGATTCGCGCATTGATGTAACAAACGATGTTGTGAGCGCGGTTCTGTTGGCAATCCCCATCAATCTAAGCTAACTTGCGCCCAACAAGGCCGAAAAAACGGCCGTAATTGAAGAGCAGGCAGATGGAAACAGAGACCCTTGCGCTGGCGCAGGAGATTGATTTCTCCATGTGGGCGCTTTTCGCGCGCGCCACCCTTACCGTTAAACTGGTGATCGTGATGCTGGTTCTTGCTTCAGTATGGTCCTGGGCGATCATCATCCAGAAACACATCCTCTACCGGTCCGCCCGCCGCGAGGCAGGCATTTTTGACCGCGCGTTCTGGTCCGGTGAGCCGCTGGATGGGCTCTATGAGCAGATCGGCGCGCAACCGGACGGAAATTCGGAAAAAATCTTTGCTGCCGGCATGACCGAATGGCGCCGGTCGCATCGCGATGATGGCGGGTTGATCGCCGGGGCGCAGGCCCGGATCGATCGCAGCATGGACGTGGCGATCAGCAAAGAGGCCGAAAGCCTTCAGCAAGGTCTGACAATTCTTGCAACGATCGGATCAACGGCCCCCTTTGTCGGTCTGTTCGGGACCGTCTGGGGCATCATGAACGCCTTCATCGAAATCGCGGAACAGCAGAACACCAATCTGGCGGTCGTGGCGCCGGGCATTGCCGAGGCGCTTCTGGCGACCGGTCTGGGCCTTCTGGCAGCGATCCCGGCAGTGATCTTCTATAACAAGCTGAGCGCAGACAGTGACTACATCGTCGGTGGCTACGAGGCGTTCGCCGATGAGTTCGCGACGATCCTGTCGCGCCAGTTGGACGCCTGATCATGGGCGCGGCGATTCAGCAATCGGACGGCGGTAACAAGCGGCGCAGACGCGGGCGCAGTCGCGCGCGGCCTATGGCCGAAATCAACGTCACCCCCTTTGTGGACGTGATGCTGGTGCTGTTGATCATCTTCATGGTTGCGGCCCCCTTGCTGACGGTCGGTGTTCCGGTCGAACTGCCGAAAACAGCGGCCAATGCGCTGCCCGGAGATCAGGAAGAGCCGCTGACGGTGACGATTACGGCCGATGGATCGGTGCAGATTCAAACCACCGACACGCCGCGCGATCAACTGGTGGCCAAGCTGCGCGCCATCGCCGCCGAGCGTGAAAGCGACCGTGTGTTCCTGCGAGCTGATGGGTCGATCCCCTATGAGCAGGTGATGCAGGTCATGGGCGCGTTGAACGCGGGCGGGTTTTCCAATGTGGGTCTGGTGACGGATATCGGCGGGCCGACGCTGGACAGTTCAGTGGATAGGTGAGGCTGCGCTTTGCAGACCGGCACAAAAATTTCGGGCATCGCGCATTTGGTGCTGATCGGCTGGGCCGTGTTCGGTGGGGCATTCTCCTCCGATCCACTGCCGTTTGAAGTGGCCGAAGTGTCCGTCATAAGCGCCGAGGAATACGCCGCGCTGACCGCACCGGCGCGCCCGCCGGCTGTCGCCCCCGCGCCCGAGGTGCCGCAAGCGCCGCAAGAGCCCGAACAGACGCCTGTCGTCGAACCCGCGCCGGAACCCGAAACACCGCAACCGCCCGAGCCGCCGGCCCCGCAGGAGGCCCCCGAAGCGCCTGCACCGCCGCCCGATGTGGACGTCAGCGAAGCGCCGCCCGCGCCGGAACCGGAGCAAGAGCAGGTAAGCATAATCGAAGAGCCCAAGACCGATGCGCAGCCCAAGCCATCGGATCGGGTTGCCCCCGAGGTCGTCGCGCCGCCGCCCCCCGAAGCGCGCCCGGATAAGGAGACCAAGGCCGAGGTCGCGCCGGATGACGGTGCCCAGACCCCTCAGGAGCCGCAGGAAGCCACCGCGCCGGAAGAAGCAAGCGATCGGATCGTTCCCGAAACGCAGGAAGTTGCCGTTTTGGCCCCTACACGGTCGGTGCGTCCGCCCTCGGCCCGGCCCAAACGCCCCGCGCCGACTCCGGCGGTGGCGAGCGAGCCCAAATCGGACCCGGCCCCGCAACCCAAAGACACGACCGATGCCGTGCGCAATGCGCTGGCCGAAGCGCTGGGCGGGACGGATGCCCCCGATGCCGCCCCTGCGGGTCCACCCTTGTCGGCCGGGGAAAAGGACGCATTGCGCGTGTCTGTGTCGCGCTGCTGGAACGTCGGGGCCTTGTCTTCGTCGGCGCTGGCGACAACCGTGGTCGTCAAGGTCTCCATGGCCCAGGACGGCAAGCCCGATGTCGGTTCGATCCGCATGCTGTCCAACTCGGGCGGCGACGGAACGGCGGCGAAACAGGCATTCGAGGCGGCGCGCCGCGCAATCATCCGATGTGGCAGCAAAGGGTTTGACCTGCCAGCCGAAAAATACGCCCATTGGCGCGACATTGAAATGACATTCAATCCCGAAAGGATGCGGATCAAATGATGCGATATCTGCTGAGCCTTTGTATTGCGACCACGTTGATTGCTGCGCCTTTGGCGGCGCAGGATCGCCCGCTTAGGATCGAGATCACCGAAGGGGTGATCGAACCGCTGACCTTTGCGGTCCCGGACATGGTTCCGGCGGGTCCAGCCGCGGCCGAAGTCGCGCAACAACTGTCCCGCGTCATCGCATCGGATCTGTCCGGAACGGGTTTGTTTCGGGAAATTCCCGCCAGCGCCTTTATCAGCCAGATCACCGATTTCGGTGCACCGGTCCAGTATGCCGATTGGAAGGCGATCAACGCTCAAGCCCTGATTACGGGGTCGGTCAATGTCGCGGGCAACGTGCTGACCGTTCAATTCCGGGTCTATGACGTGTTTTCCGGCGCTGAACTGGGCAACGGGCTGCAATTTTCGGGCTCGCCGGCCGGGTGGCGCCGCATGGCACACAAGGTCGCCGATTCCGTTTACAGCCGGATCACGGGCGAAGGCGGTTATTTCGACAGCAGGGTGGTGTTCGTGTCCGAAAGCGGCCCCAAGGATCAGCGCCTCAAACGGCTGGCGATCATGGATTATGACGGGGCCAATGTTCAGTATCTGACCGACAGCGCCGCCATTGTCCTGGCGCCCCGGTTTTCGCCAACCGGCGACCGGGTGTTGTACACCAGTTACGAAAGCGGCTTTCCGCGCATTTACGTCCTGGACGTGGGCAAGGTCGAGCGCCGCGTGCTGGAACAGCAGGAAGGCACCATGAGCTTTGCGCCGCGGTTTTCGCCGGACGGGCAAACGGTGGTGTTTTCGCTGACGGAAGGCGGAAATACCGACATCTATACCCTGTCCATCGGAACAGGCCGCCGCACCCGGCTGACCAGCGCGCCCTCGATCGAAACGGCGCCCAGCTATTCACCGGATGGCAGCCAGATCGTGTTCGAAAGCGACCGGTCGGGAACACAGCAACTCTATGTCATGTCGGCGGGCGGCGGCGAAGCGCGCCGGATCAGTTTTGCCGAAGATGGCCGCTATGGCACGCCGGTCTGGTCGCCGCGTGGCGATCTGATCGCCTTTACCAAACAGAGCAAGGGACGCTTTCACATCGGCGTGATGCGTGTGGACGGCAGCGAAGAGCGCCTGTTGACCGCATCGTTCCTGGATGAAGGGCCAACATGGTCGCCAAATGGCCGGGTGATCATGTTTGCGCGGGAAACCCAAGGCGCACAGGGGCGGTCCTCGCTCTATTCGGTGGATATTACCGGGCGCAATCTTCGCCCGGTCAGCACGCCGGACGGGGCATCTGACCCGTCTTGGTCGCCGTTGCAGAAATGATCGGAAAAGGGCCGACAAGCGTCGCGTTCACATAGGCATGCGACTGTGGTACTAATAAAGTAAGTAAAAGCAAAAATGCGAGGCATCGGGATGAGCACCCTGACCAAATTTCTGACGATCGGTTCCATGTTGATCATGGCGGCATGTACAGATCCAAGCCGTCTTGCCGATTCCGGCGCGGCCGGAACCGGCGCGGGCACTGCGGGCGCGATTGTGCCCGGGTCCGCAAATGATCCCAGATCACCGGCCTATTTCAGCCAGACCATTGGCGACCGGGTTCTGTTCCAGGTCGACCAGTCGACTCTGAGCGCGCAGGCGCAGGGCGTTCTGGACGGGCAGGCCAAGTGGTTGTCGACCAACACCGATTATATCGCCGTGATCGAAGGTCACGCCGATGAACAGGGCACGCGGGAATACAACCTTGCCCTGGGCGCCCGGCGCGCAAATGCGGCGCGGGAATATCTGATTTCGCGCGGTGTCGCCGGCAACCGGCTGAAGGTGGTCAGCTATGGCAAGGAACGCCCGATCGAGATTTGCAGCGAAGAGGCCTGCTATGCCAAGAACCGGCGTGCGGTCACGGTCCTGTCTGGTGGGGTGACAAGTTAACATGATGCGGTTTGCAGTTTTTGCGCTTTTGGTGCCATTGGGACTGGGGGCCGCTCCGGCGGTTGCCCAGGATCAGCAGACTTTGGCGGATGTCCGTCAGGAGTTGACGGTTCTTTACGTCGAAATTCAAAAGCTGAAGCGGGAACTGTCAACAACCGGCGCCCCTTCGGTCGATGTGGCGGGCTCCAGCGTGCTCGACCGCGTGGCGGCGATGGAATCCGAACTGCAGCGCCTGACCGCCCAGACCGAGCGTCTGGACAACCGGGTCAACCGTATCGTGACGGATGGCACCAACCGGATCGGCGATCTTGAGTTTCGTCTGGTGGAACTGGAAGGCGGCGACCTGAGCAAGCTGGGCGAAACGACCACGTTGGGCGGGGTCGAGGCCCTTCCCGCCGGGGCGGGCGTTGCCGAGACGCCAGCACCGACAATACCCACTGTTGAAATGGCCGTGGGCGAAAAGGCCGATTACGATGCTGCGGTCGCGGCCCTGTCGGAGGGTAGTTTTCAAAAGGCGGCTGAATTGTTTGCCGGGTTCAATCAATCCTATCCGGGCAGCCCGCTGGCTGCCGAGGCGGACCTGAACCGGGGCAAGGCGCTGGACAATCTGGGCGACACGCGCGAAGCCGCGCGCGCCTATCTGGCCAGTTTCTCAAGCGACGCCAACGGTCCGGTGGCCCCTGCGGCGCTGTTTGAACTGGGGTCGGCGTTGGGCCGGCTGGGACAAACGCAACAGGCCTGTGTCACCCTGGGTGAGGTCGGCGTTCGTTTTCCGGACGACGCAGCCGTTCAGAACGCCCGCGAGGAAATGGTCAAACTGGGCTGCTCTTGAACGAGCAGGATGCTCATATTCTGTCAACCGTCCGGGCGCAGTTCCACGCGTCGCCGCCCGAGCGTATTGGCGTAGCAGTATCCGGCGGCGGGGATTCAATTGCCCTGCTTCATGTCCTTCACCAGTTGTTCGACCCGCAAACAACGCAATTGTTCGCCGCGACTGTCGATCACGGCCTGCGCCCTGAATCGGCAGACGAAGCGGCGCAGGTGCGAGACATCTCTGAAAGCTTGGGGGTGACCCATTCTATTTTGCGCTGGCGCAATTGGGATGGGACCGGAAATCTGCAGGACCAGGCGCGCCGCGCGCGGTACGAATTGCTGAGCGACTGGTGCAAGTCCTGCGGAATCAGCGTGCTGGCGCTAGGCCATACCGCCGATGATCAGGCGGAAACCGTGCTGATGCGGCTGGCCCGCTCGGCTGGCGTTGACGGGTTGGCCGGGATCCCGTTCAAACGCACGATGAATGGCATCACGGTCATTCGGCCGATGTTATACCTGACGCGCGAAGAGCTTCGCGGTTTTCTGAGGCGCCACGACATTCCCTGGCTGGAGGACCCCTCGAACCAGGATATCCGGTTTGACCGGGTCAAGGCGCGCCAGGCGCTGGAGTGTCTGGACGATCTGGGGGTGACGGTTACCGGGCTTGCCGCGGTTGCGCAAAACCTGGCGCAGGCGCGCGAGGCGCTGGATTGGTACAGTTTTCTGGCCGCGCGCGACATTGCAGAGATCGTGGGCGGTGATGTTGTTCTGGATTTGCGCCAGTTTCGCACGCTTCCCGATGAAATCGCCCGCCGCCTTCTGGTGCGGGCTATCACATGGGTCAGCGGATCTCTCTATCCGCCGCGACGCGCGCCGTTGATGGACGTGATGGAGCTTGTCCGGCGGGGCCCGGTCAGGTCGGCGACCTTGGGGGGGTGCCGCGTTTTGCGACACGGGCGCAAGATCTGGATTTGCCGGGAATATAACGCGGTGCGCAATGAAATCGTCCCGGTTTCAGATATCTGGGACAAGCGGTGGCATCTGACGGCCGAGGACATGAGCGCGGATTACGAGGTTCGCCCGCTGGGGCGGCGGGGGCTCGCATTCTGCGAGAACTGGCGCGAAACGGGGCGCCCCCACGCGGCAATTATGGCCTCACCTTCGGTGTGGCTGGGCGATGAATTGATTGCCGCTCCGATGGCGGGCGAGCCCGGAGAATGGCATGCGGAACTGGCTGGCGGCGAAGAGTCTTTTTTCGCGGCGCTATTATCGCATTGAACCTGACCATTTCCTCTCTATTTTAATAGGGAAGCAAGGGGCCAGCTGCCTGGTCCCATGAAATTAGGAGATCTCCCTTGGGCAATGCACGCAACATCGCGTTCTGGGTCGTTCTGTTTTTGCTGATCCTTGCGCTGTTCAATCTGTTCAGCGGCTCGGGCGGAACCATGCAGAGTCGCGAAATCACCTATTCCGAGTTTGTGACTGCGGTCAAAGGTGGCGAAGTTTCGCAAGCAACGCTGGATGGTGAGCAAATTCGGTTCCGTCGTTCGGACGGTCAGGACTATGTAACGATCAAACCGGAAGACGCCGAAGTCACCGGAATGCTGATCGACAACAACATTCCGATCCGGGCGGAAAAACAGCAGCAATCGTTGTTCCAGTCCCTGATGTTCACGCTGCTGCCATTCCTGTTGCTGATCGGTGTCTGGGTTTATTTCATGAACCGGATGCAGGGCGGCGGTAAGGGCGGCGCCATGGGGTTTGGCAAATCCAAGGCCAAGATGCTGACCGAAAAACACGGGCGCGTTACGTTTGACGATGTCGCGGGTATCGATGAGGCCAAGGAAGAGCTGGAAGAGATCGTTGAATTCCTGCGCAATCCGCAGAAATTCTCGCGCCTGGGCGGCAAGATTCCGAAAGGTGCGCTGCTTGAGGGCCCTCCGGGGACAGGTAAGACGCTGCTGGCCCGCGCCATCGCGGGCGAGGCCGGTGTGCCGTTCTTTACCATTTCCGGGTCTGACTTTGTCGAAATGTTTGTGGGTGTCGGTGCATCGCGTGTGCGCGACATGTTTGAACAAGCCAAGAAAAACGCGCCTTGCATCGTCTTTATCGACGAAATCGACGCCGTGGGCCGTCATCGTGGCGCCGGGTATGGCGGCGGTAATGACGAACGCGAACAGACGCTGAACCAGTTGCTGGTCGAAATGGACGGGTTTGAGGCCAACGAAGGCGTCATCATCATCGCGGCCACGAACCGCAAGGATGTTCTGGACCCCGCGTTGCTGCGTCCGGGTCGGTTTGACCGTCAGGTCACCGTTGCAAACCCCGACATCAAGGGCCGCGAGAAAATTCTGGGCGTCCATGCCCGCAAGACTCCGCTGGCGTCCGACGTGGATCTGCGTGTGATTGCGCGCGGCACGCCGGGCTTTTCCGGGGCCGACCTGGCCAACCTCGTGAACGAGGCGGCGCTGACCGCCGCGCGTCTGGGTCGCCGTTCGGTCGCGATGGACGATTTCGAGATGGCCAAGGACAAGATCATGATGGGCGCCGAGCGTCGCAGCATGGTGTTGACACAGGACCAGAAGGAAAAGACCGCCTATCACGAAGCGGGCCACGCGATTGTGGGGATCAACCTGCCCAAGTGTGACCCGGTCTATAAGGCCACGATCATTCCGCGTGGCGGTGCATTGGGCATGGTGATGAGCCTGCCCGAAATGGACCGTCTGCAGATGTTCAAGGACGAAGCCGAACAGCGTATCGCCATGACCATGGCGGGCAAGGCGGCCGAAATCCTGAAATACGGCGCAGAAAGCGTGTCGTCCGGCCCTGTTGGTGACATTCAGCAAGCCTCGGCCTTGGCCCGTTCGATGGTCATGCGCTATGGCATGTCCGACAAGGTCGGCAACATCGATTACCAGGAGGCGGCGGCTGGCTATCAGGCCAACGGTGGCGCCGGCGGGTTCTCGGTCTCGGCGGCGACCAAGGAGTTGATCGAATCCGAGGTTAAGCGGATCATCGACGAAGGTTATGCCACCGCGTTCAAGATCATTCAGGACAAGAATGAAGAATTTGAGCGTCTGGCACAGGGACTGTTGGAATACGAAACTCTGACGGGTGAAGAAATTCAGCGCGTTATCCGGGGTGAGCCGCCTCATGTCGATGAGGACAGCGATGACAGTTCGGATACCGGCAGCGCACCCAGCGTGACGGCCATTCCAAAGACCAAGCCCAAGAAAACCCCACCCGCCGAGGGCGGGATGGAGCCGGAACCGTCGGCCTGACGATTATCGGAAACCAAATGCGGCCGGGGATGACCCCGGCCGTTTTTATTTGCGCTGGACTCGACCGGGACATCTGGCTTGGATCGGTCAACACAAACAGCAGGGACATTTGCGATGCCGACCTTGGAGCAAACGGAATTTGTGGGTGAGGTTGTCTGGCTGGGTCACGTTCCCGGGCAGATCGACTCCCTGCGCGCCCATGCGGTCGATTATCTGGATCTGACACTGGCCGGGGATGAGGGCGCCAGACATGCGGGAACTGAGCGCCCGTCCTGCGTGCGGGTGGCGAATCTCTACCCCAAGGGCACGATCATTCGAAACGTCCGCCAGTTGACTATTCTGTCGGCCGAGGAACTGGCCGGCATCGCCGCGGACATAAATTTGGACGATCTGGACCCGGGGCTGCTGGGCGCGTCGATGATCCTGCGGGGAATTCCTGATTTCACCCATGTGCCGCCGTCGTCGCGGTTGCAGGCGCCCTCGGGCCTGACCCTGACAGTAGACATGGAAAACCGGCCTTGCGTCCTGCCGGGCCGCGAGATCGAAGCCGAGCAATCCGGGCACGGCACCGGGTTCAAAACGGCCGCAACAGACCGCCGTGGCGTGACCGCCTGGGTCGAACGGCCGGGCAAGGTCGCTGTTGGCGATCGGCTCACTTTGTTCGTTCCCGATCAGCGCGTCTGGGCGCCCTGACTTCGGATTCGTTTCCAATCAGAAACGTGGAACACGAACCGCGCCGTTTCATGTTGTGAAAATGTCGGAAATCCACCGCTGACGGGATTGCCCTGGTTGTATGGCTGAAGCAGTTTCGGCGCGTCTCGCCGATACAGCAGGGAAAAAGGTCAGGATCGGGCGTATGAGCTATAAAACCGATATCGAAATTGCCCGCGAGGCAAAGAAAAAGCCGATTCAGGAAATTGGTGCAAAGCTGGGGATCGGCAATGATCACCTGCTGCCCTATGGCCATGACAAGGCCAAGGTCAGCCAGGATTTCATCAACTCGGTCCAGGATCGCCCGAATGGCAAGCTGATTCTGGTGACCGCGATCAACCCGACGCCCGCGGGCGAGGGGAAAACCACCACGACGGTCGGGTTGGGCGATGGACTGAATCGGATCGGGAAAAAAGCTGCCATCTGTATCCGCGAGGCCAGCCTGGGTCCGTGTTTTGGCATGAAAGGCGGCGCTGCGGGTGGCGGCTACGCGCAGGTTGTTCCGATGGAGGAAATGAACCTGCATTTTACCGGCGATTTCCACGCTATCACCTCGGCGCACAATCTCCTGAGCGCGATGATCGACAACCATGTCTATTGGGGCAACGAGCTGGAAATCGACGTGCGCCGCGTCACGTGGCGGCGCGTTGTCGACATGAACGACCGGGCGCTGCGCCAGATCACGGCATCCCTGGGTGGGGTGTCAAACGGGTTCCCGCGCGAAACCGGGTTCGACATCACCGTGGCCTCGGAAGTGATGGCCTGTCTCTGTCTAGCCACTGATCTTGAAGACCTGCAAAAGCGTCTTGGCGATATTATCGTGGCCTATCGGCGGGACCGCAGCCCGATCTATGCGCGTGACATCAAGGCGGACGGCGCGATGACCGTTCTACTCAAGGATGCAATGCAGCCGAACCTGGTGCAGACATTGGAAAACAACCCGGCCTTTGTGCATGGTGGACCGTTTGCGAACATCGCCCACGGCTGTAACAGCGTGATTGCCACCACGACGGCCCTTAAACTGGCCGATTACGTGGTGACCGAGGCGGGGTTCGGCGCTGATTTGGGCGCTGAGAAATTCATGAACATCAAATGCCGCAAGGCGGGTCTGGCGCCCGACTGCGTGGTGCTGGTGGCAACCGTGCGGGCGATGAAGATGAATGGT
This sequence comes from Arenibacterium sp. CAU 1754, assembly GCF_054482635.1. Taxonomy (NCBI): domain Bacteria; kingdom Pseudomonadati; phylum Pseudomonadota; class Alphaproteobacteria; order Rhodobacterales; family Paracoccaceae; genus Arenibacterium; species Arenibacterium sp. CAU 1754. The sequence goes on from NZ_JBTLRG010000002.1 coordinate 783,775, forward strand.
GGCGTGGCCAAGGCCGACCTCGGAGCCGAGAATGTCGAGGCGGTTCAGGCGGGCTGTGCAAACCTGGGACGTCACATTGGCAACCTCAAGTCGTTTGGCGTGCCGGTGGTGGTTGCGATCAACTACTTCGTCACGGACACCGAAGCCGAAGTCGAAGCGGTCAAAGCCTATGTGGAAACCCAGGGGTCCGAAGCGATCTTGTGCCGCCACTGGGAACTGGGCAGCGAAGGCACGGCAGAACTGGCCACGCGGGTTGCCGAAATCGCCGAAAGCGGCGAGTCGCAATTCGCGCCGCTCTATCCTGATGATCTGAGCCTGATGGAAAAGATCGAAACCATCGCCAAGCGCATCTATCACGCGGACGAGGTTCTGGCCGAAAAGAAAATCCGCGACCAGCTTCGCCAGTGGGAAGAGCAGGGGTATGGACACCTGCCGATTTGCATGGCCAAAACGCAGTACAGTTTTTCGACTGATCCGAACCTGCGCGGCGCACCGACGGGGCATTCCTTGCCCGTTCGCGAGGTGCGGCTGAGCGCGGGGGCGGGGTTTGTGGTGGTGATCTGTGGTGAGATCATGACCATGCCGGGTTTGCCCCGGGTCCCGTCGGCGGAGTCGATCATGCTGAATGAGGCCGGTCAGATCGAAGGGCTGTTCTGAGCGGAAAAACGCAGGCGCCTGGGGCGGGCATCGAGCCCGGCCCAGACGCGGACGCGGGGGCCACATGGCCGCAGCGCGTCTGAACCAGGGAGACGAATGTTGAGCGCGACTTTGATTGACGGAAAAGCCTTTGCGGCGAAGGTTCGGGCGCAAGTCGCCGCGAACGTGACCGCGTTGAAGGAACAGCATGGTCTGATCCCAGGATTGGCGGTCGTGCTGGTGGGTGAGGACCCGGCAAGCCAGGTATATGTCCGTTCGAAAGGCAAGGTGACCGTCGAAGTCGGCATGAAGTCGGTCGAACACAGGCTATCGGCCGACACGTCGGAAGCTGACCTTTTGAACCTGATCGAGGCGCTCAATACGGATCCGTCGATTCATGGAATATTGGTTCAATTGCCACTCCCGGATCATCTGAACGAAGATCTGGTGATCAATGCGATTGATCCGGCCAAGGATGTGGACGGGTTTCACATTTCCAACGTGGGTCTTTTGGGAACAGGACAAAAGTCGATGGTGCCCTGCACGCCGCTGGGGTGCTTGATGATGCTGCGGGATCACCACGGTGATCTGAGTGGCATGGACGCAGTGGTTATCGGGCGTTCGAACATCGTGGGCAAACCAATGGCCCAGCTTCTTCTGGGGGACAGCTGTACGGTAACTATTGCCCATTCCCGTACCCGCGACTTGCCCGGGGTGGTGCGCCGGGCCGATATCGTGGTGGCGGCTGTCGGTCGACCGCAAATGATTCCGGGGGACTGGATCAAACCGGGCGCGACCGTGATAGACGTTGGTATCAACCGCATCGAAAAACCCGAAGGCGGCACGCGCCTGGTTGGCGATGTGGACTTTGACAGTTGCGTCGAGGTTGCCGGGGCGATCACCCCGGTTCCAGGCGGGGTTGGACCGATGACGATTGCCTGCCTGCTGGCCAATACGCTGACAGCGTGTTGCCGGGCCAACGGCCTTCAGGAACCCGATGGGCTGACCGCCTGAAGAAGCAAACAGCGCGAGGCTATCTGATTGGTGAACTGTCCCATTTGCGTTAATTTTTCTTTGAGTTTTAAAGGAATTGGCTTTATTTGACGGCAAAGCTTGGACACTTTTGGAAATTCGGTGTCCGCTAGAAGGCGTGTTGGGTTTCGGTTGTTAGTATAAAGAGTAAATGTGGCAGTTACCTAAGCTAAAATTATCGTCCTTGTTCAACACGACGGCCTTCCGATTTTGGATCGTTCTGACCGTCGTCGTCGCCTTGGCCGGTCCTTTTGGCACGATCCAGATAGGCGGCTTTGCGTTCAGGTTGCTGTATTGGTCTGTGGTCACATTCCTTTCGATTGTGATCGGGCAATGGAGTTATTTCGCCGCAAAATCTTTCGTTGATCGGCAAAAGCCCATTCTGAATGATCTGGTCATGGTGGCCCTTACGACGGTGCTTCTGACGCCGATGATATGGCTTGTCACGGCCAAGCTGTTTGCATTGCAGGTGGAACCACAACCGACCCTGTTGCGTCTTGCCAGCTATATCGCGGTGATCACGGCGGCGATCTGTATTTTCCTCCGGACCATCCTCGGCATCGAAAAAATCAGCTATGCGGGTCGAAAACTGGTGCCCGATTCGCCGAAGCCGCCGCGGTTGATGCGGCGATTGCCGGACGGTTTTGACGGCCCCATCCTACGGCTGACGGTGCGCGATCATTTTGTGGATGTGGTGTCACCACAGGGCACACATTCGATCAGGCTCAGGTTCGGCGATGCAATTGACGAAATGGACACGGTGGTCGGGTATTGCACGCACAGGTCGCATTGGGTTGCAAAGGATGCCATTGATAGCGTTCAGCGCAGCAATGGGCGCATACACCTTGAACTGACAAACGGGGATCTGGTTCCTGTCAGTCGAAAATACAAATTCGGACTGGAAGACGCCGGAATTTTGTGAGGGTTCGCCGTTTCGCAAAGCGGTCAGTTCATTTCCCGTCCTCAAGACAGTTGAAAATTACCGGGGCATCGGAATCGTATGGGGTGTGGGGCCGGTCAGAATGGCCAGCGCCTCCGGTCGCATCAGCGTTTTCAGGGCGGCGTCATTGCTGCGCAGACCGCCCGTATAGGTGCCATAGGCGGGCAGGATGATACGATTCTGATCTACCAGAAACGCCGGGCGTGAAATGGTGCGTGCTGCCATGCGGACCTGTGCCTTGGGATGGTAGTGCCCCGAGATTTCGCCAATGCCATCCCGCCGGGCGATGTGGCGAAAGCTGAGCGGTGGCAGGGACAGTTCGGCCAGATGCGTGCCGCCCATGTCGATGGGGCCGGGATCATGATTGCCCTCAATCCAGATCCAGCGCCGCCCGGCCTGCATCCGGGTGATCCACAGCCGCTCGGAATCGGGAAGTGAGCTGATCGCGGTCAGATCATCAAAACTGTCGCCGAGGCAGACCACGATCCTGGCGCCGGTCCTTTCCAGATCACCAGACAGGCGGCGCAGGGTGTCGCGTGTTTCATAAGGCGGCAGAACCGGACCGCCGCGTTGCGCCACGCGCAATGATTTGCCGAAATGCAGATCGGATACGCACAACAGCGCCTGTTCCGGCCACCACAAGGCACCGGTTCCCATGGCGAACACTTCGGTTCCGGCCAGTTTCAGTTTTTGCGCGTTCATGGTACGTTCCATACTGCGCGGTGGCGATTTTGCAAACTGTTTCATACGACGCAGGAAATGGAATCAAGCCCGGCCGTTTCAAGCAACTTCTCGGCTTCTTCGGCCAGCAACCGCTCCTCGGCTGCACCGGCCACAGGAACGCGCCCAACCTCAAGTAGAAGGGGCGCGGCCAGCGGTGTGACCCGCGACAGGCGGATGTGATCGATCCGGCCCCCGACCCGGTTGATCATCTCGCTGATGCGTCCAAAATCGACCAGACCCGATTGGGCCTCGTGCCGGGTGATCTGCATCAACAGGTGGTCCGGGTCGTATTTGTGCAGCGTGTCATAGAGAATGTCCGACGAAAACGTCGCCTGCCGCCCGGATTTGCGTTGTCCTGCCATGTTGCGTTCGATCAGCCCGGCAATGGTCGCGCAGGCGCGGAATGTCCGCTTCATGACGGCGTTGCCGGCAAGCCATCCGTCCAACCCGTCCTGCAACGCCGCCAGATCGAACAGGGGCGCTGGATCGTCCAGCGGATCAAGTCCCCAGATCAGGGTCGCATAATCCGTTGCGACGAACCCAAGCGGGTGCAACCCGATTTCTTCAAATCGTTTGGCCAGCAAAAGGCCCAGGGTCTGCTGCGCGTTTCGCCCCGCAAACCCATAGATGCAGGTGTGTTCCCGCCCGTCATGGGGAAAGCTTTCAATCAAAAGCCGCCCGCGTTGCGGCAGGCGGGAGACATCGCGCTGCAAGGTGAGCCAGTCGGCCGTGTGTAGGGGCAATTGCGGCCAGGTGTCCTGTTCGAACATATCCAGAATGCGTTCGCTGAGTTGGGTCGAGGTTGCGAACTTCGTTCCCGAAAAGGTGGCGACCTTGGGTTTGCGATCCGTCCGGCGCGTCACCTCGACAGTCATTTCGCGCAGGCCTTCGTAGCGCACGACCTGACCGCCGATCAGAAAAGTATCGCCGGGTGTCAGCGATGCGGCGAACCCTTCTTCGACCTCGCCGAGCGGTTTGCCGCCGCGGTTTCGTTTGAGCCGCACCTTGAGTGTATCCGTGTCCTGAATCGTTCCGATGTTCATGCGGATACGCTGGGCCGAGCGGGGGTCGCGCAACTGCCACTGCCCATCCGCACGTTGCAGGAGCCGTTGCCAGCGATCATAGGCCGCAAGTGCATAGCCCCCCGTGGCGCAGAATTGCAGGCAATCGTCAAAGGCGTCTCGCGTCAGCGCCGCATAGGCCCCGACGGTCACCACCTGATCATAAAGCGTATCGGCGTCGAACGGGCCGGCGCAGGCCGTGATCAGGATATGCTGGCACAGAACGTCGAGCGGGCCAGCGCCGCGCGGTTCCCCGTCGAGATCGCTCTCGCGCGCGGCTTCGAGCGCGGCAACGCATTCGACAACTTCAAAACGGTTTGCGGGAACCAGCCGTGCCTTGGAGGGGGCATTGTACCTGTGGTTTGCGCGCCCGATCCGCTGGATCAGCCGTTTGACGTTTTTTGGCGCGCCGATCTGGATGACAAGATCCACATCGCCCCAGTCGATGCCGAGATCCAGGCTCCCCGTGCAGACGATGGCGCGCAGGTCGCCGCGTATCATAGCGGCCTCGACCCGTTCCCGCTGTACCCGGTCAAGGCTGCCATGGTGGATGCCGATGGGCAGGCTGTCGGTATTGGCGAGCCACAAGTTGTGAAAGAAAATCTCGGCCTGCGCGCGGGTGTTGTGAAAAATCAGCGTCGTTTTGTGCCGGCGCACCTGATCCAGGACCGCCGGGATGGCATAGGCGGCCCCGCCGCCGGACCAGGGGGGCTGCTCCTGTGTTTGCAGCATCGCGATATCGGGCGGTGGGCCGGGATCGGCCTGCAATATGGCGCAAGGGTCCGGATGACGCGCCAGCAGCCGTGCAATGGCCTCCGGGTCATCCACCGTTGCCGACAGGCCCACGCGCCGCAGCGTTGGGCACATGGCCTGCAGACGTGACAGGGCCAGAAAAAGCTGATCGCCCCGTTTGCTTTCGGCAAGGGCGTGAATTTCGTCTACCACGATGCGTTGCAGCCCCGCGAACATGCGGGGCGCGTCCTCGTAACTCGTCAGCAACGCCAGGCTTTCGGGTGTTGTAAGCAGGATGTGAGGCGGGTCGGCCCGCTGACGTTTCTTTTGCGTGGCCGATGTGTCGCCGGTGCGATCCTCGATCCGGATATCAAGGCCGATTTCGTCGACCGGGGTACGCAGGTTGCGTTTGATGTCTGCGGCCAGCGCCTTGAGCGGGGAGACATAAAGGGTGTGCAAACCGTCCCGGGTATCATCGGCAAGTTCAGCGAGTGTCGGCAGGAAACCCGCCATTGTCTTGCCGCCACCCGTTGGCGCAATCAACAGGGTTGCGGGGGCCTGGGCCCGTTCCAGCATGGCCTTTTGATGCGGATGGGGGGACCATCCGCGCGCGGCGAACCAATCGGCCAGGGCAGGGGGTAACGCTGTCATGCCCGATATCTAGTTCGGGTTTTGTTCTTTGCCAAACTCTAATGCCGCTTTTCAGCTGAGCGGGAAACAGTACTCAAGCCGGTATTGTTCCAGACGCGAAATGAACAAGGCGGCCTGCTCGGGGTTTTCCTGACCCTCGTGAAGAATGAAGAAACTGGTCTTGTCCTGGAACACGTAGCTGTCCGGACCTGACCGATCCGACGGACGGTACGGCGGTTTCGGATTGCGGCGCATTGCCATTTCGTGGCGGGCGATGCTGCCGGGGGCCATGCTGAAAAGGAACATGGCGGCATTTTCCTCGCCGAAATTTGGAATCCAGAGGAACCGGTTGCCATCCTTTTGACGATCCGGAAGTTGCAGGTCCTTCAGATTGACGAGGAACGAAGACCAAAGGACTTTTCCGTGATCTTTCCAATCCTCGTAGACAAAGGTGGTCATCACGCAATTGTCGATATGGATTTCATGCCGCCGGTTTCCGTAGTCATTGAACCCGGCGGCCATGAGTTGAGTTGCCGCTTTTTGCTGCTCAGTATCGGCACGAACAGTTGTGCCCAGGCAGGCACACAGGATCACAAGAAAAAGACGCAGCATTACCTGACGATTTTTTCGTCTTTTACGAACATGTTCGCCCAGGCCCGGTCGATCAGCTCCGGTGACATCTGATAGGGGATGCCTTCGAAATCGCAGATCGCAATGATCTGGTCGATCAGGAATACCGGCTGATAATTGGCATAGATGTTTTCGATTGTCGGGTATTTGACCTTCAACAGGTGAACCAGCGCCTTTTCATTCAGGGGAACGCCCTTTTTGCGGGCGACCATCGCAAAAATTTTCAGGTAGTCTTCCTGATTGGGGCCGTCGATCTTGATCTTGAAGAAGATCCGGCGCAACGCGGCCTGGTCAAAGATTTCGTTGGGGTGAAAGTTGGTCGAGAAGATCACCAGCGTATCAAAGGGCACTTCGAACTTTTCGCCCGATTGCAGGCCAAGGATATCCTTGCTTTCTTCCAGCGGCACGATCCAGCGGTTGATCAGGGCCTGAGGCGGCTCTTCCTGGCGGCCAAGGTCGTCCACGATAAAGATGCCGCCGGTCGATTTCAGCTGTAGCGGGGCCTGATACGTTCGTGCAGTCGGATTATACACGAGGTCCAGCATCTTGAGCGACAGTTCACCACCGGTCACCACCGTCGGACGCTCACAACAGACATAGCGGCTGTCGAACCGTTTGGCACGCCGCAATTGGGTCGGATCATCGCGCACCTGTTCCACGGCCGAATGGACGATCGGGTCATAAACCGTGATCACCTGGCCGGAATATTCGATGGCACGGGGGACATAGACCTTGTCGCCCAGAGCATCGCGAATACCGTTCGAGATCGACGATTTACCGTTGCCCGGCGGGCCATACATCAGGATCGAGCGCCCGGCGCTGACCGCCGGCCCCAGATGGTCCAGCAAGGAATCGGGCAGAACCAGGTGCCCCATGGCATTGGTCAGCTGATCGCGGGTGATCTGGATGTTCCGGATGGATTGGCGTTTGACCTGTTCACGATAGATATCAAGTGGCACAGGCATGGCCCCGAAATATTCCGATTGCGACAGCGCATCGAGCGCGCGCGCCTTGCCCGCGTCGGTTAGCTGATAGCCCATTTCATTGCCGCTATTGGCGTTCAGCGTGCCTGTCGCCTCAAGCAAGCGCTGTTCGCGGGTTAAATCAACCAGTTCCTGTGTCACCGGAATGGGTAGGCAGATCGCTTCGGCAAGTTCGCTGACCACATCGACGTTCTTGCGAAAGATGGTTTTCAGCAGAATATCCCGCATCATTACCATCGGGAGCTGCATTTCATTCAAAGTCCGGGGCGCGGGCGGCGCCATCACGGCTGTGGGCTGCATGTTCATGTCTTGTGCCTGTTTGTGGATATTTCAGCTTCAATTGGTGGGATTGTTTCACCGTTTTAAGGCGATTTTGTGCCCAACCCGGCCCATTCCTGTGACTTGTGCCGGTGTCTCAGGACTGAAAGATGGTGAATGTTCGGGGCGTCAGGACCCGAACCAGACACCCAGAATCAGATAAATCCCAAGGGTTCCGCCCAGGGACAGGCCCATGGGGAACTTCCAGCCCATGTCCCAGCTTTTCCAGTTCGGTGCGATTTTACGCAGCGGGGTGTATTTGACCAGACGATGCGTGGCGAAAGCGGCCAGCAGATTCGCCGCGAAAATCGCGAGCAACAGCCGGAAATCCCCACCGGCAATGAACGGGGCTGCCGCAGCGGCGAACTTGGCATCGCCAGCCCCGATGGCGCCGCCCGCGTTCAGAAGAAACCCGATTACCAGGACGACCACCATCTGGATAATCCGCCAGCCATAGACCGGAAGCGGCAGGGCAATCAGCCCGACGACAAGGAACACAACAACCAAGGCCATGACCGCCTGATTTGTGATCCGCATTTCACGCAGGTCAGTGAAGCAGACGTAAAAACAGATCGGCAGGACGAAGGGCAGGAACCACATCGCCGCAGAAGCGGTCAGCGCCATCGGTCTTAGCCGTTTTCAAGTGCACGCAGCGAACGTACAGCTTCTTCGAAGTGCTGCGGATGCGTGTTGATCGCTTCGCGCAACAGACCTTTTCCGGTTTGCACATCTCCCTGTTTGACCGCCGACAGAGCCAGCGTGTGCAAAAGTTGGGCACGCTCGGATTGATCCATCGGAATGACGGGCAGGGTGTATTTACGCTGTGCACCACGCGACAGGATCAGGTTATTCTTGGCGGTGAACAGCGACTGATCCTGGCGGATCGCCTCGCCGAACAACCGTTCGGCCCCGGCAAAATCACCGCGGGTCAGCTTGGAATAGCCCCAGTTGTTCATGACGCCGGCCGGTTGGGTCGTCAGGCCCACAGCGGTCTCATAGAAACTGTCGGCGTTTTTCCATTCCTTGTTGGCATCCGCGATCATCGCTTCCAGACGGTAGCGTTTGAATGTTTCATACGTGGGCGGAACGGAATCCAGCGTCGCCTCGGCCTTGTCCCAGTTGCCACTGCGGATCAGCGCATCGGCGAGGTTGACCGAATCTTCGTTTGTGGCGCCTTCCATCGACGTCACCTTGGTCCAGGCCGTGACCGCCTGAGTGTTGCGTTTTGCACGCACGAGCGAGATCGCGAGCCCGCGATGAAGGTCAATTCTGTCAGGGTTGCTTTTCAGGGTGCGGGTGAAATGGCTGACGGCTTCGTTAGGGTCGGCGACCGTCAGCATGACGTCGTTCAGGTTGCTTTCATCGACGACGTTCACGTCCTGAAAAGCGCGTTCAACGGTCTGTTCACCATTTTCTGCGCATCCAGAAACGGTCAAACCGCCCGCAATTATTGCCGGAATCACGATAAGGTGGCGCATTTTTGCGTCCTTTACTGCTCTTGCCTCAATCTTGGTTTCTGCGGATCAGGTAATCTGCATTGCCCCGCTGCACCAATTTATATTCTTCGTTTTGTGCTTCATCATTAGCAGAAATTTCAGATTTTGCGAGTGCTAAGCGCAAATTATCGCGGATTGAGTCACTTTGGCCATCATCCAGCGCATAGGCCTTTCGAAAAACCTGCTCCGCTTCGGTTGTTTTTCCGCGTTCCATCAGCACGACGCCCAGATTGTTCCAGGCTGCGGGCCAATTCGCGTCGGCCCTGACGGCTTTGCGCAGCAGGTCTTCGGCCTGGCCCAAACGTCCCAAACCCAGGTTCGCCGTTCCCAGCCCGCTCAGGATTTCAGGCGTCATGCCCTGTTCCAATGCAGCGCGGGTGAACGCCTCGATTGCCAGTTCATACTGGGCCGCACTCATCAAGCGATGACCAACCTCGACCCCGTCGACCGCCTTTTTGCGGTGATCGACGCCGGGCGGGAAGGGGCCGCCTTTTTCCAGTTCGATACGTTCCGGCACGCATGCAGCCACCGCCGAAAGAACGGCGGTGGCTGTCAGGAGTCCAAAGACGGGTGTGCGTCGTGTCACACCGGAATTTCGCATTGGAATTATTTGCTCATGTTGCCCAAGTTCGCGATGCCGTTGGCCGAGGGCCCAACAAGGATGATCAACAGCGGCGGCACCGTAAGCATCATTGTGGCAAGGGTCATTTTGGTTGGCAACTTGTTTGCGGCTTCTTCGGCCCGCATCACGCGTTTGTCACGCATTTCACCTGCATAGACCCGCAGCGCCTCGGCGATCGACGTACCAAAGGTTGCCGACTGGATCAGAACGGTCACAAAGGACGAAACATCCTGAACGCCACAGCGTTCGGCCATGTCGCGCAGAACTGCCGATTTGTCTTTGCCGGCCTTCATTTCATAGGCGACCACTTCGAATTCGTCGGCCAGGGCGGGGTAGGAGGCGCGCAACTCGCGTGCCACGCGGACGATGGACTGATCCAGCGATTGGCCCGCTTCGACGCAAACCAGCATCATGTCGAGCGCATCGGGAAAGCCTTGGGTAATGGCCTCCTGGCGTTCGGCGACGCGACGCGTCACCCAGTATTTCGGCAAGAAATAGCCGGCACCGCCGGGGCCCATGATGCGCATGACCATCTGCTGCGTGTCATATTCCTGACCGTCCGACAGAACGGTGACATAGACCAGGCCCAGTATCAGCCCCGTGATCCCCAGCGCAAACTGTGCGAAATGGAAGACCCGGACCGAATCCTTTGACTGATATCCAGCTTGGCGCAGTTTCAGCTGGATGGCCGAAAGCTGATCGGAATCCTTGGGTTCAAGGAAGGTTGCGAATTTCTGCAGCTGTTCGTTGCGGCCACCTTGGCGCAGACGCTCTTTCTGCGGTTTGGGCTGGTTCTGCGCGTTGGCGTTCCGCTTGAGTTTCTTAAGCGGATCTTCGGGCTGGTTCATGATCAACGGCAGCGTCAGCAGGATCATGAACAGACCCAGGCCACCGACCACGATCAGCGGTCCAAAGTCACCAAGGTTTTCGGTCAGAAAAGTATTGATCTGATCAAGAAGTTCCATCTGGATATTCCTTTAAACCTTGATGTTCGTAAGAACGCGCATGACGATCAGGTTCACCGTCAGCAAGATGCCCACGACAAAACAGGCCGGGATGAAGTACGGGTGGTCCATCACCTCGTCGTAGTAGCCCGGGTCCTGAACCAGAATGACGATGAGGCAGAGCACAGGGAAGGCCGACAGGAATTTGCCGGACCATTTTGCCTCGGCGGTGATGGCCTTTACGCGGCGGAACAGGCGGAAACGGGCACGGATCACCTTGGCCAGTCCGGCCAGAATTTCCGCAAGGTTACCGCCTGATTGCTGCTGGATGGTCACGGCAACCGAAAGAAACCGCATATCCTGCATGTCCAGACGTTCGGCCATTTCCTTGAGCGCCTCGCCCACGTCGCGGCCATAGGCGCTTTCGTCGGCGATGATGCCGAATTCCGTGGCAAGCGGGTCTTCGATTTCCTTGGAAACGATCGAGATCGCCGACGAGAACGGGTGACCGACACGCAGGCTTCGCACCATTAGTTCAACCGCATCGGGCAGTTGTTCTTCGATCATGCTCATGCGTTTCTTGGCCTTGGAGTTGACCCAGAAATAGACCGCTCCAATGCCGATCCCTACGGACGCAACGATCCGGAACGGTACTTCGGTTTCCGTGCCGATGGTCAGCCCGAGAAAGGCCACAACCGCCAGACCGGCCATAATCAGGATCAGTTGGCGCGGCGTAAAGGCGATGGCCGCCTTTTGAGCGCGGTCCGCAAGCAGCGAATACAGCGGAATCGACCGCGATTTCATGTGCTGCTGCATTTCCTTGCGCAGCTGGTCCAGAACCTGTTCGCGCCCGGCGCCCTTGTCGAGCATTTCCAGGCGCCGGTTGACGCGGCTGTTCAGGCTGATGGATTTGCCAAAGGCCACCAGATACAGACCTTCGACAAGGACCAGAACCCCGACGAAGATCAGGCCATAGATAATCGGTTCGGCGCTCAGTTGCATTACTGCGGCTCCATCACTGTGGGTTCATAGATTGATGCGGGCAGGTCATAGCCCCACATGCGGAACCGTTCGGAAAAGTGGCTGCGCACGCCTGTGGCGGTAAAGTGACCGATGATCTTGTTGTCAGGGGTCAGGCCAACGCGCTGATATTTAAAGATTTCCTGCATCGAGATGACGTCACCTTCCATGCCGGTGATTTCGGTGATCGATGTCATCCGACGCGAACCATCCTGCAAGCGCGAGGCCTGGACGATCAGGTTCACAGCCGACGAAATCTGGCTGCGCATGGCCTTCATCGGCATTTCGATGCCAGCCATGGCGATCATGTTTTCCAGACGCGACACACCGTCCCGCGCCGAGTTGGCGTGGATCGTGGTCATCGATCCGTCGTGGCCGGTGTTCATGGCCTGCAGCATGTCGATAACTTCTTCGCCACGTGTTTCCCCCACGATGATGCGGTCAGGACGCATACGTAGGGCGTTTTTCAAACAATCTCGCGGGGAAACTTCGCCTTTTCCTTCCACGTTTGGCGGACGGCTTTCCATCCGGCCCACGTGAATCTGCTGTAGCTGAAGTTCGGCCGTATCCTCGATCGTCAGGATACGTTCGGAGTTGTCGATAAAGGACGACAGAGCGTTCAGTGTTGTCGTTTTACCGGAACCGGTACCACCTGACACGATCACGTTGAGACGCGTCGCCACAGCGGCCTGAAGATAGGCGGCCATTTCTTCGGTAAAGGCGCCGAATTTCACCAGGTCATCAATGCCCAGCTTGTCTTTTTTGAACTTACGAATGGACACCAGGCTGCCATCGACGGCAACGGGCGGGACCATCGCGTTGAAACGCGACCCATCGGCAAGACGGGCGTCAACATAGGGGTTGGATTCATCGACACGGCGGCCAACGGCCGAAACGATCTTGTCGATGATGCGCAGAAGGTGGCGCTCGTCCTTGAAGGTCACGTCCGAAAGCTCAAGCTTACCGGCGCGTTCCACGAACACCTGTTGCGGGCCATTGACCAGAATATCGTTGACGGTGTCGTCCTGAAGAAGCGTTTCCAGGGGACCAAGACCGGTCACCTCGTCATACAGTTCCTTGTTCAGGGTCTGACGGTCGTCGCGGTTCAGGACGATTCCCTTTTCTTCCAGCAGTTCGCCGGCAATCGTGGCGATCTCACCGCGCAGTTCTTTTTCCGACGCATGTTCCAGCGCCGCAAGGTTCAGGTTGTCGAGCAGGGAACGATGCAGCTCCAGCTTGATTTCGCCCATGCGCTCCTTGCGCTTGCGTTCCTTGTCCATGGAGACGGCATTGGCTGAAACCTTTTGCGCTTCCGGTCTGCGCAGCGATGCAGAAGGGGCGGGCTTGGGTGCTGACGGCTTGGCCTCCGCGATGTTCGTGACATTGCCTGCCGGGGCACTTGATGCCGGTTTTTTATACTTGGAAAACATGTATTTATACCCCCTTCAAAGATTATGCTGCTTCGGATTCGCTTTGGCCCAGTTCGTGGATCGACTGTGCCAGTTTTGCGATTTCTTTCCGCAGCGGATTTTTCGCCGCCGAGGAGGCCAGCGGCAGCCCATGATCCGCGCTTTGCGTGATCGGCTTGCCACCGTCGGGAAGTTGCAGTTCGATGGAAATGCCCAGGCTTTCCGCCATGCGCTTGACTCTGCTCTTGCCGCTCAGATCGGTAAATTTGGGCGCGCGGTTCAAGGCGAAACGCAGCTTGTTGAACGGCAGGTCTTCGGCCTGGAGCATCCGTTTGAGCCGCAGAGCATTCTGTGCCGACCGCATGTCCAGTTCGATCATCGCAAAATAGACGTGCGCCGCCTGCAGGACAGTCTCGGACCAGTGCACCAGCGTCGATGGCATGTCGATGACGACGTAATCGAAATGCGACCGGGCCAGATCGATGACCCTTTGAATGTCCTCGGGGGACACGACGTCCAGCGGAACGATGTCTGCAGGAGATGTCAGAACCTGCAGGCGATCCTCAAAGCTCAGAAGCGCTTGCCCCAGAACCTCGTCGTCCAGGCTTTCGGTGTCCGACAGCATTTCGAAAACAACGTCGCGGCGCGGCAGGTCCAGATAGGTCGAAACCGACCCGTATTGCAGATCGAGGTCGATCAGGCACACGCTGGGGGCCTTGTCACCGTCGATCGAGGCGAGTTCCCAGGCCAGATTGACGGCCAGAGTGGTCGACCCACATCCACCAGCCAGACCGTGCACAACAAGAATCGCACCTTCTTTGGAGGCGCCGGATTTCAGGTTGGCGGTGTTATGACCTTCGCTTGCCGGCACTTCCTCGGGTTTGTTCAACCGGTCTATGGCCAGCTTCAGTTCGTTTTCCGGAAGCGGGTAGGGGACAAATTCGTCCGCGCCCTGACGCAGCAACTGGTGCAGCGAGGCCGGTGTGACATCCTCGGCGATGAGAATCACGTTGATATCGCGCGATTTGGCCTGTGTGATGATTTCGCCCATCAGGACGAGGTTGTCTTCGTCCTCGCCATCAATGGCCAGAGCGATGAATTCCAGGGATTCCGCTTCGGGCTGGCCAAAAAATGCCAATGCCTCGGCGAAGCCCAGGTCGCCCCAGTTTTCGCCCAGAACGGTTTCCATGTCTTCGATCAATAGGTCGAAATTCTGAACATCCCTGCTGACCGTACACGCGACGATCGGGTTTGTTTCTGGTTGCGGCATACCGCTGCTCATTGCCTTAATCCTCTTCACTTGGCGAGGCAGGTCGTGGTCTGGGGAAAAAGCCCTGTCCGAATGCGCCCTGCGGAAGCCAGCGTGCCGTCCGTTTTTGGACACACGTCACCTATTGGGGACAATTTGCTCGTTAATCTGGGCAAGAATTGGGCCAAAAAAACCCAATTGTAGGGAAATGGGCGACGATCAGCCGCCCAGACCCATTATTGTTGTTCAGAGAAGCCGCCAGTATTCGTGCGGCCGGTCAGAACGCTCACGCTCTGGGCGCTTGCGACGTACTCACGATAGACGATCTGTGCGTACTTCCCGTCCAGCACCGTGGGATGGCGTTTCACAAAGCCCGACACCTCGGTCACGGTACGGCGATTGCGCCGTTCGCGGTTCGGTGTGTCGATGACCGGACGTGTTTCGCCATAGGACACCAGCGCCTCAAGACGGCGTCGGCTGATTCCACGTTGCGACAAGTAACGGACAACCGCATTGGCGCGCCGTTGGCCGAGGTTCCGGTTATAGGCGTTACTGCCAACCTTGTCGGTGTGACCGTAAACCCGGAAGCGGACTTCGGGGAACTGACGAATCCAATTCGCCTGTTGGTCCAGCGCCTGTTGAGCAGCTGTGTCCAGAACCGCGCTGTCAAAGGCAAAGGTGACCGTGGTCGGCACCTCGCCGGCGAACCGGTTGCCCAGACTGACCGCGTAATCCAGCTCTCCGCGCATGACCAGAGCATTGTTGCTTGTTGCGTTGCCGAAGGCACCGTTATCAAGCGACTGGCCAGCTTCGCGCGCGCACCCTGCCATTGCCAAGGTCAGCGTCGCCGTCGTGATGATCTTCCACATTTGACTACCCTTTCGCTCAGTCAAGGACATAGCCGTAGGATCCGCTGAAATCCTGCTTGGCCACTTCTCCGACGGCACCGCTGTTGGGGCCGTTGGTCCGTGCAGTTTTACCAAACAGGAACAGGTCCTTTTCGCTTGGCGGTCTTACCCGGTCTGTCGGCAGGGCAAATGCCTCGCCACGTGTCGGGCTTACCAGATGAGCGGTAATGATGATGACCAGCTCGGTCTGGCTGCGTTGATAGTCCGAACTGCGGAACAGGGCGCCCAGAACCGGAACATCGCCCAGCCACGGCAGTTGCGAGGCATTGTCGATGAAGTCGTCCTGAATGAGACCCGCAATCGCAAAGCTTTCGCCATCCCGCATTTCAACCGTGGTCGATGTCTCTCGACGGGAAAAGGCATCAACGTCAAAGCCGTTGAAGGTCACACCTTGCGTCGGGTCGATTGCCGAAACGGCCGCCATCAGTTCGAGATTGATGACATCCGCATCCACAACCCGCGGGATAAAGTTCAGCTCGATACCGAAAGCCTTGAATTCAATGGCAATTGTACCTTCACGCTGTGCAACAGGGATCGGGTATTCGCCACCGGCGAGAAACTTGGCTTCCTGTCCGGACAAGGCTGTCAGGTTCGGTTCCGCAAGGGTGCGAACCACACCTTTCTGTTCCAGAGCTTCCAGAAGCAGGCCAACCTGAACCGATCCGGCGTTGAAACCGAAGAGGATAGCGCCCGCGTTTTCGTTCACGGCCGGGATGTTGCCCGCAAGTGAATTGGCAAGGCCGCCCTGGCTGTTTGTCGTTCCGGTACCGCCGTTGATGCCGACATCATTTCCGAAAATGCCACCGTTCAGGCCCAGCGACGCGCTGAGCGACTTGGACACGTTGCGCTGCATTTCGGCAAAACGAACCTTAAGCATCACCTGCTGAACGCCACCGACGCTCATCAGGTTTGACACGCGCTCGGGCGCATACCGTTCTGCCAGGTCCAGAGCCCGCTGAAGACGCTGCGAACTCGACACGACGCCCGAAAGGACAATGCCGTCATTCGCGGTGCGAACTTCGATCTTCTCGCCGGGCAGGATTTGCCGCAGGCGTTCCTTGAACTCGGTAACATCCGCAGCGACGCGGACGTTAACGTTAGTGATAAGCCGCCCGGTTGCATCCAGAAGCGTCAGTGTCGTCAGGCCCGGCGATTTACCAAGAACGTAAATCGTGCGGTCCGACAGTGACGAAATGTCTGCAATCCCCGGATTGGCGATGCTCAGCTCTGAAAACGGAACGTCGCTTTCCACAACGATGGCCCGGTTCATCGGGACATCCAAGGTGGATGCGGTGCCCTTTTTCACAACTGTAAGTGTTTCTGCCTGCGCTGTTCCAACGATTGGTGAACACGCAAGCGCAAGCCCTAGCAGGCCTGCCTGGATAGATTCTTTAAATGTCATGTGACCTGCCTCTCCGATCACGCCTCATTGGTCGGGTCTTATTGCCCGGTCTGATACGCCACTGTGCGACACATTGGAATTTTTTGCAAGAATCAAAGGTTTCCAGTTCTTTCCTTATGTGGACAACTGGCAACATTTCGGCGCGGGATGCGTGTTTATTACGCCCCGCGCCGAAAAAGATTTTTGAATTTCATTAGTTTGTGCAGGGAATCGGCAGTTCGACCACTTCGGCACCACGACGGGTGCGGATGGTGCAGACGCGTTCCTTGATCTGCTCGGGCGCAGCTTCGATTTCGCCCAGACCCAGAAGGGCACGCTGGTCAACTTCGATCGCGGAAGCAATCGTGTCGTCTTCGGCACCGACCAGCGACAGGGACAGGCGTCCGGTTGTCTGGGCCTGTGCCAGCGCCGCCACCTGAACGGGGCTTGCGGCAACGGTCACGGTCCGTGCGATTGTCGAACTTCCGATATCGTCGCTTGTGCTCTGGTCGATGGCGATCAGCTTTACGCCGGCCTCGATCAGGCGGGTGATATCACCGCGTGCGGCGGAATCACCGGTGCGCACGCTGCCGGTCCAGTAAACGTCAACCCGGTCACCGGGACGCAGGAAGCCGGAAACACCCGATGCAACGTCAACGCGGATCGCAAAGGCACGCATGCCGCGTTCCAGGCGCGAGGTGATGCCAGCATCTTCGCCGGGCTCGGTAACTTTCACAGCCATGATGGCTTCGCTCTTTTCCATGGCGCGCAGAACAACCCGCATTTCCGAGTTTTCAGGCGGGAAAAGGTCTTCGATCTTGGTGAATGCGCCTTCGGGAATGGCGTTTTCGGGCCAGCGCACCTTGCGCACGGCGTCCTGCTCAAGCCGTTCGCCGTAGCGAAGAGGGCGATCAGCGACAAATACATCTACCGTGGGCACGATCTGTGCGCGCGCGGCACGTTCAACAGCCAGCTCAGCCTGATAAGCCGTGATATAGTTTTTCGCCATCATCACAGCACCACCCGCCAGGGCGATTCCGACAATCAAAACCAGTCCAAAAACCGCTCGCATAACTTGACCTCGCTTGAATGAGATTCCCGCTTGACGGGATATGAGCCACCGGCTCACGTTCGACTTGATCGTTATTTAGCCACTGAATGTGGCAAAAATGGGAAGTAGAGGTAACCCGCCAGAGGCATATATAGCGGATTCTCTGTGACCTTACGTAACAGCGTTACGATCAGTCGGTAATCGTCTTGCTGGACAGATAGTCGCCGACATCGTTGCCAACACCGCCCGAAGCAGTCTGAATAGACGAAAACGCTGCACCGGCCAAAGCAACAACTGCTGCTGTCAGCACAACCCAGTCGACGGTTACGGCGCCGTCTTCGTCACGTCGGAATTTCAAGATGTAATTGCGCATGTATTTCTCGCAGTTCTCGAAGAAGATTTTTGTAAAACGGGCCATGCCTTTGGACAAAGACATGGCCCACCCTCGTCATGTAGATGACTGAGTATTAGTCGGTCGGGGTCTTGCCCTGGATGTATGTACCGGTTGTCTCGGTCAGGCTGACGGTACCGGTCTTGATCGACGAGTATGCAGCACCGGCCAGAGCAACAACAGCGGCTGTCAGAACAACCCAGTCAACAGTCACGGCACCGTCTTCGTCTTTACGGAAGTTTTTGATAAAGTTCATCATTTTATGTCCCTCCAAAGGATCATTAGGTTTTTCGTTATCCTCGTCGCGTTTCGAACCGTTCTCTCGTTTGGCCCGTTCGACTTGGCATGTCCTTATATAGCCGGGGGATTGGGGCAGCATTTTGGCGTGAATTAAGAAAATTTTTGCGCTGCTGAGAAAAAACAGTAGAAACGCCTCAACCCATAGAAAAGAAAGGGAAAAATGGTTAATTTGTTGATGGTTTACGGTGGAGGGAAGGGTGAAAATGGTCACATTATGGCGTGTTATCCGTGAAATCAGCCCGCACAGGGCAATATCAAATCGATTCTCTTTGTTCATAGCTGTTTGTCTGGCGTCGCCTGACGAATGCCCGGGCACGGAAAGGGCATGCGATTCCGGCCTGTCACGCACAGCTGCTACGCGCGCTCCGGGTGGCAAAACTGATTCCCTGCGGCTGACCAGGGTGACGTAGCGCTGTGATGCCGGCGTTTCGATGCGATGCGATCAGGGTCGCATGTGTGAAACGAAAAAGGCCGGCCCGATGGGCCAGCCTTTTAAACAACAAGAGCCGCGCCGAATGAACGGCGCGGCCCGGTAATCCATCGATCAGACTATATTAGTCGGTCGGGGTCTTGCCCTGGATGTATGTACCGGTTGTCTCGGTCAGGCTCACGGTGCCGGTCTTGATCGACGAGTAAGCAGCGCCGGCCAGAGCAACAACAGCGGCTGTCAGAACAACCCAGTCAACAGTCACGGCACCGTCTTCGTCTTTACGGAAGTTTTTGATAAAGTTCATCATGTTCTTATCCCTCCAAAGGATCTCAGTTTGTTTACGTTTCCGCGTCGTCCTTGTTTCGGTCCATCTCTCTCAACTTGAACCGTGTCCGTCGCGATGGGTATGTTTTCCCTCTAACCCGTGGCAGGAGTTGGGCCAAAACCGGGAAAAATTTGCCCTATTTTAACTTTTTGCGATTTTTCTTGTAAGTCACTGTTATTGAATGAAATAAAACTTCAACTTTTTTCCGGCCTGACCCCGAACCGATGCAAAAGGGTGCCAATTGGGGCGAAAATGCCAGATTCTGCACCGGATTTTCTGGCGCTCGGGCCGCTTTTGATAAAGATTCCTGAAAAAAATAGAGCAGTGAGGCCCGCTATGTACAAGCGCGCTATGGTTATTGGGCTGGCAACAGTGCTTGCGGCGGCCCCAGGCACCGGATTCGCGGAGAAACCCGCGCCGTTTCCGGATTTCAAAGCAAAACGGATCAAACCACCCGCGCCGGGCGAGCGGTCCAAACGTATCACGATTCAAATCGATCCCGCTGCACAGCCTGCGCCGAAACCGAAAAAACCGGCAGACAGTGAAACCGCGGCCAAGGAGAAGGATAAGGCCAAAGCCAAGGTCCCGGGCCGCTATTCCTGGTTCTGGGAGGAGGTATCGCCCGACATGGCCCAATCCGGCCCCGGGCGTCTTGATGTGGCGCTCAGGGCGATCAGCGGATCGGGCAAGGTGAGCGCGCCGCGATTGCAGGCCCTTCAGGAAATCGCAATTGCACAGGGCGGGCCAATCCTGCGGTCCACTGTCGGCACGTCGGTGTCGCCCGCTTTGGTCCTTGCGGTCATTGCGGTGGAATCAGCGGGCAAATCCGACGCCGTCAGCGGGGCAGGGGCGGCCGGACTGATGCAGTTGATGCCCGATACCGCCACGCGGTTCGGGGTAACGGACCGTCTGATCGCGGATCAAAACATCAAGGGTGGCGTCAAATACCTGAACTGGCTGATGCGGGAATTTGACAATGACCCGATTCTTGTCCTTGCCGGATACAATGCGGGGGAAGGGGCGGTGAAAACGCACCAGGGCGTGCCGCCCTATGCCGAAACCCGCGATTACGTTCCCAAGGTTCTGGCCGCGTTCAAGGTTGCGAGCGGCTTGTGCAAAACGCCCCCCCAATTGATCACGGACGGCTGCGTCTTTGCTGCGATGAACTGAAGTCGCGGTGCGGGCATTGCCCGGACCAAAAAGAAACGCCCCGGCGATTGTACCGGGGCGTTCTTGTTTCAGACGATTGTCGCGTCGGTCGCGGCGATCATTTCCTCGCGGGTCACGCCGGGGGCCAGTTCCTGAATGTGCAGGCCTTTGTGCGTGACGTCCAGAACGCCAAGGTTGGTTATGATCCGGTCGACGACGCCCTTGCCGGTGAGCGGCAGGGTGCATTCCTTGAGAACCTTGGAGTCGCCCTGTTTGTTGGTGTGATCCATGACCACAACCACACGCCCGACGCCCGCAACCAGATCCATCGCGCCGCCCATGCCCTTGACCAGTTTACCGGGCACCATCCAGTTGGCCAGGTCGCCGTTTTCAGCAACTTCCATTGCGCCCAGAATCGCCATCGCGATTTTGCCGCCCCGGATCATGCCAAAGCTGGTGGCACTGTCGAAATAGGCGGTCTGGGGCAGTTCGGTGATGGTTTGCTTGCCGGCATTGATCAGGTCGGGGTCTTCTTCTCCCTCGATGGGAAAGGGGCCCATGCCCAGCATGCCGTTCTCGGACTGAAGCGTTACTTCGATACCTTCGGGGATATAGTTACTGACCAGCGTCGGAATGCCGATGCCAAGGTTCACGTACCATCCGTCTTCCAGTTCCTGCGCCGCACGTGCGGCCATTTGATTGCGGTCCCACATGTTCGCTCTCCTTATGCTGCCGGGCGCGTTGTGCGCTGTTCGATGCGTTTTTCGTGTTCACCCTGGATCAGGCGGTGCACGTAAATGCCGGGCAGGTGAATGTAATCGGGGTCCAGCGACCCGGTGGGAACGATTTCTTCAACCTCGGCCACGCAGACCTTGCCGCACATTGCCGCCGGCGGGTTGAAGTTGCGCGCTGTCTTGCGGAAGATCAGGTTGCCGGTTGCATCGGCTTTCCATGCCTTGACGATCGACACGTCGGCAAACAGACCTTCTTCCATGATATAGGTCTCGCCGTTGAAATCCTTGTGCTCCTTGCCCTCGGCGATCACGGTGCCAACACCGGTCTTGGTGTAAAAGCCCGGAATGCCGCATCCACCGGCGCGCATACGCTCGGCCAGGGTGCCCTGCGGGTTGAACTCAAGCTCAAGTTCGCCGCTCAGGTACTGGCGCATGAATTCCGCGTTTTCGCCGACATAGGAGCTGATCATCTTCTTGACCTGCTTGGTCTGCAAAAGGATGCCGATCCCAAAATCATCGACGCCCGCGTTGTTCGACGCAAACGTCAGATCCTTGGTGCCTGCCTCCTTGATCGCCTGCAAGAGAAGTTCGGGAATGCCGCACAGGCCAAATCCGCCCGCGGCAATGAACATTCCATCAAACAGCAGGCCATCCAGTGCCTCTGCTGCCGACCCATAGACTTTCTTCATGGAAGATTTCTCCTAAACGATCAGTTTGCCGTTTTCTGACGCCGCGTCACGGGAGAGTCAACAAAACCTGACCGAAACATCGGGGATGTTGGACGCCTGACAGACTAATGTGCTGGGGCGCGCGAAAATCGCCCGCGCAATGCACAGCGGGCGCGCCCGTCCGGTCGGCGCTGCCCGCTCCCGTCACCCACCGGCGCGGCTCACTTTTTCTTGGCGGTACTTGCCTTGGCGGCCTTCTTTTTCGGAGCGGCCTTTTTGCGTTTACCCTTGCTGGCGGCCTTGGCCGCAATCAGCTCAACGGCCGTTTCCATGGTCACGGCGTCAGGGTCGACTTCCTTGGGCAGGGTGGCGTTCACCTTTTCCCATTTGACGTAGGGCCCGTATTTGCCGTCCATGATGCTGACGGCACCGCCCTCGTCGGGATGATCCCCCAGTTCGCGCAGGGTTTTGGCGGCGGCGCCGCGCCCGCCGCGCGAGGCGACCTTTTCGGCAAGCAACTGCACCGCGCGATTCATGCCGACGGTGAACACCTCGTCCAGACTCTCAAGATTGGCGTTCGTGCCGCCCCGTTCCGACGTGCTGGCCGCGTGTTTGATATAGGGGCCATAGCGTCCGATATTGGCCCAGACCGGAACACCATCTTCGGGATGGGGGCCGATTTCGCGGGGCAGGGACAACAGTTTCAGCGCGCGTTCCAGATCCAGATCCTCGGCGGGCCAATCCTTGGGCACCGACTGGCGGGGTGGTTTCTTGTTGTCTTCGGTGACTTCGCCGCGTTGGACATAGGGACCAAACCGGCCCTTGAAGACACGGATTTTGTCGCCCTGATCCTCACCCAGAAATTTGCCCTCGGGGGGGATGGCATTGTCGGCCTCGGCACCCGGTGGGCCAAAGGGGCGAGTATAGCGGCATTCAGGATAGTTCGAGCACCCAATGAACGCGCCGCCCGAACGTGCGGTGCGCATCGACAACCGCCCGTTTCCGCAATTGGGGCACAGGCGCGGGTCGCTGCCCTCCCCGGTTGGCGGGAACAGGTGGGGCTCCAGGATCTCGTTGATCTTTTCCAGAACTTCGGTGATGCGCAATTCGCTGGTTTCGGCGATTGCGGCCGAGAAATCGCGCCAGAACTGCGCCAGAACGGTTTTATAGTCGGCATCGCCCGCGCTGACGTCATCCAGCTGATCTTCAAGGCTGGCCGTAAAATCATAGCCCACGTATTTGCGGAAATAGTTCTGCAGGAAAGCCGTGACCAGACGCCCCTTGTCCTCGGGGATCAGGCGATTCTTGTCCTTGCGGACGTATTCGCGGTCCTGAATTGTGGTGACGATACTGGCGTAGGTCGAGGGTCGCCCGATCCCCAGTTCTTCCATCTTCTTGACCAGCGTTGCCTCGGTATAGCGGGGCGGGGGCTGGGTGAAATGCTGTTCGGGCGTCACGCTGCCTTTCTTGACGGGTTCGCCCTGCATGATCTGGGGCAGACGTTTGTCGTCCTCGTCCACGACGGAATCATCGCGGCCTTCTTCGTAGACACGCAGGAAGCCATCAAACAGCATCACCTGACCAGTGGCGCGCAATTCGATCTGTCCGTCGGCACTGCCCACGTCCACGGTTGTACGCTCCATCCGGGCCGATTCCATCTGGCAGGCGAGGGTCCGTTTCCAGATCAGATCATAAAGCTTGGCCTGATCGGCATCTTTCAGCCCCAGCGCCTGAGCATCCGACGTCATATCGGTGGGACGGATACATTCATGCGCTTCCTGCGCGTTCTTGGCCTTGTTCTTGTAGATGCGGGGCGATTTCGGGACATAGTCGTCGCCGTAGCGTGCCGTGATCGCGTCGCGCGCGGCGGTCACGGCCTCGGGGGCCATGTCGATGCCATCGGTCCGCATATATGTAATGTGCCCTGCTTCATAGAGACGCTGAGCGGTGCTCATGGCGTGGCGGGCGCCCATGCCGAACTTGCGGCTGGCTTCCTGTTGCAGGGTGGAGGTCATGAACGGCGCGCTCGGGTTGCGCGAGGCGGGCTTTGCCTCGACCGATTTCACGGTCAGATCGCGCGACGAGATCGCCTGAACCGCCAATTCGGCCTGCGTTTCGTTCTCAATGTCATAGCGGTCGAGCTTGCTGCCGGCCAAAACGGTCAGGCGCGCCTCGTATTCCTGACCGCGCGGCGTTTCGAGGATGGCTTTCACCGTCCAGAATTCGCGCGCGCGGAAGGCTTCGATTTCCATCTCGCGCTCGACGATCAGGCGCAGACAGACCGACTGCACGCGCCCGGCCGATTTTGCGCCAGGCAGCTTGCGCCACAGCACCGGCGACAGGTTGAACCCCACGAGGTAATCCAACGCACGGCGGGCCAGATAGGCTTCGACCAGGGGCATATCCACCTGGCGGGGATGTTTCATCGCTTCGCTGACCGCGTCCTTGGTGATGGCGTTAAAGGTGACGCGGCTGACCGGAGTGTCCTTCTTGATCGACCGGCGCTTGGTCAGCGCTTCCTGAAGGTGCCAGCTGATCGCCTCACCCTCGCGGTCGGGGTCCGTTGCCAGGATCAGTTCGCCGTCTTCGGCCAACGCATCGGCGATTGCCTTGACGTGTTTCTTGCTGTCGCTGGCGACTTCCCATTTCATCTCGAAATCATGGTCGGGGTCGACTGATCCATCCTTGGGCGGAAGGTCGCGAACATGGCCGTAAGACGCCAGAACCTTATAGTCGGGCCCCAGATATTTATTGATTGTTTTTGCTTTGGCTGGAGATTCGACAACAACTACAGGCATTTATACGAAAACCTCTTGGACGGATACGGGCCGCTCTATGGCCGCGCAACATGTGGGGCGCAAGGGCCGTTTGTCAATCAGTGCGTTTTTGACTTGGGAAAACAGCCGCCCGAAAGGTCGGTTTGCCAGTAAAATGCGCAGGCCACGCGAGGCCGGCACAGGGGCGCGCGCCTGACGGGGTCGGATGGATCTTCAGGCGATGCGCGACAGTAACCCGCCGGACTGGCGTTCGATCTTGCCATCCAGTTCCAGATCCACCAACGCCGGGCTGACGTGGTCGACCGGCAGGGACAGATCGCGGATCAGCTGATCTTCGGCGACGGGGGCAGGCCCCAGCCGATCCAGGATTTTCTGATGCAATTGGACCGTCTCGCGCAGATTGCGCTTTTCCGGCGGGGGCGGCGGCAGATCGGTCAGCAAATCGGGTTGCGCGGTAACAGGGTCCTGCGTGCCGATGGCCGCGATCACGTCCTCGGCGTTCCGGACAAGCTGCGCCCCGTCACGGATCAGCATATTGCACCCCGAGGCGCGGGCGTCAAAGGGATGGCCGGGCACGGCCAGAACGTCGCGGCCCTGGTCTAGCGCATCGCGGGCGGTGATCAGGCTACCTGACTTTGCGGCGGCCTCGACAACCACGACCGCCTGCGCCAGCCCCGATATGATCCTGTTGCGCCGGGGGAAATGGCGGGCCTGCGGTGTCAGCCTCATGGCCTGTTCCGAGATGATGACCCCACGCGCGGCGATGTCACCGGCCAGATGGGTGTTTTCGGCAGGATATATAACGTCCACCCCACCGGCCATCACGGCAACCGTGCCTGTTTCCAGCGCCGCAACATGGGACGCCGTGTCAACGCCACGGGCAAGCCCCGAGGCCACGACAAAGCCCTGCGCGCCCAGATCATGAGCCAGGCCACGGGCCATGCGCGTTCCAAGGGAAGACGCGTTGCGCGCGCCCACCAGCGCGATGATCGGACGGTTCAGAAACTCAACATCGCCAACCGCCCATAACAACGGCGGCGCATCGGCAATTTCGGCAAGATGAGTGGGATAGTCAGGCGCCCCAAGGCACAAAAGCCGCGCTTTTGCGGCTTTTGCGGCCTTGATTTCGGCATCGATCACACCGGCAGGGCATATTTCATACCCTGTGACACCGGCAGCGCGCGCCACTTCGGGCAACGCAATCAGCGCATTCTGCGCTGACCCGTGCTCGGCCAGCAGGCGATGAAATGTCGCCACACCAACCCTGCGCGAGCGCAAAAGACGAAGCCACGAATACCGATCCTCTTCCGTGGTGGGTGGGAGTGGGGGGTGAGTGGAAGAATGTATTTCCTCGGCCATCCGTTGCTCCGCCTGTTTGCAGTTACAGGTGTAGACGCAGCAAGGTTAACAGGCCGTAAAGCCGCGAAGATTTTCACCGAGTTGAATGAAAATTCGCGTATTTATGGGCAGGACTCTGTTTTTGAATGATAATTTTTCTCTCAACGCCCGGATTGCATCAAACAGCTGATCCGCCAACCGTCAAACCGTCCATCAAAACCGTTGGCTGGCCGACGCCCACAGGCACCCATTGCCCCTCTTTTCCGCAATTGCCGATGCCGGGGTCTAGTTTCATGTCATTGCCAAGAGCGCGGATATGTTTGAGCGCCGTTGCGCCATCGCCGATCAGCGTTGCGCCCTTGACCGGTGCGCCGACCTTGCCGTTGTGGACGCGATAGGCCTCGGTGCAGGAAAAGA
Organism: Arenibacterium sp. CAU 1754; assembly: GCF_054482635.1. Taxonomy (NCBI): domain Bacteria; kingdom Pseudomonadati; phylum Pseudomonadota; class Alphaproteobacteria; order Rhodobacterales; family Paracoccaceae; genus Arenibacterium; species Arenibacterium sp. CAU 1754. The sequence continues at coordinate 810,069 of NZ_JBTLRG010000002.1, forward strand.
CGAACTTGCCATTGGTGATGTCGACCTGTCCGCCGCCAAAGCCCACGGCGTAAATCCCGTCCTTGATATCGGCCACCAGATCGGCCGGATCGGCATCACCGCCCAGCATATAGGTGTTGGTCATGCGCGGCATCGGTTTATGAGCATAGCTCTGTCGCCGCCCGTTCCCGGTGGGATCAACGCCCATGAGACGCGCATTCTGACGGTCCTGCATATAGCCGACCAGAATACCGTCTTCGATCAGGACATTGCGCCGCGACGGGGTGCCTTCGTCATCCACGTTGATCGATCCGCGCCGATCCGGGATCGTGCCGTCATCCAGAACCGTGACCCCCTTTGCGGCGACACGCTGGCCCATCAGCCCGGCAAAGGCGCTGGCGCCCTTGCGGTTGAAATCGCCTTCCAATCCGTGACCAACCGCCTCGTGCAGCAGAATACCGGGCCAGCCCGGCCCCAAAGCAACCTCCATGACGCCCGCGGGGGCGGGAACGGCCTCGAGGTTGACGAGCGCAATTCGCAGCGCTTCGCGGACCTTTTCCTGCCAGTCGGCCGGATCGATCAGCCCGTTCAGCATCACACGGCCACCGCCGCCCATGCTTCCGGTTTCGCGTCGCCCGTCCTGTTCGACGATGACCGATACGTTCACCCGCGTCATCGGGCGCACATCACGGACCGACACGCCATCGGGGCGCAAAATCTCGATTTCCTGCAACGAAGCGGCCAGCATCGCAGACACCTGCACCACGCGATTGTCCAGATCGCGGGCAAAAGCATCGATTTCGCGCAGCGTGTCGATCTTGACCGGGAAGGCGACGCCAGAAATCGGATCTTCGTCGGAATAAAGGCGCATGTTCGTCGGTTGCGGCGGATCGGCCAGCGTGCCGCCGCCGTTCCCGACAGCCAGCCGGGCGGTTTCGCTCGCCCGTCTCAGGGCCGACATGCTCATTTCCGTTGAATGGGCATATCCGGCTACTTCGCCGCGAACCGCGCGCAGGCCGAATCCTTCGGACGAATCATAGCTGGCGTTCTTGAGGCGCCCGTCATCGAACAGCAGGGATTCGGATTTGCGGCGTTCCATGAACAATTCGCCATCATCCGCCCCCAAAGTCGCATCGCGCAGCTGAGACAGCGCCTCATCCCGCGGAAGCACGGTTTCTAACGGTCTGAAAGGGGTGGCGGACATGCAGTCGGACCTCATATATTGATCTAAATCAAAAAAAGCGTCCGTTTGACGCAAGCAGATGGCTTTATCTGACAGACGGAATATGATTTCTACGTGCAGCAAAGACAACGGGGCCGGTGTGTTTTTCGTGAACCGCCAGTCAGCAACGACAAAATCGATCAACCGATCAGGACATGACATGAAGACTGCTTTGACGCTTTCTGGGCTTTTTACCGCCCTTTCGGCCCTGCCAGTAATGGCGCAGGACGGGCTTGAATCCATCGGCAAACCGACCAACGGTGCAATGGGCTTCCAACAGGCTGCCAGCGAGTTGGCGCATGATCTGCAATGGCTTGATGGGCTGATTCTGGTCATCATCACCGCGATCTGCGTGTTCGTGACCGCTCTGCTGATCTATGCAATCGTGCGGTTCAACAGCCGGGCCAACCCCAAGGCGGCCACCTTTACCCACAACACCCCGATCGAAGTGGCATGGACTATCATTCCGATCTTCATCCTGGTGCTGATCGGCGCGTTCTCGCTGCCCGTTCTGTTCAAACAGCAGGAAATTCCCGAAGGCGACATCACCATCAAGGTGACCGGATACCAGTGGTACTGGGGCTATGAATATGTCGATCACGACTTCGCTTTTGACAGCTACAAGCTGGAAAAAGAGGACCTGGCTGAATACGGCTACTCCGAGGATGAATATCTGCTGGCCACCGACACCGCGGTTGTCGTTCCGGTTGGCAAGACTATCGTTATGCAGGTCACCGGCGCGGACGTGATCCATTCCTGGACCATCCCGTCCTTTGGCGTAAAGCAGGACGCCGTGCCTGGCCGTCTGGCCGAGCTGTGGTTCGCCGCCGATAAGGAAGGCATCTATTTCGGCCAGTGTTCCGAACTTTGTGGCAAGGATCACGCCTATATGCCGATCACCGTCAAAGTGGTCAGCGAAGCCGCCTATGAGGAATGGCTGCAGGGCGCGATCGAAGAATATGCCGGCACGCCGCAGGCCCTCACCGTGGCGGCAGCCGACTGAACGGACCATCGTGGCGCGCCCTTTTGCGCACCACGTTTTCGCACAGGGCGCTTAAAAACGCGGCCCTGATGTCAAAGGAAACCGGATGAGCGACATCAGCTATTCAAGCGGCGTGCAGGAAAACGAGGCGTCTTTTGGCGACTATTTTGCCCTGCTCAAGCCGCGCGTCATGTCCCTTGTTGTCTTCACGGCCTTTGTCGGTCTGATGGCGGCCCCCGTTCCGGTTCATCCAATGATCGGGTTCTGCGCAATTCTGTTCATCGCCATCGGTGGCGGTGCATCCGGTGCATTGAACATGTGGTGGGACGCAGATATCGACCGCGTCATGCGCCGCACCCGCAACCGGCCCATCCCGTCTGGCAAGGTACAGCCGGGCGAGGCAATGGCGCTTGGCGTTGCGCTGTCGGGAATGGCGGTTGTCATGCTGGCGCTGGCGACGAATATCCTGGCCGGTGCGCTGCTGGCATTCACGATCTTCTTTTATGTCGTCATCTATTCCATGTGGCTCAAGCGGTCGACACCGCAGAACATCGTCATCGGCGGGGCCGCAGGCGCGTTTCCTCCGCTGGTCGGCTGGGTTGCGGCCACCGGGTCGATGGCGATTGAACCCTGGTTGATGTTCGCAATCATCTTCATGTGGACGCCGCCGCACTTCTGGGCGCTGGCGCTGTTCATGCGCTCGGATTACGACGATGCCGGCGTGCCGATGCTGACGGTCACCCACGGGCGCCGCGCCACCCGGGCACATATCCTGATCTACACGATCCTGCTGGCGGCTCTGGCCATCGGCGCCGGGTTTACCGGTATCGGCGGTCCGATCTATCTGACCGTTGCCGTGATCCTGAATGCGATGTTCCTGTTGGGTGCGCTACGCATCTGGCGCCGGAACGAAGACGACTCGGAAGCGGATAATTTCGCGGTTGAGCGCGGTTTCTTCAAGCTCTCGCTGCTTTATCTGTTCCTGCACTTCGGCGCCATTCTGGCTGAGTCGCTGTTGAAACCCTACGCATTGGGGGGCTGGGTATGAGTCTGAAGCCGACCCACGAATTGCATCATCGGCGGTTTGGCCGAAACTTGGGCGTTGCCATTGTCCTGGTCGCTTTCATTTCGATCGTGTTTGGCCTGACTGTCGTCAAGGTAACAAACGGCGGTTTTGAACCGCCGCGAGGCGAGGTTCAGAACTGATGGCGATTTCGGGCCCCGGTAAAACCGTTGTTCAACTTGTTGGCGTCGTTGTTGTCATGGGCGGCCTGGCTTGGGCGTCGGTCCCGTTTTATAACTGGTTCTGCAAGGTCACGGGCTTTGGCGGGGTGCCAGCCGTGGCCGAGGCTGGTTCGGAACAGATTCTGGACAAGACCATCAAGATCCGCTTTGACGCGTCACTTGAGCGGGACATGCCCTGGACCTTCAAGCCGGTCGAACGGACGATGGAACTGAAGATCGGCGAAACCGGTCTGGCCTTTTACGAAGCGCATAACCCGACGGACCGCCCGATCGCCGGTTCCGCCGCCTATAACGTTTTCCCGTATGAGGCTGGTGGCTATTTCACCAAAATCCAGTGTTTCTGTTTCGAAGAACAGGTGCTGGAACCGGGTGAAACCGTCCAGATGCCGGTGACGTTCTACGTTGACCCGGAAATCGTGAATGACATGGACGCAAAGTACGTGCATGCAATCACGCTGAGCTATACTTTTTACGAAATCGACCTGCCCGAGGGCTATGCCGCCCTTGACGGTGGCGAGAAAACAAACCTGAACTAATGCCGCAAGGTGAGGGACACTGACATGGCGCACGCTAAAAACCACGACTATCACATTCTGAGCCCTTCGGTTTATCCGCTGCTGGGGTCGATCTTTGCCTTTGTCATGCTGTTCGGCGCCGTGCTGTGGATGCACGACTCGACCGCATACGTATTCTGGGCGGGCCTGCTGGGCGTGCTCTACACCATGTTCGGCTGGTGGTCCGAAGTGGTGAAAGAAAGCCACATCGGCGATCACACCCCTGTGGTGCGGATCGGCCTGCGCTATGGCTTTATCCTGTTCATCATGTCCGAAGTGATGTTCTTCTTCGCCTGGTTCTGGTCGTTCTTCAAACATGCCATTTATCCGATGGCCGAATACGCCGGCACCGAATACGTGCCGCCAGAGATCCACGTCGTTGATCCTTTCCACCTGCCGCTGATCAACACTCTGATCCTGCTGCTGTCAGGCTGTGCCGTGACTTGGGCGCACCACGCTCTGGTCCACAACAACGACCGCAAAGCGCTGGTTCAGGGTCTGGCCATCGGCATCATTCTGGGCATCGCGTTCACCTTCCTTCAGGCTTACGAGTACCGTGAACTGATCCTGCACGAGGGCTGGGAATTCGGTGGCGATCAGTTCTACTCGAACTTCTTCATGGCCACCGGTTTCCACGGGTTCCACGTCGTGATCGGGACGATCTTTCTGATCGTCTGTCTGATCCGCGCGATGCGCGGTGACTTTACCCCTGAACAGCATGTCGGGTTCGAGGCGGCCGCCTGGTATTGGCACTTCGTTGACGTTGTTTGGCTGTTCCTGTTCTTCGCTGTGTACCTCTGGGGTACAGCGGGCATGTAAGCTGCGCCGTTTTGCGGTTCAAAAAGCCGCTCAGGCACACTAAGAAGCATGGCGCACATCTCATCGGGATGTGCGCCTTCTTCTTTTCTCAGGGTCACGGATGATGAACCGTATCAAATTCCTACTGTTTTTCGGTCTTGCCGGAACGGCCGTTCTGGTCGCGCTCGGCGTCTGGCAGATGCAGCGCCTGGACTGGAAAGAAGGGGTGTTGAGTGAAATCGAGCAAAAGATCAAGGAAGAGCCGGTGCCTCTCCCTGATACGCCGACTACGGAAACCGACCGCTACCTGTCGGTCATCGTCGAGGGCACGATACTGCCGGGCGAACTTCATGTGCTCGTGTCGATGAAACGGGTCGGGGCAGGGTACCGCATCATCGCACCGTTCTTGACCGAGGACGGACGCCGTATTCTTTTGGACCGTGGGTTTGCGCGCCAGACCCGCAAGGATGCGGTACGTGCGCTGGGCCCGGCCCGCATCGAAGGCAACCTGCACTGGCCGCGCGAAACCGACAGTTATACCCCGGCGCCGGACCCGGTGGCCAACACATGGTTCGCGCGCGACGTCGATGCAATGGCCCGTGCCCTTGATACCGAACCGGTTCTTCTGATCGCGGCCTCGCAGACGGATGAACAGGTCGCCCCCTTGCCGGTTGATACTGCGGGCATCCCCAATGACCACTTGCAATATGCGATCACCTGGTTTTCGCTTGCCCTTATCTGGGCGGGCATGACCACCTATTTCATGTGGCGTACACGCGCCCAAAAAATCGGCTGAAGCGATGAAATATATCTCGACCCGGGGCCTGTCTCCGGAACTGAATTTTGAAGAGGTCATGCTGACCGGTCTTGCGCGCGATGGCGGGCTGTTCGTTCCGGCCGCACTGCCGCAGTTCTCGCATGACGACATCGCAACCCTGTCCGGCCTCAGCTATGAAGAAACCGCCTTTCGCGTGATGCGCCCCTTTATCGGCGATACCTTCACCGATGACGAATTCTGCGCCATCATCGACCGGGCCTATGACTGTTTTGGTCATGCCGCGCGGGCGCCGCTGGTACAGCTGGATCAGAACCATTTCCTGCTGGAGCTGTTTCATGGCCCGACATTGGCGTTCAAGGATTTTGCCATGCAGATGGTTGGACAGATGTTCCAGGCCGCGTTGGCGCGCCGGGGCGATCGGATCACCATCGTCGGGGCGACCTCGGGCGATACCGGGTCGGCGGCAATCGAGGCATTCCGCGGGCTCGACAACGTGGATGTGTTCATCCTTTACCCGCATGGCCGGGTGAGCGAGGTGCAGCGCCGCCAGATGACAACCCCGTCTGAATCGAATGTTTACGCCCTTGCCGTCGATGGCGACTTTGATGATTGCCAGGCCGCGCTCAAGGACATGTTCAATGACTTCGAGTTCCGTGACGGCGTCAAACTGGCCGGGGTGAATTCGATCAACTTTGCCCGAGTGCTGGCGCAGGTGGTCTATTATTTTTCCTCTGCCGTGTCGCTGGGCGCGCCGCATCGCAAGGTCAGCTTCACGGTGCCGACGGGCAATTTCGGCGATATCTTTGCCGGCTACATCGCCAAGGGGATGGGATTGCCGATTGATCGGCTTGTGGTCGCCACCAACCAGAATGACATCGTGCATCGCTGCCTTGTGGGGCAGGGGTATCACAAGGGGCCGACCCAACCCAGCATCAGCCCGTCGATGGATATTCAGGTCAGCTCAAACTTTGAGCGGGTTCTGTTTGACGCCTATGGGCGCGATGGCAACGCCGTGTCCCAGTTGATGGACGAACTGAAACAGGGCGGGTTCACCGTCAGCCAGGGCGCTTTGCAGTTCCTGCAGGATCACTTTGATTCGGGCCGTGCGAGCGAGGATGAAACCCTTGCCACGATCACCGATACTCTCAGGAACAGTGGCGAACTTCTTTGCCCTCATTCGGCTGTCGGCGTGAAGGTCGCGAATGAAATGCGCGATCCCAAGGTACCCATGATCACGCTGGCCACCGCCCATCCGGCCAAGTTTCCCGCCGCAGTGGAAGAGGCCAGCGGAATTCATCCGCCTCTTCCCCCACACATGTCGGATCTGTATGACAAGCCCGAGCGCGTCACGCAGATCGCCAACGACCTCGACGCGCTGAAAAGCTTTATCAAGGGGCACATCGCCAAGTGACTGTTCAACAAGATCAACTGTCCAACGGGTTTCGCATCGTCAGCGAACATATGCCCGGTCTCCAATCCGCGTCTATTGGCATCTGGGTGACGGCCGGCGGGCGGCACGAGCGGGCCGAACAGAACGGCATCGCGCATTTCCTTGAACATATGGCATTCAAGGGAACCAAGCGCCGTTCGGCCTTGCAGATTGCCGAGGCGATTGAGGATGTGGGCGGATATATCAACGCCTATACCAGCCGCGAGGTGACCGCCTATTATGCGCGGGTGTTGCAGAATGATGTGCCGCTGGCGCTGGATGTGATCGCAGACATAGTTCTGAATCCGGTTTTTGATCCGTCCGAGATTGAAATCGAACGCGGTGTGATCCTGCAGGAAATCGGTCAGGCGCATGACACGCCAGACGATGTGATCTTTGACTGGCTGCAGGAAGAAAGCTATCGCAACCAGGCATTGGGTCGGACCATTCTGGGTCCCACGGAACGCGTCAGCGCCTTTTCGCGCGATGATCTGGCCGGGTTCGTCAGGGAACATTACGGGCCGGGGCAGATGATCCTGTCGGCGGCAGGGGCGGTCGATCATGATGCGCTGGTGAAAACGGCCGAGAAATTGTTCGGCTACCTGGAACCGATCCAGTCCGGCCTAGTTTCGGTCGCCAAATTCACCGGAGGCGAAATTCGTCGTGCAAAGCCATTGGAACAGGCACATTTCGCGCTGGCCCTGGAAAGCCCTGGCTATCGCGATGACAAGATTTATACCGCCCAGATCTATTCCAGTGCACTGGGCGGGGGCATGTCTTCGCGGTTGTTTCAGGAAATCCGCGAAAACCGCGGCCTGTGTTATTCGATCTTTGCCCAGACCGGGGCCTATGACGACACGGGCATGACCACGATCTATGCTGGCACAAGTGCGGATCAGATCGAACAGCTGGCCGCGATCACCGTGGACGAGCTGAAACGCGCAGCCACGGACATGAGCCCCGAAGAGGTGGCCCGCGCCCGCGCCCAGATGAAGGCGGGAATGTTGATGGGCCTGGAAAGCCCGTCGAACCGGGCCGAGCGTCTGGCACGTCTTGTTCAGATCTGGGACACCGTTCCGACACTAGAAGACACGATTTCGCGGATCGACGCCGTCACCACCGGCGATGTGCGCGAGTTTGCCGAAACCATGGCGGCGCTGACACCGGCGGCCATGGCGCTTTACGGTCCGATTGACGCCGCCCCGACCCTGGCCGAGCTGCAGGAGAGGCGCGCCGCCTGATGCTGCCCTGATGTTGCTGGCCAAACGAAAGCTGAAAATCGAAACCGAAAGGCTGTCGTTGCGCCCGCCAGCGCATGGTGACTATCGCGCATGGTCGTCGTTGCGCCACGAAAGCGAAGAGTTTCTGACCCGGTGGGAACCAAGCTGGGCCAAGGATCATTTGTCGCGCAAGGCATTCACCAACCGCGTCTATTGGGCGCAACGCTCGGTTTCCAGCGGGTCTGCGGTGCCGCTGTTCCTGTTCCGCCGCACGGATGAGGCGCTGGTCGGGGCGATCACGCTCGACAATATCCGGCGCGGTCCGGCACAGGCGGGCACGCTGGGGTATTGGACCGGTCGGCCTTTCGCCCGCCAGGGCTACATGCGCGAGGCGATTGGCGCTGTGGTCCACCATGCCTTTACCCGGTTGGATCTGTCGCGGATCGAAGCCGCCTGTCTTCCCGAAAACGCGGCATCGCGCGGGTTGCTGGAATGTTCGGGTTTCAAATACGAAGGCGTGGCGCAATCCTATCTTCAGATCGACGGGCGGTGGCGCACCCATGTTCTGTACGCGTCCCTGCGCAGTGACCGTCGCGGGCGGACCGAAGCGGGCTGAACCGGGGCGGTTTTCACGCCTTTGCGCGGATAAACGCGATTTTTGGCTGACAAACAGCCCGCGCGCCTTATCATTCAGTCATGGTTCGCCTCATCCACAGATGTGTGGCGTTGATCCTTGTCCTTCTGCCGGCCCTGGCGGCCGCGCAGGATCGGCGCCCAAGCCACTGTATCGCCATCGCCGATGCGGCGCCGGGGATGACCTTTGTGCACAAGGCGGCGTGGCAGGACCCGTTACCGGATCACACGGTGCGTCTCCATTACATTTCCCATGCCAGCTTTCTTCTTCAGACGCAGGGCGGGTTGAACATTGTGACGGATTACACCGGTTTTCTGGGCACGGCCGACCTGATCCCGGATGTGGTCACGATGAACCATGCGCATGAAACCCATTGGACCGCCGTCCCCGATCCGGCCATCCCGCATGTTCTGCCCGGGTGGGGCGCGTTTGGCGAAGGGATCGATCACTACCTCGACTTGGGCGAGGTCCTGGTGCGCAACGTGTCCACTGACATCCGGTCCCGGTTTGGCGGGGTCGAGGATCGGGGGAATTCGATTTTCGTGTTCGAGGTTGCAGGCCTGTGCATCGGGCATCTGGGCCATCTTCACCACGTTCCCAATGATGAGCAGTTTGCCGCCCTTGGCCGTCTGGATGTGGTCATGGCCGCGGTTGACGGTGGGACGACCATGCCCTTGCCCGAAATGATCGAGGTCCTCAAACGTCTGAAATCCTCAGTCGTGATCCCGATGCACTGGTTCAGTGGCTTCGCGCTTGAGGAATTTCTGCAAGGCATATCGGGCGAATTTCTTGTGCAGCGTCCCGGCACATCGTCGATCGAAGTGTCGCTGCGCAGCTTGCCATCCCGTCCGACCGTGGTTGTTCTGCGGCCCCGTTACCTGACCCAGCCCTGACGCACCGCGCCGTTTCCCGCCTTGCACAAGGGGGGACCATTGGGCATTTATGAGCCCATGACACTTACCCCCGCAGACGCGCAGTTCGCCGCCCGACTTCGTGACCTTCTCCCCGACGGTGTCTTGAGCGATGCCGCGCCGCGCTATCTTGAGGAACCGCGCGGAAGGTTTCAGGGGCAGCCGGGTTTGTTGGCACTGCCGCGCAACACCGGGGAGGTCGCAACACTTGTCCGGGCGGCCAGTGCGGCTGGGGTTGGCGTCGTGCCATATGGCGGCGGCACGGGCCTTGTCGGTGGGCAGCTGGCCCCGGACGGACCGCTGCCGTTGATCGTATCGCTCGAGCGCATGAACGCCATCCGCGCCGTTTACCCGCAGGAGAATGTCCTGATCGCCGAGGCGGGTGCGATTCTGGCGGATGTCCAATCCGCCGCGCAGGATCATCACCGGCTGTTTCCGCTGTCGCTCGCTTCGGAAGGATCCGCGCGGATCGGTGGGAACCTTTCGACCAATGCAGGCGGTGTGAATGTCCTGCGCTATGGCAATACGCGCGATCTGTGCCTGGGGCTTGAGGCGGTCATGCCCGATGGCAGCATCTGGAACGGATTGACGCGCCTGCGCAAGGACAACACGGGGTATGATCTGCGCAACCTGTTGATCGGGGCCGAGGGCACATTGGGGATCATCACCGCTGCGGCGCTGAAACTGGCGCCGATCCCGGCCGGGCAGGGCACGGCGCTGATCGTCGTTCCCTCGCCCCAGGCGGCGCTTGAGCTGCTGTCGCTGGCGCGGGAACGCATGGGCGAGGGGATCAGCGCCTTTGAACTGATGCACCGGCAGGGTTTTGACTTTCTCAGGGAAACGTTGCCCGACATTCGTCAACCCTTTGCCGAGCCGCCCGAATGGAGCGTGCTGATCGATGTCGGTCTGGCCCGGGGGCTGGATCCGGCCGATGCGCTGGCCGCCCTTTTCGAGGATGCGCTGGAGCGCGGTTTGGCCAGCGATGGTGTCATCGCCCAGTCCGAGACACAGGCAAATGAACTCTGGACCGTGCGCGAACAGATTCCCGAAGCGAACCGCAAGGTCGGGTCAGTCTCGAGCCACGATATTTCCCTGCCTTTGGGCGAATTGCCCCGGTTCATCGAGACCGCACCATCGGTTATTGCCGGGTTCGGGTCCTTTCGCATCAACTGCTTTGGTCACCTTGGCGATGGCAACCTGCATTACAACGTCTTTCCCCAGCAGGGACACAACCGCAGAGAATATGACAACGTGCGCGGCGCGGTCAAAAACGCGATTTACGATCTGGTCGCTGACATGGGCGGTTCGATGAGCGCGGAGCACGGGGTCGGGCGGCTCAAGGTCGAAGACCTTGAACGCTATGGCGATCCGACGAAACTGGCCATGATGCGCGCGATCAAATCTGCGATGGACCCCAAGGGCATCATGAACCCCGGGGCGATCCTGCGTTAGGCGTTATTCGCCCTCGAATGCACAGAGCGCATGCACGTCCATTCCGAGGTCTTCCAGAACCTTGCGCCCGCCCAGATCGGGCAGATCGATGACAAAGGCACAGGACACGATTTCTCCGCCCAGCCGTTCGATCAGCTTGATCCCGGCTGCTGCCGTGCCGCCCGTCGCCAGCAGATCATCGACGACCAGAATCTTTTCGCCGGGCTGGATCGCGTCATCGTGGATTTCAACGATCGCTTCACCATATTCCAGCTTGTAATCCTGACTAATGGTGGTGCCGGGCAGTTTGCCTTTCTTGCGGATCGGAACAAACCCGACGGACAGTTGGTGCGCAATTGCCCCTCCCAGGATGAAACCGCGCGCCTCAAGCCCGACAACCGTGTCGATCTGCGCCCCGGCATAGGGGTGCAGCATCTGATCGATCGCCATGCGGAAGCCGCGTGCATCGGCAAACAGGGTGGTCACGTCGCGGAACATGATCCCTTCGTGCGGGAAATCGACGATGGTGCGGATGTAGTCCTTGACGGTTTTCATGGGCGTCCTTTCAATACGCGCGGCGCAGGGCGGCAGTCGGCAGGTTTCGGGCGCATCGCCGGCTCGGTCCGGGGCATGCCGCTTATACCTTCCAGACAGGTGCACAAACTGCAAGTCGGCAGTGTGAAACCGGTCACAGACGTTCTTCCGGAAAACGTGGAATACACCGGTCATTGAACGATTCTGATTTCAGTTAAATAATTAGGAGATACGACATGTTCCGCATTTTCCTGTGCACCGTCTTTCTAGCTGCATCTCAGGGGGTATTCGCCCAGGATCAGCAACCCGAGCGGCCCCAATGCCCCGAAACCCACTATCCATGCGGCCAAGACAGCTGCTGTTCTCGCTGAGGGAGGGTGACATGCCTTATGCAAAGAGAATAATGGCCACGGCGCTTTTGATCTTTTCCGGCCTTCTCGCCTATACGTGGCTGACTGGCGTGTCGGACGGCGACATCTATGCCTATCACCGGGCCGATTTCCGGACCGGCGACCGCCAGTTGGTGCCTGGCAGCATCGCGGCGGTGTCGCCCAAGGGTAATATCAGTGAGATCTGCTCACTCAAGGCACAGGGGCTGGCCGAGAGCGGGGTGCAGACCTCGCTTTATTACAACGTGTTGCGCGAAGACTTTCCCAGCTACGTGAAATCGATCCAGATCGTTGCCTGGATGCTGGGCGACCCCGGGGAGCCGTCCGATGAGGTAATGATTGAGCTGGACGCCGACAAGGTTCCGTCAACGGGGCGCAAGTTTACCGGCGGCGAGATGGTGATCAAGAACCTGGCGCAGGCCAATACGTTCAACGAACCCGATTGCGAGGAGCGCATGGCCTGGCATCTGAGCAACGGCTACAAGGTTTGCACAGTTCGCATGTCGCTGAACAAGGCCGTGCTGGATAACTCCGGAACCATCCGTGTGCGGACCGTCGCGGTTGCTTTTGCCGAGCATTCGAATTTCGTTGGGCCGAGTACCTTCAAGAAGGCCGAAGTGCCGTATAACAAGGTCGCGAAGCGCGCCAACGGCAAATCCTGCGAAGGTGGGTCGCTGCCCTGGACAGCAAAGCTGCGCCGGTCGCTGGAGATCATCGACCGTGTTCCGCTGCCCACCTGAGACACGCGTGGCAGGGCTGAACGGGGCGCGTTTCTAGATCACGCGTCCCGCAACCGCGTCTAGCTTGGCCACCATTTCGGGGTCGCGGGCATCGGGGGCTGTCAGGATCGCGAATTCCAGCGCCCTGTCGCATCCATGCGGGCAAGGCGCGCGGTCAGCGCCCAGCAGGTCGGGCAGGCGGGCGACCATGTCGCGCCCCTTGTCCGCGTTGCCGGTCAGGGTGGCGATGATCTGGGAGATGTCCACCTCGCCGTGGTCGGGGTGCCAGCTGTCATAATCGGTGATCATGGCCACACTGGCATAACAAAGCTCTGCCTCGCGGGCGAGTTTGGCCTCGGGCATATTGGTCATTCCGATCACGTCACAGCCCCAGGACTCGCGGTACATGCGCGACTCGGCCAGGGTTGAAAACTGCGGTCCCTCCATTGCCAGATAAGTGCCGCCGCGATGCACGGTGATTCCGGCGTCCCGGGCGGCGGTTTCACAGGCATCGCCCAGTCGCGGGCAAGTGGGGTGCGCCATGCTGACATGGCCGACGCACCCGGTGCCAAAGAACGATTTTTCGCGCGCAAACGTGCGGTCAATGAATTGATCCACAATGACAAAATCGCCGGGCGCCATGTGTTCGCGGAACGACCCGCAGGCGCTGACGCTGATCACATCCGTGGCGCCCAGCCGTTTCAAGGCGTCGATATTGGCCCGATATGGCACCGTGGTCGGGGAATGCACATGGCCCCGCCCGTGGCGCGGCAGAAACACCATGTCGACACCATTCAGATGCCCGGTCAGCAACTGATCGCTGGGCGCGCCCCATGGACCTTCGACCGACACCCACTGGGCCTCTTCCAGCCCGTCGATATCGTAAATGCCCGATCCGCCAATCACCGCGATTTTGGTTTTTGTCATGGTCTTTCCTGCCTTTGCCAATGCGGCGCAGACTGGCCGCCGGTTTGGGTAAAATCAAGCGCCTCTCGGGGATATGACTTGGTGCGTGTTGCGCATGGCCGCGAAACACAGCTGTCTCTGGTATTTCCGTGGCCAATACGTTAGTCACCCGCCATCGCGCGAAGAAAACTTTCAGGACATTCCATGCACAAGGCCCTTTTGGCGTCTTTCGCCAAACGTCTCGCTATTCCCGACCTGCAATTGAACCCAACCGCCGGGCTCACGCCGGCCCGCTGGCGGATTGAGCTGCTTTCCGGGTTGACCGTCGCCCTTGCGCTGGTCCCCGAGGCGGTGGCCTTTGCCTTTGTTGCTGGGGTTCACCCGCTGGTGGGGCTTTATGCGGCCTTTCTGGTTGGTCTGATCACGGCGTTGATCGGTGGCCGCCCCGGCATGATCTCGGGCGCAACCGGCGCGCTGGCCGTGGTCATGGTTGCACTGGTCGCCGATCACGGCGTCGAATACCTGTTCGCCACTGTCGTTTTGATGGGGATTTTGCAGATAATTGCCGGGGTCATGCAGTGGGGCAAATTCATCCGCCTTGTGCCGCACCCTGTGATGCTTGGCTTTGTGAACGGTCTGGCCATCGTGATTTTCCTGGCCCAGCTGACCCAGTTCAAGGTGCCCGGAACCGTTGAAAACACCGGTCATGGCGCCGGGGGCGGCGAATGGTTGTCCGGTCAGCCGCTTTTCCTGATGCTGGGCCTCGTCGGGGCAACCATGGCCATCATCTGGCTGACCCCACGCATTACCAAGGTTATTCCCGCCCCCCTTGCCGGTATCGGCATCGTTGCAGCGGTCGTGATCGGGTTTGGGCTGGATGTGCCGCGTGTTGGCGACATGGCCTCGATCAAGGGCGGATTGCCCACGTGGCACGTGCCGATGGTCCCGCTCAACTGGGAAACGTTCGAGATCATTTTGCCCTATGCCGTCATCCTTGCCGCGATTGGCCTGATCGAAAGCCTTTTGACCCTGAACCTTGTCGGCGAAATGACCGGCAAGCGGGGCGGCGCCAGCCAGGAATGCATTGCCCAGGGGCTGGCCAATACCGTGACCGGGTTCTTTGGCGGCATGGGCGGCTGTGCAATGATCGGCCAGTCGATGATCAACGTGAAATCGGGCGGGCGCACCCGTATCGCCGGGATCGCAGCGGCCCTGTTCTTGCTGATTTTCATCCTGTTTGCCGCTCCGGTGATCGAACTGATCCCGCTGGCCGCACTGGTCGGGGTGATGTTCATGGTGGTAATCGGGACCTTTGCCTGGAACTCGCTCACCATCCTGCGCCGCGTTCCGCTGACCGATGCGTTTGTGACGGTTCTCGTGACCGTCGTGACGGTGATGGAGGACCTTGCCGTCGCGGTGGTTGTCGGTGTGATCGTCTCGGCGCTGGCCTATGCCTGGAATAATGCGCGCCGCATTCATGCGAATACGCATTTCACCCCCGAGGGCGCCCGTGTCTACAGTGTGCAGGGGCCGCTGTTCTTTGGCTCCAGCGAAGGCTTCGTGGAATTGTTTGATCCCAAGAATGACCCCGACGCAGTGATCGTCGACTTTGCCGACAGCCGCGTTGTGGACCAGTCCGCCCTGCAGGCGATCGAGGCCGTGGCCCTGAAGTACGAGGCCGAGGGCAAGCAGATCGTGCTGCGCCACCTCAGCCGCGACTGCCACACCCTGCTGACCAAGGCCGGGCACCTGATGGTCGACAGCGACGATGACCCTGATTACGAACTGGCCGTCAATTACACGGTCAGAACGGGCATTCTGGGCGGTCACTGACCGCCCAAACCGTCACTTTTCGTCGGGGCGGGCCAGTTCGAACACGTCCGTGACATGGGTGTAATCTCGGTATCCCAACCGGGCCAGCGGCTGGAACGTCGTGACGTCGAACCGCCCGTCGCGGATGCAATCGTCGCGCATATGCACGCCGGTCACTTCGCCCAAAACCAGACGGTTGTTTTCACCGGGCAACGTGATGATGTCGGTCAGCTTGCATTCAAGTGCCGCCGGAGCGTTGGCAACGCGGGCGCAATTGATCGTTTCGCATTCGACCTTGGTCAGGCCCGCGCGGTCAAATTCATCCACCTCTTTGCCCAGCATTTCGGAGGTGACGTTCATCACGTCCCGCGCGCTGTACTCCACGATGTTCACACAGAACACGCCGGTTTCGCGAATGTTGGCGACGCTGTCCTTGGTGTCGTCGCGATCGGGTTTGGCGCTGGTCGATGAAAACATGACCTGCGGCGGCACATAGGCGATGGCGTTGAAGAACGAATAGGGCGCCAGATTGTCCGACCCGTCCGATCCCCGGCTGGAAATCCAGCCGATGGGGCGGGGGGTGACAATGGCGTTGAACGGATTGTGGGGCAGGCCGTGGCCGTCTTCCGGGCGGTAGAACATTCTTCTCTCCTGATATTTGCCCAAGTCGTAACGCCGTGTTAGGGCGAATTCCACCAGATACCCCAAGAATTGGCGCAAATCGTGATTGAGCTTAAGCCTGAAACCAAAAACGACTGGTGGGAGGTCGAAGCCTTGTTCGATTTGTGTTTCGCGCCGGGGCGCGAGGCGCTGTCCTCTTATCGTTTGCGTGACGGTGTTCCGCCCGTCGAAGGGCTGTCATTGGTGGCACGCGACGAAACGGGCATTCTGGCCGGTGCGATCCGGTTCTGGCCCGTCCGCGTCGGCGGGGCCGAGGCGCTTTTGCTGGGGCCGGTGGCCGTGCACCCCACGCATCAGGGCGAGGGTCTTGGCGCGGTGCTGATCCGCGACGGTCTGGCCGCCGCCCGGGCCGCGGGGTGGGCGCGCGTGATGCTGGTGGGGGATGCCCCCTATTATTCGCGCTTCGGATTTGAAAAACTCGATGACGTCGAAATGCCGCCGCCGACCAACCCCGACCGGGTTCTGGGGCAGGATCTTGTTCCCGGCTCTTGGGCCGGCGTGCAGGGTATGGTCACCCAATGGTCCCCGGCTGAACATTGAAAAAAGCCTCGCGCGACCCGATCTTGATACAAGATGCAGGAGATTCACGTGAATGACATTGTAACGCTTGAGCCTGTCGATCTGGACAGCGAACTTGACCAATTGGCCGCGCGGTACAAGGCCGCCAGCGGTTTGGGGGTGCAGGCGCTCACCGCCTTGGGCGGGCAGGCAGAAAACCTGATCGACCGGTTGCCAAGCTCTGTCCGCGACCGATTGGGCGATGCAACCGAGCGTGCTCTGACCCTGGCGATGCAGGCGGCGCAACACTCGCGCACACATGTCCCGGATCAGAAGGAATGGATAAACACTGCGGTTTCCGCCGCAATGGGCGCCGCTGGCGGGTTTGGCGGATTGCCGACCGCCTTGGTCGAACTTCCGGCAACAACGACGCTGTTGTTGCGGTCCATTCAGGGCGCGGCAGCCGAAAACGGGTTCGATCCCTCCGAGGAAAGCGTGCAATTCGATTGCATCCGCGTCTTTTCCGCCGCCGGCCCATTGGCCGATGACGATGGGGCCGATCTGGGGTTTGTGTCCGTTCGCATGACCCTGACTGGCGGGGCCATGCAGAAACTGATCGCAACGGTCGCGCCGCGCCTGGCGACGGTTCTGGGTCAGAAACTGGCGGCACAAACGGTTCCTGTGCTGGGCGCGTTTGCCGGCGCGACGGCAAATTACGTCTACACCGGCTATTATCAGCAGATCGCACATGTGCATTTCGGGCTGCGCCGTTTGGCAATTGATGCCGATGTTCCCCATGATGAGCTTGTCCAGCGGCTGGAATCGCGGCTGCGGAAAAAATTGGAATAGAATTGCGGATCATATTGTGTTGGTGTTGTGTGAACACACCAGATGTCGGAACATTCCGCGAAACATGAGATGATATTTCAATGGCTGGCCAGTCCGCTTCCTTGAAAGAGACAAAACGCAAAACCGCGCAGCGCAGGGTGAAACAGCTTCCCATTCGGACGCGGACGTCACGCAAGGGCGATGTGCGCACGCAGTTTGCGGCGCTGTGCTATCGCGTGAAACAGGGCAAACTGAAAATCCTTCTGGTCACGTCGCGCGGCAGCGGTCGCTGGATCGTTCCCAAAGGATGGCCGATGGACAAACAGACCCCCGCCGCCGCCGCCGCGCAGGAAGCCTGGGAAGAGGCTGGCGTCGTAGGCAAGGCGCAGGATCGGTGTCTGGGGCTCTATTCATACCTCAAGACGATGGAAAACGGGAAACAGCAACTTCCCTGCGTGGCGATGGTCTATCCTGTGCTTGTCCAGTCACTGGCCGCGGATTTCCCGGAAAAGGATCAGCGCCGCCGCAAATGGTTTTCCCCGCGTAAGGCCGCGGCGCGCGTCGCGGAACCTGAACTTGCCCGGATGTTGCGCGATTTCGACCCGGGTATGCTGCACTGAGCCGGATTTCACTTGAACTTGGTTCCCTTGGCGATATCTAAAAACTGTTACCTTGCGCGAGTATGAGATGATCCAATACTCTCTGAAATGTGCCGAAGGGCACACGTTTGACAGCTGGTTCCAGTCCGCCGATGCCTTTGATCGCCTTGCGGCATCGGGCATGGTTGTTTGCGCTGTCTGCGGTGGTGACAAGGTCGAAAAGGCAATCATGACGCCACGGGTCCGCGCCGCACGCGATGCGACACCGTCCAAGTCCGACGCGGGTGCCCTGAGTGCTCCGGCATCGCCTGCCGAGCAGGCACTGGTTGAATTTCGCCGCAAGATCGAAAAAAATGCCGATTACGTTGGCAGCAATTTCAGCAAGGAAGCCCGCGCAATGCACGAAGGCACCGCGCCGGAACGTGCCATCTATGGCGAGGCGCGGCTGGATGAGGCGCGCAAACTGGTCGAAGATGGCGTGCCGGTGGCACCGCTTCCGTTTCTGCCCAACCGAAAGACGAACTGATACATGCAAGTTGTCATCACCGGCGCCAATCGCGGCATTGGCGCGGCCCTGGCCGAAACCCACCGAAACGCAGGCCATACCGTGACAGGAACCGCGCGCGACGGCAGTTGCGATGTCACGCTTGATGTGTCCCAACCGGACCAGTTTGATCGTCTGACCAGTCAATTGTCAGGGCAGCCAATCGATCTTTTGATCTGCAACGCCGGTGTCTACCTCGACAAGGGGCAACCGCTGGCGACCGGCTATCCGCCGCACATGTGGGCGGACAGTTTTGCGGTCAATGTAACCGGGGTATTTCTGACCGTTCAGAGCCTGCTGGGGAACCTGAAACAGGCAAAAACCCCAAAAATTGCAGTCATTTCTTCGCAGATGGCCTCGGACACTCACGCACCCGGAGGTAGCTACATCTACCGTGCGTCCAAGGCGGCAGTCCTGAACCTTGGGCGTAACTTGGCCAGTGATCTGCGCGCCGACGGCATTGCCGTGGGCATCTATCATCCCGGGTGGGTGCAAACCGATATGGGGGGCGGTGCGGCCGATATCGATGTGGGCACTGCCGCGCAGGGGCTGACAGCGCGGTTTGCGGACCTGTCGCTGGAAACGACGGGCTGTTTTGAGACTTGGGACGGGCGCACGCACGATTACTGACCGCGTGGTCCCGAATTGGCCCGATCTGCATCACTCCCCGTGTCATTGTTCCATGGCTTGGAAATCCAGTTGCTCTTGGGCGGCGGCGCGCGTAAACCCGGCGCGGTCTTTGGGACGAAGGAAATACCATGCCTGTTCTGGTGATGAAATTTGGTGGCACCTCGGTTGCGACGCTCGACCGGATCAAACGCGCGGCAAAACGTGTCGGCGTTGAGGTTGCCAAGGGGTACGATGTCATCGTCATCGTGTCCGCCATGTCGGGCAAAACCAATGAATTGGTTGGCTGGGTCAACGAAACCTCGCCGCTGTTTGATGCCCGCGAATACGACGCGGTTGTGTCCAGCGGCGAAAACATCACGGCGGGCCTGATGGCCCTGACCCTGCAGGAAATGGATGTTCCGGCCCGCAGCTGGCAGGGCTGGCAGGTGCCGGTGCGCACCACCAGTGCGCACGCTTCGGCCCGGATCGAAGAGATCCCGACCGAAAATATCACGGCCAAATTCGGCGAAGGCATGCGCGTGGCTGTGGTCGCCGGGTTCCAGGGGGTCAGCCCCGAGGGCCGGATCACCACCTTGGGGCGCGGCGGATCCGACACCACCGCCGTGGCCTTTGCTGCCGCTTTCGGGGCGGAACGCTGTGACATCTACACCGACGTGGACGGCGTTTACACGACCGACCCGCGCATCTGTTCCAAGGCGCGCAAGCTCGACAAGATCGCCTTCGAAGAAATGCTGGAACTGGCCAGCCTTGGCGCCAAGGTGCTTCAGACCCGTTCGGTCGAACTGGCCATGCGGTACCGGGTGCGGCTGAGGGTGCTGTCGAGTTTCGAAGAACAATCAGACAACGCAGGAACACTGGTCTGCGATGAGGAGGATATCATGGAATCCAATGTTGTGGCCGGTGTGGCCTATTCCCGCGACGAGGCCAAGCTGACCCTTTTGTCGGTTGCGGACCGTCCCGGCATTGCCGCGACCATCTTTACTGCGCTGTCGGATGCGGGCGTGAACGTCGACATGATCGTTCAGAACATCAGCGAAGAGGGGCGCACCGACATGACCTTTTCCTGCCCCACCGATCAGGTCGCCCGCGCCGAGGTTGCGCTGGCCGAAACCAAGGAACAGGGCGTTCTGAATTTTGGTGAACTGATTGCCGACAAGGATGTGGCGAAGGTTTCCGTGGTTGGCATCGGCATGCGCAGTCACACGGGCGTCGCCGCCAAAATGTTCCGCGTGCTGTCGGACGAAGGCATTAACATCAAGGTCATTACAACTTCCGAGATAAAAATTTCCGTTCTGATCGACCGGAAATACATGGAACTTGCGGTGCAAGCCCTGCATGATGCGTTTGAACTGGACAAGGCGGCCTGAGCAGGAATGCTCCGGGTCGGCGACTTGGGGGCATAAACGGGCAAATGTCTGAACGCACGGAATCAGAAAGTCGCAAGCTTCTCGGGCGGTTGCGCGATGCCATGGCCAGCGATATCGCGGGCCAGGCGCGTCTTGACCGCATTACCCATCTGATTGCCGACAGCATGGGGACCGAGGTGTGCTCGGTCTATCTGTTCCGGGACGACGAAACGCTCGAGCTTTGCGCGACCGAAGGCCTGAAGGCTGAAGCGGTACACCAAACCCGCATGCGTCTGGGCGAAGGGCTGGTTGGACGCGTTGCGCGCTCGGGCCAGGTGATAAACACACCCGATGCGCCGTCTGAAAAAGGGTTCCGATATATGCCCGAAACGGGCGAGGAACGATATTCTTCCTTCCTGGGCGTGCCGATTCAGCGATTGGGCGAAAAACTGGGCGTGCTGGTCGTGCAGTCGCGCGAGGCGCGTGAATTTTCAGCCGATGAACAATATGCGCTCGAAGTGGTCGCCATGGTGCTCGCCGAAATGACCGAGCTGGGCGCCTTTTTGGGCGAGGGCGCGGCCCTGTCCGCCCGCCATCAGCAACCGGTCCTCATGCGGGGCACCACAGGACAGGAAGGCGCAGCCGAAGGGCACGTCTGGCTGCATGAACCCCGTGTGGTGGTCTCTAATCCGATCGCCGATGATCCGCACCGCGAACTGGAGCGTCTGAACGAAGCCGTCGAACAATTGCGCGTCGGCGTCGACAAGATGCTCGAAATTTCGCGCAGCGGTGACAAAGAACAGCTTCAGGTGCTTGAGGCGTATCGCATGTTCGCCAATTCCAAGGGCTGGATGCGGCGTATGGAAGAGGACATCAGCCGCGGGCTGAGCGCTGAGGCTGCGGTTGAAAAAGAACAGTCCCAGGCCCGCGCGCGCATGGGGCAAGTCCAGGACAGCTATCTGCGGGAACGGCTTAGTGATCTGGATGATCTTTCGAACCGTCTTTTGCGGATTCTGACGGGGCAGGGGGCCGAAACCGGGGCCGAAATGCCCGCCGATCCGATCCTGATCGCCCGCAATATCGGGCCCGGCGACCTGCTGGAATATGGCCGTAGCCTGCGGGGGATCGTGCTTGAGGAAGGCTCGGTTGGCAGTCACGCGGCCATCGTTGCCCGCGCTCTTGCCATTCCGCTGGTGGTTCACGCCTCGCGTATCACGACCGAGGCGCTTAATGGCGATCACATTATGGTCGACGGCGACCAGGGCGTGGTTCACCTGCGCCCGGATGATACCGTCGTCAGCGCATTCCGCGACAAGATCGCGATGCAGGCACAGGCCCAGGAACGGTTTGCGTCGATCCGGGACAAGCCGGCCATAACGAAATGCGGGCAGCGGATCAGCCTGCACATGAATGCCGGTCTGATGGCCGATCTGCCGTCGCTTGAAAGTTCGGGTGCCGAGGGCGTTGGTCTTTTTCGGACGGAACTTCAATTCCTTGTGCGCAACCAGATGCCCAAACGTTCGGAACTCAGCGCGCTGTATGCACGGGTTCTGGATTCGGCCAAGGGCAAGCGCGTGGTGTTTCGCACGCTGGATATCGGGTCGGACAAGGTGCTGCCCTATCTGAAACCGAATGATGAACCCAACCCGGCGCTGGGCTGGCGTGCCATCCGTGTCGGGCTGGACAAGCCCGGTATCATGCGGATGCAATTGCAGGCCTTGTTGCGCGCTGCGAACGGGCGGCCCTTGTCGGTGATGTTCCCGTTTGTCGCGCAGTTCGAAGAATACAGAGCCGCGCGCGTCGAGTTGGACAAAACCATCGCAGGCGAGCAGAAACTCGGCCACATCCTCCCCGAAACGATCGAGGTCGGGGCGATGCTGGAAACCCCGTCGCTGGCCTTTGCTCCGCAGAAATTCTTTGACGAGGTCGAATTCATCTCGATCGGCGGCAATGACCTCAAGCAGTTCTTTTTTGCGGCTGACCGCGAAAACGAACGCGTGCGCCGGCGGTATGATACACTGAATGTCAGCTTCCTCAGCCTGATTGAACGGATCGTCGAGCGCTGTGCAACCTCCAACACGCCGGTGTCTTTCTGTGGCGAAGACGCGGGCCGCCCGATCGAGGCGCTGTGTTTCGCCGCCATCGGGATCCGCAGCCTGTCGATGCGACCGGCCTCGATCGGCCCGGTCAAAAGCCTGTTGCTCCGCGCCGATCTGGAGGAGGTGCGCAAGATCATCACCGATGCCCGCCACCGGGGCGAACAATCGGTACGCCCCGCTATGATGGAATGGCTGCGCGCACAGAGCTGAGCCTGTTTCCGATGTGCCCATCAAAGGCGGCTGTCATGCAGCGCAGGGACAACAGGGCGTGATCCAGCGGTTGGACCAGCTTACCATAATGGAATTCTGTTCGATTTTCGGTCGTTGTGAGCGTTGAATCAGCGCCGGTGCGCCCTCGTCATTGACCGTCCGGTGGCCCGAGAATGATTGAGGTATTCAGCACCAAGCACATGTTTGACCCAGTTATCCACACCGAAACGGTGTGGGGTGCCATCAAGGCGGGCAAAAAAGATTGTCAAAATCGAATAAACAATGCGCTTCTGTTCAGATATTTTCGGCAAGAACTTCAAAAAAACAACACCGGGAAAATTTTATTCACAGGTACACTCCTTAGCTGTGGAAAGTTTTGTGGGTAATCTGCGCCTTGCCTCGAGGTCCAACGCGGTCTCTTGAAGTATCGTCCATCGAAATCGCGATATTTGCAGCGATCCATGAACTGGCTGGTCTTATAAAACCTCTCAAAAGTCATGTGTTATTAGCACGGTAAAGCGTTGTCTTGAGGTTGCTTTGCAGTCCGAACATCGCCTCAGCCCGTATGACTTGACGGATTGCTTCCCGACGGGGTCAACTCGCACGACAAACGCGGTGTCCGGGCAGGGCGGGTCCTCTGTGACCGTTCAACCGGCCAAAAGGAAAAGATTTCAATGCACTATGCCCCCCAGAGCGAAAAATGCCCGCTTCCCTTCACTCCGTTCAAGGCCTGCACGGTGCCGCGTCCCATCGGGTGGCTGTCCACGACAAGCAAGGATGGCGTCGACAACCTGGCCCCTTACAGCCAGTGGCAGAACATTACCTTTGACCCGCCGATGGTCATGTTCGCCGCCAATCAGGAAAGTTCGGGCAAACGCAAGGACACTGTGGTGAATGCCGAAGAAACAGGGTGGTTCGTCTGGAACATGGCGACCTATGACCTGCGCGAGGCCGTCAACATCTCGGCCATGGAACTACCCCCGGAAGAAGACGAATTTCTGCGCGCCGGCGTGACCAAGGCCGCGTGCATCGATGCACCGGGTCCGCGCGTCGCCGAGAGCCCGGCACACTTTGAATGCCGCTATCTCAGCACGCATCGTCTGAAAGGCAATTCGAACCACGGGTGGGTCGATGTCGTCTATGGTGAGGTCATGCGGATCCATGTGGCCGATGAGGTCATAACCCCCGAGGGCAAACTCGATATTCCGCGTATCCGCCCGCTGGCCCGGTTAGGGTACTATGACTACACCAGCGTGACCGAGACCTTTGAAATGCGTATCCCCGAAGCGCATGGCAAACTCATCGCGGGTCTCGAAGGCAAGGCGGACTGATCCAGTTCCGGTTTTGGGCAATGCAGGTGCGCCGATCTACGGGACATTTTCGAATTGCCCGATCAGGTGGTGCCGGTGGCCTATCTGTGCCTGGGCTATGTGCGCGAACTTTACACTGAACCCGAACTGCAGGCGCGCGGCTGGCGCAACCGATTGAACGTCGAGGAACTGTTCTTTGCCAACAGGTGGGGAAAACCACGCAGCGACACAGGGCTTTGAATGCCCGATTGATTGGTCTTCTGCCGGCGGAGATTGCCGAACGAAATATCAGCGACCCACACGCAAGGTGGGTCGTCAATGTCAAATAATATGGAAAAGATTGGAGGCGAGTACCGGAATCGAACCGGTGTACACGGATTTGCAATCCAGAAAGAGCGTAAGCGAAAACAACGGCTTAAGGGTGCAAAATACCCCCTGACAAAAAGTGAACAAAAAGCGAAAGTTTCAAAGCCAAATTCGCCGGTTCAAAACGAAAAAGGCCCCGTCACAGCGGCAACTGTGAACCGGGGCCAAATAGAAAAAGCCTGTCAGCTTTCACAGTACGTTAGCATGAGCAAGCGCCACACCGCAAACGCTCAGTCCGCTTTTTCGCGGCCGGTGACCGGTGAGGTGGTCCAATGAGCTGGCGCATCGCAAACGAATGCGCCGAGCGCCGCTTTGGCAGCGCCGCGCGCAAGCAGATCATTATGTTCCTGGCCGACAAGGCGAGCGATGATGGCTCGGGCATCTGGTGCTCTAAGAGGACGATCCAGCGCCACACAGAGCTTAGCGAGAGCACGGTTAAGCGCACTATCATTGATTTCCTGCGAGAAGGCATTCTGATCGAGACAGGGCGGCGGCACTGCAAGAACGGCTACACCGTCATTTACCGCATCGTTCTGGAGCGCGTGGCCGCGCTCGAACCCACGGCCGAGCCCGATATTGAGACGGGGGTCACTGTGAACCCCGTCCAGCCTGAACCCGGTACGGGGTCCACGGTGAACGGGGTACGGGGTTCACGGTGGACCCCAAACCATCCTAAAACCATCCATAAACCACCTACGCGCAAGCGCGAGGCGGCGGAGGAGGAGGTTGAAGATCTCGAAGCTGAGAAGATCATGGCGGCCTATCCCAAGGATAGGATCCGAGACCGGCGAACCAGTCTGCGCCTGATCGCAGCAGCTGTGAAGGCCGGAGTGAAGCCCGATGATCTGAGGCAGGCGGTCAAAGCCTATGCCAAGGAAAGCGAGGGCTACACGCGCAGCAAGGTCTGTTTCTCAGACAACTGGTTCAAGATGCGCCGGTGGGAGAAGGGACTGGCCCAGATCCAGGCCGACCGCGAGAAGGCGCGAGAGGCCGAAGCCAAAGGCCGAGCGAGCCTCGCCGAGTGGATCCACGAGCGCCATCCCCTGTGCCGCCATATCACCAACCGGCAGATCGAGGATTTGATTGCATCACAGCTGGTGACGCCCGAACAGGTTCGCGCTGTGGGGCTGCAGGCGTGAAAAGGATCGGCGTGAATAGCGCGTTTCGTGCGCTTGAACTCAGGGCAACGCCGTTGAGAATTTGCGTCCTCTGGTCAGCTGTTGATCTCGGTCTCGAAGGTCTCGATCATAGCAATGATTTCATCGAAGGTTGGTGCGTCACCGATGATCATTTCCCGCATCCCGGCATAGTCTTTTCGAAGAGCGACAGTGAGATCGGCGTTTGGGGTCAAGCGCAAAGAACCGGGCTTGGCCTCGTCGTAGTTTGCCCAGGCGGATTTGAAGAATACCGATTTGTGATGAGCGACTTGGGTCAGCAAATCAAGCTTTTCGAGGGCACGTTTTTTGGCTTCATGCCCAATCAGCTGCGCCATATCGTAGTAATGGCGGGACATGCGATCGGCGAGGGGTTTGGTTGCATCTTGATAAAAAAGCATATGCAAAATGGTGGCTTTCTCCCAGAATGTGCGCTCGACCCCCAACACTTTCGCGCCGACCAGACCGTCTGCCAGAAGATCGGGGAAAGCCTGATTCAGGTATGGTGTAATGTCGATCTGCTCGGCAGGCAGCTGGACGCCACGGGCACCGAACTCAAAGCGTACAACCGGTTTGACATAGCCCGCATCGCTTTTTGCCAACGTAGGGTAGGCAAAGAGAATGGTCTGCGGGTCACTTGGGTCGACCGATAGCGTGAAGTTTTGTTCTAGACTGGAGCCAAACGCTGTTTGAATCTCGGCCAGCAGTTGGCCTCCGACGGCTTCTTTCGCCGCTTCCTCCAGTTCCTGAAGCAATCTTTTCTGCTTCTTGCCCGATAGGTCCGGGTCTTCTGGGTCACGGTCGCCTACAAACCCGAGTTGTTCGCGGTCTAGCGAGAGGTCCACATCCTCGGAGAAACGGTGGATCACGTCGTAGGCTTTGGACAGGGAAGTTCCGCCCTTGAAGATCATTTGCTCGCCAAAAGATGGCAGTGCAAAGAGTTGCTTTAGGGACCAGCAAACCCAGAAGTCTTTTTCGATGATTGCCTTCGACATTCCAAGCTGCGCTGCAGTTTCTTGAAAGGCTTCATCTCTGAGTTCAGGTGCGTCGTTGGCGAAATTTTCCATGCTTAAGCGTGTGCAACAATCTGTTGCACGACGGGGTGCATCCATGCAGGTACGTGCCTGCTTTGCTTTGCCAAGAGCTTCCGATCATTGTCGTTCAGTGCGCGTGCAAGGCGGTCGACGATTTGACTGTCCACACGGTCCTTGCCGACATAACGCAACGCCTGGAAGATAACCCCAGTCTTATGTCCTGCGCCGACCAATGTTTTGGGAGATGCTTTGCGGAATTGTATGACTTGCCGTCCAACCTTCTTGGTGCGGGTTGGGCCGTCGGTCATATAGGTCGGCTTGGATGGTACCTGAGTGGAAAGGCCCAACTGATTGGCAGCCATCGAAGGAGAAGGTTGCAAGATTTGACCATCCTTTCGAGCAACAGCTTTTGCGATGTCATCGGCGGAAGGCGACAGAAATCCGAAGCGCGGGCTCTTCTTCGGGTAGTCATACAGCCCCCGCGTCAGTCGCCGGATCACACCCTGATCAGCAAGGCGTGACAGGGCCTGATCTACGCTTGCGCGGGATCCGATGTCGAGAAAATCGGTCGGCGCAAAGATTGCGCCGCGACCTTTTCCGATGATGCGTTGCTTGATGTTTGATGTAATCATGTTCGAACTCCTTGTCAGAAAATATGGTATGTTTTTCTGAAAGTCAACGGACCATGGAACAACCCCTCGGTAGGTGCAACTGGCATAGAGCAAAGAGGAGAACTGGTGCGAAGTTTACCCTACAGCGCAAAAATAGGAAAATTACGCTGCAGCGTAAGTTGTCGTGGCCTAGACTGCTGCGTCTATGATTTTTAGATCATGCAGAGAATTTATGGACTAAGCATCATAGGCGGCGCTGGAGGCAGGCTTGCAGAACTTCGTTCGAATTCCCCGAGATCTTGGACATACGATCCGTCAGGCTCGTCGAGAGAAAAACTTGACGCAGGCCGAGCTCGCCACACGCAGCGGTGTTTGGCAGGAAACGATATCGAAAGTTGAGGCCGGGCGGGGTGGTACAAAGCTCGACACGATCCTGGCCCTGCTAGCAGCCCTCGAACTAGAGCTTTTGGTCAGAACACGCAGCAAGGGCTCTGCATCTGATTTTGACAACATATTCGAATGAATTTCTGCAGTGACGGAGTGACAGCTGTTAAGCCGCAGCGGTTACTTTAAGGTCCTCAGCTCTTGCGACGCAGCATGACGAGACCGTTCAGTTTGTGAGTGCCGAAATCAAATCCTCAGCGCCGTGTTTCTGATTGCTGAACATAAGCGGGCAGCCGTAGCAGACGCGGGGGAAGCCCCGCTTCAACAAGAAAATTCCCCTGCGCCAACGCATTCCTCGCGAAGCAAGTTTCTCGCTGACAGCCCCTTGGTGCCAGCTTTGGTCATGTTCATCGAAACACTCAAAGTGAGGATCAAAAAATGGCTACTCAAACTCTGAAACTGAACGTCAAATCCGGCGAAAAAGACGGCAAGAACTTCTGGGACCGCTGCGGCGTCCTCTTCGTCAACACTGACGACAGCGGCAACATCACGTCGATCAACGTCAAACACAGCATGTTTCCCGACGTCGAAATGGTCGCCTTCCCGCACCGGGATGAAGATCCGGTCACCGAGTGACCTTAGCGCCAGGGCGGGTTTCCCGCTCTGGCATTTGTCACGCAAATTTGACGATCTTTCGATTCCGCAATCGAGAAAAGTTTCCCGCCCGCGTCTGTGACGAAGTCATCCTAATAGAGGCCTCACTGTGTTGAAATAGCATTATAAATGCCTCCATGATCGCAATTTTTCCTTCGCGGGCCTCAAATGAGCATAGTAGATCATTGATCCAGTGACAGACTTCTCCCGGCTACATTGGCCAGTCCTCTTGAAAATGGGGCGCTAGCATCGCCACTTGCCCAGGGATTGATTGTGTAAAGGTGACGCCAAGGTAGTTCGCTGCCCGCGTTGCCCCCACATAAAGAAATTTGGCGAACAAATCGGGATGCTTCGCAATTGTCTCATCCAGCCCGATAAAAAAGACCGCCTCGAATTCCAGGCCTTTGATATGGCGGATATCGAACACTCTGACATCTCTATCGTTCCCAACCACCTTGCCGTCTTTGCACGCAACTGCCGAGAGACTGATTTCTTCCAAGCGGTCGTTCAGCGCCATAGCTAGGGGCTCTACGTCAGCTTCTTCATTCACAAGAACCGCGATCGTTGTGGACCGCTGTAGCATTCGGTCAATCTCGTGAATACGGCTTGTGAGCCAGTCGGAAACCTTATCATGATCGGCCAGAGCATCCTGCCATACCGGCGACAAGCCTTCTGCGTCGAGACGATCTGGCAAGATTATGTCTTCGGCTTGTGACCCCCCCAGTGATGCAACATCCTTTGCAAGGTCCACGAGACGTTGACTTTGCCTATACGACACGGTGATCGCCTTCCGCTCGATACCTTTGGCAATCCAGTCTAGGGCTTCATTTGTCTTTAGGCCCCACGATGTCAGGCGTTGATTGATATCTCCGCAGAGGAAGAACGAGCTGGAAGTTGGGTGTGCAATCTCGTGCATAGCTGCAAGTTGAACGCGGGAGAAATCGGTAGCTTCGTCAATTAGAACCTGCGCTCTCTGCATGGCGCGCACGCTACCAAGGAAGCCTCCCTCCGGCAGGCTGCTTTCTGTATGCCTTCGATAGTGTCCGAGCAGCTCATTGGCGATTTGCAGTGCGGCGAGAACAACGAGGTCAAGTTCTTTCCAAAAAATATCAGAAGGTTTGGTGGGGGCCCCCTCGTACCAGCGTGAAGCTTTTATTCGCTCTGCACGAAACCGCTTATACTTTGGCGCGATGCCCCGAAGGAAAAGGCGCTCTAGTCGCTCGAACTTTCGCAGACGTGTCTGCTCCAACAGAAGTTTCCCCAAGTCAGCCAAGTCCTCATCTGATGGAATGCGCGTCTCGCCAAGCCAAGCTAGAAGCATTCCGTCCTGAGACTTTTCGGATACAGCTCGTCGGGCTAGTCGAGCCCTCGCCATCGCCTTGAGCGCACGTTCGAAGCGTACAAGCGCTTGTTGGCGGCTAATCGGACGCCCGGGTTGAGGTTCCTCTGGAGCTTGATCCTCCTCATCGATTGCATCTTCGAAGTCATCTACATCATCTGCCGGTTGAGGTGCGTATGCCAGCTGACGAGATATCTCCTCTCGGAGAATGTTTGGAAAGTTGCGGTCTTCATATACAAGCGCGTTGCGGGCTTTGGCGAGAAGGCGTGAAATGCCTTCACTTCGTTCAGATATCGCTTCTCGAATGTCAGGTACCAGCTCGGTGACGTTTCGTAGCGCGTGGGCGTAAATGTCCTTCCGTGGGGTGTCCAAATCTTCGGAAAGTTTTTGGCCAATAGCTCTCAGATCGTCAGCCGGTCTTGCAGCCAACCACTTGGCATCGGCCCTTAGCTCTTCTGAAACCGAAGTATCCAAATATGACCTAAAGTCATCATACCACGCGGCTTCGTCGGCAATTTCATCCTTGAGATAGTCTTGGGCGCGCCGTTCTACGAAAGGGCCGCTCCCGCTACTTGTTCTCAATAGCTTGAGTTCATCGCGAGCAATTTCACGCCGGAACTCTTCCCAAGTTCTAATGTGGGTATCGCTCGCAGCCAAGCCTTCGCGTGCAAACGCCTCCTTCACATACTGACGAAGCAATTCGGTCGGGGAAAAAACGACCCAGCTTGTCTCGTGAGGGGTGTTGGTTTCTGCTTCAACTTGCTCGATTAACCGCAGCTCCTGAGGCGACTCTTGGAGAGCCTGTCGGTCGGTTTTCTGCCCCAAACGCCTAATCAGCGTGGTAGTCTTGCCAGTACCCGGAGGGCCTGAGAGGAAGCACTTGGTGTTGATCGGCATCCTAAAAATCTCGTCCTGATGCCGGTCCAAAATAGGCTGATCGCGAAGGCCCATATGCGTGATAATTGCCCGCCTAACGCCTTCTACAACATTTTCATCGGTATCATCGTTCCAGAGCGCTTCGAGGTCCCCTTCTTCGATTTCACCTTCAGGTGTGAGGATTTCGCGTAGCGAACCAACCGTGAAACGACCCAAATCTCTGATATCAATTTCGGTTTCACGAGAGTCCCACCCGCTTGACGTACGCTCTGGTTTAAGAAGTGCGCGACTATCTATCAGGAGGTCCCGCTCTCTCGCCCCGAATTTGAATGATCCCTCATCACCGGCGGCCAATGATGCAATCTTCCCGAGATCGCTCCGGTAGCTTGCAATTTTGTAGCCCGGAACGGACCGGGGCGTGGTGCGAGTGATGAAGATTGTCTCCTCTTCATCGTTTTCGTCCAGGAAGTGAACCCGCGCGATGACAGGTTGCTGGATGAGTGCGGCAATAGCCTCAGCTTCACTATCTGATATCGAACCGATGCAATTTACAGCCTGAGGGCTGTTCAGAGTGTTTATGGTCGTGAAGACCCGTGCGTCGCCCCTTTTATGGGACGCGCGGGCATTTTCGGCATCGGCCGCGACCTTTTCAATGCAATCAAGAGAATGACGAGCAATGTCTTCGATTACCGCTTCTTTGTTTGTTGTATTCATTGTCACCTCAATTTGCATTTTGGCCTCGTCAGGTGTGAAAACTACAGTTCGCCAACACAAAACGAGACATCGAAATTTAATCTTTGAAACCGTGACGCGATTCCATCGTTAGTCTTGTCACAGATTGGTCACATGGCACTTCCTCAGCATGCCGAGCTTTTGTGGATGATCGCCAAAGCTGAATTTGTCACGTTGCATTCTCCGCTGTTGCTCAAGGCTCTCGATCTTTTCTCAGAAGCGTCCTTTGTTCCATTCATGCTCTTCCGCACGTGAAAGCGGCTGCGATGATCCTTCTTTGCGTACGAAGAACTCCTCCTTACCTTCGGAAATCACGTAAACGGGTTTGTTCGCTCTTGTGACCTCAACATGACAAATCTGTTTGTCGTCATAGGTGGGCCAGTTGAGCTTCCAAAGCTTCATAACGTCCTTGCCGAGGAACTTGTCGAAGATATTAGCAATGTGGAGTTGAAAGCCGTCCCGATCTTTCTTTGAAAGTGTGCCGCAGTCGAGTTCGAGGCCAATGGCATTCCCATGGTCATCTACACCAATGAAGAGGCTTCCACCGTCAGAATTCATGAATGCCGCAACTGTCTTGGCGACCACATGCTCGAGCTTCTTGTTCACTTCGCCAGTACGCATGTCGTATCGCAGAGTGGATTTAAACTCTACCAGCTGGCCTTCCCCCTCGAGGATCATTTCGTGGATGGGATCGATCTGAGCAGGTGCCTCGGATGGTTCGATGCGCTTCAAGATCTCGGCATAGAGAACTTCTGAGCGCCTCTTCAGGAATGCAGTGAAATCGTCTTGAACAACTGAGGCATCATCCAACTCGATGAGATGGCTGCTCAGCGCGTGTTTCAATTCTGAGTTCTCATCCGCAAAATCCGCTAGATAGACCGAGGGGGCCTTTGCGCCGATCCGCTTCTTGTTCAGTTCGGCGCTGACCAACGTGATGTTGACAATCGAGTTGGCATAGGGAGTTTCTGCATCGCTGCCATGTTTACGGACAAATGCCCTCGGAAAGAAATGGTGGTAGTTCTTACTGCTGGCGATCTTGAGATAGGAGTTATCCAGAAGCACTTTACCGTTTGTGTCGAAATCTTTTGGTTCATGATATGCGAGAATGCACAGGATCGACTTGCAGATGGCGTTCCCGGTCGAGAAGTCTGTTTCACGGAGATCTTGAGCTGAATTGATGAAAAGTTTGAACTCGGGGTAAGCTGGCCGCTGCCCTGCTATTATTAGATCAACTTTCTTGATATCAGCCGCCAGCTTGGATTCAGTTGCCGATGAATACCGCAGCGACAAGGAAGAACGCCAGAAGAGCTCTTCCAGATATTTCCGTTGCTGCCCGCTGGGTGATTTGCCCGTTTTCAAGAAGAAATAGGCAAAAGGCACGATGAGAGTGTCGTAGGGCAGGATTTGGGAAACAGGTATCCGCAAAACTGTTCGGAAGTGGTCGATGGTCTTCTCGATCGCAGAGATGACATCATCCCACCTTGCAATGATGTCGGCCTTGTCCAGGCCAAGGATCGTCTTTCGCTTGCACTCCTTCGACTCGCTTATGACGAGGCTCAGGATCTGCAGAAGGACAGAGGGGGAGATGTTCTCGTACTTGCTGTCATTCAGTCTTTTCTGGAACTTCTCCCAACGAGCCTGCATGTCGAAATCAGCGGCTTCGTCGTAGGTTTTGGCCGACATGATTTCGAAAAGCGTGAGAACCTTCCCCCCCGTATTTATTCGCGTAAACACCTCAATGGCGGACTCGATATCGTTCTGTCGAAGGGTGACCGTTGAGAAGGCATAAGTACTGAAAGCGTTGGAATACTCATCGATTTTATCGATTTGCCACTCTTCAAACCCTTCGTTTTCCAGCTTTTTGCCCATTTTATGGTTGAAGTTCAGAACGTCATGCAGGGGTATGAAAACCTCCGCCTCGTCTTTCACGGTGACGATGTCCTTCTCCTTCTCCTCGAGGTTCTCTTCCAGGTTCACGACAATGTCTTTGTAGTCGGTCACCTTTTTCTCGGTGGGTTTTCTGATCTGTGCACCAAGATAGGCAGCGAAGAGGGAGGTTATGCGTTGCTGCCCATCAAGGACGTACTGAACATTGCGCCCAACGGGCGTCTCAGGCAGATCAAAGCCGCCAATGTTCTTTATGTCGTTGATGCGTTGATCCGTTTCCCAAAGGATGAAGGTCCCTATGGGATAACCTTTTAGGATAGAATCCAGAAGCTTGGCGGTTGCCTTCAAGTCCCAGACGAAATCCCGTTGGAACTTGGGCACCTTGATGATGCCCTTTTTGACGTCCGAGATCAGGTCATCATATGTCTTTGAATCTGGCTTTGGCTGGTTATTCATTCGTCCGTCCGTCTAAATCTTGGGCTTCAATCGATCCGTTGCAAATCGTGCGAGTGTGTCTCTTGCGGCATGCCATCACCCTTCAAACAAGTTGGTGCGATGCCAGCTCAGGCGCTTCGCTATTTCGTCATTCAAGCGGGTCAAACGCATCGTCGGCAGTATCCCGGAAGCAACTTGATCCCCGTCTGAGACTTTCGTCGAGATCAGAATGTTCCCACCGTCATCAAAGGACACCAGACCAGCGTCGAAGGCGGCGTCTAGCGTGGCTACCAGAAGCAAGCCGTTGTGCACGTTTAGGCGCTCTTCGTCGCTTTCACACTTGGCCCAGGGAATGATGTGGCTCGCGCGTAGCAGCGTCGGGTTCTGAACGCCGGTGACAGCACAGGATTTTTCCCAATAGTCCATCAGGGCCGAGCGAAACACATTCTGCCCGATCCGTTCCTTGCGCAGTCGTTCCACCTCGGTGCTGGAAGGCTCCTCTTGAAGCAGCCGTTCGAACTCTGCCAGCGGTTCGTTGGGCAGAGAGCGCGCGAGTGCCCAGATGCGGCCGATGATGCGGAACAGATCGCCGGAGCTTGGGGCGATGAAACAATCAAAACCCTTATGCGCGACCGGCGCGGTGGAGAGCTCGCTCGACAGTTCGCGGCCAACACCCCGATGCGAGGTTCCAACGAAAAAGCGCCCTGTATCATCCACGGTCAAGGCAAGCCGAGCAGTGACAGCGTGGCCTTGAAAACAAAGCCAGCCATCGCTTTCGCCAAGGGGGATCGAGAACCCGTGGTCGAGTGCGGATTTTTCCAGTCGATTGCGCAGGCTGAGGTCCATACGTCAGCCCCCCGTCAACCTGTCAAAGGCCTCGAGGACGAGCCGTTGCGTGCGGAATTCCCCGAACTCATTCATTTCCTTGGTTTTCAAGCCACGGAATGTTTCCGAGGGGTAATCCTTGCCTTTGATGTCATGGGGGTCGAGCACATAGCGCAGTTCATCCCGTGTGAGCCCGTATTTCTTGGCAAAGAAAGCGTCGAGTTCGGCTCGCAACTGAGCCCGGCGGTCGGGGTCAAAGGCGAAGGGGGATCCGGTGTAGCCGAGATCTTCCGCCCAGTTCTTCATTGAATGGGACGTATAAGTAAGTTCGAGGACTTTGGTGGCGATAAACTTCAGTTCGGTTTGGTCAAATTGAGAAGGTGAGAACACAGGAAGTTGTTGCAGAGCAGAAACGGTCAAATGCGTTCCAGGAACTTTCTGTCTCGCAACATAATCGAAAGGGAGAGATGACAGAGTTGCATAGAATGCTGCTGGAGAGGCATCTTGTGCGTTTAGAAAAAGTAAACGCGTAGAGTGCGCTACACCAACGCTAGGGAATACTGCTGCAATGACCGTTCGTTCGTTCGTTGCATTTGTGATATCTCGCCAGCCCATAAGCCAGCGAGGTTGTTTTCTGTCGACAAGCGCACCGGTCATTTCCAGCGGGTCAGAAGGACCTTCTTTGATGAACGCTAAATCATCGATACTGAGAGGTGTATCGCGATTCATCTTCTTTGCATTATTTGAAACTTTGTACAGCCAAGTCGCGAATTTGGCCCCAATGACTTCTCGACCTAGTGCTCTCGGACCCAAGACCTCTTTTAGAAGTTTTTGTGCGCGGATTGCTCCGATGGCTGGGTTGAGGAGGTCCTCTCGGTCAAGTGTTCCAAGCACCCATTCTGCCAGAACCTTGAGGGATCCCTTCGTGTTATCTTTTCGGAAATATTGCTTCAATCTGACGGGAACGCGCGCAGAGCGCAGTCGGGTCTCCTCTTCCGGAACCCAATACCACGGCTCGGTTTCGTAAGCTGGATCATGTTTTACGCTGTCTGGCGTTTCAGGCAGCGAGCCATCTCCGGGACGAGCTTCAAGCCCCGCGTAAGAGCCAAACCGATGATCGAAGATATGGAGCATTTTGGCTTCATAGAGCGGAACATACTGGCGATTGTCGTTGTGCCGCCAGTTAAAGCCGTCAAAGTGGAAACCTTGAGACGAAAGCTGCTTGGCCGTCCGGAAAAGACTACTGGCATCCGCGAGGTCGTACATTTTGGTTTGGTAGGTGAAGCCCCAAGGGTTTTCGTCGCCGTCGGGATCGTCGGGTCGCAAGCGCAGGAGTATAGGCGCAGTGCGGTAGAAGTTGCGCGTGAGTTCTTTATCACTACGTGAACGAAAGAGGGGCGACGTCAGTGTATTTGGATTAAACAGACGAAAATCATCTGGCGCCAATTCAATTTGTCGTTCCTTTTCCTCTAGGTCAGCTGTGTTCGTGGCGAATGCCGCGAAGCGGGCTTGAGCTGCCTTTCCGATGCTGAGCACAGAGAATTTTATGCGACTATCGATCGCTGGAAATAGATTCTTCCGGTTCTCGAAGTCAAATAGCGCCGCAATTCGGTTCCGTGCCACTAGATCCCCAAAGAAAGCGCTAGTGGACGGGTCTGTTGCGATGCCAGTTGGGACTATCACACCCGCTCGGCCTGACGACACCGCATCGGTTTGTTTGCGCGCTAGCCGAGAGAAGTGTTCAGCGAATAGAGCATATGTATTAACGTCACCGACACCGGCCAACGGGTAGCGGCCTGATCGCCGCGCGAACACACTCGCTGCATCGGCAGTGCGCTTTGCCAGCTCGAACTCTGCGGCTAGTTGTGCGTTTACAGTTCCTGGTTCGGCGTTCTTCAACTCTTTGATCAGCTTGTTACGTTCCGCCTTATTAGATGCGGTGGCTATTTTTGCATCTCTTGCCGCGAAAAACTCTTGTTCCTGAAGTTTGATCCGTTCCCAGGGCGGATTGCCAATAACGGCATCAAACCCTCCACGGGCCATGACAGTTGGAAACGCTAAGGGCCAGTGTAGGGCACTGTTTTGGTCAGAGATGGCGTGAGCATTGTCTTGCAAGATATTGGATCGGATCGTACCGCTCAGCGCTTCCCACATAGCACCTGTGGTCGGCACTTTCATGTCAACCAAGGTTCGAGCGGAGGGTTCTTCACCCACTTTGGGAGAGAAAAATGCCGCCACGTAAATATCGCAGGCAAGTTTTAAACTCAGTCGTTGGTCGGAGGTCTCATACTGGGCAAATGCGCGCGCCTTGGCCTTGACCTCCTTCAGCGTTTCCTCGGGCATTGCTGCGATTTTTCGCGCGCCATCGATGATCTCAGCGGGGGCCGCGAGAGTTTTGATAAAGCCAGACGCTGCCTTGCCATCGCGTTCGTCCTTGTTGAGGCGTTCATAGGCTTTGGCCACTTCTTTGTCGTCGCCGGACATCGCCTTATACGCATCGTCCGGGATACCGGCCTTCAGCATCTCATAGTCGAAGATCCCGATCAGGCTGTCTCCGCATTGGATGCGGGCGTCTAGGAAGGATAGCGGCTTGCCTGGTTCCAGCGCTTCGATCCACAAGGCCACCTTGCAGAGCTCAACCGCCATTGGGTTCCTGTCGGACCCGTATATGCAATTCCCGACGACCTCACGCAGGGCATGTTGGAAGACTTCTTGTGAAATGGCTCCGGGCATCCGATGACGCGCGATGCGGGCAGCGGCTCTTCTGGCGGCTCCAAGAAGAAAGTGACCGGACCCACAAGCTGGGTCGATCATCGAAAGCTTAAGGATTTCGGAGACTGGATCGTTTGGATTTCGTGCCTCCGCTGCATCCAGCACGGGATCCAGCGTGGTATCCAGAAGAAGTTTCACCAAAGAATCTGGTGTGTAGTAGGAGCCTGACACTTTGCGGGCGTTGCCCTTGGTCGCATCGCCTTCCGCAAAGGTGAAATCTCTCGCCTCGAGGTTCAGCTCTGGTGTGAGTTCCAGCAGGCTTTCGTAGACTGACCCCAGTTCTTCGGTTTCCATGTCACGCCAATTCACCTTGGTCATGGATTGACCCTCGGGACGGAACCAAGCCACCCGCCAGATCGCTTTTAAGAAGCGTTTGTTGTCGATCTTGCAGTTGCCAAGATGTTCAAGTTTGTCTGGGTCAAAGAGCCCGCCAAGAGCAACCAGCCCAAGAGCAGGCTGTCCGTCCGAAAGTGCTTTGAAGAGGGATTTCATCCCCTCCCAAGCATCAATATTTTTGTCGAGAGAGGCGTTGCGAACGCAGCGTTC
The DNA here is from genome assembly GCF_054482635.1 of Arenibacterium sp. CAU 1754. Lineage (NCBI taxonomy): Bacteria > Pseudomonadati > Pseudomonadota > Alphaproteobacteria > Rhodobacterales > Paracoccaceae > Arenibacterium > Arenibacterium sp. CAU 1754. The sequence goes on from NZ_JBTLRG010000002.1 coordinate 847,972, forward strand.
TCGGAGGCGGTGCAATGAATACCCTCCAAGATAGGCCTTTCTGGCGGCGTCGCTCGTATTTGGGGCATGCAAGAGGTCGCGGTCTTCTGCCGCAAATAGGAAGATGATGCGGTAAACCAGCCGCAATAGTTCTTCATAGTAGGCTTGGCGTCTCAACTTCCCTGACTGGAGCTGGTCTCGCAGCTCCGAGTTGAAGGGATGTTGGATAAATCCTCGCCCCAGTTCAATCAGTGCAGCTTCCACGCCCAAGCGCAGATTGTCTTTTGCAGCTGCACCATCGAGACGGCTCCGCTCTTTCCAACGCTCCAGCGGGCAGTCGGACGGACTAGTGCCTTCAACGCCAAATCGTGAAGCGTGAAGGATAAGCCATGCTGCGGAAAAGTCGGGAAAAAGTCCTTCTGTGAAGATCTTCTCGAAGTTCACTTCAATCCAGGCCGGTCGTGTGAGACTTGCATTGTCCCGCATGATACGCAGCACGCTACCATCACAGGTGATACCCCATAAAGCATCTTCATCGGCGTTCAGGTATTCCTGCAAGAGCTGGGTCGATGACCTTTTGCGGGTGTCATCTCCAAACTGAGAAAGAGCTTCATCTATGCCTGGCTTTCTGCTGTCAGCGGGAGCAGAAGGAGCGATGATGACAGGTATACGCCCATTTTCCGCAGAAAAATTAACAGGAAAGGTTCGGTCAGTAATCTGCTTACCAGCCGACTTTGTGAGGGTTTTGAAGCCGAAGCATTCTGAGAGCAGGCTTTGCACGAAGCCAATTGGAGCAGACGCATTCTCCCCTTTGCCAGCCTCAAAGCCTTCCCAGTGAGCATGGGCGATCTGATAAAAGCGAGCGATTTCATCCCGAAGCTTCAGGCCTTTGGGGATATCGTAGCTTTCATCACTTTGTTCGGCTGCATCACCAGCTGCAATTTGGGCGATCACATCTGTTGGTAGAAGACCGCCAACAACTTCAATTGCCGCAAAATCTAGGCGAGCAGAGCGGCGGGATTGCTTACGTCTTTTTGTAATTCTGGCCATGGTCTTACCCTTACAATCCCGGCATCAGCACATAGAAACCAATTACATCGACTGGTGTGATGGCGCTGACTTTTACTTGTCCTTTTGACCCCAGTGCCTGACGCACTCGAACATGGTCGCCGGCCAAAACTTCTGACCGCTCATGCGCAAACTGGGTGAGAGCTGGCTGAAGAGCCTCCAGAGAATTCAGCGCCCGCGCAATCTGGTTTTGGCGGGTGTTTTTATCGAGGTTCTCACCGTCCTGATCGAGCAGGGCAAAGGCATCTTCGTTCCACTTCATTGGAAGCTTGGAGGAAGCGCTGAGGGCGATAGCAGCGGACTCTTCTGCCATGGCAAACTTTGGCCCGAGCTTACCCCTGGAGTCGATGCGATGACGCACTCTGAGAAGTGCAAGCCAGGTAACCTCATCAACTGCATCCGTTTCCCAAGCGCCCAACCGAGGCAAGGTGGACAGGGCATCTTCGTTGGCAAACTCATCTAGAGCTTGCTCAAGGAAGGTTTCAGCCAGAACAGACGGCAAGGCATGTGCACGGTGAACAGAAATCGTGCCACTTGGAGGGCGAGCAGAGAACCCGACCTTGAGGGGCTTGATATCTGCATCATCGATCAAACTTTCAGCAATAAACCGCTCCTTGATGTGGTCGGGAACGAGGTGAAGAGCGACCTTGTAGGCACCAGATTTTAGGGGCTCCAAGGGTTGTCCAAGACGTTTCATGGCTTGGAACACAAAGCGTTCCGTGTCCTCGTAACCACCAAGAGCCGTTTGGGTCGCTTCCCATTCCACGGCAACTTCTTCAGGCTTCAAAGCATTCTGAGCAAAAATGGTGCGGGTCTTCTTTTCCTGCTCAGAGGCATTGATCCATGCCATTTCAATCTGGCGAGCTTCTTCCGAGTCTGAAAAGTCTAGATCAAGGGTCATCTGTTTCTGACCTCTTGCCCGCAGCATCACGGTAGACATGAGGGCTTTGGTCAACGAGCCTTGGTCATCAGGCATCGGAACCCGAACACCTGTCTGCTTAGCAATAGCTTCCGCTTTGCGGATGATCACTTCGAGAACAGCACCATCGACTGGGTTGTTCTCACCATACATTAGCACAGAGCGAACAATCGGGGCTTTCTGACCAAAACGGTCGATACGGCCTTCTCGCTGTTGATGACGGGTCGGGTTCCATGAAAGGTCATAATGAATGACCGCATCGAACCAGGCTTGAAGGTTGATACCTTCAGACAGGCAGTCGGTCGCAACAAGAATTCGGTTTTCGTGACCACCGAGTTCTTCAACTCGGATTTCACGTTCCTCTGACGGCATTGCCCCCGTGACAACTTCAACCACATGCTTAGATGCGAACTTTTGAAGTACTGCTCCAATTTGCTCGGCGGTTGCGATGTAGCGGCAGAATATAACAGGCGAATGCCCTTTCTTGAGCATATCCTCCAAGGCTTTGATGAGCGCCTTGAACTTGGGATCCTTTTCGACCTCTGCAGAGAGCTTGTCTGCTGTGGCAATGAGTGAACGGAGGTTTTCATCTTCGATGCCAACACCAGGTTCAAGATCGTTTTCAGAAAGCTCTTCATCATCTAGGGTTTGAGCTGAGAGCTCGCTTTCCGAGATGGCACTAGGATCCAGTTGGGCACGTGTCTTGAGCGCACGTGCAGCGGCAGCTGGACTGGACCCCACACAGCGCATCAAAGCGAGTGTGCCCCAGAAAGCGAGACGTTTCTTGGTCTCACCTTCAACGGACTCAATGACTTCCGCACAGTAATCGAGAATTTTTCCGTAGAATTCTTCATATTCGCCAGTCAGGCGATAGGGGAAGTTCGAGGTCTCATGCGTTGGAAAGAGACCAGGTTCTTTCCATGCATCAATGTCACGACGACGACGCTGGATAAAATGTCCTGCAAGCCTTTCCCTCAGCTGGCGCTGTCGTTCACCTCCTGCATCCTGAAGTCCTGCGAATTCTTTATCCAAAAGCCCCAGGAGATTGTGAAAGGCTGTCTCATCACCCGAATGTGGAGTTGCGGTAAGAAGCAAAATGTTGCGTTCAGGATCGTCTGCAAGTGAACGGACAAGCTCATAGCGTCTTTGCCGTCCTTTGCCTGCACTGACCGCGGAGTGGGCCTCATCAACGACTACCATGTTGGGACATGCTCTCTTAAAGTCGAAAAAGCGGCGTTCACTCTTGATGAAGTCCATCGAAACCACGGTGAAGGGGTAGGCTTCGAAAATGGAGACGGTGTTGGGCAGGTTACGTTCAAGCCTGGCCGCTTCAGATGCGGTCACGGGTGTTGCCGGAATAGAGAACTTACTTTCAAGTTCACTTGTCCACTGCTCGACAAGATGGGGTGGGCAAAGCACGGTGAAGCGGTCGATTTCACCACGGTCGAGCATTTCCCGCAGAATGAGACCAGCTTCGATTGTCTTACCGATGCCCACGTCATCAGCGATGAGGAGACGGATTACGTCCTGGCGAAGCGCCATCATCAAGGGAGCAAGCTGATAGGCTCTTGGTTCAAAGTTGATGCGACCAGCAGCACGGAAGGGTCCTGCACCACGGCGCAAGGACAGTCTGAGCGCATCCCTGAGTAACTGGGCGGCATCACGTCCACCCAATTTATCTGTCAGCGAAGGGGGGGCAAAGCTGGCGTAGGTTACAGGATCCGCTTCCAGCTCAGGAATGATCGTTTCAAGGTCGGCTTCAGAGCCGGAAAGTGGACGCAAAGTCAAAGCGTTTGAGCTATCGACAACAACCCATTCACGTCCACGCGCTCTTACCAATTCGCCAGGAGAAAACTGTTCTGCAATACCCATGGTTTACTCCTTCAAAGCGACTTTCAGGTCGTTGAAGACCTGTTTTTTATGGTCAGGTGATGTGGGAATAATAAAAAGCCTTACGCCCTTTGCATCCAAAGCCGAGCGCAATTCCTCGGTCACCCGCTCGTCCTCAACCGCAACAATGCGTTTCTTTCGCCAGAAAAGTGGGATCTCGGCACCTGCGATTACCAAAGGATTTGGCTCAGGAGGCGGCAGTTCTCCTGCATCAACATCTGCTCCAGGTGAATGAGCGGGGGATGATACTGATCCTGCCCCGTTTGCAGCTGTCACTGGTGCAGGGTCTTTTCTGGTTTCTTCCGGTGCAGAGGTCGTGCTGTAGGCTAGTCTCAGCAGCATCCTCTGCATTTCCTCATCACGTCGCTCGATATGCTCGTGGTCAGGTTGGTTAAAATAGGAAAGTACACATCGGTAACAGCCAGCCACGCAGTCCACACCAGTCTTCTGAACAAGCTTTTCAGGATCACTATGTGGCGTGCTGAAGGATGAAGGCTCAAAATGCATGATTTCGAGTGCTTTTCGAGCAACAAGTGCGATGCTGTCTTTTTCAGACACCATCTGTCCGAGAGCCCCAGCACCACCTTCGGCGGCTTCATAAAACAAAAGCGCACGGCGTTCTGAACGGGAAGGCGTTGGCTCTACGAGGATCTCGCCTTCTTCAAGCTGGAATACAGCTTCGATACCACGAGCCAATGCATGCTGAAGTGTGGTGAGTGTCTTATCAGCTTCCTTCCCAAGATCGGAGAGCCACTCATCATCAAACCTGATGAGAAGTGCATTCTTACGGTCTTCTACCGTCGGCACGATGAGCTGTTTGAGTTGATCTGGGCGTTCTTCTTCACTGCCATCATCTTTGGGTTTGCCGACCCATACGCCAGTTTTTGGGTTGATATAGAAGCCAATCTCTGACTTGTCGGCTCGACGCCGCAAGCCTTTATTGATCCGGCTGATATAGGCAGCTTGAGCGTAGTCGATTTGGATGATGTCGCCATCATCATCTCTGACTTTCATCGAAGCCGTGTAGCTGGACGCATCAAAAGCGAATGTCGTCTGAATCTCAAAGCCTTGACGCTTACGCTCTTCGTCATTTGATGTGATCCGTTCAGCGGGGCGTGTGCCAACATTCTCAATACGGTAGAGATTGGTCAGCGGAACAGATTTACTGAGTGCTGTGTTACACACATGGCAACGTTCCGGATGCTCACCATCATGGCTTGCTCCACAGGAGGGGCAGAGGGCACGTGATTTGGTGCTCAGATAGCCATCATCTCGGTCACCAGCCTCCTTGAGAAGGGCGCGGTCAACACGGAAGGCACGTCCCTCATGATAAACGAGGCTTTGAGGTCCGAATTCTGAAATCGCAAGGAACCTGGCACGCTGGATGTAACGCTGGTTCTTGCCATCATTTCCGCCCTGCACGTAAGCCATCAAAGGTAAGCGTGGGAAGTTATATCCGGGAAGGAAACCTTCTGTCGCCAGATACCTGTAGATGTAGAAGTCATTATCCCTGTTCGACTGGTTAGACAAAAGGATAGACCGCTGGAACTCGCCCATGCGGCGGCGATCTTCTGCAGCTTTCCGCTCTGGGGGGGAAATCGTGTAATCTTTCAGGGTTCGCTCAGCCAAATCGATAGAACGCTCAGCAGCCTTCAAGAGATCTCGCCAGCGGTCGAAGGTATCATTGAAGCGATTGGGAGCCTTCGAGACGATATCCGCGGTGACAAACTCCTTAGACTTGAACCAGCGTGGGTTGTCGCCCCCGTAGTCTTTTTCCAGAGCTATCAAAACAGCTGTGATAAGTGGTTTTGCACGGTCAGCGGTGTGTGGGGCAGCAGCCACATCCCGGATTTCTGGCAGGAGTGCTTTTTCTGGGTCAGAGAGGTCAAGGTTAGCCTTGATGTTCTTGTCCAACTCGATGTTGTCATCCTTCAGCTCCATACCCAGTGAGGCAAGCCACTCAGCGTTGAGATGGCTTTCAACCAAGTCACGGTTTTTGAGATCGATGGAGGGTGGGACCACAACGCCATCAACAAGATCGGTCTTTCGGTCGAAGAAATACTGATCGTGCGGACTTTGAGCGGCGCAATAGGTCAAGATCAACGCAGCCTGTCCACTACGGCCAGCACGACCACTGCGTTGTGCGTAGTTGGCGGCTGTAGGGGGAGCATTGCGTAGATAGACCACATTCATGGCGGAAATATCGACGCCAAGTTCCATTGTTGGGGAGCAGAAAAGCGTCGGAAGAAACCGACTGTCTTCCTTGAAGTTTTTCAGGCTTTCCTCTGCCTCCAGGAGGGCTTTCTGGTCTTCCTTTCCGTAGCGGAAGCGCATCTCCCGCAACTCTCTAAGGTCTCCTTCGACTTGGGCGGTGTGCTCGCGCCCCTCAAAACCGAAGAGAGTCTGTCCACCTCGGTCGAGCATTTCAGAGACCATCTGATAAACGCCGACAAAGTAGGTATTTGTCAGTTCGGCATCAGTAAGCGTTTCATTGAGAGCAAAGCGGACGGTAGACCCAGCGAGCCGCCAACCCATCCCGAATGGGCCAGCTTCTTTGATGACCGAGCCATAGTTCTCAGATGCTTTCAGCAGCCCTTCAAGAACTTCAGGAACCTCTTTCAACTCGATGCGACGCCCAGAAAAAATCAGGTCCCGCATCTTGCGTCCGAGGGCGCTGGTAGGACTTCCACGAAGGAGCCGGTCTTCATCCTTATTCTTCATTTCCTTTCTCTTCGGCGGCTCGGTCATGAAGATTGTGGAGGTCACCATGCGGTCATCATCGACGTTCCACGGTGACTTGATGAGGTTGTGGTTTTTGCCGACCAGTTCTTCGAGCTTAAGTCTGTTGAGAGCGGCACAATCAACAGCAAGACCTTTGCGCATATGGTCGTAAAGTGCCTTGAGAGCCTCTCTACGTTCCTCTGTGCTGGCATTATTGAGGATGGGCGAGCTTCGGAATTCATCAGCATCAGCTGAAATATCATCCAGATATTTGTAACGTGCTGAGAGCAGCCCAAGCTGTTCAAGGTTAGGGTTCGTGTAGCGCCAACCTCTACGCTGATCGATCCAGAAAAGATGCTGTAGGTTCTGCCGCAAGATGGCTTCAGCCTCGTTGCGACGTTCACCCTTAACTCCGGTGTTCAGTAGCCATTCGGGCGAACGTTGGGCATAATCTGGTGAAGCAAGGAAACCGAGCGCTTTTTGGACCTCTTGACCAATATTTGCTTCATCGAGCGAGCCATCTGGCGCTGAACGCAGCGCGCTAATGATCGCCCCCCTAAGCATAGTGACAAACACGAAATCGTTGAAGTGACCTGCCTGTAGGGCAGCATCCTGGCGATTGTCCGTGAATGCGAGTAGCTTGCGCGAGTAATCGTCAATCGTGGACTCTGGCGAATTCATCCAGCGCAACACGGTAGACAGCAAGATGGTCGTGGCAGAGCTTCTGCTCTCGGCACTCAGGGATGCCAGTTTGTTGATGTCTCGTGCTGTAGAGGTGCTGACATCCCGACAGGAGGGGCAGAAACGATATTTTCCAGGCAGGAACCAAGCTTGCCGTGATCCGGAATGAGCGGTCCCGTCTGGCAGAACAGAAAACTGTTGTGCCCGCTTCTTGCGATAGGTGGCTTTCAGGCGCTTTTCGCCATTTGGCTTCTCATCAAGCCATGCGTCTGGGTAGTCCTCGTCTTTTCCGGAAAAACTGAAGTCTGAACTTGTGGGTTCAGGCATTAGGAAACCCCAATCTGCCCCATCATCATCTTCATCGCCTTCTACAGGGATATCGTCGATTTCTCGCTTCTCGAAGACATCCGTACCGTCATGGCTGCGAAGTGTTACCGGATGGAACTCTTGGCCGCAGTTCCGGCAGAAATGGGTGGGGTAGAAACGTTCAGCGTCATTATTCGGGTTGAAGAGCTGCCCGCTGAAGGTCACATCCCGCTCACCCTCAGGGCGCAGGGTCATATAGAGCCTGCCTGCACCCGCTACGAACTGGTGTAGTTTAAACGCAAAAAGTGGGGAGTATTCCTTACTACCCTCAACTCGGTCTTTTTCCGGTACAGAATATCCGATGAGTGCTTCACGAAGGGCTTGAGCGCAGAGTTCTACATCCAGTCCACAATCAGCGGAAAGGGTCTTAGCCGCTTCTTCCAGTGAGATTGGCTTTGCTCTTTCAGGCTTGGTTTCAACATTTTTGAGCCCAATCCGGGTCTCAACCCAGATAGCCAGAGGATCATCGAAGAAATCAGAATTCTTGCGACCTAGGGCAACATTACCCTTGGAGGCAGCGAGAACTGCATCGGAAAGTCCAGTTAAGCCTTTACCCCTAATTTTTACAGGGTTTGTCACTCGTTTGAGGGTTTCTGTCACAACGGCATCTGGCCCGATATCAGCTCCAAAAATCTGACTGGCAATGCGTGCGACAGCTTCGTTCTTTTCGTGTTGGGCACCCTCTGACGCCATGGTTGCCGAAGTGCCAATGCACAGGGGAGGGTTCTTGGGGTCACCGATGCGAGAACGTAGGCGACGCATGAGCATGGCAACGTCTGCACCCTGCCTTCCCCGGTAAGTATGAAGTTCGTCTAGAACGATGAACTGCAAGCCTTCACAGTTCTGCAAAACCTTACGATCCAAGTCACTTTGACGTGTCATCAGAAGCTCAAGCATCATGAAGTTGGTGAGGAGAATATCTGGCGGATTCGCCTTGATGAGTTCTCGGTCTTCGTTGCTTTCTTGCCCCGTGTAACGGGCATAGGTGACAAGACCACCAGTTGCGGAACCTAGGTAACCTTCGAGTTCTTTTGCTTGGCTATTCGCCAATGCGTTCATCGGATAGATGACAATAGCACGTGTTTTCGCGCCTCCACCCGCTTTCTTGGCGCGAATGGCGGCGTCTATGATTGGAATGAAGAAACACAGAGACTTGCCAGATCCTGTGCCGGTTGTGACGACGTAGCTTTGGCGTTCTTTTGCGAAGCTGATAGCTTGTTCTTGGTGCTTGCGAAGCTTTAGGCTTGGATCAGCCTGATCCGCTGGGCCCCACTTGTCGTGGAACACGTCAGAGCATTCTGGCTCAAGCATACCTCCTTTGATGAAATCACGGATAGACCCGCCTGATGCATAATGTGGATTGATCTGCAAAAGCGGTTCGGGCCAAAATCGATTGTCGTCATACAAAGCGTCAACCTTCGAAGAAATTTCTGGTGACCTGATTTTCGTAAAGGACCTTGAAAATGCTTTGTATTGATCGATAACAAATCGATCGAGATTGAATACGTCCATATTCCTATACTTCCGCTCTCGCCAGTGAATCTCTGTTTTGGAGAATAATTTGCTGCTCATTGGGGGATCTTGAACTCGGATCCACGTCCAAGCCTAGCCGCTTCAGGTTGTAAAATAGAAGGCATCTTCGCACTTGTATTTCTGCTATCCCGTTCTGCATTGCGTAGTCGAGTTCAACTATTCTCCGTTGGTTTTCGGATAGGCCAGGGTGCGGTGCGATTTTGAGCGTTATTGTTTGGTTCCAGTCTTCATCTGTACTGCCGTCGACATCGGATTGTTCCCCCAATGCGCTCTTCAGTATGCGTCCGAGAACAAAGTCTTTGAAAACTTGGTCGTTTGAGCAAAGCGCTCTCGCATGCCAACGAAATCCATCATGTGCGAGGGCATGAGGGATGATAACGCGATTTTCTGGATCGGGGGAGGACATGGACTGATAGCTTATCTGCAGCTCTTTGCGCTGTTCACAGGCCAATAAGACGTTGCGAAGTGTTAGCGCGCTTAGTCCGCGCCCAGGCACAGTGGTTGCCAGAATGTCCGGTTGGTAGACAATCCAGTCTGCAGCGGGGACTGAACCGCCCCGTGAGATCGACAGGAGGTCGTCAAGATACTCTGACGGATCAAGCGCAGTGTAGTGTTCTTCGAACTTCGGGCCCAGAATGTAGGTCTTGGCCGTTTTATCATAGATGATGTGTTCGGGATGATCATTGATGTAGCTATTGAGGTCTTTCGAAGCTTGAGCCCGACTGAGGCCCATAACATCCATCAGATCCGCAAGGCCGACACGTCCACGCCAAAAGACCCTGTGCTCAATGAATGCACGGCGATCCTGCTGCCATCGTGAAAGACTATTCGATTCGCTTGTCATAGCTTAAGTCTAATTCAACCTAGAGAATGGGTCTACATTTAAGAACCATATACTCAGCGGACTGTCTGCGATATCTTGTAATTCTGTCAGCGGGTTGAGGGATTGCTTTGGTCTTGTATCGCGCGCGACCTGGGAAGTATCGCATGGTTTCAGAAGAACCCGCGCTTAAACGCGCGGGCAACATCTCCCAATAGACTGCACCGGGGCTCAACGGGCTGTTGGCCCGCTCACCCCGATCCAGACATCATTCCTTTTTGGGGTCCGCCCAACATCCCCGACCGTGGAGGTCAACCTTAGTCCATCCCCAAAATCAGACACCAATTTCCCCTGTCTCGTGCGCGAGCCATTCCTCGCGGGGCAAATTGGCGTCTGATTTTGGCGCAGACATTTTCTTCGCAAATGTGGCCGATTGACAGCCCGGTTCAGGGCCGTGGGTCGGGCTTTGCCCTCTCCCACTCTGTTCCGCCGAATACATGCGTATTCGGTCAGATCAGGTGGCCGAGGCGCAGCCCATCGGCGGAAGGGGGCGCAAAGCCTCACCCGCGTCACTTTGATCAAGGAGGCCACAAATGGCACCGAAGTTTGATGTTTATGCCCATGTCACCGAAACCATTATTGCAGAGATCGAGGCAGGCACGCCGCCATGGCGCAAGCCGTGGACTGGGAGCGCGTCCGGCATTGCCTTACCGACACGCCACAACGGCGAGGAGTATCGCGGGATTAATATCCTGATGCTCTGGGTCATGGCGGTCAAGCATGGCTATGTGTCCAGCCACTGGATGACCTACAAGCAGGCCCAAGAGCTGGGCGGCCAAGTCCGCAAAGGTGAAACGTCGTCGACCGTGGTCAAATACGGGACGTTCACCCGAGAGAACGAGCAGGGCATTGAGGAAGAATTGCCTTACGCGCGAGCCTATCGCGTGTTCAATGCCGATCAGATCGAAGGTTTGCCGGAGGAGGACTACATCCGGCCCGAGGCCCCGCGCGATCTTGGCACGGCCGAAGATCCTGGGCTTGAGGCGTTTTTCAGCCGGACAGGGGCAGAGATCCTCACCAGCGACGACCCGCGCGCCTACTACAGCCCCGCCAAAGACCACATTCACATGCCGCCGATTACCACGTTTCACGATGCAGCAGGCTATTATGGGACGTTGGCCCATGAGCTTATCCATTGGACCGGCAGTGAAAAGCGGCTTGAGCGGATCAAGAAATTTGCGAACCGCGAAGCCTATGCCTTTGAAGAGCTGGTGGCGGAAATTGGCGCTTGCTTCCTTGGTGCTCAGATTGCTGTCGCGCCGGAATTCGGTCAAAGCGCCGCCTATGTTGAAGGGTGGTTGAAAGCGCTCAAAGAAGACAAACGGGCGATTTTCCGCGCGGCGTCCGAGGCGCAGAAGGCCGCCGATTTTGTCCTAGCAGCGGCAGGTCAGAGCAAGGAGGTGGCAGCATGATCCCAGACTATCACAGCGATGATTTTTCGACTGCACGTCTGGAAGACACTGTCAACTTGCGAAGCGCGGCCCGTGAAGCGCGCGCCACGCTCTACGCGGTCTTGAACCGGCTGGAGATGAACGACCTGGACGGCGAGGAGCAACCCTATATCGACGATTGTCTTGGGGCTCTCGCAATCCTTGAAGAGGCGTTGCGATGACCTTGGAAGACATCAAAGCAGCAGTGGACGCGGGCAACGGCGTTCATTAACTCTTGAGATGAAAGCGCATCTTTGGGTTCAAACCAGTTGGTTGGTCGAGCAATATTGCTCAAACAATTGAGGTTTGAAGAATTTATCTTGGGCGGAATGTGGGAAATTGGAAAATTCACAGTTTGAAATTCATGAAACACGGCAACTCAGCAGAGAACTTGACCGAGATTGGGAGCAAGAGCTTGTTGTATCTCGAGCAGGGGAAGCTTTTTTACGTTTGGCCGGAGATGGCACGGACTACCGTGTAATGACTGCAACGGCAGGCGAAAATGACCTCGGACTTGAGGCTTGCAAACATCCCGATATCCTTCTTCAAGCTGCGCATGATCTGGCCGTCAGAAAGATCGATGGTTTTGACGGAATCGAGCGTGATCGAAAGGGAAGGAACTATGTCCAGCTGTTCCAGTTTTCGCAAGATGAGGGCGTTTCAGATGAAGACTTCACGAACGAACTCCGAGAGCTTCTTGAAGAGTTTTTTGACATCTACGATGGCTTGAGAGAGCTGAAGTAAATGAAAACAATCAAGTGGCTTTGGATCGCAGCCCTATTGGCAATAGGCTTCAAGTTCTACGGTTTGATTAGTTCCGGGCCCGACGGCTACGGGGCGAATGAAATGGAATCCTTTGTTGGCATGGTCTTAACTTTTGCCCTGTTATCTGCGATCTGGTTGGTTCTGTGGGCAATTGGTCGAGCCAAACAGGCAGTTGCCAGCAGATTAGCTGATCGCGGCTAAAGGCAACGCACCACATAACTCTGCAGAATGAAAAGGAATGAGCCGCCAGTCTTGGCGGCTTTTTTGATTTGGCTCGGTAAGCAAACGTGATTGCGAATGTGGCCGGGCTTTGCCCGGCGGTCGCAGCGTAGGGCTGCTCCAAACGGAATACAGGCAGTTGATGCAATATTATAATATTGAATCAATTATGGTGAAATGCCATAACAGAGCTGCCTGTATGATGCTGGCAAGAAATAGGGGTGATTACTTCACATGGGCCGACCGCGCGCACCACGGCACAAGCGACTGACGCAAAACCAGCGTTTTGCCATCGTGCGCAAGCGTGCCGAAGGGGTGGCGATCGAGGATCTGGCCCGTGAATTCGGCGTCACGACCCGTAGCATCTTCTACACGTTGAAGGCCGATCAAAGCCGCAAGCTTGATGCACGCGTACGCTCCGAGTTGGTGAATGTCCGGCTCACGCCCAAGGAGTTGGCGAGCTTTGATGCGGTCTTGACGCGGCATGATATCGCCAGCCGCGCGGAGGGGTTGCGGCGGTTGATCCATGCGTCGAGTGATCTCTTCGTTCCCGACGATGAACTGTCCAACCAGATGCAGGGCTTGTCGGCCTCGCTCAATCGCACTGGCAACAATATCAACCAGATTGCACAGCGCCTGAACGAAGCAAAGCGGCAGGGTAAGACGCCGCCTTATGGCAATTCTGCCCATGGTCAGGTGCGCGCCTTGGCCGGGCTGATCTTCGACATCGCTGACCAAGTCCAAGACATGGCGCAGCGCCGCCGCAGCGCGCTGTCTGGCGAAGTTGCCCGCGTTCTGGGGGGCTTTGCCGATGGCCCGGAATAGCGCCGTTGCCGCCGCGCAGGAGGCCTTCTTTGATCGCGATTGGAGCCGCATTCGCGGCAACGTCCCGCGTGCCCGTGCCAAGCAGATGGCGCGCGCGGCCATGGGGCATTCGCCCGCGATCTTCAAAGCCATTCGCGATGGCGGCACACACAACAAAACACTGCTGCGCAACCAGCTGGAATACCTGACCACCAAGTCGAGCTTTATCATCGATAGCCGTGGCACATATGACGGCCAAAGCGTCCTTTCGGCCAAAGAGATCGAGCAGGTCACGCGCCGGTTTTCAGCGCAGTGGAATGAGGGGTTTCACCCAAAGCTCGGGCATACCTCGCACCTCTTGATGGCCTTCCCGATTGGCACGCGCGGCGAGGATGTCGCCGAGATCACGCGCGAGATTTGCGAGCGGTTCTTTCAGGGCAAAGGCAGCCACTTTGACTACATCGCCGCCGTGCATGAGGACCGGGATCACCCGCACGCCCACATCGTTCTGAACCGGCGCAGCAAGGATGGGGAGTTCTTCTTTCTGAAGGAGGGGCACCATTTCAACTACGACAGTTTTCGCGAGGCGATGGTGGAGGTGTCGGACCGCTTTGGGCTGCGGCTTGAGGCGACGCGAAAGCTCGAGCGTGGCATCACGACGAAGAGGCCAGGCGATGTAGAACAGCGCCGCGCAGAAGCCAAGGGCGAGAAGCTAACCGAGCGCGTAGCGCCAGAGCTTGACCGTGCCTTGGCGGAGGTGGCGCAGAACGCGCAGCTCTATCGCAGCCTTGCGGCCGAAGCCTCGCGCGAGAACCAGCACGACATTGCAGCTGCCTTGGATAAGGCCGCGACGCTCTTGGCGCAGGGCAATCCAATTGAAGCAGATGGAAGGGTATATGGCATGGCCGAAGAACAGCATTCGTTTGATGAGATCGTGGATGCCTTTCACGACAAGATCAATCAGGCCGAACGCATTGTAGCGGACGCCCCGGTAGAGCGACGTGCGGCGCTAGAGCATGAGCTAAACGACATCTATCGCTCTTTGTCGCATCTCAGCCCAATGGGAACGCAGTCCCACACCTTGCTCGAAGACGCGTCCAGGAGTGGGATTTATTCGGCTGCGAACATTCAGGCAGAGGCCCAAAGTGCCTTGAAGGATTCAGCGCTCGCCGAACGCCTTCAAGAGGCTTTGAAAGGCACCGGCATTGACGCACAGGATGTTACGCGTCGCGTCGAAATAGGCGCTGGTAATGCCGCACTGGAGCGGCAATGGCTTGGCCGGGATTTGAAGGCGATTGCCGAGAATAAAGGCTTTGACCTGTCACGCGCCGATCAGCTGGAGAAGGCGATCGACCGTCTCGACCAGGTCCACAGTGATCTGGGTCGTTTGTTGGCCGATGCTGAGGTTCTCAAAGACAGCGGGACGGTGGAGACCGACCGGCAGGAAGCCATAGTCGACGGGTTGCCGCCGACCACGGCTGATGTCCTAAGCCGTTTGAGGGATTATCCGACCGAAGATCCTTTCCGCAGTGACCTAGAGCGCGAGACCTTGCGTGCCGAGCTGGAGGAACTGGTTGGTGAAGAGTACGCCCCTGACTTGGCGATTGGTGATGAGACCACGCTGGAAGAACATATGAGCGATCGGCTGGACCGGCTCTATGCGGCCAAGGCCTATCTCCAGAGTGACGCCGCACTGGCGAACAGTGTGGCAATGGAGCACGTCCTCGACGAGATCGCCAATGAAGAAATTGATGTTCAACGCGAGCGGCACGTCGATGCCGATGGCGAAAAGGGCGTGACGCATGGGTAAGGCGCGGATCGCACTCGGCGTAATGAGCTTTGCTCTTCTTGGCGCGGCTTTGGGCTATGTCCTGGCGTCGGCCTTTCTGACGTTCCGCTGGCTCGGTATCGGGGCGGATATCGATTTCCTGATGCTGGCGCGCAGCTATGGAGGGATTCGCACGACCCATCCGGCCGATATACAGATCGTTCACTTGATCTTGGGGATCAGCACCGGTGCTGTTGTTTTGCTCAGTGCCGTCTTGATGAACGACGCGCTGACCAAGTTCGGTGAAACCCACTGGCAGCAGATATCCGAGATGAAGCGGAACGGCTTTTTCGGCAAGCCTGGCCACGGCTTTGTCCTCGGCAAAATGGGCAAACCGAAGAGCCGCAAACCACTTGTCATGTCCAAGGTCTTTCCCCATGCCCTAATCGTGGCTCCGACCGGACGCGGCAAGACGACGGGTTTCGTGATCCCGAGCCTTTTGACCTATCAGGGCAGTGCCGTGGTGCTGGACGTGAAGGGCGAAAACTTCGAGGCGACGGCGCGCCATAGGGTCTCGCAGGGTGATAAGGTCTTTCGGTTCGCGCCCACTGACTGGAAGGATGGCCGCTCACACCGCTACAATCCTTTGCTGCGCATTTCGGCGCTGGAGAATGTCGACCGCCAGCAGATGGAGTTGCAGCTTCTGGCCTCGCTGTTTCTGCAAGCTGAAAACGACCGGGTCCAAGGGCTCCTCGATGGCGGCATTGACCTGTTTGTGGCGGCAGGACTTTTGGCGTTCGAGCGCGAGCGGCCGACCCTGGGCGAGATCTACCGCATCACAGCGTCAGGCGGGGACAAGCAGAGGGAATATCGCCGCCGTGCAGACGAGGTGGTCAATCCGGCCGCGAAGCTGATCTTCATGCGCATGGCCTCGACCAACAACGACACCTTGACCTCTTACCTTTCGCTCTTGATGACCTCGGGCCTTAAGCAATGGTCGAACCCTGCCATCGACCGTGCAACAGCAACCTCAGACTTCGATTTTCGCGACATCCGAAAGGAGTCGTTTTCGGTCTACCTGGTGGTCGAGCCGCTGATGGTGAAACCGCTCGCGCCGCTGATCCGCCTTTTTTTCTCAGACTTGCTGGCATCACTGCAGGACCATGAACCTGGAAAGGACGAGCCTTGGCCGGTCATGATTATGCTCGATGAGTTCAACCGCCTGGGCAAAATGCCGATCGTGCTCGACAGTATCGAAACTCTGCGATCTTACCGCGCCAATCTCGCGATCGTCACCCAGACCATCCCGGCGCTAGATGAAATCTACGGAGAAAATGCCCGCCGCGCCTTGCAGGGCAACGCGGGCATCAAGCTCTATCTCACGCCCTCAGATGAGAAGACCATCGAAGAGCTCAGCAAAGCCGTCGGTAAAACCACCAAGCGTATCGTGACCCGCTCGCGATCGGTCGGCCGCAACCCCTTCGCCGGGCGCAGTATTTCCGAACGGACGGAAGAGACGGCTTTGTTACCGGAGGATGAGGCCCGTCGCATGGATCTTGATGACATCGTTCTAGTGGTCGACGCGCAAATGCCCGTGCGGGCGAAGCGGATCAAATACTATGAGGATCGGTTCTTCAAACAGATCTTCGACAAGCAAAATGGTGATTTGCCTTTTCCCTCATCTGAGGACCAGATGCGTGGGCTTCAGGGACAGATCAAAGCGCTGGAGGCTAAGATTGGTGCGTTGGCAGTGTCAAGAGGAGCTGCCGGTGATTCCTATGAACGTGGTGGGAAACGGCGTGATGAGATCGATGATTTGACCAGCGAAGAACGAAGTGATTGGAAAGACGACAAGCCTAGTTTAGGCGAGTACAAGGCTGGAACACACAGAGTGGAGAAGTTTATGGAGGAGGCGGCTCGAGAATGAAGGCCGGGAAGCGGTCGGTATTCGCCTCGGTTGCAAGGCTGCCTCCTCTCGGAGGTCAAAGCGGCCATTAAGCTTGTCAAACGCAAGCGTTGCATGCCGCACAGATTGGAAACCTACACATCTAGATCGGCGTCGTGCCGCGTAGTTTGAGTGCTAACGAAGGTTTCGTAACTCCGTGCCAATGGAAGACCCGGGACCGAATGCGCCTAGAGATCCGTCGCTTCGGATATCAATTCGGTGATAGAGTTCAAGATATTCGCTGCCATGTGTGGAATAGCCATCCCGTGTTGGGATAATGAAAAGCTTCTCAGGGTACTTGTGAGGGTCCGCATACCCAATTTCCCATGGGCACCATCGAGAATCCATTGAGTTCGATGTGGCCAAGAAAAGAAAGTAGTCGAGGTCACGTATGCGCTTCTTGATCTTGTCTGCTGTCACTCGGTTCGGCTTGCTAGGCATCGAACCGTCCATCCAGTCCACATACACGCGCCAGCCAGCCTTACGCAACAAATTTACTGTACCTTGAACTAGCGCGCGATCCTTATGTGCATGACATAAAAATGCTGTTGTAATGCGACTTCGTCGGGCTTCCGAAAGCGATTTTGCAATCTGTTGATCGGCCATTCGCGCTTCAAGCCTTAGGTCGCTCATGGAAATTGGCATCAAAAAATCTTCATGCGTTTATGCTCATTTGAGCCTACTCAGGTAGATCCGGACTTCCGGACTAATTCCACTAAGGGTTGAAGTAACTCATTCAAAGAACCCACCGGTTTGTTCAATTCTGCGATCAACGGAAGTAAGTCAGGTGGTATACTTGGATATTTCTCCGGAGCAGCAAGAACCCGAGCAGCTAGGTCTGCTGCCGTTGAGCCAGTGGCACCAATCGGTAGAAGTACAAGACCGTTCTCTGCCGCAATCTCAAACTCGGAAACCATTCCGTTTGCAGGAACAATCTCGTCACTCGCCTTTTTGTTGCCAAAGAGGAACAGAGCGGAACCTGCCGAAGGAATGAAGTCACTGCGGTATTTGTGCCAAAGCGCCTCTCGCTCTGTTTTGTCGTCCACATATTGAGGAAAGGGCCTAACCAAAAGGTGGTCATCGATTTGGCGCTCAACACTTCGATACACTTCTTCTAATGCTCCAGTGAAAAGCGCGTTGCCTACTCCAAGCCCCAACCCAGTACTAATCCGCAATGAATTCTCGACTAACAATGAGCCAAGCTTCCTCATGAATTCTGTGACTGCTTGCTCGCCCCAAGGATCGAAGTTGGCTGCACTTGAAGACACGAAAACGGTGCGCATTCGAAAGCGTCGTGCAACCTCTCTCAGCGCTTCTGTTATTTCGTCATATTCATCTACGAGTATTGAATTCACATTGAAGCGCTTAAGGTCTTCTATCATTAGTCTTTGACGCGTTTGCGCCATCCGGAAATCTTCTTCGGTCTCATCTGCCGCTTTCGAGCGTTTCTTGAAGAAGGCGAAATGGCGGCGTTGATGCTCCTCGAATGTCACTCGAACCCTAGAGAGGACATAGTCTAGATTGGGATCTGAGAAGCTGAAGCCTATGAAAACGAATGTCTTTGATACTAGATGACCAGATAGGGCCGTAACAAATGCACCATGGGTCCTGAAATACTTCTCGTAGTTGTCCTTTGTTAAAATGGCCTCATCCGGATGCTCGACATCACCGTGCATTTTGTAGACGATTGCATCACGCCGAGACCTCGTATTTGCCAGCTGCTTGACTGTATGCTTAACGTCCGCGACCTTTCCGGCCTCGCGCAACGCCTCTTCGATTAATCGATCATAATTGGTCGTCCAGTAAACTGGTATGTCCAACTCCGCTAGAATTCTGTGGTTTTCAGTGGGTTCAAGATTTCGACCCAACGCATCCAGAATTGTTTGATTGATCTGCCCTCGACTCCGCGTCTCGTTCACGTGGAACTGAGCTAGAGCGACTAGGTCGGGTTCCTTGGAAACATCTAGTTCTAGCTCTCTAGCTAAGGGCTCGAGCAACTCGGCCCAATCTACGTGGCCCGCAGCTTTGGACGCGCCCGCGCCAAGAAAAACTGCGGCGTTCTCGGCCCTGATTTCTTCGACGAACTTTTCAACAAACAGAAGAACTTCACGCTTCATGTCTTCTCCTATTCTCGATGAAATCCAACATTCTCTTCGAGAAGCAGTAAAACTAGATGAGGGGCCAGACCTGGCACTTACTTGTAGCTCGCTCGGTTTTTGATCGCTTCCTCAATCCAGCCATCGATGCCATTTTGAATGGAAGCATAAATCTCTTTGGACGTGCTACCTGTCGGGTTCTTCAGGGTTGGAGCAGTGCCGAGAGTAACGAGTTTCCCTTCTTCAGAAACCTTGAGATCAGCAAAGGGACTGTTGCCCTTAAGCGATGTGTTTCCTCCGAGGTCCTTTAACCCATGAATTTGGATGCCAAGAACACCCTTCTTGTCTTCCCAAGCCTTGCGGATTTCATACCTAACCCAAGGCCTGGTTGCTGTTTCACTTCCGATCAGAACAACAAGACACGACTTCCCCGACATATTGTCGTTGATCCATTTCTTGATCGCCGCATCGCCCGTCTTCTTGATCTCTTCCCACCTGTTTGGCGTCACTAGGCTGTTCCCATCCAGTGAGTTCATATTCCGCACCTGTTGGGTTCTTGAATGGTCGTTCTTGAAGTGAAAGCTAAAAAATACACGCCGTGCCATATCGTATCCCTTTTCCAAATGCCGGTGTTACGAGCTACAGTGTCGCATTCAACTGAGGATCTTTGCCAAGTTATCCCAATTCCAGCGATAAAGCTGGCCAGCTCCTTTGACAGGTGTGTATTGCCCATCGCGATAGCCGATGATTTGTACAACCCTTTTGCCTTGCTCGCGAGCCATTCTTATCTCTTTCAATACGCCTGGAGCTCGGTGGGTTTGGGGGCCGACCATCACAAGCACCACCTTGGCGCGTGCAATTGCCCTGGCTGCCTTTTGCTCCCAACTCCTCTCAGGAGCGGCTTCTTTGAGCGAATGGTCAACAACCTGAAAAGGCGAATCCTCGCGACGAGCCTGTTGGATGATGAAGTCCTTAAGCTTGCGGTCGTTGTCGAAATCAAAACTAATAAAAATAGGTGTTTTCAAGAGCTACTCCCAATTGGCATAATGCGTTTTTTACAACTTGAAGTGGGGTTTGAAAAGGGTTGCTTCAACCCATGGCGGCCTTCGCGCCATCAGATTTCCTCCCGCTCACGGGAGCGAGTGTGGCTATTGGTTTAAAATCAACT
The DNA here is from genome assembly GCF_054482635.1 of Arenibacterium sp. CAU 1754. NCBI lineage: Bacteria > Pseudomonadati > Pseudomonadota > Alphaproteobacteria > Rhodobacterales > Paracoccaceae > Arenibacterium > Arenibacterium sp. CAU 1754. Next base: position 868,204 of record NZ_JBTLRG010000002.1, read on the forward strand.
TGGGGCCTGTCCCTACTTTGCGCCAAACTTGCCAAACATTGGGCGCGACCTTGCCCAAAGGCTATCCTCAATGTCTTGGACAAGCGATGCGTCCGCCGCTCCACGAACCGGAGTGACCTCTACGTTAAAGCTGTTTTCTGCATCTGGACACCAGAGATGCAGCTTTAGCACATACGTGCCGTCGGCACTGGTGTGCAAATGCTGATGAAGTCTCGGCCCAACATCTCTTGAACTGCCAACATAGACAGTTCTGCTGTCACCGACATTGTTGTTTCGGGTCAGCACGAGCCCTTCTGGTCGCTCGAACTGTTCAAAAGCCCGTCTTAACCCATTCGCGCCAGCCTGGTCATTTACGGTGAGCCGGTAGATGGCCGCACAACCGATGTCTTGGCCGAGGAGTGGTCTGATCCAGTCGCGAATCTCTCGAGGTGCGAACCCCGCTCTTATCTGTTGAAATGAGAACTCTCGTTGGATTACATCCCCGAACCGCGCATTGTTAAGAGCGGCCACGCGGTTCTCGAGGTTAGTACGAGCGAAATTCAGCACGTCATCATCAATCACTTTGCCAACCTCTCATCTGATGGATCAGGAATTTCAAGTATCCGAACTTGTAACGGAACACTACTCAAGCCTTAGAATTGGCGCTTTCGCTGGATGTCCGGAATGCGGGCTACAACTGGAGCATCTTGTTAGCCCCGCGAACTTCTGGACCGGGCCGTTCACTCCAACCGCTTCGCCCGTTCAGCCACCTTCTGAACCATCGAAACAGTCGCACCACCTGCTTGTCGTATCCCAGCCCCGGCGATCTCAGCATTCGACCTGGTCCCAAACCGTGCTCTCGCCCGCGAGCCTTTGGTGCCCATCACCCCTTTTGCGAAACCGCCCGGGCCGGGAATGCTCGGCGGTCCGGCCATCATGAAGTTGCCTGAGATTGAGCGCACGATCAGCGGGGTGGCGATGATCATGCCTCCGGCGAGGAACATCATCATGAAGAAAGGCACTAGTGCGCCGATGTTGCTTGCGCCGGAGGGATCTCCGAGCTCGGTCATCAGCGAGCGCGACATGCCGACGACGGTCGAAAACACGCCTGCGATCACGAGAGGATAGAGCGCGTATGACACCGTGCTGGACAGCCAGCGGTGGAAATAGTCCTTGCTGACATCAAATAGCGAAAGCGCAATCATGATCGGGGCGATGCCGATCATGAAGGCCAGCATGATCTTCGCGAAAATCAGAACAAGGCCGCAGAGCGCGCCGATGACGCCAAGGAGGAAAGCGCCGATCGCGCCGATGAGTGCTCCGGCCATCCAATGCATGTTATCGCCCGCCGCGTTTAGGTAATCGCCAAATTCCTCGATGAGATCGTCGAAGGCCTCTGCAAAGTAGGATGCACCTGCACTGCCGCCGCCAAGTCCTGCGACCATGCCGCCCGCGAGCTGGTCGAGCCCGTTGATCAGCGCGCTGGCCACGGCATTGAACTGGACCCAATTCATCGCAAACAGCGAGATGAGCATGAGTTTGAGCGCGAACCAGAACGCGGTCCGCCCGTCCATGGATTTGTATTGAAACACCATGTTGAGAAAGACGCCGATCACGGCGAGCGTCGAGGCTATAGCAATGACGCCGCCAAGTTGACCGGCGACGTTGCCAAAAGTGGTTTGGGCCGCGTCGTCCAGAAAGTTGTCGGTTGTCTCAACCATCCAGGTGACGACGCCCATCGGATCCTCCTCGGTTTGGCTTTAGGTGCTCTCGCCTGTGCGGCGTTTCAGGAAGGCCTTCAGGATGTGCTCGCCGTCAAAGTCCGGCACGACGGAGACCAGCTCCCAGCCATCCTGACCAAGGGCGGTCAGCTGCGCTTCGATCTTTGGCGGCTTTGTCTTGGCGGTGTTGATCAGTTCAATCTTGTATTCAAACATGGGCTGTTTCCTTTGAATGGGCCGGGTCAATCGGCAGGTAGAATTCGGTGATGCCGCGTGCGCCTTCATGGCGACCTGCCTGGATGATCACATCGATCGAGCGGGTGATGTAGTCGTTCATGTCCTGGTAGGTCATGGGCACGTCGGTTTTCAGGGCGGCGATGGCGAGACGCTGGACCGCCAGCTGCGGCGTTTCAGCGTGCAGCGTGGTGAGAGAGCCACCATGCCCGGTGTTGATCGCCTCCAGGAAGGTCATGGCCTCTTTGCCGCGTACTTCGCCCAGGACGATACGGTCCGGCCGCATGCGCAGGGTAGAGGTCAGTAGGACATCCGCGCTGCGTGTGGCCTCGTCGCGGTCAGACATCAGTGTGACGACATTGGGTTGCGTCGGTCGCAGTTCAGCAGCCTCTTCGATCGTAATGATGCGCTCGTCGGCGGGCACGAAGGAGAGGATTTTACGTGCCGTGACGGTCTTGCCGGTCGAGGTGCCACCGGAGACGATCATGTTGAGCTTGTGGGTGACGCAAAACTTGATCGCGGCGTCGATGTCGCCGGTGGCCACGACATCGCGCAGCTCGGCATTGCGCTTGCGGCGAGCACCTTGATTGCTGCGCTCTTTGCTGAAGAGGTAGGACAGCTTGATCTGCTCCAACGGCAAATCCGCAAAGAACCGCAGGGAAATCGCAAAGCCACCATCAACGGCGGGGGGCTGGATGACTTGCGCGCGGATTGGGCGGTTTCGGTAGGTGATGCTGACCGAGACAATGGGTTTCGTTCGGCTGAGCGTGGTGTTTGCGGCCGAAGCAATCTGATTGCCTAAATCCTTGATCTCGTTCTGCGAGAGCCGCCGATTGATGCATCGCATGAAGTGATCACCCTGAAACTCTGCCCACAGTGTGCCGTCGGGGTTGATGCAAAGCTCGATCAGCTTCGGATCACGCGCCTCGGAAATCTTGTCCATCGAACTTTGCAGATAGCTGGCCGCCATAATCAGAAGATCTCCAGATCGCGGTCGACCATCACGGTGACGCGCGCTCCTTGGTCGACATAGATCACGGGCGAGACGGAGAGGTATTCGCCAATCACGCTTTGCGCGCTGTCCTGAAGGTCTTCGCCAATGCCCTCGAGCACGTCCGACGCGATCTCATCTTCGGTGTTCTGGGCTGCCACGGCAGGCAAGGCTCCGATCAGCGATATCAGGGCGGCTGACCCAAACCGCGTGCCGAAACGACTGTCGACAAAGCCGGTCGTGCCGGACCGCCCCAGTTCATCACCACCAAAAGCGCTGATTTCGACGGTCTGGTTGCTGGGCAGAATGATCCGGTCCCAGGCGATCGTCACGCGTTGTTGAGCGATATCGAGGCCGGATTGATACCGCCCGATGAGGCGCGCGCCGCGTGGGATCAGGATGCGTGAGCCGTCATAGGCGTGGACATCTTCAGACACCATTGCGCGGACTTGACCGGCGAGCGAGCTATCGATTGCGGTCTCAAGCACGGCCTGGATCATCGTGCCCTGAATAACCGTGTTTGACGGGTTCACAATCACCTGGGCCTGCGTCACCTCAGCGGGTTCAGCGCCATTGCGGACAAAGTCTGTGTCACCGTCAAGCCGCCGCTGCTGCGCGGCGGTTTCATTGTTGCCGCCTCCGGTGCCGCCAAAGGCGATGATTGGGCTGGCGATGCGAGCTTGCAGCTCCTCAAGCTCTGCCTGTCGCCGCCGTTCCAGTTCCTGAAGGCGCAGCTCTTCGGCCGTGGGGCCGGTTGGAGCGGGCGTGCGCGGGGTTTCCAGGCGCGCAAGTTCCAGATCATTCTGCAGTCGCTGGATTTGCCGTGCACGTTCTTCCAGCTCCTCGCGCATGGCGGCCTGTGTTGCGGCTGCCTCGCTGCGAAGCGCGTCGATCTCTGCGCCTAAGGTGTCCAACGCTTCTGTATCGACGGCCGTAGCCTCAGGTGCTGGCGCGTTGCGAATCGCCTCAAGCTCGCTCCGCATTGCATCCATTTGCGCGCGCAGTTCTTCTGTTTCGCTGTCTGGTTCCGGTTCTGGCGGCGGGGTTGTGTCAATCGGTGCAGGCGTGGGCTCGAGCGCACCAAAGCCCGGTCCCGCTGCTTGGAACTCATCCGGTGAGGCGGTTTCGAGGCCTTCGGGTTCAGAGCCGCCAGAGAACAACAGCATGAGTCCCCCAAGGGCCGCGATTGCCACTATGCCCAGGGCAATAGTGACAACAGACGGGCGCGCCTTCGCGTTTTGTGTTTTGCCTTCAAGCGCTTCGAGGCGTTTCTTAAGCTCGGCTGTTTCACTCATCGCGGTTTGCCTCGCTCATCTCTTGGACGCAGATCTCGTCCTCACCGAGCCTGAGAACCCATCGATCACTAACACCCGATACGCGGATCACGCCGTCTGGTCGGGCTAGAGCATTGACACTTCGCTCATTGCCGCCGGACCAACGAAAGATCGCGGGCAGCGGCGCGTTCGCGGCAAAGCGGAAATAGGTGAAAGTGCCATCATCCCAAATCTCGCGCGGGGTAATCTCGGATCGCGCGCTGACGCCGTAGGCGTGGTTTGCCGGTTGGCTTGCGGCTATACGCGATTGCCGAGGGGCCGCCTCGGGATAGGTAAAACGAATAACGTAAAAAGTCGGCGAGCTTGCCTCGGTCACATTGAAATAGTAACTGCGCCGGTAGGTATAGACGGTGATGTTGGTATGCGCGCCGCGAGAGACTGGCTTGATCGCAAAGGCCTGGCCTCCGGGCACACCATCCAACAGGAACCCTTCAGTGTCGCCTGCAATGATCGAGCGGATGGTCTCGCCTTGGCCGAATTCAATGCTGGTCACATGGGTCAGGCTGGTGCGGATGCGGTAGACCTGCCCATCCTGATAGGTGGCCAGCCGGACGCGGGCATCATAGGGGCCTTGGCGCGGCTGGGTCTCGGCATAGGCGGTGCCAGCAAGCGGAACAATTAGGGCGAGGATCAGGAACAGGCGGTGCATTGGTTACTCCAAACGATCCGAACGGATTGCGTATTCGGTTACAGTGAAGCCGAAGGGGTTCTGCCAGACATCGTCGATCGACCGACTATTCTCGGGACGAAACTCAAACATCAGCGTTGCGGTGAAGAGCCCGTTTTGACTGCCGCGCGGTGAATTCAGCCGCTTGCGCAGGCGCACCTGGGCACGATTGGCGCTGAAATGGGTGATCGAAAGCACCTCGACATCAAGCCGGGCATCTGCACCGTAGCTGTCGGGCGGATAGGCCTCATGGCCGCTGGTCCAAAGCGCGCGCAACCCTGCAGCGGCCGCGCCGTCTGACTGGTCAAGGACCCGCCGCACCCGCACGTCATTGTCGAGCTGATTGTATGTCTCTCGATCGATGACATAGCGGTAGACCTGTGCCTCGATGATCGCGGGGCGTTCCGTGAGTGAGACCGCTTCAACCACGGCATTGGGGAGGGCCATGCCGGTTTCGCTATCAAAGGGCACGATCAAGGGCGGTGGGTCCACGTCGAGCAGGGCCACGAGGGCAGCGGCTAGGCAACCTGCCATGCCAAACGCCATGCCTGTCAGCCCCAGCTTCTGCCACATGAGCTCGCGTCGACGTGCGCCGTAGACGAGCTCTTCTTCGATGATTTCTGCCTCACTGTTCATGGGATCAATCCGCCCGCAGGTCCGGCAGAGTGAAGTCCATGTAGCGGCGCTCTTCGGCCAACGTCGCGGCATCGACCACTCCGGATTGGCCAGCGCCGACGGTTTGAATGGCTTCGAGCTCCCACATGCGCGTCATTGCGATGGCAAGCTCGGCTGTGACGCGGGTGTTGTGATCGACGGCTTCTTTGAGCGTTTCCATGTCGGGGATCAGCGAGACCAGCTGTTCGACCCGTTCGAGGGATTGCGCGGCCTCGTCATAACTGTTCTCCGCCGCAGCCGACATCACCGCCCCGGTGCCCGCCTGACTGGCAATGCGTTCCGCGCCCGGATTGCCGCTGCTGGCCATTTCGGACAGGCTGTCTTGGTCAAAGCCTGCATCCTCCAAGGCTTGCGTCATGCGGCCTTCCATTTGAGGGGCTGCATTGCCGATGAGGCCACTGAAATCGCCGCTTTGGATTTGACGGATGGTGCCGAGGAGATCGCCGAATTCTTGGTCCAACAGCCCATCGAGGTCACCGCCCATGGCCATGTCAATGATGTCTGTCGCACCGGTCAGGGCTGCGTAGGTCTCGTTCAACGTGTCGAGTTGCTGCTGCGCCAAGTCGAGCTGTTCGAGAAGCGTGTCGAGCTGGTCGGTCTGGATCCCGAAATCCTCCAGCATTTGCTGCAGCTGGCGAATTTCCTGTGCGATGTTGCGCGTGTCGACTGTCGGAACACCTTGGGCAGACGCAGGTGACGCAACCAAGAGGGCACAAGTGGAGATGACAGAAAGAAAGCGGATCATCGAAGGACCTCCAGATCGAATTGCATGAAGTCTTGTTCGCGGGCCTGCGCGGCCGCCATAGCCAGCTCGGCCGCGCTAAGCGGGCGGGTATGGGCGGCCTTGAGGCGCGTGCGGATGGCGATCAGGCGGGCGAGTTCTGCCCGCGCATAGGTGTTGAGCGACATGGCCGCGTGAATGTCATCTGTCTCGCCGATGCGGGTGATGATGTCCTGCACCCGAAGCGCGGCCGCTTGCACGGAGACCAAGGAATAATCGCCATAGACCCCTGCGCCGAAAGAGGTGAGGCTCATGGTGGAGTTGGCGAGCAAAACTGGATCAATCGTGCCGAGCGCGTCAACGCCGCCGACGCGTGCAAGGTAGAGATTGTAGCGCTCGGGGATCACCTGAACGTAGTGTTGGGTCTCAGTGAAGGGCGGCACGCCACCGTAGCGCTGCACGTTGCCGGGACCAGCATTGTAGGCCGCGAGTCCGTGTACGATGTTGCCGTCAAACATGGCCAGCATCTGCGCTAGATAGCGCGCGCCACCGGTGACTTGGATGTAGGGGTTTTCATAGTAGGCCGGATAAATCCCGAGATCCTGGGCCGTGCCGGGCATAATCTGGGTTAGGCCGAATGCGCCAACAGGTGAGCGCGCGCCGATGGTGAAGCGGCTTTCTTGCCAGATCAGCGCCTGCAACAGGCAGCGCCATTGCTTGGGCGACAGGCCCGCTGCGCGCACGCCGGACATATGGTGCGTTTCTTGCGCGGCCCGAATGATCAGCTCTTCGATCGAGCCGGATGCATCGCCGAACATCTGTGCCGCGCCGGGGTTTGGGTCGACCGGACCGTAAAGCGTTTCTGCGGCGCTTTCAGGTGATGAACCCGCTTCCAAGCTCGCGACCAGTGCGCCTGAGTTCCCGCTGGCCAACGTCGTGGCATTGAGGATGTCTTCCAGCGCCTGGAGTTGTTCTTGCTCGAGCTCTTCAAGCTCTTCCTCTTTGGTTAACCGATCCCGTTGCAGCGCCAGATCTTGTTCGCTTTGCTGCAACACGCGCTCGCGCTGCAGGAACATGCCCGCATCAAAGGTCGGCACGCCTTGAGCATAGGCCATTGGCGCGGCGAACCACACCAAGCCCGCAAAGATATGCTGGCGGTGCCTACCCACCGAATCCTCCAATCGGCCCAAGCAGCTCGAAATTACAATTGCTGCGGCTGACCTCGGCGAAAGAACTAAAGCATTCGGCTTCAGACGGCCGATATTCCGCGCAGGCTGTCAGGGTCAAAAGGGTGAGGGTCAGCACGCAAAGTCTACGCATCAATCTGTCTCCAAAAATCGGGGTTTTGGCGGTAATCCGCGCCAACCAGCGCTTCGCCTTTTTTCATGCCGCCAAGGATCGTGAGGTAGGGGCCGAGCGCGCTCAGGTCGGCATCGATCACCACCGAACCTTGATCATCGCGCACCAGCGCCAGACGGGAGTTGCTGCCGGTGCCGAGCAAAACACTGAGCTCTTTCTCAGAAAGGCCCAGCATGGTGTAATCACTGGCCGAAGCGCGGATGTTGGGAAGCAAAAACTGCGTCGGCACAGCCTCGACAATCGTTTTGCCGGTGCGGGTTTTCTCAAGTTGGCTTGCGTATTGGGTCATCATCACGACGACCGCGTTCTGTTTGCGCGCGGTCACAAGCCAGTTGCTGAGCCGGTCAGCAAAATACGGGTTATCCAGCGCCTTCCAGGCCTCGTCGATGATGATCAACGTCGGCTTGCGATCTTCGATCACGCGTTCCACCCGCCGAAATAGGTAGGACAGGACGGCCATGCGTTCCTTTTCGCTTTCGCTGTCGAGAATGCCGGTCAGATCGAAGCCCACGACATCACCATCGAGCGAGAAGGTATCCTCAGCGCTTTGACCGAAGATCCAGCCATAGCGGCCATCGGCGGTCCATTCCTGGATCCGTTCGAACAGATCCCCTTCATCCGCCCCCGCCACAAAAAGCGAGGCCAGATCCTGCCAATTACGAAGGGCGGCATCACTCGCCCCGGCGTTTTGGCGCACCACTTCTTGGATGCGGTTGATCTGAACCGGACTCAGGGGTTTGTCGGTGCGATGCAGCAGCGTGGCCAGCCAATCGGAGAGCCAGGCTTGACCGCGCCCGTCGATCTCGGTGCGCAGCGGGTTGAGACCGGTTGCTTCACCCGCCTTGATGGCACTGTAGCGCCCGCCATTGGCGCGCACCGCCATTTCCATGCCCGCGCGATAGTCGAAGACAAAGACGCGCGCGTCGCAGCGACGGGCTTGGGTCATGAGGAAGGCCGACAGCACTGACTTGCCTGAGCCAGGACGGCCGAGGATCAAGGCGTGCCCGCCCGTCGGCTCTTTGTCTGGCTGACCCGTCTCATGGTAGTTGAACAGGAAGCCCGAGCGTTCAGGTGTTGGAAACAGGGTGATCGGCTTGCCCCAAGGCACTTTGTGTCCGGGTTTGCCCAGTTGACCGCGATGTAGCGCCGCGAGATCGGCAAAGTTCGTGTTGGTGATGGCGGCCTTGCGGCTGCGCATCTGCCCATTGCCCGGATGCTGCGCGAAATAATGGGTCCGAGTCGCAAAGCTCTCATTCACCAGATTGACCCCTTCACTGGCCGCGATGTTGCGCACCTCGGCGGCAATTGCTTCCAGCTTTTCCTCGGTCTCGGCGAAAACCGTGACTGTCATGTGATGATCGCCAAAGCTGAGCCGTTTGGATTCCAAGTCGTCCAGCGCGTCGACCAGTTCTTCGGCGAGGGAAATCGCGCCGTCATCGCTGGCCTTCATCAGACGCTGTTGGCGCTTGATCCGGCTGGCCATGATGTTGCTGTTGATCGGTGTGAAGGAGTGCGTGACCACCATGTCGACCGGCAGGTTCAGTTCATCGAACATGGTGCAGCAGGTTTTGGCTGGGTAAGTCTTGATCGCAAAGCTGGTGCCAAACCGCTTGCCCGCCGTCCCATCGTCGAGCGTGAAGCTTCGCCCCTGAAACGTGACGCGGGTGTTGGCAACATCCTCGGCAATGATGCCAAAGCGGGATTTTGCGAAGAGGGGTCGCTCTTGGCCGATATTGAGCGCTCCGAGGAACCCGAGTAGCTCGCCGCTTTCAGCGCCGAGCAGGCGCGGGTTCATCTCGGCAAAAGACGACAGCAGAAACCCAACGACCTCTTCGAGCTTGCGCAGCTGCTTGGCTGTCTGGCCTTTCAACTGAGCGATCGAATCTGAGCGCTTCAGGCGCAATCGCGCGCCCAAGGGAGGGCGTTTCAGCACAGTGAGCGTCAGTGTCTTGTCCCGCAGACCCGCCCGCGCCATCGCCTTTTGCCAGCGGGTGTCCAACTCTTGCGCAAACCCTTCTTCGGGCACCTGCGGCAGCGCGGTCTCAATCGCCCTGGAGACCTTGTGCACGTAGAAACTGTACTCTGGCCCAATCTGCGCAATGATCGCCGCGAAGAGCGCGCGGATCTTCTCCAAATGTGCGTCATCGCTGGTCATGCTGTTGACGCCATCAATGCGGATGCACTGGAACAGCGCATTGCCGCGCGTGCGGATCGTCACGTCATTCACGAGACTGACATAGGGCAGCATGCTGGCCATTGGGCGCTCTTTGCGCGCCCAGTCCGGCAGCGTTTCAAGATCATCCGAGGGGTCACGGAGCATAGCTGTCCCCCGAATGGATCTTGCGGTTCGGGGTGGGCGGCGTTTCCTGCAGCGTAGTGACCATAACTTCAAGAAAGGCCGGATCCCAATCCGCCGCTTTCCACAGCGCAGGATAGGCCAGAGCGGCGATGGTGATCACCGGCCAGCTCTGGACCCACAGAAACAGCAACACAAACCCGAAGAGCCAAACCATGGCATACATGATCGGCAAGCCGATGAGCTTTGGCGGCCGGATTAGGCCCAGGAAGAGGCGGGTTTGCGTTGCCATGCCGGATTTACGCGCCCCAGATGGCGGTCACGATGGTCGGCGCAGCTGCGATGCCTGCGATAGCGACCAGTACCCAAAGGGCCTGGCGGAAATCCAGAATGCCGAAGAGCCAGGAGAGAAACACACCGATCAAGGCCAAGGTGCCGATGACAATGCCTAAGGGGCCGGTGATCGTGTCGACGATACCCTGCAAAAGGTTTTGCACCGGCGAGAGGTCGATGCTTTGCGCAAGCGCCGGGTTAGCAATCATCAAGCTGGCCAGAGCCAGCGACAGGATCGTGCGGAATTGTATGTGCATCAGGAGACTCCAGTCAGTCGGTCACGCACGGCCACGACGCGGCGCACATGATTTTGGGTTTCTCGGTAGGGAGGGATGCCGCCATGGCGCGCGACCGCGTCAGGCCCCGCATTATAGGCAGCAAGCGCGAGTTCGGGCGTGCCGAACTGCGCCAACATCATCAGAAGGTAGCGGGCAGAGCCGTCGAGGTTTGCCTGCCAGTCATGCGGATCCACGCCGAGCTGTGCGGCCGTTGCGGGCATCAACTGACCGAGGCCGATCGCGCCTGCGGAGCTGCGCGCGTTTGGGCGATAGGCGCTTTCGATCTCGATATTAGCTTGAAAGAGTGCCTGCCACTCACTCACCGACAGGCCTGCCTGGCGCAACGCCGGGTGCCCGCCATAACGATGCGCGGTACTTTCAAGCGCTGCTAGGATCTCGGGCCGGGGGACTGCGCGGGTGGGTGCAGGAGGGGGAGCTTCAGGTTCCGGCGCTGCGAATACGATCAGCTCTGGTGGGTTTGCGCCAATACCATCGACGTAGCTTTGCGCGAAACCTGATTGCGGTGCTTTGGTCTCCAGCTGACCATCTGCACGCATGGAAAGCACGAAGCCTTCAGAATAGGCGGGGGCAGCAAAGAGTGCTGCGAGGACGGCAAGGGGCTTAGCTCGCGTCGTCCAGTTTGTGCGAGGCGACTTTGCCCTCGAACATGGGGATAGAGATGATCGAAGCACCGAGCCCGGCAAGGAAGCTAGATAAGCCGTTGATTGTCTTGAATTCTCGCGCAGCCATGTTGTTGCGCGCGGTAACGAGCAAGCGGCGCGTCTCGCCGTCTGGCGAGACACAATGCACGGTCCAAACTCCAGACCACTGAGCACCTGTACGTGTGGGCTTAACTCGGCACACGACATCTGCCGAATGTCCTTCGGCGAGCAGTGTGCGCAGCCCTTCTTCGCTGACAACATTGGGGGCGTCTTGCATCAAATTCATAGGATCGAGCCTTGCAGAATTGTGCATTGGCCCGGCAGTCCCTCATGGACTAACGAACCGATACAATATTATAATCTTGCAATCAATAGGTGCAACCTGAGTTGTTGCACCCTTCATGCGTTGAAACAAATTTACTGCAACGGAGTGGCTGAGCCAAGATAATAAGGGGCTTTTGAAACAAACGTGGGCGGCTCTGGCTGTTTTGAGTTGGGAGTCATCCCTCCACCTGTAAACAATTGTACATGATTCAAAATTCTTTTCAGTTTTTTGCTCATAGGCCTGTCGGTACAAATCATCGCTACAAACAAGGCGAATTTTGGCTTGGAGCGTTTCTCCGTCCCTGTTTCGCCGATAACAAGGAGGAAAGAAATGTTCAAGATTTCAACGGGACTCGGGTGCTTATTTGCTGCGGCAATCACCGCCTCGGCGGCCCAGGCAGACGACTGCGGTGAAGTATCACTGATGCAGGCCGATTGGGGGTCGGCGCAAATTGTGACCGCGGTCTCGAAGTTCCTGATGGAGCAAGGCTATGGTTGCGAAGTGACGACGGTTCCGCTCTCGAGCAACCCCGCGCTGGCATCCGTATCCGAGACTGGAGAGCCTGATATTCTGACTGAAATCTGGACAAACGGCGCGCCGGCTTACCAAGGGCTGGTTGACTCAGGTGCAATCATTCCTGTGACCGAAGTTCTATCAGATGGCGGTGTCGAAGGGTTCTTTGTTCCGAACTACCTTGTGGAGGAGCATCCGGAACTGGCAACAATTGAAGGCATCGCAGCCAATCCCGAACTCGTCGGAAATCGCTTTCACAATTGCCCCGAGGGATGGACTTGTCTGAATGTCAGCACCAACCTGATGAAGGCAGGCGGGTTGATTGATGCAGGCATTGAAAACTTCGTGCATGGATCAGGCGAAACCCTTGCGGCTTCGATCGCTGCCGCCTACGAAAACAAAGAGCCGTGGTTCGGCTTTTATTGGGCACCGACATCGGTACTGGGCAAATACCCGATGACCCTGGTCGATATGGGCCCCCATGACCCTGAAAAGCACGCCTGCAACATCACAGCGGAATGCGACACGCCAGCAATGAGCGCCTTCCCTCGCAGTGAAGTGGTTACAGTTCTTTCCAAGGAATTCATGGCTGAAAACGCAGAAATCTCTGAGCTGATGACAAATCTGTCCTTCACCAACGCACAGATGGGCGAAACGCTGGCATGGGTCGAGGACAACAATGCCTCCTACGATGAAGGTGCTGTGCACTTTCTGACGACCTACAAGGATGTCTGGGGGGCGTGGCTTAACGATGCTGCGCGCGACAAACTTTCCGCATTGCTGCAGTAAACTGCACGGACAGGGGCATCCTCAGCGATGCCCCTAACGCACTGAAGTAGATCGGAAAGTGGGATAAATGGCCTTCTATGACAAGTTATTCAGCGCATTGGGTTTGAGCGAATGGTGTGGCACGTCAGACGATAAAGCGCCTCTTTCGCTGGCGGACCTTGCGGCGCAAGCAGGAGGAGAAGAGGCCTCTGGACCGCTCATGCCAATTCCCTCGTTTGATAATCTGCATGAAAGCTGCAACCGCATATGGCAGTCGCGCGATGTAACCAACGGGATCGAAGAAGGGTTTCTGGCAGCCAAACCGGTCCTGAAAACTGTTCTGGACCCGATCACACAACCACTGAGCTGGATGTTGGATGGCGCACTTTGGCTGTTTGAAGCGATGCCGTGGTTCATCATGGTCCCGCTTCTGGTGGCGATTTCCTGGTACGCCTCGCGTTCGCGCCCTGTGACGATCTTTGTCGCCGTCTCGATTATGCTGCTGGCTGTCGTAGACCACTACGATGTGGCGATGCAGACTCTGTCGATCATCTTTGTATGTACGACGATATCGGTGCTGTTCGGTGTGCCCATTGGCATTGCCATGTCGAAATCCGACCGATTGCAAAAAAGCGTGGTTCCGTTACTCGACCTGCTGCAGACCCTGCCGACCTTCGTGTACCTGATCCCTCTAATCTTCTTGTTCTCGGTCACGGAATCGAAACTTTATGGGATCGCGATCATCCTTTACGCGATTGTCCCGGTGATCCGCCTGACCGATCTGGGCATCCGCCTTGTAGATCAGGACGTGATCGAAGCGGCCAATGCCTTTGGCATGAATGACCGCCAGAAACTGATGCGAGTACAATTGCCGCTGGCGCTGCCGAACATCATGGCCGGGATCAACCAGACCATCATGATGAGCCTTGCCATGGTCGTGATCGCCTCTCTTGTTTCGGCCCCTGGCCTTGGCGTGAACGTGTTGCGCGGTATCCGAAACCTTGAACTGGGTGTGGGCATCGTCGCTGGCATCGGCATTGTTCTGCTGGCCGTGATCCTTGACCGCGTGTCCAAGGCAGCTCTCACACGGGTCGATAAGACCCAAGTCAAACATTAAGGAGCCGGTTCAATGACACAACCAATGGTCCGCCTGTCCGGGCTCTATAAAATATTTGGCGCCCGCGACAAGGACGTGTTGCAGCATGTCAAAGGAGGCATGGGCAAGGAAGAATTGCTGGCGCAGCACGGGCACGTGTTGGGGCTCAACAATATCAACGTCGATATGCAGGCGGGGGAAATCACAGTGGTCATGGGCCTGTCCGGCTCTGGGAAATCTACTCTGATCCGCCACCTGAACCGGTTGATCGAACCCACTGCGGGCGAGATCATCGTGCAGGGTGAGGACGTGATGCAACTGTCCGAGGACGGGTTGCGCCATGCTCGACAGGAAAAGATGTCGATGGTGTTCCAGAAGTTCGCGTTATTGCCGCACAAGACCGTGCTGAAGAATGCAGGCATGCCCTTGTCGGTGCGTGGCGAAGACGAGGCCACCTGCGACCGCGAAGCCGCGAAATGGCTGGATCGCGTCGGTCTGAGCGGGTTCGAGAACCATTATCCGGCGCAGCTGTCTGGTGGGATGCAACAGCGTGTGGGCATTGCTCGGGCACTGAGTGCAAACACACCGATCATGCTGATGGACGAGGCTTTCTCGGCACTTGACCCGCTGATCCGGACCGACATGCAGGACCTGCTGCTCGAGCTGCAAAAAGAGCTGCACAAGACCATCATCTTCATCACGCATGACCTTGATGAGGCGCTGAAGCTGGCCGATCACCTTGTGATCTTGAAGGATGGTTTTGTTGTACAACAGGGCGAGCCGCAGCATATTCTGTTGAACCCTAACGATCCCTACATCGAAGACTTCGTGAGCGACATCAACCGCGCACGGGTTCTGCGGGTGCGCTCGGTTATGACCCCACTTGGGGATGACAAAGTGCCCGCGGATGCCCATGGCGAAGTGGACGTGAACGACACGCTCGAAAGCATGATCGCGCGGTCCGGCGGGGATACGTCACACGCCTATGTTGTCAAGGATGGGGAGCAGACGGTCGGCACACTGGACATGACCGAACTGGTTCGCGCTCTCGTCCCTCGTGTTGCCTCCGAAGCAGGTGCGCGTCAGTCCTGACGCGCGCTGACGGCAGAGCTGTAATTCAACAGATCAGGCCCGGAAGAACCGCATGGCTGGGTCGGCCTCGATCTGTTCGAACAGCCAGTCGATAAATGTATCGAGCTTGGGGTTGGGTGCACGCTCTTTTTGCGTCGCCAGATACCAGCGGCCTGGCTCTGGCACCGAAATGTCGAACGGTCTGACCAAGCGCCCCCTTTCAAGATCACGCGTGCAAAACGGTGCCCTTGAGATGCTCATTCCGTTGTTGTTCAAAACGGCTTCGCGGACAAGCGGGTAATTGTCGAAAACAGAGCCAAATTTCATCGTTTCGCGATCTAAGCCCGCCGCATCCAACCAGCAGTCCCAGTCATCCGGCTCATTCCATGTGTTTGGGACACTCAGCAACAGGTAATTTTTTAGCTCTTCCAGCGGCATTCCACCGCTTGCGGTTTTCAAGGCCTCCGGAGCACATACTGGGTAGATATCGGTTTCGAACAACGGGCTATAGTCAAACCGTTTGTCAAATGGTGGTGCATTGAACACGCCCACATCGAACCGGTGCATGTCATAATCACCGTCTTCAAAGGTAGAGACTATGCGCACGCGTGTGTCTGGATTATCCTGAAGAAAGTCTGCCAATCTGGGCTGTAACCACATTGTATTGAAACTTGCGTAGGACTGAACGAGCAACACGTCCGGTTCCTCAGGTGTCTGGATGCGCCGAGTGGCTTTGATGATTCCCTGAATGTGTTCGCGTACTGGTGGGTAATACTGCTCGCCAGCCGGTGTTAGCTCGACCGAACGGCTTGTGCGTTCCAGTAGTTTAACGCCGATTGTTGTTTCTAATGCTTTGACCTGGTGGCTGACTGCCGCATGGGTCACACAAATCTCGTCAGCGGCCTTTCGGAAACTCTTGTGACGCGCCACCGCCTCAAAAGCGCGCAGTGAAACCAGCGTGGGCATGTGAGTGGTCATTGCTGCATCTCCTCGATGAAATCAATTCTGCTTACCCTCAAGCAGAGTTATCCGACGACGGGCGCGAATATAGCAGGGTATAGATACTCTTTTTCATAACCTTTCAGGGGGTAGCACGCAATTCGCGGTGCGATGTGATCGGTTAGAATTTCTTGATGAAAGGAAATTCCTTTCAATTCTTCAACTGGACGAGAAATGCCAGATTAGCAGGTGAAGAAGCTCAAGGATTCCACCTTCATGCCACCATTGTCACCTTCGTCTAATGCATATGGCTATCCGTTGCTGATCAAGCACTTGTTAACCAGATCGAACATTGCGTCCGCCTGCCAAGAGATCGTCAGCGGCACCGAAATGCGGCTGAGCTACGCGGACTTGGGCAAACGCGTGCGCCAACTTGCCAATTCTTTAAAGGTCAGCGGGATACGTGAGTGCATGCGCGTCGGCGTCATGGATTGGGACACACACCGCTATCTTGAATGTTTTTTTGCGGTCCCGATGATGGGCGCGACCCTTTTCACGATCAACGTCCGTCTATCTCCTGCCCAGGTTCTTTATACTATCAACCATGGGCAGCCGGACCTGATTATCGTGCACCGCGATTTCATGCCGCTCATTGATGATATCAAATCGGGCTTCAATCGAGACATCATCATCGTGTCGATTGGAGACGGAGAAGGGTATGAAGAGTGGATAAGCGAGGCCCCAGGCTGCTTTGACTTCCCGGACTTCGATGAAAACCAAACGGCAACCCTGTTTTATACGACCGGGACCACCGGCAATCCCAAGGGGGTGAGCTATTCACACCGGCAGTTGGTCCTTCACACATTGGGACTGATCGCAGGTTTCGGCGCGTGGCCCGGGAATGCCGGATTTCATCGCGGCGACGTCTACATGCCGCTGACGCCCTTGTTTCACGTCCACGGCTGGGGATTTCCATATGCCGCAACGATGCTGGGGCTGCGTCAGGTCTATCCCGGTCGATATGACCCTGACACCATCTTGCGATTGATTGCAGACGAAAACGTCACCTTTTCCCACTGCGTGCCCACGGTTCTGTCAATGGTGCTCGACCATCCGGGCTGCCCACAAATTGACCTGGACAGATGGAAAGTGATCATTGGCGGGGCCTCTTTGCCGCGCAATTTGCAGGACCGGGCGGCGGCGGCAGGCATATCCTTGCATGCGGCCTATGGGATGTCCGAGACCTGTCCGTTTCTGACGGTGGCCGATTTGTCCAGCAATGACCCCGAGATGCAGGCGCAAACCGGCTTTCCCGGCCCGCTTGTCGACCTTCGTGTTGTGACACCGGATATGCAGGACGTTCCACATGACGGCGAAACAACCGGCGAAGTTGTTGCTCGGGCTCCCTGGTTGACACAAGGCTATCTGGATAATGCGCAAGCCTCGGATGAGCTTTGGGACGGTGGGTATCTGCATACCGGGGATGTTGGGTATATCCGCGAGAATGGATCGTTGCAGATTACTGACCGCCTCAAGGATGTGATCAAGACCGGCGGCGAATGGATATCTTCACTGGCACTGGAAAACATAGCATCGTCTTGCAGCGGCGTTGAGGACGTCGCAGCAATCGGGCTGCCGCACGCGAAATGGGGCGAAAGGCCAGTGTTGGTCGCTCAAGCCGCAAAGGATGCCGACCCGGATCTTGTGCGCTTGAGAGTCATTGAAGCAATCCAGTCGCGTGTCGGTGCAGGCGAGATCTCAAAATGGGCAGTTCCAGACGAGATAGTCTTTGTCGACCGCCTACCTAAAACCAGCGTCGGCAAGCTCGACAAGAAACTCGTGCGGAAAGATATTTCAACGCGCTCGGACTTTAAATCATGACAGACAAGCAACGCCGTATTCAGGCGCTTATCGGGTCCATTGTCACCTATCTGCAGGCTCACAGAGCTGCCACGCGCGGCGTTGACCTGACGTTGGACAAGCTGGCAGCCATGGACCTGAAGGGTGAGAGGCTCATTGATTTACCTCCCCAAGGAACCCGGCACGATGAGGTTCTGAAGAACGCCATCGCCGGGATTGTCGCCCCCGAATTGCAGGAAATCGCAGGTTGTCTGAAAGCGGCCAAGGATGATCTGATCTGGCGCGAAGACAACGCCCAATTCTATCCCCCTGGTGCCGAATTGGGCGAGGGATACACAAAGTGTAACCTACATACTCTGCTGATTGGGCCAGACGCATGTGGACATCACCATCCCGATTTCAACCTTGGCATTTTCATGCTGGGTCCAAGGACGCTGTATCGCGACCACAACCACGACGCGCCAGAGCTGTACCTGAACCTGTCCGAGAAATCTGGTTGGCGGTTTGGCACCCGTGACTGGCAGGATTATCCGGCTGGATCACTTATCTGGAACGCGGCGGGCGATCCCCACGCCACCCGGGTCTATGACCAGCCATTCATCTCCGTCTTTGTCTGGCTCGAGAACGTGAATTCACCCTGCAACGTAATCCACTTCGACGATTGGGCAGAGATCGAACAAGATCTTGCCAAACAGTCCAATTGAGGTTTCCAAACATGATTTCCATTAAACACACCGAGGGTGTCGCTCTCATTGAGCTGAATGCCCCGCCAGTGAACGCTCTTGGCCTGAAGATGCGGCAGGCGCTTTCCTCGGCCATCCACGAGTTGGACGCCGATGAACAGGTCAAAGCTATCGTTCTATGCTCGGCTCTGCCGCTCTTCTGCGGCGGCGCTGACATCGTCGAGTTCCGTACCGGGGCAGTTTGGGACAAGCCGGACCTGCCAGACCTGTGTGTAATGATTGAAACCAGCAAAAAACCCATTATCGCCGCGATCGCAGGTCCCGCTATGGGTGGTGCGCTGGAGATCGCGCTTGCCTGTGATTACCGTGTCGCCACGCCGGATGCCGTGATGGGCCTACCTGAGATCAAACTGGGGCTGCTGCCTGGTGCCGGTGGCACCCAACGACTACCCCGGATTGCCGGTCTGGAAGCGGCAACGCAAGTGATCCTCTCGGGTGATCCCGTGAAAGGCGAATATGCCCTGTCTTGTGGGCTGGTCGACGCACTATTTGAGAACGACCAGGATTTTCGCGCGCATGTTTTGGGTTTCGCCACCCGTGTCAGCCATGAGGGCGATCCGAAACGCAGTTGCGCGGATATGACCGTCACACACCCTGATCCGAAGGGATATCTGACGGGTTTCCGAGACCAGATAGCGCACACGTCCAAAAACCTTGTCGCCCCTGAACGATGTTTGGTGTCCATCGAGGCCGCGTGCGAAATGCCGCTGGCCGAGGGGTTGGCACAAGAGAAGGCAGGTTTCGCCGAACTGCTAGACACACCTCAATCGCGCGCCGGGCGGCATCTGTTCTTTGCAGAACGTGAATGCACCAAGGTTCCGGGCGCTACCCGTGCGGACCGACCACGTGACATTGCATCGGTCGCCGTGATCGGCGCGGGAACAATGGGGCGCGGCATTGCTATCGCCTTTCTGCAGGCGGGGTATCCGGTCACGCTTCTTGAAACTACGCAAGGCGCGCTCGAACAGGGGCTGGAAAAGGTCCGAGAGCATTTCCAGCGTGCGGCTCAAAAAGGGCGGCTCAGTGCCGATCGGGCAGAGGCAATCTCCGCCAACGCCACCGGGACGCTCAGCTATGCAGGCCTTGCGAAGGCTGACCTGATCATTGAAGCGGCGTTTGAAAGCATGAATGTCAAACGCCAGATTTTCGAAGCGTTAGACCTACACGCCAAACCTGGCGCAATACTGGCTTCAAACACATCGACGTTGGATCTTGATGAAATAGCCACGGTCACGTCCCGCCCGGAGGATGTGATTGGTCTCCATTTCTTTAGCCCGGCGAACGTCATGCGCTTGCTAGAGGTGGTGCGGGGCGCCAAGACCGCTCCCGATGTCATTGCAACGGCAATCACGGTCGCAAAGAAGATCCGAAAGCTCCCTGTCACGGTTGGCGTGTGCTACGGCTTTGTTGGAAACCGGATGCTGGAACCATACTTCCGCGAAGGATCCCGTCTGCTTCTAGAGGGGGCGACGCCGAAACAGGTGGATGACGTCCTTGAAGGCTTCGGCATGGCCATGGGTATTCATGCGATGGCAGATCTGGCCGGAGTCGATGTGGGCGCACGCGTGCGTCAGGAACGGCGTAGTGAAATCGCGCATGACCCGACATACCAGGCTGTGCAGGACAGGTTGTTTGAACTAGGCCGACTGGGTCAGAAAACCGGGCGAGGAAGCTATGTCTACGAGGGGCGGACACGGGTCGAAGACCCAGAGATGGTTCAAATCAGTTCCGAGCTGGCGGACCTGCATGGCGTGAAGCGCAGGGACATCGACGATCAGGAAATCCTTGAGCGTTGTCTGTTCCCCCTGATCAACGAGGGCTTCTTGATCCTTGAAGAGGGAATTGCAACGCGCCCGGGTGATTGCGACCTGATCTGGGTCAATGGCTATGGCTTCCCAAACTGGCGCGGCGGCCCAATGCACTATGCTGGCGAGATTGGATTAAGTCAGATTATGGAACGCATGACCCACTATCGGCAGTCGCTAGGTGCCTATGGTGAGATGTGGTTCACGCCTGCGCCTTTGCTGGAACAACTTGCAACCTCGGGCGTGACACTTGACGCACATTTTGATGCCAAAAAGGAAAAATCATGAGAGAAGCCGTTATCGTCTCAACCGCACGAACCCCCATTGGGGTTGCCTTCAAAGGTGCGCTGAACAACATCAAGTCCCCTACCATGATGGGGCACGCCATGCAGCACGCGGTTGAACGTGCAGGCGTGGACCCCGGTTTGATCGAAGATGTTGTCATCGGATCGGTCCTGACTGCGGGAACAGCAGGCATGAATGTCGCTCGTTTGTCGGCGCTGGCTGCGGGCTTTCCCAATACGGTGGCAGGACAGACGATCGACAGGCAATGCTCCTCCGGGTTGATGGCCATTGCGACGGCTGCAAAGCAGATCATCGTGGATGGTCAGAACGTTGCCGTGGCTGGCGGGCAGGAGAATATTTCCGCCCTGCAGAATGCCTATCTGAAATGGGCGGGCGATGAGAAAGATCCAAACGTTATCGCCCAATCTGAGCATGCCTACATGCCGATGCTGATGACGGCGGAAAATGTGGCGCGGACCTATGGGATCAGCCGCGACGTCCAGGATGAATACGCCGCACTTTCGCAAGGTCGGACCGCCCGGGCTCAGGCGGCTGGCGCGTTTGAAGATGAGATCGTCCCGATCACTGCGATTAAGCGGGTCAAGAACCGCGAAACCGGAGAGGAAACCGTGGAAGAGGTGACCTTGTCAAAAGACGAGGGCAACCGGCCGGGTACGACGGCCGAAACACTCGGGGCATTGAACCC
The DNA here is from genome assembly GCF_054482635.1 of Arenibacterium sp. CAU 1754. Classification (NCBI taxonomy): domain Bacteria; kingdom Pseudomonadati; phylum Pseudomonadota; class Alphaproteobacteria; order Rhodobacterales; family Paracoccaceae; genus Arenibacterium; species Arenibacterium sp. CAU 1754. The sequence goes on from NZ_JBTLRG010000002.1 coordinate 889,565, forward strand.
GGTTGTCGAAGGAGGACTGATCACTGCCGGAAACGCAAGCCAGCTTTCTGACGGGGCCTCGGCTTGTGTGCTCATGGAAGGCAAAATGGCTGAGCAACAGGGTCTCACACCGCTGGGTATTTATCGCGGCATGACTGTTGCAGGAAACGCACCGGAAGAGATGGGGGTCGGCCCGATCTTTGCAATTCCAAAGCTGCTGAAGAATGCAGGTCTTCGCATCGAAGACATCGGCCTTTGGGAGCTTAACGAAGCCTTTGCCTGCCAGGTTCTGTATTGCCGTGACCATCTTGGGATCGATCCCGAAATCTACAACGTGAACGGCGGTGCAATATCGATTGGCCACCCCTACGGCATGACAGGTGCGAGACAAGTCGGGCATGCTCTAATTGAGGGGAGGCGTCGTGGCGTGAAATACGTGGTGACCTCCATGTGTGTCGGCGGAGGCATGGGCGCCGCAGCACTGTTCGAAGTCGCCTGACCCCACTGAAATTAGTTCAAGCAGAGCGTTATCTGGTTGAGACATTGACATTCTGTCATCTGCGAAGGCCGCCATCTGCAAGCCTGCGTTTCATGTCGACCGGAATTGGTGATACTTCCTGAGGCGTTATGACCAATGTCGCGCCAACGATCCTTTCCACGGTTTCCAGCCAGTTTGTCGATGACTGGCTGGCGGCGCTGCGTGCCCTGTGCCCAGAGGCGCAGATGGCTTCGCTGCTGAGCCGGTCCGGTCTGAACGCGGATACGCGCTCGCCGAATGGTCGCGTTACGCTGGATCAGATCGTTTGCCTCTATCAACTTGCTGCAGTTGAGACCGGCGATGAGATGATGGGGCTTTGGAGCAGGCCCGTGCGACCGCGTGCCCTGCAACACCTTCTGACGACAGTGCGCGAAGCCACATCCTTGCCATCTGCACTTTACCGGTTTTCGACCTTCTGGAATTTGCTGCTGGATGACTATCAGTTTGATCTGGATGACACTGACAGCGCCCTCACACTGAGCCTGAACCCGCAAACAGATGCACCTGTACAACGGTTTGGCCACATGCTGATCCTCAAACTTGCCCACGGGCTCATGTCTTGGCTGGCAGGGCATGAGGTTCCGGTTAAAGCCGTTGATTTCGCGTTTGATCGCCCGGACTTTAATCAGGATTACGCGATTATCTTTCCCGCACCCTTTCAGTTTGGCCAACCCGCCACTGCGATCTCCTTCTCCCCGAACGCTCTGGGCCCTGTGCAAGCGCGTAGCACATCTGATCTTGACCGGTTTTTGCAAAACGCGCCCCGGGACTGGATTTTCACCTCTTCGCGCGAGCACACCCAATCGCTGCGGGTGCGCACTTATCTGGGCCAAACGGGATGGGACGCGGCGACCCTGACCCAGACAGCATCCGCAATGCACATGACCCCGCGCACCCTGATCCGCAGGTTACAAGCGGATGGGACCTCGTTTCAGGCGATCAAGGATGCCCTGCGGCGCGACATCGCGATCCGCGACCTGCAGGCGGGACGCAAAAGCGTCGAGGCCATCGCACATGATGTCGGCTTTTCTTCAGCTGCCAATTTTCACCGGGCCTTTCAACGCTGGACCGGCAGCACCCCCAGTTCGTATCGCAGGACGAATATCTGAGACGCACTTTTTGTCACTTTTGGACAATACCCTGTCACCACGCGAGATAGAGCGAAGAAGTTTCTCCTGCTAAATCTTGCGCAATACATGGCGTTCTCACCTGGTTCTCCTCTAGAAGCTTGACCCGCTGCCTGCTCAGCAGGTTCTGAAGTGTGGCGTCATGTGAAAATAGCCGCTCACAAAAGGACCGACCAATGTCAGACAAACTCGCCACCATACTCCAAGCCGCACGCGACCACGCCGAGCAGGTCATCCTGCCCAATGTGGACGCCTGGAACGCCGCGAAGACATGGCCCCGTGATGCGTCGGACAAAGCCGGGGCCGCTGGCCTGACGGGGCTCTACGCCCCCGAAGAGTTTGGCGGCCAAGGCTTGCCCCTTTCAGAAGGCATTCAGGTCTACGAACAACTGGGACTGGGCGATGGTGCCTATGCCTTTGCCCTGTCGATGCATAACATCTGCACCTTCGCGGGCTGCGGTTATGGCACAGATGCCTTCAAGGAAAAATGGGCACGGGATCTGACCTCTGGCCGCAAGCTGGCGAACTTTGCACTGACCGAACCGCAATCGGGGTCGGACGCAACAAACATGTATTCGCGGGCTGTGATCAATGATGACGGCACTTGGACGATCAGCGGTGCGAAGGCATGGGTCAGCTTGGCGACCGAGGCTGATATCTATTTCACCGTGGTCAAAACCAGTGACGCACCCGGCCACAAAGACATGGCGATGATCGCTATTCCCGCTGATGCTCCGGGCCTGAGCTTCGGCCCGATGTATGACACGCCATCCTACAACTTCCTGCCTATGTCCGAGATGTACATGGACAAGGTCGTGGTCAGTGAAGACAACATCATCCTGCCAATCGGTCAGGGTCTGCAAGGTTCGCTCATGGCGATCGACATCGCCCGCGTCTCAATCGCATCGGGTTGCTGTGGATTGATGCAGTCGGCCCTGGATACGGCGCTGTCCTATTCCAAGAACCGCAAGATGTTTGGTGGCAAGAATCTCGATCTGGACGGGATCCAGTGGATGCTGGGCGAGGTTGCAACCGATCTTGAAGCCTCGAAACTGCTGTACCGCAAGGCGGCAGAGGTCCTTGGCACGCCCGAAGGCCCACTGATGGCCGCCCATGCCAAACGGTTTGTGCCAGATGCCGCAGTGAAGGCTGCAAATACTTGTACGCAAGTGCTGGGCGGCATGGGGCTGTTGCAGCCTTATGGTTTGGACCGTTTGTCCCGTCTTGCACAAATGCTGCGGATCGTGGACGGGACGACGGAAATCAGCCGCGTGGTCATCGGGCGGGCCCTGCAAAAACGTGCGGTGACCTTGCCTGATCTACCAGTACCGAAAGGATTCGGTGAAACCGGCTGAACATCCCAGCTCCCGGAGAGGTGGAGCCGACCTGAAAATCTCCTCAGAAATAGGTAAAATCGAAATACCGGCCGCACATTTGCGGCCGGTCACTCGAGATTGCAGACCTTGGTGCAAACGCAGCGAATTCACCCTTTGTCCCACCGCTCATTTCTTGCCTGAAGAAATCTCGCTGCGCCTGGCGCGAATGGCAGCTCTTCTTGCTGCATTGTCGTACTATAGATGATGCGTGCGGCAAAATATGTGCTGCGAACGCGCAGCGAGAAAATCAAACTCACAGAATGGGCTCATTCCGGCCCTTAGCCCCGATTTGCACCAAGGTCCGGTACTTCATGTCGCTCTGGGCAGATTGTCGATCGAAGCAGGCCGTCTTCGTGCAACGCGGCCTGCGTGTCGCCGTTATCCCACTGATACAGCAGACCGATTTCTTCGCCAGTCTTGATACACGTAATGCGACCGATGGCTTCGGCCGTCGTGCGAACACTCTCAAGTTCGGGCAAAACTAGCCCCTCTCGTTAAACAGTTCCTTGGGAGCGATGTCGAGAGCATGGGCAATCCGCTCCAGAACATCGATCGATGCTGAGAATTTCGCGAGTTCGATCTCGCTGATGTAGCTACGATCCAGGTCGGCAGCTAATGCTAATTGTTCTTGGCTCAACCCTCTGGAATTTCTTAGATTCCGGATATTTAACCCTACTTGTTCCCGTAATTTCATGGCCTGTATTCGGCCAGATCACAAGAACCGCTCTACGGAATATATTCCACAAAACGCGCGCGAACATCATAAACCCTATGCTCGCATATGGTGTGAAGGTTGAGGTTGGAGCTAGTGTATCAATAATGAAGTAATGTAATCAAAAGGTATTTATTGATATGCGGTGCAAACTTATCAGGAATTGGACTGCCGGAGTTGCTTTGGCTTTGCTTTCAACCGTGGCTCCACAAGCGGCAAAAGCCTATCAGGTTGACTGCGCCATTCTGCTTTGCCTGGCTGGTGGGTGGCCCGCGTCAGCAGAATGTGCCCATGCCCGCGCCGTGTTTATCCGTCGGATCACGCCCTGGCCGATTGAGCCGCCGTTGCAAATCTGGCGCTGCCCGATGGGTGTTTCTGAGCGCGCGCCGTTGCAAAGTATTGGTCCTAAAGTCTGGGAGGCCAGCAACCAAAATGGTCAAATGCTCGGCCACATCATTCTGGCACAGGTGGTCGAAGACGGTGCCGATATCGACATCAGTGGTCTGGAATTCGATTTTGTGCGCTCGATCCGTGTTTGGGATGTTCGGCACTACAGCCATCGCGAACGTGGCCGCGACGATGATTGTTCTGAGAGTTATAACATGCGCCTCGGGACCTACGGCACACAAGGCGAATTTGGCTGGCAACGCACGACACCAGCGGCCGCCCCGCAATGGGTTCTGCCGTCACGGCGCTGTTCGTCGTCAAGCTGGCGTCGCGGGGTCGGTGTCGAATGGGAAGATCACGCAGGCAACCGCGGATATGAGTGGGTGGCCTATTAGGGCTATTCCCCGATATCTTTCATGCGTTCCGCGATATCACCCGCAATGCGTTCATAGAGAGCGGCTTGCTTGTCTCTGGAGGAGCCTGGCTTCGGGTTTCTTCGGCGGATGCGTTTGGCGAGCCAGAAGAGCAGCCGCGCGGCGGGGTCTTCCAGTTTTTCCGGCACTGGGGCCGGATAGTTTTCTTCGAGTAGGGCAACGACCTCAGCATTCATACTGCGGTGGTTGGCCTCGGCTGCGAGGCGTATACGATCGCGCAGGCCGTCCGGCAGCCGCACGATGAACTTGTCCTGATTTTGAGCACCTTGTTCTGACATGGTGGCACTGTGCCATAAAATTCGATTGACGCAATAGTGGCTAAGTGCCACTAACAGGTTGTGGTTTCAACCTGGAGGCGTTTCATGAACAGTCGTAAACCAATGCAGCTTCGGCTTCCGCAAGAGCTCAAAGAGTGGATCAAGGCGGAGTCCGATCGCAACGGCAACTCCCAGAATTCTGAAGTGATCCGCGCCATTCGCGCGGCAAAGGACAGGCGCTCTACACCTGGAGCAATTGGAAATATCATTATGGATCAGGTCGATAATGCGCGTTGTTAACCCAGTGAGAGAGGTGTTGGTACTATGACCAAAGCAAGTGCACAGACGAAAGCGAAACAAGCGGCCTCGGCCTTTATCCGCGAGGCGCGGGAGGCAGGTTGGCAACGCGCGAAGTTCGAGATCAAACCCGATGGCAGCGTCATCGTTGACGCCAACATGGTGGCGGCCGAGGCAGTAGACGACTTCCTCAATAGTGATTTGAGAATGGGCGAATGACCCGCAAGAGCCTGCCAAAATACGTCTACAATGACAGAGGATACCTTCGGTTCATCCGGCGGTCGCGTGGTATCTCCGTCATGATGCACGAGGAAGCGGGCACGCCGGAATTTTGGGATCACTACAATCGACTGCTGAAGGGAAAGCCAGCGCCTGCGCCGGTGAGGCGCAATTTTGAAGCGCTGATTCTTAGCTACTACGAGAGTGACGCCTACAAGAAGCTGAAGCCCCGGACGAGATCCGACTATCGGCGGTACATCAGCCACATTCGTGAGATCTGGGCCGAGAAAGACCCGGCCAGGATCGAAACCCATCACATTTACGAACTGCACCGCGCCAATGCGGATCATTGGAGGCAAGCCAACTATCTCGTTCAGGTCATGGTCGTCTTGATGAACCACGCGCGATTGATTGGCTTTATCAAGAAAGAGCATGGCAACCCGGCGAAGGGCATCCCGCTCTTTAAGCAGCAGAGCGACGGCTGGGAGCCTTGGCCAGACGATGTTCGTGCCGAGTTCGAAGCGCTGGCTTCAAAGAGGGCGCGGCTGGTTTACGAGCTTTGCGTTGGTACAGGCCAACGCATTGGCGATGTCGTGAAGATGAAGTGGGAGCACTTTTCCGATGAAGGTTTCGATTTTACGCAGGGTAAAACCGACAAGCCGTTGTGGATCCCGCTTACCGACCGACTGAAAACCCATCTCGAAGGCATCGCGCGAACAGACGGCACTGTTGTGACCGACGCGAAGGGTCGACCAGTGAGCTACCGTATCGTTGCCGAGGAAATGCGTACCATCAAAAGGAAGATGAAGCACGAGAAGGCGAGCTACTACAAAACGCACGGGCTAAGGAAAAACGCGACGATCGAGCTGTATCTGGCAGGATGTGATGACGAGATGGTCAAGGCTGTCACAGGTCACTCAGGCGTTGAGATGCTGAAAAAGTACGGTGGGCCGATCCGGCAAAGAGAGCTCGCGAAGCGCGCTCAAGAGGCAAGAAACCAAATGGAACGAAGCAAGACCGAAACGTGAAAGTTTCAACGATTGTTTCAAAAATGGCAGTGAAGGAGAGTTAAGATGACGCAAGTCATTGATTTTATTGGAGGCGAGTACCGGAATCGAACCGGTGTACACGGATTTGCAATCCGCTGCGTCACCACTCCGCCAACTCGCCTGCGCATGGTGCGAAACGGGGCTTAGCTGATCTGTCGCACCGCTGCAAGTGTCCGTTGCTGTGATTTCGTGCTGCGGGCCGTTGCCGGGACCGAAGGGATGTGGCAAAACCCCTCTCATCAGGCTGAACATGCGAGAACCAGAATGACAGATTTTGCCGCCCGCCGCCGGATGATGGTCGACACCCAGGTGCGCCCGTCGGATGTGACCAAATTTCCGATCATCGATGCCATGCTGAGCGTGCCGCGCGAAAAATTTGTTCCTGATGCGCAGCTAGAAGCTGCTTATGCTGGCGACAACATCAATCTTGGGGACGGGCGGGTTGTTCTGGAACCGCGCACCCTGGCCAAGATGCTGGATGCGCTGGATGTGAACAATGATGAGCTCGTGCTCGATATCGGCTGCGCTTACGGGTATTCCTCGGTCGTTGTGGCGCGCATGGCACAGGCGGTTGTCGCCGTCGAAGAAAACGAGGCCATGGCGGATGAAGCACAGTCGCTTTTGTCCGAAACCGGTGCGGACAATGTCATCGTGCATACCGGCCCCCTGGCCGAAGGCGCGGCAGAGCATGGGCCATACGATGTGATCCTCATTCAGGGTGGTGTCGGCGAATTACCGCAGGCAATCAAAAGCCAGTTGAAAGATGGCGGCCGGATCGGTTGTGTGTTCATGGACGGTGCGCTGGGCACGGTTCGCGTCGGGTACAAGAGCGGCGATGTTGTATCCTGGCGGTTTGAATTCAACGCCGGTGCGCCTGTTTTGCCGGGTTTTGAAAAACAGGTTGCTTTCGCACTTTGATCCGGGTGGTTTTCAACCGGCCTAATTTTTCTGCCGCTGGTCACCGGATTACCCCGGATCGGAGCGCGGCATGCAGGAGGCAGGAATGCGCAGGGCAGTGACAGCGAAATTCTTCAGATCGGCGGCGCTGGCCGCCGCGGTGTCCTTTGCGGCGCTCGCTCCTCAGGCGGGCAAGGCCGAAAATCTGGCCGATGCGCTTGTCGGGGCATATAACACCAGCGGCCTTTTGGAACAGAACCGGGCGCTGTTGCGTGCCGCTGACGAGGACGTGGCCATTGCCGTGGCCAGATTGCGCCCGGTGCTGGATTTCATCCTTTCAGCGCGTCACGTCTTTCGCGAATCCGGAAACGCATATTTCGACAATGCAACGACAAATACCAACCCGCTGACCGCCCAGTTGATCGCCGAATGGCTGTTTTATGACGGTGGAGCGCGGGGCTTTGGTGTCGAGGCAAGCAAGGAAACGGTTCTGGCCACGCGACAATCGCTGGTGTCTATTGAACAGACCATTCTGTTTCGCGCCGTCAGCGCCTATCTGCAGGTGATCCTGCAGTCGGAAAACGTGACGCTGCGGCTCAATAACCTTCGGGTGCTGAACGAAGAACTGCGTGCGGCGCAGGATCGTTTCGATGTGGGCGAAGTGACGCGAACAGACGTGGCGCTGGCCCAGTCGCGCGTCGCGGCCGCGCGCAGTGAATTGGCCACCGCCCGGGGCGAGGTGGTCAAGGCGCAGGCCGAATATGCAAACGCTGTTGGCCGTAAACCCGGCACCCTTGCCGGTCAGCCCAAAATGCCCAAGCCGCCGGCCAGCATCGATGCGGCCGTGGCTGTCGCTGTTCGTTCGCACCCCGACATTCTGGCGGCACAGCATCAGGTATCGGCTGCTGAACTGACTATTCAGCAAAGGCGTCATGAAATGGGACCGACGGCTTCGCTACGGGCCGAGGTCGGGGCCACCGAAGATTTTGGTGCGAGCACCAGGAGCGGGGATGCAACCCTGTCGCTCAATTTGTCGAAACGTCTCTATCAGGGCGGGGCGCGGCCTGCGCAGGTGCGGCTGGCAACGGCCCGACGGGACAGCGCGCGCGCGAATCTCCTGACCGTTCAGCGTAACGTGATCCAGGACGTCAACGATGCCTATGTGCGCCTTCAGGTGGCGCAGGCCAGCCTGACGGCCACTGCCGAGCGGATACGCGCCGCACAGGTTGCGTTTGACGGCATTCGCGAAGAGGCGACATTGGGCGCGCGGACCACGTTGGACGTTCTGTCGGCAGAACAGGAATTGCTGAACGCCTTGACGGCCCAAATCTCGGCGCGTTCGGAGCAATCGCTTTCGGCCTATTTGTTGTTGCAGGCCCAAGGGTTGCTGACGGCCGAACGGCTTGGTCTGGACGTTCAAATCTATGATCCGGCGTTGTATTACAACCTGTCAAAAAGCGCCCCGGCCAATCGCAGCAAGCAGTCCAGAGAACTCGACCGTGTCCTCAAGGCACTGGGTAAGAAGTGAAAATTTTTCCTATCGGTTGTGAGAATCTCTGACATTCGCTAGTCTCGTTATCGAGGCAAGAGTGGTAGAATTTGATGTCAGATCCGGTAACGAATGTCGAAATTGAGGATGTATTGTCTTCAATCCGTAGACTTGTGACAGAAGAAAAGCGCGTGGTTCCGAATGCCGACGCCAAGGCCAGCCCCGAGCCGGTCAAAACGCGGCTTGTGCTGACACCTGCCTTGCGGGTGGCAGAGCAGGGGACGTCCGGGGATCGGGACTCCGAGTCCTCGGCCGCGAATACCAATAGCCCTGAGCCACAAGAACCGTTTCCTCTTGGGCCCGAATTCAGCCAGCAGATCGCAGATCTGGAACCGGCCCCCCAGATTGAGGCCAGCCAGGAACCGGAAGCCAGCGATCCGGACAGCCCAACGGACGCGGACAGTGATGATGCGCCCGGTGATCCGGTAATCCATGCGGAGGCCCCCTGGACCAATCCCGAGGTGACCCTGCATGAGGCCGCGACCGCGCTGTCAGGGGAGGATGACGAGGAAGACGAGGAAGAGGTCAGCCTGGACCCCGTTGACGTCAAAGCAGACGAGACAGGGCAGAACCCGACCGACGTTGCGGCCCCCGAGGCCGAACCGTCCGAAAATTCCGACGACGACTACATGGCACGGGAAACACTGATGTTCCGCCACACGGATCGGTATGATGTGCTGAAACTTTCCGAACCGATTGTTGATACGGCGACTGACACGCCGACAGACGCGGGAGTTGATCAGGACGAAGAGGATCAGACATCCATTGCGGCCGATGCTCCCTCCGACGACGGGGACATCGCCCAGACGCACACCGAATATGACGATGCTGTCGAACATGCGGATGACGATACGCCCGAGATGACCGCAGCCGCGGACGAAACCGAAGAGCCGGAACACTCCACACCCCCGCGGTCAGAGCCGCTGGCGCTGCATTTTGGCCCTGTCCCGGGCGTCAAGCCGATCACGCCGCCGCTGGATGACTCCGCGCTCAGGGCCACGCAGGCCGCAACCCTCAGTGCCAAGATCGAAGCATTGGAGGCCGCGATCGCGCAGACACCGGGACCGTGGGAGCCGGATGATACCGGCGCCGATGACTATGCCGGCACCGATGTCGAGACAATCGAATGGCAGGATGCGGACTCGAGTGAGCCGCAGACCAGCCCCGAGACTGCGGAGCCAGAGGCGGAAGACACCACCGACGCGCTGACGCTGGACGACAGCCTTATGGATGAAGAAACACTGCGTGAACTGGTGGCCGACATCGTGCGCCAGGAATTGCAGGGCGCATTGGGCGAACGGATCACCCGAAATGTACGCAAACTAGTGCGGCGTGAAATTCACCGTGCCCTGTCGACCCAGGAACTCGACTAAACTGCGATTGGCTTGGGCGTTGCGGACAGCGCCCAAAGTCGGTCCAGATCCAGATAACGCTCGACATGATCGGCCAACGCATCCAGCGTCTGTTCAACCTCGCTCTCATACTGCGTGGTTGACCGGTGCCCCAACCGGGCCAGGAAAGCGCGCCGGAAAGCGTCGGACCCGAACAGACCGTGCATATAGCACCCCGTGACCTGACCGTTGGGCGATGCGGCCCCCTCCGGGCGCCCGTCAACGGACAGCCATGCGCGCGCGCAATCCGGCCCGTCCGTCTGCCCCATGTGGATTTCATACCCCGTCACCGGTTCTCCGCCGGGCAGCGCGATGGCCTCTCGCAGGTGCAGTTTCTTGCGTCCGGCCATGACCGTGTCGATCTCAAGTAGGCCCAACCCCTTGGCCTGTCCGGGCACCCCATCAACGCCATCCGGGTCAGCGATGCTGCGGCCCAGCATTTGATAGCCGCCGCAGATGCCCATCACATGACCGCCGCGCCGCACATGTGCCTGCAGGTCGACGTCCCACCCCTGGGCACGAAAAAACGCCAGGTCGCCAAGGGTGGTCTTGCTGCCGGGGATCAGCACCAGGTCGGCATCGCCGGGCAGGGGGCGCCCCTGTGAAATGATCTCGACCGTCACCTCGGGTTCCGAGGCGAGCGGATCCAGATCATCGAAATTCGCCATGCGCGGAAGTTGTGGCACGACGATCTTGCAGGCCCCGCCGGGGCGCGATGAAATATCCATCATGTCCTCGGCCGGAAGGCGCCAGGCATCCGAAAACCAAGGCACCACCCCCAGCGAAGGCCATCCGGTGTGCTCGGCAATTGCATCGCGCCCGGCATCAAACAGGCTCAGGTCGCCGCGAAACCGGTTGACGGCAAACCCGACGATCTGAGCGGCGTCTTCGGGGTCGAGAACGGATTGGGTGCCAACAATCTGAGCGATCACGCCGCCCCGGTCGATATCCCCGACCAGAACCACGGGCACGCCCGCCGCACGGGCAAAGCCCATGTTGGCAATGTCTCCGGCGCGCAGATTGATTTCGGCGGGGCTCCCGGCGCCTTCGATCAGGACCAGATCGGCGCATTCGCCCAGCCGGGCGAAACTTTCCAGAACGCGGGGCAACAGGCCGGTCTTGTCACGCTGATAGGCGCGCGCCTCGCTGTGGCCAAGGCGCTGACCCTGGACGACCACCTGGGCTCCGGTCTCGCTTTCGGGTTTCAGCAGGACGGGGTTCATGTCCGTGTGCGGGGCCAATCGGGCGGCCCGGGCCTGTAGGGCCTGTGCGCGGCCAATTTCGCCGCCATCTTCGGTCACGGCGGCATTGTTGGACATGTTCTGCGGCTTGAACGGCGCCACGCGCAGCCCACGGCGCACAAAGGCACGCGCCAACCCGGCCACCAGTAGCGATTTCCCGACATTGCTGCCGGTCCCCTGAATCATGATTGCGCGCGTCATGTCCCAACTCCTTTACGGTGCAGATGAACCGATTCGATCCTCGGGCGAAAGGTGGGAATGTATGCGGGGCGTCAAGCGCCGCCCGAAACGAAAAAAGGCGCGCCTGGCAGGCGCGCCCTTTTGACAAACTGAATCTGGTTCAGGCTGCTTCTGCTTCTGCTTGCTGCGCCGCATTCCGGCGCTCACTTTCTTCGCGCGACAGCGCAACCGAGGTCCGCACACCGCGGCCCACGAAATCCATCAGGCCGGTCACAACCCGCTCGTTCGGGTCGATGCCCGCACAGGAGAGAACCTCGCGCCCATCGCGCGAGCGTGCCCAGCGAGCAATCTGCTCGGGACCGTTGCCATATTTCTTGTCATCGGCGATGGCATCATCCAGCGCGGCCAGTACGACAGCCGCAAAAAGTTTACGTGCACGATTGCCTTGCTCGTTGTTAAAGGCAGTGCCGTCAACGAAATCTTTCATCTCGTTTCCCTTGTTTTTTTTGCTCTTGTAGTTTTCGGCGTGAAGCCTCTTATGACGGATTGGAACCGATTCGGATACACTTAAAACGCATGACACCCATGCATCCAGCGCATGGGTCCGACGATGCTCAACGCGATATATCGTTGTCTTGCCAGCCCCAACCTCGCAATATATAGGTCCGCAAAAGCGATCATCAACCTTTGCACTGGTTTTGTCACATGCCTAAAATAAATGGTAACGAAATTCGTCCGGGAAACATTCTGGAGCATAATGGCGGCTTGTGGGTCGCCGTAAAGGTGGAGCATGTCAAACCCGGCAAGGGGGGCGCCTTTGCCCAGGTCGAAATGCGCAACCTGCGCAATGGCAGCAAGCTGAACGAGCGGTTCCGCAGCGCGGACAAGGTAGAACGCGTGCGCCTTGAGCAGAAGGATCAGCAGTTTCTCTATGAAAACGACGGAATGCTGGTGTTCATGGATAGCGAAACCTATGAGCAGGTCGAAGTGCCCGCCGATATTCTGGGGGACCGCCGCCCGTTTCTGCAGGACGGAATGACCGTTGTCGTTGAATTCTTCGACTCCGAGGCGTTGAGTGCGTCGCTGCCCCAGAAGGTCACCTGCAAGGTTGTGGAAACCGAGCCGGTCGTCAAAGGTCAGACGGCCGCAAACTCGTTCAAACCGGCGATCCTGGACAATGGGGTCAAGGTCATGGTGCCGCCGTTTGTGGGGGCCGACGAGATGATCGTGGTCAACACGGAAACCATGGAATACTCCGAGCGGGCCTGATCGCGCGCGGCATTGTGGTCGGCCATGATGCGCGCCTGCGGCGCATTCTTTTGTCTCGCACTGCGTGCGGAATGGGGCTTTGCCCCAAACCCCAGAGTTTTCCGGGCAAGATGAAATTTATTCAGAGCAAGTGGAGGGTGGCATCTCCGGCGGTCATCCCGTCCTGTGCGCGGTCCAGCCGCAGATAGGCAATGGCGCGGTTTCCCGACTGTGTAAAAAGAGTACCCGCGGGTTTCCCGTCCGCCGTGATCTCGGTTCCCGCCGGCGCAGTTCCGTCGATGGTGACCACGCGCAGACCTTTGCGCAGGTCGGTCTTGTGTTTCATGCGCGCGGTGACCTCCTGGCCGACGTAACACCCCTTTTTGAAATCAACGCCGTTGAGCGCTTCGAACCCGGCTTCGAGGATGAAGGTATCGGGCGTCAGTTCGATGCCTGATTGCGGGATGCAATGGGCGACGCGGATCGCGTCCCAGTCGCTACCGTCGTCTCTGGCCGGGGCGGGGCGATATGCCCGCCAACCCATGTCGGGGTGGCGCGGATCAGTAAAGCCATCGGGCGGCGTCGGGCCGGTGCCGCGGTGCAGGTTCAGATCGCTTGGCGCGATCGTCACATCGGCGCGCAGTTTGTACATGCCCAGACGCCGTGTCAGATCGTCGGCCAAGGCGTCGGCCACGTCCAGCAGAACGGCGTCGCCCGCCCGGGACAAGAAGAAATCGGCAATATATTTGCCCTGTGGCGTCAGCAGCGCCGCATAGATCATGCCCTGATCCAGCCGGGTGATATCATTCGTGATCAGCCCCTGCAGGAAGCTATTAACATCCTTGCCTGTCAGCTTCAGAATACGACGAGCGGTCATGTCAGGGTTCCTTACACCATGTCTCTGTCATATAGGAATGTCGGAACGCTTGAACAGAGGAACCCTGTCTTGGCTGCGCAGATCACCGTGATTGTCCCGACACTGGACGCCGAAAAAACATTACCGGGCTGCCTTGGGTCGCTGATGGAAGGGGTGACCGCCGGGTTGATCCGCGAGCTGATCGTCACCGATGGCGGATCGTCTGACAAAACCCGTGACATCGCGGATGAGGCCGGGGCCATCATTGTTGAGGGCCCAGCCTCGCGCGGAGGGCAGTTGCGACGGGGCGCTGCCCGGGCCCAGGGTAAATGGTTGCTGATCGTGCATGCCGATACCGAGCTTGAGCCCGGCTGGTCGCGCGTCGTCAGCGACTATTTCGAGGACAACACCGGTCCGGCCTATTTTCGGCTGGCGTTCCGGGCGCGGGGCCTCATGCCGGCTTGGGTTGCAGGATGGGCCAATCTCAGGTCGGGCGTGTTCGGGTTGCCCTATGGTGATCAGGGGCTTTTGCTACAGCGCCGCGATTACGAACAGGCGGGGGGATATCCCGATCAGCCCCTGATGGAGGATGTCGCGCTGGTCCGGGCGTTGAAACCTGCGCTGACAGGTTTGCCGGCGAGGGCAGTGACGGCGGCGGACCGTTATCGGCGGGCCGGCTGGTTGCGCCGGGGGGCGCGCAACATCTGGACGCTGGGGCGCTATCTGTCGGGGACCGATCCCGAGCGACTTGCGCAGGACTATCGCCGCTAGTCGCGGCGGGGTCAGCCGAACAACCGACCGGTTATCCTGCGCAAAAGGCCGGGGCGCTGTACGGTGGCTTTGGGCGCATGGGGGGCCAGTGCGGCGGCGCCGACCGGGTCGACGATGGTTTTGCCATCCTGAAACTGCAGCCTGTAAAGATCGGCATAGATGCCGCCCCGGGCCAGCAGGTCATCGTGATTGCCCTGATCCACCATGCGGCCACGATCCATCACCACGATCTTGTCGGCATTGCGGATGGTGGCCAGACGGTGGGCGATGACCAGTGTGGTGCGCCCGCCTGACAGTTTGTCGAGCGCACTTTGAACGACCTGTTCGGATTGCGCATCCAGCGCGCTGGTGGCCTCGTCCAGCAACAGGACGGGGGTATCGCGCAGCAGGGCCCGTGCGATCATGACGCGCTGGCGCTGGCCACCCGAAAGGGCCGACCCGCGCGGCCCCACCAGCGTATCAAGACCGTCTGCCAGCTTGGGCAGGAAATCCGACACATGGGCGGCGTCCAGCACGCCCTTCAGTTGTTCGTCGTCAACATCGGTGCGTCCCAGCAGGATGTTTTCACGCAGGGTTTCGTCAAACAACAACGCCTCTTGCGTGACGACCGAATAAAGCCCGCGCAGGTCGGGCGTGTTGAGATCGCGCACATCGACGCCGCCGATCTTGACCGAGCCTTGCTGCGGATCGACCATGCGCGTCAAAAGGTTGAAAATGGTCGATTTCCCGGCTCCCGACGCGCCGACAAGCGCCGTGGTCTTTCCGGCCTCGGCATGCAGGTTCAGTGTGTCGATCACGCTGGACTCGCCGTATCTCAGGGTGACATCCGTCAGGGTGATGTCCGGCAGGCCCTCGGGCGGTTGGGCCGGTGTTTTTGGATCCTGCACTAGAATGGGGGCATCCATCAGTTCCTTCAGCCGCTCAAGCGCCGCAGCGGCGACCTGCCAAGTGCCGCTCATCGCGGCGAGGCGGCGCATGGGGTCGAACGCCAGACCGATGGCGGTGAAAAAGCTCATGAACTGACCAACGGTCTTTTCCCCGGAGATGATTTCCGAGCCACCGTACATCAGCACGCCCATGAACCCGACACCCGCCATCACGTCGATCATGCCAGTGATCGAAGCGGTGCCGAACGAGGCGCGGATTTCCGAGCGCACGAACGTGTCGGTGTGGCGCGAAAACCGCTCGGCCTGATAATCTTCGAGATTGTTCAGCTTGATGGGGACGATGCCGTGAAACACCTCGTCCAGGCGGGTAGCCAGCTCGGCCCCCAGATCGCGGGCCAGTGCCGCCTTTTTGCGGACATAACGCTGGGCTCCGGCAATCGGCAGCATCAGCAGCGGCACCCCGACCAACATCACGGCGGTCCATTTCCAGTCCACGTTCACAGCGACGCCGATCAGTATGAATAGGGAAATGATATCGCGCCCGGCGCCGGTGATGATCGCACGCCAGACATTGTTCACCGCGTTCACATCGGTTTGCACGCGCTGTATCAGAAACCCGGGGGCGTGGGTCTGGTGAAACGACGTATCCTGGCGGATCAGCCGTTTCAACAGGTCCAGCCGCAGATGGGCGGCGGTTTTCTGTGAAATCACGGTCAGAAGCACCTTTTGTACGACACCGGCAAGGCCCCGCACACAGAAGATGGCCAGAAACGTCAGGCTGACCCAGCCAAGCGCATCGGTGTTCCCAGCGACAAAGACCAGATCGAACATAGGCTGCATCATGTAACTGACCGCGCCGACCATGCTGCCTTCCAGCAGCATGAACACCATCGCAATGGCCAGCACCGGCAGGTGCTGGCGCAGGTAATTGCGCCACAGCCACCCCATCAACTCGCCCGATGTGGCGTGCTTTTTACTCATGCCGCGCCTGTGTGGAATGGGGTCTGGGTCATGAACCTGCCTTTACGTGTTCGGGCCATTTAGAGTGCGCCGCCGCCCGGCGCAAGCATCGCACCAAGCCGCATTGACGTTGCCACCTGCATGGGTAGTGTGATCGCAACCAAAATACGGACCCTACCATGAGCAAAGAACTGACGTTGGCGCAAGGGCGCGATTATTTGGCGATTCCCGGGCCTTCCGTCATGCCTGATGCCGTGTTGCAGGCGATGCATCGCCCGGCGCCCAATATCTACGCGGGCGATCTGGTCGATCTGACCCATAGTCTGGTTCCCGATCTCAAACGCGTTGCGCGCACGCGCCATGACGTGGCGATGTACATCTCCAACGGCCACGGCGCGTGGGAGGCGGCGCTCAGCAACACCATCGCGCCGGGGGATCGGGTTCTGGTTCCCGCCACCGGGCGGTTTGGCCATGGCTGGGGCGACATGGCCACCGGGCTGGGGGCGAGTGTCGATGTGATTGATTTTGGCAAAAGCGGACCGTTTGACCTGGACCGCATTGCCCAGGCTCTGAAAGAGGACCGGGACCACAGCATCAAGGCGGTGCTGGCGACCCATGTCGATACATCGACCTCGGTGCTCAATGACATCGCTGGCCTGCGGGCCGTTCTGGATGAGGTTGGTCATCCCGCGCTGTTGATGGCCGATTGCATTGCATCGCTGGCCTGTGACGTTTTCGAAATGGATGCCTGGGGTGTCGATGTGATGGTTGCGGCCTGTCAAAAGGGGCTAATGGTGCCGCCGGGGATGAGCTTTGTGTTCTTCAACGACCGGGCGGCCAAAGTGCGCGCCGCCATGCCACGGGTCAGCCGCTATTGGGATTGGACGCCCCGCGCCAACCCGGAAGAATACTACCAGCATTTCGGCGGCACTGCGCCCACACATCATCTTTATGGCCTGCGGGCCGCTCTGGACCTCATCCATGGCGAAGGCATCGATCACGTCTGGGCCCGCCATGGGCGTCTGGCCCGGGCAATCTGGGCCGCTTGCGATGTCTGGGGCGAGGGGGGATCGCTGCGCATGAACATCGCCGATCCGTCCCTGCGCAGCCATGCGGTGACATCGCTGTATCTGAAGTCGCCCAACGGTACCGCGTTGCGCAATTGGGTCACCGGTCATATCGGTCTGACGCTGGGCATCGGTTTGGGCATGGCCGAACCCGGCCATCCGGATGCGGACGGCTATTTTCGTCTGGGGCACATGGGCCATGTCAACGGTCAGATGATTCTGGGCCTTCTGGGCGGGATCGAGGCCGGGTTGACCGCGCTGGGCGTCCCGCACGGGCGCGGCGCTGTCGATGCTGCCGCAGCGGTGATTGCGGGGCGTTAGTTCGGGAAACGACCTGATCCTGCGTTGCGCTCAATTGTCTCGAAATTGTGGGCGCTGGCTACTCAGGGCCTTTTAGAACACCTAGCGGAACGGGTTTGATCTGCGAATTTCCAGCCGTGTTATCAGATGGTTGATGAATACCGCCAGTGCCAGAACCGGCACCCAGCCATAGACCGCCCAAAGCGCGATAAAGACCCATGTCAGGTTTATCCCGGCCATGATCAGCGCGGGAACGGTATAATCCGGAGCGGCAGTCACCTTATGATCACGCATGGCGGCCTCCAAAACAGATAGAGCGTTTTTTCAATCTTAGCACCGCGGCGCAAGGAGTCAGGTAAATCTGTTGTCATGCCTGCCGATGGGCGGGCTCACGCGCGGGCTTTTGCCAATGCATTGGGCAATGCGGCCGCAAACGCATCCAAATCTTGGGCGCGTCCACAGCTGACCCGGATACACCGGTCTTGCGGCGCGGCAAAGGGCATGCGCACGAAAATGCCCAGTGCAACCAATTCGCCCAGAACCGCGCGTGCGAAATCTCCGTCGCCGCCGCAATCGATGGTCACGAAATTCGTGGCCGAGGGCAGGGGTGTCAAACCGTTGTCGCGTGCAATCTGACCGATCCGGTTGCGCGCCGTGACGATCTCCTGCTTGATATGGGCCAGCCAAGCCTCATCCTGAAGCGCCGCCAGCGCCCCGGCCTGGGCCGTGCGGTTCATACCGAAATGATTGCGCACCTTGTTGAAGGACAAAATCAGGTCCGCCGCACCCAGGGCATAGCCGACCCGCACCCCCGCCATGCCGTAAACCTTGGAAAATGTCCGCATCCGAATCACGCGCGGATCCTCAGCCGTCACCGGCAGTGCGGTCCCTTCGGGGGCGCATTCGACATACGCCTCGTCCAGCACCAGCAAACAGCCCTCGGGCAACTCATCCAGCTTCGCCAGCAGATCGGACCCCTTGTGCCAACTGCCCATCGGATTGTCGGGATTGGCCAGGTAGATCAGCTTGGCATCCACGTCGCGGGCCTTGGCGATCAGGGCGGCAGGATCTTCGTGATCGTCTTTATAAGGGACCTTGTGCAACGCGCCGCCAAATCCCGCCACGTGATAGTTGAACGTCGGATAGGCCCCATCGGACGTGACGACCGCATCGCCCGGACCCACCATGAGACGGACCAGATACCCCAGCAGCCCGTCGATTCCCTCGCCCACGACGATGTTTTCCGGTGCAATACCGTGGTGCGCTGCCAGCGCATGGCGCAGATCTTGGTTTTCAGGATCGCCATACATCCAGATATCGGCCGCCGCCGCCTGAATTGCGGCTACCGCGCGGGGGGAGGGGCCAAAGACATTCTCGTTCGCGCCCAGCCGCGCCACGAACGGCGCGCCGCGCTGGCGTTCCTGCGTTTCGGGGCCGACAAAGGGCACGGTTGCAGGCAGGGATTGGGCAAGCGGGGTGTAACGCGGATGTGTCATGTTTGGCAGATAAGCCGACCGATGCCCCAACGGCAAGCCTGCTGCGCGCTTGAACCGACGCGAGCAATGCATACATGAGAATAACTCGCAACTAGCGGAGGTCACATGGCCAAACTGTCCCGCCGCGGCTTTATCGCTGCCACACTTGCCGCAGGCGCCGTGCGTGCCCTCCCGTCCATCGCCACCCGAACGGGCGGGCGGCGTATACTGACCCTGGTCTATGACAAATCGCTGGGCATGATGCGCGCGGTCGAGCGGGTCGTGCACTGAGCACGCAAATTCCCGCTGGCGAAAACTTTCCTCAACGTATGGCTGGATTACCCTATCGGATCAGGGCAGGGTATCGTCTGAGCAACGAGGGGAGGCCAGCATGGCGCGCGTTTCTGTCGAATACAAAGACCACATCGCCCGGGTGACACTGACCCGTGGGGACAAGATGAACGCGCTGGACGATGCCATGTGCAAGGCCATCATCGCCGCCGGGCAGGAGGTCGCCGCCTCGGACGCGCGCGCCGTCGTATTGTCGGGTGAAGGTCGCAGCTTTTGTGCCGGTCTCGATCTGCAAAGTTTCGCCAAGATGGGAAATATGAACGCGGAGGAGTGGCTGCTTGAGCGCACGTTTGACGATGCCAATGCAATGCAGGAGGTGGCCATGGTCTGGCGCCGCGTTCCCGTCCCGGTCATCGCGGCCATTCAGGGCGTCGCCTATGGCGGCGGTCTGCAGCTGGCGCTGGGCGCCGATATCCGCATTGCGGCCTCGGACGCCAAACTATCGGTCATGGAAATGAAATGGGGACTTATTCCCGACATGGGCGGCATGGCGCTGTTGCCGCAACTGGTGCGCTCGGATGTGCTGCGCCTGATGGTTTACACGGCCCAACCCATTGACGCGGTTCAGGCCGAACGCTGGGGCCTTGTGACCGCCGTCGAAAAGAATCCGCTGGCCGCCGCGCTGGACCTTGCCGGTGACATTGCCGGCAAAAGCCCCAGTGCGATGCATGCCGCCAAACGCCTGATCGAAGTGGCCGAGAGCGCGCCGCGTGATGAGGTTCTCTTGTCCGAATCCCGCGAATCCGTCGGGCTGATCGGCAAGCCCCATCAGATGGAGGTGATCGCCGCACAAATGCAGGGCCGCAAGCCCGAATTCAAGTAACCGGCAGGCTGCCTGGGGCGGTCGAACAGGGGGCAAACATGGGCGAGACATCACGTCAAAACCGGGTGCGGGGGTTCTGCGAAACCTATGATCTGCGCGTGCCGATCCTGTTGGCTCCGATGGCGGGCGCCTGCCCGGTCGCCTTGTCCGCGGCGGTTGCCAATTCCGGTGGGCTGGGGGCTTGCGGCGCTCTTTTGATGAGTCCCGAAGAAATCACCGACTGGGCGCGCGAGTTGCGTGCACTGACCAACGGCGGGTTCCAGATGAACCTTTGGATACCCGATCCCGACCCGGTGCGCGACCCTGTGGCCGAGGCCGAAATCCGCGCGTTCCTGGCGCAATGGGGCCCCGAATTGCCCGCAGACGCAGCCGAGGTCAAGTTACAGGATTTCGATGCGCAATGCGACGCCATGCTTGCGGCGGGACCATCGGTTATTTCATCTATCATGGGGGTTTACCCGGAAGAGTTTATCCAAAAGATGAAAGATCGCGGCATCCGCTGGTTCGCCAACGCGACAACCGTGGCCGAAGCGGTAGAGGCCGAAGCGGCCGGCGCAGATGTGATCATTGCTCAGGGCATGGAAGCCGGCGGTCATCGCGGTGCATTTGACGCGGATCAGGCCGGCAGCGCCCTTGTGGGTTTGTTTTCCCTGCTGCCCGCCGTGGTCGATGCCGTCACTGTTCCGGTGGTGGCGACGGGTGGCATCGGCGATGCGCGCGGCATTGCGGCGGCCCTGACACTGGGCGCTTCGGCGGTGCAGATCGGGACCGGATTCCTGCGCACGCCCGAGGCGGCGTTAAACCCCGCCTGGGCCGACGCAATCGTAACGGCGCGTCCCGAAGGCACCATTGCCACGCGCGCCTTTTCCGGACGTCTGGGCCGATCCCTGCGCACTGCATATGCCGAGGCAGCGGCCAAAGGGCCGACGCCGGCGCCATACCCGATCCAGCGTGCACTGACCGGGCCCATGCGGGCCACAGCGGCACAGTCGGGCAGTGTCAATGCGATGCAGGCTTGGGCGGGGCAATCGGCGGCCATGGCGCGCGCCGACCCTGCTGGCGTGTTGGTTTCGCGCCTTTGGAACGAGGCGCGCGCGCTGTTGGACGGTTAAGGCGGTTACATCCGGGTTGGGGGGAGAGACGCTTTTGCGTTTCTTGTGGCCCAAGCCGGCGTCAGCCTTGTACGGCGAACGCTGCGCTATTGCCCACCGCCTCGGAGATTCACCAAAGGAGCGTGAGAGAACGGCTTCATTGCGTCCATTCGGCGAATTTTTGCAATCCGGTTCAGTCCGGAAACGCCATCAGCAATACCGTTCCGGACCTTCCCACTGCGCGGCGTTGTATCGGTCGCCGTGGGCCCAGCCAACGGGAAGGGCCTTTTCGATGCGGGCGATGTCTTCTGCGGAAAGGTCGATCTCAGTGCCGCGGACAAGTTCTGAAAGATGCGCGGTGTTCCGGGTGCCTGGGATCGGCAGCACATGATCGCCCTGCGCGATGACCCATGCGATGGCCAGCGCCGCAGCGGGTTCGCCCATGTCCGACGCGAGGGTGCGTAATCTGTCGGTTGCCGCGATATTGGCGCTATAATTTGGTTCAACAAACCGCGGGTTGTTCCGGGTAAAATCCATGGATTGCGCGCGTTCGTAGCTGAACGGCGCGTCGGTCAGAAACGCCCGGCCAACAGGGGAAAACGCCACCATCGTGGTTCCCAGCTCCCTGCAGGCTTGGGTCAGACCCAACTCCGGCGCGCGGGTGGACAGGGAGTATTCGGACTGTACCGCCGCGATCGGGCATTCGGTGGAGGCGCGCCGCAGCGTACTGGGGGCGATCTCGGACAGACCCACGGCTCTGGTCTTGCCGCTGTCGATCAGACGTTTCAGGGTTCCGGCGACATCTTCGATGCTGTGCGCGCGGTCATAGCGATGGACATAAAACAGATCGACATGATCGACACCGAGCCGTTTCAGGCTGGCGTCCAGCGCAGATTCCAGGTGCTCGGGGTCGTTGTTGAACCGGCGCTCGGGGTCCCGGGAAATGCCCGCTTTGGTGGCCAGCACCATATCGGCCCGCGCACCGGGGGTGTCGCTGAACCATGTCCCGATGATCTCTTCCGAGCGCCCGTTGCCATAGACATTTGACGTATCAATATGGGTCACCCCGGCAGACCGGCAGGCATTCAACACCGCATGGCTTTCTTCCACGGTCGCATCGCCATAGATTCCGGCAAAGGACATGGCCCCGATCCCGAATTGCGAAATTTCCGGGCCGTTGGCCCCCAAGCGTGTCATTTTCATCCGATTTCCCCAAGTATTATCCGAGCAAGGTCGCCGATCATCCAGCGGTGCGGGACCGCATGGCCGGGGTCAGAAGACCGGCCTCGCCCTCCGGGCGCAAGGGAAAAGATTTGTGTCCGTTGCGTGGCCCGGTTTGTGCCCCGGCGGCTCTGGCGGGGCCAGGTTGAAAATCTTCGCCGTGTTGAACGTCCAGGTCAATGTCCTGAACGAAACGGCAGCGGCCTTTTCAAGCCGCTGCTCAGGACGTCCGATCGGTGTCAGCCCAGTTCTGCCAGACGGGCGAGCGCCTCTTTCAGCTTGGTTTCTTCCTCTTCGCGCGCGGCAAGGTTGGCACGGGTTTCCTCGACCACTTCTTCGGGGGCGGATTCGGCGAATTTCGGGTTGTTGAGACGCCCGCGCAGACCGCCCAGTTCCTTGGCCAGTTTGCCGAGGGTTTTTTCAAGCCGCGCCTTTTCCTCGTCGATGTCGATGATCCCGGCCAGCGGCAGGCCAAAGCTGCCACCCTGTGCGGCGATGGTGACACAGCCCTTGGGAAAGGTTTCGACGTCTTCAAGGCTTTCGATCCGGGCCAGACGTTTGATCAGGGTTTCGTTGCGCGCCCATGCGCCGCGCCCGGCCTCATCCAGCGTGCTGACCAGCATCGGGATGTGCAGACCGGCGGGGACGTGCATTTGCGCGCGCGCCGAACGGATGCTGTCGATCAGGTCGATCACCCAGTTCATTTCCTGATCCGCCGCCGCATCGACCAGTTCGTCGCCATAGGCGGGCCAATCGGCGTGGATCAGCATCTTGGGCCGGTCCCCGGACAGGCCCCACAGCTCTTCGGTGATGAAGGGCATGATCGGGTGCAGCATGATAAGGCACTGATCCAGAACCCATTTCATGCAGTCTTGGGTTTCCGCCTTGCCGGGGTTGTCGTCCTGCAGCAGGGGCTTGGCAAACTCCACGTACCAGTCGCAGACCTTGCCCCAGACAAATCCATAAAGCGCGCTGGCGGCGTCGTTGAAACGGAACGCCTCAAGGGCGGCATCGACCTCGGCCCGGACCTTGGCGGTTTCGCCGATGATCCATTTGTTCAACGTCTGTTCGGGGGCGGGGATGCCGGTGGGCGTGGCGCCAAAGACGTCGTTCATCTCGGCAAACCGCATGGCGTTCCACAGCTTGGTGCCGAAATTGCGGTACCCGGCGATGCGCTGGGTGTCGAGTTTCAGCGCGCCACCGAGGGAGGCCATCGCCGCATTGGTAAAGCGCAGCGCGTCGGCGCCGTATTCGTCGATGATATCCAGCGGGTCCACCACGTTGCCGGTGGATTTGCTCATCTTCTTGCCCTTGGCGTCGCGGACAAGGCCGTGCAGGTACACGGTGTCGAAGGGGACATGGTTCACGACGCTGAGCTGCATCATCATCATCCGCGCCACCCAGAAGAACAGGATGTCGGTCCCGGTGATCAGCGTGTTGGTGGGGAAGTATTTTTCAAGTTCCGGCGTCTTTTCAGGCCAACCCAGCGTGCCGATGGGCCAGAGACCGGAGGAGAACCAGGTGTCGAGGACATCGGGGTCGCGTGTCAGGTCAACGTCCGCACCGGCCATGGCCTGTGCTTCGTCTTCGGTGGCGGCGCAATATTGGTTGCCATCGGAATCGAACCAAACCGGGATCTGATGCCCCCACCACAGCTGGCGCGAGATGCACCAGGGCTCGATATTCTCGAGCCAGTGGAAATAGACCTTCTCCTCGCGCTCGGGCAGGATTTTGGTATCGCCGTTGCGCACGGCATCCAGCGCGGGGCCGACGATCTGGGCGGTGTCCACAAACCACTGGTCGGTCAGCATTGGTTCGATCACCACCTTGGAGCGGTCGCCAAAGGGCTGCATGATCGGTTTGTTTTCGACAAAGGGTTCGGACACCACAACGTCTTCCCCGCTGTCGGGGTCGGTTTTGGTGATGTCCTGCATCACGGCCAGACCTTCGGCGGTGATGTCGGCGACGACCTGTTTGCGGGCCTCGAACCGGTCCAGCCCGCGATAGGTGTCGGGGACCAGATTGATGGCGTCGATCTCGGATTCGGTAAACGCCTTGCCCTCAACGATCGCTTGGGCCTTGGCGGCCTCGTCGGCATAGGGCGCGCCATCGGCGCGCAGGGCGCCCTTGGTGTCCATCAAGCGATAACAGGGAATGTTGTTCCGCTTGGCGACGCCATAGTCGTTAAAGTCATGCGCGCCGGTGATCTTGACCGCGCCGGACCCGAAATCGGGATCGGGGTAGTCATCGGTGATGATCGGGATCAGGCGGCGATGCTCTTTTGGGCCGGCGGGAATTTCACAAAGTTTTCCAACGATTGGCGCATAACGCTCATCCGACGGGTGAACCGCGACCGCGCCGTCGCCCAGCATGGTTTCGGGGCGGGTCGTGGCGATGGAAATGTAATCGCGTGTTTCGCGCAGGGTGACGTTTCCGTCCTCGTCCTTTTCGACATATTCATAGGTGACACCACCGGCCAGCGGGTATTTGAAATGCCACATGTGGCCCGCAACTTCGAGGTTTTCGACCTCGAGATCGGAAATGGCGGTTTCAAAATGCGGGTCCCAGTTGACCAGCCGCTTGCCGCGATAGATCAGCCCCTTGTTGTACATGTCGACAAAGACCTTGATCACCGCATCGGGGAAACTTCCCGACATGGTAAAGGCCTCGCGGCTCCAATCGCAGGATGCGCCGAGGCGCTTGAGCTGATTGATGATGGTGCCGCCGGAGTCCTCTTTCCATTCCCACACTTTTTCCAGGAACGCCTCGCGCCCCATTTCGCGGCGCGACGGTTGCTGGGTCTCGGCCAGTTTGCGTTCCACCACCATCTGGGTCGCGATGCCTGCGTGGTCGGTGCCCGGCTGCCAGAGCGTGTCAAACCCCTGCATCCGTTTCCAGCGGATCAGGATGTCCTGCAGCGTGTTGTTGAAGGCATGACCCATGTGCAGACTGCCGGTCACGTTGGGCGGGGGGATCATGATGCAATAGGTGCTTGCGCCCGGTTTGGCGTTTGCGCCAGCGGTGAAACACCCGGCCTTTTCCCAGGCGTCATAGAGGCGTGATTCCGCCTCGGCGGCGTTGAATGTCTTTTCCATTGGCATCGTAGCAGGTCCCCGTTTGGTCCGCGCATCATCTAGCGAAAGGCGCGGCGAAGGGAAAGACCAAGCGCGCCCCGCGCGGTTTTCTGCATGGATTATCCGATACATCTGGCGCAAATTGGGCCAGGCGCGCAGCAGGGGACGACACGAAGCATGACAATCAACTTTGCCTATAGGTGCCATGGATCAGGCCAGGCCGATCCGATCACGGTAACGGATCAACCCGCCGAAACGCTGGCCAGCGTCAAAGAGGGTTTTGTCTGGGTGCATCTGGCACGGCCCGACCCCAGTGTTGCGGGCTGGTTGCAGGTGTCGGGATTGCCCGATCATGTGGTCGATGTGCTGGATGCGCCGGAAACGCGTCCGCGCTGTACCGTCTTTGGCAATGGCATTTTGCTGAACCTGCGAGGTGTCAACCTGACCGAAGGCGCAGATCCCGAAGACATGGTTTCCCTTCGGCTGTGGGTCACGGCCGGACTGGTCGTGACCGTTCAGCGCCGCCGTTTGCGCGCCATCGAGGATGTCCGCGATGCCTGTGATCGCAACGTTGCTCCCAAGGACGCCGGAGAACTGGTGGCACGTCTGGCCCTGCGTCTGGCAGACCGGGCCGAACCCGTGGTGGCCGATCTGAACGAACGGATCGACGATCTGGAGGCCGAACTGGCCGACACCGGCACAGCGCCTTCGCGGGGAAATCTGGCCGAGGTGCGCCGCGTGTCGATCATGCTGCGCCGGTTCATGTTCCCTCAGCGCGATGCGCTGAGTACCCTTGCCATCGAGGATATGGACTGGCTGCACCCCATGGCGCGCGATCGCCTGCGCGAGGCCACGGAGCGCGTGACCCGTCTGGCCGAGGCGCTGGACGCCATTCGCGACCGGGCCGAGGTGGTGCACGATCAGATCATGGACATGCGCGCCGAAATAACCAACCGGCAAATGCTGATCCTGTCGGTGGTCGCGGCGGTTTTCCTGCCGCTTGGCCTTTTGACCGGATTGCTTGGCATAAATGTCGGCGGCATACCCGGGACCGACAATCCGCTGGCCTTCTGGTTCGTTTGCGGCGCTTTGGTTGTGATCGCGCTGTTCTTGCTCTGGCTGTTCCGGCGCTGGGGCATGCTTGGCAAATAGGGATCTGGCGCGATGCCCGCGCGCGGCTCAGCCCTGTCTTGCTGCTGCAACCGCCGGATTGG
This sequence comes from Arenibacterium sp. CAU 1754, assembly GCF_054482635.1. Lineage (NCBI taxonomy): Bacteria > Pseudomonadati > Pseudomonadota > Alphaproteobacteria > Rhodobacterales > Paracoccaceae > Arenibacterium > Arenibacterium sp. CAU 1754. Next base: position 916,536 of record NZ_JBTLRG010000002.1, read on the forward strand.
TCAGGGGAACCCGCGTTCCGGGCTGTAATACCCCTTCGTCATGGGGCGGGCGGGCAAACACCGCTTGCACCATCGGCTCGAAGAACTCCAAAGGCAGGATGTCATATTCGGGATCAAAGCTGGATTGATCCCAACGTTCGCAGAATTCGGCGCAATCGTCGAAATAGGCATGCCCTTTGTGCCTGTCGCGCTTGTGCTGATTGCCGCCCACGTGATGCCCGTAATACAGCATCTGGAAATCGCCATGTGTCTGCACGCACCAGCTGCATTGTTCGCGCACAAAGGGGCGCAGGATGGTGGCGGCATATTCGTCGTGGTTATAGGGCGCGAAAATATCGCCGATGTCGTGCAGAAGGGCGCTGACGACCCAATCGTCATCGGCCCCGTCCCGCCAAGCGCGGGTTGCCGATTGCAGCGAATGGCCCAGCCGCGTGATTTGGTACCCCGACAGACCTTCGTCCAGCGACACCATCGCCTGCAGCAACCGGTCCGCCGTGCCCTTGGTGTATTCTACCTCATGCGCGGTCAGGAATTCATATTCCTCGCGCGTGCCGTCCTTCATTCGGGTAAAGCTGACCTTGTCCATGCCTCGTCGCCTTTCTTCGGGCCGGGGCCGCGTTGATGGCCCCGTTCACCCAACCCTAAGGCCTTTGTTCGCGTCAGGTAAAGTGACAAGCGCCCTGGGATTTTTGCCCACACCGCTGGACATTGTGACCCTGCGGGTTAGTGTCCGGCTATAGGTCAATGCAAGGACGATCTCATGGACAAATTCGGTAAGAGCCAGCCGGTCAAACGCGTCGAGGACACCCGGTTCCTGACGGGTCACGGGCGCTATGTGGATGACATTGCACCCGAGGGAGCGCTTCATGCCTTTTACCTGCGCAGTCCTGTTGCCCACGGCGAAATCTCCAATCTTGATCTGTCCGCGGCCCGCGATGCGGATGGTGTCCAGCTTGTCCTGACCGTCGAAGACCTCGAATCCGCAGGGATCAACATCGGTATGGCCGCGACGCTGGTCGATAACCGCGATGGCTCCAAGGGTGCTGGTCCCCAACGCCCGATGCTCGCCAAGGGGCGCGTGCGCTTTGTCGGTGAACCGATCGCCCTGATCGTGGCCGATACGCTGGCACAGGCGCGCGATGCCGCCGAACTGGTCGATCTCGACATCAACGAACTTCCGGTCAAACTCGACCTTGCACCGGGCGGTGAACCCGTTCACCCCGAAGCCCCCGACAACAAGGCCTTTGACTGGGGCATGGGCGACGAAGAGGCAACGAACGCCGCATTCGAGGCCGCGGCCAAGGTCGTCAGCCTTGAGGTGGGCGATAACCGGATCATCGTGAACTCGATGGAGCCACGTGGCTGTTACGCGGAATTTGACGGCACCCGCCTGCATCTCGCATTTGGCGGGCAGGGGGTCTGGGGCATGAAGGACCAGATCAGCACCCAGTTCGGCATGGACAAGGACAACGTCCGCATCACCAACCCCGACGTGGGTGGCGGGTTCGGGATGAAAGGCATGGCCTATCCCGAATATTTCTCGGTCGCTCAGGCGGCGCGGGTGCTGGGCCGCCCGGTGCGCTGGATGTCGGACCGGACCGAGGCGATGCTGACCGACAACGCCGGGCGCGATCTGGTATCGCTTGGCGAACTGGCCTTTGACGAAAACAACCGCATCACCGCCTATCGCGTGCACACGCGCTGCAACCTCGGCGCCTATAACAGTCAGTTCGGCCAGCCGATCCAGTCGCTGCTGTTTTCGCGCGTCCTGATGGGTACCTATGACGTGCAAACCACCTGGCTGCAGGTCGAGGGTTATTTCACCAACACCACGCAGGTCGATGCCTATCGCGGCGCGGGCCGCCCCGAGGCGATTTACCTGCTGGAACGGGTCATGGACCGGGCGGCGCGTGAACTGGGTGTCGACCCTTGGGACTTGCGCCGCCGCAACTTCATCGCGCCGGACAAGTTCCCCTATCAAACGGCCACCGGCGAAACCTACGACGTGGGCGAATTCGCGCGCGTTCTGAGCCGCGCCGTGGACGAGGCGGACGTGGATGGCTTTGCCGCCCGCCGCGCCGCGGACGAATCGCGCGGCCTGCTGCGCGGGCAGGGGATCTGTTATTACATCGAAAGCATCCTGGGCGACCCGTCCGAGGGCGCCAAGGTCGAATTCCACGACGATGGCACGGTCAGCATCTATGTCGGCACGCAAAGCAACGGGCAGGGGCACGAAACCGTCTATGCCCAGTTCCTTGCTGATCAGACCGGCATTCCGGCCGAACTGATTACCGTGGTACAGGGCGACAGTGACCTGATCACACAGGGCGGTGGCACCGGCGGGTCCCGTTCGGTCACCACGCAGACCACGGCAACCCTTGCGACGATCGACAAGATGGTCGCCGCCTTTGCCCCCTATTTGGCCGACAAGATGGGCGTGGACGAGGCCGAGATCACCTTTGACGAGGAGGGGTTCCGCGCCCCGGGAACGAATATGCGCCCCACGCTGCTTGAGGCGGTTGACATGGCCCGCGCCGACGGGCGCACCGACTTGCTGACGCATGAGGCCCGCGCCACCCTGCCGGGGCGCTCCTATCCCAACGGGGCCCATATCGCCGAGGTCGTGGTCGATCCCGAAACCGGTGTCACACAGGTGGATCGCTATACCGTGGTCGACGATTTCGGGAATCTGATCAACCCGATGCTGGCCGAAGGTCAGGTCCACGGCGGTGTGGTTCAGGGGATTGGTCAGGCCATCACCGAACACGTGGTGCATGACGATCAGGGCCAGCTTCTGACCGCGACCTTCATGGACTATGCCATGCCCCGCGCGGCAGATGTGCCCATGATCCATTTCTCGACCGAGGTCGTACCCTCGACCGCGAACCTGATGGGCATGAAAGGCTGCGGCGAGGCTGGAACCGTCGGCGCGATGGCTGCTGTCGGCAATGCTGTGCAAGATGCGCTCTGGGATCGCGGCGTGCGTCAGGCTGATATGCCGTTCACGCCGGCCAGGGTTTGGGGTCTTCTCGCGGATGCTGAAGCAGCTTCGTAAACAACTTTTAGGATGGCTTGGGCGCCCGCTTCGCAGTGAGCATTCGGGCGAGGCGCCCCTGCGCGGCCCGCGCACCCATGTCATCATTCTGGATGGAACGCTGTCTTCTCTGGAACATGGCTATGAGACCCATGCCGGCGTGACGTATCGGCTGTGCCGCCAGATGGGGGCGGATGTTTCGGTTTTTTACGAATCCGGCGTGCAATGGCCCGATTGGCGCAGCACGCTGAACGTGATGATGGGGCGCGGGGTCAACCGCCAGATCCGGCGTGCCTATGGCTATCTTGCTTCGCGCTACCACCCTGGCGACCGGATTTATCTGATCGGCTATTCGCGCGGTGCCTATGGCGTCCGCTCGCTTGCCGGGGTGATCGACAGGGTCGGCCTTTTGACCGCGCAACATGCCACCGTGCGCAATATCCGCATCGCCTATCGTCACTATCAGGGCGACCCCGAGAACCCCCATGTCGAGGCTTTTTCACGCGCCTATTGCCATCCGGTCGTGCCTATCGAAATGGTCGGGGTCTGGGACACGGTCAAGGCGCTTGGCCTGCGGGTGCCGATCCTGTGGCGCGTCTCTGAACAGGACCATTCTTATCACGACCATGAACTTTGCCGTTCGGTCCGAAACGGGTTTCATGCGCTGGCCCTGGATGAAACGCGCGAAGTCTTTTCGCCGGTCCTGTGGAAATGCCCGGCGGTCTGGCCCGGCAGAATCGAACAGGTCTGGTTTCGCGGCTGCCATGGCGACGTCGGCGGGCAGATCGGCGGATTCGAAGCGGCGCGCCCCCTGGCCAATATCTCGCTGGTCTGGATGCTGGACAGGGCCGCCGAATGCGGATTGCCGCTGCCCGACGGGTGGCGCAACCGATTTTACACCAACGCGGATGCGCCTTCGATCGGCACATGGCGCGGATGGGGCAAGATTTTCCTGCTGCGCAAACCGCGTGTGGTCGGGCAGGACTGGACCGAACAGGTACATGACTCGGTTCGTCAGGACAGGGCTCCCCTTCGTGTCGTTTCGCCCGGTGCCTCCTCGCCTGCGAATTGATTTCTTGCGGGGGCCGCGCGCTTGGGTCTAGCCTTGGCTATGGGACAGTGAGGGAGAAGACCCAAGTGACAAAACTTTCAGGTCAACGCGCGTGGATCACAGGCGGCGGATCGGGCATCGGTGCGGCCGCCGCGCAGGCGCTGGCGGCCTCCGGGGCCGAGGTTATCCTGTCAGGACGCCGTGCAGAGCCGCTTCAATCCGTGGCTGACACCATCCAGGCGCTGGGTGGGCGGGCGCAGGTCAAACCGCTGGACGTGGCCGACGCCGACGCCGTGGCGGCCACCGCGCGGGACATCGGCCCCGTGAACATCCTTTTGGCCAATGCCGGGTTGAACGTGCCCGACAGATCTCTGGCCACCGTCAGCGCCGAAGGCTGGGACAAGGTCGTGAACGTCAACCTGAACGGTGTTTTCTATCCGCTCCACGCGGTTCTGCCAGGCATGCGCGATCAGGGGGGCGGCACCGTCATTCTGATCTCCAGTTGGGCAGGGCGCTATGCCACCCGCCTGACCGGCGCGGCCTATAACGCCACCAAACGCGCAGTGCTCGCCCTCAGCGAAACGGTGAATGACGAAGAGGGGGCGCATGGCATCCGCTCGACCGTCATCATGCCGGGTGAGGTGGCCACGGACATCCTGAAATCCCGTCCCACGCCGCCGGCGCAAGAGGACATGGACAGGATGCTTCAGGCTGACGATCTGGCACAAACAATTCGGTTCGTCGCGGAAATGCCGCCCCATGTGTGCCTGAACGAAATCCTGATCTCACCCACGTGGAACCGGTTCTATCAGGGCTTTGACGAGGCTTAGGCCGTCAGCCGGTCAAACGCCGCCAGCGCCCCCTCCGCCCGCGCCGCGATGGCATCAGCGGATAGCGGGGGCAGGGCGCCGGTCACGCGTCTGATCTGCAAATCCCCGATCAGCAGGCTGACGTACCATTCGCTCGCCTGCCGGGCCGAGGGCGCGGTCAGCGCGCCGGCCTCTATCGCGCTTTGCATCAATGCCTCGATCAGGGGCACGATTTCGGTGCGCCCCCCTTCGGAAATGGCGGCCCCCAGTTCGCCGGTATGATCCGCCGCCGCCGCGCGGTTCAAGAACACGGCCCTGTCGCCCATCAGGGCCGTCAGCAGAATGGGCGCAATGTCCGCCAGGGACCGGCGCGGATCGTCCTGATGCTCCAGTGCGTTGCTCAGGGCCTGTTTCACGTCGCCCGCATTGGCCTGTACCATGGCTTTGAACAGGCCCTTCTTGTCGCCGTACCATCGGTACATCGTTTCATTCGATGCCTTTGCCGCCTTGGCAATGTTCAGCATCGATGCCCCGCCATATCCCTTGTCGCTTAGAACCGCATAGGCGGCCGCGAAAATTTCCGCCTGCCGGGTCTGGCGCTTTTCATTGCGCATTTCAGGATCCTCATTTTGCCTTGCAATAATCCGTACACATCTGTACCCAATGATTCAAGTAGTACACATATGTACGGTTAGGGGATAATCATGAAACGAGCACTTCCATTTCTGGCGTTGGCCTCTCTTTTGTTCTCGGGTGCGATCTTTGGCTTTTTCTATGCCTGGGTCTGTTCGACCATGTGGGGGCTGGATCAGGCAGACCCGCGCACGGCCATCGCGGCCATGCAGGCGATGAACGCCTCGGTCCGCAACGCGACCTTTGCACCGGCCTTTTTTGGAACCCCCTTCGTTTTGCTGCTGACCGGGCTGATTGCCCGGGGAGCTGGGCACAGGGGCAGCGCGCTGTATTTTGGCTTGGGCGGACTGGTCTATCTTTTTGGGGGGATGATCCTGACCATGGCGGTCAACGTGCCGATGAATGAGGCTCTGGCAACGGTCAGCGTACCGCAGGATATCGAACTGGCCCGCCAAATCTGGCAGGACTACTCGCAACCCTGGCAGGTCTGGAATCAAGTCCGCACTGTGGCCTCGGGCGCGGCGCTGCTGCTGGCGGGCTTGGGAACGATGAACCTGCGCGCGACATAACCGCGGGGCAGGGCGCGCCGGCTCAGGCCACCTTCATGATGATGCAGGTGGTCGATCCGGTGGCATAAAGCTTGCCATCCTCGACCCCGCGCATTTCCCCATGGGCGACGCCGGTCGACCGGCCGGAATGATCGACGATGCCAACACATTCGATCTCTGTGCCCAGCGGGATCGCGCGGGTGATGTTGATCTTGTATTCGAGCGTTGTGTAAACCGAACCCCTCGGCACGCAGGTCATGATCGCGCAGGCCATCGCGCTGTCCAGCAGCGTGCCATACCAGCCGCCATGCACCGTTCCCATCGGGTTGGTGACGTTGAATTCGGGCGTTCCGCGAAAGGCGACGCGCCCGTCCTCGACCGCATGAAGGGTATATCCCAGTGTCTGACCAATCGGCGGGCCGGGGTTGGTCCCGTCCAAAATCCCCTGCATGAATTCCAGGCCGGACATGCCCAGCACTTCGGCCTGTGACAGCAAATCTTCGGGACTTTTGGCTATGTTCATGGGCGTCTCCTGTTTGGCATCACGCTAGCAGGAGACGCAGATCGGGCAAGTCTTACGCGACGTTTTGCAGGTGTACGCGGGGTGTGACGCCCAGTGCGTGGCACACATCGCGTGTCAGTTCCGGACGGTTCAGCGTGTAAAAGTGCAGCTTGTCCACGCCGTCGTCGATCAGATCGCTGCACAATTCGGCGCAGACGGCCGTTGCCAGAAGATCCTCGCGCCCGTCGCGCACGGCCTTTGTAAACGCATCTTCCAGCCATGCGGGGATATGCGTGCCACAGCGGCGGGCAAAATTGGACGCGCCTTTCCAGTTTTCGATCGGCAGGATGCCGGGGGTGATCATATGGTCGATCCCCGCCTTGGCACAGGCATCGCGGAACCGGAAAAACGTCTCGGCCTCGAAAAAGAACTGGGTCAGCGCCTCGGTCGCGCCGGCGTCCAGCTTGGCCTTGAGCCAGTCGATATCGGCCTGCGCATCCGCCGCCTCGGGGTGAACATCGGGATAGGCGCCTACGCGGATCGTGAAATCGCCGGTTTCCGAAAGGGCCTCGATCAGTTCAACCGAATTGGCGAACCCGTCGGGGTGGGGCGTGAACGCACCCGACCCCTTGGGCGGATCGCCCCGCAGGGCCACGATGTCCTGCACGCCCGCCTTGGCAAACCCTTGTGCGATGTTCAGAGTTTCCTCGCGCGTCGCATTCACGCAGGTCAGGTGCGCCGCGACCGGCAGGCCGGATGATTTGTGCAGGGCCGAAACCGCATCGCGGGTCAGATCGCGCGTTGTACCGCCCGCGCCATAGGTCACCGAAACGAACCGCGGGTCCAGCGGGGCAAGCGTTTGCACCGTATCCCACAGGCGAAATGCCCCTTCCAGGTTCTGCGGCGGAAAGAATTCAAACGAAATTTCGGGCACGGACATGATGTGTTTCCTCTGGATTTCGCACCTTGTCGCATATCGCGGATTGTGAAACAATTTCATAAATCTCAACAACAACATGAGCGAGGCGATAGTTTGCACATCGAATTCCGTCATCTGCGCACGATCAAGGCCATCCATGACGCTGGCGGTCTGGCCCGTGCGGCCGATCAGCTGAACATCACCCAAAGTGCGCTCAGCCATCAGATCAAGGGGCTTGAGGATCAGGCCGGCGTCGAACTTTTCGTGCGCCGGTCCAAGCCGATGACCCTGTCTGCGGCGGGTTATCGTCTGCTGCGTCTGGCCGAACAGGTGCTGCCCCAGGTCGAGGCGACCCTGGCCGAGTTTTCCAACCTTCGCGACGGCAAAACCGGGCGCATGCATATCGCCATCGAATGCCACGCCTGTTTCGAGTGGCTGTTCCCGGTACTCGAAGCGTTCCGAAAGAACTGGCACGATGTGGATGTCGATATCCGCCCCGGCCTAGCCTTTGATGCGCTGCCCGCCCTGCAAAAGGAAGAGGTCGACCTTGTCGTCTCGTCCGACCCCGAGGATATCCCCGGCGTCGAATTCGTCGAACTTTTTGATTATTCGCCTGTTTTCGTGGCTTCGGCCCAGCACCCCTTGGCCGCGAAACCCTATGTCGAGGCGGCGGATTTTCGCGGCGAAACCCTGATCACCTATCCGGTGGACCGCACCCGTCTGGATGTGTTCAGTCAGCTTCTGATTCCGGCCAAGGTCGAACCGGCCAGCATCCGTCAGGTCGAACTGACCGCCGTCATTCTGCTGCTCGTGGCTTCAAACCGAGGTGTTTCGGTGCTGCCCGACTGGGTCGTGCGCGAGGTGAAATATTCCTCGGATTACGTCACCCGTCCGCTGACCAAGACAGGAATCACACGGCGGCTCTATGCCGCCGTGCGCAGCGAGGATCTGGAAAAACCCTTCGTCACCGACCTGATCGAACTCGCCCGCATCGAGGCGCGCAAGCTTCAGGCGGCGTGATCCCGGCCCGCGTGGGGCCGGGGCGGTTTTCAGGCGACCTTGACGATCTGTTTACCCATGTTTCCGCCCTTGAGCAGGCCCATGAAGGCCGCGGGCGCATTTTCCAGACCTTCGGCGATGTCTTCCAGATAGGCGACCTCGCCGCTGGCGACCTTGGGGCCGATCTCGCCCAGGAAGGTCGGGTAACGGTCCCAGTGGTTCGAGATGATGAACCCGTTCACGGACAGGAACTTGACCAGGATATTGCGCCACAGGGCGGGGGCGGTCAGGCCCTGCTGATCGGCGCCTGCGCCAAGACCGCCGGCGTTATACCAGCTGATCATCCCGCAGATCGGGATGCGGCCATGCGGGTTCATCAGCGGGAAGACCGCTTCCAAAACCTTGCCGCCCACATTTTCGAAATAGATGTCGATGCCTTTGGGGCATTCTGCCGACAGTGCCTGGCGCAGGTCCGAAGCGTTGTCAAAAGCGCGGTGGTCAAGGCAGGCATCAAAGCCGAATTTTTCAACCGCCAGCGCGCATTTTTCGGCGCCGCCCGCAACACCGACCGCGCGCAACCCCAGCGATTTCGCGACCTGCCCGACCATTGAACCGACCGGCCCCGTGGCCGCGGCCACGACCAGCGTTTCCCCCTCTTGCGGACGGCCATATTCGGTCAGCCCGTGCCAGCCGGTGAAACCGGGCATGCCCAGAACCCCCAGCGCCGTGGTGATTGACCCGTGCGCCGGGTCGAGCTTGCGCAACTGGTTGGCAGGCAGGCACCCATGGGTGGCCCAGCCGAACATGCCAAACGCATAATCGCCGGGTTTGAATGCCGGGCTGTTCGAGGCAACCACCTCGCCCACGGCCCCGGCCTCCATCGTGCCGCCAATCGGCACCGGCGCGGCATAGGATTTTGCGTCATCCATGCGCCCGCGCATGTAGGGGTCTAGCGACATGTAATGCACCTTGACCAGAACCTCGCCGTCGCCGGGCACTGGCATCGGTTTGGCTTCATAGCGGAAATTTTCGGGCGTCGGCGCGCCATCCGGGCGGCTGGCCAAGGCGATGTGATGCATCTGGTCTGACATGGGAATCTCCTCCGTTTGATTGCGGCGACGGTGGACGGTGACACCGGCATTGGCAAGCAGCAAGCGTCACGACGCAGCGGCATCTGCGCCCGACCGATGCAATCACGTCCGCCAAGGGGTTGGCAAGACCGGGGCCGGGGCGTATACGCGCGGCCTGACCGGACAGGAGCCAAAGCCATGGTAGGCAGTGCAAATCTCAACATCATGATCAAAGCCGCGCGCAAAGCGGGGCGTTCGCTGGTCAAGGATTTCCGCGAAGTCGAGAACCTGCAGGTCTCGATGAAGGGCGCGGGCGATTTCGTGTCGCGTGCCGACCTGGCCGCCGAGGCGATCCTCAAGGAAGAATTGATGGGGGCCCGCCCCACCTATGGCTGGGTGGCCGAGGAAGGCGGCAGCGAAGAGGGGCAGGACCCGACGCGCCGCTGGATCGTCGATCCGCTGGACGGAACCACCAATTTCCTGCACGGGCTGCCCCACTGGGCGGTCTCGATCGCCCTTGAACACAAGGGGCAGGTCGTGGCCGGGGTGGTGTTCGACGCGGCCAAGGATGAAATGTTCTTTGCTGAAAAGGGCGCCGGGTCGTGGATGAACGACACGCGCCTTCGCGTGTCCTCGCGCAGCCGCATGATCGAAAGCATTTTTTCAACCGGTTTGCCGTTTGCCGGTCGCGCGGACCTGCCGCTGACCCTGCAGGACTTGGCGCGGCTGATGCCGGTCTGTGCCGGTGTGCGGCGCTGGGGTGCGGCCTCGCTGGATTTGGCTTATGTCGCCGCGGGCCGGTATGATGGGTTCTGGGAACGGCGCCTGAACGAATGGGACATGGCCGCCGGCCTGATCATCGTGCGCGAGGCGGGCGGCCTGGCCCAGCCTCTGACCCCGGATGGCGACATTCTCGCCGACGGTGAACTGATCGCCTCGAACGAAGCGATTTTCGACCAGTTCGCCAAGGTGATCCGAGGCTGATCCGGCACCTTTTGCCAAACGGGTTATTTGCGTGGAACACGCGGGATGTTTGACCGTGTGAACGTGTATTCCGCCTCGGGATGGGGCGGGTGCCCTTCGGTCCGGTTCCAGAATGCGGCACCGCCCAGGCGCCTCCACAGGGGAATGGCGATCAGCAATCCCACGACAAACCCGCCCGTATGCGCCCAATAGGCCACGCCACCGATGTCGGCATTGGTGCCGACGCTGCCGATGAACTGCATTGCAAACCACAGGCCCAGCATGACCCAGGCCGGCATCGGGAACACTTTGAAAAAGATGATGAAAATGACCAGCACATCAACCTTGGCCTTGGGGAACAGCAACAGGTAACCGCCCATCACCCCGGCAATCGCACCCGAGGCGCCCACGGTTGGAACGACGGAGCTGGGGCCGGTGATCACATGGATCAGCCCCGCGCCCAGGCCCGCCGCCAGATAAAACAGCAAAAAGCCGAGATGCCCCATCTCGTCTTCAAGGTTGTCGCCGAAAATCCACAGGAACAACATGTTGCCCGCCAGGTGCAAGAACCCGGCATGCAGGAACATCGACGTCACCATGGTGTGAAAGCCGACGCCTGAGCTGATCTCGGCGGGAACGATCGCCCAGACATCAAAGAATTGATAGAGCGCGCGCGGATTGTTCAGAATGCCCAGATAGCTGACGAAAACCAGAACATTGGCGGCGATCAGGGCGTAGACGACATAAGGCGTGCGCCCCGACGGGTTGTGATCGCGGATCGGAAACATGGATCGCACGCTGGCGGCAAAGCGATTTGGGGTCAAGCCTGCAATCGGTTGACGCCATTCTTTCAGTCGCCGGGGGGACGGTCTGGCCCTCCGGTCAGATCACTGCGGGTGTACCGGGGTTCGCGCGCCAGATCACCCGATCCCGCCCAACAGGGCTGCATTGCCCCCGGCGGCGGTCGTGTCGACACAGACATGCCGTTCGCCCCGCACTCGGGTAACGTCCGGACGGCCGGGGATCAGCGGCAGGATCGGCCCCGCGCGCCGCGCCAGCGCCTGTTCGATCTGCCGCCCCGTGTCCGCGTCGCCCCACCAGAGAACTCCGGCGAGCCCGTCCATCTTTTGCAATGTTTCGGGCGCGATCATCCCGTCCGTGCACAGGGCGACACCGCCCAGTTCCTGCACCGCCCGGGCCTGAGCCTGCACCGTTTTGACCCCCGGGCCCAAACACAACAGCGGCGCCCGCGCGCTCAGCGTCAGGCGGTTGGATTCCCCTGTCGGTCCGGGCAGGGACCGGGTGGAAGGCGGCAAGGGTGTGCCGACTGTCTTGGGTGCGCCAGATGCCGCGCCCGGCCAGGTGTCTGCGCTGGTTTCCCGGTCGGGGGCGCAGAACCGGGCCATGTAATTGGGGCCGCCCGCCTTGGGGCCGGTTCCGGAAAGTCCCTCGCCGCCAAAGGGTTGGCTGCCGACGATCGCGCCGATCTGGTTGCGGTTCACATAGATGTTCCCGGCGTGAATGCGGTCGGTCACATGCTGTACGCGGTCATCGATCCGGGTATGCAGCCCAAAGGTCAGGCCATAGCCGGTTGCATTGATATCGTCGATCACCCGGTCCAGATCCCGCGACCGGAACCGCACCACATGCAGCACCGGGCCGAATATTTCCTTTTCCAGTGCCGCAATGCCGGGCAATTCGATCAGCGTCGGCGCCACAAAGGTTCCGCCCTGCGGCGCATCCAGTTCCTTGAGCACGCGGCCCTCGTGGCGGGCAATGTCGATATGGGCGCGAATACCGGCCAGGGCCGCGGCGTCGATCACCGGGCCGCAATCGGTCGACAAGAGCCATGGATCGCCGAGTGACAGGGCATCCATCGCCCCGCGCAGCATTTTCAGAACGTCCTCGGCAATGTCCTCCTGCAGATAGAGGCACCGCAGGGCCGAACACCGCTGACCTGCCGACTGGAACGCGCTTTCGACGATGGATTGCACCGCCTGTTCGGGCAGGGCGGTACTGTCAACGATCATCGCGTTCAGCCCGCCGGTTTCGGCGATCAGCGGCGCGCCGGGGGCCAGATGGTCGGCCATCGCCGCGCGTATTTTCAGTGCCGTCGCAGTCGATCCGGTAAAGGCCACCCCGTCCACCCTCGCGTCCGAGGTCAGCGCCGCCCCCACGGCCCCGCCTCCGGGCAACAGTTGCAACGAGGGGCGCGGCACGCCCGCAGCGTGCAGCAAGCTGACGGCCAGATACGCGATCAGAGGTGTCTGTTCGGCCGGCTTGGCCAGAACCGCGTTGCCCGTGGCCAATGCGGCGGCAATCTGGCCCGAGAAAATCGCCAGCGGAAAGTTCCACGGCGAAATGCAGGTAAACACGCCCGCCGGGGCCGCGTCGGGGATGTTGGCCGCGTAATAGCGCAGGAAATCCACCGCTTCGCGCAGTTCCGCCACGCAATCGGGCAGGGATTTCCCCGCCTCGCGCGTCAGCAGCGCAAAGATTCCGCCGTAGTTCTCTTCGTACAGGTCTGCGGCACGGCTCAGTACGGCGGCGCGTTCGGCCGCTGGCGCGTCCCACGGCGTGGCTGCGGCAAGGGCCGTTTCAACATCCGCTGCCGAGGCCGATGCAACCACACCCGGCCGATCCGCGGCATCCGCCGGGTTCTGCACGGCAATCTCCGCCTCCGGTGCGGCATCGCCCGCCAGCAGCGGGGCGGCCGACCATGTCGCACGCTCAAACGGCGCGCGGGCGGCGTCAATCCTGGCCAGTGTCGGCGCGTGGGCCAGGTCGAACCCTTGCGAATTTACCCGTTCGGGCTGAAACAGGTTGGGTCCCACGGCCAGCTTGGGCGCAGGGCCTGACAGCGCCTCGAACGGATCGGCGGCCACGGTTTCGGGCGCGACGTCCTCATCTACGATCTGGTTCACGAAGGAACTGTTGGCGCCGTTTTCCAGCAACCGCCGCACCAGATAGGCCAACAGATCGCGATGTGCCCCCACCGGCGCATAGATCCGGCACCGTGTCCCGTTGGCGTCCTTGACCAGATTGTGCAGCGTTTCGCCCATCCCGTGCAGGCGCTGAAATTCATACGGTTGCCCCTCTGCCATGTGTAGGATGGCCGAAACCGTATGCGCGTTGTGGGTTGCGAATTGCGGATAAATCCGGTCCGTGAGCCCCAGCAGTTTGCGCGCATTCGCGATATAGGACACGTCCGTCGCCGCCTTGCGGGTGAAGACCGGAAATCCGTCGATCCCTTCGACCTGTGCGCGTTTGACCTCGCTGTCCCAATAGGCGCCTTTGACCAGCCGCACCATGATGCGCCGGTCATGGCGGGTGGCCATGTCATGCAGCGTGTCGATCACCGCCCCGGCGCGCGGGCCATAGGCCTGGACAACAACGCCAAACCCGTCCCACCCGGCCAGCGCCGGTTCGGCCAGAACCGCGTCGATCACGTCCAGCGACAGGGTCAGCCGGTCCGCTTCTTCCGCATCGACGTTCAACCCCATGCCCGCCGATTTCGCCAGCAGGGCGAGCGAACGAAGGCGCGGCACCAGGTCGCGCATCACGCGGCCATATTGCGCCACCTCATAGCGGGGATGCAGCGCCGATAGCTTGACCGAAATGCCGGGGTTTTCGCGAATATCCTCCGACGTACAGGCCGTCGCAATCGCCGAAATCGCGCGGGAATAGCTGAGATGATAGCGCGACGCATCCGCTTCGGTCCGCGCGGCTTCGCCCAGCATGTCATAGCTGTAGGTATAGCCCTTGGCCTCCATCCCGGCGGCACGTTTCATCGCCGAGGTGATCGATTCCCCCAGAACGAACTGACGCCCCATTTCCTTCATTGCGCGCGCCGTGGCGGTGCGGATCACCGGCTCGCCCAGCCGTTTGATCGCGCTGCGCAGAGCTGGCGCCGGGCCGGGCGTGTCGTCATCCAGAACCTTGCCCGTCAGCATCAGCGCCCAGGTCGAGGCATTGACCAGCGGTGAGGCGGAATGCCCAAGGTGTTTGCCCCAGTCGCTGGGCGCGATCTTGTCCTCGATCAGCGCATCGATCGTGTCTGCGTCGGGCACCCGCAACAAGGCTTCGGCCAGGCACATCAGCGCGATGCCTTCGTCGGTGGACAGGCCGTATTCGGCCAGAAATACCTCCATCAGCCCCGGTGCCGCATGGGCACGGATGGCGCGCACCAGATCGGCCCCCGCGGTGCTGATCGCGCGGCGATCCTCTGCTGAAAGGTCGGCGAGCGCGACCAGCCGCGCGATGGCGGCGTCCTCGTCCTGATAGGTGCCGGTGTCGATCGGGGCGTGATTCAGCGTAGGAAGGGTCATGGCATGCCTTTCGAGGTCGATATGGGTATATTACACCTGAATTGGCGGGACATTCGCCGGAAAACCGGAATAATGCCGGACAATCGACTTATGATTGGAGGAATCGCAGTGCAAACGGACGGTGTGGAGCTGGATCAATTCGACCGCAAGATTCTGAGCGTTCTGGCCAGCGAAGGACGGATCAGTATCGCCGATCTGGCCCGGCGCATCGGGCTGTCGAAATCGCCCACGCAGGCGCGCCTGCGCCGGTTGGAAACCGAGGGCGTGATCATCGGCTACCGCGCCCTGGTCGACCCGATCCGCCTGGGCCTTGATCACGTAGCCTTTGTCGAGGTGCGCCTGACCGACACGCGCGAGGCGGCACTCAGCGCCTTTAACGCGGCGGTGGCCAAGATCGGCGAGATTGAACAGGTGCACCTGATCGCCGGGAATTTCGATTACCTGATGAAGATCAGAACCCGCAACATGGCCGATTACCGTGCTGTTCTCGCTGAAAAAATCTCGACCCTGCCGCATGTGTCCAGCACGTCGACCTATGTCGCGATGCAGGCGGTCAAGGAAAAGGGGCCGCTTGAGCCGCTCGAAAATGTGACTTGACCCATGGGCCAGCCGCGCCAGCATTGTCGTCATGCGACATGCTTTGATGGCCTTCTGTTTTGCCCCCGCTTTCGGCGCCGGTCCCGTGCTGGCACAAACCTGTCCTGCCGCGCCCGATCACGGGGCCCAGCTGCAACGCCTCTACGAGGCCGCGCGAGAGGCGAAAACCGAAAACGACGCCCGCGCCATTGCCGGAGAGATGTGGGAGCTTTGGACCGATGCCCCGAATGAACAGGCCCAGGCGATGCTGGACCGGGGCATGCGAAAGCGCCAGTCCTATGATTTCTTGGGCGCGCTCGCCGATCTGAGCAAACTTATCGATTACTGCCCCGACTATGCCGAAGGGTATAACCAGCGCGCTTTCGTCAATTACCTGCGACAGGATTTTGCACCGGCACTGGTTGACCTGGACCGCGCGCTGGCCCTGTCGCCGGATCACGTCGCTGCGCTGTCGGGCCGGGCGCTGACCCTGCTGGGTCTGGGCCGCCCGGACGAGGCACGCGAGTCGCTTTCGCGCGCCCTTGAACTGAACCCCTGGTTGCCCGAACGTGGCCTAGCCGCCCCCGGCGCGCCACTTGCGCCCAAGGGTCAGGACATCTGACACCGCGCACAGAGGTGGCTTGTGAGCCATCGGCCGGATTGCTATCAGCAAAGGGCATGGGCCCCGCGGGTCCTGTGCGGGCGTGATGGAATGGTAGACATATCAGACTTAAAATCTGAAGGGCGCAAGCCCGTGTGGGTTCGAGTCCCACCGCCCGCACCAATGCACTGACACACCGCGCCGAACAGGGCGCCAGAGCAGGGGGATCAGGCCGCATGGACGGGATCATCGCAGCTGTGCCAACACCGGTCGATGCCGATGGGGCGCCCATCAGGGATCTGTTTCTGGAACATTGCACCTGGGCCTTGGGCAACGGGTGTGACGGGCTGAACATCCTCGGTTCCACGGGCGAGGCGAACTCGCACGATATGGAGACCCGCAAGCGGGTGATGCGCTGGGCCGCCGAAGGGCTGGAGCGGGCACGCCTGATGGTGGGGACCGGGACGCCGTCGCTGGCCGAGACCGTTTTGCTCACCGAACATGCGGATGACCTGGGCTATCCCGTGGCGCTGGTGCTGCCGCCCTATTATTACAAACCGCTCAGCGATGATGGGTTATACCACTGGTACAAATCGGTGAACGACCGCCTTGGGCGACGTAAAATCCGGATATATTTCTATAACTACCCGCAGATGACCGGGCTGGTCATTCCGGTGTCCGTCATCGCCCGGCTGCACGCGGATTTCCCGGATCGTTTCTGCGGGATCAAGGATTCGTCGGGCGATCTGGACTATTGCCGGACCATTGCATCACAGATGCCTGACCTGCGGGTTTTTCCCAGTTCCGAAACCACCCTGGGCGAGGCGGCGCGCGCAGGGTTTGCCGGGTGTATCTCGGCGACAGTCAATGTCTCGGCACCGCTTTGCGGGGCGATCTGGACCGGGCGCGCGGCGCCGGATCCGGGCATGTTGGACCGGGCGGGAATAATCCGCTCGGCGATTGCAGCTCAGCCACTTGTTCCTGCCATAAAACATATGGTTGCGCGGCGTACCGGATGTGAGGACTGGGGCCGCGTTCTGCCGCCCTTCGTGGCGCTGGACGCGCAGGGGCAAACTGCGCTCAGCACGCTCGATCCGGTGGTCTAACGACGGTTCGTCACCGCCCCGATCATCATTGTCGCAACGAACAGAACCGCGGCGGTGCACACGATGCTGGGCCCGGCCGGGGTTTCCAGAACGAACGCCGCCCACAACCCGCCAAGCGCCGAAGCCGCGCCGATCAGGGCGGCGCCGATGGCCATCGCCTCGGGCGTGCGCACCAGCGGGCGCGCTGCCGCTGCCGGAATGACCAGCAAGGCCGCGATCAGCAACACCCCGACGACCTTGATGGCCACTGCCACGACGATGGCCAGTCCAACGGTCAGGCCGAACTCTTCGGCCCTTGGGTTGAGGCCGCTGGCGCGGGCCAGATCGGGATTCAGCGTTGTGGTCAGCAGGGCCGACCACCGCCAGACCATCAGCGCAAGGATAAGCGCCGCGCCAATCCAGATTATCGCAAGATCATATGTGTTCACGGCAAGGATATCCCCCCGCAGGAATCCCATCAGATCAAGGCGGATATCACCCAGCAAGGCCACCGCGACAAGGCCGGCGGCAAGCGCGGTATGGGCCATGACGCCCAGAACCGTGTCAACCGCATAGGCCCGTCCGGTCAGGGCCGAAACGCCCACGCCCATGGCCAGCGCGGCAACGAGGATCCAAGGCAGCTGTGGCATGGCCAGACCCAGCGCGAAGGCAAGGCCAAGGATCGAGGCATGCGCCGTTGCCTCGCCGAAATAGGCCATTCGGCGCCAGACCACGAAACAGCCCAAGGGGGCCGCGGCCAGCGCCACGCCGATCCCGGCCAGCGCCGCACGGGTCAGAAAATCGTCAAACATCAGTGTGAATGTCCGTCGTGGTCATGCGCGTGATCGTGGTCATGACTGTGGGAATGTTCGTGACGGTAAAGCGCCAGCGCGCCCTGGGTCCCGGTGCCGAACAGGGCACGGTATTCCGGCGCGCTGGCGACGATTTCGGGCGTCCCTTCGCAGCAGATGTGACCGTTGATGCACAAGACCCGGTCAGAGGCGGCCATGACAACATGCAAATCGTGGCTGACCATGACGACGGCGCATCCCAGGTCGCGGCGCACCTCTTCGATGCGGCGGTAGAACGCGGCCGAGCCGGGTTGATCCAGGCCCTGTGTCGCCTCGTCCAGCAAAAGGAGCTGGGGATTCTCCAGCAGCGCGCGGGCCAGCAGGACACGCTGGAACTGACCACCTGACAGGTCGGTCATTTGCCGGTTGGCCAGATCGGGCACGCCCGCTTGGTCCAGTGCGGCGGCCGTGTCGGACGCGCTCACCCGGCGGGGCAGGGACAGAAACCGGCGCACGGTCATCGGAAGGCTGGCATCAATCGCCAGTTTTTGGGGCACATAGCCGATGCGCAAACCGGGGGCGCGCTCGACGTGACCCTTGGCTGGGGGCAGGGCGCCGATCAGCGCCTTGAGGAAAGTTGATTTGCCGGATCCGTTCGGCCCGACAATGGTGACGATTTCACCGGGGGCGATTTCGACATTCACGTCGTGCAGGACGGTGCGGCCGTCTCGCTTGATTTTCAGATTGCGCGCAGCGATTACAGGCGTGGTCATCAAGCGGCCCCTGCGCAGGCCGGACAGAGACCCTCGGCCTCGACCACGATACGTTCGATGGTGAAATCGGCCTGTTGTGCGGCCTGTCCCAGTCGCCCCTGTTCCAGCTGCGTTTCCGCTTCGGCCACGGCCTTGCAGGCGCGGCAGATCAGGAAGGCCGGGACATGATCCTGGTCGGGGTGGGTGCAGGCGGTATAGGCGTTCAGACGTTCGATCCTGTGGGCGAACCCGTTCTTGACCAGAAAATCGAGCGCGCGATAGGCGACCGGCGGTTGTGAGCCCATGCCATCAGCCGCCAGGACTTCAAGGATGTCATAGGCCCCCATCGCGCGGTGTTCACGCAGCAGGATTTCCAGAACCCGTCGCCGGGCCGGGGTAAATTGCAGCTTTTCCCGCGCGCAGGTTGCTTCGGCGGCATGCAGCGCCTCGGCAATGCATCCGGCGTGGTCGTGGGTTTCAAATCCGTTGGCTGTCATGATGGGTCCGGGGTGTTCTGAGTATCTTGATTGATATGTTATAACATTGCATATAGCAAGCAGATCACCCTTGCCAATTGGTCAGACACAAAGGACACGATCGATGCATCGTTTTTTCGCCATTGCCGCGGCAATTGTTGCCGCCCTCCCGTTGCGTGCGGAAGCGCCGCATGTGGCCGCTGATATCGCCCCTGTGCACAGCCTGGTTGCACAGGTGATGGGGGATCTGGGTGTGCCTGATCTGATCGTGACGCCCGGCGCATCACCGCATGGCTATGCGCTGCGCCCTTCGCAGGCGCGCGGGTTGGAGCAGGCCGATCTGGTGGTGTGGATGGGGCCCGGGCTTACCCCCTGGCTATCCAAACCGGTGGAAAGTCTGGCGGGGGATGCAGCACATGTCGAATTGCTGGACTACGTTGGTGACATGGCGCTGCCCTACCGTGACCTGACCGCTGCGGATCACGACCATGATCACGACCATGAGGGGGCAATTGACCCGCATGCCTGGCTGGATCCACAGATCGCGGCCGCATGGGTCAAGGTCATTGCCGATCATCTGGGGCGTCTGGATCCGGACAATGGCGAAACCTATCAGCAGAATGCCCAGAAGGCGCAGGTCAAATTGATGGCGCTGGTTGACGAGATTGACGCCATGTTGGTCCCGGCCCGCGACGGGACCTATATCGCTTTTCACGATGCCTATCAGTATTTCGAACATCGCTTTGCCCTGACGACAGTCGGCACTGTCACCCTGAGCGATGCGGCCAGCCCCGGTCCGGCGCAACTGTCGCGTCTGCGCGACCGCGTGGCGCAAGGGGGCATCACTTGTGCATTCAGCGAACCTCAGTTCGAAGACCGCCTTTTGCGCGCCGGGACCGAGGGGTATTCGGTGCCAATCGCCCGGCTGGATCCCCTGGGCGCACAGCTGGAACCGGGGGGCGCCCTTTATGGCGATGTGCTGCGCGCAATGGCGCAGGCGATTGCCGCGTGTGCGGCGCAATAGGGCGGACCGTGCACAGGCCCCCGCGGGGGCCTGTGACCAGAGAAAAGAGACGCAGGATCAGGACGCGATCTTGCCGCCGCCTTGTTTCGTGACCACCAAAACCGACGGGCGCGGTGGCATTTGCGGGTCGAAGTCGGGCCAGCGGGTGGCCGGATCCTCAAACGTCGAGTCGCGTTCGAAGCCCTTGAGGTTCTTGGTGCCGTCCGTGCCGGGATGCTGCACCGCAAGGAACAGGGTTCCCCCGTCATTGGTGAAATATGGCCCGCACAGTTCACCGCCGACGGGGCAGCGGAAGAACAGTTTGGAATGGCCGCGCATGTCGCCTTCGGTTTCCAGCGCATAGAGCCCGTCGGATTTGCCGGTCTTGCCCCAGCCCGAGCCCTGATCCGTAGAAATCCAGAGCCGTCCATCGGCGTCGATGGCGCAGTTGTCGGGCGAACTGAACCAGCCGTTGGCCGAGGTTTCCGGGTGCCACTGCGCGCCGACATCGGCAACGGCGGGATCTCCGCATTTCACAAGGATCGACCATTGGCCGTAACTGGCCGCGTGGTCGCCGCCATTTTCCTTGATCTCTATGATATGGCCAAAGTTGCTTTCGGGGCGTGGATTGGCAGCGTTGACCTGATTGGCTTTGCGTTTGTTATTGTTGGTCAGCATGACATAGGCGGTGCCATCGCCACGCGGTTGAACGTCCTCGGGGCGGTCCATCGGCGTGGCGCCCAGCAGATCGGCGGCAAGGCGCGTGTCGATCAGAACGTCGGCCTGGGTCTCAAACCCGTTCGTCGCGTTCAGCGGGCCGTTTCCGTGCACCAGCGGCATCCATTCAACGCTGCCGTCGGCGTCGAACCGCGCGACATAGAGGGTCCCCTCGCTCAGCAGTTTTGAATTGGCTGCCTTGTCATCCGAAACGATCCCGTCCGAGACGTATTTGTAGAGATAGTCGAACCGGTTGTCGTCGCCCGAATAGACGACCAGTTGACCGGATGCAGCGACGGTTGTTTCCGCGCCTTCGTGGCGGAATCGGCCCAGGGCCGTGTGTTTGACCGGCATTACGGTGGGGTCGCGTGGATCGACCTCGACGATCCAGCCCCAGCGGTTGGGTTCGTTCGGTTCGCGGTCGATGTTCCACCGGTCGTGGAATTTGCCCCAGGCGTACCAGCGACCCGGAACGCCATAGCGTTTCTTGGATGTCTCATCGGAATGGGCCGAAAGGTCGGGTTTTTCGTCGCTGTCCACGACATCGGTCCAGAAATATCCGTGGAAATTTTCCTCGGCCATCAGATACGTGCCCCAGGGGGTCATGCCGCCGGCGCAGTTGTTGACGGTGCCGATGACGCGTGTGCCCGAGGGGTCGGCGTTGGTCTGCATCCGGGGGTGTCCGGCGGCGGGGCCATCAATTGTCATTTCCGTGTTCAGCGGGGTGATCCGGCGGTTATAACTGCTGTCCCGAACCAGCGCCCATTTGCCAGTCTCTCCACGGGCGATTTCGACCACGCTGCCGCCGTGGGCAGCCATTTCGATATCGACCAGATCCTTGGTCATGCCTTCAAATCCGGCGCGATCCTGACGGCCCAGACCGGGGAACATAACCTCTTCGTTGGTATATTCGTGGTTCACACACAAAAGACCGCGATTTCCGGTATCGTCCAGCGGGGTGAAGCCGACGTAATCACAATTATAGCCGAACTGTTTCAACTGCGCCTCAGCCGTCTGGTTCATCACATCGAACTCGGGGGCATCGGCGGTGATCGGATCGCCCCAGCGCAGTAGGATATCGGCGTCATACCCATCGGCGATGTGGTGTGTTTCGTCGTTGCCCCAGGTCAATTCGTCAAACACATATCGGCTGCCATGCCCTGCGGCGGCGGCCTGTTTCGGGGCAACTATCGCCGAGGTGCCGAACAGGGCCGTTGTGGCCGACACGGCCAGAGCCCCGCGCAGCACGTCGCGGCGGCCATAACGGGTGTTGATCACATCACCGATTGTGTTGCCCAGATTGGGGTTGGTCGGGATGTCGTCAAAGGCTTCATAGGCTTCGGCCTTGTTGCCGATCTCGGGATCGTCGAGAATGGTTTTGCGGTCCATTGGGCTGACTCCTTCCTGTTGAAATAGGGAGCGACTCCAAATCGGAATCGCGATTGCGCGCAAATTCCACGCGCCGTGTAACACTGGCGTGAACCCTATCAGAAATGAGGCTAAAAGTCAGCCTGGCCTGGAAGACCCGCGTTATTCGGCGGGGCTGAAGCCTTCGATCAGCTGACGCAGGCCAAAGGCGGCGCCGGCGAAAATGGCGATGAACGTGACCGGAGCGCTGACGGCCAGCAGTGAAAACGCCGTGAGTCCCTGACCCACAGTACAGCCGATGGCAATGATAGCACCGGCGCCCATGATGGCGGCACCGATGATCTGGCGGCGCAGTTCGCGGGGATCCTCACACGCCTCCCAGCGGAAATGGCCCTTGATGAGCGATCCGATGAATGCCCCGAGCCACACGCCGGCGACCGAGCCGACCGCAAAGGATAGGGGGCGGGCGCTGCCGGTCATGGCATAGAGGATGGATTCGCCCACGGGGGCCGAAAAGCTGTGCGAGACAACGGGCAGGGCGTCAAAGCCCGTGGCGCTGACCCACGCGGTTCCGGCCCAGCCCGACACGATGGCCAGCCCGACGACCGCCGCCCAGAACACCAGCTTCGGCTCGGCCCGGAATTTTGCGGACGACAGCGCGAAGGCGCAGATCAGCAACCCGACGGCGGCCCCGATTGGCGCAACCGGCAACCCGGTCAGGGCCGAGGCGTGATGCGCAAGTCCGGGCGGAATTTCAGATGTCACATCGACCTGATGAAAGAAATAATCACGCACAGGGGCCAGCGGGCCGGACATGACGATATAGGTTGAAACGCCCATCACCAGAACGATCACGAACGAGCGCAGATCGCCGCCGCCAAGCCGGGCAATCGCCCCATAGCCGCAGTTGCCTGCCAGCGCCATGCCGTAGCCGAACATGAGACCGCCGATAACCGAGGCGTGCGGCATCCAGCGGATGGAGAGGTAATAGGTGTCCGCCCCGCTCAACAGACCCGCGCCGATGAGCGAAAAGCTTCCCAGACAGGCGACGCCAATGGCCAGCGCCCACATGCGGAGCCGGGTGTCCGATCCGCCATACAGCAAATCCTCGATCGCGCCCAAGGTGCAAAACCGGCCCAGTCGCGCAGCGAGACCCAGGAGAATCCCGCCAAAAAGACCGACAAGGGCCACCAGTTGACTGTCAGAAAACCACTCTTGCATCAGCGTCTCCTCCCCCTTGCATGGCTGCACGGCGCCGGACTGCCCGGCGCACAGGCCGGGGAGGTCAGTCGTCGTCGCAGAACAGCTCGTACACGATTTCAAGGATACGCCGGGGACGGTCATCCGCCAAACGATAATATATCGCCTTGCCGTCACGCCGTGGAATGACAAGACCTTCGAGCCGGAGACGCGACAGTTGCTGGGACACGGCAGCCTGACGGGCCGACAGAAGGTCCTCAAGCTCGGTCACGGATTTTTCGCCGGTGACGAGGTGGCACAGGATCATGAGTCTGCCCTCGTGGCTGATCGCCTTGAGAAAGTTCGACGCGCTGGTGGCGTTGTCCACCATCTTGTCCAGCTCTTCCACTGCCATATCTGTCGAAAACTGCGGTAGTGCCATGTCTCTAGTCCCTTAGCGTTGTGTCAGAACGCAATCTGATCTTCTACTGCGGCGATGCCTGCTTCGGCGCATTCGTCATCCAAATCCGGCCCGGGCGCCCCGGAAACACCGATTCCTGCGACCATGCTGCCACCCCCCTCGTAAACCGGAATGCCGCCGCCCAGAGGCAGGGCCTCGCTGAGGTGGCGAATACCCGACGAGATTTTGTCAGGGGCGGTTTCTATCGCAAGGTCGGACGTCGTGGTGCGAAAGCTGACCGCGGTCCAAGCCTTGCGGCGGGATGTTTCATAGACATGCACACCGGCATAGCGGTCGCGCACGAAGACCTGAGGCACACCGAACCTGTCCACAACGGTCACACCGACCTGGTATCCGGCGTCGCGGCAGGCCTGCATCGCTGCTTGGGCCATTTGCTGGGCTACTTCGGGTTTCAGGACCTGAAATTCCACGAATGCGCCCTCGTCATCAGCCACTGCACCGCTTGCAGCAAAGCACAGCGCGCCAATCAGTCCCGTTATCCGTTTCATTGCGAGTCCCCTGTGTATTTCGTGTTGTCCTGCAAAAGTTTGGCCAGGATTGGCCAAAAGAAATCTTCACCCGGATACCCTTCGAGCCGGGCCAGTTCGCGGCCTTCGTCAACAATCAGGAAAGTCGGAGTGAAGGTCACCCGCCGCTGGATTTCCAGATCTTCGGGCAGGGCGGAAATCTCAACCCGGCGCAACGGTGCGAACCGCCCCTGGGACGTGTTCGGATAGGCCGGTGCAATCTCAGCGTTCCAGCGCGCACACCAGACACAGCCTGCCTCTTCCACCATCACAAGTTCGGCCGCCGCTGCGGGCAGGGACGCCAGCATTGTGAACAGGACTCCGGAAATTGTGATTATATGGCGCATAAGGCACCCGTTGACGTTTCGATAATGTACAACGTAATCTGAATATGTGAATGAATCAAGCCGCGGACGTATTTCCCCTCCGCGGCGGAGGACCCCAAATGCTGGAAATATCCCTGCTCGGCGCGGCATTTGCCGGTTTGCTGAGCTTTTTCACGCCCTGCATCCTGCCGATGGTTCCGTTCTACCTGTCTTACATGGGCGGGCTGAGCATGAGCGAATTGCGCGGCGATGGTAAGATTGCGCCGGGGGCGCAGCGACGGTTGCTGGTTTCGGCGGTGATGTTCGCGTTTGGCGTGACCACGGTATTCATGGCGCTGGGCATGGGAGCGACGGCGCTGGGACAGATGTTCGGCCAGTTTCTGGAACCCCTGTCCTATGTCGCGGCGGCCATCCTGGTCGTGTTTGGCCTGCATTTTCTTGGCGTGATCCGGGTGCCTCTGCTGTATCGTGAGGCGCGGCTGGAAAGTAGTGCCGAGGCGAGCACCGTTCTGGGTGCCTATCTGATGGGGTTGGCCTTTGGGTTCGGCTGGACACCGTGCGTGGGCCCGGCGCTGGCGTCTATTCTGATGATTGCCAGCGGCATGGGCGACATCTGGCGCGGTGCCCTGTTGTTGTTTGTATATGGCGTCGGGATGACCGCCCCGTTTGTGGTGGCCGCCCTGTTCGCCCGCCCGTTCCTGGCCTGGGTGCAGCGGCATCGCACCGCCTTTGCCTGGGTGGAAAAAGGAATGGGTGTTATGCTGATCGTGTTTGCCGTGCTGATCGCAACCGGCGCGGTGAATCTGATTGCCGACGCCATGATCCGCTGGTTCCCGGCATTTCAAAACCTGGGATAAGCCCTGCACAACAAGGAGGAAGTAACGATATGAAGCATTTTTTCGCCGGGGCGCTTGCCCTGATGATGGCCTTGCCGGCCATGGCGGTCGAAATGGGCGACGATGGCCTGCACAAGACCGAATGGATGCGCGACACGTTCAAGGACCTGCGCGAGGATCTGGAGGAAGCCAATGCCGAAGGCAAACGGCTGGTTCTGTTCTTTGAACAGCGCGGCTGTATCTATTGCGCCAAAATGCACAAGGAAGTGTTCCCGCGCCCGGACGTCAGCCAGTATATCGCCGACAATTACTTTGTCGTTCAGCTGAACTTGCATGGCGACACCGAAGTGACCGATTTCGATGGTGAGGTCCTGAGCGAGAAGGACATGGCACGGCGTTGGAACGTGTTGTTCACCCCGACGATTCTCTTTCTGCCGGAAGAGGTGGACGAGGAGTTGACGGCACAACAGGCGGCCGTCGCGGTGATGCCTGGTGCATTTGGCCCCGGCACGACGCTGGATATGTTCACCTGGGTCGCTGAAAAGCGATATCTTCTTGATAACGGAGAGGATTTTCAGCGTTACCACGCACGTCGCATTCAGGAGCGCAGCAACGGCAAAACCGACTAAGACTTTGGTATCGGCATAATAATTCATAATGATGAATTTGTTGTTGCGTTCACTGCGTTCTGTGGCCTACGGTATACAGCAGGTCAGATCGTCAGCGGTCGCGTTCGCGCGGCCACTCCAGGGAGGAATCATGAGAAGACTGATAATTACAACAATCGCCGCTTCGGCAGTAGGTGTTAGCGCTGCGCTGGCAGCGGACGTCGCACCGTCTGATGTGGCGTTTAACGAAGACGGTGCCATTGCCGAGTCGCTGACCGGTGTGGCGGGTAACGCAGCAAATGCGCCTGAAATCATGAACAAGGGTGCGGGAAACTGCATCGCCTGTCACCAGGTAACGGCGCTGAATGACATCCCGTTCCACGGTGAGGTTGGCCCATCGCTGGATGGCGCTGCAGACCGCTGGACAGAGGCGGAACTGCGCGGGATCGTGACCAATGCGAAAGTCATGTTCGAAGGATCGGTTATGCCGTCGTTCTACAAGGTCGAAGGGTTCACACGGCCCGGTGACGCCTACACGGGCAAAGCGCCCACGGGCCCGCTGGATCCGCTGTTGACTGCCCAGCAGATCGAAGACGTCGTCGCGTTCCTCATGACGCTGAAAGAAGAGTAAGCAGCCCCGAAAGGGCAGCTTTCATGCTTGCAAGGAGAAATTGAAATGGAATTCTCAAGACGCGAAACGCTCGCACTTGGGCTGGGCGCGGCGGCGATGAGCATCCTGCCGTTCCGGGCATATGCGTCAACAACTGAAGAGTTGATCGCAGAGTTCACCGGTGGCGCTGATATGGCCGACTCCGGTGTTGACCTCACAGCGCCTGAAATTGCGGAAAACGGTAACACCGTTCCGATCGAAGTGTCCGCACCCGGTGCGACCGCGATCATGGTTCTGGCGACGGGCAACCCGACGCCGCCAGTTGCGACATTCAACTTTGGCCCGCTGGCCGCAAGTCAGGCCGCCGCAACGCGGATTCGTCTGGCCGGTACGCAGGACGTTGTCGCCATCGCCAAGATGGCCGATGGCAGCTTTGCCAAGGCGTCGTCGACCGTAAAAGTCACCATCGGGGGTTGCGGCGGTTAAGCCGCGCTTCTTTCCCGGATAAGGAGAAATAGAAAATGGCATCTGGTGTAAAACCTCGCGTCAAGGTCCCGAAATCTGCTGCTGCTGGTGATGCGGTCACGATCAAGACCCTGATCAGCCACCCCATGGAAAGCGGTCAGCGCAAGGACAAGGAAGGCAACGTCATTCCGCGTTCGATCATCAATCGCTTTACCTGCATGTTCAACGGCCAGATGGTCATTGACATCACGCTGGAACCGGCGATTTCGACCAATCCGTATTTCCAGTTCGAAGCAACTGTGCCCGAAGCGGGCGACTTTGCCTTCACCTGGTATGACGATGACGGTTCGGTTTACGAAGACTCGAAGTCCATCGCCATCGGCTGAGCTGAGGCGCAAGGGAGGAAAACGCATATGAAAAACCGGATTGGGGTCAAAACCCTTTCGATCGTCGCGCTGATGTCAGCCGGTCTGGCCATGCCAGCCGCGGCAGATGAATCTGCCAATCTGATCATCAACGGCGAACTTAAACTGACAACGCATGCGCCGGCTCCGGCGCATGCCGAAAACCTGGATGAAGTCATTTCGGGCTGGGTGTATCGTTCCGACGAAACACAGGTCCTGCAAATGGACGATTTCGACAATCCGGGCATGATCTTTGTCGATCAGGCGATGGAAGAGTGGAGCAAGGTTGACGGGTCCGAAGGTAAGTCCTGTGCCTCGTGCCACGAAGACGTCGAAACCAGCATGAAAGGTGTGCGCGCGGTTTATCCCAAGTGGAATGAAAGCGCGGGCGAGGTTCGCACATTGGTCAATCAGATCAACGATTGCCGTGAGAACCAGATGGGCGCCGAAAAGTGGAAAAACACCGGTGGCAAAATCGTTGCGATGGAGGCTTTGATCAGCCTGCAATCGCGCGGCATGCCGGTCAATGTTGCCATTGACGGCCCTGTCCAGGCGACTTGGGAAAAGGGTAAGGAACTTTACTATACCCGGACCGGTCAGCTGGAACTGAGCTGTGCGAACTGCCACGAAGACAACTATGGCAACATGATCCGTGCGGATCACCTGAGCCAGGGGCAGATCAACGGCTTTCCTGTCTATCGTCTGAAGAACACCAAGCTGAACACCGCGCATGCCCGCTTCAAAGGCTGCGTTCGTGATACGCGCGCTGAAACTTATAACCCCGGCAGCGATGAGTTCATCGCGCTGGAACTGTATGTTGCAAGCCGCGGTAACGGTCTGTCGGTCGAAGCACCGTCCGTCCGTAACTAAATCCGAAACCCCGCGTTCTTGTAAGGGCGCGGGGTTTTTCACTTTAATCAAATTCACACATGCGAATGTGTGACGAGAAACGCGAAAGACCGGTCTTATGATTTCACGGCGTGATTTTTTGCAGGTGTCCATGGCTGCTTCTGCTATGATGGGGGCATCCGGATTTGGCAATTGGGCAAAGCTGGCGGCGCAGCAGGCGCTGACGCAGGATCAATTGTTGGACTTCGACACCTTTGGCAATGTGAGCCTGATCCATGTCACTGACATTCACGCTCAGCTCAAGCCGATCTATTTCCGCGAGCCCGAGATCAATATCGGAGTAGGGGCCAACAAGGGCGCCGTCCCACATGTCACCGGCGCGGATTTTCGCAAGCTCTATGGCATCGCCGATGGCAGCCCGTCGGCCTATGCCCTGACCTATAACGACTTTACATCGCTCGCACAGGGCTATGGCAAGGTTGGCGGCCTGGACCGCGTGGCAACGGTCATCAACCAGATTCGTGCAGCGCGGCCGGATGCGCTGTTGCTGGATGGCGGCGACACATGGCACGGCTCTTACACCTGCTATCAAACCCAGGGTCAGGATATGGTCAACGTGATGAACGCGTTGAAACCCGATGCGATGACCTTCCACTGGGAATTCACGCTGGGCAGCGACCGGGTGAACGAAATCGTCGAGGGTCTGCCCTTTGCCGCGCTGGGTCAAAACATCTTTGATTCGGAATGGGACGAACCGGCCGAACTGTTTAAGCCCTACAAGTTCTTTGAGCGTGGCGGCGTCAAAATCGCCGTGATCGGTCAGGCCTTCCCCTATATGCCGATTGCCAACCCCGGCTGGATGTTCCCCGAATACTCCTTTGGTATCCGCGATGAGAACATGCAGGCGATGGTCGACGAAGTGCGCAGCATGGGCGCCGAATTGGTCGTCTGTCTGAGCCACAACGGGTTCGACGTGGACAAAAAAATGGCCAACGTCGTGACCGGGATCGACGTGATCCTGTCGGGGCACACTCATGATGCCCTGCCCGAACCGGTTCTGGTGGGTGAAACCATTATCGTGGCTTCGGGGTCGAACGGTAAATTCGTCAGCCGTGTTGATCTGGACGTGCGTGATGGGCGCATGATGGGCTTCCGTCACAAGCTGATCCCGATCTTCTCGGACGTCATCACGCCGGACGCGGAAATCACCGCGCTGATCGATGAACAGCGCGCGCCCTATGCCGACAAGCTGGGCGAGGTAATTGGCCAGACCGACAGCCTGCTATATCGCCGGGGCAACTTTAACGGCACGTGGGACGACCTGATCTGCGACGCGCTGCTGAGCGAGCGCGAGGCCGACATCGCCCTGTCGCCCGGTGTGCGCTGGGGTCCGTCGATCCTGCCAGGTCAGGACATCACCCGCGAAGACATCTGGAACGTCACCTCGATGACCTATGGTGAGGCATATCGCACTGAAATGACGGGTGAATTCCTGCATGTGGTGCTTGAGGATGTGGGCGACAACCTGTTCAACCCCGACCCCTATTACCAGCAGGGCGGCGACATGGTGCGTACCGGCGGCCTTGGCTTCCGCATCGATGTGACCAAGCCGCAGGGCGAACGGATCTCGGACATGACGCTGCTGAAAACCGGCGAAAAGATCGATCCGGCCAAAACCTATATGATCGCTGGTTGGGCCAGTGTGAACGAAGGCACCGAAGGGCCGCAAATCTGGGATGTGGTCGAGGATTACATCCGCAAACAGGGAACAGTGACGGTCAAGCCGAATACGTCGGTCGAAGTCGTCGGTGCCTGACGGCACACCCGAAGAAACAAGAGAGTTCGAAAGAGGAGCAAGACGCATGACGTTTGGTTTCAAGGACAAGAAACCGTCGCGCCGCCAGTTTTTGTCGGGCGCGGCCGCAGCGGGCGCAGGTATGGTTGCAGCAGGTGCTGCCCGTGCCGAGGGCGATCCGCTGATCACCGAGGTACAGCCCTGGGCACAGGGATTGGGCGATGGCGTTGATGCCACACCCTATGGCCTGCCGATCAAATACGAGGCGGACGTGGTTCGCCGCAATGTCGAATGGCTGACTGCGGATACGATCAGTTCGATCAACTTTACCCCGATCCACGCGCTGGACGGGACTATCACGCCGCAGGGCTGTGCGTTTGAGCGCCACCACTCGGGCGCGATCGAACTGCGCAAGGAAGATTATCGCCTGATGATCAACGGCCTGGTCGATACGCCGCTGGTGTTCACCTATGACGATCTGATGCGGTTCCCACGTGTGAACCACGTGTATTTCTGTGAATGCGCGGCCAACACGGGCATGGAATGGGCCGGTGCCCAGCTGAACGGTGCTCAGTTCACGCACGGTATGATCCACAACATGGAATATACCGGCGTCACCCTGCGCACCCTGCTGGAAGAAGCCGGTCTGGACGCTGCGGGCGATCTCAAGGACAAATGGGTTTACGTTGAAGGCGCGGATGCGTCGAGCAACGGCCGGTCTATCCCGATGGAAAAGGCGCTGGACGACGTTCTGGTCGCGTTCAAGGCCAACGGCGAAGCGCTGCGCATGGAACATGGCTATCCCGTGCGTCTGGTCGTGCCGGGCTGGGAAGGCAACATGTGGGTCAAGTGGCTGCGCCGGATCGAAGTGACGAACAACGCGATCGAAAGCCGCGAAGAAACCAGCAAATACACCGACACGCTGGAAAACGGCATCAGCCGCAAATGGACATGGGAAATGGACGCCAAATCGGTCGTCACCAGCCCCAGCCCGCAAGCGCCCATTGCACATGGCAAAGGTCCGCTGGTCATCACCGGTCTGGCCTGGTCGGGTCGCGGTGCGATCACCCGGGTCGATGTGTCCAAGGACGGCGGCAAGACATGGGAAACCGCCCGTCTGGCCAAGCCGGGCGAGAAAATGGCGCTGACCCGGTTCTATCTGGATACGGAATGGGACGGCGAGGAAATGCTGCTTCAGAGCCGGGCGATGGATGAAACTGGATATGTCCAGCCGACCAAGGCACAGCTGCGCGAAGTGCGTGGCCTGAACTCGATCTATCACAACAACTGCATTCAGACATGGTGGGTGCGCCCGAACGGAGAGGCGGAAAATGTCGAAGTATCGTAAACTTATCGCAGCATCGACGGTCGCCGTATCGCTGGCCGCTGGCCCTGTCTGGGCCGAAAAAATGGGGCTGGGTCGTCCGGCAACGCCCGAAGAAATCGCAGCCTGGAATCTGGACGTCAGCCCGGATGGCACGGGCCTGCCTGTCGGGTCCGGCGATGTGCTGACCGGCGAAGAGGTCTTTGCAGATGCGTGCGCCATCTGCCACGGCGACTTTGCAGAAGGTGTCGACAACTGGCCCAAGCTGGCCGGGGGGCACGGCACGCTGGACCGCGAAGACCCGCTGAAGACGGTTGGGTCGTATTGGCCCTATCTGTCGACCACGTGGGATTACGTGAACCGGTCAATGCCTTTCGGCAATGCCCAGAGCCTGAGCGCGGATGAGGTCTATGCCATTGTGGCCTATATCCTTTATTCCAACGACATGGTGGATGACGACTTCGTCCTGTCGAATGAGACTTTTCTGGACGTCGAAATGCCCAACGCGGATGGGTTCATCATCGACAACCGTCCTGAAACCGAATTGGCCATCTTTTCGGGCGAGCCTTGCATGACCGACTGCAAGGACACGGTTGAAATCACCATGCGCGCCCGCGTTCTGGACGTGACACCGGAAACCGACGAAGGAGCTGCTGCAACCCCGGCTGCCGCCGAGGAAACGGTTGTCGCCGAAACCGAGACTGAAGAAGCCCCGGTCGAGCAGGAAGAGCCCAAGGAAGAGCCGATGGCAGAAGTTGCCGCGCTTGACCCCGAACTGGTGGCCAAAGGCGAAAAGACCTTTAAGAAGTGCAAAGCCTGTCACCAGGTGGGCGAAGGTGCCAAGAACAAGACCGGTCCGATTCTGAACGGGATCGTCGGGGCTGCTGCGGGGGTCGTAGACGGGTTCAAGTATTCCAAGGCACTGAGCGAAGCCGCCGATGGTGGCCTGGTCTGGACTGAGGAAGAACTAGCCGCGTTCCTCACAAAGCCGAAATCCTATTTGAAGGGCACAAAAATGTCCTTTGCCGGATTGAAGAAAGACAGCGATATTGAGGCCGTACTGGAATATCTCAAATCTTTCGGGGGATAATCGTTGAGACAATTAGGCATTGCTTTGATTGCCTTTGCCATGGCGGGGTTTCCCGCCATGGCCGAACAATCAGCTGAGAGCATTGGCGACGCCGAACGCGGCGCCAAGCTGTTTCGACAATGCTCGGCCTGCCACCAGGTTGGTGAAGGCGCTGAAAACCGCATCGGGCCGCATCTGAACGGCATTTTTGGTCGCAAAGCTGCGGCCATTGACGGTTTTTTCTACTCCAAAGGGATCAAACGCGCAGCGGACGATGGCCTGGTCTGGGACATTGATCGGCTGGATGCGTATCTGGAAAATCCCCGCGCGTTGGTGTCGGGCACACGGATGAGTTTTGGCGGCATGTCCAAGGCGCAGGACCGGCACGATGTGCTGGCCTATCTGCGCCGGTTTTCTGACAATCCACAGGACATCCCCGAGGCACAGCCAACGGCGCAGGCCCGTGAGGTGGAATTGCCACCCGAGATTCTGGCCATCGTCGGGGATCCTGAATACGGTGAATACCTGAGTAACGAATGCACCACCTGTCACAAGCGCGACGGCAGCAGTGAGGGCATTCCATCTATTACCCTGTGGCCAGAAGAAGATTTCGTGGTCGCAATGCATGCTTATAAGCGCAAACTGCGTCCCCATCCGGTGATGCAAATGATGGCAGGGCGCCTTTCAGACGAGGAGATTGCAGCGTTAGCCGCTTATTTTGGCGCCCTCAAATAAGAACGACTTACTTTAACGGGAGGAAAATTCATGACTTTGAAAAGACGCACATTTTTGGGTGCGGCGGCCAGCGCGGCCGCGGTGCTGGGTGCCCCGGCGGCAATGGGGCAGGGCAAGCCACGTGTTGTGGTCGTTGGCGGGGGCGCGGGGGGCGCCACGGCGGCGCGCTATATCGCCAAGGATAGCAAGGGTGCCATTGATGTCACGCTGGTTGAACCGACGCGGACCTATTACACCTGTTTCTTTTCCAACCTCTATCTGGCCGGATTTCGTGAGCTGAACAGCATTGCGCATTCCTATGGCGGACTGGCCAAGGGCGGCGTGAACGTCGTGCATGACTGGGCCGTAGGGATCGACCGCGACGCAAAAACCGTCAGCCTCGCCGGTGGGGCGGTGTTGCCCTATGACCGTCTGATCCTGAGCCCGGGCATCGATTTCGTCGACGGCGCCGTCGAGGGGTGGGATGTCACGTCCCAGAACAAGATGCCCCATGCCTATAAGGCCGGATCGCAAAGCGAACTGCTCAAGGCCCAGATCGAAGCGATGCCCGAAGGCGGGACGTTCGCCATGGTCGCGCCGCCAAACCCCTATCGCTGCCCACCCGGCCCATACGAGCGTGTCAGCATGGTGGCGCATGTTCTGAAACAGAATAACCCCACGGCCAAGATCATCGTGGCGGATCCCAAGCCGAAATTCTCGAAGATGGCGCTGTTCCAGGAAGGCTGGAACACTCATTACAGCGGAATGGTTGACTGGATCGGCCCGGATTTCGGCGGCAACAACGTGTCGGTCAACCCCGATGCGATGACCGTCACCATCGATGGCGAAGAAACCAAGGTCGACGTCTGCAACGTGATTCCGGCGATGAAAGCGGGTCGCATTTGCGAACAGGCTGGCCTGACCGATGGCAACTGGGCCCCTGTATCGGGTCACACGATGCAAAGCCGCATTGACGAAAATGTGCATATTCTGGGCGATGCCTGCGCACAGGGCGATATGCCGAAGTCCGGCTTTTCGGCCAACAGTCAGGCTAAGGTCGCGGCCATGGCCGTCCGCGGAGCGCTGACCGATTCCAAGGTGTTCCCGGCAAAATTCTCGAACACCTGCTGGTCTCTGATCGGCACTGACGATGGCGTCAAGGTGGGCGCGACCTATGAGGCGACGGACGAAAAGATCGCCAAGGTTGACGGTTTCATCAGCCAGACCGGCGAAAACGCCGATCTGCGCCGCCAGACCTATGAGGAAAGCATCGGCTGGTATGCTGGGATCACATCGGACATGTTCGGCTGATCCGTTAAAAGGCACGGCCCCGGGCGGTTTATTCTCCCGGGGCATTGCGCCACAAATAAATGTGAATGCCCCGCCAGGCCCGTGTCTGGCGGGGCTTTTCGTGCCCTGCGGTCAGGCCGGTCGCCAATCTGATCGCACCTGCACCCCTTGCAGCCCCCCAATGGCGATACTAAGACTCGGGTAACGCATATTCGGGTATCCTCCCGGTCCATCCAGAAACAGGCTGTGCATATGTTCGATCCTACCGAAACTTACATGAATACCCTCGTTCCCATGGTGGTCGAACAGACCAGCCGCGGTGAGCGGGCCTATGATATTTTCTCGCGCCTGCTGAAAGAGCGGATCATTTTCATCAATGGCCCGATCCACGACGGGATGAGCCACCTTGTGGTTGCGCAGCTTCTGCACCTTGAGGCGGAAAACCCCAGCAAGGAAATCAGCATCTATATCAACTCGCCCGGCGGTGTCGTGACCTCGGGCCTGTCGATCTATGACACGATGCAGTACATCAAGCCCAAGGTGTCGACCCTTTGCATTGGCCAGGCGGCGTCGATGGGGTCGGTCCTTCTGGCGGGCGGTGAGCCAGGCATGCGGTTCTCGCTTCCCAACAGCCGGATCATGGTGCACCAGCCGTCAGGCGGGTATCAGGGGCAGGCGTCGGACATCATGATTCACGCGGCCGAGACCCAGAAACTCAAGGACCGTCTGTATGACATTTACGTCAAGCACACGGGCCAGTCCAAGAAAGCCGTCGAAAAGGCGCTGGACCGGGACAACTTCATGTCGCCGGAAGAGGCCAAGGAGTGGGGCCACATCGACGAGATCGTGGAAAACCGCGACAAGGGCGTCGAAGAGGCCAAGTAAGGCCGCCGTCGATTTGGGCATCTGTGCCATGCGGGAGCGCTGCGCGGCATATTTTCAGA
The DNA here is from genome assembly GCF_054482635.1 of Arenibacterium sp. CAU 1754. Taxonomy (NCBI): domain Bacteria; kingdom Pseudomonadati; phylum Pseudomonadota; class Alphaproteobacteria; order Rhodobacterales; family Paracoccaceae; genus Arenibacterium; species Arenibacterium sp. CAU 1754. The sequence continues at coordinate 952,161 of NZ_JBTLRG010000002.1, forward strand.
TTGTGGTGCCCAGATGGCTGGCCTAAGCTGGCCACCAAGTAAAACGACAGGCCCCTGACGAAGGGGCGGGTGCAAAGCGAAGCCGAAAGGTAGATCATGGCGACGAACTCAGGTGGCGACAGCAAGAATACGCTCTATTGCAGCTTTTGCGGTAAAAGCCAGCATGAGGTGCGCAAGCTGATCGCCGGACCGACCGTGTTCATTTGCGACGAATGTGTCGAATTGTGCATGGATATCATTCGCGAAGAAACCAAGGCCAGTGGTCTCAAGGCCACCGATGGTGTGCCCACGCCAAAGGACATCTGCGCGGTTCTGGACGATTATGTAATCGGCCAGGCGATGGCCAAGCGTGTTCTGTCGGTGGCGGTGCACAATCACTACAAGCGCCTGAACCACGCCCAGAAATCTGGCAGCGATATCGAGTTGGCCAAATCCAACATCCTGCTGATTGGTCCTACGGGTTGTGGTAAAACCCTTTTGGCGCAAACCCTTGCGCGTATTCTGGACGTGCCGTTCACGATGGCCGATGCCACCACGCTGACCGAAGCCGGTTACGTGGGCGAGGATGTTGAAAACATCATTCTGAAACTGCTTCAGGCCAGCGAATACAACGTCGAACGCGCTCAGCGCGGCATCGTCTATATCGACGAGGTCGACAAGATTACCCGCAAGTCCGAAAACCCGTCGATCACCCGTGACGTCTCGGGCGAGGGCGTGCAGCAGGCCCTGCTGAAGCTGATGGAAGGCACGGTTGCCTCGGTCCCGCCGCAAGGTGGGCGCAAGCACCCCCAGCAGGAATTCCTGCAGGTGGATACCACCAATATCCTGTTCATCTGTGGCGGGGCCTTTGCCGGTCTCGACAAGATCATCGCGCAGCGCGGCAAAGGCAGCGCAATGGGCTTTGGCGCGGATGTGCGTGACAATGACGAACGCGGCGTGGGCGAGATTTTCACCGATCTGGAACCCGAGGACCTGCTGAAATTCGGCCTGATCCCGGAATTCGTCGGTCGTTTGCCGGTTCTCGCGACGCTGGAAGATCTGGACGAAGAAGCGCTGGTTACCATCCTGACCCAGCCCAAGAACGCGCTGGTCAAACAGTATCAGCGCCTGTTCGAACTGGAAGATACGCAGCTGACCTTTACCGAAGATGCGCTCAAGGCGATAGCGAAACGCGCCATCGAACGCAAAACCGGCGCGCGGGGCCTGCGCTCGATCCTGGAAGACATTCTGCTGGATACCATGTTCGAACTGCCCGGGCTGGAAAGCGTGACCGAGGTTGTGGTCAACGAAGAGGCGGTCATGTCGGATGCGGCGCCACTGATGATCCACGCCGATGCGGAAAAAGATTCGGCTTCGGCAGGATAATCCATGACAATCCGGCGTATTTCCTCGGGTGGCGAATTCGAGGGCAAAATCGGGTACTGCCGTGCCGTTGTAGCCGGCGGGTTCGTGCATGTCGCCGGAACCGTGGGGCAGGGCGACACGGTTCAGGAACAATGCCAGAATGCGCTGGATATCATCGGCAAGGCCTTGGCCGAGGCGGGCGCCAGTTTCGCGGATGCGGTGCGGGTTAATTATTACCTGCCGGATCGGTACGAGTTTGAGCCTTGCTGGCCGATCCTGAGCGCGGCATTCGGGACAAACCCGCCCGCCGCGACCATGGTCGAATGTGGTCTAATCGATCCGAAATATCGGATCGAGATTGAATTGACTGCAATACTTCCCGACCACCCGGGTCCGTAAGCTTCAGAAATCCTTCACCATGCCATTCATACGCGGCACATCATTGTGCCGCGGCAGAGAGGCCGATCCGTTGCGCTGTGTGATGAACCCCTTGGCTTCGTTGCGCTGACGGGCCTTCAGGTCGCTCAGGCCCAGTCCGTTGGTCTGCGGGGCCTTGGGGGCCATGAGGTTGACCACGCCGCCCGAGGTTTGTTTGGGCTGTTGCTGCGACCCGGTGCGCGTTTGCCCCGTTCCGTTCTTGACAAATTTCGCACCGCCGGCGGTGATCCGAACCGTCGGTTTTTGCGGCGCCGTTTCGGTGTCATTCATGTCGGACATGACAATCCAGCCTCCAGCGATGACGCCAACAATCAAAATAAGAAACTGGGGATTCATGAACGGCTCCTGAAAATTGATGACCTCACATAAACGTTGAAAATTGACCATAAGTTGACAGCCGGCGTGCAAAGTCGTGACGAAACTCAAAGTAAAGTCGGCGGAATGCCGTCGCCGCGCGACGCAACGGTATCTGGACCTTGCGCGCAATTTGCGTCATATCGGGAGGCAAGCAATCGGGAGACCTCGATGGGTATCGGAAACTCAATTCTTCGCGTCTTTACATGGTGGAACGGGCAGACCCTGAACACCCAGATTTTCACATGGCGCAAAGGTGTGAAAGTCGGAGAAGATTCGCAAGGCAACGTGTTTTACAAGAACGCCGACGACAGCAAGCGTTGGGTGATTTTCAACGGCGAGGTCGAGGCGAGCCGGGTGGATCCGGATTGGCACGGATGGCTGCACCGGACGTGGGACGAACCGCCCACAAAGGCCCCCTTGGCGCATAAGCCTTGGGAAAAGCCGCATCACGAGAACCTGACCGGCACCGCGCTGGCCTATGCGCCTGCAGGATCGATCCGCCGGGCAGATCCGGTGGAACGAAGCGACTACGAGGCGTGGAGCCCCGAATAACAAAAAATGCGGAGCAGGCAGGATGTCCCATAATACGACAGAGGTAATAGTCGGGGGAGCCGTACTTGCGGCGGCCTGCGCTTTTGCCGTTTACGCAAGCCAGGCAACCGGTTTTGGCCGGGGATCGTCAGGTTATGAGTTGAGCGCCAGTTTCCGGTCACTTGAGGGGGTCACGGTTGGCACCGATGTGCGTCTGGCCGGGGTCAAGGTTGGCACCGTGACCGACATGGTCCTGAACCCCGAGACCTATCGCGCCGAAACGACCTTTACCGTGAACAAAAACATCGAAATTCCGGATGACAGCTCGGTGATCGTCTCCTCCGAGGGGCTGCTGGGCGGGAATTTCGTCGAAATCATGCCGGGTGGTTCGCCATTTTATTTCGAACCGGGCGATGTGATGGAAGACACGCAAGGCGCCGTCAGCCTGATTTCCTTGCTGATCAAATTCGTCGCCGGTGACGGAGAGCAGACCGAGTGATCCGCGCTTTTGCCACGTTCCTGCTGTGCCTGGTTGTCCCAGTGCCCCTGTCCGCTCAGGATCAGGTGGTTTCCGGGCAGGGGGCGGTGCTGCGGGGATTGGACAAGGTCAACGGCCAAACGGTTGATGTCGAAATTCTTTCCGGCGGCGGCCGGTCGGTCTTTGGGCTTGAGGTCGAACTGGCCGACTGCCGGTATCCCGTCAACAACCCGACAGGGGATGCGTTTGTCTATCTGACGATCCGTGAGAACGGTTCGGACGACATTCGCTTTCAGGGGTGGATGATCGCCACGGCCCCCGCTTTGAACGCCTTGGATCACAGCCGTTACGATGTCTGGGTCTTGCGCTGTATCACGTCCTGAGGGGACGGTGTCGCAGGCCGTGTGAAATCGGCCTGACGGGCGATGGCGCGCTCCAATTGCAGATGATAAGCGGCGCGGGTGATTTCCTGCCCCCCGAGCGAGGCAAGGTGCGGGGTCAGGAACTGGGTGTCAAACAGGGTAAACCCGCCCGCGATCAGTCGGTGCACCAGATAGGCCAAAGCGATTTTTGACGCGTTGGTGCGACGTGAAAACATGCTTTCACCAAAGAACGCCCCGCCCAGAACAACGCCGTAAACCCCGCCAACCAGGTCGGCGCCTTCCCACAGTTCAAGGGAATGCGCGCTGCCTTTGTGATGAAGGGTCAGGTAATGCGCGCGGATTTCGTCGTTGATCCAGGTTTCCGCGCGCTCGGCGCAGCCGTCCACCACGCCGGAAAAATCCGTATTGATATCAACGCGGAACGCATTGCGCCGGATGGCGCGTGCCAGCGATCTGGAAATGTGAAACCCGTCCAGCGGCATCACCCCGCGGCGTTTCGGGTCGACCCAGAAGATTTCGGAATCGTCACGATGCTCGGCCATCGGAAAGATGCCGATGGAATAGCCGTGCAACAATAGGTCTGGCGTCAAATTCATCACGAACCGGGCAAGATCACAGGATGCAGCGTAGCAGGCTGAATCCCCGGGTGAAGCCTCAGGATCAGGCTTCGCCCAGATTGGTTTCCAGCCAATGCTCCAGCCAGTGGATGTTATAGTCGCCGCTGAGAATGTCCTGTTCGTTCAGCAGGGCGTGGAACAGGGGCACCGTCGTGTCGACACCGTCCACGATCAGCTCGGACAAGGCGCGCTGCAGACGGGCCAGCGCCTCGGGTCGGTCGCGGCCATGCACGATCAACTTTCCGATCAGGCTGTCGTAATAGGGCGGGATGGAATAGCCGTCATACAGTGCCGAATCCATTCGCACGCCCAGACCGCCGGGGGCGTGATACTGGGTGATCTTGCCGGGGCAGGGCGAAAAATTCGGCAGTTTCTCGGCGTTGATCCGCACTTCGATCGCGTGACCGTTGATGGTCAGGTCGTCCTGGGTAAAGGACATCGGCAACCCTTCGGCAACGCGGATTTGTTCGCGCACCAGATCGACGCCGAAAATCGTCTCGGTCACCGGGTGTTCGACCTGCAGGCGGGTGTTCATTTCGATGAAATAGAATTCGCCGTTTTCGTACAGGAATTCGATCGTGCCCGCGCCGATATAATTGATCTTGGCCACGGCGTCGGCGCAGATCTTGCCGATGCGGGCGCGCTCCTCGGGGCTGATCGTGGGGCCGGGGGCCTCTTCGAAGACCTTCTGGTGGCGGCGCTGCAGGGAACAGTCGCGTTCGGCCAGATGCACGGCATTGCCCTTGCCATCGCCAAAGACCTGAACTTCGATGTGGCGCGGCGTGGTCAGGTATTTCTCGATATAGACTTCGTCGTTACCAAAGTTCGATTTGCCTTCGGCGCGGGCGGTCTGAAACGCTTTTTCCATATCGGCCGCGGTTTGGGCGACCTTCATCCCCTTGCCGCCGCCGCCGGCGGTGGCCTTGATGATGACCGGATACCCGATTTCCGCGCCGAGGCGCTGTGCGGTTTCAAGGTCCGGCACGCCACCGTCGCTTCCGGGAACGCAGGGGACGCCAAGGGCCTTCATGGTGTCCTTGGCGGTGATCTTGTCACCCATCATCCGGATGTGTTCGGCCGTCGGGCCGATAAAGGTGATGTCGTGATCCTCGACGATCTGAACGAAGTTGGCGTTTTCCGACAGGAATCCGTACCCGGGGTGGATGGCCTGTGCGCCGGTGATTTCGCAGGCCGAGATGATCGCCGGCACCGACAGATAGCTTTGCGGGCTGGGCGGCGGGCCGATACAGATTGATTCGTCTGCCATGCGCACATGCATCGCATCGCTGTCTGCGGTCGAGTGGACCGCGACCGTGGCAATGCCCATTTCACGCGCCGCGCGCACCACGCGCAAAGCGATCTCACCGCGATTGGCAATCAGGATTTTGTCAAACATCTGAATGCCTTATTCGATGATCACAAGGGGGGTGCCATATTCCACGGCGGCGCCGTCCTCGACCAGGATACGTTTGACCGTACCGGCGCGGGGGGCGGGGATGTGGTTCATCGTTTTCATCGCCTCGACGATTAGCAATGTATCGCCCTCGGCCACGGTGCTGCCAACGCTGATAAAGCTGGGCGCACTGGGTTCGGGCTGCATATAGACGGTGCCAACCATGGGCGAGGTCACTGCGCCGGGGTGGCTGGCGGGATCATCTGTGGCCACTGCTGCCGGTGCAGCGGCAGGCGCGACTGAAGGCGCGGCCGGGGCGGCGGCAATGGCAACGGGCGCTGCGGCGGCGACCGGGGCAGGGGCCATGCGGCTGACCCTGACATTCAGGCTGTCGTCTTCGCCGTATTCGCGTTTGACCTGAAGTTCCGTCAGATCGTTTTCACGCAGCAGTTCGGCCAGAGCCTTGATGAACGCCACGTCCGTGTCGTGTTTTTTTTCTGTCATGAGGTCCTCGACCGGTTCTGCTGTGCCCATCTAAGCGCGGGCTTACTCTGATTTCTGCTTATAGGCCATGGTTGGGCCTGTGAAAAGCGCCGTTGGGTGTCCTGTGACATGGGGGGGCGCGGAGATTTGCGAGGGGCAGGCGACTGCATGCGGTTGTGTCGCGCAAACTGGCCGCATTAGAGTGCCTCAGGGCAAAGGCCGGGGAGGGCCGAAGGAATGAATCTGGCGGTCTGGCTGCATCGGCAGGCACTGGCGAATCCGGAACGTCCGGCCTTGTATCTCGGGCGGGACATGGTGGCCGATTACGGAACCTTTCATCGGGGCGCCGGGGCGCTTGCGACGTGGTTGCAGGACCAGTGCATCGCGCCAGGGGATCGGGTGGCGATCTTCATGAAAAACTGCCCCGAATATCTGATGGCGGTCTATGGCATTTGGTACGCGGGGGCCGTGGCGGTGCCGGTCAACGCCAAATTGCATGGGCGCGAGGCGGCGTTCATCATTGAGAACTCTGGCGCGTTGATTGTGTTTGCTTCATCCGGGCTGGACGGATCGCTGCACGAGGCGGGCGTGACTGTTCGGGTGTGTTCGACACAGGGCGCCGACTTTGAGCAGGCCCTGCAATGTGATCCAGTGGCGGGTCCGGTGACGCGCGCGGGAGATGATCTGGCGTGGCTGTTTTACACGTCGGGCACGACAGGGCGGCCCAAGGGCGTGATGATCACGCACAGGATGCTGACGGTGATGTCGCTGGCCTATCTGTCGGACGTGGATCAGGTCAGCCCCCAAGACAGTATCCTTTACGCGGCCCCGATGAGCCACGGGGCTGGGATATACAACATGATCCATGTGCTGATGGGCGCGCGTCACGTGTGCCCGGTGTCTGGCGGATTTGACGAGGCCGAGATTTTTGATCTGTCACGCCATTTTGGGCGCGTGCAGATGTTTGCCGCGCCCACCATGGTCCGTCGCATGACCGATGTGGCGAAACAAACGGGCGAAACCGGCACAGGCCTGCGGACCGTGGTTTACGGCGGCGGGCCGATGTACGTGGCCGATATTGTCGACGCGGTGGATGTTTTCGGCCCCAGGTTCGTGCAGATTTACGGGCAGGGCGAATGCCCCATGGGAATCAGCGCCCTGTCGCGGGCCGAAGTGGCGGACCGCAACCACCCGCGGTGGCGCACGCGACTGGCAAGTGTGGGTCGGGCGCAGGCCCCGGTCGAGGTGCGCATTGGCGATGCGCAGGGGCAGGTTTTGCCGGCAGGTGAAATTGGCGAGATCATGGTGCGCGGCGATGTCGTCATGCCGGGGTACTGGCAGAACGACGAGGCAAACCGGAAAACGCTGATCGACGGCTGGCTGATGACGGGTGACATGGGGTTCATGGACGGTGAGGGCTATGTCACCATGCAGGACCGCTCCAAGGACATGATCATCTCGGGCGGATCAAACGTCTATCCGCGTGAGGTGGAGGAAGTCCTGTTGCAGCATCCCGAGGTAAGCGAAGTCTCGGTGGTCGGACGGCCTCACCCCGATTGGGGCGAAGAGGTTGTGGCCTTTGTCGTGGGTACGGCAGGCACAGCGGAACTTGATCAGCTGTGCAATGAGAATATTGCTCGCTTCAAACGACCCAAGCTATACCTGCATGTCGATGAATTGCCGAAGAACAATTACGGCAAGGTTCTGAAAACAAAGTTGAGACTAATGGTTCCGCCCACATAGTTTCCCGTTTCTAAAGAAAACAGAATGCCCCGAAATTGGATTGAGGCCATATGGCTCCCATAAAGCGATACTTGAATATGTCTGAGCCCGCTCTTCAGTTCGAATGTCCCCTCAGGGCGTCATTGCCGAGCTCAAATTGGCAGACTCCGCAGCCCCGGTTGACGTTGGTACGTTGGTCAGGACAGGACTGGCATCCCAATCCCGTGCTGAAACACGGATATAGTAGGTCGCACCGGAATTGGTGTTCAATGTGATTTCGGGTTTAGCCTGCAATGCGGTCATCAGGCCGACATTGAACAAATGAACGTAAGTTTCTGCCCTGATCTGTACGGGGCCTGCAGGGACATCAGCAACACGTTTGGTATTTATTCCCATGTGAGTGATCGGTGAACCGTTTACCGACACTGTGTAAAGATTTGCAGATCCTGCGAATTGTCCTGTGCGGTAAAGGACCAAACGTGCCTTGCCCGTTGAGATTTGAGCCGGCACGATTTGTTCAACTGTTTCAGTTTCGCATGCTGCTAACAGAAGACATGCTGAAAAGACGGCAATCACTTTTTTTAACATCAAACATCCTCCAAAAATCGATGGATAGGGTCCCAATGTGTGCAGGATACGGCATAGGAGCCTTATCGGAATTGACGCAAGTTAACGTCGCTTTGGCTTATCCACGTCGGCCCTTCGATGTTAAATGCCGTGAGAACGGGCTGGAGGTTCAGCTCATTTTTGCTTCCCGAGCCTGTTGCTCGAGAAGCTCCATGATCTTGATTTGCATCGCCGACGGCGGTGCCGTGTTTTGATCGTGAGGATGGTCGCGGTGTTGCGCATCGGATGTGTCGCTACTCGCAGCTGGCGGCGTGACCTGCTGCGTGGACGCGGCGGCCTGCGCGTCTGCGGGCAGGGCGGCGGGGTGCCCTGTGGTTTGGGGTGCCATGATCGGTACGCCGTATGTGATATGCATCGGAATGCTCCAAGTCTTGGTCGACGGAGCCCTCACCCGGCAATGAAGCTGCCGGGAAAGTGTTAACAAAAGAAAAAGGCGAGCCTTAGTGCCCGCCTTTTTGCGATTTGGATTTGCCTAAAACTGGCCGGATCAAATGGCCAGGTATTCGGCGCGCAGTTCCTCGTTCTCCAGAACTTCGGCGGCTGTGCCGTCAAAGACGATTCCACCGGTGTCCAGAATGACGGCGCGGTCGGCCAATTCCAGGGCCCGCACGGCGTTCTGTTCGACGATGACCGTGGTGATCCCCAGTTCCTTGATGGTGATCAGGGTCTTTTCGATCTCATCCACGATCACCGGCGCCAGACCTTCGTAAGGTTCATCCAGCAACAGCACCTTGATGTCCCGGCACAGGGCCCGCGCGATGGCAAGCATCTGCTGTTCACCGCCCGACAGGGTCACGCCTTCTTGCTTGCGGCGTTCGCCCAGACGCGGAAACAGTTCGTACACCCGTTCGATAGACCAGCCGATGGGCGGGGCGATCTGGGCCAGTTGCAGGTTTTCCTCGACCGTGAGGCCGGGGATGATGCGGCGATCTTCGGGCACCAGGCCCAGACCGGCGGCCGACGCCTCGTAGCTGGTCATATTGTGCAGCGGCTTGTGATCCAGCCAGATTTCACCGTGCTTCAGTTCGGGGTCGGCCAGACGGGCAATGGTCCGCAAGGTCGAGGTTTTTCCCGCGCCGTTCCGCCCCAGAAGGGCAAGGATTTCGCCTTCGTGGACGTTAAAGCTGATGCCCTGGACGATATAGCTTTCACCATAATAGGCATGCACATCCCAGATCGAAAGAAAGGCCGGGGCGGTGGTCGCCTGGTTTGCGTTCTTGGAAAAGTCCGGTTTGACGTTCATCTTGGTCTTCTCCCTTTATGCGCTTTCGCCAAGGTACGCTTCGCGCACTTTGGGATGGCCTTTGATGTTTTCGGGCGTGTCTTCCACCAGCGGAGTGCCCTGCGCCAGAACGGTGATCCGTTCGGCCAGCGAGAACACCACATGCATGTCGTGTTCGATGATGGCGATGGTGATGTCGCGCTCTTCCTTGATCTGTTTCAGCAGATCGATGGTGTTGTTGGTGTCGGCCCGCGCCATACCGGCGGTGGGTTCGTCCAGCAGCAACAGGCGTGGTTCCTGACTGAGGCACATGCCGATTTCCAGGCGACGTTTGTCACCGCGCGACATGGAGCCCGCGTGCATGTGACGCTTGTCAGCCATGTTCATGTCCACCAACATTTGTTCGGCGCGTTCGATGATGTCCTTCTGACCGGCCATCGAGGTCAGCGCGTTCATTTCGAACGACCCGTCCCGTTTGGCAAAGCAGGGGATCATCATGTTTTCCATCACCGTCAGATCGGTGAAGATTTCCGGCGTCTGGAAAACGCGCGAAATGCCCATCTGGTTGATCTCGTAAGGCGCACGTCCCAGAACGGACTGCCCGTCGAACATGACCGATCCGGTGTCCGGGATCAGCTTGCCCACAAGGCAGTTCAGCAGGGTGGATTTGCCCGCGCCGTTCGGACCGATGATGGCGTGCACGGTGTTTTCGGCAACCGAAAGGTTCACGTTGCCCAAGGCCTGCAAACCACCAAAGCGTTTATTGACGTTCTTGACTTCAAGGATACCCATCTGTCTGTCTCCTTATTCCGCAGGCTCGGTGGAACCGGCCGCTTTGTCATCGGAACCGGCGTTTTTGCGATTGCGCAACCAGTTGCCAATTCTCTGGCCACCTTCGACAAGGCCACCGGGCAGGAAGATCACGACCAGCATGAACAGCAGGCCCAGTGTCAGGTGCCAGCCTTTACCGATGAAGGGGTGGACGATGAACACCATGGCGTCTTCAAGTCCGTCGGGCATGAATGCGAACCACTGGTGCAGGACCGTGTCATTGATCTTGGAGAAGATGTTTTCGAAGTACTTGATGAACCCCGCGCCAAGGATCGGGCCGATCAGCGTACCGGCGCCGCCAAGGATGGTCATCAGAACAACCTCACCCGAGGCCGTCCACTGCATCCGTTCGGCACCGGCAAGCGGGTCCATCGAGGACAGCAGACCGCCGGCCAGACCGGCATACATGCCCGAAATCACGAACGCAGCCAGAGTGTAGGGGCGCGTGTTCAGGCCGGTATAGTTCATCCGCTGCTGGTTCGATTTGACCGCACGCAGCATCATGCCAAAGGGTGAGCGGAAGATGCGGATCGCAAGATAGAAGCTGGCCAGCATGATGATGGCGCAGACGTAGTAGCCCGCGTTGAAGGTGAACAGCCAGTTGCCCAGTTCCAGCTGGTAGCTGCTGCGCATCGCCATACCAAAGAGGTGGGGCACGTCAGGCGCATTGGCCGAGGCAAAGATTTGCGGGTCCGAGTTATAGACTTGAAGACCTGTTTCACCGTTGGTCAGGTTATAGCTGGAACTGGGGTTGCCCAGAACCGAATAGGCCAGATTGTAGGACATCTGCGCAAAGGCCAGTGTCAGGATCGAAAAGTAGATCCCCGAGCGACGCAGGCTGACAAAACCGATCAGCACCGAAAACAGCCCGGCAACGATGACCGACAGGATGATCGACGGGATCACGTTGTAGCTGAGCAGTTTGAACATCCACACCGCAGCGTAAGAGCCCACACCGAGAAAGGCCGCGTGACCAAAGCTGAGATAGCCGGTCAGGCCAAAGAGCAGATTGAACCCGATCGCCAGGATCCCGAAGATCACGAAGCGCTGCATCAGGTCGGGATAGCCCGCGTTGAACTGCGCCATGGCGCTGCCTTCGGGGAAGGGGTTGAGAATGAACGGCGCGAACAGTGCCAGCACGGCCACGATGATCAAAAGTGTAGTGTCTTTTTTGTCGAGTCCGAGCATCGCTTAGTCCTCCATCACGCCCTTGCGTCCCATCAGGCCACGGGGCCGGGTCAGCAAGATGACGATCGCAACAAGGTAGATAATGATCTGGTCAATGCCGGGCAGGATCGCTTTGATCTCGTTCATCGAAGCGAAGGCCTCGAGAATACCCAACATGAACCCGGCAAGTACGGCGCCCGGAAGGCTGCCCATTCCGCCGACAACAACCACCACGAAACTGAGCACGAGGAAATCCATGCCCATGTGATAGTTGGGTGAGTTGATTGGCGCATACATCACCCCGGCCAGACCCGCCACCGCGGCGGCGATGGCAAACATCAGTGTAAAGCGGCGGTCGATGTTGATGCCCAGCAGGCCAACGGTTTCGCGGTCGGCCATGCCGGCGCGCACCACCATACCGAAGGTCGTGAATTGCAGGAACGCAAAGACGGCACCGATGATGACAGCGGCAAATGCGAAATAGACCATACGCCAGTAGGGGTAGATGATCGCGTTCGGATCAAAGCCCAGCAGAACGCCAAAGTCGAAAGATCCTCGGAACGCGTCGGGGGCGCCGGTCGGGATCGGGTTGGCGCCGTAAAAATATTTCACGATTTCCTGCAGAACGATGGCCAGGCCAAAGGTCACGAGGATCTGATCAGCGTGCGGACGTTTGTAGAAGTGTTTGATCAACCCGCGTTCCATGACGTACCCGACCACCAGCATGACCGGAATGGCCAGAAGAATGGCCAGAGGCACGGACCAGTCGATGATGGCAGCGCCAGTCTCGGGGCCGAACCAGGCTTCGACATAGGGGGTTTTGACCTTCATCGCGTTGCCGAGAAAGTCTTTTTGCGTCTCATCAACGGTTTCAAAGCTGAGATTCAGCAAGCGCTGCATCGTCACGGCACAGAAGGCACCGACCATGAACAGCGCGCCATGCGCAAAGTTGACAACGCCAAGCGTGCCAAAGATGAGAGTCAGGCCCAACGCAATCAGCGCATAGGCCGAGCCCTTGTCGAGCCCGTTCAGAATTTGGAGGATAATCGCGTCCATCGGTCCCCACCTTTGGGTTGATCAGGGTGGAATTAGGTAAGAACCGGCCGGTGTTTTGTCACAAAGGCGTCCGGTTCAAGAGAGTGCCCGGCCACGCGTGCGGCGCGGCCGGGCCAAGTCCTGGGCGACTTAGGCGCCCGGGTTGCACTTGCCGAGTTCGCCACCGGCGAACATCGGGTGATCCGGTGCATATGTAACCTGAGCGGCAGGTGTCACTTCGACAACTTCCAGCAGGTCGAACTCGGACGTCGGGTTTTCTTTACCGCGCACGACCAGAACGTCCTTGAAGCACTGGTGGTCTTCGGCACGGTACAGTGTTTTGCCGTTGCCCAGACCGTCGAATTCGAAGCCTTCCAGCGCTTCGACGATACCACAGGGGTTGAAGGTGCCCGCGCGTGTCGCCGCGTCTGCATAGAGCAGGGTCTGGCAATACACGGTGTGAGCAGCCTGCGACGGCGGGAAGCCGTACTTGGTACCAAAGGATTTCACGAATGCTTTGGAGCCTTCGTCCTGCAGCGACCAGTGCCAGTTGGTCGAACCGTGAATGCCTTTCACGTTTTCGCCGGCACCTTTCGCCATCAGGCGCGAATAGAGCGGAACAACGATTTCGAAGTTCTTGCCGTTCACCTGCTTGTCGCGCAGACCGAACTGAACCGCATTGGTCAGCGAGTTGACCATGTTCCCGCCATAGTGGTTCAGAACCAGAACGTCAGCACCGGAGTTCAGAACCGGAGCGATATAGGACGAGAAGTCGGTCGCGGCCAGCGGCGTGCGCACGGCGTTCACGGTTTCCCAGCCCAGAGCTTCGGTCGATGCTTTGATCGACTCTTCCTGGGTCCAGCCCCAGGTGTAGTCGGCGGTCAGATGATAGGCTTTACGGTCGCTGCCATAAAGGCTCTGCAGAACCGGAGCCAGTGCGGCGCCCGACATGTATCCGTTAAAGAAGTGACGGAAGCCATTGGCTTTCTTGTCTTTACCGGTGGTGTCGTTCGAGTGGGTCAGACCCGCCATGAAGATAACGCCAGCCTCTTGGCAGAGACCCTGAACGGCGATCGCAACACCCGACGAGGAACCGCCGGTGATCATGACTGCGCCATCTTTTTCGATCATCGACTTGGCCGATGCGCGGGCTGCGTCCGATTTGGTTTGAGTGTCACCTGTAACGAATTCGACTTTCTTGCCCAGGATGCCGTTGCCCTGCAGTTCTTTCGAGCTGAAGGTGCTCAGCATGCCGCCGTCGCCGCCACCGTTCAGGTGCTCAACAGCCAGCTCATAGGCGCGCAGTTCGTCGGCGCCTTCGTCGGCATAAGGGCCGGTCTGGGGTACGTTGAAACCCAGCGTGACGGACGACCCTGTAGGTTCGTTCAGATAAGCGGCCGCGGATGACGCGGTGAAAATGGTCGGCAGAGCGACGCCGGCACCGGCAAGTGTACCGGTCTTCAGCACGCCACGACGTGTGACATCAGATTTGGACATTAAAATCCTCCCATTGCGTGAAACGCACTGCGCGGCTCCTCGTAATCGCGCAGTGCAGGCACGTTTGTGCAAATTCACTATGCGGCATTACCAGAAAACCACGCAATAAACCCCTTGATGGTCACAATATTTTTGTAAATAAATACACAAGCAGTGTGAGGGATCTGTAAATTGCATTATGTTGCAATGCAGAAACTCGTTGAAATAAAGTGAAAAAAGGGCCTGCCCGACATGGCGCGTGACACTCTGACCGGCAGCCGTATCCGGGAACGACGATCAATTGCGGGTTTGCGGCAAGCCGACCTTGCGCGACAAATTGGCATTTCAGCTTCCTACCTCAATCTGATCGAGCATAACCGCCGCAGAATCGGCGGAAAACTCTTGGTCGACATCGCCCGGGTTCTGGGGGTCGAGCCTTCGATGCTGACCGAAGGCGCCGAGGCTGCGTTGATCGCGACGCTGCGCGAGGCAGCCGCCGATGCCGGCGCGGTCGCGGCGGAAACCGACCGGGCCGACGAATTTGCCGGTCGCTTTCCGGGCTGGGCCGAGGTTCTGGCTCTGGGGCACCGCAGGATCGCATCGCTGGAACGCACGGTCGAAACTCTTTCCGACCGGTTGGCGCATGACCCGCATCTGGCGGGTTCCCTGCACGAGGTTCTGTCCACCGCCGCGGCAATCCGCTCGACCGCTTCGATTCTGGCGGAAACCGGCGAGCTGGAGCAGGAATGGCGCGACAGGTTTCACCGCAATCTGAACGAGGACAGCCGTCGGCTGGCCGAAAGTAGCAAGGCGCTGGTGACGTATCTGGACGATACGGACAACGGCGATGACCAACGTGGCATACCCCGCGAAGAAGCCGAAGCGTTTTTTGCGGCCCACGGATATCACTTTCCCGCTTTGGAGACGGGGGAAAGTGACCCTGATACATTGGTCAAGTCGGCACCGGGGTTGGCCTCGGGTGCGGCGCGCCACATCGCGCGCGAGTTGCTGGCGATATATGTCGCGGATTCGCGGGCCTTGCCCTATGAGCCGTTTCTGGAGGCGATCAACCGACTGGGGCCGGACCCGATGGCGCTCGCAACCGAGTTCGAAGCCGAGCTGCCGACGGTGTTGCGCCGGTTGGCAGCTATGCCCGAAGGAGCCTTGCCATTCGAGGCCGGGCTGGTGGTCTGTGACGCCTCTGGCAGCGTTCTTTTTCGGCGGCCCATCAACGGGTTCTCGGTTCCGCGCTTCGGATCACCCTGTCCGCTATGGCCGCTGTTTCAGGTGCTGAGTCGTCCCTTGGTTCCGGTGCGCCGCAGGATCGTGCAAATGGGGCGTACGGGGGCCCAGTTCGATTGTATGGCATTGGCCTGGCCGCAGCGCGTCACGAGCTTTGACGAGGAGCCGCTGTATCATGCGACCATGCTGATCCTGCCGGTCCAGCAAGCGGATGAAACCGAAGGCGACGTACGCGCAGTTGGGAGCAGTTGCCGCGTGTGCCCGCGCGTCGGATGTCACGCCCGCCGCGAGCCGTCCATTTTGCGGAAAGAATTTTGACAGGGATGCAACTGCGCGGCTAAGCTGATTGAAAGGCATCTGAAAAACGGTGCTGAGGCGTAGCGTGGACTGCGCCTTATGGGGGAGGAAGAGCGATCAATGAACCGGCATGTTCTGCTGATCGAGGATGAACCAAACATTATCGAGGCCATTCGTTTCCTGCTGACCCGTGACGGGTGGCATGTGGATACGCATGAAGACGGCAGTGACGCGGTTGAGGTGATACAGGCGGCAAAGCCTGATCTGGTGATTCTGGACATGATGTTGCCCGGCAAAAGCGGCATGGAAATCCTGCGCGAACTGCGGGATATTCAGGACCTGGCGGCTTTGCCGGTGCTGATGCTGACGGCGCGCGGTCAGTCCCGCGACCGGGACATGGCCGAAAGGGCTGGTGTCAGCCGGTTCATGACCAAACCGTTTTCAAACACCGAAGTGCTGACCGCCGTGCGGGATCTGGTGGCGCAGGCATCGCGCCCATGACCCAGGAGGGCAACGACCTGCCGGGTACCAAGCCCGGATCGCAGGCCCTGTTTCTTGAACGGCGTGGATACCGACGCCGCCGGTTGATGGATGCGGCGCGGCTTTTGCCTATTCTGGGGACAGTCCTGTTCATGATCCCCTTGTTGTGGCCCAGATCCGGCGGCGGGGATGACATCGCCGAACCGGGGGTCAGCACGTCCGGGGCCTATCTTTACGTCTTCGTTGCCTGGGGTGGCCTGATCGCCTGTGCCGCCGTGTTCGGATACATTCTCCGCCGCTGGGGCGAGGCAGACGGGCCACAAGGGCCGGGGCAGGGCTAATGGCGTCGCTCAACCTTCTGGTTCTGGTCTGTCTTGGGTATGTGGCCCTGTTGTTCGCAGTGGCCTTTCTGGCCGATCGGGTGGCGGCCCGTGGGCGCAGCACCTGGTTGCGCTCACCGCTCGTCTACACGTTTTCCCTGTCGATTTATTGCACGGCGTGGACGTTTTACGGCGCCGTTGGATACGCGGCGCGGTCCGGTCTTGAATTCGTGACGATCTACATCGGGCCGACGCTTGTGATGATCGGCTGGTGGTGGGGCCTGCGCAAACTGGTTCGGATCGGGCGCAGTCAGCGGGTGACCTCGATCGCGGACCTCATTTCGTCACGCTATGGCAAATCGAACACGCTGGCCGTCTGCGTGACCTTGCTCGCGGTGATCGGGATCACGCCTTATATTTCCCTTCAACTCCAGTCGATTACGCTGTCTTTTTCAATCTTTGCCGAAGCAGACCCCAACAGCGGATATGACGAAGGGGCCAGCGTGTTCTGGGTTGCGGCGGGACTGGCGGTCTTTGCCATTCTGTTCGGCACCCGGAACCTGGATGCGAACGAACGCCACCACGGTGTGGTCACCGCCATCGCGTTAGAAGCGGTGGTCAAGATGGTGGCCCTGCTTGCGGTGGGGATATTCGTCGTCTGGGGCATCGCGGGGGGCATTCCCGAAACGCTGGCGCGGATCGATGCATCCGAGATCGGACACTGGCAGGTCAATGGCGGGCGCTGGGCGGCGATCACTTTCCTGTCGGCGGCGGCCTTCGTCTGCCTTCCGCGGATGTTTCAGGTGATGGTCGTCGAAAACGACGACGAGCAGCATTTGCGCACCGCCGCTTGGGCCTTTCCGCTTTATCTGTTTCTGATGAGCCTGTTCGTGGTGCCTATCGCGGTTGTCGGCCTGGACCTTATGCCAGCCGGGGCAAACCCCGACCTTTTTGTTCTGACCGTTCCGCTGAGCCAGGGACGCGAAGGGTTGGCGATGCTCTCGTTCCTGGGCGGGTTCTCGTCGGCCACGTCCATGGTGATCGTGGCTGCAATGGCCCTGTCGACGATGGTTTCGAACCATATTGTCATGCCAATCTGGCTGTCGTCGCGGGGCACAGGGGCCTCGGTATCGGGCGATGTGCGCAACTTTGTCTTGCTGGCGCGGCGGATCTCGATCGGCGTGATCATGGCGCTGGGCTGTTTTTACTACGAACTGTCGGGCGGCGGGACGGCGCTGGCCTCGATCGGACTGATTGCTTTTGCAGGGATCGCCCAGATCCTGCCGGCGCTGGTCGGGGGATTGTTCTGGCGCGGGGCCACGCGGGTCGGGGCCTTGGCGGGTCTGATCACCGGGTTCGTGGTCTGGTTCTATGTTTTGCTGCTGCCGGGGCTGGGCACCGGCGTGATGCCGGAAACGATCATGCAGAACGGCCTGTTTGGCTGGTCGTGGCTGCGGCCACAGGCATTGTTCGGCATCTCAGGGCTGGATCCGATTGTGCATGCGGTGATGTGGAGCCTGTCGCTGAACACGCTGGCGTTCTGCGCCGCGTCGCTGATCAGTTTTCCCAATCCGGTCGAACGGCTGCAGGGGGCGCAGTTCGTCAATGTGTTCGACCATACCGCAGGTCTGCGCGGGTGGGCCGGTTCGGTTGCCCAGACCGAGGACCTGATGGTGATGACGCAGAGGATTTTGGGCTCGGAAGATGCGCGCGCCCTGTTCCATAGCGAGGCCGCGCGGCAGGGCGGGCACGGGGAATTGCCGGAACCGACGCCCGAATTCCTGGAAAAACTGGAACGGCAATTGGCCGGGTCGGTCGGCGCGGCCACGGCGCATGCGATGATTGGGCAGATCGTCGGAGGCAGTTCGGTGTCGGTTCAGGACCTGCTGGCTGTCGCCGACGAAAGCGCGCAGATGCTGGAGTATTCAAGCAAGCTTGAGGCACAGTCGGAAGAATTGACCCGGACCGCCGGGCAGTTGAGGGAAGCCAACGAGAAGCTGACCCAAATTTCGGTACAAAAGGATTCCTTTCTCAGCCAGGTCAGCCATGAACTGCGCACCCCCATGACGTCGATCCGCGCGTTTTCGGAAATCCTGCGTGATGCAAACGGGTTGGAGACACAGGAAAAGCGCCGCTATGCCACGATCATTCATGATGAGGCATTGCGGCTGACCCGTCTGCTGGATGATTTGCTGGACCTGAGCGTCCTTGAAAGCGGGCAGGTCAATCTGAACATGCGCAGCGGGTCGCTTGAACATGTGCTGGATCACGCGGTTTCCGCGGCATTGGCGGGGTCGCAGGGGCCTTTGCGGGTCAAGCGGCGGCGCCTGAACGAAACGGTACATCTCTATTCCGATCTCGACCGGTTGGCGCAGGTGTTCATAAACCTGATCGCGAATGCCCAGAAATATTGCGATGCGTCCGATCCCGAACTGTCAATTGACGTCCATCAGGACGGCGGCGTTCTGGTGGTGGATTTCATCGACAACGGTAGTGGTGTTCCAGTCGACGCGCAATCGATGGTATTTGAGAAATTTGCCCGCGTCAGTGCGGAAAAGGCCGGCGGCGCGGGGCTGGGGCTGGCGATCTGCCGCGAGATCATACAGCGGCTGGGCGGGAATGTCTCGTACCTCAGGGGGCAGGGCGGTGGCGCGTTTCGCGTAACCTTGCCAATGGCGCGGGAAATGGCAGCGCAATAGAAGTCTGTAAAGGCATTCGTAACCAACCTTGCATAGACCTGAGCCTGAAAGGGCCAATGTCAGCAGGTCGGAACCGCATGGAAGCCAAGGCATCAGACACCGCACTTCAGCGCAAGATGGCCGCCGGGCGCGACGGCACGCGCAAAACCGGTCGGTCGGCACTGCGCGCGCTCAGACTTGGCTTGGCGCGCAGCGCGGCAGATCTGTTCGACATGCCGCTGTCGGTGATCGGCGCGGTCCAGACGCGCAGTGCGCAGGACGCCCTGGCTGAGCATCTCAGGGATGATCGTCTGTTGCTTTTGCTTGACGGGCCGGACGGGCGCGTGGGCGGGGCCAGTGTGGATCGCGGCGCGCTGGCGGCGCTGATCCAGCAGCAGACCACCGGGCGCGTTCTGGGCGGCGATCCGGGGGAGCGTCCGTTTACCGCGACCGATGCGGCAATGGTTGCGCCGTTGATGGATGAAATGCTGGCCCGGGCCGGCGGCATCGCGGACAGCGCGTTGGACCGGAAATGTCTGGACGGATACCGCTTTGGGGCGCGGGCCGAGGATATGCGCAGCCTGATGCTTGCGGTCGAGGCTGAACGGTTTCGCGTATTTGACCTGACACTCGAATTTGAAGGTGGCCTGCTGCAGGGCGCGATCTGCCTTGTCCTGCCTGATATCGAGGCGGGGCAGGTGTCAGGTCAGACTGAAACGGTTGATGCCGGGCCTCGTCTGGAACAGTCCCTGTCGACGGCGCGGGCGAATCTGATGGCCGTGGTCGGGCGCCTGCGCCTCTCATTGTCCGATCTGGGCAAGATGCAAGCGGGTGACATCCTGCCGCTGAACCGACAGCGGCTGGACCAGGCAGAACTGATTGCGATCGATGGGCGCAGGGTCGCCGCGGCGTGTCTGGGGCAGTCGGGCGGCCTGTGGGCCGTTCGCCTGAACGAGGTCGCGGCAGTGCAGACTGCGCCGCAGACAGCAGGGCGGATGGAATTTCAGGCGCTGATCGACACCCCGGGCATCCCGGCGTCGGCACATGCGGATGATACAACTCACGACTTACCGCCAGCACGGCTGGAAGAGATATGGCCGACGCCCGATCCTGTCGGGGCGGCTGCGGATGTCGACGGGTTGACCGGACTACAGAATGAAGAGACCGAAAGCGATTTTCTCAACCTGAGCCCGGAAGATGCTGCCGCCGAAATTTCGGAACTGGCCGGGCTGTCCCTTGAAGACGAGGGGCAGGTCCCCGCATTTGACGATGTCAACTGACCGCTGAACGAAAAACGCGCCGGGCTGGACCCGGCGCGCATCATGACTTTCGTTTTATCTCAACCCTGTGACCGGGCCAGTTGCTCCAACGTAGGGCGCAACCCGTCCAGCTGATATCCGGCGTTTGCAGTCGCGGCCAGGATATCGTCGGTCGCCATGTCGCCTGCCTGACCCAGCGCCCAGACCACTGAACACCGCGTGCCCGAGGCGCAATAGGCCAGCACCGGACCGTCGGCAGTGTCGATCAGTGCCCGCTGCCTGGCCACGTTTTCCGGGGTCATGGTCTGATGTGTCAGTTCCAGAACCTCGAATGTCAGACCCGCAGCCCGCGCCGCCGCGCCAATGGCGTCTGCCCGATGGCTTGGCGGGACTTCGGCATCCGGGCGGTTGCAGATGATGGTGGTAATCCCTTCAGCTGCAATTGCGGGGATATCCTCGACCGCGATTTGCGGCGAGACCTGATAGCGGGGGGACAGTTGACGTGCTTGCATGGCGCACCCTTACGCCGCCACGGCAAGCCTGTCCAGCGTCCGGCCCACTGCTGGCGCCGCGCCCATGCCAACCAGCATCGCGGCCATGAACACAAGACCACCCGCACCACCATAGCTGAGCGATGCAACTGCGGGTCCCGGGCACAATCCGGCCAGTCCCCAGCCCATGCCAAAGATCACCGATCCGGTGACCAGACGGCGGTCAAGCTCGGGGCGGGGCAGGGCAGGAAACTCTCCCCCGGCGGCAGGTTTGCGGCCATGGGTCAGGCGCCATGCGATGAACATCGGTATGATCGCGCCGCCCATCACAAAGGCAAGCGTCGGGTCCCAGTCGCCGAACACGTCCAGCCATCCCTGAACCTTGGTCGTGTCGGTCATACCGGACATGAAGAGACCGGCGCCAAACAGGCTGCCGGAAAGAAGCGAAAAAATAATCCGCATCAGATCAGCCCCCAGACATGGCGCAGCAGCGCCAGGGTCAGACCACCGGCGAGGATATAAAAGACGGTCGCGACCATGCCGCGCAACGAGAGCCGCGAAATGCCGCACACGCCGTGGCCCGACGTACAGCCATTGGCAATCCGCGATCCCACCCCGACCAGCAGGCCGGCAACAATGATGACCGCGTAATTGCTGGTCACGTGCGTTGCGATGTCGACATTGTAAAGCGGTGTCATGATGATCGGCAGTACAATCACACCTGCCAGAAAGGCCAGGCGTTCAAGGGCGGTGTTCCATCCCGTTCCATCGACGAGCCCGCCGATGATACCGCTTGCTCCCATGATGCGGCCGTTCCCCAACAGGTAAACGGCCCCCGCAAGGCCGATGACGAAACCGCCAACCAAGCCCCATATCCAATCCTGTTCCATCAGGTCTGTCCTTCAGTTGTTCGCGCTTTTTTTGTTTGTGAGTGGTGATCTTAGTGATCAGATCTTGTTTACGGGCAGCTTCAAAAATACGTCGCCCTGATCGTCCGGATCGGGCATGTTGCCGGCCCGCATGTTCACCTGCAGCGAAGGCAGGATCAGGCGCGGCATCGGCAGCGTGGCATCCCGTGTGTCGCGCATCCGGGTAAATTCCTCGATGCTGCGACCCTGGCCAATGTGGATATTCAGGGCTTTCTGTTCGCCCACGGTGGTTTCCCATGCATAGTCGTCCCGACCGGGGGCCTTATAGTCATGGCCTACGAAAATGCGGGTTCCATCCGGCAGGGCCAGAATCTTCTGGATGGATTTGAAAAGCGTCTCGGACGATCCGCCGGGAAAGTCGCAGCGCGCCGTGCCGAAATCGGGCATGAACAGCGTGTCGCCGACAAAGGCCGCATCGCCGATGACATAGGTCAGGCAGGCCGGGGTATGACCCGGGGTGTGCAGCACGTCTCCGCGCAGCTGACCGATGTGGAAACTGTCGCCTTCCTTGAACAGCGCGTCGAACTGTGACCCGTCGCGCTGGAATTCGGTGCCTTCGTTGAACACTTTGCCGAACGTGTCCTGCACGATCGTGATCCTATCACCGATCCCGATCTGGCCACCCAGCGCCTGTTGCAGGAAGGGGGCCGCCGACAGGTGGTCGGCATGGACGTGGGTTTCGAGAATCCATTCGACGCTCAGCTTTTCAGCGCGCACATATTCGATGATCCGGTCAGCCGAGGACGTGTCTGTCCGCCCCGATGCGTGATCGAAATCCAGAACGCTGTCGATGATGGCGCAGGCGCTGCCCTGGGGATCGCGAACGACGTAGGAAACCGTGTTGGTCGCCTCGTCAAAAAAAGCTTTGACCGTGGGTGTCATGGAAGGGTCTCCTTCTGCTTGGCAAGACATATATTGTTTTATGCATATGTTGCAAGCATCATTTCGTTCCCGGATTGACGTGAATCAAGGTTTGGATTGGTGAATCATGCGACTCTTGCGCTAAATTCGCCAATTGAATGAGCAGTTCGGCGCAAATCCGCGTTGTCCGGGCTGCTTCTGGGGCAGATTCGAGAAAACGTCATATGCCTGTGGTACAAAGTGAATCGACAGGAGAGCATAAAATAATGGGAGACCCTGATGGACGATAAGATGCTGCTGAAAGCCGCCGAAAAACTTGCAAACGAGGTTTCGACCGCCAGCCCCAAGAAACGCCTTGAGTTGCAGCCCGAGTTGAATCGGGTCGTTGAACACATGATCGCGCAGGGCATGCATGTTCCGCCGCGCGTGCGTGATCTGAACACCGTTCTTTTGGAAGAAGCTATCGAAGACCGGTTTGACAATATGCCGGTCTGATCAGCCGAGGATCACACCCACAACCACCAGCATCAGGCCAATGGCCGACAAAAGGAATGCGCCCAGATTGATGGGCAGCACCGAAGCAACCGCAGCGCGCAGGTCCTCATCACTCAGGCCTGCGCGTTTTGCCTTTGTCACCTTGAGAATGCACCAGAGCACACCAACCAGCCCGATAACCGACATCGCGGCACCGCCCCAGATCATCATTTCGAACATGTGATACCTCGTTCCGGGTCATTCAGGGCGCCTTTCGTGGCGCGGGACGGCGAGCTGGCGCACGGCCACGGCCCGGTCCGGGCCTTAGCGGATCGGTTCGTCCGGTGCAAGACCGGGGCAGGGGGGCTTTCCCACCTTGCGGCGCGGACTTGGGGGCGGTATCCGGGAGGCCGCAAGCCAATCACCATTCAGACGGAGCCCTTTCATGAGCGATACCAACACCGACGCCAGCTATCGTGTGACCGCAGACGAACTGCGCCAGTTCATCGAACGGATCGAACGGCTGGAAAGTGAGAAAAAGGACCTCGCCGAGCAGCAGAAAGAGGTGATGGCCGAGGCCAAGGCGCGTGGCTATGATACCAAGGTGATGCGCAAGGTCGTGGCTCTGCGCAAGCGCGACAAGGACGACATCGCCGAAGAAGAAGCGATCCTGGAGATGTACAAGGAAGCGCTGGGCATGTGACCCGCGGGCGGCTTTCGGGCCGCCTCAGCCCGTCCCGACATCGGTGCGGGCGACAGAGACCGATTTGATCACTGCAAAAACCGATTTTCCGGGCGCCAGGTCAAGCGCATCCGCAGATCTGCGGGTGATCCGCGCCAGCAATCTATCCTCGCCACATTGCATCTGAGCCACCACGCCGGGCCCGCTGCCTTCGCGCAGGACGATGATCTGGACGGGCAAGATGTTCAGGGCCGACAGGCCCTCGGGGGAGGTGCGTGACAGGATCACGTCATGGGCCAGAATGCGTACCCGGGTACGCGTGCCTACCGCGTTTTCCATCCGGGGCAGAAACAGCCGTCCGCCGGAAATTGCCAGTTCCGTCAATCCGTCGGCATGGTGTTTGGCGATGCGGGCCGGCAGAACTGCCCCTGCCTCGCGCACGCCCAGTTGGCGCACCATGTCCGGATCGGACAGCACCTGTTCGGCCGGACCTGACCGGGCAACGCGCCCGTCTTCAAGCACGACAACCGTCGTTGCCAGACGCGCAACCTCGGAAACCGAGTGGCTGACATACAGGATCGGAAGATCGGTATGATCGCGCAACCGCTCCAGGTAGGGCAGGATTTCGGCCTTGCGGGCCGCATCCAGCGCGGCCAGCGGTTCGTCCATAAGCAACAGGCGCGGACGCGACAGCAGCGCCCGCCCGATGGCGACCCTCTGTTTCTCGCCCCCGGACAGGGCGGCGGGTTTGCGGTCGAGCAGGTTCGTGATGCCCAGCAGGTCGGCGACGTCATCAAGGGTGGGGCCCGTGGCGTCGGCCGGGGCGAATTTCTGACCATAGATCATGTTGCGCCGCACCGTCATATGCGGAAACAGGCGGCCATCCTGAAAAACATACCCCATGCGGCGCTGCCACGGGGGCAGGCACAGGTCCTTAGCGCTGTCGAACAGGGGTTTGCCCGCCAGCATGATCCGTCCGGTATCGGGGCGCAACAGCCCTGCCAGCGCATTGACGACGGTGGTCTTGCCGGTTCCGGAGCGGCCAAAAAGGGCGGTGATCCCGCCCGGGGCCTCAAAAGCCACGTCCAGCGTGAAATCGCCCTGGTTGTGGGTGATGTCGAGTGACAGGGTCATGTCCCGGAAATCCGTTTTGCCGCACGGCGCGCCAGCAGTTCGGACGCCAGCAAGGCCACCATGGCCACCACGACCGACACGATGACAAGCCGCGCAGCCGGGCCTTCGCCGCCCGGCACCTGCAGAAAGGTATAGATGGCCGAAGGCAGCGTTTGGGTCTGGCCGGGAATGTTGGAGACAAAGGTAATGGTCGCGCCAAATTCACCCATTGCCTTGGCAAAAGCCAGAACCGCGCCGGTGATCAAGGCGGGCAGGATGAGGGGCAGGGTGACGGTGAAAAACACTGCGGAACGGCGCGCGCCAAGGGTCGCGGCGGCCTGTTCAAGCTTTGGGTCGACGGCCTCGACCCCCAGCCGGATCGCCCGCACCATCAGTGGAAACGCCATGATTGCCGCCGCCAGAACTGCGCCTGTCCAGCGAAAGGCAAGGACCAGGCCAAAGGTCTCTTCCAGCCAATGGCCCACCATGCCGCGCCGCCCGAATGTCAGCAGCAACAGGTAGCCCGTGACCACCGGCGGCAGGATCAGCGGCAGATGGACCAGTCCGTTCAACAGCTGTTTGCCGCGAAACTGCCAGCGTGCAAGCGCATAGGCCACCAGGATACCCGGTGGCAGCGCCAGCAGCGTCGCCCAGAACGCCACTTTCAGCGAGAGGGCAACCGCCTGCCATTCCTCGGGGCCCAGCCAAGTCGTCATTCACCGGCTCCGATCACGCCAAACCCGTGTGCGCGAAATATCCCGGCCGCCGCAGGCCCTGTGAGAAAGTCAAAGAAATCGCGCGTTTCGGCTGTGTCGCCATCGCGCAAGATCGCCGCCGGATAGCGGATTGGCGGGTGGGTTTCAGGTGCAAAACTGTCGATGACGTGCACGCGCGGATCGGCAAGCGCGTCGGTGGCATAGACAATGCCAAGCGGCGCTTCGCCCATCGCGACAAGCCGCAAGGTGGCGCGCACATTGTCGGACTGGGCAATGCGTGTGCGCACGTCCTCCCACAGACCAAGGAATTCCAACGCCGCTCGTCCATAAATGCCAGCAGGAACCGCATCGACCAGCGCCATCGCCAAACGCCCGTCCTGACCCAGCGCAGCCGCCAGATCCGGATGCGCCGACAGTCTGAGCGTTGTATCAGTGCCGGGGGCCGCGATCAGAACCAGCCTGTTGGTCAGCAGATTGACGCGGGTGTCATCGACAAGAGCACCATCTGCCTCAAGGGTATCCATCCATGCCGCATTGGCCGAAATGAACACCTGCGCCGGAGCCCCATACTGAATCTGGCGTGCCAGTGCGGAACTGCCCCCATACGAGATTTGCACCTGGTTCGGGCTGTCCGCAAGGTAGCGGTCGGCCACGTCATCCAGCGCGGTCTTGAGGCTGGCGGCCGCAAACACTGTCACGGTCGGCTGCGCATCAACCGCAGACCCAAACAACGCCAGGCACAGCACAAGAGGCTGAAGAAACCGGCGAAATCCGGGACTGGTCATTCTGGGGCACCTCACGATCTGTCCGCACATAGGTATCGCAAGGGCCCGAACCCGGATGCAAGCGGTTTCGGGTCGCAGGTCAGGGGGCGATCATCTGTATGTCGGACATCTGCAGTATCCGTTCGACATCGGCGTCATAAAGCTCGGTCATCATCTCGATCAGTTCGTCCGTCCAGCCCGGGAGGTCCAGTTCCTCGACGATGGCGTCTTCGATGGCGTATTTGTCCAGAAAGGTGGCGATCACTTCGCGTTTCTGAATTTCATCCAGATTTCGGTGCGTGTGCAGATAGGTGCGGAATCGGCGCATGCCTTCTTGGGTCATGATCGTGCTTAAAAGATCAAAGCCGCCAATGATTTTTTCACCATCCCCAAGACCGGCCATCTGGCGAATGATCTGGGCCCAGATCATCGGCGTGTCTTCGTTGCACCAGACCGTGATCGGCATGTCCGGCACGGCCTCCCTGATCCGCTCGAGCATTTTGGACCAGCGCAGCTTTTGCAGGTTCAGCCCGGACAGGAGGCTGCTGATATGCATTTCCGGGGCTTTGCCCAGAACATTGGGAATGAAGGTGGCCGGGTTGCATATGGCAAAATACAGCTCGATCTGATCGCCCTCGAACAGCTGGTCGATCTGCTGCAATCGCAGGGGGGCCAGTGGATAGAACTGATCCTGCCCCAGGGCAAATCGCGGAGACCCGAAGAAATGAGCGTTCGACAGGATCATCCGGTCTGCGGTTTCATCGTCCAGGATCGCGTCAATCAGAACGTCACGGGCACCCGGGGCGGCATCCGCGGATTCCAGCGCGCTGAACGTGTCCTTCAGAAGGGTTCGGTATTTGCCAGGACCAGGGACCGAAACACCCCTGCCGGAAAAATCTTCCTTGTTGCGCAAAAGGCATTTCAAAAGGCGGTCATCATCAGTGTGATGCGCGCCGGGATGAATGATGACCTTCATGCCTGCCGGATTTTACCCTAAGCCCAGTGTGAACCTTGGGGTTAGCGTTTTGGCGCAGGGCAGTCAAACGGCTTGGCCCGGCTCCTGGTCCGCGGCGGGATCGACGTTGAGACACCGGGCCATGATGCGGAGCTGCAAAATTCGGTCTTGCAGCCGCGCGCCGAAGCTATTAATCGGACGCTAAGGCCCCTATAGCTCAGCTGGTAGAGCAACTGATTTGTAATCAGTAGGTCCGCGGTTCGAGTCCGTGTGGGGGCACCATTCATTATTTTTTCAAGGGTATGCATCCCTAGCGAAAAGCATCCGCCCGAACTTTGCCTTTTGCTTGGTGTCGATGGTTTATGGGAAATTGTTCGCGGATGTTGCTACCTAATACTCGAAAACAGCCTGTTCAACGAGCCAAGGAGTTTGTTTAAACGACTGCTGTCTAACCCAACCGTCCTTGTTGTCATTGGATGGAAACGAGCTCCCAACCGCTACGAGACAGGCTCAACAAATTACACGATGCCCTTGCGCGGAAGAGTAGTCGAACGACGGGGCGACTGTCGACCGCGCTATTATGACAAATGAATTGAATACCCACAGATCACATTCAGCATTGGGAAATCTGATCCAACTCGAATTTGCTGAGGAAACTACCACGGGCATGCCGGCCGCGTAACGTCATAGGCCCGTGGCGCAGACGGGCAAGTGTGACAAAGGTTGGCTTTTGTCGATTTCCCAGCCAATTATTTGTGGTCAACATGAAAGCAAGAGGCCAGATCCGGTCGTGCACTCAGCCTACGTGCATCTGATCGGGGCGCCATGCTTCAACAAGGGAAAACGACAATGACGCGACACGGTGGTCAACTTCTGGTCGAAAGCCTCGTCGCGCTGGGCGCGCGAAAAAGCTTTGGTGTGCCGGGCGAGAGTTATCTTGCGGTGCTTGATGCGCTGCACGATACGCAGGGCAAGCTGGATTTCGTGCTGTGCCGGAACGAGGGTGGCGCGTCTTTCATGGCTGCGGCCTATGGCAAGCTGACAGGTATTCCCGGCGTCTGCCTTGTGACCCGCGGGCCCGGCGTCACCAATGCCTCGATCGGCATTCACACCGCGACGCAGGACAGTTCGCCAATGCTGGTCTTCGTGGGGCAGGTCGGCACGGACATGAAGGGGCGCGAGGCGTTTCAGGAAATCGATTACCGCGCGATGTTTGGTACGGTCGCGAAATGGGCCGTCGAGATCGACGATGTTGACCGGATCCCTGAAATCCTTGCGCGCGCTTGGAAGACGGCGACGACGGGTCGCCCCGGCCCGGTGGTCATCGCGCTGCCCGAAGACATGTTGACCAGCCATACTGACGCGGCGCCCCTGCGGGGCCCGGCGGTGTATCCCGAACCCGAACCCGCCGCGCAGGCGGTGTCACAGGCGCGCGATATGCTGTCAGGGGCCGCGCGCCCGCTGATCCTTTATGGCGGGTGCAACTGGACGGCTGAGGGTAGTGCCGACATGCAAAAATTTGCAGAAGCTTCGGATATCCCCGTGGTTTCGGTGTTCCGCTATCAGGATCAATACGACAACTTTTCGCCCACCTTCTGTGGCGAGGCGGGTGTCGGCATGGTGCCGTCGGTCAAGAAGCTTATCGCCGACGCGGACGTTATCCTGGCCGTGAACAACCGGTTCGGAGAGAATTCCACAGATGGATATACCTTGCTTGACGTGCCGCTGCCGAAACAACGACTGATCCATGTTCACGGGTCGGATTTGGAACTGGGCAAGGTCTATCAGCCCGACCTGGGTATTCAGGCAGGGCCAAACGCGTTTGCCAGCGCGCTGGCTGCGGCACCGGTATCGGGGGATTGGGCGGCGTGGCGTGCCGAAGGGCACGCGGCCTACGAAGCCGGGTTTGATCTGGGCGATCTTCCGTCGCCAGTGGACATGGGCAAGGTCACGGCGCATCTGCGCGACGTGCTGCCCGAGGATGTGATCCTGACAAACGGCGCGGGAAATTTCACCGTCTGGCCCAATAAATTCTTCAAGTTCGGGCCCAAAGCGCGCCTTCTTGCGCCGCAATCGGGCGCGATGGGGTACGGCCTGCCCGCCGCCGTGGCCGCAAAGGTGGCCCACCCGGACAGGACAGTCGTCTGCTTTGCGGGGGATGGCGATTTTCAGATGAACTGTCAGGAGCTGGCCACCGCCGCGCAGGCAGGCGCGCAGCCCATCATCCTGATCCTGAACAACGGAATCTATGGCACGATCCGCGCGCATCAGGAACGCCACTACCCGGAGCGGGTATCAGGAACCGACATGGTGAACCCGGATTTCGCGACGCTGGCCAAGGCATATGGATTTCACGGCGAACGGGTTGAGACTACCGATGATTTCGCCGCTGCCTTCGCGCGGGCGCAGGCCTCAAAGACGGGCGCGGTGCTTGATCTCAACATTTCTCCCGAGGCGCTGACGCCGCGGGTCACGCTGTCTCAGATGCGCCAGGCAGCGTTGAAAGCGAAAGAAAAGGTATGACTCTGTCTCGGGGCATCCGCCTTGGTGCTGACATCGGCGGCACTTTTACCGACATTGCGCTAGATGTGCGCGGGGTCATGCATTCGGCGAAAGTGCTGACGGATTACACGGCCCCTGAACAGTCGATCCTTGACGGAATCGCCATCGTGACCGAACAGGCGGGCGTCAGCCTGCCCGAGGTCGACATCATCATTCACGGCACAACACTGGCCACCAATGCGCTGATCCAGCGGCGCGGGGCACGGACGGCGCTGATCACGACGGACGGGTTCCGCGATGTGATCGAGATGCGGACCGAGAACCGCTTTGCCCAGTACGATCTGGACATCCAGTTGCCGCCGCCGCTGATCCCGCGCGAGGACCGGTTTGCGGTCAAGGGGCGGATCGGTGCGCAGGGGCAGGAATTGC
The DNA here is from genome assembly GCF_054482635.1 of Arenibacterium sp. CAU 1754. Taxonomy (NCBI): domain Bacteria; kingdom Pseudomonadati; phylum Pseudomonadota; class Alphaproteobacteria; order Rhodobacterales; family Paracoccaceae; genus Arenibacterium; species Arenibacterium sp. CAU 1754. The sequence goes on from NZ_JBTLRG010000002.1 coordinate 982,457, forward strand.
AGCCCCTGGACGAAACGGCATTGGAAAAGCTTGCCGAAAAGATCAAGACCGAAGGGTTCGGGGCCGTCGCCATTGGGTTTATCCATTCCTACCTGAACGGTGCGCACGAACAGCGGGCGCGCGAGATTCTGGAGGCCAAGCTCGACCTGCCGATCTCGATCTCGTCCGAGGTCAGCCCGCAGATGCGCGAGTTCGAGCGGTTCAACACGGTCTGCGCCAACGCCTATGTGCGCCCACAAATGGAATCCTACCTTGCGCGGCTTCAGGTCCGGCTCAAGGAGATGGGCGCGACCTGTCCGGTCTTCATGATCCATTCCGGCGGCGGGTTGATCTCGGTTGAAACAGCCTCGGCCTTTCCGGTGCGCCTGATCGAATCCGGCCCTGCGGGCGGTGCCATCTTTGCGGCCGACGTGGCGCAGCGTTTCGGGCTGGACAAGGTCGTCAGCTATGACATGGGGGGCACCACCGCCAAGATATGCCTGATCGAGGATTTTCAGCCCCAGACCGCCCGCAGTTTCGAGGTGGCACGCACCTATCGTTTTGCCAAGGGATCGGGCATGCCGATCTCCATTCCGGTGATCGAGATGATCGAGATCGGGGCAGGGGGCGGGTCGATCGCCTGGGTCGATGCCATGGGACGTATCCAGACCGGACCAGAATCCGCCGGGTCCGAACCGGGCCCCGCCTGTTACCAGCGCGGCGGCCACCGTCCCGCGATCACTGACGCCGATCTGGTTCTGGGCAAGATTGACCCGGACGATTTCGCGGGTGGAAAGATCAAGCTGTCGGTGGATGCAGCCCGCATAGCCATCGCCGGCGGCTTCGGTGACAAACTGGGCCTTGATCCGCTGGCCGCAGCCTTTGGCATCGCCGAGGTGGTGGACGAGAACATGGCCAACGCCGCCCGTGTGCACGCCGTCGAGAACGGTAAGAATATCGGCGATAACGTGATGATCGCATTCGGGGGTGCCGCCCCGCTACACGCCGCACGGCTGTGTGAAAAGCTGTCCATCGACATGTGCCTGATCCCGCAGGGTGCCGGCGTCGGCTCGGCCATCGGGTTTCTCAAGGCACCGTTCGGGTACGAGGCGCTTGCCTCGCGCATTGCGGGGTTGAGCGGGTTTGATCCGCAAGGCACCAACACGATGCTGGACGCGTTGAAAGCCACCGCTGAAAGCTTTGTAAGGGCAGGGACCGACGGCAAGATCGAGCGCGAGGTCACGGCCTTCATGCGCTATGCCGGGCAGGGCTGGGAAATTCCCGTGCCGTTGCCGGATCGTGCCTTTACCGCCGCGGACAAGGACGTGATCGAACAGGCGTTTCGCGCGCGCTATGCGCAGTTTTTCGGCCGCGCGGTCGAAGGGCCGGAGATCGAGTTCGTCACATGGTCGGTCAAGGCGCAGGACATTCGCCCGGCACCAGAAAAGGTGACGCTGACCAAAGATGGCGCAGGGGGCGACGTTGCCTTGACCCGCGCGGTGTTCGATCCGGCGACCGGAACCGAACTGGCCACGACGATTGTCGAACGTGACGCCCTGACACCTGGCGCACGGATATCTGGGCCCGCCGTGATCGTGGAAAGCGAAACCTCGACCGTCGTCACCTCGCCCTTCGATGCCGTGATCCAGCCCGACGGCACGATCCTGTTGATCCGGAAAGGACGCTGAGATGTCTCATGTCGATGAAATCCGCATGCAAGTGATGTGGAACCGCCTGATTTCCGTGGTCGAGGAACAGGCGATGACGCTGCTGCGCACGGCCTTTTCCACCAGCGTGCGCGAGGCGGGCGATTTGTCTGCCGGGGTTTACAACGCCAAGGGTGCGATGCTGGCCCAAGCGGTGACCGGCACGCCGGGACACGTGAACACGATGGCCGAGGCGGTCGGCAACTTTCTGGAGGCGATCCCGCGTCAGAACATGTTCCCGGGCGACACCTATGTCACCAACGACCCGTGGCTGGGGACGGGGCACCTGCATGACATCACGATGGTCACGCCGGTTTTCAACGGAGATGAATTGATCGGGTTCTTCGCCTGCACGGCCCATGTGGTCGATGTGGGCGGGCGCGGCTTCGGGGCGGATGGTAAATCGGTCTACGAGGAAGGCATCCAGATCCCGATCATGAAATTCGCCGAACGCGGCGAGGTGAACGAGGTTCTGGTCAGTCTGTTGCGCGCCAATGTGCGCGAGCCGAACCAGGTGGTCGGCGATTTCTACTCACTTGCGGCCTGCAACGACGTTGGGCTGAAACGTCTGCTGGAAATGCTGGATGAAATCGGCCTGCCAAATCTCGACAAGCTGGGCGATTTCATCCTGTCGCGGACCCGTGCGGCAGTGATGGAGCGGATTGCGGACCTGCCTAGGGGCAGTTGGTCAAACGAGATGCTGACCGACGGTTACGATGAGCCGATCAAACTGGTGGCCAAGGTGACCATAGAAGACACCCGCGTGCACGTTGATTTCGACGGCTCCTCACCGACAAGCCGCTGGGGCATCAACTGTCCGATGATCTACGCCAAGGCCTATGCCTGTTACGCGATCAAATGCGTGGTCGCGCCGGACATCCCGAACAATGCGGCATCGCTCGCAGCGTTCGAGGTTTCGTCGCCGGTGAATGTCGTGAATGCCGAGCGGCCCGCGCCGGTGAGTCTACGCCATGTCATCGGCCACATGGTGCCCGACGTGGTCCTGGGCGCGCTGGCGCAGGCCCTGCCGGGGCAGATCCAGGCCGAAGGGGCAGGTGCGCTGTGGAACATCCACATCTCTGCGCGGCCCGCGCCGGGGCAGCAGGGGCGCCGGTCCGAGGTGCTGATGTTCAACTCGGGCGGCATGGGCGCGCGGCCGGGCCTTGACGGGCTGAGTGCGACCGCCTTCCCCTCGGGGGTGCACACGATGCCCATCGAGGCGACCGAACATACCGGCCCCATTGTGATCTGGCGCAAGGAGCTGCGCCCGGATTCGGGCGGCGACGGCGAATTCCGCGGCGGTTTGGGCCAGACGATCGAAATCGCTCCGGCGGCGGACCACGAGTTCGAATTTTCGGCCATGTTCGACCGGGTTGGAACACCGCCACTTGGGCGGGATGGCGGACAGCCGGGGGCCACGGGCAGCGTTGCGCTGGATGACGGGACCCGGCTGCGCCCGAAGGGCTGGCAATTCGTGCCCGCGGGGAAACGCCTTATCCTCAATGCGCCCGGCGGCGGTGGCTTTGGGGACCCGGCCAAACGCACGGCGCAAAGCCGGGCCGAGGATCTGCGCAAAGGTTACGTCACAGACGGCGGAAAGTGACCTTCGCCGCGTCTGAGGCCGAACTGACGGACACCGTCCCCCGGATCGCCCAAGGGTTTCGGAAACGAGAAGTGCCCGCTGAGCAGAGCCTTCAAGCGGCTGCTGATCGTGAAATGACGCACCCACTATGGGCCAGGCACACTTGCAAGCTGGATCGATTCAGGCGATGACCCAGCGGATTGCATAGGCGAGGGCGGTCGGCGCCAGAACGCTGGCCGGCCATATCCCGATAATCCACAGGACCCGCATCCAGATCGTTGACGGTGCCATCAGTGATACCCTTGGGACGGATCGACCTTTCCGCGGAAAGCCTAATAGGCATAAGCATGATGATTGCATAGGCCAGGGGGAAGACGGAAAACCGTCCGCCGCCCTCGAGAACCAGCCAGGGTCTCAGCTGTGAATCCGTCAGGCATCGCTCAGCGACCCAATAAGATATATTTTGTGTATAATTAAATAATCCTGAAGTTAAAATGTAGCTCGAAAATGCACTGTTGTTTGTAGTGTTCTGTCGCGGCGGCGCAGTAGCACCACTACTGAGTTGAATACGACGGTCTCGCGGAGGCTCGGTATCAAAAGGCGACTTCGTTCCTCTTGTTAAAAGCGCTAATTAATTTATAGCTTTTTGGCTAGGAAAGGGGACGCATGTGAAGCTGACCAGTTACACGAATTTCGCGCTCAGGACATTGCAGCTCGCGGCGCTGCGCGCCCCTGATCTGGTGCGGGTCGATGATGTCGTGCAGGTCCACGGACTGGCACGGCCGCACATCGTCAAGATCGTTCACGATCTTGGAAAGGCCGAGTATCTGGATACGGTGCGGGGAAGGGGCGGCGGTTTCCGGCTTGCACGACCCCCCGAAGACATTCGTGTCGGCGATGTTGTCAGAATGACCGAGGGGCCGCTGGACCTTGTCGAATGTTTCAATCCGGAAAAGAACACTTGCCCGCTGGTTGGGGTGTGTCGTCTTTCAAAAGCGTTGCAGCAAGCCACACGCGCCTTCATGGCTGTGCTGGATGACCTGACCATTGCCGACATTGCTTCGAACAAGGGCGATTTGCTTGCCAGAATTCAGCCTCTGCAGGATGGGATCGTTGCACCTAAGAGAAGCCGAACATGACGGATACCGCATGGATCGAACGTTTTCAGGGCCTGAATGCGCTGCGGGACGACATCAAGAAAACTCTGGTCAAGGAGAGCAAGATTGTCACGGTGCCGGCTGGCACGACAATTTTCGGACCGGGTGCTGTTCCTGACAATCTCCTGTTGTTGCTGGACGGAGTCGTAAGGGTGCAGCAAACCTCGGAAAGTGGTCGCGATATCGTTCTCTACCGGGTTGAAGCGGGGCAAAGCTGTGTTCTGACGACCGCCTGCCTTTTGGCCCACGAGGCGTATTCCGCCGAAGGTATATCGGAAACCGAAGTTCGGGCAGTTGCCATTCCGCGCAAGGTTTTTGACCGTTTGGTGTCGGCATCCGACGATTTTCGGGATTTCGTGTTTGCGGCCTATGCGCGCCGCATCACCGATCTTTTACGTGTTATCGACGATGTCGCCTTTGGCAAGATCGATGTGCGATTGGCCGAACGTCTGCTGTCGCTCTCGGGGGCGTCCGACCATGTACGGGCGACGCATCAGCAACTGGCCACGGAACTCGGGACTGCGCGAGAGGTGATTTCGCGCCAGTTGCTGGATTTTCAGAAACGCGACCTGATCGCGCAGTCGCGCGGGCAGATCGAAATCCTAAACCGTGGCAAGCTGAGCGCGCTTGCTGCCAACTCATAGGTCGGTCTGTTGAGGGGGGCAGGGTTGACCGATGAGTAAACACCGCCAGCCAGTGGCGACCACGACATGGTCCCCGCGCGACCGGGACGGCATGCATCAGGCCCGTACCCGAGCGGTATTTCGGCAGGTCATCGCCCAATCTGGGGCGGTGAGAACTCTCTTGGTGACTTTGTCACTGAGCGGCAGGATTTAAAGTTATACATGACATCCATCTTTTGATTCTCGATGACCAGCGCGATCAATATTTCGACCTGTCCGCCCCGGTTTTGCCTGCGGCGGTCCTTGTGACGGAAAGGAAACGCCTGGTCATGCGTGGCGCAGACAGTTTTGCCCACGGTCGTAACACCGGCGGTCCTGCCGCCAGAGCAGCAAAGGCGATCTGCGTCATGGGAATGCAGGTCGCCGCCCAACACAAATTAGGAGATCACGATGACATCCTACCCGGTCAACATGGACATCAAACCCGAAGTGAGTGCCTTTTTCGATGAGGCGACGAACACGATCAGCTATGTGGTGAAAGACCCAAGCTCGAACTCTTGCGCCATCATCGACAGCGTCATGGACATCAACTATGCGGCGGGCCGGATCACCTATGATCACGCCGATGCGCTTGTCGATCATGTCCAGAAGAACGGCCTGAACCTTGAGTGGATCATCGAAACGCACGTGCATGCGGACCACCTGTCGGCGGCCCCCTACATTCAGCAAAAACTGGGCGGCAAGATCGGGATCGGGTCCAAGATCATGGTCGTGCAGGACACGTTCGGCAAGATTTTCAACGAAGGCACTGAATTCCAGCGTGACGGCAGCCAATTCGACGCATTGTTCGAGGATGGCGACACTTACATGGTCGGCAACATGCAAGCCTTTGCCATGTACACGCCCGGCCACACGCCCGCCTGCATGGTGCATGTGATGGGCAATGCCGCCTTTGTCGGAGATACGCTTTTCATGCCGGATGGTGGTTCGGCGCGCGCGGATTTCCCGGGCGGGGACGCCGCGACGCTGTATGACTCGATTCAAAAAGTGCTGAGCCTGCCCGACGACATGCGGCTCTTCATGTGCCATGACTATGGTCCGAACGGGCGCGACATTCAGTGGGAAACCACTGTGGGCGACGAGAAAGCCCACAACATCCACGTTGGCGCTGGCAAGACCAAAGAGGATTTTGTCAAGTTCCGTACCGAACGCGATGCGCAACTGGACATGCCCAAACTCATCATCCCATCGCTGCAGGTCAACATGCGCGCCGGAGAAGTGCCGACCGACAAGGACGGCAAGCCAATGTTGAAAGTTCCGTTGAACGGACTGTGATTCAAGGTAGGAACCCCAATGGAACTCAAGCGTATCTCACCTGACCTGACGGTCAGCCCGCAAATTCATGCAGACGACGTGGCCCAGCTGAAAGCAGACGGTTTTCGGTCGATCATCTGTAACCGGCCAGACGGAGAAGGCGCGGATCAACCCAATTTCGAAGAAATCGAACGGGCGGCCCAGGCGGCGGGTCTCGAAGCGCGATACTTGCCGATTGAATCGGGGCTGGTGCGCGACGAAGATGCGGATGATTTCGGGGTCGCCATGCGTGAACTGCCCGGCCCGGTTCTTGCTTATTGCCGCACCGGTACGCGCTCGACCACGCTGTGGTCGCTGAGCCAGTCCAAGATCAAACCGATGGCCGAAATCCTGGCGGCGACAAAGGCCGCCGGATACGATATGAGCGGTGTGGCCCGTCGCATTGCAAACGGCGGCAAGACACCGACCGACACCGGCGATGCCAAATTCGACATTGTCATCGTTGGCGCGGGGGCCGGTGGCATTTCGGTCGCCGCAAGCCTGCAGTCACGCAAATCCGACCTGAGCATCGCCATCATCGATCCGGCGGATATCCATTACTATCAGCCAGGCTGGACAATGGTGGGCGGCGGTATTTTCGATGCCCAGGATACCGCCAAGACGATGGGGTCGCTGATCCCGCGCGGGGTAAAATGGATCAAGGCCGCCGTCGCCGCGTTTGAACCGAAAAATGACGCCGTGATCCTGGATGGCTGTCGGGTGCTCAAATATGACCGCCTGGTTGTCTGCCCGGGACTCAAGCTGGACTGGGACAAGGTCGAAGGTCTGGAAGAGACCCTTGGCCGCAATGGCGTGACGTCGAATTATCGTTATGATTTAGCGCCTTACACTTGGCAGCTCGTGCAGGATATGAAGAGCGGCCGCGCGATCTTTACGCAGCCGCCGATGCCGATCAAATGCGCCGGCGCCCCGCAAAAGGCGCTTTACCTTTCGGCCGATGCCTGGAACCGAAACGGGGCGCTGCAGAATATCGACATTCATTTCAACAATGCCGGTGGGGTGCTGTTCGGGGTCAAGGATTATGTGCCCGCCCTTGAGCAGTACATCGATAAATACGGCGTGACGCTAAACTTCTTCCATGATCTCGTGTCGGTCGATGGTGCTGCCAAAAAGGCCGTATTCGAGGTCAAGAAACCGGATGCCGAGCCGACAAAGGTTGAAATGGAATTTGACATGATGCATGTCTGTCCGCCTCAGACGGCCCCTGATTTCATCCGCGTTTCGCCGCTTGCGGATGCGGCGGGGTGGGTCGATGTCGATCAATCGACGCTGCGCCACAAGACCTTTGAAAACATCTGGTCCCTCGGGGACGTGATGAACGCACCGAACGCCAAGACAGCCGCTGCTGCCCGCAAGCAGGCACCGGTGGTCGCCGACAACATCGTTGCCGACATCGAAGGCGGCTCGGTCGTTGCACAATACGACGGCTACGGGTCATGCCCGCTGACCGTCGAACGCGGCAAGATCGTTCTGGCCGAATTCGGATATGGCGGAGCGCTCAAGCCAAGCTTTCCCAAGTTCCTGATTGACGGAACCAAACCCACCCGGGCCGCCTGGTTCCTGAAGGAAAAGCTGCTTCCGCCGATCTATTGGAAGGCCATGCTGCGCGGTAAGGAATGGATGGCAAAACCCGAACCCCTCAAGGTCGCATCCAAATAATCCGCAAGACCCTTTCCGGTTCCGGGAACAACATTTGGCGGACGAGACCTGCGTGTCTGGTCCGCCAACTCTTTTTTCGAAGATGAGACCATGATCGCAAAACTCCGCAAATATGCCCCCGTATTCGAATGGGGTCGGCAATACGACCGAAACGCCTTTTCGAATGACATGATTGCCGCCGTCATCGTGACGATCATGCTGATTCCGCAATCTCTGGCCTATGCCTTGCTTGCAGGTCTGCCGCCCGAGGCGGGTATCTATGCGTCGATCGCTCCGATCATTCTCTACGCGATCTTCGGGACCAGCCGCGCGCTGGCGGTCGGGCCGGTTGCGGTGGTGTCCTTGCTGACCGCGTCGGCGGTGGGGCAGGTGGCCGAACAGGGGACCGCGGGCTATGCCATTGCGGCCCTGACCCTTGCCTTCCTGTCGGGTGGTTTCCTGTTGCTTCTCGGTGTTCTGCGGCTTGGCTTTCTGGCCAATTTCCTCAGCCATCCGGTGATTGCGGGGTTCATCACGGCCTCGGGCATCCTGATCGCGACCAGTCAGCTCAAGCACATACTGGGGGTAAGTGCGAAAGGTCATAACCTGATCGAAATGGTGGGGTCGATCTTTGCCCATCTTGGCGAGACGTCCTTTATCACGGTTATCATCGGAGTCGTGGCGACCGCGTTTTTGTTCTGGGTGCGCAAGGGCCTGAAACCCATGTTGAAGGACATGGGGGTCAAGCCGCTCATGGCGGATATCGCCACCAAGGCGGGACCTGTCCTTGCCGTGGTCGTGACCACGCTTGTGGTCTGGGTCCTGGGTTTGGACAAACATGGCGTGAAGATTGTCGGTGAGGTCCCTCAGAGCCTGCCGCCCCTGACCATGCCGGGCCTGTCCCCCGATCTTCTTGGGTCGCTTCTGGTTCCGGCGATCCTGATCTCGATCATCGGTTTTGTTGAATCGGTGTCGGTGGCCCAGACACTGGCCGCGAAAAAGCGCCAGCGCATCGATCCCAATCAGGAACTGATCGGCCTTGGCGCGGCCAACCTGGGGGCCGCGTTCACTGGTGGCTATCCGGTGACCGGCGGGTTCGCGCGGTCAGTCGTGAATTTCGACGCCGGGTCGGAAACACCAGCCGCCGGTGCGTTCACGGCCATCGGTCTGGCCATCGCGGCCGTGGCCCTGACGCCGCTGGTCTATTATCTGCCCAATGCGACGCTGGCCGCGACCATCATTGTCGCTGTCCTCAGCCTTGTTGATTTTTCGATCCTGAAGAACACCTGGGCCTATTCGAAATCCGACTTTGCCGCTGTTACGGCCACCATTCTGCTGACGCTGGGCATGGGGGTCGAGATCGGTGTCGCCTCGGGCGTGATCCTGTCGGTTCTGTTGCACCTCTACAAAACTTCGCGGCCCCATGTGGCCGAGGTGGGTCTGGTGCCCGGAACGCAGCATTTCCGAAACATCAACCGGCACAATGTCGAAACCGATCCCAGCATTCTGACGCTGCGCGTCGATGAAAGCCTCTATTTCGTGAATGCCCGCTTTCTCGAGGATCTGGTGCAGAGCCGGGTCACTGAAGGTTGCGAAATCAAGGACGTCGTTCTGATGTTCTCGGCCGTGAACGAGGTGGACTTTTCTGCGCTCGAAAGCCTTGAGGCGATCAGCCATCGACTGAAGGACATGGGCGTTCGCCTGCACCTGTCCGAGGTCAAAGGCCCTGTGATGGACCGGCTCAGGGCATCGCATTTCATCCGTGAACTGAACGGCAAGGTGTTCCTGTCGCAATATGACGCCTGGATGAAACTGCGACCGATGGGCGACGCCAAACACGCGGGCGAGTGACGGGGGTCCGCATTGCAGGGGGATCACCGCCTGCAATGCGCCCAAGCCCGGGGCAAGAGCCCTTCGTCCAACCGGATCACGTGTCGAACAGCCTGGAGTTTGTGTTGAGAAAGAACTGCGCGAAAATCGGGCCGCTGGCCGCTCCGATTGCACGCGCCTCAGCGCCGATCACGCCCTCTTCTATGCGCGGCAGGATCAGGCCGCGGCTGTCTTCGATGGGCAGTTTTTCGCGGATGCTGGCCACCAGACGCTGGCGCACATCACCGGGGAAAGCGCCATCTATCACAATCGCCTCAAAATCGATCACGGCACAGGTCGACAGACAGGCCTGCGCGATCTCGATGGCGGTCGCGTCGATCCAATCGGTGACATAGCGCTCGATCTCGGACCAGTCCTGGGGTTGCTGCCACAAGATACGCGGGTCGAGCCCGGCGTTCTGCAGCCGGGTTTCAAGCAGGTGAATGGAGGCGACATCGATCAACTGACGTGTTCGCCCCTGATCGTCGCCCACACGAATAGAGCCGAGCGCACCGGCGTTGCCCCGGTTGCCTTCGTAGACGGATTGATTGATGACGATGCCGCCGCCAATGAAGGTTGAAACAAAGAAATACGCGTAGTCGCGAAACTCCTTGCCGCGGCCATACGCATGTTCGGCCCAGCAGGCGCTGGTTGCGTCGTTGACCATGAAGACGGGAAGGTCGGTGAATTTTGCAATTTCCCGTTCGAAATCGACATCCTTCCAGGACAGGAATTCCTCGATGGAATTGCTGTCGGATGCCCCCCATTTCCATATTTCGAACGGCAGTGCGACGCCAATCCCGCAGAGCTTTTTCAACCCGGCGGCACCAAGGGTTTTGGCGGCGTCTTGAAATCCCTGTCGTATGAAACGGAACACCATGTCGGGAATGGCGACATCGTATTGCATCCGTTTTTCAAACAGGACTTCACCACTCAGGTTCATCAGGAACAGTTCACTGCTGCGCCGGCCCAGTTTGCACCCGATGGAGAGAACGCCATTGGGGTTGAGCGCCATCGGGATGGACGGTTTTCCGATCTTCCCCTTAAGCGGTTTGCCCTTTTTTACCAGGCCGTCGGTTTCAAGTTTGCGCAGGATGACCGAAACGGTCTGGGCCGACAAGCGGGTGCGCCGGGCAATGTCGCTGCCCGGCATCTCGCCATGGCGCTGCAGAACGGAAAGGATCAGGCGCTCATTGTGGTTGCGGACCCCCTTTTGGTTCACGCCATTGCTGAGGGCGGTGATGATCGCGGTGTCGTTCATAGGTCCATCGAATGTGATTCTGTCAGGCAGGGTGCAAGCTCGAGATTAATAAATCAAGTTTATTTATTAATTGACAGCTTAGCAGAATCGCATGATTAGTTGAGGCATTCGGCGCGCAGATATTTACAGCCGATTGGATATTCTGGGAGGAGACCATGAAGAAACTTATTGCCGGAACGGCGCTCGGACTGATCGCCATGGCGGGCGCGGCATCTGCTGCTGGACATTCGGTTTCAGCGTGTCTGATTACCAAGACCGACACCAACCCGTTTTTCGTCAAGATGCGCGAAGGCGCCGAGGCAAAAGCCGCCGAGCTGGGCATCACGCTCAACTCCTATGCGGGCAAGATTGACGGGGATCACGAAACCCAGGTTGCAGCGATTGAAACCTGCATTGCCAACGGGGCCAAGGGCATCCTGCTGACGGCGTCGGACACGTCGTCGATCACAACCGCGGTTCAGCAGGCCCGGGATGCGGGCATTCTGGTGATCGCGCTGGATACGCCGCTTGACCCGATTGATGCGGCCGACATGACCTTTGCCACGGACAACTTTCTCGCGGGTGAACTGATCGGCAAGTGGGCCGCCGCCGCCATGGGCGACGCTGCCGCAGATGCCAAAATCGGCATGCTGGACCTGGCTGTCAGCCAGCCCACTGTTGGCGTTCTGCGTGACCAGGGCTTTCTTCAGGGTTTTGGCATCGATCTGGGCGACCCGAACAAATGGGGCGACGAAACCGATCCGCGCATTGTTGGAAATGACGTGACCGCAGGCAACGAAGAGGGTGGCCGCAAGGCGATGGAAAACCTTCTGGCCAAGGATCCGATGATCAACGTGGTCTACACCATCAACGAACCTGCAGCCGCCGGTGCCTATGAGGCGCTGAAATCCATCGGTCGCGAGAACGACGTTCTGATCGTCTCGGTCGATGGCGGGTGCCCGGGTGTGCAAAACGTCGCCGACGGCGTGATTGGCGCGACGTCTCAGCAATACCCGCTGCTGATGGCGTCCAAGGGGATCGAAGCGATTGCCGCCTGGGCCAAGGATGGCACCAAGCCAGCCGCAACCGACGGCAAGGACTTCTTCGATACCGGTGTTGCGCTGGTGACGGACAAGCCTGCTGACGGTGTGGAGAGCATTGACTCGGTAGAAGGCAAGTCGCTCTGCTGGGGTTGATCCTGAACCCGGCCTGAGGGCACCATAAAGGGGCGGGGCGGTGAACGCCCTGCCTTTCCAGCATTCCGCGACCCGGGTCATGGCATCTGGAAACATAGGGGGAATCCGCGATGTCCACATCGGACAATTTCGAAGCCGCAGCCGCGAACGCTGCTGGTGATATCGCTCAGTTTGAAGATGAGAACCAGGGGCTGATCGGCCGTTTCCATCACGCATTGCATACGACACCGGCGCTTGTGCCGCTGATCGTTCTGGTGGTTTCGATCGTGATTTTCGGTGTTCTTTTGGGGTCAAAATTCTTTTCACCCTTCGCCCTGACCCTGATCCTTCAACAGGTTCAGATTGTCGGCATCGTCGCCGCAGCACAAAGCCTGGTGATCCTGACCGCAGGCATCGACCTGAGCGTGGGGGCGATTGCGGTGATTTCCTCGGTGGTGATGGGGCAATTCACCTTTCGCTATGGCCTGCCGGTCGAGATCGCTGTTATTTGCGGGCTGATCCTGGGAACGGCCATCGGCACGCTGAACGGGTGGCTGGTGGCGGTGATGAAGCTGCCGCCGTTCATTGCGACACTGGGCATGTGGCAGATCGTTCTGGCGGCCAATTTCCTGTATTCGTCCAACGAAACCATCCGCAGTCAGGATATCGCGGCCAACGCGCCGCTGCTGCAATTGCTGGGCAACAAGTTCAATATCGGCGGGGCCGTCTTTACCGTTGGCGTTGTGTTCCTGGTCGGGCTCGTCCTCGTTCTGGCCTATGTTCTCAAACACACGGCCTGGGGGCGTCATGTTTACGCGGTGGGCGATGATCCCGAGGCTGCCGAACTTTCGGGTGTCAACGTCAAGGCCACGCTGATTTCCGTTTACGGATTGGCCGGTCTGATTTGCGCCTTTGCGGGATGGGCGCTGATTGGGCGGATCGGGTCGGTATCGCCCACGTCGGGCCAGCTTCTCAACATCGAAAGCATCACGGCGGTGGTGATCGGGGGCATATCGCTGTTTGGCGGGCGTGGCTCGATCCTGGGGACGTTTTTCGGGGCCCTCATCGTCGGGGTCTTTACGCTGGGTCTGCGCCTTCTTGGGGCGGATGCGCAATGGACCTTCCTTCTTATCGGCCTGCTGATCATCGCGGCTGTGGCGGTGGATCAGTGGATCAGAAAGGTAGCAGCCTGATGGAACCGATTTTACAAGCGCGCGGTCTGGTCAAACGCTATGGCCGGGTGACGGCCCTCGATCATTGCGATTTCGATCTGATGCCGGGCGAGATTCTGGCTGTCATCGGGGACAATGGCGCCGGGAAAAGTTCGCTGATCAAGGCGATCTCCGGCGCGGTGATACCGGACGCGGGCCGGGTGACCTTGGAAGGCAAGGAGATCCGGTTCACGTCGCCGATCGAGGCGCGCGAAGCGGGTATCGAAACCGTCTATCAGACGCTGGCCATGTCACCGGCCCTGTCCATCGCCGATAACATGTTCATGGGGCGCGAGTTGCGCAAACCGGGGTTTCGCGGCGCGGTCCTGCGCCAGCTGGACCGCAAGAAAATGGAAGAGGTCGCGCGCGAAAAGCTGAGCGAACTGGGCTTGATGACGATTCAGAATATCAACCAGGCGGTTGAAACGCTCTCCGGCGGGCAACGGCAGGGGGTGGCGGTGGCCCGCGCGGCGGCGTTCGGCTCCAAGGTGATCATCCTGGATGAGCCGACAGCGGCCCTGGGTGTCAAGGAAAGCCGCCGGGTGCTTGAGCTGATCCAGGACGTCAAATCCCGCGGGATCCCGATCATCCTGATCAGCCACAACATGCCCCACGTGTTCGAAGTGGCGGATCGCATCCATGTGCACCGTCTGGGCAAACGTCTTTGCGTGATCGACCCCAAAGACCATTCCATGGCGGATGCCGTGGCGCTCATGACCGGCGCCAAGGACCCTGAAACAGCCGTCATGGCATAAGGTGGCCGGAATGGACCTCGCGCGTCTCACCGCTCTGATTGGCGATGTGCCTGCAAAGGGGCGCAGGCGCATGGTGGCGCTTGCAGGTGCGCCGGCAAGCGGAAAGTCAACACTCGCCGCCGCCCTGATGGCGCATGATCCGGCGCTGACCGTCGTGCCGATGGATGGGTTTCACCTTGATAACACCCTGTTGGCCCCGCGCGGTCTGCTGGAGCGTAAAGGCGCCCCCGAAACATTCGATGTGGCCGGGCTGGTGCATCTGGTCCGGCGTCTGGCGTCGGGGGAAGAGGCCGTGTTTCCCATATTCGACCGTGCGCTGGACAAGGCGATTGCAGGGGCAGGGGTGATTGATCCGGACTGCGAGACAATTGTCGTTGAAGGGAATTACCTGCTGTTCGACAAACCCGTCTGGCGGGACCTGTCCGCGCTGTGGGATTTGACCATCCGTCTCGACGTGCCGCGCGATGAATTGCACGCCCGCCTGATCGGACGCTGGGAGGGGCATGGGCTGGACCCGGAAACCGCACGGCGCAAGGCGGAAATGAACGATCTGGTGAACGCGGATCTGGTCATGGACTGTTCCTTGCCCAGCGACCTGACGCTGGGTGAGTCCATCCTGCAGTGAGTGCTGCGCGCCCGATTTCAACCTGACTCCGATCCGCGGTCAGATGGCGGGTTGCGCAATCCGTTGGCCGATCAACGGTCTGGGACCGGCCAAAAGGTAAGCCAGAACAGTTGCCACCGCATAGGTAATCCCAAAGGCCACATAGGTCATTTGCCCGCCAGTCGTAGGAAGAACCGGCAGAATGAGGATTGAGGCGCTGACCCCGATCTGCAACAGCAGAACGCAAATGGCACTGCGGGTGTGGAAATAGACGAACCCGCACATCAACGCGACGCCGGTCTGGCTGATCAAAAGGGCAAGCGGATGCAGCCCGGGGACAATGCCATAGTCATAGTAGGACATCGGCATCCACCACGCGGTCCAGAACAGCCCGACAATCGCCGAGGCGATAATGACCGTGTGTCGTTTCGACAGGGCGCCGACCGAATAGCTGACCCAGACGATTTCCCCCACCAGCGCGCCGATGAAAATGTTCAACACAATGCGCGGAGAGGTCACGATGCCCAGCCGCAGGCTGAGGTCGTCAAACGTGGTTTGCGTCAATGCAACCTTGCCCAGCAAGACCACCGCGCAGATGGCCGCCGCCCAGATCAGGCTGAAAACATACCAACCCGGCGAAACGCGCCATCGTGTCAGCGGGCGGAACAGATCCACCACGGCGCCGGTGCCGCGGCTGAGGAAAACCACCAGAACCAATGTCGCGCCCAGCAGGGCAAAGCGGCCATATCCATAGGCCCCGTCAGGCAGCACGCCTTTGACACAGGCGGTCACAAAAAGAGCGTTCACCACCACGATTCCGAAAAGGAAAACAAACACTTCGTATTTCTGCAAAAACGTCCGCATGAAAAATTCACCAGTATGAAGGGCGCAATGACTTGCCGTTACAATACAGGTTTCCTAGCGGATTTCGGCGCTGTTTGCCATATGGTCCGCGTGAAACGGGACCACGGCACCGACCCCGCCAGACGGGGGCGGTGTCACCGTGTCAGCGGACCACCAGCACCGAAATATTGGCGTTTCGCACCACCTTGTTGGCATAGGACCCGACTAGCAGGGTCTGCAGCTCGTTCGGGGGATGGGACGCCATCATGATCAGATCGGCCTCGTACTCCGCAGCCGAGCGCAGGATCGCCTCGGGCACATGTCCGTGACCGACGTGCACCTTGACCTGTGTGTTCCCCGGCGCATGCTCCTTGGCGAAATCGGCAAGGTCGCTTTTCAGCTTTTCCATGGCCTTGCGTTCGAACCCTTCGGGCAGAAAGGTTGAAACCACCCCGGCGCCAATGTCGTGGACGATCCCCAGCAGGTGGACCTCGCCACTGTCCCCGGCATAGTGCACCGCCAAAGGAAACGTCTTTTCCCAGCTTTCGCGATGGTTCAGGTCGATTGGAAGAAGAATTTTCTTGTACATGGTCTTCTCTCCTTTAGGCCATTGCCGGTTCACGTCGCCCGGCGCGGGCGCGCTGCAACATGACGACAAGGGCCAGCAAGATCAGGGCAGGGATGAACATCCAGTATTTCGAGGGTTGATCGATCGGAACCAACACCTCTTCGACCTTCTGATCCCAGTCGAACCCGGCTTCGGCCGCGGGGCTGCCAAAGGCGGCATTGTCGATGATGACCTCTTCGCCGTTGACGATGAAATCAAGCCCAGAGGCGCTTAGGCGGTCCACGCCATTGTCCCCTTCGCCCACCGGCAATAGGGCGGTGAAGGTCACCGGATCCCCGACCGAGTTCAGCCCGCTTACCTTGAGCCGCAATTTTTCTCCCACATCCGCCGTCATCGCCGCCTGCTCCAGCTGGGCGGGTGGCAAGCTTTCATAGGGCGGGGCGACCATGTCCATCCAGAACCCCGGACGGAAGAAGGTAAAGGCGATCAGCAACAGCGCGATGGTCTCATAAAACCGGTTGCGGGTCAGGAACCACCCTTGCGTCGCGGCGGCGAAGAGCAGCATCGCGATTGTGGCGACCACAAAGACAAGTATGCCTTGCCCCCATCCCACGTTGATCAGCAACAGATCGGTGTTGAAGATGAACAGGAACGGCAAGGCCGCCGTGCGCAAGCTGTAGAAAAACGCCACAACCCCTGTGCGGATCGGATCACCGCCCGACACAGCCGCCGCCGCAAAGGACGCGAGGCCAACGGGCGGGGTCACATCCGCCATGATGCCGAAATAGAACACGAACAGATGCACCGCGATCAGCGGCACGATCAGACCGTTCTGCTGACCCAGGGTGACGATCACCGGGGCCAGCAGGGCCGACACGACGATATAGTTCGCCGTGGTCGGCAGCCCCATCCCGAGGATCAGCGACAGGATCGCCGTCAGCACGAGGATGGCCATGATGTTGCCACCCGACAAAACCTCGACCACATCGGCTAGGGACGACCCCACGCCGGTCTGGCTGACCGCGCCGACAATGATCCCGGCCGTCGCCGTGGCGATGCCGATACCGATCATGTTGCGTGCACCGGCGACCAGACCTTCGATCAGGTCACTGAAGCCTTCGCGCATCGCGATCCCGGTGTCGCCCTGACCGCGCAGAATCGCCATCAGCGGGCGCTGTGTGAGCAGGATGAACACCATGAAGGCAGCCGCCCAAAAGGCCGACAGACCCGGCGACAGGCGGTCAATCATCAGCGCCCAGACCAGAACCACGACCGGCAACAGGAAATGCAGCCCCGACCGGATGGTCGGACCGGGCAGGGGCAATTCGGTCACCGGCGCATTGGGGTCTTCCAACTCCAGCGGCTCCTCTTTCGAGGCGATCTTCAACAGACCGACGTAGACCGCGATCAGGAAGACAAAAACCACATACCCGGCATAGGCGCCGAATGCGGGGCGTATCCAGCCCATGCCGTAATAAACCGCAAAGCTGAGTCCGCAGATCACCGCGATGGTAAAGGCCAGGCTGATCAGCCAGGCCACCAGCGGTTTGGGTTCATAGGCGCGCGGCAGGCCCTCCATCCCGGCCTTCATCGCCTCAAGATGCACGATATAGACCAGCGCGATGTAGGAAATTACCGCAGGGACAAAGGCGTGTTTGACCACGTCGAAATAGGGGATACCCACGTATTCCACCATCAGGAAGGCGGCGGCCCCCATGACGGGCGGCATGATCTGCCCGTTCACGGAGGAGGCCACTTCGACCGCGCCGGCCTTTTCCGAGGAAAAGCCGACCCGCTTCATCAGCGGAATGGTAAAGGTGCCGGTAGTGACCACGTTTGCGATGGACGAACCCGAGATGAGCCCGGTCATGGCCGAGGAAACCACGGCCGCCTTGGCCGGACCGCCCCGCATGTGGCCCATCAGGCTGAACGCGACCTGGATGAAATAATTGCCGGCGCCGGCCTTGTCCAAAAGCGAGCCGAACAGCACGAACAGGAAGACGAAGGAGGTCGAAACCCCCAGCGCGATGCCAAACACACCTTCGGTCGTGATCCACTGGTGGTTCACCACCTCGCTCAGGTTGTTGCCCTTGTGGGCGATGATGCCAGGCATGAGTGGGCCGAGGAATGTATAAGCCAGAAACACGGTCGCCACGATCATCAGCGCCGGTCCAAGTGCGCGTCGCGTCGCCTCGAGCAGCAGTAGAATGCCGATCACCGCGACGACATAGTCCTGCAGGATCGGCGCGCCGACGCGCTGCGCAATGCCGTCATAGAAGAAATAGAGATACAGCGCGGCCGCAGCCCCGATGATTGCCAGCGCCCATTCCCAGGGCGGTATCCATGTCTTGGGCGACCCCAGCAGGATCGCGGCGATCACGGTCAGCCCGATCACCGGAATCCACCAGATCGGCACGCCTTCCTTGGCGCCATAGACAAACAGAACAGTCAGCAGCGCGGGGACAAGGACCGCAAGCCCCAGCTGTGCGGGGGTGCGCGCCGCCGGATAGGCCGCAAAGGCCAGAAACAGGGCGAAAGCCAGATGGATCGAGCGGGCTTCGGTGTCGTTGAAGACGCCCCAGCCGATTATGAAGGGGATCGGCGATGCGATCCAGAGTTGAAACAGGGACCAGATCAGGGCGACGATCAGGATGAACGTGCCTATTGCTCCGGACGGAGATCGGCCCCCCGTATCGGAAGAGGCGACAAGTTCGTCGAGTTCTTCCTGAGTAAGCCCACCTTTGCCAGCCGCCTCGTTTTCAACGGCTGCCGCTTCGAACTGATTTTCGTCGCTCATTGCGCTGTCCCTCGCTGAACATGGATAGGGCCTGCACAGGGGATGTTAACCGGCACAAGCCAAAGGGCGGCCCCGCCTGTGCGGGACCGCCTGTGTTCAAGTCATGACGGGCAAGTTACTCGATCCAACCGCGTTCGCGGTAATACTTCTCCGCGCCCGGATGCAGCGGGGCCGACAGACCGTCTGCGATCATGTCCGCCTCTTGCAGATTGGCAAATGCCGGGTGCAATCCCTTGAACCGCTCGAAATTGTCGAATACGGCCTTGACCACGGTATAGACGACGTCGTCGGCCACATCGGCCGAGGTTACAAAGGTCGCCTTGACCCCGAATGTCTGAACATCGTCATCGTTGCCCTTGTAGAGGCCGCCCGGAATGGTGGCCTTGGCATAGTAAGGGTTACCATTCACCAGCTTGTCGATGGCATCACCGGTCACGTTGACCAGTTTGGCATCAACGGTGGATGTCGCTTCCTGAATCGAGCCGTTCGGGTGACCCACGGTGTAAACGATGGCGTCCACCTTGTTGTCGCCCAGGGCTGCTGACTGTTCAGCAGGCTTGAGTTCGGACGCCAGTGCGAAGTCGGCGCTTGATTTGCCCATTGCCTCCAGAACGACGTCCATCGTGGCGCGCTGACCGGACCCGGGGTTGCCGACGTTCACGCGTTTGCCGAACAGATCGTCAAAATTGTTCACGCCGGAATCAGCGCGAGCAACCACGGTGAAGGGTTCGCCATGCACCGAGAACACGGCGCGCAGATTGTCGAATTTGGCGCCTTCGAACTGGGACGATCCGTTGTAAGCGTGGAACTGCCAGTCGGACTGGGCGACGCCCATGTCCATGTCACCTGCCTTGATGGCGTTGATGTTGGCAATTGATCCGCCGGTCGACGGGGCCGTGCATTTCAGACCGTGATCTGCCGAGCCCCGGTTTACGAGACGGCAGATAGACTGCCCGACAACGAAATAGACACCGGTCTGGCCACCGGTTCCGATGGTGATGAAACGCTCCTGCGCTCCGGCCACCTGACCGCTGAGCGCCGCAGCGAACGCAAAGGCGGAAAATTTCCAAAGTTTCATACTGATCTCCCTATGTTTGTTACATTATTGAACAGAGGTTACCGCATCCGTCCGATTTTATGAGGACAGCCTAGCACAAGCTGTTTACGCTACAACTTTATTTGATTTCGACATTGTTCTTCGGTTTGAGAGGGATTGTTGAAAAAAACGAAACGATGCCGATTCAACAGTGGCAAACCGCTTGTTTTTCGCCCGGATCAAAGCCCCGCCCGCGGTGTAAAATCACCTGTCACAGGATGCGATGGCCGCCGAAATCCGGCATCGGGGGCCGGTCGCCCAAACAGAAAATTGTCGTAAATTTAGCGAATCGAGGCAGGGAAGGTCGGTTTTGGAGAGGTTTTTTTAACGCCGTTTGCGCAGTGATCGCCGCAGCTTTAAGCTGATGGAAACACCGGGTCCTGTTTAACATCTCATGCCCGGGCTCACAGGACATAAGGAACCTGAAATGTCCCACGTATTTCCCCGCCATTCCCGGCAGCAACCGCCGGTCGCCGTTGCAGGCGAAGGGTGTTATCTGATCGATGCCTCCGGCAAGCGGTATCTTGACGGCTCTGGCGGCGCGGCCGTGTCCTGTCTGGGGCATGGCGACCAAGAGATCACGGCAGCCATCAAGGCGCAGTTGGACAAGGTGGCCTTTGCCCATACCGGGTTCTTCACCTCGGAACCTGCCGAGGCGCTGGCCGACCTTCTGATTGAAAACGCGCCGGGCAATCTGGACCGGGTCTATTTCGTCTCGGGCGGGTCCGAGGCGACAGAGGCCGCGATCAAGCTGGCCCGTCAGTATTGGGTGGAAAAGGGTCAGCCCCAGCGCGGCAAACTGATCGCCCGCAAGCAAAGCTATCACGGGAACACGATCGGGGCGCTGTCTGCCGGTGGCAACGAATGGCGCCGCGCTCAGTTCGCGCCGCTGCTGCTGGACGTCAGCCACATCGATCCGTGCTATGAATACCGCCTGCGCCGCGACGATGAAACGCCCGAGGACTATGGCCGCCGCGCCGCCGATGCGCTTGAGACCGAGATCCTGCGTCTTGGCCCCGAAACGGTAATGGCCTTCATGGCCGAACCGGTCGTCGGGGCAACGGCGGGGGCACTGGCCCCCGCGCCGGGATATTTCAAGCGCATCCGCGAGATTTGCGACAAATACGGCGTCTTGCTGATCCTGGACGAGGTCATGTGCGGTATGGGCCGCACCGGCACCCTGTTCGCCTGCGAACAGGACGGCGTTGCCCCCGATATCGCCTGCATCGCCAAGGGGTTGGGCGCCGGGTATCAACCCATTGGGGCGATGCTGTGCAGCTCTGAAATCTATGACACGATCGCGTCGGGCAGCGGGTTTTTCCAGCATGGCCACACCTATATCGGTCATCCGACCGCCGCTGCGGCCGGGCTGGCGGTTGTCTCGGCGATTCTGAACCGCGGTTTGCTGGGCCGGGTGCGCGAACAGGGCGACAAACTGGCGGCGCGCCTGTCAGACCGGTTTGGTCAACATCCCCATGTGGGCGACATTCGGGGCAGGGGTCTTTTCCGGGGCATCGAACTGGTTGAAAACCGCGATACCAAGGCACCTTTTGATCCCGCGCGCGGCCTTGCCGGCAAGATCAAGAAAGCCGCGTTTGATGCCGGTTTGATTTGTTATCCCATGTCGGGCACGATTGACGGGCGGCAGGGGGATCACGTTCTTTTGGCACCGCCCTTCATCATCACCGACGCCCAGCTGGACGAACTGACCGACAAGCTGGACAGCGCGATCTCATCCGTCATCTGATCCGAACTGGAAAGGTTCCAATGCAACGATATTTCGTCTTCGCGGCCACCGGAATTCTCGCGATCCTGTCGGCCATCGGGATCATGACCAGCGCGTGGTTCGTGTTGCCGCTGTTCTTGTTCGGTGGATTGTTCCTGATCGGTGTCTATGATGTCGTGCAGACCCGTCATTCGATTTTGCACAACTACCCGGTGATCGGGCACATGCGGTTCCTGTTCGAAGGCATCCGCCCTGAAATCAGGCAATACCTGATCGAAAGCGACCAGGATGAAGAACCGTTTTCCCGCGACAAGCGGTCCATCATCTATCAGCGCGCCAAGGGGGTTGAGGATAAGCGCCCCTTTGGGACGCGCCAGCGGGTTTATGATTCAGGTTATGAATGGCTGACCCATTCGGTGGTGCCGATCCATATTGCCGATCACGATTTCCGCATTCACATTGGCGGACCCGATTGCAAACAGCCCTATGATGCCTCGATCTACAACATTTCCGCGATGAGCTTTGGCTCGCTCTCGGGCAATGCCATTCTGGCCCTGAACACCGGGGCCAGAATGGGAGGCTTTGCCCATGACACGGGCGAGGGCGGGGTCAGCCGCTATCACCGTGAAGGCGGCGGCGATCTGATCTATGAAATCGGGTCCGGGTATTTCGGCTGCCGCACGCCCGAGGGGCGGTTTGACGCCGAAAAATACAGCGAACAAGCCGCACAGCCGCAGGTCAAGATGATCGAACTCAAGCTCAGCCAGGGGGCCAAGCCGGGCCATGGCGGCATGCTGCCCGCCTCCAAGATCTCCGAGGAAATCGCCGAGGCACGCGGCATCCCCATGGGGCAGGATTGCATTTCACCCGCGTCGCATCCCGAGTTTTCGACACCCATCGAACTGATGCACTTCATCGCCAAGCTGCGAGAATACGGACACGGAAAACCGGTCGGGTTCAAGTTGTGCATCGGGCACCGGCGCGAATTCATGTGCATCGTCAAGGCGATGCTGGAAACTGACATCGTACCCGATTTCATCGTGATCGACGGAAAAGAGGGCGGCACCGGCGCCGCGCCGCTGGAGTTCGCCAATCACATGGGCATGCCGCTGGTCGAGGGGCTGACCTTTGCCCATAACACCCTGCGCGGCGCGGGGTTGCGGGATCGGCTGAAACTGGGCGCATCGGGCAAGCTGGTAACCTCGTTCGACATTGCAAAGGCGCTGGCGCTGGGCGCCGACTGGGCCAATTCGGCGCGCGGGTTCATGTTTGCCATCGGGTGCATTCAGGCACAGGCCTGCCACACCAACCATTGCCCCGTCGGCGTGGCGACGCAGGACCCGCTGCGCCAGCGGGCGTTGAACGTGCCCAACAAGTCCGAACGCGTCAGCCGGTTCCACAACAACACGTTGAAAGCCTTGGCAGAAATGACCGGCGCCGCCGGTCTGGCCCATCCCGGCGATTTTCGCCCGCATCACCTTTTGATGCGGGAAAGCGATCGGGACATGGTGACCGGCGAAGAAGTGTATCCCTACCTGCCAGAGGGCTTTCTGCTGCGCGAGGAAGAGGATGAATTCGGCTATCTGGGTCGCTGGAACCGCGCGCGGGCGCAGGCATTTGAACCTTTTGATGTCGTGTGATCGGAGACTGATATGAGCGACCCGCTGATCCTGAACCCCATCCAGGACGAAGTCTGGCCGGACCAGATTTCAGACATGAAATCCGGGTTTGCCGGCGGTTTGAATGTCTATCGCACCATGGCCCATCACCCCGAATTGCTGCGGGCCTGGGCCGGTCTGCGCGATCATATCGTGAACCACACTGCGCTGGGCCCTGAACGGGCCGAAGTCGTGATTCTGCGTGCCGGTTTTCGGCTCGGCTCCAGCTATGAATGGTCCCAGCATGTGATCCGCGCGCGAAAATGCGGGCTGGACGATGCGCGCATCGCGGCGTTGTGCGGTGACGCCGAAAACGTGAACCCCGAAGACGAGGTGATCGTGCGTGCCGTGGATGAATTGATCCTGCACGCCCGGCTGGGCACATCAACGCGGGATGAGCTGGCGGCCCTGACGGGCAAGGCCGGCGTGCTGGATCTGATGGCAACTGTCGGATTTTATTCGACGCTCGGGTTCATCCTGAACACGTTCGAAACGCCGCTCGATGACGATATTGTGGCGCAACTGATCGCGACTCCGTTTCAGGAACCGGACAAGTAACCTGCAAAGACGGCAGATGTGACGGGCGGCATGGCGCCGCGGAACGCCTTGCCCACGCTTGACAAGGTCATGGTGTGCTGTGCAGATGCCCCATCGTTGGTGCCTGAGACGTGCAGGTGAAAAGGGAATGTGACAGGTTCGCAAGGACCCAAGCACAGCCGCCCCCGCGACCGTGACCGGAGAGGTCGCCCGATGCCACTGGCCCAGACCGGGAAGGCAGGGCGATCGCCAGGGACCAAGGCCCTGACATCCGCAAGCCGGGAGACCTGCCAGCGCAAGATGACGTGAACCAGACGGGGTGTTCTGGTGACGGGTCCGCGCCGGATTCGCCTGCTTTGCCCCTGTCCCGAATGATGATGAATGGGCTTGGACGTGAGCGAACGTGACGAAACCGACACCCCGGCAGTGACCGAATTGCTGATCTGCACAACCTGCCGCATGGGCCTGCCCATCGAGGATGACGCCCAACGCCCGGGCGCGTTGCTGCATGACGCGCTCAGCGAAATGGACTGGCCCGCGGGCGTGACCCTGAAGCCGGTCGAATGCCTGTCGAACTGTTCGCAGGGCTGTTCTGTCGTGCTGCGCGGCGGGGGCGGGCGGTGGACCTATGTCTACGGCAAGCTGGATGCCGACATGGCCAAGGTCGTCCATGAGGGCGCAACCAAATATCACGCGACCGCCGATGGGCTGGTGCCCTGGCGCGAGCGTCCCGAACACTTCCGCAAAAACTGTATCGCGCGCATTCCGCCGCAGGAGCTTTGAAACCTATGACCGATCTTGCCAAACTTCCCGTCACCGTGATCACCGGGTTTCTGGGGTCCGGGAAAACGACCCTGATCCGCCACCTGATGCAAAACCCGCAGGGCAAGCGCCTGGCCGTGATCGTCAATGAATTCGGCGATGTGGGTGTGGATGGCGAAATTCTGAAATCCTGCGCCATTCCCGACTGCCCCGAGGAAAACATCCTTGAACTGGCCAATGGCTGTATCTGCTGCACGGTGGCGGATGATTTCATCCCGACGATCGAGGCGCTGATGGCGATGGAGCCGCGCCCCGAGCATATCCTGATCGAAACTTCGGGTCTTGCGCTTCCCAAACCTCTGCTCAAGGCGTTCGACTGGCCCGATATCCGGTCGCGCATTACGGTGGACGGGGTGATCGCACTGGCCGATGCCGAGGCTGTGGCCGCCGGGCGGTTTGCGCCCAACGTGGCGGCGGTGGATGCACAGCGCGCTGCCGATGACAGTCTGGACCACGAGACACCGCTGTCCGAGGTGTTCGAGGATCAGATCTCCTGTGCCGACATCATCCTGCTGACCAAGCCTGATCTGGCCGGGGCCGACGGGGTTAGCCGTGCCAAAGAGGTGATCGCCGCCGAGGCACCGCGCCCGCTGCCGGTGGTCGAGGTTGCCGAAGGTGCGGTTGATCCGCGTGTCATTCTGGGGCTTGGGGCCGCGGCCGAGGACGACATGGATGCGCGCCCCAGCCATCATGACGTGGCCCATGACCACGATCACGAAGATTTCGAAAGCATCGTGATCGACCTGCCCGAAATCACCGATCCCGCCGATCTGACGGCCCGGATCGAAGCGCTGGCCAAATCCCAGAACATCCTGCGGGTCAAGGGATATGCCGCCGTCGCGGGCAAGCCGATGCGCCTTTTGGTGCAGGCGGTTGGTGCGCGGGTGCGCAGCCAGTTTGATCGCAAATGGAAGGCGGATGAACCGCGTCAGGGCCGACTGGTCGTGATTGCCGAACATGACGACATCAACCCGGATGCGATCCGGGCCGCACTGGTCGGTTAAGGCAGGCCGATGCACGTCGTCTTTCGCGAAAGCCACGGGCTGGAGGAAACGGAGACCCCGACCGATCTGGGCCAAAGCCCGGCCGAGTTGGTGGTGCTTTCTTTTTCCGACAGTGACCTTGGGGCTTTTGCGGCAGGCTGGCATCGGGCGCTGAAGGCAGGCAGTGCCTTGCCCACACTGCGCCTGGCCAATCTGGCGGCGCTGAAACATCCGCTGTCGGTGGATACCTATCTGGAACAGACGCTTGAGGGCGCACAGGGCATCCTGATCCGGCTGATCGGCGGGTTGCCATACTGGGCCTATGGCATTCAGCAGGTCGAACAGCTGGCCCGACGCAAGGGTATCGCGCTGGCCGTTCTGCCGGCCGACGGGCGGCCCGATGCGCGGCTGGACGAGGTGTCGACCCTGCCGGTTTCCACGCTGAAACGTCTGGCGCATTTATGCGATACAGGCGGGCCGGTTTCGGCGCAGGCGGCGCTTGCCCAACTTGCTCTGGCGGCGGGTCTTTATGCGGGTCCCGTGCGCGGCAGCAAGGTCTTGCCCCAAGTCGGGGCTTGGACACCCGAGGATGGGGTGATCTGCCCGGTCGCGGCCTTTGACCCGGTCAGCACGAAACCCCGCGTGGTCCTGAGCTTTTACCGCGCCTATCTGAGCGCGGCGGACACAGGGCCGGTCGAGGCTCTGTTTGGTGCGCTACGGACGCGCGGCTTCGATGTGGCAGCGGTGTTTGCTCCATCGCTCAAGGCGCCCGAGGCCGCCGGGTGGCTGGCGCGACAGGTGCGCAGCCTGTCGCCTGATGCGATCATCAACGTGACCTCGTTTTCCGGCAAGGGCGCGAATGGGCAATCGCCTCTGGACGTCGCAGGGGTGCCGGTGTTCCAGATCGCATTGGCCACGTCGACCCAATCGGCCTGGGCCGAGGCCGAGCGCGGGCTGTCGCCCGCCGATCTGGCCATGCACGTCGTCCTGCCCGAGGTCGATGGACGCATTTTCGCCGGTGTCGCCTCGTTCAAGGAACCGGGCGCGCGGGATGAGGTGCTGGAATTTTCACGCTTCGCCCACCAGCCCCAGGCCGAGCGGATCGAGGCGATCTGCGATCGGGTGGCGCGCTGGGTGTCTTTGGCCCGCACCCCCAATGCAGACAAGTCGCCGGTTCTGGTGTTGTCGACCTATCCCGGCAAGGACTGGCAGATGGCCCATGCCGTGGGGTTGGATGCGCTGGCCTCGACCGATGCAATCCTGCGCCAGATGGGCGCGGACGGGTGGGATGCCGCGCCCGGAGCGCCATTGGAACAGTCGCTGGGTGAGGAGCGCATCAGCTGGCCACTGGCTGACTATCTGGCTGCGCTCGAAGGTTTGCCGCAATCCCTGCGCGATGATTTGACAGCCGCTTGGGGGGCGCCGCAGGACGACCCGGCGGTATCGGACGGGCAGGTGCATTTCGCGGCGACGCGCCGGGGCAGGGCGCTGGTCGCGCTGCAGCCCGAACGCGGTGTGCCCGCACAGCGCGAAGATGAGTATCACGATCTGTCGCGCGTGCCGTGCCATGGCTATGTCGCATTTTACCTGTGGCTGCGCGATGCGGTCCGGGCGGACGCGTTGATCCATATCGGGGCGCATGGGACGCTGGAATGGCTGCCGGGGAAATCCGTGGCCCTGTCCGGGGCCTGCTGGCCCGAGGCGCTGATTGGCGATCTGCCGGTGATTTATCCGTTCATCGTGAACGACCCGGGCGAGGCGGCTCAGGCCAAACGCCGGATCGGCGCGGTGACGCTGGGCCATCTGCCGCCGCCGATGAAGGACAGCGGCACACCGGAACGGTTCGTGCGGCTTGAAACGCTGTTGGACGAGTTTTCTAATGCCGACGGGCTGGACCCGCGCCGGCGCAACCGGTTGCAACAGGATATCCGCGACGAGGCACAGGCGCTGGGGGTCGAGGCCGATCTGGGTCTGAACGCCGCCACCAGCCCGGCCGAGGCGATCACCTGCATCGACCGGTTTGTCTGTGACATCAAGGAAAGCCAGTTCGGCGACGGGCTGCATATCTTTGGTCAACTGGCCGAGAGCGCTCCGTTTGATACCGTGGCATCTGCCGAGGGTGAACGCAGCGCATTGGGGGCGGCCCTTTCCGGTCGGCGGATTGCGGCGGGGCCATCAGGCTCGCCCTATCGCGGACGGACAGACGTTTTGCCCACCGGGCGCAACCTGTTCACCACCGATCCGCGCGCGGTTCCGACGCGGTCGGCCTATGCACAGGGCGTGAAGCTGGCCGAGGAACTGGTGCGCCGGCATTTGCAGGACGAAGGCGATTACCCCAAGGGGCTGGTTGTGGACCTCTGGGGCTCGGCCACGATGCGCACGGCGGGCGAGGAATTTGCCATGGCCCTGCATCTGCTGGGGGCCAAGCCGGTCTGGGACGACGGATCGGAACGGGTGTCAGGGGTCGAAATCCTGCCGCTGACCCTGTTGGACCGGCCCCGTCTGGATGTGACCCTGCGGGTGTCGGGCCTGTTCCGCGATGTGTTTCCCACGCTTTCGGCCCTGTTTGCCCAGGCCGTGCGCGCACTGACCGCACGGGACGAGGCGGCGGATTGGAACCCCTATGCTGGCCGCGCGCCCGAAGGCCGCGTATTTGGACCGGCGCCGGGCAGCTACGGGTTGGGCATGGGCGGCTTGGGCGAAGAATTCGACCCTTCCAGCCGCGCTGCCGCCGGTCAGGCCTGGCTGGATGCCAGCGCCTGGGCTCTGGACGGTGACCGTGTTCACCGAGATGCTGAAGGGATCGCCGCGCGGGTAAAACAGGCCGACAGTTTCGTGCATTTGCAGGACCTGCCGGAAACCGATCTTTTGCTTGCGGCGGACTACGCCGTGCATGAGGCTGGGTTCGCGGCGGCCAAGTCGGTGACCGGCGGGGCACGCGCGGCGCTCTATCACCTGGACAATACGGTTCCGGACCGCCCCCGCGCACGGGCCTTGCCCGAGGAAATCGCCCGCGTCGTGCGCGCCCGTGCGGTCAACCCCGCATGGATTTCCGGGATGGAACGGCATGGGTTTCGCGGTGCGGCGGAAATTGCTGCAACGCTTGATCACATGGCGGCGTTTTCCAACCTTGCCGACGCGGTGCAGCCGCATCTTTTCGACCTTTATTTCGACGCTACACTGGGCGATCCGCATGTGTCGGCCTTCCTGCAGCATGCCAACCCACAGGCCTATCGCGCCATGCTCGATCAGTTTTCTGCATTGAACGCCGCCGGTCTGTGGGAGACCCGGCGCAATTCAATCCTTGCGCAACTGGGTGGCGGGGCATGAGCGCGCCGGTGATCAAGGGATGGTGCCCCGGCGCCCATCGTCCGATGATGTCGGGCGACGGTCTGGTGGTGCGGGTCCGCCCCTATCTGGCCCATCTTGAAGCAGCCCAAGTGCGGGGGCTGTGCGATCTGGCGCTGCGGTACGGGAATGGCACGCTGGACCTGACCTCGCGCGCGAACCTGCAAATCCGCGGCATGGCCGCGGGCGATCACATGGCGCTGCTGCAGGAGCTTGACGCGCTGGGGCTGATTGATGCGGACCCGGCGGTGGAGGGGCACCGCAATATCCTGATCGCCCATGACTGGGAGGCGGGCGATCTGACCGAACGGCTTGGCCGCACCCTGTTGGCGCGTCTGCCCGCATTGCCAGAGCTGCCCGAAAAGATTGGCTATGCCATCGACACCGGGGCCAGCGCGCAGCTTCAGGCAGGCTCGGCCGATTTCCGGTTCGAACTGGCCGGGGACGATGGTTTGATCCTGCGTGCCGATGGGGCGGGCCTGGGCAAGCGGATTACCGAAGAAACGGCCATGGACGACCTTGCTGCGCTGATCGGCTGGTTCGTTGAGACGGGTGGCCCGGCGGCCGGGCGCATGGCGCGGCATTTGAAATCCGTGCCTTTACCGGAAGATTGGCAAGATACCGCGCAGCGCGTGGCGCGTGCGCCTTTGGTGCCGGGCGCCGCCCCGGGGGGCGTGGTTCTTGGTGCCGCCTTTGGCCAGATCGATGCAAAGGCGCTGCAATCATTGATGGATACCAGTGGCGCGCAGGCCGTGCGCCTGATGACCCGCCGAATGTTCCAGCTGCGCGGCGTGCAGGTGGATGCCGCACCGGGGTTCGTGACCCGGCCCAATGATCCCATCCTGTTTGCCCATGCCTGTCCCGGCGCGCCGTTCTGCCCGCAGGCCGAAACCGAAACCCGCGATACCGCCACGCGGCTGGCTGCTGCCTTGCCCAATGGCGCGACGCTGCACGTGTCGGGCTGCCCCAAGGGCTGTGCGCATCCGCGCGCGGCGGACGTGACGCTTGTAGGGCGGGCGGGCGCATTCGACCTTGTCTTGAATGGCGCGCCGTGGGATGAGCCGACGCGCCGCGCAATGGACCCTGACCAGATGCCTGACCTGACCGAGTTGACCTGATGCCATATGAATACGAAACCGACGGGGCCGCGATTTACAAGCAGTCCTTTGCAACCATCCGCGCCGAGGCGGATCTGGCCCGGTTCACCCCGGAGGAAGAGGTCGTTGCCGTCCGCATGATCCATGCCGCCGGGATGGTGGGTCTGGAAAAATACACTCGTTTCTCGCCCGATTTTGCCGTGGCGGCGCGGGCAGCGCTGGAAAATGGTGCGCCCATCCTGTGCGATGCGCGCATGGTGAGCGAGGGCGTCACACGTACCCGTCTGCCGGCCGACAACCCGGTCATTTGCACCCTGCATGACGAGGGCGTGCGCGAACTGGCCGCCGAGATGGGCAACACCCGCTCCGCCGCCGCGCTCGAGCTGTGGCGCCCACACCTTGCGGGTGCTTTGGTTGCCATCGGCAATGCGCCCACAGCTCTTTTCCATCTGCTCAACATGCTCGAAGACCCCGGCTGCCCACGCCCTGCGGCCATTATCGGCTGTCCGGTCGGCTTTGTTGGCGCGATGGAATCCAAGGATGCGCTCTGGGTGGCCCAACCAGTGCCCTGCGCCATTGTCGAAGGGCGTCTGGGCGGCAGCGCCATTACCGTGGCCGCGATTAACGCCGTTGCGAGCCGCAAGGAATGAGCGGCGGTGTGATATATGGCGTCGGGCTGGGGCCAGGCGACCAAGACCTGATGAGCGTGCGGGCCGACCGGTTGTTGCGCGGGGCCAAACACGTGGCGTTTTTCCGCAAGGCGGGCCGGTCGGGGCAGGCGCGCAAGATCGTCGAAGGCATGTTGCGCGACGACGTGATTGAATTCCCGATGGAATATCCGGTCACAACCGAAATCCCGCTGGATGATCCGCGCTATAACCAAATCCTGTCAGCGTTTTACGAAGACTGCGTGGCGCATCTGCGCGCGCTGGCCGAAGCGGGCGAGGATGTCGTTGTTCTGTGTGAGGGTGACCCGTTTTTCTACGGCTCTTTCATGCACTTACATTCGCGTCTTAAAGATGATTGCGATGTGCGTGTCGTACCTGCGATCACCGGCATGTCCGGGGCGTGGACAGCCACGGGCCAGCCGATCACATGGGGCGATGATGTTCTGACTGTTCTGATGGGTACCTTGCCCGAGGACGACCTGATCCGTCACATGAAAGCGACCGATGCGCTGGTCGTTATGAAAATCGGGCGCAATATCAACAAGGTGCGTCGCGCCCTTGAAGCTGCGGGTTTGACAGAACGCGCCTATATCATCGAATATGCCACGATGGAGGGACAGACCGTGACCCGGCTGGCCGAGGTGGGGCATAAGGTAACACCTTATTTCTCGATCATCGTGGTACATGGGCAGGGCCGCCGCCCATGACAGGGCGGCTGGTCATAGCCGGGCTTGGCCCCGGTGCGGATGATCTGGTGACGCCGCAGGTCAGCGAGGCGCTGGCGCAGGCCACGGATGTGATTGGCTATATTCCTTACGTGGCGCGGATTTCGCCGCGCGCGGGGCTGACCCTGCACCCGAGTGACAACCGCGTGGAACTGGACCGGTCTCGGCACGCGTTGGAACTCGCGGCGGAAGGGAAGTCGGTTGTGGTGGTGTCCTCAGGGGATCCGGGGGTCTTTGCCATGGCTTCGGCAGTGTTCGAGGCGCTGGAGGACGGCCCCGACGCATGGCGTGACATCCAGATTGACGTTTTGCCCGGGATCACCGCGATGCTGGCGGCCTCGGCGCGGGCCGGTGCGCCGCTGGGGCACGATTTCTGCGCCATCAACCTGAGTGACAACCTGAAACCTTGGGCGCTGATCGAAAAACGC
Organism: Arenibacterium sp. CAU 1754; assembly: GCF_054482635.1. Classification (NCBI taxonomy): domain Bacteria; kingdom Pseudomonadati; phylum Pseudomonadota; class Alphaproteobacteria; order Rhodobacterales; family Paracoccaceae; genus Arenibacterium; species Arenibacterium sp. CAU 1754. The sequence goes on from NZ_JBTLRG010000002.1 coordinate 1,014,666, forward strand.
CTTAAGCTGGCTGTCGAGGCGGATTTTGCCATGGCCTTTTACAACCCGCGTTCAAAATCGCGCCCCGAAGGGTTCGGCAAGGCGCTGTCCCTGCTGCAAGAGGCATGTGGCGATGATCGCCCGATCATCTTTGCCCGTGCGGTTTCAACGCCCGACGAAATCATCCGCTGGGTGCCATTGTCCCAAGCCACGCCCGAGATGGCGGATATGCGGACGGTGGTCTTGCTTGGCAACAGTGCGACACGCGTGATTGAGCGCGATCAGGGGCCGGTGATCTATACGCCGCGCTCGGTGCCGGAATGAGCGATCCAGTCCAGAACATCGGCGACACTGTGCAACTCGTTCCGCTGGGGCAAGGCGGGGCGGTCGATCATCAGAACGGGGATGTTCAGGGCGCGCGCGGCGTCGATCTTGGCCCGTGCGCCGATGCCGCCAGCATTCTTGGCGACCAGCAGGTCGATTTTGTGTTTGGCCATCAGGGCGGTATCGTCGGCAACCGTGAACGGGCCGCGCGAAATCACCGTGTGAAAATCGGCGAAAGGCAGTTTACCTTCGGTTGGATCGACCAGCCGCAAAAGGTAAAAGTGATCCGGCGCGGTTGCGAACTGATCCAGATGCATGCGCCCGATGGCCAGCATGACGCGCCGTTTGGCGCCATCCAGCGCGGCCACGGCGGCGGGGATGTCGGGGACCGTGGTCCAGCGATCGCCGGGTTGCGCCACCCACGGCGCCCGGGTCAGCGCGACCAGCGGGATGTTGCAGGCCGCGCAGGCCTCCACCGCATTGCGGCTCATCTGGGCGGCGAAGGGGTGCGTTGCATCGACAACATGGGTGATGCGATTTTCGCGCAGGTATTCGGCCAGGCCGTCGGCCCCGCCAAAGCCGCCGATGCGCGTGGGCAGGGGCTGGCGTTTGGGGCGTTCGACGCGCCCGGCATAGGAAAACGTGCCGCAAATGCCCCGTTCCCCAAGCATATTGGCCAGGGCGGTGGCCTCGGTCGTGCCGCCAAGAACAAGCAGGTTGGGGGCCATGTCTGACACTCCGTGGTTGACCATCATCGGTCTGGGCGAAGATGGCCCGGATGGCCTGAATCCTTCCGCCCGTCAAGCCTTGGACGCGGCAGAAATCGTCATGGGGCCGCCCCGGCATCTGGGACTGCTGCCGGATCTGGCAGGCGCGCGTGTCGAATGGCCGGTGCCGTTCGCCGATGGCGTTCCGCAGTTGCTGAATTATCGCGGGCGCAGGGTCGTCGTGCTCGCCTCGGGCGATCCATTCTGGTTCGGGGCAGGGGCGGTTCTTGCGCGGGAATTACCGACCAGCGAATGGCAGGCCATTCCAGCGTCTTCGGTGTTTTCTCTGGCGGCGGCGCGGATGGGCTGGCCGCTGGAAACCACCCAGTGCATCGGGCTACACGCGGCGCCGTTTGCGCGGCTGCGGGGCGATCTGGCGCCGGGGATGCGCGCGATTGTGCTGTTGCGCGATGGCGCGGCGATAGGTGATTTTGCGCGATGGATCACCGAACAGGGGTTCGGCGACAGCGCGCTGATGGTGATGGAGGCGCTGGGCGGCCCGCGTGAGCGTGTGCGCCAGACGACTGCCGCCGGGTTTGACCTGACCGATGTGTCGCATCCGGTCTGCGTGGGGTTGAGTTGTGCCGGGGCGGGCAGGGTTCTACCGCTGTCCTCGGGGCGGGCAGATGATTGGTTCGACAATGACGGGCAGATCACCAAACGCCCGGTGCGGGCGCTGACCCTGTCGGCACTGGCTCCGCGCCGGGGCGAACATCTGTGGGACATCGGCGGCGGATCGGGATCGATCGGGATCGAATGGGTGCTGAGCGGGCCAACGACCCGCGCCACCGCGATCGAGCCACAGGGCGCGCGGGCCGGGCGCATTGGCGCAAATGCCGCACGGCTGGGCGTCGAGCACCGGTTGCAGGTCGTCGAAGGAACCGCGCCTGAGGCTTTGGCCGGGCTGGAGACACCGGATGCCGTGTTCATTGGCGGCGGGCTGAGCGATGAGATGCTGCACGCGATATGGGCGCAGGTGCCAAAGGGGACACGGATCGTGGCCAATGCTGTCACGCTTGAGGCCGAGGCCACATTGGCGAAATGGCACAATGACAAGGGTGGTGATATGCTGAGGATTGAACTGGCCCAGTCTGCACCGCTGGGCCGTAAACGCGGCTGGAAGGCTGCTTATCCTATCGTTCAATGGAGCGTTGAGATATGAGTGTTGCAGGATTTGGATTTCGCGCCGATGTGACCATGGAAAGCCTGCGCTCGGCGCTGGAACAGGCGCAGGGGGACGAGCCGATCACGGCGCTGGCCGCGCCGCGGGACAAGGCGACGACGCCGGTGTTCATCGAATTTGCGGCGGCGCTGAAACTGCCGGTCGTGGCGGTGGATGCCGGGCAGATGCAGGCGGCGGAAACGGCGACACAATCAACCAAGGTTTTCGAAAAACGCGGCACCGGCAGCGTGGCCGAGGCCGTGGCGCTGGTGGGGGCGGGGTATCATTCGCAGCTGAAGGCGCCGCGTGCGGTATCCTCGGATCACATGGCCACCTGCGCAATTGCCAAACAACAGGAAGAAGAATGACCGTTCATTTCGTCGGCGCCGGTCCGGGCGCGCCTGATCTGCTGACCTTGCGGGGGCGCGACATCATCGCATCCTGCCCGGTGTGTCTTTATGCCGGATCGCTGGTGCCCGAGGCCATTTTGGACCATTGCCCGCCCGGCGCGCGGATCATCAACACCGCGCCGCTTGATCTGGATGCGATCATCGCGGAATGCCGCGCCGCGCATGAGGCGGGGCAGGATGTCGTGCGGCTGCATTCGGGCGATCTGTCCGTCTGGTCGGCCATGGGTGAACAACTGCGCCGGTTGCGGGCCGAAGGCATTCCGGTCAGCGTCACCCCCGGTGTGCCGTCCTTTGCTGCCGCGGCGGCCGCTTTGGGCACCGAACTGACCCTGCCGGGACTGGCCCAATCGGTGGTTCTGACCCGCACGCCGGGGCGCGCCTCGTCCATGCCCGAGGGTGAGAGTCTGAGCAATTTCGCAGCCACCGGCGCGACGCTCGCGATTCATCTGTCGATTCACAATCTGGCCGGCGTCGTCGCCGATCTGGTCCCAGCCTATGGTGCAGAGTGCCCGGTTGCGGTGGTTTATCGGGCTAGCTGGCCCGAGCAGAAGATCCTGCGCGGCACGCTGGGCGATATCGAGGCGCAGATGAGCGCCGAGATCGAGCGCACGGCGCTGATCCTGGTGGGGCCGGCGCTGGCGGGTGAGGGGTTTGACGAAAGTTGCCTCTATTCAACGGATTACGACCGAAGATTCAGGCCAAATTCGGCGACGGGGGCCGTGTGGAAATGACCAATCCACCGGGGTTTCTGGTCTCTGCGCCCAGTTCGGGCACGGGCAAGACCACGGTCATGCTGGGCCTGTTGCGCGCCTTTGCCGAGGATGGTCTGGCGGTGCAACCGTTCAAGAGCGGGCCGGATTATATCGACCCGGCCTTTCATCTGGCGGCGGCGGGGCGGCCCAGTTTCAATCTTGATAGCTGGGCCATGGGCAATGATCTATGGTCTGCCATTTCCGCGCGCCAGCAAGGCGCCGATCTGGTCATCGCCGAAGGGTCGATGGGCCTGTTTGATGGGGTCGCCTATGCGGGCGCGACTGGCCATGGCACCAGCGCGGAAACCGCCGCGCGCATGGGCTGGCCCGTCATTCTGGTGATCGATGTGAGCGGTCAGGCGCAATCGGCGGCGGCAACGGCGCTGGGCTTTGCCAGCTATCGCGATGACGTGAATGTTGCGGGCGCGATCCTGAACCGGGTGGCCAGCCCCCGGCATGAACGGCTGACGCGGCTGGGCATGGAAAAGGTGGGGCTGAAGGTATTCGGCTCGCTCCCCCGCCGGGGGGATCTGGCCCTGCCGGAACGGCATTTGGGGCTGATCCAGGCCGTCGAACACCCTGACCTTGAGGCAGCGATTGCAGGTTATGCCGCGTTCCTGCGCGAACATGTGGATCTGGAGACGATCCGCGCGGCGGCGGGGTCCACAGGGGCGGCCGATACCGGCGCGCGCCTGCCCAAACCACCCGCACAGCGCATCGCACTGGCGCGCGACGCGGCGTTTTCGTTCACCTATCCACATATCCTGGAAGGGTGGCGCGCGGCTGGGGCCGAGGTTTTGCCTTTTTCACCGCTCGCCGACGAGGCCCCGGATGACAGTGCCGATCTGGTCTGGCTGCCGGGGGGATACCCGGAATTGCATGCCGGCCGACTGGCAGCGGCGGAAAAATTCCGCGCCGGGTTGCGCCGTCATGCCGAAACCAAACCCGTTCATGGCGAATGCGGCGGGTACATGGCGTTGGGCGAGGCGCTGATCGACAAAGAGGGCATGCGCCACCAGATGGCGGGGTTGCTCGGTCTTGTGACCAGTTACGAGAAACGCAAATTCCATTTGGGTTATCGTTTGGCACGGCTCAATGCACCGATGCCGGGGTTTGCGGCGGGGGCGGCGCTGCGCGGGCATGAATTTCATTACTCGACCATTCTGGAAGAACCCGATGCCCCCCTGGCCGAAGTCCTAGATGCCGAAGGCGCGCCCGTGCCCGAAACCGGGTCGCGCAAGGGCAATGTGACGGGGACGTTTTTCCACCTGATCGCCGAGGCGCAGGGATGAGCGGGTTTGTCAGCTTTGTCGGCTCGGGTCCCGGGGACCCGGAATTGCTGACGCTGAAAGCGGTGGATCGTCTGAAACGCGCCGATGCGATCCTGTTCGATGATCTGTCCTCGGGGCCGATCCTGTCGCATGCGGCGGCAGGGGCCGATCTGGTCGGCGTGGGCAAACGCGCCGGGCGGCCATCGCCCAAGCAGGACCACGTCAGCCGGTTACTGGTCGATTACGCCAGTTCGGGCGCGCGGGTTGTGCGTCTGAAAAGCGGCGACAGCGGTATTTTCGGCCGCCTTGAGGAAGAGCTGACTGCGCTGCGCGCGGCGGGAATCGAGTACGAGATCATTCCCGGTGTGCCCTCGGCCTGTGCAGCGGCGGCGGCGGCGGGCATTCCGCTGACCCGGCGGCTGACGGCGCGGCGTGTGCAATTCGTGACCGGCCATGACGTGACCGGCCAGCTGCCCGAAGGTATGAACCTGGCCGCGCTGGCCGATCCGGTGGCCACAACTGTTGTTTTCATGGGCAAACGGACCTTTCCGGCACTGGCCGAGCTGCTGTTTGCCAACGGGCTTCCGCCTGACACGCCCGCCTTGCTGGCCGAGGCGGTCAGCACCCCCGATCAGCAACTGGCCCACAGCACCGTGCAAGGGCTGGCCGAGCGGTTTGCCGGAGAACCGGGCAGTGCGCCGGCATTGATCCTTTATGGGGCGCTTGCAGACCCCTAAGCGCCGGTTTCCGCCTTGACGTGGGTTGGGGAGTTGGCCAATGGTCAACTTACGGTGCTCTCGTTCTGGCGAGAGTTAAAAGGGAATAGGGTGAAATGCCCTGACTGCCCCCGCAACTGTAAGCGGTTGCTGTGTTCAAGCGATCCACTGGCCACTGGCTGGGAAGGTGGGACACAGTAAACGCCGCGAGTCAGGAAACCTGCCGTAGGAACAGACACGCCGGGCACCGGCACCAAATCCGCCGGGGTTGGCGGGAAGGAGAACACAAATGCATATCGAACCGGGCATCGTCCATGGCGCAAAAATGGTACTGGCCTATGGCACAGCTGCCGCTGCTGCCGGGTATTCGCTGAAACATATCGCGCGCGATCTGAAGACGCGCGCCTTGCCGTCGTTCGTGGCACGGGCCGGGCTGGCGACAGCCGGAGCCCTGGTGTTCTTTGAACTGTTGCCGCATTTCTCGGCCGGTGTCTCCGAGGTGCATTTTATCCTTGGCACAACCCTTCTTCTGCTTTTGGGCGTGGGTCCTGCGGCAGTTGGTTTGGTTGCGGGTCTGGGCATTCAGAGCATGTTCTTCGCCCCGACCGACATGCCGATGTATTTTGTCAATATCACCACGCTGCTGGTGCCGCTGTTTGCGATCGCCGCACTGGCGCGCAACGTGCTGCCGCGCAACGTGGCCTATGTCGACCTGGAATATCGCGATGTTCTGAAACTGTCGGCGGCCTATCAGGGTGGCGTTGTGGCCTGGGTTGCCTTCTGGGTGTTCTACGGCCAGGGCTTTGGCGCGGAAACCATGGCGTCGGTTGGTGCCTTTGGCCTGGCATACATGGCCGTCATCGTGATTGAGCCGATCATCGATCTGGGCGTTCTGTCGATCGCAAAATCGCTGAAAGGTCTGGAAAAATCCGGGCTGGTTTCGCAGCGTCTCTATAACGCCGCCTGATCCGGCGCGCCGAGTAAAGGAAGGCCCCGGACGCAGATTTGCGCCGGGGCCTTGGTTTTTCGTGCAACAGCTTTTTCTCATTGGTATCGGAACCGGCAACCCCGACCACGTGACGGGGCAGGCGCAGGCCATGATGCGCGAGGCCGATTTGATCCTGATTCCGCGAAAAGGGGCGAACAAGGCCGATCTGGCCGACCTGCGCCGCCAGATTTGCGATCGTGTTCTGACGCGGGGCGAAACCGATATCGTGGAATTCGACCTGCCTAAACGGGATGACAGCGGCGATTACCTGGACGGGGTCGAGGCTTGGCATGATGCCATTGCGCTGGCCTGGCAGGGGGCGATTGCCGCGCATGGCGGCGTGGCGGACAAGGTCGCCTTGCTGGTCTGGGGCGATCCGTCGCTTTATGACAGCACGCTCAGGATCGCCCAGCGGCTTGATCCGATGCCGCAGATCCGCGTGGCGCCGGGGATCACCGCGTTACAGGCGCTGACGGCGGCGCATTCGATCCCGGTGAACGAGATCGGCGCCCCCTTCGTGGTCACGACAGGTCGCCGCCTGCGCGAAGAAGGTTGGCCAGCGGGGGTCGAAACCGCGGCCTTTATGCTGGATGCACAATGTTCGTTCCAGAGCCTGCCGATGCAGGACTACGATATCTGGTGGGGCGCGTTCCTGGGCATGCCCGAGGAACAGCTGATTGCCGGACGCCTGAGCGATGTCGCCGAACAGATCCTCGAAACACGGGCGCGGGCACGGGCCGAACACGGTTGGATCATGGACATATATCTGCTGCGCAAGCGGGGTTCTTGACGGGCCGGGTTGTTCATACCCAGACAGCAACGGATCGCGGCAGGTGAAATACCAGCGTGACTTGCGCCGGTAAATTCAGAATACTCACCACAAACAAAAATAAACACGGGAGACGAACAATGAAAGCGATAAGCTTTGGACTGGCACTTGGCGTATTGGCAGGCACGGTGCAGGCCGCCGAAATGGGTGCGGTGGATGAACCAATTCTCCTGGCGATCAACGAATGGACCGGCCAGCATGTGACCACCCATGTGGCGGGCGAAATGCTGAAAGCTGCCGGGTACAAGGTCGAATATGTCACCGCCGGCATGATGAACCAGTTTCAGGCGCTGGCCGATGGCGACATTCACGCGACGCTGGAAATCTGGTCGTCTAACGTGTCGGACGAATATGCCAAACAGGTGGCCGCCGGCGGGGTGACCGAACTGGGTGATCTGGGTCTGGATGCCAAGGAAGGCATCGCATACCCCGCGCATGTGGCCGAAATCTGCCCCGGTCTGCCCGCATGGGAGGCGCTGAAGGATTGCGCCATGCAATTCGCCACCGCCGACACCATCCCGATGGGCCGTCTGGTCGATTACCCGGCGGATTGGGGCACACCCGGTGCTGACCGGATGATCGGCCTCGATCTGCCATTCAAGGCAGTTCCGGCGGGCTCCGAAGGGGCGTTGATCACCGAATTGCGCGCTTCGACCGAAAAGAAATCGCCGCTGCTGATCACGTTCTGGCAGCCCCATTGGGCGATGTCGGCCTATGACGTGAAATTCGTCGACCTGCCTGTGGGGAACGAGGCCTGTTTCACCGATCCTGCCTGGGGTCCGAACCCGAATGCGGTCAATGATTGCGACTTTGCCCCGTCGCGCATTTTCAAGGCCGGGTGGGCGGGTCTGGCCGACAAGTGGCCCGCCGCCCATGAGATCCTGACCAACTATGAGCTGAGCGTCGAAGCCCAGCAGCCGATGATGGGCGCGATCGACGTCGACGGCGGTGCGGTCGAAGAGGTGGTTGCAGACTGGATGGCCAAGAACGAGGCGGCCTGGCGGCCGGTGGTTGACGCAGCCGTCAACTGATCCGGTTCGACGTGACCCGGAACACAGCAGAGGCCATCGCCTGCCGCAATCTGTGGCAGGTGTTCGGCCCGGATGCACAAAACGCCCTGTCCGCCGCATTGAATGCGGCGGGCGGGGACAGCGCGACCGCCGCCGGGTTGTTGCGCGACAAGGGGCTTATCCCGGCGGTGCAGGATGTGTCGTTTGATGTGGCCCCGGGCGAATTGTTCGTCATCATGGGCCTGTCGGGATCGGGAAAGTCGACGCTGGTCCGGTCTATCTCGCGCTTGTTGGAGCCGACGCGCGGTGACGTGCGGATCGAGGGTGAAGACATCGTTCAGGCCAGTGCGCAGCGCATGATCGAATTGCGGCGCAGCAAGCTGGGCATGGTGTTTCAACACTTTGGCCTGTTTCCGCACATGAGCGTGATCGACAACGTGGCCTATCCGCTGAAGGTGCAGGGGATGGCACGCGCAGCGCGTCATGCCAAGGCGCAGGAGGTCATCGATCTGGTCGGGCTCAGCGGGCGTGAAACCGCGTTTCCGCGCGCCCTGTCGGGCGGGCAGCGTCAGCGTGTGGGCATCGCCCGGTCGCTGGTCGCCGATTGCAGCGTGTGGTTTCTGGACGAACCGTTTTCGGCGCTGGACCCGCTGATCCGGCGGCAGTTGCAGGATGAATTCCTGCAAATCCAAGAAAAGCTGAAAACCACCATCGTTTTCATCACCCACGACATTGCCGAGGCGCTGAAACTGGCCGACCGGATCGCAATCATGCGCGACGGAAAGATCATCCAGATCGGCACCCCGGCCGAGATCGTGTTGAACCCGGCCGATGACTACGTGCGCGAGTTTTCCAAGGATGTGGCCAAGGGACGCCATGCGCGGGTCGCGTCGGTAATGCGCCCGTCCGTGGGGCAGGTGGCGGATGAGGCCGCGCCGGGATTGCGGACGAACATGACGCTGGATGCGGCTCTTGCGGCCTGTATGGCGTCGATGGAGCCGGTGCCGGTGCGCGATGACAGCGGCTCGGTCATCGGCATGGTCGATCCCGCCGATCTGGTTTCGGCGCTGCATGTGGACGACGCATGAGCGTGTCCGAGGCGTCATCGCCCAAGACCGGGCGGTTCGATCTGACACCGGGGCAATGGGCGGCGCTTGTCACGGTGCTGACCGGCGCGCTCTGTCTGGCGCTGGGGCCGGTCCTGCCGTGGTTGATCAACTGGCCTGGGGCTTTGACCCTCCCGGCCAGCGATTGGGTCGGCAGCGGTCTTACTGTCGTGCTTGAGGCGATCAAACCCGTGGCACGGGGGTTTTCCGCTGCGCTGGAATACGTGATGGAGGCGGCCGATTTCGCCTTTTCCGAAACGCCCTGGCCCATCCTGGTCGGGGGTGTCACGGCGATTGGCTGGGTGATCGGTGGGGTTCGGATGGCCGCGCTGGGGTTTGTCGGGCTGGGGTTCGTGCTGATCTCGGGCTATTGGGCCGAAAGCATGAATACGCTGGCTTTGGTCGCGGTGTCGGTGCCGCTTGCCCTTGTGGCGGGGGGTGCGATCGGGATCTTGGCAAACGAATATCCCCGCTTCAAGGCGCCGGTTCAGACCCTGTTGGACGTGATGCAGACGGTGCCGACCTTCGCCTATCTGACGCCTTTGTTGCTGTTGTTCGGGTTCGGGCCGGTGGTGGGGCTGATCGCATCGGCTATTTATGCGGCACCGCCAATGGCGCGCAACGTTCTGTTGGGGCTGGAGCGGGTCCCGCCCGACATTCGCGAAGCCGCAATCATGAGCGGCGCAACTCGGCGGCAGCAATTGTTTCAGGTCGAACTGCCCGCGGCGACCTCGCAGATCATGGTAGGGGTCAACCAGTGTCTGATGGCAGCCCTGTCGATGGTGATCATCGCCGCGGTGATTGGCGGGTTCAACGATATTGGCTGGCAGGTGTTGCTGACCATGCGCAAGGCACTGTTCGGTCAAAGCCTGCTGGCCGGGTTGGTCATCGTGGCCTTTGCAATTGTCATCGACCGGATGAGCGGGGCCTTGTCGCAGGAACGGGACCGGCATGCGCCGGTCGTTGCCTATGCTATCTTTGCGGTGTCGGTCGCGTTTACCGCGCTGGCCTGGTCGCGCATCGGTGATCCGGCCGGGTTCGATTTGCTGACGCCGGTGGCCGAGGCGGTCGATGCCGGGCTGGGCCAGTTCACTGCCGCCAACGGCGCCGCGCTGGACAGTATCAAGAACGGCGCGATGTTCTATGGGCTGCTGCCTTTGCGGATCGGGCTGGACAATGCGGTTCTGCCGTTCACATGGGGGGTTCAGTGGACCCAGATGATGAGCGGCATGTGGTTCGTGGCGGCCTTTGTCGTTGCACTGGGCCTTGCGGTGTCGGGCCGGCTGGTCGCCGGATCGCTGGTGCTGATCGCGGCGGGGGTCCTGGAAACCGGCATTGCGCAATTGCCGTGGCCCTTTGTTCTGGCCGGGGTCGGTGCGCTGGCCTGGGTTGCAGGCGGCTGGCGGTTGGCGACCCTCTGTGTCGGGTTGTTGGCGACGATTCTGATTTCGGGACTGTGGGAACGGGCGCTGCTATCGCTCTACCTGAGCGGTGCGGCGGTCTTTGCCTGCGGCGTCGTTGGGGGCGTTCTGGGATGGTCCAGCGCTGTCAGCCCGATGGTCTGGCGCGTGGTGCGCCCGATCTGTGACATGTTGCAGACCATTCCGTTGTTCGTGTTCCTGATCCCGGTGCTCATGTTCTTTCAAATCGGGGAATTCTCGGCCTTTCTGGCGATCTGTTTCTATGCGGTGGTGCCGATGATCCGGTACACGCGGCACGGGCTGATCAGCACCCCGCCCGACATGGTCGAGGCGGCAACGGCAGCGGGGGCGACAAACTGGCAGATCATGCGCGACATTCGCGCGCCCTATGCCGCGCCCAGCATCCTGTTGGGGCTGAACCAGACGATCCTTTATGCTTTTGCGATGCTGGTGATCGCGGCGCTGATCGGGACGACCGGGTTGGGGCAGTCGATCTATCTGGCGCTGGGCAAGGCGGATGTGGGGCTGGGCATTTCGGCGGGGGCGGCGATGGCCATTCTGGCACTGATCGCGGATCGGTTGGTCCAGGGCTTTGCGACTGAACGGCGTCATGCGCTGGGGTTGGAGTGATCGCGCGGCACTGGGTGGGCCGTTGCATCGCGCGACATCGCCCATATGTTGATTGCGTGTCGGGATCGGGTTGGTATTGTCCATCGCCGTGTCCCGGCTGACCAAAAGGGTGTGAATGATGCAACTTGCCTATGTAATGACGGAAAAGCGTGGTGAGACCGACCGTCTGCTCAGCGCCTTTGCCGAAGGGGTGTTGCAGGGTGGGGCGCAACTGGCCGGGGTTGTGCAGACTAATACCGAATGCAGCGATACCCGCCTGTGCGACATGGACGTGCGGGTCTTGCCCGACGGGCCGGTCATACGGATTTCCCAGTCGCTTGGGCCGGGCGCGCGCGGGTGCCGTCTGGACCCGGCGGCACTGGAGCAGGCGGTTGCGCTGGTGCAGACCGGGCTCAGCGAGAACCCCGAATTGCTGATCGTCAATAAATTCGGCAAGCACGAGGCCGATGGCGGCGGGTTCCGTCCGCTGATCGGGCAGGCGCTGATCGAGGGTATTCCGGTTTTGACCGGGGTGAACCGGATGAATGAAAAGGCATTTCTGGACTTCGCCGACGGGTTGGCCATTCAGGTGGACCCCACCGAAAAGGCGCTGGGCGCGTGGTTCGATCAACTGCGCCAATCGACATCCGAGCCGGCCTGAACCGGACGGCATCCGGTTTTCCCGATTCCGTCGCGTTAGCCGTTTGTCATTTGCAGGTCAGCGGCCAACTTGAACCTATACATTCCCGGCCAGACGTAATAGGTGCCGTCGATTGCCAGTTTTCGGCGCGGGCCGTCCGATAGGTACTGGCCCGTTCCTGCCCAGACAAAACAGAAAATGATATCGTGAAAAAAGCTCTCGCCGACGCGCTCGAAGATCGTGGATATACAACCCTTACTCCTGTTCAGGAGGCTGTGACCGACCCTGACCTGATCGGGGCCGACCTGCTGGTCTCGGCACAGACCGGGTCGGGCAAGACGCTGGGCTTTGGCCTTGCCATTGCGCCGACGCTGCTGGGCGAGGACGAAAGTTTTTCCGAGGCTGCAGCCCCGCTGGCTCTGGTGATCGCGCCGACCCGTGAACTGGCGCTGCAGGTCAAGCGCGAGTTGGCCTGGCTTTATGCCCGGGCGGGGGCGGTTCTGGCGTCTTGCGTCGGCGGCATGGACATGCGGGACGAACGGCGCGCGCTGGCACGCGGGGCACATGTCGTTGTCGCCACGCCGGGGCGCTTGCGCGACCATATCATGCGCGGTTCGATCGACCTGGGCCAGCTGCGAGCGGTTGTTCTGGACGAGGCGGATGAGATGCTGGACCTGGGGTTCCGCGAGGACCTGGAATTCATTCTGGGCGAGGCGCCGGAGGGACGCCAGACCCTGCTGTTTTCCGCCACGGTCCCGAATTCCATCGCCAGCCTTGCAAAGCAATATCAAAAGGACGCGGTCCGGGTCACGACGAAATCCGAAACCAGCCAGCATGCCGATATCGAATATCGCGCCATGCAGGTGGCCGACCGCGATAGCGAGAACGCGATCATCAATACCTTGCGGTTTTACGAGGCGCCAAATGCCATCGTGTTCTGCAACACGCGCGCCATGGTCAACCGCCTGACCACGCGCCTGTCAAACCGGGGTTTTTCGGTTGTGGCCCTGTCTGGCGAACTGTCCCAGAGTGAGCGCACACACGCCTTGCAGGCCATGCGCGACGGGCGTGCACGGGTCTGTGTGGCTACGGATGTTGCTGCGCGCGGGATCGATCTGCCCAACCTCGATCTGGTTGTGCATGCCGAACTGCCCTCAAGCCATGAAACCCTGCTGCACCGCTCGGGGCGGACCGGGCGGGCCGGGCGCAAGGGTGTCAGCGCGCTGATCGTGCCGCCCAAGGCGCGCAAAAAGGCCGAGCGTATTCTGCACTTTGCCAAGCTCAAGGCCGACTGGTCCGAGGCGCCCTCGGCCGAGGTGGTCAAGGCCCGCGATCTGGAGCGGATGCAGGAAGACCCCAGCTGGACCGAGGAGATTGCCGAATCGGATCGCGAAACGGTCGATACACTGGTCGCGCGGTTCACGCCCGAGCAGATCGCCGCAGCCTATCTGCGAATGTATCACACCCAGCATTCCGCGCCCGAGGAACTGTCCAACCCGGATGAAAAGCCGCAACCGCGCCCGGCCTTTGGCCCCAGCGTGTGGTTTTCGGTTTCGGGCGGGCGCAACCAGAATGCCGAGCCGCGCCGGTTGCTGCCGATGCTGTGCAAGGCGGGGGATATCACCAAGGATGATATCGGCGCGATCCGCATTCAGCCCGATGAATCCCTCGTGGAAATTCGCGAAGCTGCGGTTCCAGGGTTTCTGGCGGCCGTCGGACCGGACATGCGTCTGGAGGCGGGGGCCAGCCTGACCCGGCTGTCCCAACCGCCCAGCTTTGCAGGTGGAAAACCCAAAATGGGCGGACCCAAACCGCGCGACGCCAAGCCGAAGAAGCATCGCAAGAGCGACACGCCGGGCACCACGCAGCCGGTGGATTGGAACGACGCGCCAGAGCCGAGGGCAAAAAAGCCCAAACCCGGCACGGCACGTCCCAAGCCCAAGTCCAGACCCGCGCCGGCACCGGAGACCGCGTCGCCAGCCGCCGTCGTCACTCCGGCAGCGCCAAAGCGCAAAACCGAAACGTTGACGGCAAAGCGTCCCGGCAAACCTGGGGGACAACCCAAGGGCCCGCCCCCGCCCAAGGGCAAGGCGAACAGCAAGAAGAACAAGATGCGGGCCAAGATCGCCAAAGCGGCCGGAGGCAAGCCCCGTCGCGGCGGTGACGCGGCGCCCAAGCGTCACAAACCCTGACCGCGTGGGCGCCGCACCCCGGTGCGGCGCTGCCCACGGCAAACTGCACGCGGAAACCAACCAGCTAGGGATGCCGGCACGCTGTGATGTCTTGAAGGAGGGAAAATGGTGGGCGACCCTGGAATCGAACCAGGCGTGCGTCTCCGCGAGGGAGTTACAGTCCCCTGCCACACCTTGCGGCCTGTCGCCCAACGTCGCTTGCGCATTGCGCCCGACGTGAAGGCGTGATTACAAGCGGGCCAAAGGGGCGTCAACAGGAAAATCGGCAGATTTTGCATGCGTGCCTCAGGACGATGCGACCAGAGGTGCAGACGATGAAAAAACCGAAATGGGTGGTCGAAAAGGAACAGGCGCGCAAAGTGGCGGCTGCCGAAACAGTGTGGCTGTTCGGATTGCACGCGGTGCGCGATGCGCTGATGAACCCCAAACGCGAAAAACTGCGCCTGATCGTGACGCGCAATGCGCAGGACAAGCTGGCCGATGCGATTGCCGAGGCGGGAATCGAACCCGAGCAGGTCGATCCGCGCAGGTTTACCGCGCCCATCGATCCCGGATCGGTCCATCAGGGCGCCGCCCTCGAGGTCAAACCGCTGAGCTGGGGATCGCTGGCGGATGTCTGCATCGGTGACGCGGTACCGCGCGTGATCCTTCTGGACCGGGTGACGGACCCGCATAATGTCGGGGCAATCCTGCGCTCGGCCGAGGTTCTGGGCGCCAGCGCGGTGATCGGAACGCGCCACCATTCGGCGCCGGAAACCGGGGCCTTGGCGAAAACCGCCAGTGGCGCGCTGGAGCGCCAGCCCTATCTGCGGGTGCGCAATCTGTCCGATGCCATCGTTGAATTGCAGGGCATGGGATATCTTGTGCTGGGGCTGGATGGTGAGGCCGAACAGACCATCGAACAGGCGGTCAAAGGGCGAACCGATCACCCCATCGCGTTGGTCCTGGGGGCCGAGGGGCCGGGGCTGCGGGCCAAGACCAAGGAAACCGTGGATGCGCTGGTGCGGATCGATGCGGCAGGGACATTTGGGTCGCTCAACGTGTCGAATGCGGCGGCGGTTGCCCTTTATGCCTCGCGCCACTGAGGCCGGGCGCGGGCCATTTCGGGCCCTGAACCTGAAATAAAAGTCACAGGCTGCGGCGCAGATGTTCACATCCGCGTTTAGGGTCTTCTCATGGCTTTGCGGAGTGGCCATTCTAACATCGCCCGGGGAACATCGGGCAGCGTCAGGAGTCATGTGTTTGTTCAGCCGCCGGAAAGTCATCGCCAGTCTGTTTGCCATCGCCTGTGCCGGGTCCGTCGCGGCGGACAGTCCGGTGTTTTATACGTCGTCCGGCGTTGCGCTGGCGGGGTATGACCCGGTGACGTTTTTCGGGCAGGGCAGCCCGCGTCTGGGCAGTGCGAAGCACCGGGTGATGTGGAAAGGCGCGATCTGGCATTTCGCCACGGCGCAGAACCGTGAGTTGTTCGAGGCCAATCCGCGCGCCTATGCGCCGCAATTCGGCGGATATTGCGCTTATGCGGTGTCACGCGGCCATACAGCTTCGCCTGATCCCGAGGCGTGGAAAGTCCATGATGGACGCTTGTATTTCGTGCACAATCGCGACGTTCAGGCGCTGTGGCAGAGCGATCTTGCAAGCAACATCGCCAAGGCAAAAGCAAACTGGCCCGCGGTTCTGTTCGACTAGACCGGGCGCGGAACAATTCACAGCTTTGCGATCTGCCCTTTAAATCGTGGAATGCGCTTCCTAAATCAGTTGGGACCATGGGTTGGAACGCCCATGGATCATTACACTGTCCCTCGTTCCGCACTGGCGTTCAGGGCCACGGCCCTGAACGCTTTTTTCTGGATGCAATGGCGGGTAGTGTGCCGTCATGACTCAGTATTCCGATGACACTCTCAAAAAGATTCTGTCGCGCACCAAGGTGATCGCGGTTGTAGGTGTCTCGACCAACCCGGTCAGGCCCAGCTATTTCGTGGCGCGCTATCTGACGCTGAAAGGGTTCGACGTGGTACCGGTCAACCCGGGCCATGCGGGCA
This sequence comes from Arenibacterium sp. CAU 1754, assembly GCF_054482635.1. Lineage (NCBI taxonomy): Bacteria > Pseudomonadati > Pseudomonadota > Alphaproteobacteria > Rhodobacterales > Paracoccaceae > Arenibacterium > Arenibacterium sp. CAU 1754. The sequence goes on from NZ_JBTLRG010000002.1 coordinate 1,030,884, forward strand.
AGATGTTGTTCGGAAAGACCATCGTGGCCAGCCTGTCAGACATTGACCGGCCGGTGGATATGGTGGACATCTTCCGCCGGTCCGAGGCGGTGCCAGCCATCGTCGATGAGGCGTTGGAGGTGTTCCCGGACCTTCAGACCATCTGGATGCAGATTGGTGTGGAACATGCCGAGGCGGCGGCCAAGGCCGAGGCGCGCGGGGTGGACGTGGTGCAGAACAGATGCCCCAAGATCGAATACCAGCGCCTGTTTGGTGAATTGCGCATGGGCGGGTTTGCCACCGGGGTGATTTCTTCGAAACTGTAGGCGCCGAGATCGGGCCGGGGAGGGGGCTGTCTGCCCCCGCCGCCGCTGGCGGCCCCCCGAGAGTTTTACGGGGAAGATGAAGGGTCAGGGCTTGCGCGCGGCTTTTTCAGCGATGCCGCTGGTGCCTTGGCGTCGGGCCAGTTCGGCCAGCACATCGCCCAGGGGCACGTCGCGCGCCGCCAGCATGACCAGCAGGTGATAGAGTACATCTGCCGCCTCGTTCGTCAGGGCGGCGCGGTCGCCTTTTACCGCTTCGACGATGGCCTCAATGGCCTCTTCCCCGAATTTCTCGGCGCATTTTTCCGGGCCCTTGGACAGGAGTTTTGCAGTCCAGCTGCTGTCGGGGGCGGCGGATTTGCGGCTGGCGATGGTTGCGGCCAGTTCTTCGAGTACGCTCATGTCAGCCTCATCGGGATGCCTGCGGCGGCCATGTGTTCCTTGGCCTCGCGGATGGTGTAGTCGCCAAAGTGAAAGATCGACGCGGCCAGCACGGCGCTGGCATGGCCTTCGGTCACGCCCTGAACAAGGTGATCCAGGGTGCCGACCCCGCCCGAGGCGATCACCGGCACGTTGACCGCATCGGCGATGGCGCGGGTCAGCGGGATGTTGAACCCGGCGCGGGTGCCGTCGCGATCCATCGAGGTCAGAAGGATTTCCCCGGCGCCCTTGGCGACGACGGTCTTGGCGAACTCCACCGCGTCGACCCCGGTGGGGCGGCGGCCGCCGTGGGTGAAGATTTCCCATTTGCCGGGCGCGACGGTCTTGGCGTCGATGGCCACGACGATGCATTGGCTGCCGAATTGCTCGGCCGCTTCGGCGACAACGTCGGGGCGGGCCACGGCGGCGGAATTGAAGGACACCTTGTCAGCCCCGGCCAGCAGCAGGTCGCGCACATCCTCGCGCGAGCGCACGCCGCCGCCGACGGTCAGCGGGATGTAACATTGTTCGGCCGTGCGCTGGACCACGTCATACATGGTGCCACGGTTTTCGTGGGTGGCGTGGATGTCGAGGAAACAAATCTCATCCGCGCCGGCGGCATCATAGGCCTTGGCCGATTCAACCGGGTCGCCGGCATCGACCAGGTCGACAAAGTTGACGCCTTTCACGACGCGGCCATCGGCGACGTCGAGGCAGGGGATGATACGGGTTTTCAGCATGGATTGGCCCATCACAGCGGTTCACGGCCTTGTTTATGGGCAAAGCGGGCGGGTTTCCAGAGGATGGGGCCATGTTCGTGAAGGAGGGACTGATGAAAAGACTTGTTTTGGCCGCAACTCTTGCGGCGGCATGGGCCACACCTGGTCTGGCATCCGAGGATGACGTGATCAAACGGCAGGCTGCTGGCGATGTGGGCGCAGTGATGGACGCGCTGGTGAGCGTGGTCGAAGGGGCCGGTGCGACGATTTTTGCCCGCGTCGATCATGCGGGCGGCGCGGAAAGCGTCGGGATGGAGCTTGCGCCCTCGCAATTGTTGATTTTCGGCAATCCGAAACTGGGCACGCCTGCGATGCAGGATTCGGCGCTGGCGGGGCTTTACCTGCCGCTCAAGGTCCTGGTCTACGAGGACAAGGAGGGGCAGGTCTGGTTGGCCTACGAAGACCCCGAGGAAACATTGGACGATCTGGACGGTATCGGTGACGACGCGGCCTATATCGGGAAGATGCGCGGGGCGCTGGACACGCTGACCATCAAGGCGGCGGGGGGCTAACCGGTCTTTTGCGGGCGGCGCGCTGGCGCGGGACGCTCCGGTCAGGATTTCAGGACCGCGAGCGCCTTTTTGAGATCAATCGCGCCATCATAAAGCGCCCGGCCCGAAATTGCGCCGTTCAGCGGGGCACCGCAGTTTTTCAGTGCGACCAGATCGTCGATGGAACTGACGCCGCCGCTGGCGATGACAGGGATCGAAACGGCGTTGGCCAGACCGGCGGTGGCCTGGACGTTGGGGCCCTGCATCGCGCCATCGCGGTTGATGTCGGTATAGATGATGGCAGCGACACCGGCATCCTCGAATGATTTGGCGAGGTCGGTTACCATGACATCGGTTTCCTCGGCCCAGCCTTTGGTCGCGACGCGCCCGTTGCGGGCGTCGATTCCGACGGCAACATGGCCAGGAAAGGCGCGGGCGGCCTCGCGCACGAGATCAGGGTTTTCCACGGCCACGGTGCCCAGGATGACCCGTTGCAACCCCTTGTCGATCCAGCGTTCGATGGTGGCCATGTCGCGGATGCCGCCGCCAAGTTGGGCCGGGACGGGGCAGGCGGCCAGGATCGCCTCGACCGGGGCGGCATTGACCGGTTCGCCCGCAAAGGCGCCGTTCAGATCGACCAGATGCAGCCATTCACAGCCCGCATCCACAAAGGCGCGCGCCTGGGCGGCGGGATCGTCGTTGAACACGGTCGCCTGATCCATTTCACCACGCACAAGGCGCACGGCCTGTCCGTCTTTGAGATCGATTGCGGGATAAAGGATCATGTCGGGCAACCTTTCGCCTGTTTCGGCCGGGATATGGCACAAGCGGGCGCAGGAATGCAACGCGACCCAAGGTCAGTCTTGCCCGACTCGCCATCCCTGCGCCAAGGTGTCGCCAAATGGGAGGACAGAGAATGAAAAACCTGATGATTGGCGCCGTTCTGGCGATGGGTCTGGCCGGCGCGGCGCAGGCCGATCCGGTGGCCGGTACATGGAAAACCGCGCCCGGTGATACCGGCGGGTATTTGCACGTGGCGATTGCTCCGTGCGGCAAGGCCATCTGCGGGACCATCAAGGCCGCGTTCGACAAGGCGGGCAAGAATTCCGGCGATTACGAGCATCTGGGCAAAAAGCTGATCTGGAACATGGGGGCGGACGGCAACGGCAGCTATAGCGGCGGCAAGATCTGGGCGCCCGATACCGACAAGACCTATACCTCGAAGATGGCGCTCAAGGGCAACAAGCTGGTGGTCAAGGGTTGTGTTGCCGGCGGCATGATCTGCCGCGGGCAGGACTGGACCCGGATCAAGTAAGCGATCAGGGGGCCCAGGTCAGAAAGTTCGCGATCATCCGCAGGCCGACGGCCTGGCTTTTCTCGGGGTGGAACTGCATCCCCAGCATGGTGTCGCGGCCGATCACAGCCGTGACATCGCCGCCGTAATCCACATGCGCCAGACGCTGGGCCGGGTCGGTCACGTGGAACTGGTAGGAATGCACGAAATAGGCGTGGTCGCCGGTTGAAATACCGTCGAAAACAGGGTGGTCATGATCGATCACCAGATCGTTCCAGCCCATGTGCGGCACCTTGAGTGCCGGATCGCTGGGCGTGATTTTCACAACCTCGCCGCCAATCCAGTCAAGGCCGGGGGTATCACTGTATTCGCGGCCCCAGGTGGCCATCAACTGCATGCCCACGCAGATCCCCAGAAAGGGGCGGCCGCGGTGTTCGACCGACTCGACCAGCGCATCAAATAGGCCCGAATGGCCGCGCAGGGCGGTCGCGCAGGCCGGAAAGGCGCCATCGCCGGGCAGAACGACGCGGTCGGCGCGTGCCACCACATCGGCGTCGCCGGTTACCACGACATCGCCTGCGCCGACCTCGCGCGCCATGCGCTGAAACGCCTTTTCAGCGGAGTGCAGGTTACCGCTTTCGTAATCGATGATCGCCGTCAGCATCAGATTTCCTTAATCGTGACAGGCCAGATTAGGCAGGCTTGAATCAGAGCGTGCCCTTGGTCGACGGAACCGCGTCGGCCTTGCGCGGATCGGTTTCCACCGCTTCGCGCAGGGCGCGGGCGACGGATTTGAACGCGGCCTCGGCAATGTGATGGCTGTTAAACCCGTGCAGCTGGTCCACGTGCAGCGTGATGCCGCCATGGGTGCTGAGCGCCTGAAAGAATTCGCGCACCAGTTCGGTATCGAACGTGCCGATCTTGGCCGTTGGCATATCGACATTCCACACCAGGTAGGGGCGGCCCGACAGGTCAAGCGCACAGCGCACCTGGGCATCATCCATCGGCAGCAGGCAGGCGCCATAGCGGCGGATACCGCGTTTATCGCCCAAGGCCTGGGTGAGGGCCTGACCCAGCGCAATCCCGGTGTCTTCCACCGTGTGGTGATCATCAATGTGATAATCGCCCTTGGCGTTAATCGTCATGTCGATCAGCGAATGGCGCGCCAACTGGTCCAGCATGTGGTCAAAGAACCCGACACCAGTCTGGTTGTCATATGTGCCCGAGCCGTCCAGATCGATCTGAACGGAAATCTCGGTTTCGGCCGTTTTGCGGGCAATCGTGGCTGTGCGCATGGCTTTGTCCTTTGTGCTCGCGGCCTTATAGGGCGGCACGAAATGTTTTGCCAAGGGACAGATCGCGCAATTCGATCGCCTGTTACCTCGCCTCCCCACCGGTGCGGGGGATTGCGCGCCTTGGCGCCACATGTCAGCTTGGGTGCAAATCCAACCGTGAAGGTTCCCAGATGACCACCTGTGTCTTTGTCCAGATCCGCTGCAAACCCGGAACCACCTATAAGGTGGCCGAGGAAATCGCCCTGCGCGAAATCCACTCCGAACTGTATTCGACAAGCGGCGAATACGATCTGCTGATGAAGCTTTACATCCCCGAAGGCGAGGATGTCGGCAAGTATATCAACGATCATCTGCTGACCATCACCGGGATCGAACGGTCTATGACGACCATGACGTTCAAGGCGTTCTAGGGCGCCTGACTTCTTCTGCAGTTCTGGTGTTTGGAATGGGCCGCGTTGCCCGATCCGTTGGCCTGCGCTGTGCTGCGGCTGAACGCACACAGCATCACTGACGGCCCCGAAGGGCAATATCTGTCACGTGATACCGGTGAAAATTGGAGCGGGCGAGGCGATTCGAACGCCCGACCCTAACCTTGGCAAGGTTATGCTCTACCCCTGAGCTACGCCCGCTTCCTTGGGTGAGGCGGAAATATAAACAACGGCCGCGTTCTGCAAGAGGAAAATCGACCCCGTTTGAAAATTTCTTTCCTTGCGACGGAAACCGGGGGCGCGCGCGTTTATTGTTCAGGAGATCAACAAACGACAGGGACTTTCGTCATGAAATTTCTGGAACTCTCCAAGATGGCGGCGCTGGGTGCGCTGATCTTTGTGGCGCTGATTCTGACCTGAGCGCCCGAGGTCCCGCTCAAGCCAGGCTGCGATCAGCCGGATTCGCAGGGAGGAGCGGGTTCGGGTGACGCCCATTTGACAGAATGCTGCGTTGCAGAGACACTGACGTCATTTCAGACAAGGAGTTTCAAGATGATTACCCCATTTGACGTCTGGGCCCCGATGTTCCGCGCGCCGTTTTCAGGTGATGTGACACAGGAAATCGTGCCGCGGGTATTTTCGCCCGATACCAAGGGCATCCCGGCAATCGAAGCCAAGGTGCAAACAGAAGTCGCCAGCTATGGCAAGCAGCTGGGAAAGATACTCGAGGCGCTGCATGCCCTGTCTGCGGCCACCAAAACGCCCTTGCCCGAGATCGATAAGCTGATCGTCGAGATCGAAGCGGTAAAGGCACGCAGCCGCAGCGAAATTAGGGCCGATGCCGAAGCCGCGCTGGCCCGGTTGCGTGACGTCGACGAGAACGGGTGGCGCGAGGTGATTGGTGCCTCCTGAGACGACGCGGCGCGGTATCTGACACCAGGAAACGCGCCGCGCGGACCGTATGTTCAGGTCACTCCAGTTCGACCAGCAAATCCTTGGCGTCGATCTGGCCGCCGGGCTGGACGTGCACGGCCTTGACCGTTGCGTCGCGTTCGGCGTGGATGCCGGTCTCCATCTTCATTGCCTCGATCGTCAGCAACAGATCGCCCTGTTTGACTTGTGCGCCTGCCTGTGTGGCGACCGTGGCGACGACACCGGGCATTGGCGCGCCGATGTGGTTGGGGTTGCCGACTTCGGCCTTGGGGCGCTGAAGGGTTGTGGATTTGACCAGACGGTTGGGCACGCGGATCACGCGGGGCTGGCCGTTGAGTTCAAAGAACACTTTGACCTCGCCATCCTCGGTCGTCTCACCCACCGCCTGCAGGCGGATTTCCAATGTCTTGCCGGGGTCGATTTCGGCGCTGATCTCCTCACCCGGTTCCATGCCGTAGAAAAACGTGCGTGTCGGCAGGGTCCGCACCGGGCCATAGAGGCGGTGGCGGCCCATGTAATCCAGGAACACCTTGGGATACATCAGGTACCCGTTCAGATCCTCGTCATCGACGTCCTTGCCTTCCAGCTCGGCTGTGACCTTGGCGCGGACCTCTTCCAGGTTCACCGGCGGCAGGTGTTTGCCGGCGCGTTCCAGGTTGGGTTTTTCGTCCTTGAGGACCTTTTTCATGATGCCCTCGGGGAAGCCGCCCGGAGGCTGGCCAAGATTGCCGCGCATCATGTCGACGACGCTGTCGGGAAAAGCCACATCGGTTGCCGGATCTTCGACCTGTGCGCGGGTCAGGCCCTGGCTCACCATCATCAGGGCCATGTCGCCGACCACCTTGGAACTGGGGGTCACCTTGACGATATCGCCGAACATCTTGTTCACGTCGGCATAGGTCTGGGCGACTTCGTGCCAGCGATCCTCAAGCCCGAGGCTGCGCGCCTGGGCCTTGAGGTTGGTAAACTGTCCGCCGGGCATCTCGTGCAGGTACACCTCGGAGGCAGGTGCCTGCAAGCCGGATTCAAAGGCCGCGTACTGGCCGCGCACGGCCTCCCAATAGTCTGAAATCTCGCGGATCGATTTGATGTCGAGCCCGGTGTCGCGGTCGGTATGGCGCAGGGCCTCGACCACGGACCCAAGCGTGGCCTGACTGGTGTTGCCGGAAAACGCATCCATCGCGCAATCGACCGCGTCCACCCCGGCCTCGGACGCCGCGAGGATCGAGGCGATGGCGGCCCCGGCCGTGTCATGGGTGTGGAAGTGGATCGGCAATCCGACCTCTTCCTTCAGCGCCTTGATCAGCAGCTTGGCCGCAGCGGGTTTCAGCAGGCCTGCCATGTCCTTGAGCCCAAGAATATGGGCGCCCGCGTCGCGCAGGTCCTTGCCCATGGCGACATAGTATTTCAGGTCATACTTGGCGCGGTCCGGGTCGAGGATATCGCCGGTGTAACAGATCGCGCCTTCGCAGACCTTGTTGTTTTCGATGACCGCATCCATCGCGACGCGCATGTTTTCAACCCAGTTCAGGCTGTCGAACACGCGGAACACGTCAACGCCGGTTTCGGCGGCCTGGCGGACGAATTCCTTGACCACATTGTCCGGGTAGTTGGTATATCCAACCCCGTTCGACCCGCGCAAAAGCATCTGGGTCATGAGGTTCGGCATCGCCTCTCGCAGGTCGCGCAGGCGCTGCCATGGGCATTCCTGAAGGAAACGATAGGCCACGTCGAACGTCGCGCCGCCCCAGCATTCGACACTGAAAAGTTGCGGAACATTGGCGGCATAGGCGGGTGCGGCCTTGATCATGTCGATCGAGCGCATGCGGGTGGCCAGCAGTGACTGATGCCCGTCCCGCATGGTGGTGTCGGTGATCAACAACTGGCGCTGGGCCTTCATCCAGTCGGCCACTGCTTGTGGGCCCTTTTGTTCCAGCAGGTTGCGGGCGCCCATCATCGGTTCGCCATGCGGTTTGGGCGGCTTGGCCGGTTTCAGATCGGCGGGCGGGCGCGGGCGATCCTTGGTTTCGGGGTGCCCGTTCACGGTGATGTCGGCGATATAGGTCAGAACCTTGGTGCCCCGGTCACGCCGTTTGCTGAATTGGAACAGTTCGGGCGTCTCGTCGATGAACTTGGTGGTGTATTCGTTGTTAATGAACGTCGGGTGTTTCAGCAGGTTCTCGACAAAAGCGATGTTGGTGGACACGCCGCGAATGCGGAATTCGCGCAGCGCGCGGTCCATCCGCGCCACCGCCATTTCCGGGGTGGGGGCCTTGGCCGTGATCTTGGTCAGCAGGCTGTCGTAATAGCGGGTGATGACCCCGCCCGCATAGGCGGTGCCGCCGTCCAGGCGGATGCCCATGCCCGTGGCGCTGCGATAGGCGGTGATGCGGCCATAGTCAGGGATGAAATTGTTCTGTGGATCTTCGGTGGTGATCCGGGTTTGCAGGGCGTGGCCAGTCAGAACCACCTCATCCTGGCTGGCCTTTCCCGTCGCTTCTGCGATGGTCTTTCCCTCGGCGATCAGGATCTGGGCGCGCACGATGTCGATGCCGGTGACTTCTTCGGTCACTGTGTGTTCGACCTGAACGCGCGGATTGACCTCGATAAAGAAGAACTGACCTGATTCCATGTCCATCAGGAATTCAACGGTGCCGGCGCATTCGTAATTGACGTGTTTGCAGATATTGTACCCGAGCTCGCAAATCTCGGCGCGTTGCAGATTGCTCAGATAAGGGGCAGGGGCGCGTTCAACGACCTTTTGGTTGCGCCGCTGGACCGAGCAATCGCGTTCGAACAGGTGGTACATGCCGCCGTGTTTGTCGCCCAGAATCTGGACCTCGACGTGGCGGGCGCGGGTGATCATCTTTTCCAGATACCCCTCGCCATTGCCAAAGGCGGCCTCGGCCTCGCGCCGCCCCTCCAGCACCTTTTCCTCAAGTTCATCCGGACCATAGATCGGGCGCATGCCACGCCCGCCACCGCCCCAGCTCGCCTTGAGCATGAGGGGGTAACCGACCTCTTCGGCCTCTTTTGCGATGGCCTTCATATCGTCGCCCAGAACCTCGGTCGCGGGGATGACAGGCACACCGGCCTCGATCGCGACGCGTCGGGCGCTGGCCTTGTCGCCAAGGGCGCGCATGGTGTCGGCCTTGGGCCCGATAAAGGTGATGCCATTTTGCGTGCAGGCATCCACGAAATCGGGGTTTTCGGACAGCAGACCATAACCGGGGTGGATCGCATCCGCGCCGCTTTCCTTTGCGACGCGAATCATTTCATCAATGCTGAGATATGCCGCAACGGGCCCCAGACCTTCGCCGATGCGATAGGCCTCATCCGCTTTGAACCGGTGCAGGCCCAGTTTGTCCTCTTCAGCAAAGACGGCGACCGTTTTTTTGCCCATCTCGTTTGCCGCGCGCATGATGCGGATCGCGATTTCGCCGCGGTTGGCGATGAGGATCTTGGAAAACTCGGGCATTTGGGTCGCTCCTTGTCTTGGTCGCCTCAGGTCCGGCGCGTCGGATTTGGCCGGAGCAAACGATATGCCGCAGCGCGGCGCAAGTGCAAATCTTGCAGGAGTGTTACAGGCCGCGCGGCTCGATCATCCTGTCAGCTTTACCGTGGGGGGCAATGTGGCAAAGTCGCGTGCGCCCAGTTGCCCCATGTTCGACTGCATATCCCGTTTCAGCATGTCGATCAGATGCGCGGGGCCACCGGCCCCCAGCGCGCCAAGGGCAAAATGGAACGCGCGGCCCAGCATGACGAAATCCGCCCCCAGCGCGAAGGCGCGCAGGATATCGAGCCCGCCTTCGATGCCGCTGTCGAAAATCAGCGGCAGTTTGGTGGCGCTGCGAATGTCGGGCAGAACCTCGATCGCGCCGGGGGCGCCGTCGAACTGCCGCCCGGCGTGGTTGGACACCCACAGGGCATCGGCGCCGACACCCTCCAGCGCCGCGGCATCGCTGGCGCGCATCACGCCCTTGACGATCAAATGCCCTGTCCAGTGATCGCGCAGCCATTTGGCATAGTCCCAATTGGGCGAGGTGCGCAAAAGATAACCCACGTGGGCGGTTGAGGACAGGCTGCCAGAGGTGCTGGCATATTTGTCGAGCCCGCGCATGCGCGGCATGCCATGTCGCGCCGTGCCAATGGCCCAGGCCGGGCAGCGCGCCACCTGCGCCAAAAGGCGCGGGGTCAGCCGCGGGGGAGAGGTCAGACCCGAGCGTGTCTGGCGTTCTCGGCGCGAGGGCACCGGCACATCCACCGTCAGAACGAGCGTCGAAAACCCGGCGTCGCGGGCGCGGGTCAGCATATCCTTGCGGATGTCGACATCCTTGGGCGGATACATCTGGAACCACGCGTTCTGGCCCAGATGGGGGGCCAGGTCCTCGGGGCTGGCGGCGGCGACGGTGCTGAGGCAATAGGGGATGCCCGCCTCTGCGGCGGCCTGCGCCAGCAGCGTTTCGGCCTGCGGCCAGATCAGGCCCGACATGCCGACCGGGGCAATCCCGATCGGCAGGGGAAACTCCTGGCCCAGAAACCGGGTGCTGACATCGGCCTTTTGTTCTCCATGCAGGATCGACGGCAGGAACCCGACCCGGTCCAGCGCCGCGCGATTGCGCGCCTTGGTGGTTTCATTGCCCGTCGCGCTGTCGAGGTACTCCCAGACGAATTTCGGGATGCGCCGCTGTGCGTGGGCCCTCAGATCGGCCAGGCCGGGATAGGTGCTGTGCAGGTCCATGCCCTGCATTTGCGTGCTTTGACAAAGGTTTGTCCAGCCCGTCCGGAACCGGGGGAGCAGGGATGTGCAAGATTGCGGAACATAATGCGAACGTATCTTTAATTCGCCCGCGATCCGGTTTAGGTTTGGGCGCATGAGCAGTTTTGACGATATGGACGCTTTTGAAAGCGCCTCCCTTTCCGCCCGCGCCATGGCCGCGCGGCCCACGCCGTACCTTGAGGGCCTGAACCCGGCCCAGAGGGAGGCGGTGGAATGCGTGAACGGTCCGGTTCTGATGCTGGCCGGGGCAGGGACCGGGAAAACCAAGGCTCTGACTGCGCGGATTGTGCATCTGCTGAACACCGGTGCGGCCCGCCCGAACGAGATTCTGGCGGTGACCTTTACCAACAAGGCCGCGCGCGAGATGAAGAACCGCGTCGGCGCCATGCTGGGCCAGTCGATCGAGGGCATGCCGTGGCTGGGCACGTTCCATGCGATCTGTGTGAAACTGTTGCGCAGGCATGCTGAATTAGCCGGGCTTAAGTCGAACTTCACCATTTTGGACACGGATGACCAGCTGCGTTTGCTGAAGCAACTGGTCGTGGCCGCGAGGATCGACGACAAACGCTGGCCGGCGCGGCAACTGGCCAACATCATCGATGGATGGAAGAACCGGGCGCTGACGCCCGAGAACGTGCCAACGGCGGATGCGGGGGCCTATAACCACAAGGGTGTGGAGCTTTACGCCCAGTACCAGACCCGGCTTAAGGAACTGAATGCGGTCGATTTCGGCGATCTGCTGTTGCATATGGTCACGATTTTCCAGACCCATGCGGACGTTCTGGAGCAATATCAGCGCTGGTTCCGGTTCATTCTGGTCGACGAATACCAGGATACCAACGTGGCCCAGTACCTGTGGCTGCGGCTGCTGGCCGGGGCGCACAAGAACATCTGCTGCGTGGGGGATGACGATCAGTCGATCTATGGCTGGCGCGGGGCCGAGGTGGGCAATATCCTGCGGTTCGAAAAGGATTTCCCGGGCGCGCATGTGGTCCGGCTGGAGCAGAATTACCGCTCGACCCATCACATTCTGGCCGCGGCCAGCGGGGTGATCCGGGGCAATCAGGGCCGTCTGGGCAAAGAGCTGTGGACCGAATCCAGCGAGGGTGAAAAAGTCCGCCTGATCGGTCATTGGGATGGCGAGGAAGAGGCTCGCTGGATCGGGGAAGAGATCGAATCCATGCAGCGTGGTACGCGCGGTATGCGGCAATTCGATCTGGATGAGATGGCCATTCTGGTCCGTGCCAGTCACCAGATGCGCGCGTTCGAGGACCGGTTCCTGACCATCGGTCTGCCGTACCGCGTGATCGGCGGGCCGCGGTTTTATGAACGCATGGAAATTCGCGATGCGATGGCCTATTTCCGCGTTGTCACCAGCCCCGATGATGATCTTGCGTTCGAGCGGATCGTGAACACGCCCAAACGCGGGCTGGGCGACAAGGCGCAGCAGACCATTCAGGTCACCGCGCGCAGCAATGGGGTGTCATTGGTCGAAGGCGCGCGCCTGGCGGTGCAGGGCGGGTTGATCAAGGGCAAGGGCGGGGCCGAATTGGCCAAGCTGGTCGAAGGGATCGCGCGCTGGGGCCGCATGGCGGGCGACAAGGACCTGACCCACATGGAGCTGGCCGAGATCATCCTGGATGAATCCGGCTACACGGCCATGTGGCAGAACGACAAAACCCCCGAGGCCCCGGGCCGGCTGGAGAACCTCAAGGAACTGGTCAAGGCGATGGAAGGCTTTGAAAACCTGCAAGGGTTTCTCGAACACGTCAGCCTGATCATGGACAACGAACAGGGCGATTCCGAACAGAAGGTCAGCATTATGACCCTGCATGCGGCCAAGGGGCTGGAATTCCCGGCCGTTTTCCTGCCGGGGTGGGAGGATGGTCTGTTCCCCTCCCAGCGGAGCATGGATGAATCAGGCATCAAGGGATTGGAAGAGGAACGCCGCCTTGCCTATGTGGGCATTACCCGGGCCGAGGAACTCTGCACGATTTCCTTTGCGGCCAACCGGCGCGTGTTCGGGCAATGGCAATCCTCGCTGCCGTCGCGCTTTATCGACGAACTCCCCGAAGAGCATGTCGAGGTTCTGACCCCTCCGGGCCTGTACGGGGGCGGGTTTGGCGCGGCGGGCATGTCGCCGCCACCCGGATCGTCGGGTCTGGAGACCCGCGCCGCCAGCGCAAATGTCTATAACTCCCCCGGCTGGAAACGGCTGCAGGAACGCTCTGGCCAGCGCGGCATGTCCCAGCCCAGCGAAAGCCGCAACACCGTGATCGATATGAACGCGGTCAGCAGTTTCACCATGGGCGAACGGGTGTTCCATCAGAAATTCGGCTATGGCGCGATCATCGGGGTCGAGGGCGACAAGCTTGAGATCGATTTTGAAAAGGCGGGGATCAAAAAGATCGTTTCGCGCTTTGTTTCCTCAAGCGACGACATACCGTTCTGATCCGCCCGATCCTGCGCGGCTCGTTTTTCATGTGATGAAAAGAAAAACGGCGACGCCAGGGAGGAGGAGGGCGCCGCCGTTCTCATTCAACACCCAGGCACAGGGAGGAGCGGCCCGGGTGTATCGCGTCCGGCCGTTCGACCGGGGTGTAAAAGGCGGCGACATCGGGAGGAGGATGATGTCGCCGCTGAATACAGACTTTCCAGGGAGGAGGAGAGGAAAGCCTGATCTCGAAATTCATTCAGCCCTGAGTGAGGGCCTTGTCCGCAGCCACGACGGCCACGTGTTTCAGGTTCGCGCGGCTCAGGCCGAGATCGTCGAGTTCCCGATCGCTGAGTTCCGACAGCTCGTTAAAGGTCCGTCGGATAAGGTTGCGCCGTGTGAACCAGGTCTTGATCGCTTCGAGCCAAGCAAAAGCATCAAACCCGATGCCTTTTCCAGCTGTGATATGAGTGGTGGCAAATGCCATGATCGTTACCTTGCTTAACTGTGACTGCGTTTCCGACGTCGTCTTTCTGCTATTGAAGATAGTCAAATGCTGCGATTGCACAATAGCCTTCGAAAACAATGCTGCCATGCAGCAAACGCATAGATTCACTGCATAAAATTCAGGCAGAACGCGACGTCACCTTCCATTTCGGTAGCAGAACGTTACGTCACTTTGCACATGATTGCGGCGCAACGCCCAAACAGCGTAGGAGAACGGGATGACCCTGACCCAAGAAAAAATCGAACAGACGCTTGCGCGATTCGAGTTGCCCGATGGCGGAACCCTCATCAGCCGCGATTTGATTCGTGCGCTGACGATCGAGAATGGTGCAGTGCGCTTTGTGATCGAAGCGCCGTCGCCGGAAATCGCCCGGCTGATGGAGCCGCTGCGCGCAGCTGTCGAACAGGCGGTCGCGGCGCTGAACGGTGTCGAAAAGGTGACGGTCGCCCTGACAGCCCATGGCCCGGCGGCGCAGAAGCCGGCGCCCAGTCTCAAGATCGGGGGGCATCCCAAACCGCAGGACGGCCCGACCAAGCCAAGCGGCGTGGACCGCATCATTGCAATTGCCTCGGGCAAGGGCGGGGTGGGTAAGTCGACCGTCTCATCGAACCTGGCCGTGGCGCTGGCGCGGGCCGGGCGCAAGGTGGGTCTTTTGGATGCGGATATATACGGTCCCAGCCAGCCGCGGATGATGGGGGCATCGGGGCGGCCCGCGTCGCCGGATGGAAAAACCATCATTCCGCTCAGGGCGCATGGCGTCACGCTGATGTCCATCGGGTTCATGGTCGAGGAAGCCAAGGCCGTGATCTGGCGCGGTCCCATGCTGATGGGCGCGTTGCAGCAGATGATGGGGCAGGTCGAGTGGGGCGACCTGGATGTGCTGATCGTCGATCTGCCGCCCGGAACCGGGGATGTTCAGCTGACCCTGTGCACCAAGACGCAGCTGACCGGCGCGATTGTCGTCAGCACCCCGCAGGATGTGGCGCTGCTGGATGCCCGCAAGGCGCTGGACATGTTCGGGACGCTGAAAACGCCGGTGCTGGGCATGATCGAGAATATGTCGATGTTCGTCTGCCCCCATTGCGGCGGGGAATCCCATATCTTCGGGCATGGCGGTGTCGCGCAGGAGGCGGACACCCTGGGGGTGCCCCTGCTCGGGATGTTGCCCATCGATCTTGAGACCCGGTTGGCAGGAGATGCGGGAACACCCGTTGCCGCGGGTGAGGGCGCCGTGGCCGAGGCCTATGCCCAGATCGCGGATCGTCTGATCAGGGGTGGCATGGCCTGATCGCGGCGCGCTTTCGTTACACTCTATATATAGCGTGGCCAAAATCGCGCGGCGATTGCGTGGTCAGGATATTGGTCACGGGAAAGCATGGGAGGGATATGGGAAATAGCCCGAATCCCCGTCGATAGAGCCGAATCAATTGGCTTGATCCGCCTGATTTGTCGAATTTGTAGTGAGAATACAAGAACATAGGGTGAACAAAATTCCATGTGTGCCCTGAGGTGTCAATTTTCTGGGAAATCGTGGGAAAAATTTGGGGCGCAATTGCTGACACTATATGTGGTGTTTTGTGACTGCAGGATATCTATTTGAGCCAAAAATTGCCGAAAACTCGATCAAAATCTTGATTCTCACCCCTGTGGATAACTATATTATGTGTGGTTTGCCCGTATAAACCTGTTGATTTCCATGAAATCCCATGGCATCCCTTATTCATCCGATGAGGACGAAACAACAGGGGCACCAAACGACCCCGAATAAAATCAAGCAGGTTTCATACAGGCTTCGACTTCATCAGACCAAGAGATCCGGCGCGCGAGCGAGCAGACATCCCCCCAGGTGGCGCGCGCAGCTGGACACCCCGCAAAGCGGGACGAGGGCGGCGGGTTGATCACTGGCAGCAGATCAACCTGCCGTTTTCTCATTCTGGGGAGCGAAATTTTACGCGGGGGCGCGGACAGAGGACGGGACAGTGAGCCGCAGGTTCAGAGGCGAAAGCCAGCATAAGGTCGATACGAAGGGCAGGGTGTCTATCCCGGCCTCGTTTCGTCGTGTGCTTGAGGCGGGCGATCCCAACTGGAAATCCGGCGAAAACCCCGATTTGGTCATCGTCTATGGCGATCACCGCCGCAATTACCTTGAATGCTATACCATGGACGCGATCGACGAGGTCGACGCCAAGATCGACGCGCTGCCGCGCGGGTCAATGGAGCGCAAAATGTTGCAGCGCCTGTTTCACGGGCAAAGCTTTCCCACCAACGTGGATGAGACCGGGCGGCTTGTCCTTCCGGCCAAATTGCGCGCGAAAATCGGTCTTGAGGGCGAGGCATTCTTTATCGCGGCGGGCGATACCTTCCAGATTTGGAAGCCCGAGACCTATGAATCCGAAGAACTGGCCAAGACCGAGGCCTGGCTGGACGATCTGCCCGACGATTTCGACCCGCTGGTCTATCTTGACGGCGCGCCGCAGGGCGAGGGCTGACGTCATGGCGGCGGCGCACCCCGATGATGCCGATCCCCATATCCCGGTCCTGTTGCGCCCGCTCATTGCGGCGGTCTCGCCCGTGTCGGGCGTCTGGCTGGACGGAACATTCGGGGCGGGCGGATATACGCGCGCCCTTCTTGATGCGGGGGCTGACCGTGTAATTGCCGTGGATCGTGACCCGCTGGCTTTCGAGATGGCCAAATCCTGGGCGGGGGAGTATGGCGACCGTCTGGTGATGCAGGAGGGCGTGTTTTCGAAACTGGATGAATACGCCACCGATCTGGATGGCGTCGTTCTTGATCTCGGCGTGTCCTCGATGCAGCTGGATCAGGCCGAACGTGGGTTTTCCTTCATGAAGGAGGGCCCGTTGGACATGCGGATGTCACAATCGGGCCCGTCGGCGGCCGACCTGGTCAATACCGCCTCGGAAGCCCAGCTGGCCGACATACTGTTTCACTACGGTGAGGAGCGCGCCAGTCGCCGCATCGCCCGTGCCATCCTGCGCGCCCGCGAAGAGGCGCCAATCACCACGACCTTGCGACTGGCCGGCATTGTCGAATCCTGTCTGCCGCGCGCCAAACCGGGTCAGTCACACCCGGCCACCCGCAGTTTTCAGGCGCTTCGTATCGCGGTGAACAACGAATATGGCGAATTGTTTCAGGGTCTTATGGCCGCCGAACGAGCGTTGAAGCCAGGCGGGCAACTGGCCGTCGTCACCTTTCACTCGGTCGAGGACCGGATGGTCAAACGGTTCCTGACGGCGCGGTCTGGCCGCGGCGGGCGGGCCAATCGCTATGCGCCGGAAACCGAACAGGACGCCCCCCGGTTCGAGCTCAAATCCCGCAAGGCGATCGGCCCGGATGAACAGGAACTGGCGGAAAATCCACGCTCGCGTTCGGCCAAGCTGCGCGTTGCGCGCCGGACGGATGCCCCCGCCGGAACAATCGACGCAAAAGACATCGGAATGCCGCAACTGAGAGAGGCGTATTCATGAAAAGCCTGATCTACGTTCTGACCGCATTGGCGGTGATCGGCCTGGCCTTCTGGGCTTATCGTGAAAACTATGCGACGCAGCATGTTCTGAAGGAAACCCAGAAACTGCAGCGCGAAATCGGGGCGGCGCAGGTGCGTTTGGGGGTGTTGCGGGCCGAATGGGCCTATCTCAACCGGCCCGGTCGGCTGTTGGAGCTGGCGGAAATCAATTTCGACCGGCTTGGCCTGTTGCCGCTGCGCCCGGATCAGTTCGGGCGCGTGGACGAGGTCAGCTATCCGCCCGAACCTGTCTTACCGATCACCAACCCGGTGGACGTATCAACCATGTCGCAAGAGGTGGGCCAATGATCCGCACGCCGCTGCGCCCGCTGGCGCGCATCCTGCCGGCCCGGGACAAGGGCGAAAACCCCGACGCGATTGAACGCGAAAACATCCGCCGCCGGCACGAGGAAATGCAGGACCGCTCCCGCGCCCGCGCCGAGGGGCGGCTTTTGGTGCTGGGGCTGTTCTTTTTCGGGGCGTTTTCGGTGGTCGGGGCCCGCATGGGCATGCTGGCCACATCCGAACCTGCCGAACCCCTGGCCAGCGCCACGGGAACCGCCATTGCCGCACAGCGCGCCGATATCGTGGACCGTCACGGGCGCATTCTGGCGACCAACTTTGAAACCCATTCGCTTTATGCGCAGCCGCCGTTCATGGTTGACCCGATCGCGGCGGCCAAGGGGTTGGCCAAAATCTTTCCCGATCTGGAAGAAGAGCGCCTGATCAGGGATTTCACCGGCAAACGCAAATTCGTCTGGATCAAGAAAAAGATCAGCCCCGAACAGAAACAGGCCGTGCATGATCTGGGCGATCCGGGCCTGTTGTTCGGCCCGCGCGAGATGCGCCTTTATCCCAACGGCAGCCTTGCCGCCCATGTTCTGGGCGGGGCGTCGTTTGGTAAAGAGGGCGTAAATGCCGCCGAGGTGATCGGTGTTGCGGGCGTGGAAAAACAGTTCGACGGCTATCTGCGCGACCCAGCCAACGGCGGCCAGCCGCTTCAATTGTCATTGGACCTGACGGTTCAGGCCGCGGCCGAGCGGGTGCTCTACGGCGGTATGAAGCTGATGAATGCCAAGGGCGCAACCTCGATCCTGATGGATGTGCATACGGGCGAGGTCGTCTCGGTCGTCAGCCTGCCCGATTTCGACCCCAACGATCGTCCGCGTCCGCCGACATCGGGGCATGATCCGTCGGTCAGCCCGCTGTTCAACCGTGCGGTGCAGGGGGTCTATGAGCTCGGCTCGACGTTCAAGATCTTCGCCGCCGCGCAGGCGCTTGACCTTGGGCTGGTCAGCCCTGAAACCCTGATCGACATTCGCGGACCCCTGCGGTGGGGCAAGTTCGCGATCAGGGATTTTCGAAACTACGGCAAGGAGTTGTCGGTTTCCAAGATCATCGTGAAATCGTCAAATATCGGGACCGCGCGGATTGCCCAGCAGATCGGCGTAAAGCGTCAAAAGGAGTTTCTCGGCAGCCTTGGCATGCTGGATGCGACCCCGTTTGAAATTGTCGAGGCCGCAGGCGGTCAGCCGTTGTTGCCGAAAAACTGGTCCGAACTCAGCGCCATGACGATCTCCTATGGGCACGGGCTCAGCGCGAGCCCGATGCATCTGGCGGCGGGCTATGCCGCGATTGCCAATGGCGGCCATTACGTCAGCCCCACGATCCTGAAACAGGACGGTCCACAGCATGGGCCGCGGGTTCTGTCGTCCGAGGCGGCCTCGGCCGCACGCGCCATGCTGCGCCGGGTGGTGACCGAGGGCACCGCCAGCTTTGGTGAGGTTCCCGGCTATGCGGTCGGGGGCAAGACCGGCACGGCCGACAAACCAAAGCCCCGCGGCGGGTATTACGAGGACAAGGTGATTGCCACGTTCGCCAGCATGTTCCCGGCCCATGATCCGAAATATGTGCTGATCGTCACGCTGGACGAACCCTCCGAAAACTCGGGCAAGGAACCGCGCCGCACCGCCGGTTGGACGGCCGTGCCGGTCGCCGCCGAGATGATCGGCCGGGTTGCGCCGCTGCTTGGGCTCAGACCAGATATTGAACCCCAACCGCTCACTGGTATAACGCTCACTTCAAATTAACCGGTCGGGCAGGGGGCATATGGGCACGTCGGCGGATATTCCTGCAAAACCACTCAGCCAACTGGCCCTGACGGCCCGTGGGGGCCGCGATCCGATGATCACCGGCCTTGCCGTCGACAGCCGCGAGGTGCGAGACGGTTTCCTGTTCGCGGCCCTGCCGGGCAGTCGCGTGCACGGGGGCGAATTCATTCAATACGCACTGCGCATGGGGGCGGCGGCCGTTCTGACCGATGCGCAAGGCGCCAAGATTGCCGAGACCGAATTGGCCGCTTCGGACGCCGCCCTGATCGTGACAGACGACCCGCGTCAGGCGCTGGCCTTTACCGCTGCGCTGTGGTTCGCCGCTCAGCCAAAAACCATGGTCGCCGTGACCGGCACCAACGGCAAAACCTCGATTGCCACCTTCGTTCGCCAGATCTGGATCGAACTGGGGCATGCGGCGGTCAATCTGGGTACCACCGGGGTCGAAGGCGCTTGGAGCGCACCGCTGGCCCACACCACGCCAGAACCCATCACGCTGCACCGCACGCTTGCGCAGGCCTCGGCGCAGGGCATCACCCATGCGGCGATGGAGGCCTCCAGCCACGGGTTGGAGCAACGCCGTCTGGATGGGGTGCATCTCGTGGCGGCGGGGTTCAGCAATTTCACCCAGGATCACCTGGATTACCACGACACGTTCGAGGCCTATTTCGCCGCCAAGGCCGGTTTGTTCCGCCGCGTCCTGCCGGACGAAGGCACGGCCGTCATCAACCTCGACGATCCGCGCGGCGCCGAAATGCGCGCCGTGGCCGCCGCGCGCGGCCAGCGCGTCATCACGGTCGGGCATGGCAACGGCGATCTGATGCTGTTGGCGCAACGCTTTGATGCGACCGGGCAGGACCTACGATTTTCGTGGGAGGGCAAGCCGTTCCAGACCCGGCTGAACCTGATCGGCGGGTTTCAGGCGGAAAACGTTCTGCTGGCCTGCGGGCTGGCCATCGCCGCGGGCGATAGACCCGAGGATGTGTTCGAAACCCTGCCGCATCTCACCACCGTGCGGGGCCGGATGCAGTTGGCCGCGACCCGCGAAAACGGCGCGGCGGTGTTTGTCGATTACGCCCATACGCCCGACGCGGTGGCCACTGCGCTGGCCGCGCTGCGCCCGCATGTGATGGGGCGTCTTATTGCTGTAATCGGCGCGGGTGGGGACCGGGACGCGACCAAACGTCCGTTGATGGGGCAGGCGGCGGCGGAAAATGCCGATGTCGTGCTGGTGACGGATGACAACCCGCGCAGCGAAGACCCCGCAGCCATCCGTGCGGCGGTGATGCAGGGCGCGCCTGAGGCGACCGAAGTCGGCGACCGGGCCGAGGCGATCCTGCGCGGTGTCGATGCGCTGGGACCGGGTGATGCCTTGCTGATCGCGGGCAAGGGGCATGAAACCGGGCAGATCGTCGGTGACGACATCCTGCCCTTTGATGATGTGGAACAGGCCAGCGTCGCGGTTGCGGCGCTGGACGGGGGGCTGGCATGACACTCTGGACCGCGGCCGAGGCCGCCGAGGCAACAGGCGGCACCGCACGGCGCGATTGGACCGCCACCGGCGTGTCCATCGACACCCGCAGCCTGCAGCCCGGCGACCTATTCGTCGCCCTGCAGGCCGCGCGCGACGGGCATGAGTTTGTGGCCCAAGCGCTGGAAAAAGGGGCCGCTGCCGCACTGGTCAGCCATATCCCCGAAGGCCTGGCCGAGGACGCGCCGCTGTTGATCGTGGAGGATGTGCAAACGGGGCTTGAGGCGCTGGGCCGCGCGGGGCGCGCGCGCACCGCCGCGCGCGTCGTGGCCGTGACTGGCAGCGTCGGCAAAACCTCGACCAAGGAAATGCTGGCGCAAATGCTGGGCGATCAGGGGCGCACCCATGCCAGTGTTGCCAGCTATAACAATCACTGGGGCGTGCCGCTGACACTGGCGCGCATGCCGCGCGATACGGAATATGCGGTGATCGAGATCGGCATGAACCATCCCGGTGAAATCGCCCCGCTGGCGCGTATGGCCCGCCCGCATGTGGCGATGATCACCACCGTTGCCGCCGCCCATCTTGAGGCGTTCGAGAATGTCGAGGCGATTGCCGTCGAAAAAGCCGCCATTCTCGAAGGTCTCGAACCGGGCGGGGTGGCCATTCTGAACAACGATATCGATCAGGCGGCGATCCTGGCCGCCAAGGCAGTCGACTGCAAGGTGCGCGACATTGGTTTTGGTGAGCATGGGTTTGATTTTGTTCTGAAAAAGGTCACCGTTAGTGGGGACTCCACGGTTGTTCAGGCCACGGCGCATGGTCAGCCCCTGCTGTTCAAGCTGGCCACACCAGGGCGCCACTTTGCCATGAACGGTCTGGGCGCACTGGCCGCCTGTGAGGCGCTGGGCGCCGATTTGGCACTGGCCGCGCACAGTCTGGGCCGCTGGACCCCCTATCAGGGCCGGGGCACACGCGAGGTGATCTGCCTTGATCCGGTCGATGCCGACCTGTCGCTGGACCTGATCGACGATGCCTATAACGCCAACCCCACCTCGATGGCCGCCTCTCTTGAGGTTCTGGCCTCAGCCCCCGTACGCGATGACACGGGCCGCGTGTGCCGGGGGCGGCGCATCGCCTTTTTGGGAGACATGAAGGAACTGGGGCCGGATGCCGCAAGCCTGCACCGCGCTCTGGCGGATTTGCCGGCCATGCAGGAGATCGATGTCGTCCACTGCATCGGCCCGCTGATGAAATCGCTGCACCAGTCCTTGCCCGAAGACAAACGGGGGCTGTGGACCGAAACAAGTGCCGACATGCAATCGGCTGTCCCGCGCAAGCTGGACAGTGGCGATGTGGTGCTGGCAAAGGGGTCGCTCAGCATGAAACTCGCCGTCATCGTTGACGCGATCCGCAAAATGGGCCATGGCCGACCCGAGTCCTGACCGGGCCCGAGTGACACAAGATGATGAGTAGGAACCTGTAACATGCTCTATTGGTTGACCGCGCTGTCGGACGGGGGCGATTTTTTCAACCTCTTTCGCTATATTACCTTCCGCGCGGGCGGAGCATTCCTGACGGCCCTGGTGTTCGGCTTCATCTTCGGTCGTCCGCTGATCGCGGTATTGCGCAAGACCCAAGGCAAGGGTCAGCCGATCCGCGATGACGGCCCCGAGGGACATTTCGTGAAGGCCGGAACGCCGACCATGGGCGGGTTGCTGATCGTGGGGGCGCTGACAACGGCAACCTTGCTTTGGGCGCGCTGGGACAATCCGTTCGTATGGCTGGTGATGTTCGTCACGATCAGTTTTGCGGTCATCGGGTTCGCCGATGATTACGCCAAGGTCTCAAAACAGAATTCGGCCGGTGTTCCCGGTAAACTGCGCCTTGCTCTTGGCATCCTGATCGCCGCGGTGGCGGCCTATTGGGCGGCGCAATTTCACCCGGACATGTTGAAACATCAACTGGCGCTGCCGGTTTTCAAGGACACGCTGATCAACATGGGCGTGTTCTATATCCCGTTCTCGGTCTGCGTGATCGTCGGCGCGGCCAACGCTGTGAACCTGACCGACGGTCTGGACGGGCTGGCCATCATGCCGGTGATGATCGCGGCCTCGACGCTGGGTGTCATCGCCTATGCGGTGGGGCGGGTCGACTTCACCGAATATCTGGATGTGCATTACGTGCCCGGCACCGGTGAAATCCTGATCTTCACCGCCGCCCTGTTCGGTGGCGGCCTCGGGTTCCTGTGGTACAATGCCCCGCCCGCCGCGGTGTTCATGGGCGACACGGGCAGCCTTGCACTGGGCGGTGCCCTTGGGGCCATCGCTGTCGTCACAAAACACGAACTGGTCCTGGCCATTGTCGGCGGTCTGTTCGTGGTTGAGGCGCTTAGCGTGATCATCCAGGTTCTTTATTTCAAACGCACCGGAAAACGCGTCTTCCTGATGGCTCCGATCCATCACCATTATGAAAAAAAGGGCTGGGCCGAGCCGACCATCGTCATCCGTTTCTGGATCATCTCGCTGATCCTTGCGATGATCGGTCTGGCAACGCTCAAGGTGCGCTGAGGCATTGCCTCTTGCGGGCGTCGCCCCGATCTGAGCAACATTTGAACACCATGACACAGTCCCTCTTTCATCTTGGCAATAAAACTCCGGGGGTCCGGGGGCAGCGCCCCCGGCGGTCGATCCCATGATCCCGGTCCGTGGGTTTGATGGTGCCCGCGTTGCGGTTCTGGGCCTGGGCCGGTCCGGCCTTGCCACGGCGCGCGCCTTGCAGGCAGGCGGGGCTCAAGCCGTGTGCTGGGACGACAATCCGGCCGCGCGCGCGCGCGCCGAAAGCAAGGGATTTGCCTGCGCCGACCTGATGAAATCAGGGGCATTCGATGATATCGCGTCGCTGATCGTGTCGCCAGGTATCCCGCATCTTTACCCGAGCCCCAACCCGGTGATCTCCGCCGCGCTTGAGGCGGGCGTGCCGGTGGACAATGACATCGGCCTGTTCTTTCGCTCGTTCGCCACACCCGAGTGGGACAATTTCGATGTCGCGCCGCGTGTGGTGGCGGTGACGGGATCGAACGGGAAATCGACCACTTCGGCGCTGCTGCATCATATTCTGTCCTCCGTCGGGCGCCCGACCCAGTTGGCCGGAAACATCGGGCGCGGGGTGCTGGATCTCGACCCGCCCATCGATGGCGAGGTCGTGGTGCTGGAACTGTCGAGCTATCAGACCGATCTGGCCCGCGCGCTGACCCCGGACGTCGCCGTGTTCACCAACCTGTCACCCGATCACCTGGATCGTCACGGCGGCTTGGGCGGGTATTTCGCGGCCAAGCGGCGCCTGTTTTCCGAGGGCGGACCAGACCGCGCGGTCATCGGCGTGGATGAACCGGAGGGGAAGTTCCTGGCCGGGCAGATGTCCGAAGGACCAGCGGACGACCGGGTGATCCGTGTGTCGGTCGATCGCAAGCTGATCGGCCCGGGCTGGCAGGTCTTTGCGCGTAAGGGGTTTCTGTCGGAATATCGCAAGGGCAAACAGGCGGGTTCGATCGATTTGCGCGCCATTGCCGGGCTGCCCGGTGCGCATAATCATCAGAACGCCTGTGCCGCCTATGCGGTGGCGCGTGCCCTGGGCCTGGCGCCGCGGGTGATCGAAACCGCATTGCACAGCTATCCGGGGCTGCCCCATCGCAGCCAGATCATCGCCAAGCAGGATGACGTGACCTTTGTCAACGACAGCAAGGCGACAAATGTGGACAGCGCGGTCAAGGCGCTGAGCGCATTCGGCTCGATCCGCTGGATCTGTGGCGGGCTTGAGAAAGAAGGCGGGCTGGACGCGTTGAAGGACGCAATGGGCCAGGTGGTCAAGGCCTATGTCATAGGGCGCGAAGCGGCGAATTTTGCCATGCAACTTGAGTGCGACAGTGAGGTCTGCACCGACATGGCCACGGCAGTTGCACGCGCCATGGAGGAGGCCCGGCCGGGCGATACCGTCCTTCTGGCGCCGGCCGCGGCGAGTTTTGATCAGTATGACAATTTCGAGCAGCGCGGCGATGATTTCGCGGCTGAGGTGTGCGCGCGTCTGTCCTGAGCAAAATGTGCGCCTGCGGCGCGCGCCTTTTGATAATTCTTGGGGCTTTGCCCCAAACCCCAGAGTTTTCCGGCAAGATGAAGGTAGCTCAGCGGGCTGCAATGGCGGTGCCCGCCGCGTGCCCCGAGGACCAGGCCCACTGAAAATTGTAGCCGCCCAGCCAGCCGGTCACATCGACCGCTTCGCCGATGACATGAAGGCCCGGCACAGTTGAGCATTCCAGCGTTCGTGAAGAGAGAGCGGCGGTGTCGATACCGCCCAGCGTGACCTCGGCCGTGCGATAGCCTTCGGTGCCCGACGGTGTCAGGCGCCACTGGTGCAAGCGGTCGCACAGGGCCTGCAGGGCGGTGTCCGACTGATCCGCAAGATTGCCGGACAGGGCGAGGTCGGGGGCGAGAAAGTCGACCAGCCGCGTCGGCAGGTGACGGGCGAGTTCGGTTTTCAGCGCATGGCGCCCTTGCGTCTGACGTTGCGCGCGCAACTGGTCGAACAGGATGTTTTCGGGGTCGAGATCGACGACGATCTCCTCGCCGTCGCGCCAGTAGGAGGAAAGTTGCAGCACGGCGGGGCCGGACAGGCCGCGATGGGTGAACAACAGCGCCTCGTCAAAGGAGGCGCGGGCGTTGCTGAGGCGGGCAGGCACCGACACCCCGGCCAGGGGTTTGAACCGATCCTGCGAAAAGGTGAAAGGCACGAGGGCGGGGCGGGTTTCGGTGACGCACAGGCCGAATTGACGGGCGACATCATAGGCAAAGCCGGTAGCGCCCATCTTGGGGATGGATTTGCCGCCCGTGGCCAGCACGAGGTTCTGGCAGGTGAGAGCGTGGCGGGTGCCGTCGCGTTCCAGGTCGAGCGCGAAGCCGGTGTCGGATTTGCTCAGGCGGACAACCGAGGTTTGCAGCCACATCTGAGCGCCGGCGCGCTCCATCTCGGTGCGTAGCATGGCGATGATCTGGGTGGCCTTGTCGTCGCAGAATAGTTGCCCGAGGGTCTTTTCATGCCAGGCGATGCCGTGGCGGGTGACCAGGTCGATGAAATCCCATTGCGTATAGCGCGCCAGCGCGGATTTGGCGAAATGGGGATTTTCGGAGAGGAAATTTTCGGGGCCTGCATACATGTTGGTGAAATTGCAGCGCCCGCCCCCCGAGATGCGAATTTTTTCACCCGGGGCGCGGGCGTGATCGATCACCAGAACGCCGGGCCCCGCATGGGCGGCGCACATCATGCCGGCGGCCCCGGCGCCGATGATGATAGTGTTGAACTTCATGGGGCGGGCGTGGCGCGGTTTGCTGCCAAAGGCAAGAGGAAGAGGCTGGCCTGATCGCATTTTTCACTGTAGAGTCCCCGCATGAGACCCCGAAAAGGGGCGTGTGTGAGGCAGTAACGGCGGTAAACCATGACTGAGATGGTGTATGGCGCGGTCCCGGTGCGGGGCGGCGAACCTATTCTTCCAAAATGGTGGCGGACTCTCGACAAGTGGTCGATGTCCTGTGTTTTGATCCTGTTTGCGATCGGCTTGCTGCTGGGGCTTGCAGCCTCGCCGCCGCTGGCGTCGCGAAACGGGTTTGAACCGTTCCATTACGTGCAAAGGCAGGCCGTGTTTGGCGGGGCCGCCCTTGTCGCCATGCTGCTGACGTCGATGATGTCGCCAACGGTCGTGCGGCGCTTGGCGGTTCTGGGCTTCCTCGGGGCCTTTGTCGCGCTGGCGCTGCTGCCGTTTTTCGGCACCGATTTCGGAAAAGGCGCGGTGCGGTGGTATTCCATGGGCTTTGCCAGCGTGCAGCCGTCCGAATTTCTGAAACCGGGGTTCATGGTTGTTGCCGCGTGGATGCTGGCGGCCAGCCAGGAAATCAATGGTCCCCCGGGCAAGATGTGGTCCTTTGCCCTGTGTGTGGCCATCGTTCTGATGCTGGTGATGCAGCCTGATTTCGGTCAGGCCTGTCTGGTCCTGTTCGGCTGGGGTGTCATGTATTTCGTGGCCGGGGCGCCGATGCTGTTGCTTGTTGGCATGGCGGGTCTGGTGGTTCTGGGCGGTACGCTGGCTTATTCCACGTCTGAACATTTTGCCCGCCGCATTGACGGGTTCCTGTCCCCCGATGTCGATCCGACAACACAGCTGGGATATGCTACCAACGCCATTCGCGAGGGTGGGTTGTTCGGTGTCGGCGTGGGCGAGGGGCAGGTGAAGTGGTCGCTGCCCGATGCGCATACGGACTTCATCGTAGCCGTCGCGGCCGAGGAATACGGTCTGATCCTGGTTCTGATCATCATTTCGCTTTATGCGCTGATCGTAGTGCGCTCGCTCTTGCGGCTGATGCGCGAACGCGATCCGTTCATCCGTTTGGCCGGCACCGGTCTGGCCTGTGTCTTTGGGGTGCAGGCGATGATCAACATGGGCGTCGCCGTGCGTCTTCTGCCGGCAAAGGGCATGACGCTTCCGTTTATCAGTTATGGCGGGTCATCGCTGATCGCCGGGGGCATCGCCGTTGGCATGTTGCTGGCCTTTACCCGCACGCGACCCCAGGGCGAGATCGGAGATCTGCTGCGCGGACGGTCGCGATGAGCCAGCCGTTCCTCATCATTGCCGCGGGGGGCACCGGCGGGCACATGTTTCCGGCGCAAGCCTTGGCCGAGGCGATGTTGCAGCGTGGCTGGCGGGTGCGGCTGTCGACGGATGAACGCGGCGCGCGTTATACCGGGGGGTTCCCCCATTCAACCGAGATTGTCGAGGTTCCAAGCGCAACATTTGCACGCGGCGGGCTGCTGGCCAAGGCGATGGTCGCCCCCCGGATCGTTGCGGGCGTTTTGAAAACCACGGCCCAGATGCTGCGCGACCGTCCCGATGTGGTGGTCGGTTTTGGCGGGTACCCGTCGATCCCGGCGCTGGGCGCGGCGACGGTATTGCGGCTACCGCGCATGATCCACGAACAGAACGGCGTTCTGGGTCGCGTCAATCAGATATTCGCGTCGCGTGTGGCGCATGTGGCCTGTGGCGTGTGGCCGACCGACCTACCCGAAGGGGTGGAAGGCATTCACGTCGGCAATCCTGTGCGCAATGCGGTTCTTTGCCGTGCAGGGGCGCCTTACATTCCGCCCGGCGATTATCCGATGTCGGTTCTCGTGATGGGCGGCTCGCAAGGGGCGCGCATCCTGTCGGATGTGGTGCCAAGCGCCATCAGCATGCTGGACCCGGCCTTGCGCAAGCGCGTGCGCATCAGCCATCAGGCCCGGGCCGAGGATCATGATCGCGTTAGTGCCTTTTATACCGAACACGGGATCGAAGCTGATGTTCAGCCGTTTTTCCACGATATTCCCAACCGCCTGAGCGAGGCGCAGCTTGTCATCACGCGATCCGGCGCCTCGACCGTCGCGGATCTGAGCGTGATCGGCCGCCCCGCGATCCTGATCCCTTATGCGGCTGCGGCGGGTGATCACCAGACGGCCAACGCCCGCGGCCTGGTCGAAGCAGGGGGCGCGATCCTGATCCCCGAGAAGCTTTTGAATGCGGCAAGCCTTGCTGAACAGGTCACCACAGTGCTGACACATCCGAAGGCTGCGGTGCAAATGGCCCATGCGGCATTGGCCACCGGCAAACCGGATGCGACCGAACAACTGGTTGCGCTTGTCGAGCATTTGGCACAAAGGGCAGGAACATGAAGGACACAGCTTTCGAAGGAGCGCAGGTGATGAGCCCGGCAACAAAACTTCCCGGCGACGTCGGTCCGATCCACTTTGTCGGGATCGGCGGCATCGGCATGTCCGGCATTGCCGAGGTTCTCTTGAACCACGGGTATGTGGTGCAGGGCTCGGATCTGAAATCCTCCAAGATCACCGATCGTCTGGCCAGCCTGGGCGCGACGATCTTTGAAGGGCAAAAGGCCGAAAACCTGGAACATGCGCAGGTCGTCGTGATTTCCTCGGCGATCAAGCCGGGCAATCCCGAACTGGACGAGGCGCGTAGCAAGGGTCTGCCGGTGGTGCGCCGCGCCGAGATGCTGGCCGAGCTGATGCGCCTGAAATCGAACATCGCAGTGGCCGGTACGCACGGCAAGACGACAACCACCACCATGGTGGCGACCTTGCTGGATGCGGGCAACTTTGACCCCACCGTGGTGAACGGCGGGATCATCCATGCCTATGGGTCGAACGCCCGCATGGGGCAGGGCGAATGGATGGTGGTCGAGGCCGACGAAAGCGACGGCACTTTCAACCGGTTGCCCGCGACCATCGCGATTGTCACCAATATCGACCCCGAGCATATGGAGCACTGGGGAGATTTCGACACGCTGCGCGACGGGTTTTATGAATTCGTCTCGAACATACCGTTTTACGGGCTGGCCGTGTGCTGCACCGATCACGAAGAGGTGCAGCGCCTTGTGGGCCGGATCACCGACCGCCGCGTTGTGACCTATGGGTTCAATGCCCAGGCCGACGTGCGGGCCACCAACCTGCGGTATGAAAATGGCGTGGCCCATTTTGACATCATGCTGCAGGCCGAGGACGAGGTGATCGAAAACTGTACCCTCCCGATGCCCGGCGACCACAATGTATCGAACGCGCTGTCGGCTGTGGCCGTGGCCCGGCACCTTGGCATGAGCGGGGATGAAATCCGAACCGCTCTGGCCGGGTTTGCAGGGGTCAACCGCCGTTTTACCCGCGTGGGCGAGGTGAATGGCGTGACCATCATCGACGATTACGGCCACCACCCGGTTGAAATCGCCGCCGTTCTCAAGGCCGCGCGCCAGGCGACCGAGGGCCGTGTGATCGCCGTGCATCAGCCGCACCGCTACACGCGCCTGCATTCGCTGTTCGATGATTTCTGTGCTTGTTTCAACGAGGCCGATGTCGTCGCCATCGCCGAGGTTTTCGCCGCGGGC
This sequence comes from Arenibacterium sp. CAU 1754, assembly GCF_054482635.1. Classification (NCBI taxonomy): domain Bacteria; kingdom Pseudomonadati; phylum Pseudomonadota; class Alphaproteobacteria; order Rhodobacterales; family Paracoccaceae; genus Arenibacterium; species Arenibacterium sp. CAU 1754. Next base: position 1,060,623 of record NZ_JBTLRG010000002.1, read on the forward strand.
GAGGACCCGATCGAAGGCGCGAGCCGCGATGATCTGGTCGCCGGTCTGATCCGCCACGGGCACCGTCATGCCCGCGCCATCGTCTCCGAGGAGGATCTCGAGCGTCTGGTGCGCGAACAGGCGGGACCGGGCGATATGGTGGTCTGCCTGGGCGCCGGGACAATCAGCACCTGGGCCAATAACCTGCCCGACCGGTTGCGGGGCTGAGGGGGGATGGCGCACGTGGATGATATCATCGTGCGCCCGGTTTGCCCCTCCGACCCGAGGGACGTGCGCGTCACCGGCGTCATGCGCCGCACAATCGTGTCACCGCGGGAACGCGCCTGTGTCAGCATCGCTCTATTGTCGGGCAAGGGGCTGAATGCCTGTCGATTTTATGAGAAATTAGGATTTGAAGGTGACAGCAATTGGGGCATGGACCTGCGCCGCGATGCGGCCTGAGCGCCCTGTAGGGAACGCGCTGACACGGAGGGCGCAGTGGCAGACGAACTGAAGCGCGAAATCGGCCCCGGTCTTTTGACGGCCTATGGCGTCGGCGTGATGGTTGGCGCGGGCATCTATGTTCTGACCGGCGCCGCCGCGGGGGCCGCCGGCATGTGGGCCCCTCTGGCCTTTATCCTGGCCGGTCTGGTCGCCGTGCCCTCGGCATTGTCCTTTGCCGAACTTTCCGCGCGTATCCCCGAGGCGGCTGGCGACAGTTCTTATGTCGAAATGGGTTTGAACCTGCACTGGCTGGCGGTTGTTGTCGGCGCGATCAACGTGATCGCGGGCACCGTGGCGGCCGCCGCCGTGCTGCGCGGCGGGGTGGGCTATCTGACCTCGATTGTCGATGTGCCGTTCAACTGGGCGGTGGTGGGCCTGGGCGTGGCACTGACCCTTGTCGCGATCGTCGGCGTTCTGGAAAGCCTTGCCTTTGCCGCCATCCTGACGGTGGTCGAGGTTGTAGGCCTGTGCCTTGTGATCTGGGCCGGGTTCAATGCCCCGGTTGTCGCCGACTGGTCTGTGCCGTTGCCGTCAATCGAATGGTCGGGTCTGGCCGCCGCGACGATATTCGGCTTCTTTGCGTTCATCGGCTTTGACGATATCGTCAACATGGCCGAGGAAACCAAGAACCCGCAGCGCAGCTTGCCGCGTGCAATCCTGTGGGCGCTCGCCATCACGGCGGTACTTTACGCGCTGGTGACGCTGGCGGCGGTGCGGGCTGTCCCACGCGACATTCTGGCCACGTCCGAACGCCCCCTTGCCCTGGTCTGGGAGGCGGGGAGCAGCACAAGCGCCGTTTTCCTGTCGGCCATCGCCGTGGCGGCGGCCCTGAACGGGGTTCTGGCGCAGATCGTCATGGCATCGCGCGTTCTTTACGGGCTGGCCAAGCGGTCGCCTTCGCTGTTGGCCTTCCGCCATACCAGCGCCCGGTTCGGAACGCCGGTTCTGGGCACGCTGATCGTGGCCGCCGCGGTTATCGGGTCGGCGTTGACAATGCCCGTCGTCACGCTGGCCGAGGTGACGACCCAGGCGCTTTTGATCGTGTTCACGGTGGTGAACCTGTCGCTGATCGGATTGAAACGCAAACAGCCTGAAACGCCCTTTGACGTGCCCGGCTATGTGCCCTGGCTGGGCGCTCTTGCCTGTATGGCGACGTTCCTGGCCTCCATCATCGGGGTCTTCGCATGAGCCTGTCCGTCACCCTTGCCGCGATCTGGGTCTTTGCGTCGACCATCGTGGCGCTGCTGCCGATGCGGTTCCAATATGTGCCCGGCTTTGCGCTGCTGGTGGCAGCCCCCGTTCTGATCGGGTTCATGGGCTATCAGCACGGCATCATCGCAGGGCTTGCCGCGCTGGCGGCCTTCATGTCGATGTTCCGCAATCCCCTGCGGTATTTCTGGCGCAAATGGCGCGGTCTTGAAACGGAGTTGCCGAAATGACCCTTTCTCTCATGCTTGCGGCACTGTGGGCGTTGACCGCCAATATACTGGCAATGCTACCCAGCAAGGACTATCACTGGCGCAATGCCTATATCCTGATCGCGATCGGTATTCCCCTTGTCGGTTTTGTGACCTATGAAAACGGCCCCTGGGTCGGGTTGATCGTTTTGATCGCGGGCATGTCCATCCTGCGCTGGCCCGTGATCTATCTTGGCCGCTGGGTGCGCCGCACACTGTTCAGCAAGGATGCCGATGTCTGATACGACGACAAGCCACACGTTGCCCCAAACCCGGGGCAAACTGACCCCGAACCGGGCCCTGTCGGACCTGACCTGGCTGCGCGTGGGCGGGCCTGCGGATTGGCTGTTCCAGCCCGCCGATGCCGAGGATCTGGCGCAGTTTCTGGCCGAACTGGACCCGTCTGTTCCGGTTTTCCCGATGGGCGTCGGGTCAAACCTGATCGTGCGGGACGGGGGGCTGCGCGCGGTCGTGATCCGGCTGGGGCGCGGGTTCAACCAGATCGAGATCGAGGGCGATACCGTCACCGCAGGGGCGGCGGCGCTGGATGCGCATGTGGCGCGCAAGGCGGCGGATGCCGGGATCGACCTGACATTCCTGCGCACCATTCCGGGGTCCATCGGCGGGGCGGTGCGCATGAACGCGGGTTGTTACGGCAGCTACACGGCGGATGTTCTGGTCTCGGCCACGGTGATCACGCGACGCGGGCAGATCATCACGCTGACGCCCGAGGATCTCAACATGCGGTATCGCCAGTCGGATCTGCCCGACGGCGCGGTTCTGATCTCGGCCACCCTGCGCGGTCCGCGCGGCGATGCGGACGAACTGAACGCCCGGATGGAGGCGCAGCTGAAAAAACGGGATGAAACCCAGCCAACCAAGGACCGCAGTGCCGGATCGACCTTTCGCAACCCAGCCGGGTTTTCCAGCACCGGGCAGGCGGATGACGTGCATGACCTCAAGGCGTGGAAGGTGATCGATGACGCGGGAATGCGCGGTGCGCGGCGGGGCGGGGCGCAGATGAGCGAGAAACATTCCAACTTCCTCATCAACACCGGGGACGCCAGTGCCGCAGACCTCGAAGGATTGGGCGAAGAGGTGCGAAAAAAGGTTTACGATTCAAGCGGGATCACGCTAGAGTGGGAAATCATGCGGATCGGTGATCCGTCTTGAATACTTATCCCTGACCGCGAACCCACGCAGGCAATAATCGGGACGCGGACCAAACCGGGGAAAACCTAAGAACACGGGTCAAAAAGACCCGGACATATTGAGGCACTTGCGTTGGGTCAGTCGAGCAGGACACCCCGGACAGTGGCGGTATTGATGGGCGGACCCTCGGCTGAGCGCGAGGTGTCTCTGTCCACCGGACGTGAATGCGCTGCCGCGCTGCGGGACGAAGGATTTGAAGTGATCGAGGTCGATGCCGGCCACGATCTATGTGCGCGTCTGGCCGAGCTTTCCCCCGATGTTGTTTTCAATGCCCTGCATGGTCGCTGGGGCGAAGATGGCTGTGTGCAGGGCATCCTTGAATGGATGGGCATTCCCTATACCCATTCGGGCGTTCTTGCCTCGGCCCTTGCGATGGACAAGCAACGCTCAAAGGTCGCGTACGAGGCCGCCGGCCTGCCGGTCGTGCCCTCGATGATCCGGCCCAAGGCCGAGGTGATGGCGGGCCACGTGATGGAGCCGCCCTATGTGGTCAAGCCCAACAGCGAAGGATCATCCGTCGGGGTCTACCTGGTGCATGAGGCCGCGAATGCGCCGCCGGTCCTGGGGGATGAAATGCCTGACCGGGTGATGGTCGAGGCCTTTGCGCCGGGGCGCGAACTGACCGCTTCGGTTCTGGGGGACCGGGCGCTGACGGTGACCGACATCCTGACCGATGGCTGGTATGATTATAATGCCAAATATAAACCCGGCGGATCGCGCCATGTGGTGCCCGCCGACCTTCCGCGCGAGATTTTTGATCTGTGCATGGATTACGCGCTGCACGCTCATCGCGCGCTGGGCTGTCGCGGCGTCAGCCGGACCGATTTCCGCTGGGATGAAACCCGCGGGGCCAAGGGGCTGGTGCTGTTGGAAACCAACACCCAGCCGGGCATGACGCCCACCTCTCTGACGCCGGAACAGGCGGCGGTGACGGGCATGGACATGGGCGCGCTGTGCCGCTGGCTGATCGAGGACGCATCATGCAACCGGTAAGGCGCAGCCCGAGCGATCCCGCGCCATCGCGGCTCAGCTATCGCATTCAGCGCTGGATGCTGACTCCCGGCATCCGGATGGGGCTGCGCATCGGCATCCCGTTCTGCGCCGTGTTCGCAGCGACAACCCTGTACCTGTCCGATCAGGCCCGGCGAAGCGCAATCACCGATTACATTGCCGACATCCGCGCAAGCATTCAGGAACGCCCCGAGTTCATGGTTGGGCTGATGGCCGTCGATGGCGCTGGCGAGTCGCTGGCGCATGACATCCGCGAAATCATTCCGCTCGATTTTCCGGTCAGCTCCTTTGATCTCGATATCGAAGAAATCCGCGGCCTTGTGTCGGGGCTGGATCCGGTGAAAACGACCAGCGTCCGTATCCGCCCCGGCGGCATTCTCCAGATCGACGTTGTCGAACGCCAGCCCGTCGTTCTGTGGCGGACCCGCGACGGCATCGAAATGCTGGACGAAAACGGCGCCCATATCGATACAATTGCCAGCCGGGTCGACCGCGCGGACCTGCCCCTGATCGCGGGCGAGGGCGCGGATGCGCATGTGCCGCAGGCCCTGTCGCTGATCGCGGCGGCCCACCCGCTGGGCGAACGTCTGCGCGGGTTGGTGCGCGTGGGCGAGCGTCGCTGGGACGTGGTTCTGGATCGCGAACAACGCATTTACCTGCCCGAGGAAAACCCGGTGCGCGCGCTTGAGCGGGTCATCGCCCTCAGCCAGGCGCAGGACATGCTGGAACGGGACGTGGCGGTGGTCGATATGCGCCTGGGCACGCGCCCGACCCTGAGAATGACATCGGAGGCCATACAAGATTGGTGGCGTATTCGCGAAATTAACGGAAACGGGCAAAACAAATGACGGACTTTTATCAGTCTCAGCGTGCCATGCGTCAGATGCGCCAGCAGGCCTTGCAGCGCGGGGTCATCGCAATCCTTGATGTGGGCAGTTCGAAAATCGCCTGCCTCGTGCTGCGGTTCGACGGCACCACCCGCCTGAGCGACGACAATTCCATCGGGGCGCTGGCCGGGCAGTCGGGGTTCCGGGTGATCGGGGCGGCGACCACACGGTCCCGCGGTGTGCAGTTCGGTGAAATCACCGCCATGCAGGAAACCGAGCGCGCCATTCGCACCGCCCTTCAGGCGGCACAGAAAATGGCCGAAACCCGTGTCGATCACGTGATTGCGTGTTTTTCGGGCGCCAACCCGCGCTCTTACGGGTTGGATGCGACGACGGATCTGGAAGGGCAGGTGGTGACCGAGAATGAGGTCGCCCGCGTTCTGGCCGCCTGTGACGTTCCCGAATACGGGGCCGGGCGCGAGGTGCTGCACGCCCAGCCGGTGAACTTTGCGCTCGACCACCGGTCGGGTCTCAACGATCCGCGCGGGCAACTGGGGCAAACGCTGGCGGTGGACATGCACATGCTGACCGTCGACTCGATCGCCATTCAGAACCTCGTGCACTGCATCAAACGCTGCGATCTGGAGCTCGCCGGAATTGCGAACTCGGCCTATGTGTCGGGCATTTCCGCGCTGGTCGAGGACGAACAGGAACTTGGCGCGGCCTGTGTCGACTTGGGCGGCGGATCAACCAGCGTGTCGATCTTCATGAAGAAACACATGATCTATGCCGATTGCGTGCGCATGGGCGGCGACCACGTCACATCCGATATTTCGATGGGCCTGGGTGTGCCCACGTCCACGGCCGAGCGGATCAAGACATTCTACGGTGGCGTGCATGCCACCGGCATGGATGACCGGGAAATGATCGAGACCGGCGGCGATACGGGCGACTACGAACATGACCGCCGCCGGGTGTCGCGGGCCGAATTGATCGGCATCATGCGCCCGCGCGTCGAGGAAATCCTGGAAGAGGTCCGCCAGCGTCTGGACGCCGCCGGGTTCGACCACCTGCCAAGCCAGCAGATCGTGCTGACCGGCGGCGGCAGCCAGACCCCCGGACTCGACGGGTTGGCAAGCCGCATTCTGGGCCAGCAGGTCCGCCTGGGCCGCCCGTTGCGGGTGCATGGCCTTCCGCAATCGGCCACGGGTCCCGGGTTTGCCGGCGCAGTGGGGCTGTCGCTGTTCGCGGCGCACCCCCAGGACGAATGGTGGGATTTCGAAATTCCGGTTGATCGCTATCCGGCGCGCTCGTTCAAGCGGGCGGTCAAATGGTTCCGCGACAATTGGTAAAGGCGCGGGCAACTGGCCGGCAAACACGACGAAAGGAAATGACGGCGACGACTAGGGGTGAGCACAAAATAAGGTGACCATCTTAGGGAACTGTGATATATTTAGTTTTAGGGTCCAAAGAGACACCATCGGCTGATCGAGCAGTCGTCAGTACAACTGTTGATTGCGCTGCGTTTTTTGCGGCGCGCCGAATCCCTGCAACCTGTCCGTTTGCGGAACAGGTGGTATTGCCGTGCCGCAATTCCCCAATATCTTGGCCGCTTGGCGAAATACCGCTAACATGGGTCATTTTTCAGCCATATTTTGTGTTGAAACGCCCTTTTTTGGGTGACGTTAGGCCTTTGTCACGATATGTTTGCCGAAAGGCAGAGCCGCCCGTCAGAGGTGGCAGGACGACGTAAACCGATAAAGACAGGCGGAACCTTAAATGACATTGAATCTTTCGATGCCCGGTCAGGATGACTTGAAACCCCGTATTACCGTGTTCGGCGTCGGTGGTGCGGGCGGCAATGCGGTCAATAATATGATCGAAAAAGAATTGGACGGCGTTGAATTCGTCGTGGCCAACACCGATGCGCAGGCGCTGCAACAAAGCGCCTCGCAGAACCGTATCCAGATGGGTGTGAAAGTCACCGAAGGTCTGGGCGCGGGCGCACGGGCCACGGTGGGCGCAGCCGCCGCTGAAGAAAGCATCGAGGAGATCGTCGATCACCTCGCGGGCGCGCACATGTGCTTTATCACCGCAGGCATGGGCGGCGGCACCGGGACCGGCGCGGCCCCGATCATCGCACAGGCCGCACGTGAGCTGGGCGTTCTGACCGTCGGCGTCGTGACCAAACCCTTCCAGTTCGAAGGCGCCAAGCGGATGCGTCAGGCGGAAGACGGTGTGGAGTCCCTGCAAAAAGTCGTCGATACCCTGATCATCATCCCCAACCAGAACCTGTTCCGGCTGGCGAATGAAAAAACCACCTTTACCGAGGCCTTCTCGATGGCCGACGACGTTCTCTATCAGGGCGTCAAGGGCGTTACCGACCTGATGGTCCGTCCGGGCCTGATCAACCTCGACTTTGCTGACGTTCGTGCCGTAATGGACGAAATGGGCAAGGCGATGATGGGGACGGGCGAGGCGGAAGGTGAAGATCGCGCCATCCAGGCCGCCGAAAAGGCGATTGCCAACCCGCTGCTCGACGAAATCAGCCTGCGTGGCGCCAAAGGTGTTCTTATCAACATCACCGGCGCACATGACCTGACGCTGTTCGAACTGGACGAAGCGGCCAACCGCATCCGCGAAGAGGTGGATCCCGAGGCCAACATCATCGTCGGCTCGACACTCGACACCGCGATGCAGGGCATGATGCGCGTCAGCGTTGTCGCCACCGGCATCGACGCCAGCGAAATGGTTTCGGACGTTCCGGTTCCGCGTCGCCCGATGGCTCAGCCGTTGCGAAAGACGGTTGCAGGCGATGACATCGCCCGCCCGGCCGAAACAGCAGAACCTGTTGTCGCGATGGACGACGTCGAGGCGCCGGTTGCAGAAGAACCCTCGCTGTTTGAGGACATGACCGCCGAAGAGACTGCCCCGCAAGAGGCCGCTCAGGACCTGTTCGAGCAGGAAACGGCAGAGGTTGCGCAAGAAGATGACGGCCTGCCGCCGCCAGCCTATCAGCCCGCGGTTCCCGAATTCGATCCGCATCGCCATGTCGATCAGGACGATGGGTTGGAGGCTTTTGTTGCACCCAAGGCGCCGGCCCCCGGTACCCCTTCGCCCGAAGCGCTGGCCCGTCTTCAGGCAGCAGCACAAAAGGTGCCCACCGCACCGCGTCCAGTCACGGACCCTGTCGCACGCAGCGTTGCGCCGGCAGCCGCCGCAGCCGAGCGCAAGGGATTTGGCATCAATTCGCTGATCAACCGGATGACCGGACATGCGGGCGACACACCCGCTGAACGTCCGGTCGCGCCGGTCCGTCAGCAGCCCACGATGCGCCAGACTGACGCTACGGCACCTGCCCATCCCGAAAGTGAGCCCGAGCAGGATCGCATCGAAATTCCGGCGTTCCTGCGCCGTCAGGCCAATTAACCTGGTAACTTTCCCGGTGAAAAGGACCGCCTTAGGGCGGTCTTTTTTTGTTTAAAAACAATGGCAAAGGCGCGCTGCAGCGGGGTTTTGCCGAATTGTTACATTCATGTTTCAATCGGTTGCAAAGATTGAGTTGAGACTGAAGTCCTGTCCCATTACCTCAGGTGCCAAGCCGACCTTCATGGGTCGACAAAAAAACGCTGAGGCCTATTTTGCAGAACACGCTGAAATCGCCGGTTAGATTTGAAGGGGTCGGATTGCACAGTGGTGCACCGGTCCGCATGATCGTGCGCCCGGCCTCGGCCGGACACGGCATCTGGTTCCGCCGGACCGATATTCAAATTGGCAACGCAATGATCCCCGCCCAATGGGACGTGGTCGATCGTTCGCCGCTGTGTACCCGTCTTGTCAATGAAACGGGTGTGTCCGTTTCGACGGTCGAACATGTCATGGCCGCGCTTGCGGGGTGTGGCATCCACAATGCTTTGATCGAAATCGATGGCCCCGAGGTTCCGATCCTCGATGGCTCCTCGGCGCCTTTCGTGCGCGGTTTCATGGAGCGCGGCGTGCGCCGTCTGGCGGCGCCTGTGCTGGCTTTTGCCGTGGTCAAACCCGTCACTGTCGAAAAAGACGGGGCACGGGCCACCTTGCTGCCGTCCGATCGTCTGGAAATTGAATTCCATATCGATTTCGAAGACGCCGCAATCGGGCGCCAAAGCAAGAAACTGGACATGCGCAACGGCACCTTTGCACGTGAGTTGTGTGACAGCCGCACCTTCTGCCGTCAGTCGGATGTGGACGCGATGCATGAAAACGGCCTGGCACTGGGTGGCACGCTGGACAACGCGGTTGTCGTGGATGGCGATGATGTGCTCAGCCCCGGTGGTTTTCGCCATGCGGACGAGGCCGTGCGTCACAAGATGCTGGACGCCTTGGGTGATCTTGCCCTCGCGGGTGGCCCGATCTTGGGTCACTATATCGGCGAGCGCGCCGGTCATGCGCTGACCAACACGCTGCTGCGTGAACTTTTCCGCACTCCGGGCGCCGTGCGCCCCGTGTTGTGCAACGAAGAACAGGCCGCGCACCTGCCGGGTCAGGGCCTTGTCTGGTCCGAAATCCCCGACGTGGCCTGAAGGGCCGGCATTTCCACTTGGCAAGTGGCGGCCCCTTGATGTCCATAAGGCATTTTGCACCCCAAATTAATGTGCTAGACCGATCTCGCGCGGGGCATGCTCCGGCAGCGGAACGACGAGGGTAGGCGAGTATGACAGGCGGTAAGTCGCGGGCCAGAACAGTTGGCGCATTCGTCCTGATGGCGGTGCTAGCGGCATGCGGTGGCGGCGTCGGGCGCGGCGATGGTGGGGCCAGCACCCGGACCGAGTCGCTTGAGTCCTTTACACCGGATCAGATCTTTGAACGTGGTGAGTTTGAACTGGCGCGTAACCGCACCGAAGACGCCGCCTTTTATTTCGCCGAGATCGAGCGGTTGTACCCCTATTCCGATTGGGCCAAGCGGGCGCTGATCATGCAGGCCTTTGCCCATCATCGCGGGCGGGATTATCCCAACAGCCGGGCCGCCGCACAACGCTATATCGACTTTTATCCGACCGACGAAGATGCCGCCTATGCGCAGTATCTTCTGGCGCTCAGTTATTATGACCAGATCGATGAGGTCGGGCGCGATCAGGGCCTGACCTTTCAGGCGCTGCAGGCGCTGCGCACCGTGATCGAGGTTTATCCCGACAGTGAATACGCCACCGCGGCGATTTTGAAATTCGATCTCGCCTTTGACCATCTGGCGGGAAAGGAAATGGAGATCGGCCGCTATTACCTGAAGCGCGGGCATTATGCGGCGGCGATCAACCGCTTCCGTGTTGTTGTCGAGGATTTCCAGACCACCACCCACACGCCCGAGGCGCTGCATCGTCTGGTCGAATCCTACCTGTCGCTGGGGCTGGACGACGAGGCACAGACCGCCGGTGCGATCCTTGGTCACAACTTCCGGTCCACGGACTGGTACGAAGACAGCTATAAACTGCTCACCAGCCGCGGGCTCAAAATGAAAAGCCGCGGCAATGGCTGGCTGGCCCAGATTTACCGCCAGTCGATCAAGGGCGAATGGCTTTAATCCGCGTGGGGACCGCCCACAGTACAGGCACCACTGATGCTGCGCGCACTTGATATCCGCGACATGCTGATCATCGACCGGCTGGATTTGAACTTCCAGCCGGGTCTGAATGTTTTGACCGGGGAAACCGGGGCGGGCAAATCCATCCTACTTGATTCCCTTGGCTTTGTTCTGGGCTGGCGCGGGCGTGCCGAACTGGTCCGCCAGGGCGCCGATCAGGGCGAGGTGACGGCCGTGTTCGACCTTGCCCCCGATCATCCGGCGCGTGCGGTTCTGGAAAACGCTGGGATCCCGGCGGGCGACGAATTGATCCTGCGCCGCGTGAACATGTCGGACGGGCGCAAGACCGCATGGGTCAACAACCGCCGCGCCTCGGGCGAGGTGCTGCGCGCGCTGTCGGAAACGCTGGTCGAACTGCACGGTCAGCACGATGATCGCGGGTTGCTGAACCCGCGCGGCCACCGCGATCTGCTGGATGCCTTTGCCGGGCTGGACAAGGCCCGCGCCAAAACACGCTCGGCCTGGGGGGCGGTGGGCAAGGCACGCAAACTGGTTGATGACACCCGCGCCGCGCTGGACGCTGTGCGCGCCGAAGAGGAATTCCTGCGCCATTCGGTTGCCGAACTTGATGCGCTGGACCCGCAACCAGGCGAGGATGGAGAGCTCGACAGCCGCCGCCGGATGATGCAGGGGGCCGAACGCATCCGCACGGATGTCGTGCGGGCCGCCGACCTTCTTGGGGGCGAGGGCGCGGATGGCGCGATGAGCGATGCGCTGCGCTGGCTTGACGGGATCGCGGACAAGGCCGACGGGACTCTGGATGCCCCGATTGCCGCGCTCGGGCGCGCCATGGTCGAACTGGGCGAGGCACAATCCGGCGTTGCTCATGCCCTTGAAACCCTGACGTTCGACCCGTCCGAGTTGGAACAGACCGAAGAGCGCCTGTTTGCCATCCGCGCATTGGCCCGCAAGCACGACGTGACCCCGGACGACCTGTCGGGATTTGCCGATACCCTGCGCACCAAACTGGCCGCACTGGATGCGGGCGATGCGGATCTGGCCCGGCAAGAGGCCGACCTGGCCACGGCCGAGGCCGACTATGACGCCGCGGCGACGACGCTGACCAAGTCGCGCAGCGCTGCTGCGGGCAAGCTTGACAAGGCGGTGATGGCGGAACTCGCGCCGCTGAAAATGGAACGGGCGGTATTCGAGACCAAACTCGACGTGGCCGACCCCGGCCCCGACGGGCGTGACACGGTCACCTTTACCGTGGCCACCAACCCCGGCGCGCCGGCCGGGCCGCTGAACAAGATCGCCTCAGGCGGGGAGCTCAGCCGGTTCCTGCTGGCGCTCAAGGTGTGCCTGACGGGCACCGACAGCGGGCTGACGATGATCTTTGACGAAATCGACCGGGGCGTTGGCGGAGCGACGGCTGATGCGGTTGGCCGCCGTCTTGCCGCGCTGGCCGAGGGCGGTCAGGTTCTGGTGGTTACCCATTCGCCGCAGGTCGCCGCGCGCGGCATGCATCACTGGCGGGTGCAGAAACAGGTGGCCAACAACGCTACCCTGTCGACTGTCATCCCGTTGGCCGACCCTGACCGCGTCGATGAAATCGCCCGCATGCTGGCCGGTGACACCATCACGGACGAGGCCCGCGCCGCCGCCCGAGCCCTGCTGGACGGATGAAATACATTCATTCGAAAGATGCGATATGACCCGGTCCGACGACGCCTCCGAACCATCGCTGGACCCGTCGGATTGGGATGCGTTTCGCGCCCGTGCCCATGCCATGCTCGACAGCGCCATCGACAAGATGGAAACCGCGCGATCGGGCCCGGTCTGGCGCGAGCCGACCGATCGGATCAAAACGCTGTTTTCAGCCGATCTGCCGCGTCAGGGGCAGGGCGGCGATGCGGTGCGCGCGGGCATCGAAACCCTACTTCCCTACGGGGTGGGCAATATGCATCCGCGGTTTTTCGGATGGGTCCATGGGGCGGGCACACCGGGCAACATGTTGGCTGAAATCGGCGCGGCGGCAATGAACGCCAATCTTGGCGGGCGCGATCACGGGGCCATGTATGTCGAAAAACAGGTGGTCAACTGGTGCCGCAGCCTGTTCGACTTTCCCGACACCGCCAGCGGGCTGGTCGTGTCGGGCACGTCCATCGCGACCATCATCGCGCTTAAGGCGGCCCGCGACAGGCACTTTGATTTTGCCAGCCGCATTAAGGGGGTAGGGGACGCTAGCCTTGTCGGCTATACATCGTCGCAAACCCATGCCTGTGTGGCGCGCGCCTTTGACATACTGGGTCTGGGGAGCGACGCCCTGCGCGAAATTCCTGTGAACGGCGATTTCGAAATCGACATCGAGGCCCTGACGACTCGGATCGCACGGGACCGGGCCGAGGGGTTCACCCCGTTTGCCCTGATCGGTACGGCAGGGAGCGTTGATGTCGGGGCCATTGACGATCTGGGCGCACTGGCAGATGTCGCTTCGGCGCAAGATCTGTGGTTTCACATCGATGGGGCCTTTGGCGCGATGGGTATCCTGTCCGACGGGCTTCGGCTCCGGTTGACCGGTCTGAACCTGGCCGATTCCCTGGCCTTTGATTTTCACAAATGGATGCATGTGAATTACGACGCGGGTTTTGTCCTGATCCGCCGCGAAGAGGATCATCGCCGCGCCTTTTCCGACCGGCCGCAATACCTGATGGGGGAAACGCGCGGCCTTGCGGCGGGCAACCCGTGGCCGGTGGAATATGGCCCGGAACTGTCGCGCGGGTTTCGCGCGCTCAAGATTTGGGCACAGCTGACCGAACATGGCACCGACAAACTGGGCCGGATGGTGACGCGCAATTGCGATCAGGCCGCTTATCTCGCCCAAATCGTGACCGATGATCCCGCGCTGGAGCTTTTGGCCCCCGTGGCCATGAACATCTGTTGTTTCCGCTATGTGGCGGGGACGGCGGACGCCGATGCGCTGAACACGGAAATCGTTGTTCAGTTGCAAATGCAGGGCATTGCCGCGCCATCGATGACCGTGGTCAACGGGGTCCGCGCGATCCGCGTCAACATCACCAACCATCGCACCACCATAGCCGACCTTGACCTTCTGGTGCGCGAAATTCACCGCATCGCGGCGGACCTTGGGCAAACCTCTGTAGACGGCTGATTTTCCAAGGGGTCTTTCGCCGCCCCACATGCTCGCCTAAACAGGGGGAAACCCCTGACATGAGTCAGCAATGCCCGAACCGACGCCGTCATTCCTCGCCCAGCAAGTTGATCAGGCCGTCACGGCCTGTAAAACCGGGTGGCAAGTGCTGCGCCGTCGTGGCCCCAGTCAGATACAGTTCTGGTTCATTGCCCTTGTCATCGGAATAGCGGCGGGGTTCGCCGCGCTGTTTTTCCGCAAGGGGATCGAGGCGCTTCAGTCCGCGCTCTATGGGACCGAGGATGTGCATTACCTGCATTCCTTTGCCCTGTCGCTGCCGTGGTACTGGATCCTCGCCTTGCCCATCTTTGGCGGCTTGGCGGTGGGGCTGATCCTGCACCGGTTTACCCCCGATGGCCGCGTGCGCAGCGTCGCGGACGTGATCGAAGGCGCGGCGCTGAGCGACGGGCGGGTCGAAACCCGCGCAGGTGTTGCCTCGGCTGCGGCGTCGCTTATCACGCTCAGTTCCGGCGGGTCATCCGGGCGCGAGGGACCGGTGGTACATCTTGCCGGTGTCGTTTCTACCCTTGTGTGCCGCTATATCAACGCCGATGGCATCACCGGACGGGACCTTTTGGGGTGCGCCGTGGCCGCAGCTGTCTCGGCCAGTTTCAACGCCCCCATCGCCGGGGCCCTCTTTGCGCTGGAGGTGGTGCTGCGCCACTTTGCGGTGCATGCCTTCGCCCCCATCGTGATTGCCTCGGTGGCCGGTACGGTCATCAACAGGCTCAGCTTTGGAGACGTGGCCGAATTCACCCTGGCCACCCCCGGCGCGTTGCAGTTTTATGTGGAACTGCCCGCCTTTCTGATCCTGGGGCTGCTGTGCGGTCTGGTATCGGTGCTGCTGATGCGCTCGCTGTTCTGGGCCGATGACGTGGGCAATTACCTGCAGAGGGAAACCGGTCTGCCGCGCTGGCTGCGCCCGGCGGTGGCGGGCGCGGTTCTGGGGGCGTTGGCCATCTGGTTCCCGCATATCATCGGCGTGGGGTATGAAACCACCTATCGCGCTTTGACAGGGGATTTGCTGCTGACGCAGGCGATCGTCTTTGCGGTCCTGAAATCGGCGGCCGTGGCGGTCACCTTTGGCGGGCGCATGGGGGGCGGGGTGTTTTCACCCTCGCTGATGGTGGGGGCGCTGACCGGGCTGGCCTTTGGCCTGATCGCAACAGGACTCCTACCGGATTTGTCGGGCACCCACACGCTCTATGCATTTGCCGGGATGGGCGCGGTCGCGGCCGCGGTTCTTGGGGCGCCGATTTCGACAACACTGATCGTGTTCGAACTGACAGGCGACTGGCAGATCGGCCTGGCGGTGATGGTGTCGGTTTCCATGTCGACGGCGCTGGCCTCGCGTATCGTGGACCGTTCGTTCTTTCTGACCCAGCTGGAGCGGCGCGATATCCACCTGGCCGCCGGGCCGCAGGCCTATCTGCTGGCCATGTTCCGGGCCGGGGCGGTGATGCGCCCCACGACTGATCCGCGCTGCGCGGATCACGACCAATGCTTTGCCATGATTGCCGACGATCTCTGTGTCGATGCCTCGGCCACGCTTGAGGCGGCCATGCCGCTGTTTGACCAGGCCGACGTGGCCTTTCTCCCCGTGGTGACGCGGGACGATGAAGGAAACACCGAAATGGTCGGCGCGTTGTTCCATGTGGACGCGCTCAAGGCTTATAATCGGGCGCTTGCCGCGACGGCTGCCGAGGAACATTCGTAAGGCATGCCGGACGAAAAAAACAGGACAGGCCGCGTTAGCGGCCCGCCTTGTCATGCAGAATATGCAGAAACCCCGACGGTTCAGATCTGCTCGACGGTCACGCCTTCGACCGGATAGAAGGCCATGCAGCCCTTGATCTTGGCCACGTCGTCCTTGGGGTCTTCATAGCTCCAGACCGCGTCGATCAATGTGCCGGACTTGTTGACGATCGAATAATGGGTCGCGTCGCCCTTGTGCGGGCAATGCGTGACCTTGTCACTGCGATCCAGAAACGCCATCGCAATGTCTTCGCGCGGAAAGTAGATCACCGGCGGGTAGTCGCCTTCGCTCAGCTCCAGCGCATTTGTGCTTTCGCCCAGAACGGCACCGCCGGAACGCACGGACCATTTGCCCGAGGCTTTGCGGATTTTGATGTGATCAGACATATTATTTCTCCCTTGAAGGGTTGGTAGTGCCCGAAAAGAATGACCGCCAGATGTCACAATGGCGCACAGGCTGCCTCGAGCCAGTCGCGGCTTTCTTCCTGAACGCGGGGGGCGATGTTTTCCAGCACTTCGGAATGATAGGCATTCAGCCAGCCACGTTCGGCGGCAGTAAGAATTTCGGTGACGATCAGTCGCCGGTCGATGGGAACATAGGTCAATGTGCGCCAGTTCAGGAAATCACGGTCGGCGTCGCCACCGGGCTGGGGCGGGGCCGGTTGCACGACCAAAAGGTTCTCGATCCGGATGCCAAAGGCGCCTTCGCGGTAATACCCCGGTTCATTGCTCAGGATCATCCCCGGCTCCAGGGGCACAGCGCTCAGCTTGCTCAGACGCTGGGGGCCTTCGTGAACGCTCAGATACGCGCCGACGCCATGGCCCAGTCCGTGGTTGAAATCCTGCCCCGCCAGCCACAGGGGCATGCGTCCGATTGCCTCGATGTCGCGGCCGGCCAGCCCCTTGGGCCAGCGCAGCCGTGACATGGCGATCATACCCTGCAACACCCGGGTGAACGCTGCGCGTTCATCCGCGCCGGGCGCACCGATGGGAATGGTGCGGGTGATGTCGGTGGTGCCGTCCAGATATTGCCCGCCACTGTCGAGAACCAGGAGATGCCCGTCCTCAAGGCGACTGTCGGTTTCCTCGGTCACGCGATAATGCATGATCGCGCCGTTGGGGCCGGAACCGGCAATGGTTTCGAAACTGATATCCTGAAGCGCGTTGTCGCGGCGCCGGTATGTCTCGAGCCGGGTCACGACATCGGTTTCACGCAGGCTTCCCACCGGCTGCGCATCCAGCCAGGCCAGCAGGTCCACCATCGCCGCCCCGTCGCGAAGATGCGCGATGGCGCTGCCTTCGATCTCGGCTTCGTTCTTGCGGGCCTTGGGCAGGGCGCAGGGTTCATCCCCGCCCACCGCGCGCGCTCCCAGAGCATCGGCCACGGCCTGCGGCGCGGTGGTCTTGTCGATGCGTACCTTGCCCTGTAGGGCGCGCAGCCTGTCCAGAAACGTTCCGGGCGGATGAACGGTGACCGCATTGCCCAGATGGTCGCCGAGATCGACCAGCTTGCTGTCGGCGATGAACAGATCGACGCGCGCATCGGCGTGCAGAATGCCAAAGCACTGGGCAATCGGATTGCGCGCAATGTCCGAGCCGCGAATGTTGAGCAGCCACATCATCGAATCCGGCAGCGTGATGACGGCGGCATCCTGGCGGGCCTTGCGCAACTCATCTGCCAGCCGCGTGATCTTGTCCGTCGCTGTTTCACCGGCAAATTCAAGCGGGTGCGCCTTGACCGGGTTCATCGGCGGGGGCGGCTGATTGTCCCAGATGCGATCAATCAGATTGTCGGCCTGCACCATATCGATGCCGGTGTCCTTCAGAACGCTGCTCCAGCGTTCGACCTGCGCCACGGTGTGCAGCCAGGGATCAAACCCGACGCGCCCGCCCTTGGGCATCTGGTCCTTCAGCCAATCGGTCAGCGAGACGTCGGGCCAGGGGACCGGCGTGAACACATCGGCCACCTGCGCCTTGACCTGCGTGCGATAGCGCCCATCCACGAATACACCCGCGATATCGCTGAGAACCGCGCAAAACCCGGCGGACCCGGTGAACCCGGTCAGCCACGCCAGCCGCGCATCGCGGTCGGCGACATATTCGCCCTGATGGGCATCGGCACGGGGGACAAGAAACCCGTCCAGCCCCTCGGCCTTGATCTGCGTGCGCAGCGCGGCCAGCCGGGGCGGCCCCTGTTCGGGCCGCGCGCTTACTTCGAATGTCTGGAACACGGGCAGGGCCCCCTTTTGCCTGTCAGCTTGCCTTGAGGATGCCCATGACGCGCGCGCGGGCGCGCGGGTCGCTGTCAAACAGCGCGGCCAGTTGTTCGGTCATGGCCCCGGCCAGTTGTTCCACATCGGTGATGGTTACCGCGCGGTCGTAATAGCGGGTCACGTCATGGCCGATGCCGATGGCCAGAAGTTCGACGATCTTGCGCTTTTCGACCATGGCGATCACGTCGCGCAAGTGTTTTTCCAGATAGGTGGCGCTGTTGACCGAAAGGGTTGAATCATCCACCGGGGCGCCATCGCTGATCACCATCAGGATCTTGCGCGCCTCGCGCCGTCCGGCCATGCGCCGGTGCGCCCATTCCAGCGCCTCGCCGTCGATGTTTTCCTTCAACAGGCCCTCTTTCATCATCAGGCCCAGGTTATCGCGCGTGCGCCGCCAGGGCGCATCGGCGGATTTATAGATGATATGGCGCAGATCATTCAGGCGACCGGGCTGTTGCGGCCGGCCATCGTTCAGCCATGCCTCGCGCGCCTGTCCGCCCTTCCACGCGCGGGTGGTAAAGCCCAGGATTTCGACCTTCACGTTGCACCGTTCAAGTGTCCGGGCCAGAACGTCGGCACAGATTGCGGCAATCGAAATCGGCCGTCCGCGCATCGAGCCCGAGTTGTCCAGCAACAGGGTCACGACCGTATCGCGGAACTCGGTATCCTTTTCGACCTTGAACGACAGCGGAGTCGTGGGGTTGGCAACGACGCGGGCCAGGCGCCCGGCGTCCAGAATGCCCTCTTCCCGGTCGAATTCCCAACTGCGGTTCTGTTGCGCCTGAAGGCGGCGCTGCAGCTTGTTGGCCAGCCGGCTCACCGCCCCCTTGAGCGGTTCAAGCTGCTGATCAAGATAGGCGCGCAGCCGCTCCAGCTCGGCCGGTTCGGCCAGATCCTCGGCGGCGATTTCCTCGTCATGATCGGCCAGGTAGACGCGGTAATCGGGGTCGGCCTCGGACGCGGGTTGCGGGGTGGGGGGCTCAAGCGGGGCCTCGCCATCGGGCATTTCGACATCTTCGCCCATTTCCTCGTCGGCCAGATCGTCCATGCTGATCTGGGCCTCGGCCTGATCCTGCTGGTCTTCCTGGCTTTGTTCGGGGCTGGCCTCGACCTCGCTGTCGTCGCTGTCGTCATCCCCGGTGCTTTCGGGTTCGGAATCGTCCTGTGTGTCGTCCTCGGCCTGGTCCTCCTGATCGTCGTCATTGTTGTCGGGGTCATCGCCCAACTGATCGCCATAGCCGAGATCCTTGATCACCTGACGCGCGAATTTGGCAAAGGCGGTCTGGTCGTTCAGAATTTCGTTCAGATTTCCCAGCGTGTCACCCGCCTGGCTTTCGATAAAGCCGCGCCATAGGTCCATGACGTTCTGCGCGCCGTTCGGCAGGTCACGTCCGGTGGCGAGATTGCGGATCAGATAGCCCGCGGCCACGGCCAGCGGAGCCTCCGAAGCTTCGGTGATCTGGTCATAGCCGCGCCGCGCCGCATCGTTGCCGATCTTGGCGTCGATATTCCCGGCGGTGCCGGGCATGTCGCGGGCGCCCATTGCCTCGCAGCGGGCGGTTTCCATCGCCTCGTACAGGTCGCGCGCCATGTCGCCCGGCGGGGCATAGCGGGCGTGGGTGCCTTCGTTGTGATATTTGCGATGCATGGCCAGCGCGTCGGCCGTACCACGCGCCAGCAGCACCTCATCGCGGCTCATGCGGCGGCTGACCTGGGGCAGGCGCATCGCCTCGCCCGACAGACCCGACGGGTCGACCGAATAGCTGACCGTCAGTTCGGGGTCGTTCGCCATCACCTTGGTGGCTTCGGCCAATGCCTTTTTGAACGGATCGGCCGGGTTGTCGGATGGTTTGCTCACGCCGTTGTCTCCAATTCTGCGAGGCCGCGCGCCCCGGTGGCCAGATCGGCCAACAATGCCACATGCACGTCCAGTGCATCAATCACCGGGTATCCGGTATCCTGCCCATCAAAGGCAAGGTTCAAATCGGTTCCGGCCAGTACAATTGCCTCGGCGCCCTGATCGCGCACCATTTGGGCGCCCGCGTCTATCAGGGCCGCGCGCTGATCGGCGTTACAGACCCCTGCGACGGCCACATCCTGATATATCTGACCCAGCCGTTCGATATCGTCATCCGATGGCGCAACACCTTGGGTTTCGTGCAACTGGCCGTATAGCTTTGTCTTCATCACGACACGGGTGCCCAACAGGCCAACGCGTTTGACCCCTTGCTGCGCAAAATAGACGTCCAGCGGCGCAACGCCCGACACCAGCGGCAGGGACGACAGTGCGACGGTTTCGTCAAAACAGAAATGGCCGCCCAGCGACGTGATCGCCGCGCAATCGGCCCCGGCGGCCTTCAACCGGTCGATCAGCGTGGCATAGATGCGGGCCTGCGCGTCGCGGTCATTGGCCAGATTGTTGCGGATCAGCGTGTACACATCGGCATGAACGATGGTCAGGTCCAGCGGCACGTTCCGCGCGGCCATGGCGGCGGCGAGACGCTGGTAATAGACAATCGTCGCGGCGACACCGATGCCCCCGATCAACCCGATATGCATATGCGCTATCCTTTTACCCGCACGGCCCGAAACCCGCGGATTTTCAATGAATATACGGGCGGGTGCAACCGCCTCAGAACTGAATATAGGGATTAAATCGGATCTGTCAGGGCAGGGGGCGCAATCCTCAGCCCAGCAACAACGCGTTGCAGGCGCCAATGTCCGTCGCAACCCGGTTTCTGGCCCAGGCAGTGCGTTTGGGGTCATCACCGAATGTCAGCGTGTTCAGCAGTTTGGCCAGCGCAAATTTCGCCTCGATCCGTTTGGCCAGCGCCGCGCGGCCCTCACCGGGGGCGAGGACCGAAACCAGCAGCGTTTCCATCGTTGCGCGCCGGCGTTCGGTTTCATCGGCTTCGGGCGCGCCCATCAGCCATTGATGTTCCATCAGGGCAGACAGCCGACCGGTGCAGGTGGCGAATGTCGTGGCAAGGTCCGTGGTCTGGCCCGCTATCCCGGCGGAGGGGGCCATGAGAACCAGAACAAGCGCCCGCAGCATTGTTTTTATTCTGCTCATATTTGCATCTTTGCGTGCAAATATGAGCCTGTCAAATGTGCGTTATGAAAACTTTTTCAGATGCGCAGGCCCCGAAAACGAAAAGGCGGCCACCGTGGTGACCGCCTTGCATTCGCAATATTTGGGTTGGGTTAGCCCAGGCTGACGCTGGCCGCACTTTCGGGGAGCTCTTCGTCAAAGCACCGCTGATAGAATTCGGCCACGGTCTGGCGTTCCAGTTCGTCGCATTTGTTCAGGAACGACAGGCGGAACGAATATCCCACATCGCGGAATATCTCGGCGTTCTGCGCCCATGTGATCACGGTTCGCGGGCTCATCACGGTGGACAGGTCGCCGTTCATGAACGCGGTCCGGGTCAGATCGGCCAATGTCACCATCTGGCCGACGGTCTTGCGGCCTTTTTCTGTGTTGTAATGGGGCGCCTTGGCCAGAACGATGGCACATTCGGCATCGTGGCTGAGATAGTTCAGCGTCGCCACCAGCGACCAGCGGTCCATCTGGGCCTGGTTGATCTGCTGGGTCCCGTGATAGAGACCGGTCGTGTCACCAAGACCCACGGTGTTGGACGTGGCGAACAGGCGGAAATACTTGTTCGGGGTGATGATTTCGTTCTGGTCCAGCAAGGTCAGCTTGCCGTCATGTTCAAGAACCCGCTGGATCACGAACATCACGTCGGCGCGGCCCGCGTCGTATTCATCGAAAACGATCGCAACCGGGTTGCGCAGCGCCCAGGGCAGGATGCCTTCGTGGAATTCGGTGACCTGCTTGCCGTCGCGCAGCTTGATGGCGTCCTTGCCGATCAGGTCGATCCGCGAAATATGGCTGTCGAGGTTCACACGCACGGCGGGCCAGTTCAGGCGCGCGGCGACCTGTTCGATGTGGGTCGATTTTCCGGTGCCGTGATAACCCTGGATCATCACCCGGCGGTTGTGCGAGAACCCGGCCAGAATGGCCATCGTGGTTTCCGGATCGAACTTGTAGGTCGGGTCGATTTCGGGCACCCGGTCCGAGCCTTCGGGAAAGCCCTTGATCGTCATGGGCGTGTCGATTCCGAACACTTCGCGGACCGAAAATTCCTCGGTCGGTTTTGCGTTCATATCCAAAGCGCCGTCAGCCATACCAAATTGTCCTTATCGTCCGGGCCAAATTCAACACGTGGTGCAACATAATGCGGGCAAGGGCAAGGGGAAGCCGGCGGGAAAAGATACTTCGTGGCGCCCGGCAAACCGTCTTGTGGAAAATATTTCCACCTGCTGCCTGCAATACCGACGCCCCAACCAGCGGCCGGGGCGTTTCGAGGGGACGGAGAAGCCCGCCTAGTCCTTGAAGTTGCGGCTGACCTTGATCTGATCCCAGGCCCAGACAACCTCTTGCAGCTGTTCTTCCTGGCTGCGGTCGCCGCCGTTCATATCCGGGTGCAGCACCTTGATCAGCTTTTTATAAGCTTTGCGCACTTCGGCCTTGGTCCAGTTGTCCTTGGCCTCCAGAATATCGACGGCCCGCCGTTCGGTCGGGGGCAGGCGGCGGCCTGACCCGGCACCTTTTCCGGGGTTCTGCGTGGCATTTGCGCCCAGCACCTGATGCGGGTCCTCGATGCCCAGACGGGCCCAGGCGCGGGCCTCGGGGTCGGACATCGGTTTTGTGGCGCGTTCCCAGACCTTGTCCTTGGACTGCTGGGCATTGATCTCGGCCTCGGTGGTGCCGTCAAAGAAGTTCCACTTGAGGTTATACTCCCGCACGTGCTGCTGGCAGAACCAGAAGTAATCATCCAGAACATCCGGCGCCTTGGGCGCACGGAATTTCCCGGCCTCTTCACAGCCTTGATGCTCACACTGGCGCACAGATGTTTCGGACGCACCCGACATGCCACGGCGCCCACGGGGGTTCTTCTTCTTCGCAGTCGACACGGACATGTCGAAACCGAATGGGTCTGATTTTGTCATGGCGCGCCCCTTTTCGACACATCTTTTCGACTCGGAGACAAGAGTTTAGTGTATGATCCGCCAGATAGAAGAGGGAGCGGCAACTTTTTTGCTGCAATTGAGGAAAAATGAGCGTTACAGACGAAATTAAATCCCGACTTGAAACCGCTTTCTCGCCCTCGGTCCTGGACGTCGTCGATGACAGCGAACGCCACCGCGGGCATGCAGGGTACCAGGACGGCGGCGAAAGCCATTTCAACGTGCGCATCCGTGCGGCCGCCTTTGCCGGACAATCGCGCATCGCCCGCCACCGCGCGGTGCATTCCGCGCTGGGCAGCGACCTTGTGAGCCGTATCCACGCGCTGGCGCTGGATATCGACGCGGCCTGATCCGCTCAGGATTTGTTGGTGCTTTGCCGGACGACTTTTTCGATGCCGGTCAACACGCGGTTGCCGGTATCGGGAATGGCCGGTTCGACGACCTGATCTTCCTCTTCCGCGTCGTCATCGCCCGCGGGCTTTCCGTCTTCGGTCATGTCGGCCTCAAAGGCGTCTTCGTCTGCGACGTTCCTATCCGCTGTGGCGGAAGCGGCGGCCACAACCGGTGCGGTGGCAACCGCATCGCCAAAAATGTTTTCGACCAGATCGACCGACAGGGCGCGGCGGAACACCAGAACATTGCGCCAATTGGTGGTTGATCCAGTCAACCCCACGCGTTCGTCGCTGGGCAGCAGTTCTGCGCGTAGATATTCCCAGCCGTCGCTGCCCATATCGTTCAGCACGGTTTCAACAGACAGGGCAAACCGGCCTTCGGCGGTTTTGACACCCTTCGCCTTGAGCCCCTTGGCGGGGGCGGGAACGACCTTGTACTCGTATTTTGGCATTTCAATTTCCTGGCGTGTTAGGCGTGTTCATCCTAACAGGGAATATCCGGCGTGAAAGGGGAAGGTTGACCCCGTTGGACCCGTTACGACGGCCTATCGCTGATCCAGCCCGATCTTGCGCCCAACGCCTTCGGGGAGGGGCAGGGCCGAATGTTCGGCGGCCATGGCGTTGATCCTGTCCATCACGTCCCCGGGGAACGGCGCCACGCGCGGCCCGGATTGATCGATCGACAGGAACAGGGATTCCCCGGTCGCGGCCAGCCAGCCATCTTCGTGATAAAGCTCCTGAAAGCTGTGAATGCGCTTGGCGTCGCAGGCAACGATGTGAAAGCTGGACCTGACCCGGTCACCCTGGTGCAGTTCGCGGATATAGCGGATGTGGAATTCGGCGTTATAGGTCGTCATGCCCCGCGCCTTGGAATAGTCGGGCCCCAGCCCAAAGGTATCCCACACCTGATCGACACCACGATCAAACAGCACCGAATAAAACGCCATGTTCAGATGACCGTTGTAATCGATCCATTCGGGTTCGACGGCCATGGGGCTGGACATGAACGGCGCGGCATCGGCCATGACATTTTACCTTTGTATTCAAAAACTTGGTTCAAATGGTACCCCTGTTCGGACGGACCCGCACAGGGGCGTTTCTTGGTCTTAAAGCTCCAGTTTCGCGGCGACGAGTTCGTTCACTGCCTTGGGGTTGGCCTTTCCGCCGGTGGCCTTCATCACCTGGCCCACGAACCAGCCGGCGAGTTTGGGGTTCACCTTGGCCTTTTCCACCTGGGCCGGGTTGTCCGCGATAATCTGATCCAGGGCGGCCTCGATCGCGCCGGTATCGGTGACCTGTTTCATGCCCCGTTCCTCGACGATCTGCGCCGGATCGCCACCTTCGGTATAGACGATTTCGAACAGGTCCTTGGCGATTTTCCCCGAGATGGTGTCGGCCGAGATCAAATCGATGATCCCGCCCAGCTGCGTCGGAGATACCGGGCTTTCGGTGATGTCGTGATCTTCTTTCTTGAGCCTGCCAAACAGTTCGTTGATGACCCAGTTGGCGGCCAGCTTGCCATCGCGCCCTTCGGCGACAGCCTCGAAATAGGCGGCGGATTCGACATCGGCCGTCAGCACCGAGGCATCGTAATCGGACAGGCCGAAATCGCCGATGAACCGGGCCTTTTTCGCATCTGGCAGTTCGGGAAGCCCGGACTCGATCTCATCGACCCAGTCCTGTTCAATCTCGAGCGGCAGCAGATCGGGATCGGGGAAATAGCGGTAATCATGCGCCTCTTCTTTTGAACGCATGGAGCGGGTTTCGCCCTTGTCCGGATCATAAAGCCGGGTTTCCTGATCGACCTTTCCGCCCGCTTCGACAATCGCGATCTGGCGGCGCGCCTCGACCTCGATCGCCTGCTGGATGAACCGCATGGAGTTCATGTTCTTGATCTCGCAGCGGGTGCCCAGATGGCTGAAATCCTGCGTTTCCTGATATTTTTCATACGCCCCGGGCAGGCAGATCGACACGTTCACGTCGGCCCGCAGGTTGCCGTTCTGCATGTTGCCGTCGCAGGTGCCCAGATACCGCAGGATCTGGCGCAGCTTTGTGATGTATGCAGCGGCTTCTTCGGGGCCGCGAATGTCGGGGCGCGACACGATTTCCATCAGCGCAACGCCGGTGCGGTTCAAATCCACGAAGGACATGTTCGGGTCCATGTCATGGATCGATTTGCCGGCGTCCTGTTCCAGGTGGATACGTTCGATGCGCACCTTGCGCGCCACGCCGGGGCCCATTTCAACCAGGACTTCGCCTTCGCCCACGATGGGGTGATACAGCTGGGAGATCTGATAGCCCTGCGGCAGATCGGGGTAGAAATAGTTCTTCCGGTCAAAGGCGCTGACCAGGTTGATGTCAGCCTTGAGGCCCAGACCGGTGCGCACCGCCTGTTCGACGCAGAATTCGTTGATGACGGGCAACATGCCGGGCATGGCCGCGTCCACAAAGGCGACGTTGGAATTGGGTTCGGCGCCGAATTTGGTCGAGGCTCCCGAGAACAGTTTCGCATTCGAGCTGACCTGGGCATGGACCTCCATACCGATCACCAGTTCCCAGTCGTGTTTCGCACCGGCAATGGTCTTGATCTGGGGCGTTTCGTAAGTCAGGTCCAGCATGGTCTGCGCCTCTTGTCCGCTTGGGTCTGCCGCGTTCTAGGACAGCGCCGCAACAGGGGCAAGAGGGCGCGCGCGATCAGGCGGCGTCAGGCTTGGACGCGGCGACGGGAAAGGTGATGTCGATGCCGCGGTTGATGTCATCGCGGAACATGTCGGAAATCACCTGCAGCGCGAAATCGCGCCCACGCGCGGCAAAGCGCGACAGCGACGTGACGCGCGCACTGTTGTCGAACCCGTCCTGCGCATGCGCCCAGATCAGCGGGTGCACCTCGGTCAGGTGATCGCGGATCAGCCACTCGGCGCAGTCGACGATCTGCATGCGGGGCAGGTCGGCGTCCGTATTGGTGCCCTGACCCTGACGCATGGCGACGGCGCAATAGGCGGCCAGCAGGTTGATCATTTCCTGCTCGGGATGCAGGGAGACAATGTCCTTGATCCCGTCAATGAAGAAATCGGCATCGACCTGCGCACAGGCGCCGTCATCCAGCGCGATGGCGTCGAAACACACCCAGGTATAGCCTCCGGCGCCCCAGATATCCTCGGTCCGCGCGGCGGTGCGGCGGGCTTCGAGGTCAAGTTTCTGATAGGACCCGAACCATGTGGGAAGCAGGTGATACCCCAGCGCGCGCATGTGGCGATAGTTGCCGGGGTTCAGATCGATCAGGTCTTCGTAATCGTCGGCGATGCGCGATTGCGGGTCTTGCTGCCCGGCGAGCAGGGCGCATTGCGCCGTTGCCACCAGCGGGCTGTCCAGTTCGATACTGTTATACGGGGCCAGAATTTCGGCCGCGCGGTCGAAATGGGCGATGCATTTCTGACGATTGATCTCGGGTACCGAAGCATCCCAGCCCGTGCCGCGCCAGGCCCAGCCAAGATCGACATGGGCCAGCGCCACGATGGTCGAGATGATCGGGTCTTTCATGATCTCCTGGCGCACCTCTTCGAGTGCGTCGATCCCCTGGCTCAGCGAGGGCGCGTTTTCGTCGCAACCGTCCATCAGCGCATGTTCGACGGCCAGCACCACGTCGCTGCGGGCGCCGAATGCCATCAGTTCTGCAATCGGTGTGCCGGCCGATGTTGCGGCCCGGGTATGATCAGCGGTGCGAATTTCGTCGGCCAGATCGTCCCAGCGGTCCTGCCGGGCCAGAAACTGACCGCGGTCATGGGCCTCGCGTGCAGATGTATCGTCGCAGGAATCTTCACAGATCGGGATCGATATATTGCCCTTGATCTGCAGTGCAGGAGCATGATGCGCGGCGTCTTCAAACACATGCGGCGTGTCCGAAGAAGATGCTTTGGCTACGAGGGCCGCAATTTTGTCTTTCAGGTGGTCCAGCGCAGAGAAGGTACGTTTCAACATCATTAGTCCGACAGCAACAAGTTTACTCAATTGCTGGATATGATGTTTCAATCGGGCGCAAAAATGGCAGGATCGGGCGGATTCATGACTTTTTCTCAATATATTGGGTGAGTTTTGGAAGGTTGCGCAACTTATGGGCGAATTTGTCTCAAAAGAACGAGAAATGGTGCCGTTCGGTTCGGATATTGCGCGCCTTGAGTTGCATTTCCAGCGCCCGATGGGGCGGCAGGCATTCGTCGGGCAGGCGGATGCGCTTGTCCGAGGTCAGAACCGCGCTGGTGCGCACGGAAAAATCCCATCGGGTGTCCAGACGCACATGATCGATGTCTTCTAGCCGCAGGTCGCCGCCGCGCCGTCCACTGTGCCAGATCACCCGATCCTGCGTCAGCCGCAAACCCGCCGCAGGGTTGGCAAGAACCTCCCACAGCGCGGGCAGGGTGAACAAGCCAATCGCCCCGATCAACCAAGGCGCGGCGTCCAGAAACCACCATGCGGCGAACAACACAGCGTAAGCCGCCGCCAGCGCAAGAATGGCGCGGCGCGACCGGCCCTGCCGTTCAAAGGTGAAATCAGCGACCGCCCGAGACATCCAGCGCCGTGCCCGTCACATAGCTGGCCTGATCCGACAGCAGGAACAGAATGCCTTCGGCGACCTCTTCTGCCGATCCCGTACGCTTGATCGGAACCATGTGGGCCAGCCGTTCGGCGCGGCCGGGTTCACCGCCCTTGGCGTGAATCCCGGTTTCAATCAGGCCGGGGCGGATGGCAGTCACGCGAATGTTTTCTGAGGCGACTTCGTCGCTCAACCCTTTGGTAAATATGTCAATTGCGGCCTTGGATGCGGCATAGTCCACATATTGCCCGCCCGATCCCAACCGCGCCGCGGCGGACGAGACGTTGACTATCGCACCGCCGGTCCCCTGTGCCTGCATGCGCAGAACCGCCTCTTTCGCGACCAGCATTGCGCCGATCACGTTGATGTCGAACATGCGGCGCAGGCGGTCATAGGTGAATTCGGTGACCTTGGCGGTTCTGTCCACCACGCCCGCATTGTTGACCAGCGCATCCAGCCGGCCGAATTCGGCGTCAATTGCGCCGAACATCGCCGTTATCTGATCCGGGTCGGCCACGTCTGCCTGTACCACCAGCGCCCGTGCTCCTGCGCTGCGGACATCGCTGGCGACGGCCTCGGCCCCGGCGCGATCACTGTTGTAGTTCAGGACCAGATCATAGCCGCGCGTTGCGGCCATCCGCGCCGTCGCGGCGCCGATCCCGGCGCTGGCGCCCGTGACAAGAAGGATGCGGTTCATTTCAGGCGCTCCGTTTCAGTGACAGTCCTGAAAGGGATGACAGAAAATCAGCTGATGCGAAAGGCGCGCTTGATGTCGTCGAGCGCCTCGCTTTGCTTGCGGCTCAGCTGTCCGCTGCCTGTTTGTGCCGCCGTCTGGACCAAGGTCATCAACCGCGTAAAACCGTCGGCCCCCGACAGGCGTTTCAACTTGCGCGACAGGCGGGAAATGGCGGCATCCGGCGTTCCGCATTCGGCCACCATCCAGCGGCCCAGAACCGAAAGTTCCTCGGCGTCCTTGGCGCTCACGTCGAATGTCTGCGCCATTTCGCGGGTCAGGGCGGCACGCTGATCGGCGGTGGGCAGATCGTCCAGTTCGACAAAGGCCGAGGCGATGGCAGCCAGCGCGATTTGCGGGTCTTCGATGGATTCCACCGGGTGCAGGTTGGCTTGGCGGCGAAACCCGAAACGGCGCGCGGCAAGGCGCACGTCATTTGCCATGTCCAGCAGATCGGCTCCGACGCGCGCTGTGTTGCGCGCGCGGATCACGAAATAGCCAACGGTAACAATTAGACCCATAAGGGCGATCACAACAGGCATCAAGATACTCCCAAACCGTGTAACACGGTCAGAGTATCCGACGACCTGCACCATTCAAGCCCGCAGCACGCCAGCGCCCCGCAGGCCACGCAAGGCGCGGCTTGCGGGTCACATCCCGCGGTCTCAGGCCCCGGCGATACGGGTGATCATCTCGGTGACGTCGCGCGACAGGTCCGGCTGGGCCAATATGCGATCAAGCTGGGCCTTGATCAGGGCCTGGCGGGACCCGTCGTAGCGGTGCCAGGTCTGGAACGCGCTGCACATGCGCGCCGTGGTCTGCGGGTTCACCGGATCCAGCCGGATCAGCCAGTCGGCCAACAGCGCATAGCCCGCGCCGTCCGCAGTGTGGAACCCGGCATGATTGGCCACCAAAGCGCCCAGCGTAGCGCGGAATCGATTTGGGTTTTTCCAATTGAAGTCAGGATGTTCCGTCAGGTTTTTCGTGATAATTGCCGCCGTGGCCGGTGTCGCCTGGGTGATCTGCAGCATGAACCATTTGTCGATCACCAGCCGGTCCTGTTGCCACTGGTCATAAAAGGCGGCCAGTTCGTCCTGACCCTTTTCCGCAGTCAGCAGACAGGCCAGCGCGTTCAGTTGCAGGGTCATGTTGTCGGCGCTCTGATACTGACGGGCGGCCTCGGTCCCGCCGTCCAGACGTGACATCAGCCCCAGAACCGCGCCTGCCAACGCCCGTTTGCCCGATTGCTCGGCATCCGGCTTGTACGGTCCGTCGATCTGGCAGGCGGCGAACACACGCGGCAGGGTGTCTTGCGCGTGTTGGGCAAAGGCCTGTTTCAGGGTTTCGCGCGCGGTCCAGATCGCATCGGGGTCGGGGATGTGCCCGTCTTCGGCTTGCGCCGCGGCCAGTTCATTGTCCCCCGGCAGCGCAAGCATCAGCGCACGATAGGCCGGGTCGAGCGTGTCATCGCGCAGAACAGCGAGCATGCCATCCAGATAGGCCCCGTCCGGCGCGGCCCCGTTCAGCGCCATATCGTTCAGTGTCGCGCGGGCCAGGGCGCTGCCCGCCTCCCACCTGTTGAACGGATCGGTGTCATGGGCCAGCAGGAACGCGCGTTCGCCCGCGCCCGCGTCCCGGTCGAGGATGGCCGGCGCGGAGAATCCGCGCAGGATGGATGGAACAGGTTTTGCCGCCAAGTCGCTGAAATCAAACGTTTGTGTGGCTTCGCTCATCTCCAGGGTCTCGGTCGGGCGCACCTCGTCTCCGTTGGGTCCCAACAGGCCGACGTCAATCGGAATGACAAGCGGTTCGGGCGCGGCGCTGGCCGCGCTGGGCGGTGTCGTCTGGGTAAAGGTCAAGCGGTACGTGCCGTCTTCCCAGTCTTCGGAGACGGACAGGCGCGGCGTCCCTGCCTGGCTGTACCAGCGTTTGAACTGGCTCAGATCACGGCCCGTGACATCCGCGAAAACCTGCAGCCAGTCCTCGATCGTGCAGGCCTGACCGTCATGGCGCGCGAAATAGAGATCGAGCGCCTCGGCATAGGCGGCATCGCCGACCAGCCGTTTCAGCATGCCGATCACCTCGGCACCCTTCTCATAAACAGTTGCGGTGTAGAAGTTGTTGATTTCCTGAAAACTTTCCGGCCGCACCGGATGCGACAGGGGGCCGTTGTCCTCGGGGAACTGGCGGGCGCGCAGGTCGATCACATCGGTGATGCGCTTGACCGGTTCCGAGCGCATGTCGGATGTGAACTGGGCATCCCGGAACACGGTCAGCCCCTCTTTCAGGCAGAGCTGGAACCAGTCGCGGCAGGTGATGCGGTTGCCTGTCCAGTTGTGAAAATATTCATGGGCGATGATCGCCTCGATCCGCTGGAAATTAACATCCGTCGCGGTTTCGGGGCTGGCCAGCACCGCCGAAGAGTTAAAGACATTAAGCCCCTTGTTCTCCATCGCGCCCATGTTGAAATCATCCACGGCGACGATGTTGAACACGTCGAGATCATATTCACGCCCGTAAACCTCTTCATCCCATTTCATCGATTTCTTAAGGGCTTGCATGCCAAAGCTGCACTTGTGTTCGTCGCCTTTGCGGACCCACATGTTCAGCGCGACATCCTTGCCGGACGCGGTTGTAAAACTGTCGGAATGCGCAACGAGATCGCCCGCGACCAGCGCGAACAGATAGGCCGGTTTGGGCCACGGGTCGTGCCATTCGGCCCAGCCGTCGCCCTGTGCCTTCGGGTTGCCGTTGGACAACAGCACCGGCAGATCGCCGTTGATGCGCACGGTAAAGACGCTCATCACATCCGGGCGGTCGGGGTAATAGGTGATCTTGCGGAACCCTTCGGCTTCGCACTGGGTGCAGTACATGCCGTTGGACATGTAAAGCCCCTCCAACGCGGTGTTGTTGGCCGGATCAATCTCGACCTCGGCCTCCCACACGAACGGGGCGTCCGGAACCGCGCAGCGCAGGCCCTCGGGCGTCACGTCCGGTTTCAGCTCAGCCCCGTCGATGCTGGCCCGGATCAGGGTCAATTGCTCGCCATGCAGGAAAAAATCGCGCCCCGGGGCCTCGGGGTTGGGGCGGAATTCGATCCTGCTCGTCACGCGGGTGGCGTTCGGAGCCAGATCAAACGTCAGGTGGACCGCGTCGGCAACAAAACCGAAGGGCGTGTAATCTTTCAGGTAGATGGTCTTGGGGGCGGCGTCGCGCATGGGGCATGCTCCTGTTGCTTGCGGGGACGTTAGGAAACCTGCCTGCGGGCTGCAAGCCATGGCGCGCGGTTCCGTCAAACAGGATTTGAAGCAGCTGTGGGTGATTTTGGTAAATTAATTTTACCAGAATGTTGCCTATAGGAAACTTTCGTTCTAATCAGCAATCACGTAGGACCAAGGACAGTGTCACGTAAGGGGAGTCACACCAATGAGCGACCGGCAGAACAAGAGCGGGCTGAAAGTGGCCACGCAACTGGTGCAATTCATCGAGGACCGGGCGCTGCCGGGAACTGGTGTCACACCCGAGGTGTTTTGGGTTGGACTGGCGCGCATGGTGACGGATCTCGGCCCGAAAAACCGGGCGCTGCTGGCCAAGCGTGAAGACATTCAGGCAAAGGTCGACGCGTGGCATGTGGACCGCCGCGGGCAGGCACATGATGCGCAGTCCTATGACGCCTTTCTGCGCGATATCGGATATCTGCTACCCGAAGGGCCGGATTTCGACATTGAAACCACCGACGTGGATCCCGAGATCGCCAGCGTCGCGGGCCCGCAGTTGGTTGTACCGATCACCAATGCGCGCTTTGCGCTGAACGCGGCCAACGCGCGGTGGGGGTCGCTCTATGATGCGCTCTATGGCACCGATGCGCTGGGCGACCTGCCGCAGGGCGGTGGCTATGATGCGGCGCGCGGGGCGAGGGTCATTGCCTGGGGGCGCGATTTTCTGGACAAGGCAGCGCCCTTGGCCGGCAGAAGCTGGACCGGGATCAGCGACCTGGTGGTGCAGGACGGCGCAATGCTGGCCGGTGGCGTGGCATTGGACGTGCCGGGCCAGTTCGCCGGTCACCAGGGCGATGCCGCCAGCCCCAGTGCAATTGTTATTAAAAACAATGGCTTGCACATCATCGTTGAAGTGGATGCAAGCAGTGCGATCGGCGCTGCCGACACGGCGGGCATATCAGATATCCGCCTTGAATCGGCGCTTTCCACGATCATGGATTGCGAAGATTCCGTGGCCTGTGTCGATGCCGAGGACAAGGTTGTCGCCTACAACAACTGGCTTGGCCTGATGCGCGGCGACCTGGTGGAGGAATTCGAAAAGGGCGGCAAAACGCTGACCCGTCGCCTGAACCCAGACCTGACCATGACCGCACCGGACGGGTCCGAGGTGACGCTCAAGGGCCGGTCGCTGATGCTGGTGCGCAATGTCGGTCATCTGATGACTAACCCTGCGGTTCTGGACGCCGAAGGGCGCGAAATCGGCGAGGGGCTGATGGATGCGCTGTGCACCGTGGCCATCGCCATGCATGACCTCAAGGCCGCGGGCGGCAATTCGGCCCACGGGTCGGTCTATATCGTCAAGCCCAAGATGCACGGCCCCGAAGAAGTGGCCTTTGCAGATGAGATTTTCACAATGGTCGAGGATATCCTCGGCCTGCCGCAGAACACGGTGAAAATGGGCATCATGGACGAAGAACGCCGCACCAGTGCCAATCTCAAGGAATGTATCCGCGCGGCGAAATCGCGGGTCGCCTTTATCAACACCGGATTCCTTGATCGGACGGGCGACGAAATTCATACCAGCATGGAAGCGGGTCCGATGCTGCCCAAGGGCGAGATGAAATCGACGCCCTGGATCGCGGCCTATGAGGATCGCAATGTCGATATCGGTCTGGCCTGCGGGCTGCAGGGCAAGGCGCAGATCGGCAAGGGCATGTGGGCCATGCCCGATCTGATGGGCGACATGCTGGCCGCCAAGATCGGCCACCCGCAAGCGGGCGCAAACTGTGCCTGGGTGCCGTCGCCGACAGCGGCCACACTGCACGCGACCCATTACCATCAGGTCGATGTGTTTGCCCGCCAGGACGAAATCCGCGCCGGTGGTGCCCGTGGCACGCTGGGCGATCTGCTGACCATCCCGGTGATGTCCGGCCGCAACCTGAGCGATGACGAAATCACTCAGGAAATCGAGAATAATGCCCAGGGTATCCTGGGATACGTGGTGCGCTGGATCGATCAGGGGGTGGGCTGCTCAAAGGTGCCTGACATTCATGACGTCGGCCTGATGGAAGATCGCGCAACCTGCCGGATTTCGTCGCAGGCGCTGGCCAACTGGTTGCACCATGGCGTCGTTTCCAGCGAACAGGTGATGGCCGGGATGAAAAAGATGGCCGTCGTCGTTGACCGTCAGAATGCGGGTGATCCCGCTTATCGGCCAATGGCGCCCGCATTTGACAGCATCGCCTTTCAGGCGGCCTGTGATCTGGTGTTCGAGGGCCGCGTTCAACCGTCTGGATATACCGAGCCGGTCTTGCATGCCCGGCGGTTGGAGTTGAAAGCTGCAGGCTGAGGTGTGACCGGCAACGCACGGACAGATAAGGATAAAAGATGAAAATTTCTCTGCGCAAGGCGCGTACCATCATCCGCAAGACCCTCACAAAAGGGCGCGAAATGGAGCTGAAGCCGCTCTCCGTGGTGGTGCTGGATGCGGGCGGGCATATCATTGCATTCGAACGCGAAGACGGCGCATCGCCCGGGCGGTTCAACATCGCCCATGGCAAGGCCTATGGCTCGGTCATGCTGGGCATGGCGGGCACGGCCCAGATGAACCGGGCCGAACAGCAGGCCTATTTCGTGAACGCCATGAACGGGTTGTTCGCCGGTCAGTTCGTCCCGGTGCCCGGCGGTGTTCTGGTGCGCGACAAGACAGGCGCGGTTATCGGGGCTGTCGGCGTCACTGGCGACACTTCCGATAACGACGCCGCCGCCGCAATGGCCGGGATCGAAGCCGCGGCGCTGATCGGCGAGATCTGAACACCTGACCCGGGCGCCCAAGGCGGTCGGGTTCCCCCCCCTCAAACTGGGCTGTCCTTTGTTGACGTGCTCTTTTCTGTGCGTCTCTGCATCCTGGGATGCGCAGATTGTGTGCATGTACACATGCGCTTTTGTCGCGGTGCAGGGGCAAACTGTTGCAGGCGACGCAGGCGATATATACCTTCGCCAGTGATTCAATTGCTCAGGCCAGAACATGACGCGCCCCGTTATAGGTATCATCGGCAACGTCCATCTCATCAACGATCAGTATCCGGTGCATGCCGGCGGATCGATGAACTCCGAGGCCGTGTCCTCGGTCGCCGGTGGAATGCCGCTTTTGATCCCGGCCGATCCGCGCTTTGTGTCGGTGCCCGAACTGATGGAGGCGTGCGACGGCTTTGTCCTGACCGGCGGGCGCCCCAACGTCCACCCCGAAGAATACGGCGAACCCGAAACCGAGGCGCATGGCGCCTTTGATCGGGCCCGCGATGCGATCGTTCTCCCGCTGGTGCGCGCCTGTGTCGAGCGTGGCCAGCCTTTCCTCGGCATCTGCCGTGGCTTTCAGGAGGTGAACGTCGCCATGGGCGGCACGCTTTACCCCGAAATCCGCGATCTGCCGGGGCGCGACAACCACCGCATGCCGCCCGATGGCACGTTGGAAGAGAAATTCGCCCTGCGCCACGCGGTGACCGTCACCGACGGCGGGCCGTTCCATAAGATTTTCGGCGCGACGCAGGTGATGA
The DNA here is from genome assembly GCF_054482635.1 of Arenibacterium sp. CAU 1754. Classification (NCBI taxonomy): domain Bacteria; kingdom Pseudomonadati; phylum Pseudomonadota; class Alphaproteobacteria; order Rhodobacterales; family Paracoccaceae; genus Arenibacterium; species Arenibacterium sp. CAU 1754. The sequence goes on from NZ_JBTLRG010000002.1 coordinate 1,095,934, forward strand.
CCAACACGCTGCACGGGCAGGGGATCAAGGCCCCCGGCAGCCGTATCGTGGTGGATGGCCACGCACCCGACGGCACGCCCGAGGCGATCTATGTTCAGGATGCGCCCGGCTTTACCCTGGCCGTGCAATGGCATCCGGAATGGGATGCGGCCAATGATCCGGTCTCGCGTCCCTTGTTCGCAGCCTTCGGCGATGCCGCGCGCGCCTGGGCCCGTGGCGAGCGGCCCGAACCCCTGAAGAAAACTGGCTGATCCGCGAAGATTCTTGATCCGGCGCAAAGTGGCGGTCGGCTGACTGTGCGATGCTTGACTACTCGCAGTCGGAGAAACCCTGACCATGAAAATCCTGATTTGTTACGCGACGACCGAAGGCCAGACGCGCAAGATCAGCCAGTATTGCGCCAATCAGCTTTTTGCGCTGGGCCACAGCGTTGAATTGCTCAACGTCAGCGATGCCGACGACCTGGATATAGACAGTTTCGATGCGGCGATCCTGGCCGGATCGGTCCACATAGGTCATGTACAAAAGGCGTTGGGCCATTTCGCGGCGCAATTTCACGCGGCGCTGAACGCGATGCCCACTCTGTTCCTGCAGGTGTCGCTGGCCGCTGCGGGCACGGATCCGCAGGAACATGCAGAACTTGAAAAAATCGCCGGGGAGTTCTGTGCCGAGGCAGAATGGATCCCCGGTCAGGTGGTGCAGGTGCCCGGTGCTTTCCGGTTTACCCAGTACGACTTCTTCCGCTCTTGGGCGATGCGCTATATCGCGTCGCAAAAAGGGGAAACTGTCGATCCCAAGGCTGACAAGGAGTATACTAACTGGGCTGCCTTGGGCGATCTCATGCGCGCCTGGGCCCCCGTCGCATGATCCATATGCTTCATCTTGCCGGATAAACTCCGGGGGAGTCGCCCATCGGGCGACGGGGGCTGGCCCCCGTCCTCCCTGTCAATCCGTCACGCCAGCAGATTAAAGGACTTGCTGAAGGGCAGATCGCGCACCCGCTTGCCGGTCAGATCGAACAGCGCGTTGCCAAGGGCTGGCATCGCGGGCGGTGTGCCCGGTTCCCCGGCGCCGCCCAGGTGGGCATTGGTCTCGAAAATCGCCACTTCGGTTTCGGGCGTGTTGTGAATGCGCAGGGCGTCGTAATCGGGAAAATTGCGTTGCTCCACTTCGCCATCGGCAAAGGTGATTTCCCCGAAACAGGCGGCCGACAAGCCATAGATCATGCCGCCGACCATCTGGGCTTCGATGATGCCGCGATCCAGCGCCGTGCCCATGTCACAGGCGATCCACGCCTTGGCGATGCGGATCGATCCGTCCTCGTCCACGACTTCGATCACCTGCGCAACCGGCGTGCCAAAGCTGTAGGTGAACGCCACGCCGCGCCCGACACCTTCGGGGGTTTTTCCGCTCCAGCCCGACATCTTGGCCACCGCTTCCAGGCATCCGGCCGACGGGGCGTGTTCGTCGCGCATCATCTCCAGGCGAAACTCCAGCGGGTCGCGCCCGGCGGCATGGGCCATCTCGTCCAGAAACGTATCATGGAAGAACCCGTTAAAGGAATTGCCGACCGACCGCCAGAACCCGACCGGAATGGTCAGATCGGACAGATATCCGCGAATGCGGTAGTTCGGGATCGCATAGGGCTGGTTGAACGCGCCTTCCACATGCACCTTGTCGGGGCCCGCCGCAGGCAGGTCGGCCAGCCGCGCCAGCGCTTGACGCACCGGCGATTGCGCCGCGATCCGGCCATCGACCATCACCGCGCGCCCGTCCTTCAGCGCCCCACGGAACCGCGCCAGCGCACCGGGCCGATAAAAGTCGTGTGTCATGTCCTCTTCGCGCGACCAGGTCAGCTGCACCGGGGTGCCACGCATCGCGATGGCAACCCGCGTGGCATAGCTGGCAAAGTCCAACTCAGCCCGCCGACCGAACCCGCCTCCCAAAAAGGTGGTATTGACGGTCACCGCCTCGGCATTCAGCCCGGCGATCTTTGCGCAGGTCGTCTGTTGAAAGATCGGGTCCTGATTGCCGCACCAGATCTCCAGCGTTTCGCCGCTATAGAGCGCGGTGGCATTCATCGGCTCCATCGTCGCATGGGCGAGGAAGGGCGCGGAATAGTCTGCCGTGACAACTGTCGCGCCTTCGGGCAGGGTGTCCACATCGCCGTCATCTCGCAGGGCTGAATTCGCGTCCCCCTCAAAAGCCTGTGCGATTTCTTCGAAAATCGCCTCGGTCGTTGCGGGATAGGGGGCCTCGCCCCAGATGATATCGACCGAATCCACGGCCTGTTGGGCCAGCCACGTGTTGCTGGCCACAACCGCGACGCCGGAGCCAAGATCGATAACCTTTTCCACGCCCGGCATGGTTTCGGCGGCCGAGGCGTCGAATGCCTCCATCATGCCGCCCAGCCGGGGATTGATCCGCAGGGCGGCAAATTTCATCCCGCCCAAACGGACATCGATGCCGAACTGCGCGGTGCCGTTGGTTTTGTTGACCATATCCACACGCGGCACGGTCTTGCCCAACAGGCGCCAGTTCCTGGGATCGCGCAGCGCCACCTCGGGCGGGTCGATCTCGGCTGCGGCCACGGCCAGTTCTGAATAGGTCAGCGTGGTGCCATCGGGCGCGATAACCGCGCCGTTCTCCGTCTTCAGCTGCGCCCGGTCCAGTCCAAGGCGCTGGGCGGCTGCCTCTTTCAACGCTTCTCGCGCGGCGGCGCCTGCCTCGCGCATGCGGACGAACCCGTCCTTCATTGACGTCGACCCGCCGGTCATCTGCAGGTTCACGAGCTTGCCCAGAACCCCCAGCGCCTCGCCGACGTTGTGTTGGAAATTCGATATGTCATAGCCCTTGTTGGGCAGCGCATCCCCCATCATGGCCGAGTTATAATAGGCCTTGGCCGCCGGACCGTGCAGAACGCGCACCGCGGCCATGTCCACGTCCAGTTCCTCGGCAATCAACGCGGCCCATGTGGTGTGCACGCCCTGACCCATTTCGGCGCGGGGCGAAATCAGGGTCACGCCCTCTTGATCGATCAGAACAAAGGGGTTCAGCGTTGCCTCGCCCGGTCCGGGTTTCAGCGGATTTGGGGGCTCCTGATTGATTTTGTAGAGCCCGAAACCGACGCCCCCCACGATGGCGGCGGACCCGATCAGAAAGGTGCGGCGGGCGATTTTACCGATGCTGGCCATGGATCAGGCCTCCTTCATCTTGGATGCGGCCGTGTGGATCGCGGCGCGGATGCGGGGATAGGTGCCACAGCGGCACAGGTTGCCCTGCATCGCGATGTCGATATCGTCGTCGGTGGGCTCGGGCGTTTCGGCCAGCAAGGCTGCGGCCTGCATGATCTGGCCCGACTGGCAATACCCGCACTGGGCTACCTGATGTTCGACCCAGGCCTGCTGGAGTAGGGTCATGGTCTCTGGCGTGCCGATCCCCTCGATCGTCGTCACCTCGTCCCAGACATCGGACAGGGCCACCTGGCAACTGCGCACGGGTTCCCCGCCGATCTGAACAGTGCAGGCGCCGCAGGCCGCAACGCCGCAGCCATATTTTGTACCGGTCATGTTCAGCGCGTCGCGCAGGACCCAGAGCAGGGGAACGTCGTCCGGCAGATCGACCTTGTGGGTCGTTCCGTTGATCGTCAGTTCGGTGGTCATCTGAATTCTCCCGCGGTTATGGCGTTTTGACAAAAATAGTCTAAAATGTCAGTTCGGTCAATTGACAAATTTTGGCCAAACTGTCAGGACGAAGGCATGAAAGACGCATCGACCGACCCCAAACAGCAGGCCATTCTTGGCGCAGCCTGGCAAAGCTTTGCGACCTATGGGTTTCGCAAGACGTCGATGGATGACATAGCCCGGGCCGCAGGCATGTCACGCCCGGCGTTGTATCTGCACTATCGCAACAAGGAAGACATCTTTCGCCACCTTGCCCGGCAGGTCTATTGCGACGCTGCCGACACGGTCACGCAGGCCCTGTCAGGTCCGGGAGCGGTGCAGGATCAACTGCTTGCCGCCTTTGTCGGGCAGGGCGGCAAAGCGGTCGAGACGATGCTCAGTTCGCCCCACGGGCTGGAACTTTTTGATTCCACAAATGCCAATGCCCGCGACATCATTAATGAGGGCGAGGCCCGCCTGACCGAGGTCTATGCCGACTGGCTGGCGCGTCAGGCAAAGGCTGGCACCGTTACATTCGACGGCAGCGCGTCCCAGGTGGCCGCGACGATGACGGCCGCTCTGAAGGGAATGAAAACGGACGTGCCGGATTACGCGACCTATTGCGCGCGCGTGCGCACCCTTGCGCAGTTGTTCGGTGATGCACTGGCCACTGCGGGCTGATCCTTTGGCGATCAGTCGCGCGGCGGCAAATCCAGCGACATGGCGAACCGGTCCAGCATGACGCCATCGCGACACACCGTTTCGGGATAGTCCACCCGCCACCGGTTGCGCGCGAAAAACGGGCGCGCCAGGTGGCTGGCATGGGTGGTCATGCGCCGCACCGCGCCGCGGTCCTGTGCATCCTTGATCACCGCCTCGTAGAGGGCCTGCGCCATGCCGCGCCCCATCCACCGGGGCCGCACAAAGGCAAGATCGAGATACCCCGCGCGCGTGGCCGCCATCACACCGGCAATGCCGTCGCCATCGCGGGCGACAAAGGTTTCCATCCCGGCCAGCCGGTCGGGAAAACTGTCGGGCATCCTGTCATGCGGGGCCCAGACGCGGCGCTGGGCGTCGCAATAGTGATGGCGGGCGCCGATATGCACGGCCTCGTGAAAGACCGCGTAGACATCGGGGGCGTCCCCGTCCCGGTATCGGCGTACCTCCAGGGTCACGTCACCGCTTTGCGCGCCATGTAATCCGGGTGATCCCACAGCCGGTTCTGCATGACGTCCGCCAGAATGGCGACGGCGGCGCGGATGTCCTGTTCATCCAGAAACAGCGGCGTGATGCCGAACCGCATGATATCAGGCGCGCGGAAATCGCCGATCACGCCGCGCGCGATCAGCGCCTGCATCGCGGCATATCCCTGTTCGAAATGGAACGATACCTGACTGCCACGCTCGGCCCCGTTGCGCGGGCTGGCCAGCGTCAGCATCGGGCAGGCGGCTTCGACCTCGGCGATGAACAGATCGCTCAGGGCGATGGACCTGGCACGCACATCGGCAATGTCGGCACTATCCCAGACATCCAGCGCCGCCTCGAGCGCGGCCATCTGCAGCACCGGCGGGGTGCCCACGCGCATCCTGTCGATTCCGTCGCCGGGGTGATAGTTCAGATCAAAGGCAAAGGGTTCGCCATGGCCCAGCCACCCCGAAAGCGCCGGCGTGGCCAGTTCGGCCAGATGCGGCGCGACATAGATGAAAGCCGGCGCACCGGGGCCACCGTTGAGGTATTTATAGGTGCACCCCACCGCGAAATCGGCGCCCGCCCCGGCCACGTCCACTGGCAGCGCGCCCGCCGTATGGGCCAGATCCCAGATCGTCAGCGCACCCACCTCATGCGCGCGTCTGGTGAGAGCGGCCATGTCATGCAGGCGACCGGTGCGATAATCGACCTCGGTCAGCATCAGCACCGCAACCTCGTCCGTCAGGGACTCATACAGGTGATCGGGATCGACAAGGCGCAGGTCGTGCCCCTGGGCCAGCATACCGGTCAGCCCCTCGGCCATGTAAAGATCGGTGGGAAAATTGCCGGTATCCGACAGGATCACCCGCCGCTCGGGGCGCAGGGCCAGGGCCGAGGCCAGCGCCTGATAGACCTTGATCGACAGCGTGTCACCAAGGACCACGTGCCCCGGTTCGGCCCCGATCAACCGGCCGATCCGGTCGCCTAGGGCGCGGGGCTGATCCATCCAGCCGGCCCTGTTCCAGCCGGTGATCAGCATATCGCCCCATTCCTCGCCCAGTGTCGTGACGACACGCGCCTGCGCCGCCTTGGGCAGGGGGCCCAGTGAATTGCCATCCAGATAGATCATCCCTTCGGGAAGGTGAAACATGGCTTTGGTCGCTGCGAAATCCGTCATCGGATATGTCCTGTCCACAGGGGCGGGGCAATCAAACCTGACCGCCCGCGATTTCGATGGTCTGGCCGTTGATGCTCTGCGATCCCGGACCGACCAGCCACAGCGCTGCGGCGGCGACCTCTTCGGGTTCGATCAGGCGCTTGTGCCGGTTGGCCTGCACCATGATGTCGCGGGCCTGTTCCTCGCTCACCTTTGCGCGTTTGGAAATGCTGTCGACGTTGCGGGTGATGATGGGCGTGTCCACGTAGCCCGGGCAGATAGCGTTGAAGGTGATCTGTTGACCCAGATAATCCTCGGCCAGTGACCGGGTCAGCCCGATCAGCCCGTGTTTTGACGCCGAATAACAAGCCGCGCCCTGAAGACCCCGGACCCCGGCGATCGATGAAACGGTAAGCACGCGGCCCCAATCGGTCTGGCGCATGCTGGTCAGGCATTCGCGGATCGTCAGGAAAGCCCCGTCCAGGTTGGTCGCCATCATGTTGCGCCAGAACTCCATGGTCGTCTTATGCGCCGCCTTGCCCTCGGCGATCCCGGCGTTGGCCACGCAGATCTGGATGGGTCCGCGGGCCTCAACGGCGGCTGCGATTTTGGCCACGACGTCGGCTTCGTCGCGCACATCCATCGCCATGCCGGTGATCCCGTTCCCGGCGACCTCGTCCAGAACCTCCCGGCGGCGTCCGGTGATGGTGACCTGTGCGCCCTGATCGGCCAGCGCCCGTGCGATCGCCAGTCCAATGCCGGTGCCGCCACCGGTGATCAGGGCGTGTTTCCCGCTGAGTGACATGAATTTTCCCCGTTTGTGATGTTTTGCAGACCCTACCGGTTGCGGCGGCACTGGCAAGCCCCGTCAAAGGCTGCGGTATCTGGTCGCTTTTACTTACCAATTCGATACTGTGAATGTGTGCCGCGAGTCAGGGAGGGATCATGAGACACATAATCGCCAGCGTTTTTGCCACCGTTATCGCCACGTCCTTGGGCGCCAGTGAAGACATCGACGATCAGTATCCGCAGTCCGAGTTGTATTCCAAACCGGTCGAGGTGATCCCGCATGTGTTTTCCGCCATCGGGGCGACCGCGCCGCCGCGCTATGAAAATTCGGGTCACAACAACAACCTGTCCTTCATCGTGACCGACGAAGGTGTGGTGGTTATCAATGGCGGGGCCTCGAGCCGTCTGGCCAAGGCCCTGCATGACGAGATCAAGGCCGTGACTGACCAGCCCGTCGTTCTGGTGATCAACGAAAACGGGCAGGGCCACGCGATGCTTGGCAATGGCTATTGGCGCGATCAGGGGGTCGATATCCTGGCCCATGTGGACGCGGTCGAGGAAACCACCAAGAATGGCGATTTCATCTTTCAGAACATGGAACGCTATAACCGCGACAAGGCCGAAGGCAGCCGCGTGGAACATGCCAACCTGACGTTCGAGGACCGCTATGACATCACGCTGGGCGGGGTGGAAGTTCAGGTGTTGCATCTGGGGCCCGCGCACGACCCGGGCGATGTTCAGGTCTGGATCCCGCAGTGGAGCATCATGATCGCGGGCGATATCGCCTTTCATGAGCGGATGTTGCCGATCTTTTCGCACACCTGCACAAGCTGCTGGCTGGAAACCTGGGAAACCAAGCTGGAACCGCTGAATCCGACTTATGTCATTCCGGGGCACGGGCACCCGACCAATCTGGCGCAGGTGCGGCGTTATACCTATGACTATCTGACGGATTTGCGCGCCAAAATCGGGGCGCATATCGACGAGGGCGGCGATCTGGCCGGGGCCTATTACGTGGATCAATCGCGCTGGGCAAATCTGGATACGTTCGAGGAACTTGCAACCAAAAACGCGGGTCGCGTGTTCGAAGAAATGGAATGGGAATGATACGACACATCTTCATCGCGGCCGCTTTGGCGCTGGCGACACCGGCTTTCGCCGGTGAGCTTGAGGATGAAATCCTCGGGTACATGGATTTTGCCACCTACGAGGCGGGCATCATCCTGCCCGAGCAACTGACCGAGGATGTGTTCGGGTCTGTTCTCTTTGTCGACACGCGCGATGCGGAGCAGTTCGCGGCAGGCACCATTCCCGGCGCCGTCAACATCGAATGGCGTGAGGTTCCGGGCCGTCTGGACGACCTGCCCGAAACGGGGCTTGTCGTTCTGTTCTGCAATACCGGGTCTCTGTCGGCGCAGGCGGCTTTTGCCGCGCGGGTGCTGGGACGCGAAAACGTTCTGGTGCTGCAGACGGGGCGCAACGGATGGCTGGAAACGGCCGCATATAAACCCGAATGACAAAGTGGCTGGACATGCCCCCGGTCTGGCTGGCCGGGTCCATTGTGCTGGCCTGGGCGCAGGCGCGGTTTTACACGGCGGGTCTGCATTTCGGAGGGGCCTGGGCCGATTTCGCCGGTGGCCTTCTGGTGGGGGGCGGTGTCGTGCTGATGCTGCTGGCCTTTGCCGAGTTCCGCCGCCACCGCACGACGGTGATCCCGCACAACACACCCGATGCGTTGATCCAGTCGGGGATATTCAAGCGGTCGCGCAATCCGATCTATCTGGGGGATGCGATGATTCTGGCCGGGCTGATCCTGCGGTTTGACGCTGTTCTGTCGCTGCCACTGATCCCCATTTTTGTCTGGGTCATCGAAAAACGCTTCGTTATACCCGAAGAGAACAGGATGCGCCGGAAATTCCGGGCCGACTTTGCCCGGTACGAACAAAAAGTTCGCAGATGGCTGTGATACTTTGCAATTATTACCCGCGCGATGGCGCGGGTGCTTGCGCATTGACGGTGTGCAAGGTAGTGGAATGCGGAACTGCCGAACCGGCCTTCCGCCGGAACAGACGATGAGGGGACCAATCGGTGAAAATAGGGACACCTAAAGAAATAATCGACGGTGAAAACCGTGTGGCGATGACGCCGGACAGTGCTCTGGCCCTGCAAAAGCTGGGGCATGACTGTGTTATCGAATCCGGCGCTGGCGAAAAAGCCGGGTTTTCGGACCAGCTGTACAAGGATGCGGGCGTCGAGGTGGTAAAAACCGCCGCTGCGCTGTTTAAGGCCGCCGATGTGGTGGCCAAGGTGCGTCCGCCCACCGAGGCCGAGGTCAAGCGCCTGCGCGAAGGCCAGACGCTGATTTCGTTCTTCTATCCGGCAGCGAACGAAGCCCTGATGAAACAGGCTGCCGACAAGGGTGCGACCGTCATCGCCATGGACATGGTGCCGCGTATTTCGCGTGCCCAGAAAATGGACGCCCTGTCGTCGATGGCCAATATCGCCGGTTATCGCGCCGTGATCGAGGCGGGCAACAACTTTGGCCGCTTCTTCACCGGTCAGGTGACTGCCGCGGGCAAAGTGCCCCCGGCCAAGGTTCTGGTTGTCGGCGCCGGCGTTGCCGGTCTGGCCGCGATCGGCACAGCCACCAGCCTGGGTGCGATCACCTATGCCTTTGACGTGCGCCCCGAAGTGGCCGAACAGGTCGAATCCATGGGCGCGGAATTCGTGTTCCTCGACTTTGAGGAAGAACAGCAGGACGGCGCCGCAACCGGCGGTTATGCCTCGGTTTCCAGCCCGGAATTCGCTGCCGCACAGCTGGCCAAGTTCCGCGAACTGGCGCCCGACATGGACATCGTGATCACCACCGCGCTGATCCCGAACCGCGAAGCGCCCGAGCTTTGGACCGAAGACATGGTCAAGGCCATGAAACCCGGCTCGGTGATCGTCGACCTCGCGGCGGAAAAGGGTGGCAACTGCAAGATGACGGTGATGGACGAAAAGATCGTCACCGACAACGGCGTGACCATCGTCGGATACACTGACTTCCCCAGCCGGATGGCGGCGCAAAGCTCGACGCTTTATGCGACCAACATCCGTCACATGATGACCGATCTCACCCCTGAAAAGGACGGCGTCGTTGATCAGAACATGGAAGATGACGTCATCCGTGGCGCCACCATCACCCATGAAAAGGCCGTGACCTTCCCGCCGCCGCCGCCAAAAATTCAGGCGATCGCGGCCAAGCCGAAGGAAAAGGTCAAGGAAAAGACCCCCGAAGAAAAACACGCCGAAGAGGTCGCCGCCTTCAAGGCGCAGACCAAGCAGCAGGTGACCCTGCTGGCTGTCGGCGCGGCGCTGTTGCTTGGTGTGGGCCTTGTGGCTCCGGCCAGCTTCATGCAGCACTTCATCGTGTTCGTGCTGGCCGTGTTCGTCGGTTTCCAGGTGATCTGGAACGTGGCGCACAGCCTGCACACCCCGCTGATGGCTGTCACGAATGCGATCTCGTCGATCATCATTCTGGGCGCCCTGATGCAGATCGGATCGGGATCGTTCCTGGTGATCCTCCTTGCCGCGCTTTCGGTCTTCATGGCCGGGATCAACATCTTTGGCGGCTTCCTCGTGACACGGCGCATGCTCGCCATGTTCCAGAAATCTTAAGGAGTTAGGGGACAATGGAATTCGGATTTACAACGGCGGCCTATGTCGTCGCAGCCGTCCTCTTCATCCTGTCGCTTGGCGGTCTGTCGGGACAGGAAAGCGCCAAGCGCGCTGTTTGGTATGGTATCGTGGGCATGGCGCTGGCGGTTTTCGCCACGCTGATCGGGCCCGGGTCGGGCCTGTGGCTCCTGTCGATTGCGCTGGTCATCGGTGGCGGTTTGATCGGCTATCAACTGGCCACCCGTGTTCAGATGACGCAAATGCCCGAACTGGTCGCGGCGATGCACTCGCTCGTCGGCCTTGCAGCCGTGTTCGTGGGCTATATCGCCCATATCGAACTGGGGCGTGTTCTGGCCATGGACGACACCGCCAAAAAGGCGGTTGAAGGGTTTGCTGCCCTTCTGGCCAAGAAAGAACCGGTCGAAGTCGCCATTCTGCGGGTCGAGCTGTACCTGGGTGTGTTCATCGGTGCCGTAACCTTTACCGGCTCGGTGATTGCCTATGGCAAACTGGCGGGCAAGGTGTCCTCGGCGGCGACAAAACTGCCGGGCGGCCACATGCTGAACGCTGGCGCGGCCGCGATCTCGCTGCTCTGCCTGATCTGGTACTTCAACACAGGTGGGTTGTTGCCGCTGGTGATCATGACGCTGATGGCCTTCTTCATCGGCTATCACCTGATCATGGGGATCGGCGGGGCGGACATGCCGGTGGTTGTGTCGATGCTCAACAGCTACTCGGGCTGGGCGGCTGCGGCGATCGGCTTCAGCCTTGGCAACGACCTTCTGATCGTCGTCGGCGCGCTGGTCGGTTCCAGCGGTGCGATCCTGTCCTATATCATGTGCAAGGCGATGAACCGGTCGTTCATCAGCGTGATCCTGGGCGGCTTTGGCGGCACCTCGGGTCCGGCGATGGAGGTCGAGGGCGAGCAGATCGCCATCGAGGCCGATGGCGTTGCCGCGGCCCTGGAGGACGCCGACAGCGTCATCATCATCCCCGGCTACGGCATGGCCGTGGCACAGGCCCAGCAGAACGTGGCCGAATTGACCCGCCGTCTGCGCGCCAAGGGTAAGAACGTGCGTTTCGCCATTCACCCGGTTGCGGGCCGTCTGCCCGGGCACATGAACGTGCTTCTGGCCGAGGCCAAGGTGCCGTACGACATCGTGCTTGAGATGGACGAGATCAACGATGACTTCCCGGATACGGATGTGGCCATCGTGATCGGATCGAACGACATCGTGAACCCCGCCGCGCAAGAGGACCCCAACAGCCCCATCGCCGGCATGCCGGTTCTGGAATGCTGGAAAGCCAAGCAGGTGTTCGTGTCCAAGCGTGGTCAGGGCACAGGGTATTCGGGCATCGAAAACCCGCTGTTCTTCAAGGAGAACACGCGCATGTTCTATGGCGATGCCAAGGCGTCGCTGGACAAGCTGCTGACGATGATCGACTGATCCCATCGGCAATCGACATTGGAAAAGGCGCCCTTTGTGGCGCCTTTTTTCTTTGAACAGCTGCCAGGGGGGGCGGCTGAACTGACGATCCCGCGGGTCGCAACGTCACATGCCCCGGCAATTGACCGGCGGGGGTATGTTTCCTAGGCCTTTGGGTATCCGGCCCCAGTGATCATTCCAATCCAAAGGATTTCAGATGAGCGAGAACATCGCAGTAAGCTCCCGCGACGGGGTCACCACCCTGACCATCACGCGCGAGGACAAGAAGAACGCGCTGACCCAGGCCATGTACGGTGCCATGGCCGATGCGATCACGGCCTATGGGGCGGAGGATGCGACACGCGCCTTTGTCATCACCGGGGCAGGAGACATGTTCACCGCCGGCAATGATCTGCAGGATTTTGCCATGGGCGCAAAGATCCAGGGCATACCGCCGGTGATCCGGTTCCTGCATGCGATCCGGGACTGTGAAAAGCCGCTGATCGCCGCGGTAAACGGCCCGGCCATCGGTGTCGGGCTGACCATGCTGCTGCATTGCGATCTGGTCTATGCGGCGCAGGCGGCGACATTCTCGGCCCCGTTCGTGCGGCTGGGCCTAGTGCCCGAGGCAGGATCGTCGATCCTGTTGCCGCAGACGGTGGGCATGGCGGTGGCCAATGACATTCTGCTGGGGGGCCGCACCCTCAGCGCGGTGGAGGCGCTGCAACACGGGCTGGTGGCGCGGATGCTGCCGGATGACGGGTTCCAGGACGCAATCGCCGCGATCGCGGCGGGCGTGGCCGCTGCATCGCCCACTGCGCTGCGCCGCTCCAAGGCGCTGATCCGCACGCAACGCGACGTGATTGCCGCCCAGATGGAGGCCGAGGCACTGGCCTTTGCACAGCAACTGGGCTCGCCCGATTTTGCCGAAAGCGTTGCCGCCCTGCGCGAGAAACGCGTGCCGGTCTATCGCTGATCAGGCGCGCCGCCGGGCGTCAGATGAACACCGGATCGGCGGCAACTCATGTGCGCCTTTGGCGCGTGCCATTTGTTTGCGCCGCCCTTTTCGGCGCGGTGCCTCCGGCGTGAGTTTTTTGGGTAAGATGAAGGGATCTGTGGCCGGTATGCGATTGTATTCACATAAGGCACTGATATTAAACATTAAACTTTCATTGTCAGGGATGCTGCGCTATGGTCGTGCGCAAACAAGGATTGCCCATGTCTGTCATTCCCGATCATCCGCTGCGATATGAACTGGCCAACGAACTGCACGCGCGCCCGTTTCCGACCATGGCGACGCCCTGCACCGTAGTGTTTCTGGCGATCAAACAGCCGGACGATGCAGTATCGCGGGACCGGGGCGGGGATCTGGCACATCTGATAAAGCTGCTCGACCGGCATGGCGCGGCACATCCCAAACCGGGTGCAACGCATTATTCGGGGCAGATCGGGCGGCACATCCTGAAATGGGAACAGCATACCGAATTCGTCACCTATACGGCCTTTGTCGAGGGCATCAGTGAGCGGGCCTTTGATCCGCATGATTTCGATGTCTTTCCCGATGAATGGCTGGCGCAGGTTCCCGGTCAGCGGATCACGTCGGTCAATGTGCGGCTGCTGTCCCATCCGGGGGACGACGCGATCGAGTCGGATCTGAACGACTGGTTCGTTCCGGAAAGCGTGGCGGTCGCGCGGGTTCTGGAGGACGCGGCCGTGGTGGCGGGCGATTTCCGGATCGATCCGGCAGGGCATCTGCGGTTCGCGGTCTTTGCCAGCCCGCACACCGGTCAGCGGCGGCTGGGCCGGGTGGTGCAGCGCCTGTGCGAGATCGAGACCTATAAATCCATGTCGATGCTCGGGTTTTCGCGGGCGCGCGCGCTATCGGGGCCGATCGGCAAGATGGACAATCAACTGACCGAACTGATGATCGAGATGACGGGCGACAAGAACCCGTCAGACGAAACGCTGGCGCATCTGCTGTCGATCTCCGCCGAGTTGGAAACCATGGCGGCCCGCTCGTCCTTTCGGTTTGGGGCGACGGGTGCCTATGAGGCAATCGTAAAGGAACGGATCGACGCGCTGCGCGAGGCGCGGTTCAACGGGCGTCAGTTGTTCAATGAATTCATGATGCGGCGGTATCAGCCCGCCATGCGCACAGTGAAATCGACCGAGGCGCGGCTTTCGGCGCTGGCCGACAGGGCGATCCGTGCCGGTGATCTGCTGCGCACGCGGGTCGATGTCGAGCGCAGCGCCCAGAATCAGGCGCTGCTTGAGAGCATGGACCGCCGGGCTGACCTGCAGCTGCGACTGCAGCACACGGTCGAGGGGCTGTCGGTGGTTGCGATCAGCTATTACGCGGTGTCGCTGGCCAGCTACCTTGTCTATCCGCTGACCGAAGCGACGGGGATCAGCAAGGGCATGCTGACCGCCCTCATCACTCTGCCGGTTGTAGGCCTCGTGTGGTGGATGGTGCGCCGGATACGAAAGCAGCTGGGCTAAGCACCGTGTTCAGGATCAGCGCCCCTGCCGCGATCGACGCGATGGCCAGCAGCGCAGCGATACTGAGCGTTGGAACTCCGGCCAGCCCGGCCCCTACGGTGCAGCCGCCGGCCAACACGCCGCCAACCCCCATCAGCGCGGCGCCGGCCAGGTAACGCCCGGTCTGGCGCGGGGCGTCAAAGCTTTGCCAGCGGAAGCTGCCAAAGGTCAGCGCGGCGACCAACGCGCCCAGAAGCACGCCGCCGATCAGCCCGCTGCCAAAGCCCGCCGGAATGGCGGTAGAGGCGAGGACGAAGAACAACCCTTCGGCCGACGGCGCTGTAAAGGACAGGCTTTCCATTGCGATCGGGTCGAATTCGTCAAACAGGATAAAGCCTGTCCCGACCCATCCCAGCGGGACCAGAAGGCCCAAGAGGGCCGCGCCGATCAGAACGCGCGCCCGATTCCCCGAGCGCAGGGCGATGACCAATGCGGCCATGGCGATGAGCGCGGAGATGGCCAACGCGCCGCCGGGCAGGGCGGCGAGCGAGGCGCCGTTGCCGAGGTCGACGGTGAAACCACCCAACGTGGTGCGCAATGGTGCCAGAATGCCCTTCAACGTCGCATGGGCGGTGATGGCAAAGACAACCAGAACCAATGCGGCCCGCAGGTTGCCGGTGCCGGTCAGAACCGTCAGGCGCGACACGCATCCGCGCGTCAGAACCATGCCCGCCCCGAAAAGAAGGCCGCCGATGACAATTGCAGCCACCGGAAGGTCGCTGGCCATGAACCTGTGTTCGCCAAAATCGATCAGTCCAAACCAAACCGCGGCCTGTGTGCCCAGCAGCGCTGTGGCCAGAGCTGTCAGCCAGACGCCAAGCGCGGTGCGTCGGTCCTCGCCCACAAGGGCGCGGCGAAAACAGAACTTTGTGCGCTCGGCCAGAATGCCGAACAGGATGCCCAACCCCAGACCAAACAGAACGCTGACCTGCTGTGCGGTGGTTTCCTCGAAACCAAATGACTCAAACATGATGTATCTCGCGCATTTTCAGAATAATTTCCCAGATGGGGCAGAATATGAGCGCAATCAAGCATTTCTCACTGGGGGTCACGGGGTCAGACCGGAACATTTTCCCGTATGCGGAGGGAGTCGGCGGGCTTCTGTTTCACAGATGTCCAGAATGACGAACGCCCCGGCGGTCGGGGCGTTCGGGATGGTCAGATTGTCCTTATCTGCGCCTCAGCGTCCGCGGATACGCGGGTCCAGCGCGTCGCGCAGACCGTCGCCCAGATAGTTCACGCTCAGCACCGTGAGCGAGATTGCCAGACCGGGCAGCATGACCCGCTCGGGGAATTCGACCATACGGTCGACCGCGTCGGCCAGCATCTTGCCCCATGTCGGGAAATCGGACGGGAAGCCGACTCCAAGAAAGGACAGCGCGCTTTCGGTGATGATTGCGGTCGCCAGACCCAGCGTGGCCGAGACCATGATCGGGCTCAGCACGTTGGGTAGGATGTGGCGGGTGATCAGGTTTCTGTTGGTGGTCCCGATCGACCGGGCGGCCAGCACGAATTCACGTTCCTTCAGCGCCAGAACATCCCCGCGCACGATGCGGGCCGTGGGCATCCAGCTGGTGATACCGATGATCGACACGATCAGGATGAACATGCCGCCCTCGGGCCCGAAACTGGCGCGCAGCGGTTCCCGGAACAGGGTCACCGCCACAAGCAGCAGGGGCAGGATCGGCAGTGACAGGAACAGGTCGGTCAGTCGCATGAGCGGCCCGTCCAGCCGCCGAAAGAATCCGGCCATCACGCCGATCACCGTACCGATGAACAGGGTCAACAACATCGCGGCCCAGCCCACCGCCATTGAGGCGCGCCCGCCAGCGATCAGGTTGGCCAGACCATCGCGGCCCAGCTGATCGGTGCCCAGCGGGTTGGCCCAGTTTGTCTTGGCCTCGCTGTCGATCAGGGCCACGTAGATCGGACGCAGATCGCGGTTGCGGTAGTCGATCTTTTGTGGGTCCACGTTCCAGATGAACTGACCGAACAGGACGGCCAGCGTGATCAGCACCAGAAACCCGCCCCCCAGCAAGGCGCCCTTGTGCTTGGAGAATTGCGACCAGACATCGCGCCACTGGCTGCGCGGCGGATTGGCTGTGACGGCATTGGAGAGATCAGTCATATCGGATCCTCGGGTCAAGCACGCCATACAGGATATCGGCGATCAGATTGAACAGAACGATCAGCACGGCAAAGATGAAGGTCAGCGTCTGCACCATCGGCAGGTCATTTGCGAACAGGGCGGTGATCAGCAACTGGCCGATGCCGTTCACCTTGAAAATCACCTCGGTAATGATGGCGCCGCCAAAGATCGCGGGCATGCCCAGGGCAATCACGGTGACCACGGGGATCATCGAATTGCGCAGCACATGCACCATGACGACCACCGCCTCGCTCAGCCCCTTGGCGCGGGCGGTTCGCACGTAGTCCTGGTTGAGGTTGTCCAGCATCGAGGCGCGCATATAGCGGCTGATCTGCGCCGTGGTCTGGAGTGCCAGAACCATCACCGGCAGGATCATCTGGCGCAGCTGCACCTTGAAGCTGGCCCAGTCGTCGACGACATGGGTGGTGTCATAAACCGAGGGCAACCAGCCCAGGTTGACAGCAAAGATCACGATCATCAGCGGGCCGGTGAAAAACGGCGGGATCGAAAAGCCGATCATAGTGATGAACGTCCCGGCCTGATCAAACACCGAATACTGCCGGTAGGCGGAATAAATGCCGATGGGCAGGGCAATCAGGATACCGACGATATAGGCGGTGCCGACCACCCAGATGGTCTGGGGAATGCGCTGAACCACGATGTCCATCACGGGCGAGCGGGTCTGCCAGCTGATGACACGCAGGTCGCCTTCGGAAAAGGAGGTGCCAAAGAGATAATCGATCAGAACCTGCGGCTCGATCCAGAAGAATTGCACCAGCCATTTCCAGAACCGGATGTGCATCGGCTCCCCCAGGCCCAGGGCCTCGCGCATCTTTTCCTTGACCTCGGGCGGGACGGTCAGGGGCACCTGGGCCATCGGGTCGCCGGGGGCGAGTTCGAGCAGAAGGAAAATGACAAGACTGATGAACAAAAGCGTCGGAATGGCCAGGACCAAACGTCTTATGGTGAAGGTCAGCATGCGCGACGCCTTTGCAGCTTAGTCTTATTATTCTTGTGAGAACCAAAAAATCGTGCCGCCCCCACGGGGCAGGGGCGGCACGGGTTTCAGGTTACGAACCCTGCTTGCGATGCCAGTCGGCAACGTTCCACAGTTCGCTGTCCCAGACGTTCAGGATAACGCCGCCCAGCGAATTGGCATGCGCCGAAACACGGCCACGGTGCACCAGCGGTACAATCGTGTTGGTGTCCTTGGTCAGCATGTTGTTCATCTTGATCGCGATTTCACCGCGCTTTTCGAGATCACCCGTGCGGGCAAGTTCGTCAATCAGGGCGTCATAGGCCGGATCGCAGAAACGGTTGATGTTTTCACCCTGCCATTGGCTGGCTGGCTTGGGCTCGTTTCCGCAACGATAGGCCGCCAGATACTGCTGGGGGTCTGTGCCGTTGAACGTGTTGGCGTACATTTCCACATCGGCATAGAACTTCTGGAAGGTGTCGGGGCTGCCCGGGTCGCCGCCAAAGAAGACCGACGCGTTGATGTTGCGCAATTCGGTTTCAACACCGATTTCGCTCCACCACTGTTTGATCAGAGCCTGGAAATCCTGGCGCACCGCGTTGGTCGAGGTCTGATAGACGATCGACAGGCGCACACCGTCCTTGGCGCGGATGCCATCGCTGCCTTTGACCCAGCCTGCATCGTCCAGCATCTTGTTCGCGCCGGCGATATCCTGGGTAAAGCAATGCTCGTTCTTGGCTGAGTACAGATCAGGGGCAGGGACCAGATCACAGGTCGGCTTACCCGCTTTGCCATAGCCGACTTCGACCAGAAGCGGACGGTCGATGGCCATCGACAGCGCCTCGCGGACGGCCGGATCCGACAGGAACGGGTGCGGTGCGGCAACGGTTGACCGGGTATCGGCGTCCAGCGACGGCGACGGATCAGTCATGTTCATTTCCAGACGCTCGACCAGCGGGCCAAAGCCTGCAATGGCGATACCTTTGCCAGCCTCTTCCATCTTGGCGATGACATCGGGGGCCAGCTGCAGGTTCCAGGCGTAATCGAATTCGCCGGTTTCCAGAACCGAACGGCCCGCCGCGGTCGCATCGCCGCCGCCTTTGAAGGTCAGCGTGGCAAAGGCCGGTTTGTTCGGATCGCGATAGTTCGGGTTCGCCGACATGGTGATCACGTCATTCGGCTTGAATTCATCAACCACGAAGGGGCCGGTGCCGATCGGGTTAAAGTTGGCCTCGGTGCATTCCGGGGCCTTGGCGCCCAGGCAATCCTTGAACTGGTTCATCTGGATGATGGGCGACTGGCCACCCATGAACGGGCCATAGGGGTTCGGCTTGGGTTGATTGAACGTCACCTTGACGGTCAGATCGTCAATCGCCTCGACCGCCTCCACGCCATCAAAGAACGACAGCTGCGCACAGCCACCTTCGGGGTGCATGCAATATTCCGCGGTGAATTTAACATCCGCCGATGTGACCGGCGTGCCATCGGACCACAGCAGACCCGACTTCAGTTTCCATGTGATCGAGGTCAGGTCTTCGCTGACGCCGCCATTTGTGACGGTCGGGATTTCCTCGGCCAGGAAAGGAACCAGCGCGCCGGTTTCGTCGTAACGGCCAAGCGGTTCAACGACCAGAGACGAGGATTCCACGTCCTTCGTACCGCCGGACAGATAGGGGTTCAGAATGGATGGGGCCTGCCAATAAATGATGCTGACATTACCGTCCGAGCCACGCTCGGCCATGGCCATGGGGGCCATGCACGTACCGGCAATCGCACCTAGCAATAGGGCTTTCGTTTTCATGTTACACTCCTTGTTGGACACGTTTGTGTCTCTTTGGTTCCGCTTGACCCGCGGATGAGGGTCGTGCCGATCGGGGGAAATACTTATTACATAAGAAGAAAGCCGCAGATCACATTACGCGCTGCGTCTCGCCCCCCGTTTACGGATACCAGCGTATCGAAACAGAGTTTGAAAAAATTGCAAGCCTTGCCGTCGCGAAAGTGTTTACGGCATTTGACACTGCCCTCGGCCCCGCCTTAGCGTTGGGCTCTGTTTAAAATGGGGGCGGATGTGCTGGATCAGCCAATCGTACAGATCAGGGAACTCAGGGTAGAATTCCAAACAAAAGATGGCCCTGTCGTTGGGGTTGAGAATGTTTCGTTCTCGGTAAACCCGGGCGAAACGGTCTGTATCGTCGGCGAATCGGGATCGGGAAAATCGGTTTCCTCGCTGTCGCTGATGCGTCTTGTGGAATTTGGCGGCGGCAAAATTGCCGGTGGCCAGCTGCTGTTTGACCGAAAAACAGGCACCGATCTCGATTTGGCCCAGACCGATCAGGATCTGATGCGCCAGATTCGCGGAAACGAGATCGGGATGATCTTTCAGGAGCCGATGACCGCCCTGAACCCGGTGTTCACCATCGGCCGTCAGCTGACCGAGGGTCTGCGCGTGCACAAGGGGATGACCCGCGACCAGGCAGAACAGCGCGCGCTGGCCCTGCTGCGCGAGGTGCGCATTCCCGAACCCGAGCGCCGGCTGAAGCAATATCCGCACGAATTGTCAGGGGGCATGCGCCAGCGCGTCGTGATCGCCATGGCCATGGCTTGCGAGCCGCGATTGCTGATCGCGGACGAACCCACCACGGCGCTGGACGTGACCATCCAGGCCGAAATCCTTGCGCTGATGGACCGGTTGAAACGCGAAACCGGCACCGCCGTGATGTTCATCACCCATGACATGGCGGTGGTGGCGCAGATGGCCGACCGTGTCGTTGTCATGTTCCGCGGCAACAAGGTGGAAGAGGGCACCGTCGAGGAAATTTTCGAAAACCCCCAGCACGATTATACCAAGTCGCTTTTGGCTGCCGTTCCCAAACTGGGCGAAATGCGGGGCAAGGCCGCCCCCGAACCGATGAAGCTGATGGGGGTCGAGGGGCAGAAGATCGAACCGATCCCTGGTACGGACGAGGTACTGCTGACTGTCAAGAACCTGACCACGCGGTTTCCGGTCAAGGGCGGTTTCCTGCGCCGCACGGTGGCCAACGTGCACGCGGTCGAGGATATCTCGTTCACGCTCAACAAGGGGCAAACCCTGTCGCTGGTGGGCGAATCTGGCTGTGGCAAATCCACCGCCGGGCGGTCGATCCTGCGGCTGGTCGAACCGCTGTCGGGCGAAATTGACCTTGATGGTGTCGATATCATGAAGCTGGATGCCCCGGGGCTGCGCAAGGCGCGTCTGGATATGCAGATGATCTTTCAGGATCCCTTTGCCTCACTCAATCCGCAGATGCAGCTGATGGACCAGGTGTCCGAACCCCTGCGCAACTACGGCACGCGCTCGGGGCAGGAAATCAAGGACCGCGTCGCGATGCTGTTTGACCGGGTCGAACTGCCGCGCAGCTTCATGCGCCGCTATCCCCACGAACTTTCGGGCGGGCAACGCCAGCGTGTCGCCATTGCGCGCGCCTTGGCGCTGAACCCCAAGCTGATCATCGCGGACGAGGCCGTTTCGGCGCTGGACGTGTCGGTTCAGGCGCAGGTGTTGAACCTGATGATGGAGTTGCAGGCCGATCTGGGACTTTCTTTCCTGTTCATCAGCCATGACATGGCCGTGGTCGAACGGGTCAGCCATCAAGTCGGTGTGATGTACCTGGGCCGGATCGTCGAACTGGGTCCGCGCGCGCGGGTGTTCGAGAACCCGCAGCACCCTTACACTCAGGCGCTGATGAAGGCGGTGCCCATCGCCGACCCGCGCCGCCGCAAATCGGAAAAGGATCTGAACTTCAAACCGATCCCGTCGCCAATCCATGGTCTGGACTATGTGGCCGAACCCTCGGTCTATGATGAGGTTGAGCCGGGGCATTTCGTCCTGACGACCGACAGCGGATACTGAATCATGCCTGAAACCCTCAGTGCGAAGGCCATCATGGACCGGCTGGTGTCCTTTCCGACCGTCAGCCGCGATACCAACCTGCCACTGGTCGATTGGGTCGAGGAATATCTGAACAGCCACGGGATCGAAGCGCACCGCTTTTACAAACCGGATGAGCCCAAGGCGGCGCTGTTTGCCCATGTCGGCCCGTGGGAGGAAGGGGCCGTCGTGTTGTCCGGGCATACCGATGTCGTGCCGGTAGATGGCCAGCCCTGGGACAGCGATCCGTTCGAAGTGATCGAAAAGGACGGCAAATATTTCGGGCGCGGCACCTGCGACATGAAGGGCTATGACTCGATGGCCATCTGGGCGCTGGTCGAGGCGAAAAAGCGTGGCGTCAAACGCCCGATGCAAATTGCGCTCAGTTTCGATGAAGAGGTCGGATGCACTGGTGCCCCGCCGATGATCGAGGCGATGCAGCCGGTCCTGCCCAAAGGATCGGCCGTGATCGTCGGGGAACCCTCGATGATGAAAGCGGTGACCGGGCACAAGGGCGGGCAGGGTTTTACCGTACGGGTGACCGGGTTCGAAGTTCATTCCTCGCTTTTGCCCACGGGCGTCAGCGCCGTGATGGAGGCGGCGCGGATCATCGACTGGATCAATCGTACCAACGCCGAAACCCAGTCCCGGACGCCCACGCCCATAGCCGCCATGTTCCACCCGCCGTTCACCACCATGCATGTGGGCCGCATCCAGGGCGGCACCGCGCGTAACATCACGGCCAAGGATTGCTGGTTCGACATGGAAATGCGGGTCGTTCCCGGCGAGGACAAGGCAACCTGGGCCAAGGCGTTTGAGGATGAGGTGCGCTGCGTCGAACAGGGGATGAAGGCGATCCAGCCCAGCAGCGGGATCGAGATCGAACCGCTGTTCAACGTCGACGGTCTGCGCCCTGAACAGGATGGCGAGGCCGAATCGATTGCCCGCGCCATCACCGGCGACAATGCCAGCCATGTGGTCAGCTATGGCACCGAGGCCGGGCAATTTCAGGCGGCGGGATATTCCGCCGTGGTCTGCGGGCCGGGCGACATTGCCCAGGCGCATCAGCCCAACGAATTCATTACCGTCGCGCAGTTCAACGCCGGGGTTGATTTCATGGACCGGCTGGTCGCGAGATTACAGGAAGGACAGTAAATGCCGATCAAGAACCGCCTTGCCGAAATGCATGATGAAATCACCGGCTGGCGCCGGCATCTGCACACCATCCCCGAACTTCAGTTCGATCTTTCCAAGACCGCAGCCTATGTCGAGGACCGGCTGCGCGAGATGGGGATCGAGGATATCACGACAGGGATCGCGCAAACCGGGATCGTGGCAGTGATCAAGGGCAGGACCGATACCTCGGGCCGGGTTATCGGTTTACGCGCCGACATGGACGCGCTGCCCATTTCCGAGGCGACGGGGCTGGACTATGCCAGCACCCATCCGGGCAAGATGCACGCCTGTGGCCATGACGGGCATACGGCGATGTTGCTGGGCGCCGCGAAATACCTGAACGAGACGCGCAATTTCGACGGTACCGTCGTGTTGATCTTTCAGCCCGCCGAAGAGGGCGGCGGCGGTGGCCGCGTGATGTGCGAAGAAGGGTTGATGGAGCGCTGGGGCATTCAGGAGGTCTATGGCATGCACAACATGCCCGGCCATCCGGTGGGTGAATTTGCCATTCGCACCGGGCCGCTGCTGGCCTCGGCGGATCAGTTCGACATCACCATCACCGGCAAGGGCGGCCATGCCGCCGCGCCGCATCAGGCGGTGGATACAAACCTCGCCGCCGCGCATGTGCTGATCGCCCTGCAATCCATCGCCTCGCGCAATGTCGATCCGCTGGATCAGGTGGTGGTGTCGGTCTGCACCTTCCGCAGCGACAGTGAGGCGCATAATGTCATTCCGCAGACGGTTTTGCTGCGGGGCACCGTGCGGGCCCTGTCGAACGAAGTGCGCGACCTGGCCGAAGAGCGCTTGAAACAGATTGTCACCCTGACCGCGCAGGCCTATGGCTGCAGCGCCGATATTGACTATGAGCGGGGCTATCCGGTGACGGTGAACGCGCCGGACAACACCGATTACGCCGCCGATATTGCCGAGATCGTGGCCGGAAAGGTCGACCGCGACACGCCGCCCATCATGGCGGGCGAAGATTTTTCCTTCATGCTGGAAGAACGCCCCGGCGCCTATATCTTTATGGGCAATGGCGAGGGGGCGATGGTCCATCACCCCGAATACAATTTCAACGACGAGGCGATCCCGGTTGGCTGCAGCTGGTTCGCCGAGGTCGTCGAACGCCGCATGCCCGCGGCGTGAACCAAAGAACAGGAGAATACGAAAATGCCCGTCAAGAACCGCTTTGCCGAATTGCAGGATGAAATCACCGAATGGCGCCGTGACATTCACCAGCACCCCGAAATTCTGTTTGAAACCCACCGCACCAGCGCGCTGGTGGCGGACAAGCTGAAGGACTTCGGCTGTGACGAGGTGGTGACCGGGATCGGGCGCACCGGGGTCGTGGGTGTGATCAAGGGCAAATCCGACACATCGGGCAAGGTGATCGGGCTGCGGGCGGATATGGATGCCCTGCCGATCCATGAACAGACGGGGCTGGACTATGCCTCGAAAACGCCGAACGCGATGCATGCCTGCGGCCATGACGGGCACACGGCGATGCTGTTGGGGGCGGCGAAATACTTGGCCGAGACGCGCAATTTCGACGGCACGGTCGTGGTGATCTTTCAGCCCGCCGAAGAGGGCGGCGGCGGCGGCAAGGAAATGTGCGACGATGGCATGATGGACCGCTGGGGCATTCAGGAAGTGTACGGGATGCATAACTGGCCCGGTCAGCCGATCGGCAGTTTCTCGATCCGGCCGGGCGCGTTTTTCGCCGCGACCGATGTGTTCGAGATCGAATTCGAAGGGCGCGGCGGGCACGCGGCCAAACCACATGATACCGTGGACACCACCGTGATGGCCTCGCAGGCGGTTCTCGCGCTTCAGACCATTGCCAGCCGCAATGCCGACCCGATCGATCAGGTGGTCGTGTCGGTGACCTCGTTTGAAACCTCGTCCAAGGCGTTCAACGTGATCCCGCAGCGGGTCGAACTGAAAGGCACCGTGCGCACCATGAGCGCCGAGATGCGCGACCTTGCGGAAAAGCGGATCGGTGAGATTTGTTCCGGCATCGCGGGTACATTTGGCGGGACGGTCAAGGTCAACTATCACCGCAACTATCCGGTCATGGTCAACCACGAGGAACAGACCGAATTCGCCGCCGACGTGGCGCGTCAGGTGGGTGGTTCCTGTAACGAGGCACCGCTGGTGATGGGGGGCGAGGATTTCGCCTTTATGCTCGAAGAACGCCCCGGCGCCTATATCCTGATGGGTAATGGCGACA
Source organism: Arenibacterium sp. CAU 1754 (assembly GCF_054482635.1). Lineage (NCBI taxonomy): Bacteria > Pseudomonadati > Pseudomonadota > Alphaproteobacteria > Rhodobacterales > Paracoccaceae > Arenibacterium > Arenibacterium sp. CAU 1754. The sequence continues at coordinate 1,120,795 of NZ_JBTLRG010000002.1, forward strand.
CGGCGATGGTGCATCACCCGGAATACAATTTCAACGATGAGGCGATCCCGGTCGGATGCAGCTGGTTCGCCGAAGTTGTCGAACAACGGATGCCGGCGGCCTGAGCGATATCAACGGCTTGGCGAAAAAATGTTTCGCGCGCGAAACATTAATTTCCGCTAATTATTTGTTTGGTAAGGGAAAATTAACCTGACAGTGCGCCGTACACGGCTTCGATCCCGGCAGCCTCGGCTGCGGCGCTAAAGCTTTGGCTGGCAATGTCGCGTGCGGCGGTTGCCATGGCGGTGAACCTGTCGGCATCGCCCAGCAGGGCAAGGGCGGTCTCGGCGGCCTGATCGGGGGCCTCTTGCGGGACGATCACGCCGCTGCGTCCCTGGGTCGAAAAGGCGGGGTAATATCCGGCCTCGCTGCCGACAAAGGGCACGCCGCTTGCCATGCCTTCGAGAGGAACCATGCCGTAACCCTCGTACCGGGGCAGTTGCATGACCAAAGACAGGGCGCGCATCACCGCCGGCAGATCGGCGGCGGGGATTTCACCGGGAAACAGGATGCGGTCGGCAAGGCCGGCGGATTTGACCTGCGCCCTGAGCCCGCCCAGAAACCCCTGATGTTCGCGCGCGGAGCGCCCGATCACCAGCGCGGTTGCGCCGGGCAAATCTGGTAGAAGGCGCAGCATGGCCCGCACGAACAGATCTGAACCCTTTTCCGGGCGGATGCGTCCGACGCTGGCAATCCCCATGCTTCCCCCATATCCCAGCGCGGCCCATGCGGCGGCGCGATCAGGGGCGGGATGAAACAGATCGGTGTCCACGCCATGGGGCACCACGGCGCGCACATGGGGCACAAATTCGGCGGCTTTGTCGGTGGTGGCAATCACCGCATCCATGCGCGAGATCAGCCAGCGGGGATAGGCTGAGTGCAGCCGCTGTGCGGCCGAGGTGAACACGATGCGGATCGGCAGGCGCAGCACGTCACGCGCCCAGATGGCCGCGCGCATTTCCGGGTTGCGGCGCACGTGCCAGATCGAAAACGCCTTGCCTGGGGGCGGGATGCGCGACAGGGCGCGCGCCTGTGCGGGGGTGATCGGATCGGGACACCCGGGGAGGGGATGCCCCACAAGGGCAAGATCGTGGGTCTTGACCTGCTGGCGGATCACATTGGCGGCGGTGGCCGACACTCCGGTGAAATTGCGGTTGAAATTGGTGACGAAGAGATCAGGCATGACCATCGTCCAGCGCCAGCGCGGTGCAGAGTGTTTCAACCACGTCGGCAAGGGCCGCTTGCCGGGAGGTGGCGAATTTTCCGGCAGCGGCGCGGGCGGTTTCAAGCAGGGCCGAATTGGTCAGCCAGTTGTCGATCTGCTGGGAAAGTTCCCTGGCCTCCCGGATTCGAACCGCGCCGCCAAGGGCGATCAGCGGGTCGAAGGTTTCGGCAAAGTTGGTCACATGCGGGCCAGTCAGCACAGCCGCGCCCGACTGTGCCGGTTCAAACGGGTTGTGCCCGCCGATGGGGAGCAGTGACCCGCCAAGGAACACGATGGGCGAGAGCGCGTACCACGTACCGGTTTCGCCCAGGGTATCGGCCAGATAGACCTGCGTTTGCGGGGTGATCGCCTCGCCCTTGGTGCGGCGCGCCGTGGTGAGCCCGGCCTCGGCCAGCAATGCTGCAACCTCCTCCCCGCGTTCGGGGTGGCGGGGCACGAGCAGCAGGCACAGGTCGGGGTGGGTCGCAAGCAGGTGCTTGTGCGCTTCGACAACCGTTTCTTCCTCGCCCGCGTGGGTGGAGCTGGCCACCCATGTGGGGCGTCCGGCCAGCGCCGCGCCGATTTTGTCACGTGTGACCCCATCGACCGGCAAAGGGTCGGATGTGGATTTGAGGTTCACGCCGGTGCTGACGCGGCCCGGATCGGCGCCCATGGCCAAAAGGTTATCGGTTGCCTTGCGGTTCTGGGTCAGCATCACGGCGAACTGATCCAGGATGAACCGCGCGGTGTCGGGCCATTTGCACCACCCGCGCACCGATTTTTCCGACAGCCGGGCGTTCAGCAAAGCTAGCCGCGCGCCGCTGGCGCGGGCGGTGACCAGGGTGACGGGCCAAAGCTCGCTTTCGACAAAAACACCGGCAACCGGGCGCCAGTGCTTCAGGAACCGGGCCACCGGGGCCGGGGCGTCCAGCGGCGGAAACTGGTGCCGGGTGCGGGGCGGCAGGCGTTTTGTGATCAGCGCGGCCGAGGTTGCGGTGCCGCTGGTGATCAGGAACTCATGGGTCGGCAAGCGACGGCCCAGATGGGCGATGAGGGTCAGGACCGACAGGCTTTCGCCCACGCTGGCGGCGTGAAACCAGATCACCGGGGCCTCGGGGCGGGGCTCGGTTGCGTGGCCCATGCGTTCGGCGATGCGGTCCCCGGGCAGGCCATGGGCGCGCAGTTTGCGCGCGACCGAGCGATAGGCCAACGGGGCAATCACCCGCGTCGCCATCCGATAGATGCGAAACAGGGGCGTGGGGGCGCCGGAAAGGGGGGGCATCAGCCGCCTGTGTGGCTCATGTGGCGGGACATCTGACCATCGAGCTTCTGGCGGGAATAGTCGAAATCATGGCCCTTGGGCTTGTGCAGGATGGCGGCGCGAATGGCCTCTTCCAGCGGTTCGTTGCTGTCGGGGTTGTCGCGCAGGGCGGTGCGCAGATCGGCGTTGTCCTCTTGCCCCAGGCACATGAACAACTCACCCGTGCAGGTCAGGCGCACGCGGTTGCAGCTTTCGCAGAAATTATGGGTCAGCGGGGTGATGAACCCGATCTTCTGTCCCGTTTCCTCAAGCCGCACGTACCGCGCAGGCCCGCCCGAACTTTCGGCCAGGTCGGTCACGGTGTAATGCTCGGCGTAAGCCGCACGCACGTCTTTCAGCGACCAGTATTGATCTAGCCGGTTTTCGTTGCCGATATCGCCCATCGGCATCACCTCGATCCAGGTGAGGTCCATATCGCGTTCTGCGCACCATTGGGTGATCTGGGGCAGTTCGGGTTCGTTGAACCCTTTCAGTGCCACGGCGTTGATCTTGACCCGCAGGCCCGCGCGCTGGGCCGCGTCGATGCCGCGCATGACCTGGGGCAGGCGGCCCCAGCGGGTGATGTCGGCGAATTTCTGATCGTCCAGCGTGTCGAGCGAGATGTTCACCCGCCGCACGCCCGCCGCATAAAGATCATCGGCGTATTTTTCGAGCTGCGAGCCGTTGGTCGTCAGCGTCAGTTCCTTCAGCGCGCCGCTGTCTAGATGCCGGGTCATCGCATTGAAAAACGTCATGATCCCCTTGCGCACAAGGGGTTCGCCCCCCGTGATGCGCAGCTTTTCCACACCCAGCCCGATGAACGTCGAGCACATGCGATCCAGCTCTTCCAGCGTGAGCAGTTCCTTCTTGGGCAGAAAGGTCATGTTTTCCGACATGCAATAGACACAGCGGAAATCGCACCGGTCGGTTACGGAAACGCGCAGGTAGGTGATCGCGCGGGCAAAGGGATCAATCAAGGGTGCGGACATGACCCAATAGGTAAAGCGCCCACCCCGGCGCGGCAAGGGTGATAATGTGCCGAAGAGGTGGGCTTTGGTCGGGGGGGCATGGTCGGTGAGGGCGGCAAGCAGTAATTCGGGATGCCGCAACGCCCAAAGCCGCCTGCGGCGATCAGCATGCCGTCATGCAGGACACCGCCCAAAGCGGATTTCGCATCAGGATAGAACTTCTTCATGCTGCGACCTTTCTCAGTCCCAGGAGTTCGCGTGCGTGCGCCCAGGTGGCGACCGGGCGTTCATATTTTTCACAGATATCAACGGCGCGCCGCACGAGCGCGGCATTCGAGGGCGCCAGCATATTGCGGTCGAGCCGCACGTTGTCTTCAAGACCTGTACGGGTGTGGCCGCCCTTTGCAATCGACCATTCGTTGATTGTCAGTTGCGCAGGGCCAATCCCGGCGGCACACCACTGCGCATCGGGGGCAAGCCGTTTGAGGGTCTCAATGTAGAAATCGAAGATCGGCTCGTCAGCGGGCATGGAATTCTTCACGCCCATAACGAATTGCACATAGAGCGGCCCCTTGAGCCGTTCGTCCGCTGCCATACGCGTGGCCTGTACGATATGGCCCAGATCAAAGGCCTCGATCTCGGGCTTCACATCGTGGGCCAGCATTTCTGAGGCCAACCAGTCGACCAGGTCGGGGCTACTTTCATAGACACGGGTCGGGAAGTTGTTGGAGCCGACCGACAGCGACGCCATGTCAGGGGCGAGCGATAGCATTCCGCCGCGGTCTCGACCTGCGCCGGACCGCCCCCCCGTCGAAAGCTGCACGATCATGCCCGGGCAGTGTTTTTCCAGGCCCTCCTTCAACCGCGCGAACCGTTCCGGGTCCGATGTTGGCTTGCCCGCGTCATCGCGTACGTGGCAATGCGCGATGCTTGCACCTGCCTCAAAGGCTTCATGGGTGCTTTCGATCTGTTCGGAAATCGTGATCGGTACAGCAGGGTTGTTGTCCTTCGTCGGGAGCGACCCGGTGATGGCGACGCAGATGATACAAGGTGTGTTCATGTCGGCCTCAAACGTCGAAGAAGACGGTTTCGGCATCGCCCTGAAGGCAAATGTCGAAATGATAGGTGCTTCCGTCGGCGTTGGCGATCAGCGTCTCACGTCTATGCGCCTGCTCGACCAGATTCAGGACGGGATCTGCGGCGTTGGCCTTGTCCTCATCCCCGAAATACATCCGCGTATTGAGGCCGATATTGATACCACGCGCCACCAGCCAGAGGTTCAGATGCGGTGCCATCGGCCGGTCGTTCCGACCCATGACGGCGCCCGGCTTGACCGTTTCAAATGAAAACTTGCCTGTTTCGAAGTCTGGGATCACACGGCCCCAGCCCCGAAAACCATTCTCGACCTCGCCCTTGCCGGGATAGACGCCGTCCGCATTGGCCTGCCAGACCTCGATCAATACATCCTTGACCGGCGCACCGGTGCCATCGGAAACGGTACCGGTCACAGTGATCCTCTCGCCCTTGGCATTCGGACCCGAAATGTCGTGGCCCAGTTCCTTGCGGTAGATGCCAAATCCGGCGGCGCCCGGAGCAAGCCCGATATGGACATAGGGGCCAGCTGTCTGCGACGCGGATTCCTTTAGATAATTCAATGCCTGTTCCATGATCAATTCCCCTCGGGCCGGTTTTCAAAGAAGGTCGAGCGCTGCCCGCGCAGAACGATGTCGAACTTGTAGGCAATGCTGTCGAGCGGCACGGTTGCGTTCAAATCCAACGCCGCAACAAGCTGGTCGATGGCGCGCTGATCCGGGATCGTCTTGACGATGGAACATTTGGCGATCAGCGGATCACCCTCGAAATACATCTGGGTGATCAGACGCTGCGCAAAGGCTGTGCCAAAGACCGAAACGTGGATATGTGCAGGCCGCCAGTTGTTGACCCAGTTGCGCCAGGGGTATGCACCGGGTTTGACCGTCCGGAACACATAATACCCCTGATCGTCGGTCAGCGTGCGTCCGCATCCGCCAAAGTTCGGATCAATCGGGGCAAGGTAGGTGTCTTTCTTGTGCCGATAGCGGCCACCTGCATTGGCCTGCCAGATCTCGACCAAGGTGTTCGGAACGGGACGGCCGTGTTCATCCAGTACCCGCCCGTGAACAATTATCCGTTCGCCGATTGGGTCGCCGGATTTCGCATAATTACGGATCAGATCATTGTCCAGAGGGTCGATATCGGAGTGGCCGAAGGTCGGGCCGGTCAACTCGCTGTCTGAATTCTGAAGCGACAGCAGCGCGTTGCGCGGTGAACGGGCAACGCTGGTCTTGTAATCCTTCGTGTAAGCCGGGGGGTGCCACTCCCGATCACGCTGAATGAGTTCTCCGGTTTTCATTGGTCTTGCTCCTCCATCTCGGCATAGGTTTGTTTAGCCAGCTTGATCGCGTGGTTTGCGGCGGGAACGCCTGCGTAGATCGCGACGTGCTGAAAGGCTTCGATCACATCTTGTTTCGTCGCGCCGGTTCTGGCGGCTGCACGGATGTGCATCGGGATTTCATCGAAATTCTTCGTCGCGGCCAGCAAGGCCAGCGTGATCATCGAGCGTTCGCGTTTCGAGATCGCGTCTGACGCCCAAACCGTGCCCCAGGCAGCTTCAGTGATCAGAGTTTGAAACGCTGTGTCAAAATCGGTTTTTGCGGCTTCGGTTTTGTCCACATGCGTATCGCCCAGAACAGATCGACGGGTTTTCATCCCTCGGTCAACGCGGTCGTCCAACATGGAAAGCTCCTGATGTTTTGTTTGTTGTAGCTACGCATAACTGTTCATTTTTGTTCTAAATATTGATATTTATGGAATAAATGATAACATCAGGATTATGAATTGGGATGCTCACCTCCGCCTTCGACACCTGCGGTGCTTTCTTGAAATCGCGCGCGTCGAAAGCGTGTCCATCGCTGCGGATCGGCTTAATGTCACGCAGCCTGCGGTCTCGCGCAGCCTGAAGGAATTGGAAGAGATTTTGAGCGCACAGCTCTTTGACCGGGTCGGGCGCGGACTGCGGTTGAACGAAGCGGGCCGGGTATTTCAAAGCCATGCTGCCGCCTCAATGACCGAACTCATGCGCGGGCACGACCGCTTGGCCAAGGATGGCGGCGCGTCGGTCCGGTTGTCGGTCGGTGCATTGCCGACGGCCTCGACCGATCTTTTGCCGCGCGCCGCCTTGCGGTTTCGCGAAGAAGCGCCAAACGTCCGGTTGCATATTCTGACCGGGCCAAACTGGTTGCTCTTCAACCAGCTTCGCGATGGATCACTCGATCTTGTGGTGGGCCGCATGCCAGAGGGAGAGGCGGCTTCGGGTGTGACGTTCCAGCAGCTTTACGTCGAAGACGTGGTATTGGTGTGTCGCCCCGGTCACCCAATCCTGAAGACGCCGTCGCCAGAGGACAGCGTTGGGCAATTTCCCCTTATCTTGCCGCCGAAAGGGGCCGTGATTTCCGGAACGGTCGACCGATACCTGTCCAGCATTGGTTTGCCGGAAATGCGTGGCGATTTCGAAACCGTCGCCTTGCCAGTCGGGCGGAAGATCGTTCAATCCTCGGATATGCTTTGGTTCATTTCGCGAGGGGTGGTCGCAGAAGAATTGCGGCTGGAAACGTTGCTTGTCGTGGATCTCGCGTCGCCGCTTTTGTCAGGGCCCGTTGGTATCAGCGTGTCGCGTTCCGCGCCGCTGAGTGTCGAGCGAAGCGTCCTGTCTGAATGCCTGATGTTCTGCGCCAGTGGCATGGCGTGATCCCTATTTTCGTGGCATGCCCTTCTGCCGCAAAAGTCGTTTTTGCGCGGCAATCCGGAACGGCGCATTAGGAGCGCCGTAACCGGAATAACCATCGCGCCGTTCCACAATTTCAAAGAACATACCGCCAGCGAAGGGCCTGGAGTAAAACTGGTAGAATGAACCGTCTGCGTCCTCGTCATAGAGGATATTCCCTGCCTTCAACTGGGCCAGCTTGTCCGGGTCAAGGTCAAAACGGGCTGCGAGATCAGCATAGTAGTTGTCCGACATCGGCAGTGGTTTGAAACCCAGCTTGGCCATCGCGGCGCTGGTTGCGAAGATATCGCCGCTTGCCAGTGCGATATGCTGGACGGACGCGCCAAAGCTATCCGCGAGGAAGCCTCCGGCCATTGTGCGGTGCGTTTCCGCGCCGTTCAGCGTGATGCGAAACCCGCCATCCGGCGTTTCAAGCGCCTGACTGCGCACAAGGCCATCCGGATCGACCACATCGACCATGGGTGATTTCTGCATCCGGAAAAGCGTCGTATAGAACAAGGACCAGCTGAGCATTTCGTCATAGCTCATCGTTTGCGCCAGATGGTCGATACGCGTCAGGCCTGCGTCGGCTGGTTCACCTGCGTTCTGCGTGAATTCGACAGACCAGACATCATTCAGCCCGGAGGTCTCGTCGATAAAGTGCAACACACTGCCACTCAGGCCACGGATCGCCGGAATATCAAGCTCGCCTGGGCCAACCGATTGTTTGAAAGTATCAGCGCCAAGAAGCTGCGCACGATCTACGGTGTTGCCGGCGTCATCAACCGAAATTCCGACATCGCAAACGGTCGTGCCATGCACAGTGTAGGCACTGCTGGCATAGCCGGTGGTTTCCCGGTTCACGACGATACGGATATCGCCTTGGGTCCAAAGCGCCAGTTTCTTTGCGATGTGGGTGCCGGAATGCCGGAACCCGAGGGTTCTGAGCATCGCTTCAAGCGCATCAGCCTCATCGCTGCGTGTCGCAAATTCCACGAATGACACGCCGCCAACGGTGGCGCGCGCGGGCATCATGGGTGCATCATCTGTCGCTGCGGGTTCGATGCGCCGCACATCATCCATCAAGGCAACAAGCGATCGGTAACCATCCTTCGCGATCGTCTTGGGCTGCCCGCCGCGGAACTGGTCGTTGAAGATTTCGAGCGAGATTGGCCCTGCGTATCCCGTGGCCATGACGGCCCTCATGAAGTCGGTGACAGCAAGATCGCCTTCGCCCGGCATATTGCGGAAGTGACGGGACCAATAAAGCAGGTCCATCTCGATCAAGGGGGCATCGGCCAGCTGAACGAAGAAGATTTTGTCGCCCGGAATGCGCCGGATCGTTTCGGGGTCGATCTTGCGGGCCAGCGTGTGGAAACTGTCGAGGATCAGGCCGACGTTTTCGTGGTCAGCCCGTCTGACAATTTCCCAGGCGTCCCGGTGGTCGTTGACATGACGCCCCCAAGCCAAGGCCTCGTACCCGACACGCAAACCGCGCTTTGCCGCGCGGTCGCCTAGTTCCGCAAAATCATTGGCAGCGCGGTCAATCCCGCCAAGGGCTTGCGGATGGCAGCTTGAGCAAACCAGAACAAGATCGGTGCCCAATTCCTGCATCAGATCGAATTTGCGTTCCGCGCGATCGAACGCCTTGACCCGCAGGGGTTCTGGCAGGCCTTCGAAATCGCGAAACGGCTGGAACAGCGTGATTTCCAGACCCATCGAGCGGATCAGGTCACCCACTTCGCGCGGTTTTCCATCGTGGGCGATGAAGTCCTGTTCGAAGATTTCGATACCATCGAAGCCCGCGGCCGCAATTGCTTCCAGCTTTTCGACGAGGTTGCCAGAGATTGATACCGTGGCGATGGAGGTTTTCATATGTCGTCCCCTTGGATCGCAGCCCGCAGCGCCGCATGGTCGATTTCTAGACCAGTGAAGATATTCCAAGCATCAACGCCCTGGGCGAAAAACAATTCGTAGCCTGAAATCACAGTGAGGCCAGCGCGCTCTGCATCCTGCAAAAATTGTGTATCGACTGGCGTATAGACTGCGTCAAAAGCCCAAGCAGCGCCCCGCATCGCATCAGCAGGCAATGGCGATCCGCCAATGCCAACCATTCCCAGGGGCGTGCAATTGATGATCCCGTCCGCACCGTCAGCGGCGCCAACCGCGTCACCTGACACCTCGATCCGCGTTTCTGACCCGAGCGCTGCCAGTGCGTCCGCCAGACTTGCCGCCTTGGCAGGATCGAGATCGACGCAACGGATGGCCTGCGCGCCCAACCCAATCAGGCCAAAGGCAACCGCTTTGCCGACGCCGCCGGTCCCGATCAGACAGACCACACCCGGTGGCTCTGTGCCGCGCACCGACCGGTAGGCATTCATGAACCCGGTATAGTCGGTATTGAACCCCTTGGGACCATCGGCATCGAACACAACCGTGTTGACGGCACCAATTGCCCGAACCAGCGGGTCAATCACAGTCACCATTGAGGTCACCACCTCCTTGTAAGGATATGTGACGTTGATGCCGCGGTAGCCCGATGTCCGTGCCTTTTCGAAAACTTCTTCGAAAGACAGCCCCATGTCTTTCGGGATCATGCGGTCGTAGGTAACCTTTTGGTCCGTCAGGCTTCCCGCCGTGCGGTGCAGTCGCGGGGACTTCGATCGGGTGATGTTGTCACCTATCAATCCCAGTTTGAAGCTCTTGGTTGCAGCTGAGGTCATGACGGCACCCTTTTGAATAGGCGGTTCTTCATTGCGGTCCAAACCGGCGTTTGACTGACGAAGATCAAGATCACTGCAACGAACAGAACCAGGGACAACGGGCTGGTGAAAATGCCCTCGAAGAAGCGACCCAGATCTTCGCGTTCCGAGATGATCGCCCGCCGCCAGTTGTCATCAAGCAGGCGCGACAGGATCACGCCCAGAATGACAGGACCAAGCGGATAGCCATAGTGGCGCATGAAATACCCGAAGACGCCAAAGCCGAGCATCCAGTAGACATCGGTGATCGAGTTGTTCACCGCATAAGCCCCCACAATCGAAAGCAGCAGGATCAGCGGAATGATGATCGGGCGGGGCATTTCCACGATCTTGGTGAAGATCTTGATGCCTGTCAGGCCGAAGATCAGCATGAACACATTGGCTGTGAGCAGTGCGCCGACGATGAACCAGAACATGTCGGGCTGATCGACCATCAACATCGGTCCGGGGTTGAGGCCGTGGATAAACAGCGCTCCGATCATGATTGCCGTCACAGCATCGCCGGGGATGCCAAGCGTCATCATAGGGATGAACGCCCCGCCCACGGCGGCGTTATTGGCGGTCTCGGGAGCCACAAGGCCTTCCATCGCGCCTTCACCGAAGGGCACTTCGGGGTCTTTGGTCACGCGTTTGGCGTGGTCATAGGCCATCAGTGCCGCGATATCGCCACCCGTACCGGGCAATGCGCCGATGATTACCCCGATGGACGAGGTTTGCAGCGATAGGGGCAGGTATTTCTTGACCGTCCCGAACGAAGGCACGATGCGGTCGATCTTTTGGCGGACCGATTTCATATTGACGTTCTGAAGTTGTTGCAGTGCCTCGGAGACGCCGAACATCCCGATCATCACGGCGATGAAGGAAATCCCGCCTTCCATGATCTTGAAATCGAAGGTGAAGCGTTCGGCGAATGTCAGCGGGTCACGGCCGATCGCGCCGATAGCGATACCGAAAGCCCCTGCGAAGATGCCCTTGACGAGCGAACCGCTCGAAAGCGAGCCGACGAGCAGGATGCCGAGGACGGCGAGCAACATGTAGTCGCGCGGCTGGAACGTGAGGGCGAACTCGGACACGAAGGGGGCCGCCAGCGCCAATACCAGAATGCCGATCAGCCCGCCGAAAAAGGACATGACCGTGGTGACGCCGATGGCTTGGCCCGCTTCGCCCTTTTTCGCCATTGGGTAGCCATCCATCGCAGTGGCAATGGCCGACGGCGCGCCCGGGATGTTGAGCAGGATCGCCGTGCGCGAGCCACCATAGACGCCGCCCATGTAGATGCCCACCATAAGCGAGATCGCAGGCAGTACGTCCCACGAGAAGGTGAAGGAAATCAGGATCGACACGGCCATCGTGACTGAAAGGCCGGGGATCGCGCCGATATAGATGCCTGCGAAGGTGCCGACCCCGACCAGCAGCAACAGTTGCGGCTGGGAAAAGACAGTAAAAATTGCGAGGATGGTTTCCATGATCAGCCCTTTCCCGACAGAAGGTTGCGGAAAATCTGGATAAACTCGGCCTCGGGGACGATGCCCGCAGGCAAAAGCACGGTGAACACGATGCGGAACACCAGCCAGATCACCAGCAGAGACACGAAGGCGATGGTCAGCGAATAGCCCCAGCTTTTACGGGACAAAAGCTTGAAGGCCGCGACCAGAAAGAGGGCGGCGGTGGGCAGGAACCCCAACGGCTTCAACAGCGCGCCGAACGCGATCAGGAAGCCCACGAAGATGATGACCATCACGGGCAGAATGTCTTTGGCGAGCGTCTCGCTCGCGACTTTGGGCAGCTTCGCGGTGCGCACAGCTACCACAAGCGCCGAAATCACCATCACCAAACTCGTCGCCATCGGAACTGAACCCGGAGACGAGAGCGCCTTGAACCCCGAGATGCCATAGGCGCTGTAGAGCAGGCCAAGGCTCGCCACGGTCAGAAAGATCGCAAAGCCAAGCTCACCCGGTCTGCGTTTTTCGACGTAGCCACCCGGAACCGCGTCCGAAGTACCGTCGTGATGGTCGATATCACCTCTGAAATCAGGATCCATGATCCGCCTCCTCCCGTTGTGTGATCCAGGCTCCTCCCTGGAACGAAAAGACGCCGCCCTGCGGTGGGCATGGGCGGCGTCCTTGGTCGGGCGGCCCCGTGTGGCCACCCGTTCAGTCAACTATTCGCTCACTCGCCTGGGCGCGCGATGCCGAACTCTTCGGGCGATGCTTGGGTCAGGCCCGCATCGTCGAGCAGCCAAGCCGTGCCCTGCTGCCACTTGGTCAGGAAGTCTGTGGCCTCTTGGCCGCTGATGTTCATCATGGTGAAGCCGCGACCATCCATCAGATCGACGAACTCTTGGTTCTCGGCAGCCGTTGCATAAGCAGCGGTCAAAGCCTCAACCACGTCATCGGGCGTGCCGTTCTTGACGAAAACGCCAAAGAAGGGGCCCCATGGCAGGTAGGTCGCGTAGGCAGCGTTTGCATCTGTTGCGATCTGCACATCGGGAAGCGTGGCGTTGGTTGCGGTATCGAAGATCAGGATCGGCTTCATGTTGCCAGCGCGAACGCCTTCGATTGCAGCACCCAGAACGGCGGGCATCACATCAATCGCGCCACCCTGTAGAGCGGTTAGCGCAGGGCCGTCGCCGTCGTAAGGAACGGCGATCACGTCCAGCTCGCCCTCAACGGTGTTCATCATCGCGGTGATGACCGAAGGCAAGCCGCCGGGGCCTGTTGCGCCCATCTTCAACTCGCCCGGGTTTTCGGCGATGTAGGACAACATACCAGCATAATCATCGAACGGCGCGTCGACGTTAGCGACAAGCATCGGTGTGCCGCGGGCCAGAAGGTTGATCGGCGTAAACGCGGTATAATCTTCGTCGCCCAGACCCATAATTTTGTAGAGCATCGGGTTCTCGGCGCCCATCAACAGGGTGTAGCCGTCAGCTTCGGCATCGACGACGTAGTTAAGCGCGATTGCGCCAACCGCGCCTGTCATGTTCTGCATGACGATCGTTCCGCCAAGTGCTTCTTCGGCATGCGGGGTAACGGACCGCATTACAGTATCGGTCGAGCCGCCGGCGCCCCACTGGATGATGCCCTGAATTTCTTTTGCAGGGTATTCTTGTGCGGTTGCTACGGTTGCGCTCAGGCCAAGCGCAACAATTGCGCCAATCAGTTTCCGAGACATCTCTGTCCTCCCTAGGTGTTTTCCAGCCAACGATTCGCTCCTCGTCTCGCCGGTCGTATCTCTTTATGTACCCATGGGTTAATTTGTCAAATAAAATGTACCCAGAGGTTAAATTTATGCTATCCCGATACCAGAATCGAATGACACAAGAGGCATGCAGGATGGATGGAAGCGCGGAAAGCCCGGCCAACAAGCGCAAGACTTCGTGGAAGAAAGATCCGGAGGCCGTCAAGGAGAACATCTTGACGATCGCGACCGAGGAGTTTGCGGCACACGGCCTATCCGGCGCAAACATCAACGAGATCGCACGCAGGACATCGACCTCCAAACGGATGATCTACTACTACTTCGGTGACAAGGAGGGACTTTATTGTGCGGTTCTCGAAGGGGTCTATGGCTCTTTGCGCCGCAGCGAAGATCTTCTGGACGTGGCGGGGCTGGAACCGGTGCAGGCTTTGCGACGGTTGGTTGAAGCAACATTCGATGCGCACGCGAATGCGCCCCACTTTATCCGCCTCGTAATGATCGAGAATATCCATAACGGCGACTACCTGCGGAAGTCGGACATCGTGCCCACGTTGAACCGATCCATCATCGACAAGCTTGAAGAAGTCTGTGCGCGGGGAAAGGCGCAAGGGCTGTTCCGAAAAGGCGCGGACGCGCTTGAGCTGCACTGGCTTATCAGTTCATTCAGCTTCTACAACGTGTCGAACAAGGCCACCTTTTCGGCCTCGTTTGGAAACTCGATCTTTTCAAAGGCACGTCAGGCAATCCTTAAAGAGCGAGCGACGGATATGATCCTGGCCGCTGTTGTCATTGGACATGAACCACAATCCTGGAACTGACATGGACCTGCGAGAGACGTGCGATCTTGTGGTGATCGGCTCTGGTGCGGCCGGTCTGTCGGCGGCAGTCACTGGAGCGCATCATGGATTGAAGGTCGTTCTTCTCGAAAAAGCGCCTGTACTTGGTGGCACAACTGCCTGGTCGGGCGGGTGGATCTGGGCACCGCGCAATCCGCTGGCGGTGCGGGATGGGATTATCGAAGATATCGACGCCCCGCGCCGATATCTGGCCCAGGTGCTGGCAAACAATTTCGACGCGGAAAAGGTGGATGCCTTCCTGACCGCAGCACCGGAAATGGTCGGTTTCTTTGAAGGCCAAACCGCGCTTGAATTCGAAAGCGGCACCCATATTCCCGACACCTACAGTCAATTGGATGACGCAGGTCAGGGTGGGCGTTCGGTAATTGCGGCGCCGTTTGATGGGCGAAACCTTGGCGCGGACATCGCGTTGTTGCGTAGGCCACTGCCCGAAACGGCCTTTATGGGTATGACCATTCAGGCAGGTTCAGATCTGCGCGCCTTCATGACGATGACCCGTTCGGTGCATGCGTTCGGATATGTGGCCAAACGCTTCGCGCGCCACCTCTATGATTTGGCGCGGTACGGGCGCGGGATGCAGCTGCGCAACGGCAATGCGCTGGTTGCGCGGCTGATGGCCTCGGCGCGCGCGACAGGGGTCGACATGCGGACGGGCATGACGGTCAGCGACTTGCTGCATGATGGTGAAAAGGTGACCGGGGTGGTGGTGCAGGATGCGGCCCGCGCTTATGAAATCTCGGCCCGCAACGGGGTAGTCTTGGCAACAGGCGGTGCCCCGCATGACAAAGCGCGGCTGGCCCCATTGTCACGGGGCGGGCTGCCACCCCGCACGCTGGCGACCCCCTACAGCACAGGTTCGGGTGCCAGCCTTGCCGAGGCGGTGGGCGCGGTTTTCGACACCTCCGTCGCGGCGGCATCAGCCTATTGCCCTGTGTCAGAGGTGCCGCAGCGCGATGGTACGGTGGCGCTCTTCCCGCATATCATCGAACGCGGCAAGCCGGGGATCATCGGTGTGCTGCAAAACGGCAAACGCTTCTGCAACGAAGGCAACGGTTACCACGACTATGTGGCCGCTATGCTAAATGAGACACCCGAGGGCGAGGAGCCGCAATCATGGTTGATCTGCACTGAGGGTTTCCAGCGCCGCTATGGCTTGGGCATCTCACGGCCCAGCCCCTTGCCCGTGGGGCCTTATCTGCGGTCGGGCTATATCAAGTCGGGCGCTACGATCGCGCAACTGGCCAAAGCCTGCGGGATTGATCCTGCGGGGTTGGAGGCGACGCTCACCGCATATAACGCCGCCGCTCATCGGGGCGAAGATCCCGCTTACGGGCGGGGCAGCACGGCGTACAACCGCCTTCAGGGCGATAGCGGCCACGGCCCGAACCCCTGCGTTGCTCCCATCGAAAAAGGACCGTTCTATGCGGTGCGCGTGGTCGCGGGCAGCTTTGGCACCTTCGCGGGTATCAAGACCAACGCACATGCACAGGCACTGCGGGCGGACGGGACCATGATCGACGGGCTCTATGCGGCGGGTGCGGATATGGCGAGCGTGATGGGCGGGCATTATCCTGCAGGCGGGATCAATATTGGCCCTGCAATGACGTTCGGATTTATTGCAGGCAGACATGCGGCGAAGGGGATGTGATGCGACCGATATCACTGGCACATCTGACGTTCCTGAATTTGTCGCCGCCGGAGCTTATCCACCTCGCTGCCGACGCAGGTTTCGCCTCAGTCGGCCTACGGTTGATTGCCGTCACCCCAACCACTCCCGGCTATCCGCTGATGGACGACCCGCATATGATGCGCGAGACACTGGCGGCGATGCGTGCCACAGGTGTCTCGGTCAATGACATAGAATTCGTGCGCCTGACGCCGGCATTTGACGCTTCTGCAATGGATCCGTTTCTGTCAGCGGGAGCTGAACTTGGGGCCAAGTATATCGTGACCGCCCCCTATGATCTCGACCTCGACAGGCTCGCTGACAATCTGGCGCAGTTCGCTGAACGTGCTGCCCGTTTCAACATGTCGCCTGTGCTTGAGTTCTTTCCATGGACGAATGTTCCGGACCTAAACTCGGCGCTCAATGTCGTTGCACGAACGCAGGATCCGCATATCGGTGTTCTTCTTGATACGCTGCACTTTGACCGATCTGCCAGCCGTTTGAGCGATATTGCAAAGGCCGATCCGAGCCGCCTGCCATTTATTCACCTGTGCGATGCGATGGTGATGCCTCAATATTCCGAAGAGGCGCTGCTGCACACAGCGCGCGAGGCGCGTCTGATCCCCGGGCAGGGTCAGATCCGGCTTGGTGCCATTCTTGCGCAGTTGCCCCCGGACATTCAGATCGCTTTGGAAATTCCCCTAGTCAATGTAGCCGAAAATCAATCGCAAATCGAATTTGCTAAAAAGATGTTGGCAACAACGCGCGCCCTGTTGGCGAAGAATCCGTCAAATTGATCTGCGGGGCCATCAGGTGCTGAGTAATAATATTACACAAAATTAACTCTGCTCCGATCAGTAACGTCTGCTTTGGGGAAGCGCATTGCAGCATGGACTCTTGCGATGGAGGTCCGCTAAGGGCCATTAGTGAGAACCTATGCGACGCATCGATGGCAGATGCTGCGCCGCATTCTGGGGCTGTAGTGATCCCAATCCAACCGATGCTGCAAGATGCACGAACGTCAGCAATGGCAAGAAATGCCTAATGCGGCCACCGATGTTAACCCGAAAATTTGGCAAGCATTCCGGAAACAATTCTGAATCGTTTCCTCCAAACTCAATCAGCGATCGATTGTGTCCATATCTTTTGAGCGACCCGACGGGTCTTGTTTCATGGCATCCCTTAGGATTGCATGGACTTCCCATCTCTTATGGAGTTTCGCGTAATCGGCTGGTTGACGGGGCGAATACTCGTCGTCCCAAGCCAGCGGGTCCGCGCCGCAAAGCAGCAAATGCTGCACTACCGAAGGAGATGACCACATTGCAGCAGTGTGCAAAACTGTTTCAGCCAATGTAGCAGTTAAATTGATTTCGGCCCCAGCCTTAAGAAGCATATCAATTAGCTTAATCGTCAGGCTCGCTGCATCTTTATCGTTCAGTTTTTCAACGATCTTGCTGTCGTTCTCGACTTGCAAGATAGACTTCAGGGCGGTGAAACCGTCTTCGTCAACATAGTTGACCTGCGGATTCTTACTCAGCACCCACGCCACTGCATCTGGGTTATGGCTATCGATGGCATTGGTTAACCAGCGCCTGCCAAGCCAGCCATCGGTGCCACAAGGAAATGGACTACCCTTGGCAAGCTCATCAAGACGAGAAATATTTCCAGTGCGAAATGCCTCATACGCAGCCTCAAAATTCTGAATTACAAATTCTTCAATGTCGGACATCTGCTGGGCCCTATGGATTTCTCGGTTCTCTGCACAGCCTGTCATAGCACGCTCATCTTCACCCCTAAATGCCGAAAGCATGATCTCAAAATGGGAATTCAGCTGGGAATCTCACACTTTCCTATAGCGGTCTTTGGAGAATTTGCGACGAGCGGCGGCTTCGTCCCGCGTTGTGTGATTTCACGCAAACCTAGATATTGCGCCCTCAGTGAACAGCAGGTTCGACGGGCCGCTTCGCGGCATCTCGAGGTTAGGTTGAGTGTCCGGAATGGGCCGCAACCCGCAGTCCTAAACCGCCGTGCTCACCTTCCCAAAAACCGCCCGGCCTCTTTGCGGGCGAAGGGTTTCATGGCGTCTCCGTGTTGGTCCAGAAACGCGATCACGCGGGGGGCGTCGTGTTTGGAGAAATCGCGCAGCCACCAGGCGATGGCCTTTTGGATGAACCAGTCTCGGTCGGGCACGTAAGATGCCGCCCAGCCAAGCACGCGGTCGCGGATCTCGAGATCCTCGGGTTTGGGGTTGTTCTGTTTGGTCCAGGGCAGGGTGATCACCAGTGCCGCGCGGCGGGTCCACATGTGATTGGACCTTGTCCAGGGCTCCACATCGTCGATCCGTGAGGGATCGGCCACCAGCCGTTTCTGTCCGGCCATGCAGGCGTGATCGGCGATGGCCCAGCTGTCGAAATCGGGCACCCAGCTTTGGATCAGGGACCAGGCGGCGTCATCCGGGCGGATGCGGGCCTGGGTCAGCAGTTTGGCGGCGGCCAGACGCGCCTCGTAGATATTCGTCTGCCACAGGGCATCGGCCAGTGCGACGCGCTGGTCCACGCTCAGACCGCTGCGCCATTCCTTGACCAGATCATTGATCTGCGGGTTGGACAGGCCCAGGTATTGCCGGTCCACCTTGTGATAGGCGGCCATGCCTTTTGCCCGTTCGGGATCGGCAAGCGATTTGAGCTGGTCGAGATAAGGGGAGGGCATGGGCAATCCGTTCGCTGTTTTCACTGCCAGCATAAGGCGGTCTTTCCTCGGTACAAGTTCACTGATACGACGTGCCAGCAATTGCAGGAGAGCGGAATGCACGTTTTCAAAGGCTTTGAAAGAGCGGCGAAGAAACTGGTGCCGGAAACTTGGCGGAAGTACTTTCGTGCATCCCGGTATGAGTTGCTGATACAGCGCAGAGCGCCGGTTGACCTGATCGTACATGTGGGCGCGCATTGGGGCGAAGACGTTGCATTCTATGAAAGCTGTGGCGCCGAGTTTGTGTTGTGGATTGAGGCCGATCCCGACAGCCATGCCGAACTGGCACGTCGCATGGCCCTGCGCAGCGGGCCAACGCGGCATCTGACGGAATGTGCGCTGGTGTCAGCATCCGACAATGAAACGCTGAGTTTTCATCGTTTTAAAGGCAACGGGGTGTCGTCATCGGTCCATCGCGAGACGGACGCGCTGAAGAAACGGTTTCCAAATGCTGGTGAAAGTGGCGAGGTTCTTGAGATGCGTACAAGCAGCCTGCCAGAAATTCTGGCGCGGCATGGTATCGACGTGACCGCAGCTGAAAATCCGATGCTGGCGGTGGACGTGCAAGGACACGAATTTGAAGTGCTCAAAGGACTGGGCGAGGGGCTGCGCCAGTTTGCCATGTGCAAATGCGAGGTCAGCCGCGTGCCTTTCTATGAAGGAGGCGCGGCGTTTCAGGATGTCGATGCCCATATGAAAACGCAGGGTTTTCGGCTGGCCTCACATCTTTACATGCAGGTTCCGCGCCATGGTGATGTTCTTTATGTGCGCCAGTAGCTGACCGGTCAGTCCGCGCCGACCACGCCGGTCGGTTTGCCGTCAATCGTTTCGTTGTTCTTTTCGACCCAATAGGCTCGCAGTTCATCGTCGGATTTGCTTTCCACCCATTTCTGCATGGTGTCGCGTTCACAGACGTAATCCATGAAGGGCACGGCGTAGCCGCAGGAGGTTTGCACCATGTCGACGTCGACATCGAAAATCTGCCGGGCGCTGCGATGGGGCGGGAAATGGGGGGCCAGATCGGCCCAGTTCGCATCGGTGGGGTGCAGCGTGCGCGCGGTTCCGAAACAGCGCAGGATCAGCGGCTGGGTGGTGAAGGAACACCACATCAGCGTCATGCGCGGATGTTCAAGCAGGTGGCCGGCGGTTTCATTGCCGGACCCGGTCAGGTTCATCCAGATGATCCGGTTTGACCCCAGAATGCGCAGGGACTCCATACCCTTGGGCGAAATGTTGACCCGCCCGTCCGGCCCTGCCGAGCCGGAAAAGAACATGTGCTGTGCTTCGATGAATTTCTGGTGCTGCGTTTCGATCCGGTCAAATTGCTTGGCCATATCTCATTCCACCGTCACGGATTTGGCAAGGTTGCGGGGCTGGTCCACGTCGGTGCCCTTGGCCACCGCCGTGTGATAGGCCAGCAATTGCGCAGGCACGGCATAGAGGATCGGGGAGAGCACAGGGTTGACCTGTGGCATGCGGATGGTCGACCAGACGCCGTCCTTAGCCTCGGCGATGCCGGCATCGTCCGAGATCAGCACCACCTTGCCCTTGCGGGCCATCACCTCTTGCATGTTGGACACGGTCTTGTCGAACAGCCCGTCGCGCGGGGCCATGACGACCACGGGCATATGTTTGTCGATCAGGGCGATGGGCCCATGTTTAAGCTCGCCTGACGCGTAGGCCTCGGCATGAATATAGCTGATCTCTTTCAGCTTGAGCGCACCTTCGAGAGCGAGCGGATACATCACGCCCCGCCCCAGAAACAGCACATCGCGCGCCTCGCTCAGGCGCTGGGCGGCGCGTTTGATTTCGTCTTCTTCGTCCAGCGCCGCGTTCAGCAGGGCCGGGATGCCGCGCAGGGCCGAGACATGATCGGCGATTTCCTCGGCGGGAAGGGTGCCCCGGTCGGCGGCGGCCTTCAGCGCCAGCATCAGCAGGACCGACAGCTGGCAGGTAAACGCCTTGGTTGAGGCGACGCCGATTTCGACCCCTGCATAGATCGGCAGGGCCAGATCGCTTTCGCGGGCGATGGAGCTTTCGGGGACGTTGACGACCGACACGATCTGATCGGCCTTTTCGGTGCAATAGCGCAGGGCGGCCAGCGTGTCCGCGGTTTCGCCTGACTGGCTGACGAACAGCGCCAGCGTGCCTTCGGTGATGGGCGGTTCGCGATAGCGGAACTCTGAGGCGACATCGACCTCGACTGGCAGTTGGGCCAGTTGTTCGAACCAGTATTTCGCGGTCAGGCAGGCATAGTAGGCCGTGCCACAGGCCACCATGGTCAGACGTTGGACCTTGGTGAAATCGATGCCTTTGCCGGGCAGTTTCACGTCGGTTCCGCCCGCGGGCAGGTAATGATTGATCGCTTCGCCGATCACCTTGGGCTGTTCCGCGATTTCCTTGGCCATGAAGTGTTTGTGCCCGTCCTTGTCGATCCGGGCGGCGCTGAGCTTGATCTTTTTCACCGGCCGGTTGGCCAGTTCTCCGTTCGCGTCGCGGATTTCAACGCTGGTGCGGGTGATGACGGCGCAATCGCCTTCTTCGAGGTAGGTGATCTTGTCGGTCAGGGGGGACAGCGCAATCGCGTCGCTGCCGACGAACATTTCACCATCCCCATGCCCAATCGCCAGCGGCGAGCCTTTGCGCGCGGCGATGATCAGGTCCTCTTCGCCCTCGAACAGGAAGGCCAGGGCAAAGGCCCCGTCCAGCCGTTCGAGCGTCTTGAACACGGCCTCGGAGGGGGAGGCGCCGGATTGCAGGTAGTGCTGGGCCAGCAGGGCGATGGTTTCGGTGTCGGTATCGGTGGAAAAACTGATCCCGGACTCGGCCAGTTCGGCGCGCAATTCGCGAAAGTTTTCGATGATGCCGTTATGCACCACGGCGACCGATCCGGCACGGTGGGGGTGGGCATTCTTGACCGACGGTGCGCCGTGAGTGGCCCAGCGGGTGTGTCCGATGCCGGATTTGCCCGGCAGCGGGTCGTGCACCAGAAGGTCGCTGAGATTGACCAGTTTCCCGACCGCGCGGCGGCGGTCCAGCGCGCCATTGTTGATCGTGGCGATCCCGGCGCTGTCATAGCCGCGATATTCCAGCCGCTTGAGCGCTTCGACAAGGATTGGGGCCGCTTCGTGGTTTCCCAGAACCCCTACAATTCCGCACATTATGACTGACCTTTTTGTAATTTGGCCTTTTTGGCCCTTAAAATGTCGAACAGTTTCCGCGCCCGGCCGGGTTTGTTTTCCTGCTTGGTGCGCGCCACGGCCAATGCGTCGTCTTCAATATCGCGGGTAATCACCGATCCGGTGGCCGTCATCGCGCCGTTGCCGACGGTGACGGGGGCGACCAGCATCGTGTTCGACCCGATGAAGGCCCCCGCGCCGATCGTGGTCTTGTGCTTCATGAAACCGTCGTAATTACAGGTGATCGTCCCCGCGCCGATGTTGGACTTTTCACCGATCTGGGCGTCCCCGATATAGCTGAGGTGGTTCACCTTTGCTCCGGCTTCGATCTGGGCGTTCTTGATCTCGACGAAATTGCCGACGCGGGTGTTTTCGGCCAGTTCGGCACCGGGGCGCAGGCGGGCATAGGGGCCGATCACCGCACCACGGCTGACGTGGCACCCTTCGAGATGGGAAAAGGCGCGGATGGTGGCGCCGCTTTCGACGGTGACGTCAGGACCAAAGACCACGTTGGGCTCGACCACCGTGTCGCGTCCGATGATCGTGTCAAACGCCAAGTAAACCGTTTCGGGGGCCATCAGCGTAACGCCGTCCTCCAGCAATGCGGCCCGGGCGCGGGACTGAAACACCGCATCTGCCGCGGCCAGGTCGGCGCGGGAGTTCACGCCCAGCGTTTCGGATTCATCACAGGCGATGGCGGTGACCGACAGACCCTGCGCACCGGCAATCTCGACGATATCGGTCAGATAATATTCGCCCGAGGCATTGTCGTTGCCGACCTTGGACAGCAGATCAAACAGGGTGACCGCGTCGCAGGCCAGAAGGCCCGAGTTGCAAAAGGTGATGGCGCGCTGGTCGTCGGTGGCGTCCTTGAACTCGACAATGCGGTCAAGCGTGTCACCTGTCATCACAAGGCGGCCATAGCGGGCGGGATCGGCGGCCTCGAACCCCAGGATCACCACATCATGATGTGCACGGGCGGCGACCATCCGTTCCAGCGTTTCAGGCTGCAGGAACGGGGTGTCGCCATAAAGCACGACGACATCGCCCGTGAACCCGTCAAGCGCAGCGCGCGCCTGATCGACCGCATGGGCGGTGCCCAGCTGTTCGGTCTGCATCACGACCTCGGCGGTTTCGTCGATGTCGCGCGCGGCGGCGGCGACCAGGTCGCCCTCGTGGCCCGCAACGATCACGGTGCGGGACGGGTCAAGCGC
Organism: Arenibacterium sp. CAU 1754; assembly: GCF_054482635.1. Classification (NCBI taxonomy): domain Bacteria; kingdom Pseudomonadati; phylum Pseudomonadota; class Alphaproteobacteria; order Rhodobacterales; family Paracoccaceae; genus Arenibacterium; species Arenibacterium sp. CAU 1754. The sequence continues at coordinate 1,143,735 of NZ_JBTLRG010000002.1, forward strand.
ACGTCCGGCGCGCATGGCATGGGCCAGCATCGGGGCCTGTGCGATCGGGTGCAGAACCTTGGGCAGGTCCGAATTCATCCGTGTGCCTTTGCCTGCGGCCAGGATGACGAGGGCAATGTCCATCAGTTTTCTCTTTGTATTTTAATTCCGCCCGTTTTATCCGCTGGATACGGCGGCGCAAGCGGCTGAACGATCAAACAAGGTTGCATGTTGCAACTTCATCGGGCGAAAACATGCCGAAACGGGGGTATCTCTTGCGCACAGTCATCTTTGATCTGGACGGAACGCTGGCCGATACATCGGGCGATCTGATCGCGGCGGCGAACGTTTGTTTCCGCGACATGGGGCTGGGGGATGTGCTGAACCCGGCCACGGATGCGGGCATTGCGCTGCGCGGCGGGCGGATGATGCTGACCCGCGGGCTGGAACGTCTGGACCGTTATGACGCGGCAGTGGTGGATCAATACTATCCCATCCTGCTCGAGGCCTATTCGCGCGATATCGACAGGCACACGGTGATCTATCCCGGTGCCATGGAGGCGGTCGAGACGTTGAAAACCCAAGGATATGGCGTGGGCATCTGCACCAACAAGCCCGAACGCCTGGCCGAGGAACTGCTGGCCCGGCTGGGGGTGCGGGACGCGTTTGCCTCGATGGTGGGAGCCGATACGCTGCCGGTGCGCAAACCCGACCCCGAACCCCTGCGCGAAGCGGCGCGGCGGGCGGGGGGCGATCCGGACATGTGCGTTCTGATCGGGGATTCCGATACCGACCGCAACACGGCGCGCGCGGCCGGGGTGCCATCGGTTCTGGTCACGTTCGGGCCGTCGGGCGCGGATATGGCCGCGCTTGAGCCCGAGGCCCTGTTGCACCGGTTCGATGATCTGCCCGGGGTGGTGGCCGGGTTGATCGGCTGAGGTACAAGCAGGCTTGACCGCTCTGGACCGGCACCGCACAAGTATTTCATGAGCGAGACATTCAAAGGCAGTTTCACCCAGCAGGAACCCATCCCCGAAGAGGGGATTGAGGCGGCGCTGAAGGTCATGCGATCGGGACGGTTGCACCGCTATAACGTGGCCGCCGGCGAAATCAGCGAAACGGCCCTGTTGGAACAGGAATTCGCCGCGCTGACGGGGGCGAAATACTGTGTCGCCGTCGCCTCGGGCGGGTATGCGATGGCCACGACGCTGCGCGCAGCGGGCGTGGGACCGGGGGACCGGGTGTTGTCCAACGCCTTCACGCTGGCCCCGGTGCCGGGGGCGATTGCCAGCCTGGGCGCGGTGCCGGTGTTCGTTGGGGTCACCGAAGAATTGACTATCGATCTGGACGATCTGGCGTCCAAGGCGGATCGCGCCGATGTTCTGCTGCTGAGCCATATGCGCGGGCATATCTGCGACATGGACCGGCTGATGCAGATTTGCAATGGCGCAGGGATAAAAGTGATCGAGGATTGCGCCCACACCATGGGGGCCGCGTGGAAGGGCACCCCGTCGGGGCGGCACGGGATTGCCGGGGCATTTTCCTGTCAGACCTATAAACACGTCAATTCGGGCGAGGGCGGGTTCCTGATCACGGATGACGAGGAACTAGCGGCGCGCGCGGTCATGCTATCGGGCTCCTACATGCTGTATGAGAGGCATCTGGCAGCACCGGGGCCAGAGGTATTTGAGCGGTTAAAATACGTCACGCCGAATATCTCGGGGCGGATGGACAACCTGCGCGCGGCGATCCTGCGGCCCCAGTTGCGGGCGCTGGACGAACAGGTGGCGCGCTGGAACGACCGGTATCGCGCGCTTGAGGATGGGTTGCGCGACACCCCCGGCCTGCGGTTGATCGACCGTCCCGAGGCTGAGCAATTTGTCGGGTCCTCGATCCAGTTCCTGCTGCTCGACTGGGCCGCGGACCGGGTACAGGACGTGCTGCGCCGCTGTGCCGCCCGGGGCGTTGAGCTCAAATGGTTCGGCGGGGCCGAGCCGGTGGCGTTTACGTCGCGCTATGACAGTTGGCGCTATGTTGAAAGTGAACCGATGCCCGCAAGTGACCGGATCCTGGCCGGGATCGTGGATATGCGGGTGCCATTGACCTTTTCGCTGGAAGATTGCGCCCTGATCGCCCGTATCATCCGCGCCGAGGTGAGCGCGGTTTTTCAGGGCGGGGCGGCACCAAGCTGAACCGTGGATAGTAATTTGTTGTGATTGCATACCCGATGAAGAAACGCCTGATTGTCCTGATGTTTGTAGTGATCCTGGGCATTCCGATCGGATATTTCGGACGTAGTGCCATGGAGCCGGAGTTTGATCGGGTATCCGAAGCCATTGCCTTGTCCGAGAAATACTGCGTGCCTTTTGCAGGGGGGAATCTGATTGCCCCGGAGCCGCCACTGGTTCGTTTGGAAAAACAGGGCGGGGACGTGTGGGCCGATCCGCAAACACGGTTCATAGTCAACATTTCCGGTCGGACCTGTTCAGTCCGTGATATTCTAGACCTTATGAATGTTGACGAACGAATGGCATTTCAAACGGCAGCAATTAGAATTGTCGAAGATGAGTTTCCCATGTTGCAGGTCGATACCACCCACGGTGTTGATACTTGGGATTTATTCATGAATTGGGATCAGTACCCGCGTGATGACCCGCGCCGTTGGGGCATTTCGCTGTATCGGTTTTCCGAAAGCGGAGGGACATCGGAAACGGCTCTTTCCGTTTCGTTCTTGTCCAGACAGCATTCAGACAGACAATTGAAAGAGTTGGGCGCTGATTGATCCGACTTACCCCCCCGGGTGGATGCCTTTTCTGTCTTCTTCTGAGGCTTTGTTTTCCAGCACCTCGAATCCAGCTGCTTGACCGATCTAGACTCGCGGCGTAGTATTTGAACAGTTGTTCAATAAATCGGGGAGGGGACGCCGTCATGTTTTCAGCGACCATGCAATTTGATCTGGGCGAGGATGTGAACGCGCTGCGCGAGATGGTGCACCGCTGGGCGCAGGAACGGGTGCGCCCGATGGCGGCAGACATCGACAAGAGCAATGACTTTCCCGCCGATCTCTGGCGTGAAATGGGGGAGTTGGGGTTGCTCGGCATTACCGTGTCCGAGGAATATGGCGGGGCGGGCATGTCCTACCTTGCTCATACGGTCGCTGTGGAAGAGGTGGCACGGGCAAGTGCCTCGGTATCGCTGTCTTATGGGGCCCATTCCAACCTGTGTGTGAACCAGATCAAGCTGAACGGCACGCAGGAGCAGAAGTCCAAATACCTGCCCAAGCTGATTTCGGGCGAGCATGTGGGCGCCCTGGCCATGTCCGAGGCGGGGGCCGGATCGGACGTGGTGTCGATGAAGCTGCGCGCGGAAAAGCGCAACGATCATTACCGCCTGAATGGCAACAAATACTGGATCACCAATGGGCCGGATGCGGACACTTTGGTGGTTTATGCCAAGACTGACCCGGAGGCTGGCAGCAAGGGTATGACCGCGTTCCTGATCGAAAAGGACTTCAAGGGGTTCAGCACCTCGCCCCATTTCGACAAACTGGGCATGCGCGGATCAAACACCGCCGAGCTGATTTTCGAGGACGTCGAGGTGCCGTTCGAAAACGTGCTGGGCGAAGAGGGTAAAGGCGTTCAGGTCCTGATGTCGGGGCTGGATTATGAACGTGTGGTTCTGGCCGGGATCGGGACCGGGATCATGGCGTCCTGCATGGATGAAATCATGCCCTATATGGCCGAGCGCAAGCAGTTCGGCAAACCGATCGGGAGTTTCCAGTTGATGCAGGGCAAGATTGCCGACATGTACACGGCGATGAATTCGGCGCGCGCCTATGTCTACGAGGTGGCCAAGGCTTGTGATCGGGGCGACGTGACCCGGCAGGATGCGGCGGCGTGCTGTCTCTATGCCTCGGAGGCCGCGATGACCCAGGCGCATCAGGCGGTGCAGGCGATGGGCGGGGCCGGGTTCCTGAACGATGCCCCCGTGGCGCGGATCTTCCGCGATGCCAAGCTGATGGAAATTGGCGCAGGCACCAGCGAAATCCGCCGCATGCTGGTGGGGCGTGAATTGATGGGGTCGATGGGGTGAGCCATCCCTTACCCGGATTGGGCAGGGACGGGCATTGGGAGGTGCCCGACCGCCTGAATATGGCGGGCCAGTGTTTGAGCTGGCCCGACGACCGGGTTGCGATAATTGATCTGACGGGGCCATCGCGGCGCGATGTGACCTATGGCGCGCTGGGCGAAATGGTTGACGGGCTGGCCCGCCGCCTGATGCGTGAGGTCGTGCCGGGGGACCGGGTGGGCGTGCTGCTCAGCCAGTCACCCTGGTGCGCGGCGGCGCATCTGGCGATCTGGAAAATCGGCGCGATTTCAGTGCCTTTGTTCAAACTGTTCAAGCAGGATGCGCTGCGCAGCCGGGTCGGAGACGCGGGTGCGAAGCTGGTTCTGACCGATCCCGAAGGCGCGGCATTGCTGGGTGATCTGGCGGTTCCGTTGATGGCCGACCAGGTGGGCGAAGACGGCCCGCCCGTGCCCTTTGCCGATACAGGCCCCGAGGATCCGGCGGTTCTGATCTATACCAGCGGGACGACCGGCACGCCCAAGGGCGCGCTGCACGGGCATCGGGTGCTGACCGGGCATTTGCCGGGTGTGGCGATGAGCCATGATCATCTGGGCCAACCGGGGGATTGCCTGTGGACGCCAGCCGACTGGGCCTGGATCGGGGGGCTGTTCGATGTGCTGATGCCGGGCCTTGCGCTGGGCGTGCCGGTGGTGGCCGGGCGGATGGAGAAATTCACGCCCGAAGGCTGCGCCGACATCATCGCACGCGGACAGGTGCGCAACGTGTTCTTTCCGCCCACGGCGCTGCGGATGCTGAAGGCGTCGGATGTGGCGTTGCCGGGGTTGCGGTCTGTTGCGTCGGGGGGCGAGCCGCTGGGCGCGGAAATGCTGGCCTGGGGGCGGCGGGCCTTTGACCTCGATATCAATGAATTCTACGGGCAGACCGAATGCAACATGGTGGCGTCAAGCTGCGGTGTGGATTTCCCGGCCCGGCCCGGATGCATTGGCAAGGCGGTGCCGGGGCATGAGGTTGCGGTGATTGACGCGGCGGGCAATCCGACGGCTGACGAGGGCGATGTGGCCATCCGGCGCGGATCGGCCAGCATGATGCTGGAATACTGGAACCGGCCCGAGGCGACGGCGGAAAAGTTTCGCAGCGACTGGCTGATCACCGGGGATCGGGGCATCTGGGATGGCGACTATCTCCGCTTTGTCGGGCGCGAGGACGACGTGATCACCTCGGCCGGATACCGCATCGGCCCGGCTGAGATCGAAGATTGCCTGCTGACCCATCCGGGCGTGGCAACGGTGGGCGTGGTGGGCAAGCCCGACCCGCTAAGGACCGAGATCGTGAAGGCCTATGTGGTGCGCAAACACGGCGCGGATGTGAGCGCCCGGGAGTTGCAGGATTGGGTTAAGGAGCGGCTGGCAAGCTATTCCTACCCAAGGGAAATATCGTTTTTGGATGCATTGCCGATGACAGTGACGGGCAAGGTGATCCGCAAAGAGCTCAGGGCACGGGCGGCAGCCGAACAGGAGAATGTGAAATGAAACTGACATCCAAGGCATTGCCATCCTCGGAGGGCTTTCAACAGAACCGCGCCGCGCATCTTGAGGCGCTGGACACCATCCGGGAAGCGGCCGAGGCCGCTGCGGCGGGCGGTGGTGAAAAGTCCCGCGCGCGGCATGTGAGCCGGGGCAAGATGCTGCCGCGTGAACGGGTGGCGAACCTGCTGGACCCGGGCTCGCCCTTTCTTGAGGTTGGCGCGACGGCGGCGCACGGGATGTATGGTGGCGCCGCCCCCTGTGCCGGTGTGATCGCGGGCGTCGGGCAGGTTCACGGGCAGGAGGTCATGGTCGTCTGCAACGATGCCACCGTGAAGGGCGGCACCTATTACCCGATGACGGTGAAAAAACACCTGCGCGCTCAGGAAATTGCCGAACAGAACCATTTGCCCTGTGTCTACCTTGTGGACAGCGGCGGGGCGAACCTGCCCAATCAGGATGAGGTGTTCCCCGATCGCGACCATTTCGGGCGTATCTTCTTCAATCAGGCGAACATGAGCGCCAAGGGCATTCCCCAGATCGCCGTGGTGATGGGGTCATGTACCGCCGGGGGCGCCTATGTGCCTGCGATGTCGGATGTGACGATCATCGTCAAGGAACAGGGCACGATTTTCCTGGCCGGTCCGCCGCTGGTCAAGGCCGCGACAGGCGAGGTGGTGAGCGCCGAGGATCTGGGCGGGGGCGATGTGCACACGCGCCTGTCGGGCGTTGCCGATTATCTGGCTGAGGATGACACCCATGCGCTGGCCCTTGCGCGGCGTGCGGTGGCGGGTCTGAACCGGACGCGGCCCCAGACGGTTGACTGGGCCAGCCCCGAAGAACCGGCTTATGACCCCGAGGAAATCCTGGGCGTTGTGCCTGGAGATTTGCGCACGCCTTATGACATCCGCGAGGTCATCGCCCGGCTGGTGGACGGATCGCGCTTTGACGAGTTCAAGGCGCGGTTCGGTGAAACGCTGGTCACGGGATTTGCCCATGTGCGCGGTTGCCCGGTGGGGATCATCGCCAACAACGGCGTGCTGTTTTCGGAATCCGCGCAGAAGGGCGCGCATTTTGTCGAACTGTGCAGCCAGCGCAATATCCCATTGGTTTTCCTGCAGAATATCACCGGCTTCATGGTGGGGCAGAAGTATGAATCGCAAGGGATTGCGCGTCATGGCGCCAAGATGGTGACGGCCGTGGCCGCAACCAAGGTGCCCAAGGTGACGATGCTGGTCGGCGGGTCCTATGGCGCGGGCAACTACGGCATGTGCGGGCGCGCCTATAGCCCCCGGTTCCTGTGGACCTGGCCCAACAGCCGGATTTCGGTGATGGGGGGCGAACAGGCCGCTGGCGTCTTGGCCACCGTCAAACGTGACGGGATCGAACGGGCCGGCGGCACCTGGTCGCCCGAGGAGGAGGCCGAGTTCAAACGCCCGACGCTGGAGATGTTCGAAGAACAGAGCCACCCGCTTTATGCCAGCGCGCGCCTGTGGGACGATGGGATCATCGACCCGCGCAAGTCGCGCGATGTGCTGGCCCTGTCGCTGAGTGCCGCGCTGAACGCGCCCATCGAGCCGACGAAGTTCGGCGTTTTCCGGATGTGAGGAGATAACATGGCACAGTCATTGCAGCAGATCATCGACGCCAACCCGGAGGCGGAAACCTTCCGCTTCGGGGACAGTCCCGAACTCTGCGCGGAAATCCTCGCGCTGGTGCGCAGCGGGCAAAAGACCGGCACCTGCGAGGCGGTCTCGGCCTATGGCAAGGGCGGCGATGCATGGCCCGAACCGGGCCGCCGCGATGTCGCGCTCAACTGGGACGGAACACCCGCCCTGATGATCGAAACGGTCGAGGTGAAAACGCGCAGGTTTTGCGACATGGACGCCGAATTTGTCGCCGCACAGGGCGAATTCCGCGATCTGGACCACTGGCGCGCGGGATATGAGGCCTATTTCCGGCGCGCGGGCACCTTTTCACCGGATATGAAGCTGATGTGCGAACGGTTCAGAATGATAGAGGACTACGCCTGATGTTTGATACGATCCTGATTGCGAACCGGGGCGAGATTGCCTGCCGGGTCATGGAAACGGCGCAGGCCATGGGCGTGCGCTGCGTCGCGGTCTATTCCGATGCGGATGCGGGCGCCAAGCATGTGCAGATGGCCGATGAGGCGGTGCATATCGGCGGGGCGGCCCCGGCGGACAGTTATCTGCGCGGGGATGCGATCATCCAGGCGGCGCTGAAGACCGGCGCGCAGGCGATCCACCCGGGGTATGGCTTCCTGTCGGAAAACCCCGAATTCGTCGAGGCCGTCGTGGCCGCGGGGCTGGTATTCATCGGGCCCAGTGCGGATGCGATCCGGTCCATGGGGCTGAAAGATGCGGCCAAGGCATTGATGGAAAAGGCCGGTGTGCCGGTTGTGCCGGGCTATCACGGAAGCAATCAGGACCCCGAGCATCTGTCGGGCGCGGCGGATGCGATTGGCTATCCTGTCCTGATCAAGGCCGTCGCTGGTGGCGGCGGCAAGGGCATGCGTCTGGTCGAGCAGGCCAAGGATTTCGCCGCCGCGCTGGACAGTGCGCGGGGCGAGGCGAAAACCGCGTTCGGCAACACGGATGTTCTGGTTGAAAAATACGTCGGCAAGCCGCGCCATATCGAGGTGCAGGTCTTTGGCGATGGCACCCATGCGGTGCATCTGTTTGAACGCGACTGTTCGCTGCAACGCCGTCATCAGAAGGTGATCGAAGAGGCCCCGGCGCCGGGCATGTCCGAGGATATGCGCGACACCATGGGCCAGGCGGCTGTGCGCGCGGCCGAGGCGATCGGCTATTCCGGGGCGGGGACGGTGGAATTCATCGTTGACGCCAGCGAGGGGCTGCGCGCGGACCGGTTCTATTTCATGGAGATGAACACGCGCCTTCAGGTCGAGCACCCGGTGACCGAGGCGATCACCGGCGTTGATCTGGTGGAATGGCAGTTGCGCGTGGCCGCGGGCGAGCCGCTGCCCAAGCAGCAAGACGAGCTGTCGATCACCGGCCATGCGTTTGAGGCCCGGCTTTACGCCGAGGATGTGCCCAAGGGGTTCCTGCCCGCGACCGGAACGCTGACGCATCTGGCCTTCCCGCAGGGATGCCGCGCCGACAGCGGCGTGCGCGCGGGTGACACGATTAGCCCGTGGTACGATCCGATGATCGCCAAGGTCATCGTGCATGGACCCACGCGGGATGTGGCGCTGTCGCGCCTGTCGCGCGCGCTGCGCGAAACGCAGGTGGGGGGCACCGTGACGAACCTTGCTTTTCTCGGTGCGCTCGCCGGGCATAACGGGTTTGGCGCGGGCGACGTGGATACCGGGCTGATCGCGCGCGATCTGGATGCGCTGGTGGTTGAACCCCGGCCCCGGGCCTGCCATGCGGTGGCCGCCGCCATGGCCGCGCTGGGCGTCGGGCAGGGCACCTGGGCACAGGGGTTTTCCCTGTGGGCGCCGCTGAAACAGAGCGTGACACTGGACTGGCAGGACACCCCGATCATGGTGAGCCTGAGCGCACAGGGGCCGGACGCGCAGGCTTGGCAGGTCGATGACACGTTGGTCGAGGCGCGCCGGGTGGGCGGCTGTTGGATGCTGGATGGCACCGCCGCCCCCGAGGTTGCTGTTGCGGGAGCGCGGCTGAGCGTGTTTGATGACTATGGGCTTCAGTTTCAGGTGCTGGATCCGCTGGACCGCGCCGCGGGGCAGGTGGGCGATGGCAACCTGATCGAGGCACCAATGCCCGGGCTGGTCAAATCGGTGCATGCCGAGGTGGGGCAGAGCGTGGCACAGGGGGACCGTCTGGCCGTTCTTGAGGCGATGAAGATGGAGCATTCCCTGTTGGCCGAACGCGATGGTGTGGTGGCCGAGGTGTTGGCGCAGGCCGGGGCACAGGTTGAGGCCGGGGCCGCCCTTGTGCGGTTGGAGCCAGAGGACGACTGATCCTTCCCCGTTTGGGGTGGGGCATGAAAACAGGGGAGAGCGATCATGTCAGGCCGAGTTGAGATATTCGAAGTAGGGCCGCGCGACGGGCTGCAGAACGAAAAGCGCGAAATCCCGGTGTCGGAGAAAATCACGCTGGTCGATTGTCTGAGCCGCGCCGGGTTCTCACGCATCGAATGCGCCAGTTTCGTCAGCCCCAAATGGGTGCCGCAGATGGCCGGAAGCGCCGAGGTGCTGGCCGGGATCAAACGTGCACCGGGCGTGCGCTATGCGGCGCTGACGCCCAACATGCGCGGATATGAGGACGCGCTGGCGGCTGGCGCGGATGAGATTGCGGTCTTTGCCTCGGCCAGCGAAGGGTTTTCACAGGCCAACATCAACGCCAGCATCGCCGAGTCGCTGGACCGGTTCGAGCCAATCCTCAAGGCCGCACGCCATATCGACCTGCCGGTGCGCGGATATGTGTCCTGCGTGACCGACTGCCCCTTTGACGGGCCGACGGCCCCGGCCCAGGTCGCGGCCGTGGCCGACCGTCTGTTCGCCATGGGCTGTTACGAGATTTCCCTAGGCGACACGCTGGGCCGGGCAACGCCGGATTCGGTCGCGCGGATGCTGCTGACCGTACGCGACGTGGTGCCGGTGGGCCGTCTGGCCGGGCATTTCCATGATACCGCCGGGCGGGCGCTGGACAATATCGATGCGGCGCTGGCGCTGGGCGTGCGGGTGTTTGATGCGGCGGCCGGCGGGTTGGGCGGCTGCCCCTATGCCCCCGGTGCGGCGGGCAACGTCGCGACCGAATCCGTCGCGGCGCATCTGGAGCGTCTGGGCTATGACACCGGGCTGGATCTGGACGTGATCGCCGAAGCCAGTGCCATGGCACTGGCCATGCGGACCGGAGAGCAGGCGCATGTTTGAAACGATCAGCGTTGAGACCGACGCGCGCGGCGTGGCGACCCTGACGCTGGACCGCGCGGACAAGCACAACGCCATGTCGGGCCAGATGATCGATGAGCTGACGGTCGTGGCCGGCCAGCTTGACGCGAACGACGCAGTGCGCGTGGTTGTTCTGACCGGCAAGGGCAAGACATTCTGCGCCGGGGGCGATCTGGGCTGGATGCAGCAGCAGATGAAGGCCGACGGGCAGACACGGTTTGCCGAGGCCAGCAAACTGGCCAAGATGCTGTTTGCGATGAACACGCTGTCAAAACCGGTCATCGGCGCCATTCAGGGGAACGCCTTTGGCGGCGGTCTGGGCCTGATCAGCATTTGTGACGTGGCCATTAGTGTGGACCGCGCAATGATGGGGTTTACCGAGGCGCGGCTGGGCCTGATCCCTGCCACGATCAGCCCCTATTGCCTGGCCCGCATGGGTGAGGCCAGGGCGCGGCGTGTGTTCATGTCGGCCCGTTTGTTCGACGCGACCGAAGCGGTCGATCTGGGTCTGCTCGCGCGCACCGTGCCCGAGGAGGGGCTGAGCGAGGCCGTGGAATTCGAAGTCGCGCCCTATCTCACCTGTGCGCCCGGGGCCGTTGCGGCCTCGAAACGGCTGGCGCGGTCGTTTGGTCCGCCGATCGATCAGGCCACCATCGACAGAACCATCCGCGCGCTCGTCCTTCAATGGGAGACGGCAGAGGCGGAAGAGGGAATCAGGGCATTTTTCGCCAAGGAAAAACCGACCTGGATCACCGGCGCCGCCTGAGATCGCCGGGGTGACAGGCCGAGTCGGGGCGGCGACCTTGATCGCACGCAAATCTGCCCGATGACGATGCATCAATGCTGCACCTGCACTTTTTCTGACGTTGATGGCCCGGTTGCGGCCATTCTCGCGCTCTTTGAGGGGGTTGGCCCCGTTGACCCCCTGCGCGCACAGGGATAGACACAGCCAAGGTCAACACGCCATTTGACGGCGCGCCCGACGGGCAGCGCAATAAAAGGAGCCCACTCGTGGAAGAGATGTTGCGGGAATACCTTCCCATTCTGGTGTTTTTAGCCGTCGCAATCGGGTTGGGCCTTGTCCTCATCCTTGCCGCGGTTGTTCTGGCGGTCCGAAATCCGGATCCCGAAAAGGTCAGCGCCTATGAATGCGGGTTCAACGCATTCGACGATGCGCGGATGAAATTCGACGTCCGGTTCTACCTGGTGTCGATCCTGTTCATCATTTTCGACCTCGAAATCGCCTTTCTGTTCCCCTGGGCCGTGGCCTTCAAGGATGTGAGCATGGTCGGGTTCTGGTCGATGATGGTGTTCCTGGGCGTTCTGACCATCGGCTTTGCCTATGAATGGAAGAAAGGGGCCCTGGAATGGGAGTGAGCACATCCGCCAATTCAGCGGGCGCCGACCGCGAGGTCGCCACGCAGGCCCTGAATGCCGAGTTGCAGGACAAGGGATTTCTGCTGACCTCGACCGAGGATCTGATCAACTGGGCGCGCACCGGGTCGTTGCACTGGATGACATTCGGTCTGGCCTGTTGCGCGGTTGAAATGATGCACACCTCGATGCCGCGCTATGACGCCGAACGGTTCGGGATCGCGCCGCGCGCCTCGCCGCGCCAGTCGGACGTGATGATCGTGGCCGGCACCCTGACCAACAAGATGGCACCGGCGCTGCGCAAGGTTTACGACCAGATGCCCGAGCCGCGCTATGTGATTTCGATGGGCTCCTGCGCCAATGGGGGCGGGTATTATCACTACAGTTATTCCGTGGTGCGGGGCTGTGACCGGATCGTTCCGGTCGACATCTACGTGCCCGGCTGCCCGCCGACGGCCGAGGCCTTGCTTTATGGCCTGATGCAGTTGCAGCGGAAAATCCGCCGGACGGGGACAATTGTGCGATGAGCGAAGCACTGAAAGAACTGGGCACCCATATCGAGCTGAAGCGCCCCGATTGCGTTCTGGCCTGGACCGTGACCCATGATGAGCTGACCATCGACGTGACCCCGGCCAATATCACCGGCTTCGTCGAGTTTCTGAAAAGCGACAGTTCCTGCCGGTTCTCGTCCCTCGTGGATATCACGGCGGTGGATTATCCCGAACGCGCCAAGCGGTTCGACGTGGTCTATCACTTCCTGTCGATGTACCAGAACCAGCGCGTGCGCCTGCGCGTCAGCATCCGCGAGGATGACATGGTGCCTTCGATCGTGGATGTGCACCCCTCGGCCAACTGGTTCGAGCGTGAAGTTTACGACATGTTCGGCATCCTGTTTTCGGGTCACCCGGATTTGCGTCGCATCCTGACCGACTATGGCTTTCGCGGGTATCCGCTGCGCAAGGATTTCCCGACCACCGGATATACCGAGGTTCGCTATGACGAGGCGCAAAAGCGTGTCGTCTATGAACCCGTGTCGCTGGTTCAGGAATACCGCCAGTTCGATTTCATGAGCCCATGGGAAGGGGCGGAATACATCCTTCCCGGCGATGAGAAGAAGGAGGCCGAGTGATGGGTGGTCTGCTCTGGCTGATCAGCGCGCTGACGACGATTCCGATGCTCAAGCTGTTGCCGCATTTCGGCATCAACAAGTACTGGGCGCTGGCCTGTATCGTGCCGATCGGTGTGCCTCTGCTGGCGTGGTACATGGCGATGAAGCTTCAGGAACTGGAGAAGCTGTAGATGCACGGGCGATTTTCTGACGTTGGGGCGTTTCATTCTACAGCGATGCTTTTTGCGGCGCTGATTTTGATTGCCCTGTTCCTGTTGCCCGCACGCGTCATTCAGAAAAGACATGGCTATCCGGCATGGGTGCTGGTTTTTGGCCTCATTCCCTATCTCGGCCCGAATGTCCTGCTTTGGGCATTCGCGACATCCGAGCTCGGCAAAACTGAAGAGGTCCCGCAATGATGGACGGCTCAAAGTTCGACGACGCCCTGACAGGCGAACAGAAAATTCGCAATTTCAACATCAACTTCGGCCCGCAACACCCTGCGGCGCATGGGGTTTTGCGTCTGGTTCTTGAGCTGGACGGCGAGATCGTCGAGCGCTGTGACCCGCATATCGGCCTGCTGCACCGTGGCACCGAAAAGCTGATGGAAAGCCGGACCTACCTGCAGAACCTGCCCTATTTCGACCGTCTGGATTACGTGGCGCCGATGAACCAGGAACATGCCTGGTGTCTGGCCATCGAAAAGCTGACCGGCGTCGAGGTGCCGCGCCGTGCCTCGCTGATCCGGGTGCTGTATTCCGAAATCGGGCGCATCCTGAACCACCTTTTGAACGTGACCACGCAGGCGATGGATGTCGGTGCGCTGACCCCGCCGCTCTGGGGGTTCGAAGAGCGTGAAAAGCTGATGGAATTTTATGAACGCGCCTGTGGCGCGCGTTTGCACGCGGCCTATTTCCGCCCCGGCGGCGTGCACCAGGATCTGCCGGCCGGCTTGCTGGAAGATATCGAAACCTGGGCGAATGAGTTCCCCAATGTGCTGGACGATATTGACGGGCTGCTGACAGAGAACCGGATTTTCAAGCAGCGCAACTGCGATATCGGCGTCGTGACCGAAGAAGACATTCAGCTTTACGGCTTTTCCGGCGTGATGGTGCGCGGGTCGGGCCTGGCCTGGGATTTGCGCCGCGCGCAGCCCTATGAATGCTATGACGAGTTCGACTTCCAGATCCCCGTGGGCAAGAATGGTGATTGTTTCGATCGCTACCTCGTTCGCATGGAGGAAATGCGCCAGTCTCTGCGGATCATCCATCAATCGATCGAAAAACTGAACGCGCCTGACGGGCAGGGCGATGTTCTGGCGCGAGGCAAGATCACCCCGCCGTCGCGGTCGGACATGAAGACCTCGATGGAAAGCCTGATCCACCACTTCAAGCTTTATACCGAAGGGTTCCATGTACCTGCCGGTGAGGTCTACGCCGCCGTCGAGGCGCCCAAAGGTGAATTCGGTGTCTACCTGGTAGCTGACGGGACCAACAAACCCTACCGCTCAAAAATCCGCGCGCCGGGGTATCTGCATCTTCAGGCGATGGATCACGTCGCCGTGGGGCACCAGCTGGCCGATGTCGCCGCGATTATCGGCACGATGGATGTCGTGTTCGGGGAGATCGACCGCTGATGCGCGCCACGCCCCTTCTTCATCTTGCCAAAAATACTCCCGCCGGAGGCAACCAACGCCGCCACGGGCACAAAGGGTTCTAAGTCATGCTTCGCCGTCTCCACCCCGAGCAACCCGACAGTTTTGCCTTCACGCCCGCCAACCAGGCCTGGGCCGAGGCGCAGATCACCAAGTATCCCGAGGGCCGTCAGGCCAGCGCGATCATCCCGCTGCTCTGGCGCGCGCAGGAGCAGGAGGGGTGGCTGACCCGCCCGGCGATAGAACATGTGGCCGACATGCTGGGCATGGCCTATATCCGCGCGCTTGAGGTGGCTTCGTTCTACTTCATGTTTCAGCTGCAACCGGTTGGTTCTGTTGCGCATATTCAAATTTGTGGAACGACATCCTGCATGATCTGCGGGGCCGAGGATCTGGTCGCGGTCTGCCGCGAAAAAATCGCCGCCAAGCCGCATGAGCTGAGTGCGGATGGCAAATTCAGCTGGGAAGAGGTCGAATGCCTCGGATCCTGCGCGAATGCACCGATGGCGCAGATCGGCAAGGATTACTACGAGGATCTGACCGCTGCGCGAATGGGCGAAATCCTGGATGACCTGGCCGCGGGCAAGGTGCCGCTTCCGGGTCCGCAAAACGGACGTTACGCCGCCGAGCCGCTGAGCGGGCTGACCAGTCTGACCGAATATGACAGCGGCCGCACCCAGTATAACGCCAGCGTGCAACTGGCCAGCGATATCGGGGACACGGTTAAGCGGATCGACGGGACCGAAGTGCCGCTGCTTACGCCCTGGCAGGGCAAGGCGGCCAATGCGCCCAAACCCCCGGCGGCGAAAAAGGCAGCACCGGCCAAGGCGGTCAAACCTGCCGCCGAAACCCCCGCAGACGAAACCGGTGTGACCAAACAGGCCGCCAAAGCCACGTCAAAAGCCAAGCCAAAGGTGACAGCAAAACCGAAAGCGGCAAAACCGAAAGCGGCGGCAAAAGCCAAGTCAGCGGCACCTGTCAAGACGGCAGCAAGCGGGGCAGGGACTAAGCCCAAGGCCCTGAAGGCCGCGCGCGGCGGACGGGCGGATGACCTGAAGCTGATCAAGGGCGTGGGACCCAAGCTGGAAACGCTGCTGAACACGCTGGGTTTCTATCACTTCGACCAGGTGGGCGCCTGGAGCGCGGATGAAATCGCCTGGGTCGATCAGAACTTGGAAGGGTTCAAGGGCCGGGTCAGCCGGGACAACTGGGTTGAGCAGGCAAAGCAGCTTGCGGAAGGCGGCGAAACAGAATTTTCCCAACGCGCGAAAAAAGACGGTATTTATAAGAAATAATGTAGTGCAACGGGAGAATTTCTAAGATGACAAGTAGTACTGATCAAAGCAGCTGCAGCAAACGCTGTTGGAAAATGGCTGCCGGGGCAGGGGTCGTCTTGGCGATACTCCTCTTGCTGTTCGGCACCGGGTTTCTGAAATCGATCGTGATCGGTGTTCTGGCCTTCGCGGTCGTGGGTTTGATCCTGAATTGGCTCTGGTGCTCGGGCTCCCAAGGGACGGCAATAACCACCTCTGCCGCGACGACGCCCACCCCGGCCCCGGCGAAACCCGCCGAACCGGCACCCGCTCCGGCCCCTGCTGCGGCAGCACCGGCGCCGGCGCCTGCCAAGGCTGCTGATCCGGCGAAAGAAACACCCGCACCAAAACCCGCCCCCGCCGCGTCGTCGGAACCGCTGATCAAGCCGTCGACTGCACTGGCCGGTCAGCAAGAGCTGTCCGAGCGCAAGGGAAGCTGGAAATACGAAGGCGGCAGTGCACCGGCCCCGGCGGCCAAAGCGGCCCCCGCCCCCAAAGCGGCAGAACCCGCACCGGCGGCCACCGCCACCGCAGCGGATGCCCCCGCGACACTGAGCGCGGCCCGCGCAGGCGGCGCAGATGATCTCAAGCTGATCAAGGGCGTCGGTCCGAAACTGGAAATCCTGCTCAACACAATGGGCTTTTACCATTTCGATCAGGTTGCAAGCTGGACCGACAAAGAGGTCGCCTGGGTCGATCAGAACCTTCAGGGCTTCAAGGGCCGGGTCAGCCGTGACAACTGGGTCGAGCAGGCCAAGATCCTTGCAAGCGGCGGCGAGACCGAATTCTCGGCGCGCAAGAAGTAGGAGCACTGAGATATGGCATCAGAGCGGGATTCAACGACCAAGGCGGGGCAGCGCGTTGCGCTTGTGATCGCAGGGGTCGGCCTGCTCTGGCTGCTTGCGAATTTTGCAGGGTCATACTGGGGCTGGTCCAACCGGACGCGCGCCTTTTTTGACCTTGCGGCGCTGGCCGGGTTCGGCTGGGCGCTGTGGCAGACGATTAACATCTGGCGGAAACGCCAGGCTGACAAAGGCTAGGCTGATGCTGAAAGACCAGGACCGGATCTTTACCAATCTCTACGGGATGCACGACCGCACCCTGAAGGGCGCGCAGGAGCGTGGCCATTGGGACGGGACCGCCGGGATCATCAAAAAGGGGCGGGACTGGATCATCTCGCAGATGAAAGACAGCGGTCTGCGCGGGCGCGGCGGCGCGGGTTTCCCGACCGGTCTGAAATGGTCTTTCATGCCCAAGGAAAGCGACGGTCGCCCGTCCTACCTGGTGGTGAATGCCGATGAATCCGAGCCGGGCACCTGCAAGGACCGCGAGATCATGCGCCATGATCCGCATACCCTGATCGAGGGCTGTCTGATCGCGTCTTTCGCGATGAACGCGAACGCCTGCTACATCTATATCCGCGGGGAATACATCCGCGAGCGCGAGGCGTTGCAGAACGCCATCGACGAGGCTTACGAGGCCGGACTGCTGGGCAAGAACGCCGCCAAATCGGGGTGGGATTTCGATCTGTACCTGCACCATGGGGCGGGGGCCTATATCTGCGGTGAGGAAACCGCGCTGCTTGAAAGCCTTGAGGGCAAGAAAGGCATGCCGCGCATGAAGCCGCCGTTCCCGGCGGGGGCGGGTCTTTACGGCTGCCCGACAACGGTGAACAACGTGGAATCGATCGCTGTCGTCCCGACCATCCTGCGCCGTGGACCGGAATGGTTTTCATCCTTTGGCCGTCCGAACAACGCGGGCACCAAGCTGTTTGCGATTTCGGGCCATGTGAACAACCCCTGCGTCGTCGAAGAGGCGATGTCGATCACCTTCGAGGAGCTGATCGACAAGCATTGCGGCGGTATCCGCGGCGGATGGGACAACCTCAAAGCGGTGATCCCCGGCGGATCGTCGGTGCCCTGTATCCGTGGCGAGAACATGCGCGAGGCGATCATGGATTTCGATTACCTGCGCGAACAGCGCAGCGGTCTGGGCACCGCTGCGGTGATCGTGATGGACAACTCGACCGATATCATCAAGGCAATCTGGCGGTTGTCCAAGTTCTACAAGCATGAAAGCTGTGGCCAGTGCACGCCTTGCCGGGAAGGGACGGGATGGATGATGCGGGTCATGGACCGTCTGGTGACGGGCGAGGCCGAGGTCGAAGAGATCGACATGCTGCTCGATGTCACCAAGCAGGTCGAGGGGCACACGATCTGCGCCCTTGGCGATGCGGCGGCCTGGCCCATTCAGGGCCTGATCCGCAACTTCCGCGACGAGATCGAAGACCGGATCAAACACAAGCGCACGGGTCGCGTCAGCGCCGTTGCGGCAGAATAACAGCGCCGCACGGCAAGGAGATTGATGATGCGCAAGGTTCTGATTTCGACAGTGGCCCTGAGTGTTCTGGCGGCCTGTGGCGGCACGTCCCGTCTGGATGACGCGCGCGCGCAGCGGCTGGTGCAGATGCCCGGGCCACAGCATTATGCCGAGCGTCGCGTTGCGCGCGAACTGGCGTCGCGCTGTGCGCGGTACGCTTATGACGAAACGCTGGCCAAGGCGATGAGCGAGGCGCGCGCCAAATCCGGCGCGGCAACCGCATTGCAACAGCGCGGGGCCGTCGACCTAGAGGCGGATATCAAACGCCGCTCGCTGGCGGCGCGCTATGGCACGGACTATTCGGCGCTGGACGCCTGTGCGACTTTGGATGGTGAAATCGCACAGCAAACGGCGCTGAGCGTGATGGTTCTGAAAAAAGGCTGAGGCATGAGCGGATCGCAGCAACATCTGGCCGAGTTGAACGTCGGGCGCCTGTTGGCCCCGACCGATGACCCGCGTGTTGCCGAGTTCATGGACAACCTCGACCGGATCAACGGGCTGGGCAAACGGATGCCCGGGTTCGTCTGGATGATGGAAGGGTCGGGCGAGCCGGGCACCGGCAATACCGAGAACAGCATCGGGGACGATCCGCAGTTCGTGGCCAACCTGACCGTGTGGGAGGATGCGCCGAGCCTGGAAAAATTCGTCTGGGGCACCATTCACAAGCAGTTTTACGAACGGCGCCAAGAATGGTTCGAAGTTCTGGGCGATATGCATTTCGTGATGTGGTGGGTGCCGGCCGGGCACAAGCCCACTCTGGACAAAGCGATGGCGCGGCTTGAGCACCTGCGCACCCATGGACCCAGCGCCCATGCCTTTGGCTGGGCCGATCTGGAGCAGGCGGATATGTGGCGCAGCCACGGGTGTTCGCCCGTCGCGGCAGAGTGAGGGTTGGACGGTGACACAGGGTAAAGGAACGGGCAGATGAGGCGGTTCAAATTCGAAGAAGGCGCCGACGTATCCGAAGACATCCGGACCAAGTACGGTTTTGACGGCGACCTGCTCAGGCTCTTTGCCGAGAACAAGGGCGTCGTGGTTCACAAGTGGCATCACTATATCCCGATCTACGAACGCTATTTCGCGCCGTTCCGTGGCACCGATGTGCGGTTCCTTGAAATCGGCGTGAACAAGGGCGGCTCGCTGCAGATGTGGCGCAAGTATTTCGGCAAGGATGCCACCCTGTTCGGGATCGACATCAACAAGGAGTGCGCGCAATTCGACGGGCAGGCCGGCCAGGTCCGTATCGGCAGCCAGGCCGACCCCGAGTTTCTGGACAAGGTGGTCGAGGAAATGGGCGGCGTCGATGTCATTCTGGACGATGGCAGCCATAGGATGCCGCATGTGCGCGCCTCGTTCGAGCATCTTTACCCAAAGCTGGCCGAAAACGGCATCTACATGATCGAGGATCTGCACACCGCCTATCTGCCGAAATTCGGTGGCGGGTATCGCAGCAGTGACAATTTCTTCCGCTTCGCACGTGAACTGGTCGATGACATGCATCACTGGTACCACAAAAAGGGTATGCGCCATCCCGAACTGGGCGCGCATGTGGCCGGGCTCCATATTCACGATTCAATCGCCGTTATCGACAAACAGCCGGTCTATCGCCCGGTGCATTCGCGGGTGGGCTGAAACCGATGAACAGGGGTCTGATCAATTTGGGACACAAGGCGGCGCTGGCGGGCATGCTGCTGGCGCTTGTGGCGTGCGGACAGGCCAGAAACGAACGCATCCTGTTCGAGGGCCAATATTTCCCGGCCAAGACCAGCAAGGTCGGCGATGATCTTTCGCAATTCGTGACCGAGATCGACGATGTGTCCTCATCTCTCGATGGCGCACGCGAGGCGGGGCGCTATGAGGGCACGAAATACTGCATCGCGAATTTCGGCACCTCGCGGATTGACTGGGTCGTTGGTCCGGACACGCCGCCCGAGACGCTGACGATCCGGGACAATACGCTGACCTTCCAGGGACGGTGCCGGGCATGAGCGGGTTTTGGGGCGATAAAACAGGGTTTTCGGGCGTGATATTGAATATCAAGGCCGGTTTGGCATGTTCTGGTCTCTCCTCAAAGGAGAGACCTATCATGACCAGTATCAAGACCCTTACGATTGCCGCCCTTCTTGCCTTTGCCGTGCCGGCGGCTGGTGCGGACGCAAAACCATCCCTGCGCGATGTCCCCGAGATCGAAGACGCCCTGTTTGCCGTTGCGATTGCCGACGAGGTGCGTGATCACTGTGACACTATCCATGCGCGTCTGTTCAAGGCCATCGGCGTGCTGCGCCGGCTCAAGGCGCGGGCCAACGACCTTGGCTATACGGATGATGAAATCCGCAGCTACATCGAATCCGACTCGGAAAAGGCCCGGATGCGATCCAAGGGCAAAAAATTTCTGGCCGCCAATGGCGTGTCCTACTCGAAACCGGAAACCTTCTGCACCTTCGGGCGTGCGGAGATTTCAAAATCCAGCGCGATCGGCGTGCTATTGAAGGCGAAATAGACCATGTCTGACCTCCGCAAGATCAACATTGACGGAACCGAAATCGAAGTTGACGGGGCCATGACCCTGATCCAGGCCTGTGAACAGGCGGGGGTGGAAATCCCCCGTTTCTGTTATCACGAGCGTCTGACGATTGCGGGGAACTGCCGAATGTGTCTGGTCGAGGTCGTGGGCGGTCCGCCCAAACCGGCGGCCTCTTGTGCGATGCAGGTCAAGGATCTGCGCCCGGGTCCCGAAGGCCAGGCGCCGCAGGTCAGGACCAATTCGCCGATGGTCAAGAAGGCCCGCGAGGGGGTGATGGAGTTCTTGCTGATCAACCATCCGCTGGATTGTCCGATCTGTGATCAGGGCGGCGAATGTGACCTTCAGGATCAGGCGATGGCCTATGGCGTCGATTTCAGCCGCTTCCGCGAGCCCAAGCGCGCGGTGGATGATCTGGATCTCGGCCCGCTGGTCGAAACCCACATGACGCGCTGCATCAGTTGCACGCGATGCGTGCGATTTACCTCCGAGGTGGCCGGAATCACCCAGATGGGCCAGACCGGCCGCGGGGAAGATTCGGAAATCACCAGCTATCTGAACGAAACGCTGGATTCGAACCTGCAGGGCAACATCATCGACCTGTGCCCGGTGGGCGCGCTGGTCAGCAAACCCTATGCGTTCACCGCCCGTCCGTGGGAATTGACCAAGACGGAAACCATCGACGTGATGGATGCGCTGGGATCGAACATCCGGGTCGACACCAAGGGGCGCGAAGTGATGCGCATCCTGCCTCGCAACCATGACGGCGTGAACGAGGAATGGATTTCCGACAAGACCCGCTTTGTCTGGGACGGTCTGCGCCGCCAGCGTCTGGACACGCCTTACATCCGGGAAAACGGCAAATTGCGCAAAGCGAACTGGGGCGAGGCGCTGAGCGCCGCCGCCGCCGCGATGAAGGGCAAGAAACTGGCCGGTCTGGTGGGCGATCTTGCCCCGGTCGAGGCCATTTTTGCGCTGAAACAGCTGATCGAGGGTCAGGGCGGTGTTGTTGAATGCCGCACCGACCGGGCCAAGCTGCCCGCGGGCAACCGGGGCGCCTATGTCGGCACAGCGACGATAGAAGATATCGACGATGCCAAGTTCATTCAGCTGATCGGGACCAACCCGCGCGAAGAAGCGCCGGTTCTGAACGCCCGGATCCGCAAGGCCTGGTCGAAAGGGGCCAACATCGGTCTTGTGGGCGAGGCGGTGGACCTGACCTATGACTATGCCCATGTGGGCACGGATCGTGCCGCGCTGGACAGCCTCTTGAACAAGGAGTACGGCGCCGTTCTGGACGCGCCGAGCATCGTGATCGTGGGACAGGGCGCGCTGAGCGAGGCCGACGGCACCGCCGTTCTGGCCGCCGCGATGAAGCTGGCCAAGGAAACCCAAAGCAAGCTGCTGGTTCTGCACACTGCCGCATCGCGCGTGGGCGCGATGGATGTGGGCGCCGTGACCGAAGGTGGGCTCGACGCCGCCATGGACGGGGCCGAGGTGGTTTACAACCTGGGCGCGGATGAGGTGGAAATCGCCGACGGCGCATTCGTGATCTATCAGGGCAGCCACGGTGACCGCGGGGCGCATCGCGCCGACATCATCCTGCCGGGGGCCGCCTATACCGAGGAACCGGGCCTGTTCGTCAACACCGAAGGCCGCCCGCAGCTTGCGCTGCGCGCCGGGTTCGCCCCGGGCGAGGCCAAGGAAAACTGGGCCATCCTGCGTGCGCTGAGCGCGGAACTGGATGCAACGCTGCCCTATGATAACATTGCGCAACTGCGCACAGCGCTGGTCGCCGAGGTACCGCATCTGGCGCAAATCGACCAGGTTCCCGGGAACGAGATGACACCGCTGAAACCCGGCAAGCTGGGCAAGGCGACGTTCCGTCCGGCGATCAGGGATTTCTTCCTGACCAACCCGGTTGCACGGGCCTCGGCGCTGATGGCGGAATTGTCGGCCAACGCCAAGTCGCGTGGCACGGACAAGATTGCCGCTGAATGATGCGGGTGGCGCTCATATCGCCGATGCTGTTGATGGCCTGTGATACGGGGGAAACCGCCGCAAGCGGGCCGTCGAATCTCGAATATCAGGGGGCGGAAGCGACCCCTCTGGACGATGAACTTGTGCAGATAGATGTGACACTGGCCGGGTCGCGCAGGCCGGAAGACGTCATTTCCTATGCACGATGTGCCGTGGCGCAGTACACGCTGAACCGCGGATACGGATTTGCGCGTCATTTGCGCACAAAAATGAACGAAGAGGGTGGCGTGTGGACGGCAGATGCTGTTTACACCATCTCGCCGACGCTGCCCCGTGGTTTGGAAACGATTGACGCCAAAGTTGTCGTGTCCGACTGCGAGGAAAACGGGATACCCACGGTGTGAGGACTTATGGCTGAATTTTTTACCACCACATACCTAGGCATAGCGCTTTTGATTGTAGGTCAAATTCTGCTGTTAGTGGTGCCACTTTTGGTTGCCCTTGCCTTTCTTATGTATGCTGACCGCAAAATCTGGGCGGCCGTGCAGATGCGCCGCGGGCCGAACGTGGTCGGGTTTTACGGCCTGCTGCAAAGCTTCGCGGATTTCCTGAAATACATCGTCAAGGAAGTCGTCTTTCCCGCCGGCGCCGACCGGGCCGTGTTCCTGTTGGCGCCGATGGTCTCGCTGGTCATGGCGCTGATCGCCTGGGCGGTGATCCCGTTCAATGACGGTTGGGTGCTGTCAGACATCAACGTTGCCATTCTCTATGTCTTTGCGGTCTCCTCGCTTGAGGTTTACGGCGTGATCATGGGGGGCTGGGCGTCCAACTCGAAATACCCGTTCCTAGGCTCGCTGCGCTCGGCCGCGCAGATGATTTCATACGAGGTGTCGATCGGGTTGATCATCATCGGTGTGATCCTGTCCACCGGCAGCATGAATTTCGGCGATATCGTGCAGGCACAGGATGGCGATTACGGGCTGTTCAGCTGGTACTGGCTGCCGCATTTCCCGATGCTGTTCCTGTTCTTCATCTCGGCGCTGGCCGAAACCAACCGCCCGCCGTTTGACCTGCCCGAGGCTGAGTCGGAACTGGTGGCCGGCTATCAGGTTGAATATTCGTCGACCCCGTTCCTGCTGTTCATGATCGGGGAACTGGTGGCCGTGGTGCTGATGTGCGCCCTGGTGTCGCTGTTGTTCTTTGGCGGCTGGCTGTCGCCCATTCCGGGGCTGCCCGACGGCATCCTGTGGATGATCCTGAAGATGCTGTTCGTGTTCTTCATGTTCTCGATGGTCAAGGCGATCACCCCGCGCTACCGCTATGACCAGCTGATGCGCCTGGGCTGGAAAGTGTTCCTGCCGTTCAGCCTGGCCTGGGTGGTCTTCGTCTCTTTCGCCGCAAAATTCGACTGGTTTTGGGGGGCTTTTGCCCGCTGGAGCACGGGGGGCTGACATGACACAGATCGATTACACCCGCGCCGCCAAGTATTTCCTGCTGGCGGACTTTGCCAAGGGGTTCAAACTGGGCCTGAAATACTTCTTCGCGCCCAAGGCCACGGTGAACTATCCGCATGAAAAGGGGCCCCTGTCGCCCCGGTTCCGCGGCGAACACGCGCTGCGCCGCTATCCCAACGGCGAAGAACGCTGCATTGCCTGCAAACTGTGCGAGGCGATCTGCCCGGCGCAGGCCATCACCATCGACGCCGAACCCCGCGAGGACGGCAGCCGCCGCACCACGCGCTATGACATCGACATGACCAAGTGCATCTATTGCGGGTTCTGCCAGGAGGCCTGCCCGGTCGATGCCATCGTCGAGGGGCCGAATTTCGAATTTGCCACCGAAACCCGTGAAGAGCTGTTTTACGATAAGGCCAAGCTGCTGGATAACGGTGATCGCTGGGAGGCTGAAATCGCCCGCAATCTGGAAATGGACGCGCCCTACCGATGAGTGAGACCCCCCGCAATCCGTTCGAGGCAATGATGTCTCAGGCCCACGAGATGGCCAAGTCGCTGAACCCGGCGCTCGAGACCTTTTCGCCCAAGGGGTTCGAGGCGCTGTGGCCGACCATGCCCAAAGAGGCGATGGAATTCTGGTTCGGGAATGCGGTCAACAAGGACGGGCTGGATGCCAAGACGCGGCTGTTGCTGACGCTGGCCGGGCTGACGATGCAGGGGGCCCAGGCCGATACCGCGCTGCGCCAGACCGTGCGCCACGCGGTTGCGGCGGGCGCAAGAAAGCAAGAGATCGTGGAAACGATCGGACAGATGTCGGTCTTTGCCGGCATCCCGGCCATGACCCGCGCGCTGGAACTGGCGCAAGAGGCCATGGGCGAGACAGAGGATGACGAGACATGAGCGTTTTTGCCTTCTACCTATTTTCGATCAGCGCGATCGCGGGCGGGTTTTTCACCGTGGTCAGCCGCCAGCCGGTGCACTCGGTCCTGTGGCTGATCCTGGCGTTCCTGTCCTCGGCGGGCCTGTTCGTTCTGCTTGGGGCTGAATTCGTCGCCATGCTGCTGGTCATTGTCTATGTCGGCGCGGTCGCGGTTCTGTTCCTGTTTGTGGTGATGATGCTGGACGTCGATTTTGCCGAGCTGAAGGCCGAGATGGCGAAATACATGCCGTTGGCCTTGCTGATCGGGCTGGTGATCCTGATGCAATTCGTCATGGCCTTTGGTGCATGGGAATCCAACGCCGCCGCCGAAGGCCTGCGCGCGCAGGTCACCCCGGTCGACAAACACAATACCGAGGCCCTGGGCCTGATCCTTTACGACCAGTATTTCCTGCTGTTCCAACTGGCCGGTCTGATCCTGCTGGTTGCCATGATCGGCGCCATCGTTCTGACCCTGCGCCACCGCACCGACATCAAGCGCCAGGACATCATCGCCCAGATGATGCGCGACCCGGCCAAGGCGATGGAACTGAAAGACGTGAAACCGGGGCAGGGGCTGTAAGCCTGTCCTGTTCCCGGATCGCGTCCGGGATGACAATTTCCCGGGCTTGATCCGGGGCGATAATGACCCGGGTCTTAACCGGGAAGAAAAAACCGAGGGACGACATGATCGGACTTGAACATTACCTCACCGTTGCGGCGACGCTGTTCGTCATCGGTATTTTCGGGCTGTTTCTGAACCGCAAGAACGTGATCATCCTGCTGATGAGCATCGAGTTGATGCTGCTGGCGGTGAATATCAACCTTGTGGCGTTTTCCAGCTTTCTGGGGGATCTGGTCGGGCAGGTGTTCACGCTGTTCGTGCTGACCGTTGCGGCGGCCGAGGCGGCGATCGGTCTGGCCATCCTGGTCTGTTTCTTCCGCAACCGCGGCACCATCGCCGTGGAAGACGTCAACGTGATGAAGGGCTGAGCCGACATGGAACAAACAATCCTATTTGCCCCCCTCATCGGGTCGTTGATCTGCGGGTTCGGCTGGAAATTCATCGGCGAAACGGCAGCCACCTGGGTTGCCACGGGCCTGTTGTTCCTGGCCGCGCTGCTCAGCTGGATCGTGTTCCTGACCTTTGACGGCACGACCGAGCATATTCAGATCCTGCGCTTTATCGAAAGCGGTACGCTCAGCACCGATTGGTCCATTCGTCTGGACCGGCTGACGGCGATCATGCTGATCGTGATCACCACGGTGTCGTCGCTGGTGCATCTCTACAGCTTTGGCTACATGGACAAGGATCCACAGTGGAAAGACGGCGAAAGCTATAAGCCGCGTTTCTTTGCCTATCTGTCATTCTTTACCTTTGCCATGCTGGCGCTGGTCACGGCCGACAACCTTGTCCAGATGTTCTTTGGCTGGGAGGGCGTGGGCGTCGCATCCTACCTGCTGATCGGGTTCTATTACCGCAAACCCAGCGCCAATGCCGCCGCGATCAAGGCCTTTGTGGTCAACCGGGTGGGGGACTTTGGGTTCGCGCTTGGCATCTTCGCGTTGTTCTTCCTGGTCGACAGCATTGATTTCGACACGATCTTTGCCGCCACACCGACGCTCGCCGAAACGCAACTGACGTTTCTCTGGGGCGAATGGAACGCGGCCAACCTGATCGCGATCCTCCTGTTCATCGGGGCGATGGGTAAATCGGCACAGTTGATCCTGCACACCTGGCTGCCCGACGCGATGGAAGGTCCGACACCCGTGTCGGCCCTGATCCACGCCGCGACCATGGTAACGGCGGGTGTCTTCCTGGTCTGCCGCATGTCGCCGCTAATGGAGGTTGCCCCGCAGGCGACCACGTTCATCACCGTGCTGGGCGCGAGCACTGCCTTTTTTGCCGCAACCGTGGGTCTGGTTCAGACCGACATCAAACGCGTCATTGCTTATTCGACCTGTTCGCAGCTGGGGTACATGTTCGTCGCTGCGGGCGTGGGCATGTATTCGGCGGCGATGTTCCACCTCTTTACCCACGCGTTTTTCAAGGCGCTGTTGTTCCTTGGGGCCGGGTCGGTCATCCACGCGATGCACCACGAGCAGGACATGATGAACTATGGCAACCTGCGCAAGAAGATCCCCTATACCTTTTGGGCGATGATGATCGGCACGCTGGCCATTACCGGTGTCGGCATTCCGCTGACGCATTTCGGGTTTGCTGGGTTCCTGTCCAAGGATGCGATCATCGAAAGCGCCTGGGCCGGTGGATCATCCTATGGCTTCTGGCTGCTGGTGATTGCCGCCGCGATGACCAGTTTCTACAGTTGGCGCCTGATTTTCCTGACGTTCTTTGGCGAGGCGCGCGGCGACAAGCACACGCATGAGCACGCGCATGAAAGCCCTATGGTCATGCTGATACCGCTGGGGGTTCTGTCGCTTGGTGCGGTGTTTGCCGGGATGATCTGGTACAATAGCTTTTTCGGTCACACCGATCAGGTTGGCAAGTTCTATGGCATTCCGGTTGCCGAGGCCGGTGCGCAGGGCATGGCCCATGGCGAAACCGCGGATCATGGCGCGACGGAAACCCCTGCTGCGGATGCCGACCATGGTGAGGCGACCGATGCAAAGGCCGACGCGGGTGCGCACCATTATGCCTTTACCGGGGAACCGGGCGAGGGGGCGCTCTATATCGCGCCGGACAACCACGTTCTGGATGACGCGCACGCGGCCCCCACTTGGGTCAAGGTCTCGCCCTTCATCGCGATGCTGCTGGGGTTTGCGTTGTCCTACCTGTTCTACATCGTGAACCCGTCAATGCCCAAGCGGCTGGCCGAGAACCAGCAGCCTCTGTACCTGTTCCTCAAGAACAAGTGGTATTTCGACGAAATCTATAATGCGATTTTCGTCAAACCTGCCCTGGGTCTTGGCCGGGCGCTGTGGAAACGCGGCGATGGCAACGTGATCGACGGCTTCCTGAATGGGGTTGCCATGGGGGTCGTGCCCTTCTTTACCCGTCTCGCGGGGCGGGCCCAGTCGGGATACATCTTTACTTATGCCTTCTGGATGGTGCTGGGCATTGCGGCCCTGATCACCTGGATGTCGATTGGAGGGGCACACTAACATGGATAGCCTGCTTTCCATTGTCACATTCATCCCGGCTGTTGCGGCGCTGATCCTGGCCGTGTTCCTGCGGGGCGAAGACGAAGCCGCGCAGCGCAACGCCAAATGGCTGGCGCTGATTGCGACCTCGGCGACCTTCCTGATCTCGCTGGGCATCTATAGCCAGTTCAACCCTAACGACACCGGGTTCCAGTTCGTGGAAGAGGCCGACTGGCTGCTGGGTCTGAAATACAAGATGGGCGTCGACGGTATCAGCGTTCTGTTCGTGATGCTGACCACCTTCATCATGCCGCTGACCATCCTGGCCAGCTGGGAGGTCAAGACCCGCGTCAAGGAATACATGATTGCCTTCCTGATCCTGGAAACGCTGATGCTTGGCGTGTTCATGGCGCTGGACCTGGTGCTGTTCTACCTGTTCTTCGAGGCTGGCCTGATCCCGATGTTCCTGATCATCGGCATCTGGGGTGGGGCAAACCGGATCTATGCCAGCTTCAAGTTCTTCCTTTATACCTTCCTAGGGTCAGTTCTGATGCTGGTGGCGATGGTCGGCATGTATGCTGATGCGGGCACCACCGATGTTGCCGCGCTGCTGAACCACGAATTTGGCAGCGACACATTCAGCCTGCTGGGCATTCAGATCGTGGGCGGCATGCAGACGCTGCTGTTCCTGGCCTTCTTTGCCAGCTTCGCGGTGAAAATGCCGATGTGGCCGGTGCACACCTGGTTGCCGGATGCGCACGTGCAGGCGCCGACCGCCGGGTCGGTGGTTCTGGCCGCGATCCTGTTGAAGATGGGCGGTTATGGGTTCCTGCGGTTCAGTCTGCCGATGTTCCCGGTCGGGTCCGAGGTCATGACGCCGCTGGTTCTGTGGATGTCGGCGATTGCGATTGTCTACACCTCGCTGGTGGCGCTGGTGCAGGAAGACATGAAAAAGCTGATTGCCTATTCGTCGGTGGCGCACATGGGCTTTGTCACAATGGGCATCTTTGCGGCCAATCAGCAGGGTGTTGATGGCGCGATTTTCCAGATGCTGAGCCACGGGTTCATTTCCGCGGCGCTGTTCCTGATTGTCGGCGTGATCTATGACCGGATGCACACCCGTGACATCGACGCCTATGGCGGCCTTGTGAACCGGATGCCCGCCTATGCGCTGGTGTTCATGCTGTTCACCATGGCCAACGTGGGCCTGCCGGGCACATCGGGGTTCGTGGGTGAATTCCTGACCCTGATGGGCACGTTCCAGGCCAACACCTGGGTGGCGGCCGTGGCGACAACCGGGGTGATCTTCAGCGCGGGCTATGCGCTGTGGCTCTATCGCCGGGTGGTGTTCGGCGACCTGATCAAGGAAAGCCTGAAAACCATCACCGACATGACCGGACGCGAGCGCGCGATCTTTGCGCCGCTGGTGGTGATGACCCTGCTTTTGGGCGTTTACCCGTCGCTGATCACAGACATCATCGGCCCGTCGACCACGGCGCTGGTGGAAAATTATGACGCTGCACAGGGGGCCGCCAAGGCCGCCATGCAGCACGCATCGAACTGAGGGGGCCGCAGAGATGATTCAGGCTGATCTGAACGTAATCCTGCCGGAAATCATTCTTGCCGTGTTTGCCATGCTTGCACTGGTCGGGGCGGTCTATACCTCCAAGGACCGGGTTGGTCCGGCGCTGGTCTGGATCACAGCGGCGCTGATGGGCGCGCTGGCAGCCTGGATCGGGATCAATGGCGAGGGCACCAATGTCGTGTTCAACGGCATGTTCCTCGATGACGGGTTCGCGCGCTTTGCCAAGGTTGCAATCCTGCTGTCGGCGGCGGCCATCCTGGTGATGAGCCAGGAATACATGGCGCGTCGCGGGCTGTTGCGGTTCGAATATCCGCTGCTGGTCGCGCTGAGCGCCGTGGGCATGATGATGATGGTCAGCGCTGGCGATCTCATGTCGCTTTACATGGGGCTCGAACTGCAATCGCTGGCGCTTTATGTCGTGGCCTCGTTGCGGCGGGACAGCGTGAAATCGACCGAGGCCGGTCTGAAGTATTTCGTCCTTGGTGCGCTGTCGTCGGGCCTGCTGCTCTATGGCGCCTCGCTGGTCTATGGCTATGCCGGGACCACGCTGTTCTCGGGCATCATCCAGACGGCTGTGCATGGCGAGGTGTCGCTTGGGCTGCTGTTCGGTTTGATCTTCCTGATCTCGGGTCTGGCGTTCAAGGTGTCGGCGGTGCCGTTCCACATGTGGACACCGGACGTCTATGAGGGCGCGCCGACACCGGTGACCGCGTTCTTTGCGACGGCGCCCAAGGTGGCTGCGATGGCCCTGTTCGCGCGGGTCCTGCATGACGCCTTTGGCGGTGCGGTGGCCGATTGGCAGCAGGTCATTGCCCTGCTGGCGGTGCTGTCGATGTTCCTTGGTGCAGTTGCGGCCATCGGTCAGAACGATATCAAACGTCTTATGGCCTATTCCTCCATCGCGCATATGGGCTTTGCCATGATGGGGCTGGCGGCCGGGACGCTTCTGGGCGTGCAGGCGATGCTGATCTACATGGCCATCTATGTCACCATGAACATCGGGACCTTCGCCTTTATCCTGATGATGGAACGTGACGGGCAGCCGGTAACGGACATCCAGTCGCTGAACCAGTATTCCAAACGTGAACCGGGCCGCGCCCTGGCGATGCTGGTCCTGCTTTTCAGCCTTGCGGGTGTGCCGCCGATGCTGGGGTTCTTTGGCAAGTTCTATGTGCTGCGCGCCGCTTATGAGTCGGGCCTGGCATGGTTGGCGGTGGCGGGCGTGATCGCGTCGGTCATCGGCGCGTTCTATTACCTGCGCATCGTCTACTACATGTATTTCGGCGAAGACGGCGAAGAGCTGGATACTAACGGATCGCCGGTTTTGTGGGTGTTCCTTATGGGCGCGGCGGCGGTCATGCTGGTGGGCATCATCAACATGTTCGGCGTCGAGGGCGCAGCAGCCGCAGCGGCGACGGCTCTTGTCAACTGACACGCCTTTGTGGGACGTGCCGGAAACGGCACAGTTCTGGCCGGACGGGTACGGCCGTATCGTGCTGGAGGAAACCGACAGCACGATGGCCGAGGCCCGCAGGTGCATTCCGGAGTTGAGCGGTCCAACCTGGATCATGGCACGGCGCCAAACCGCCGGGCAGGGGCGCCGCGGGCGCCCTTGGGTCAACCCGGACGGAAACTTTGCCGCGACATTGGTGATGCGTCCGACCGGAACACCGGCAGAGGCGGCGCTCAGATCCTTTACGGCGGCGGTGGCGCTCTATTACACGCTGGGCAAACTGATCGACCGGCAAAAGCTGGGCCTGAAGTGGCCCAATGACATTTTGCTGAACGGCGGCAAAGTGTCTGGCATTCTTTTGGAAAGCAGCGGGCAGGGTGGGCAGACCAATTGGTTGTCGATCGGGATCGGCGTAAACCTGATCGCCGCGCCCGATGCAGGGGCGGTCGAACCGGGGGCCGTGCGTCCGGTCAGTGTGGTGGGCGAGGGCGGCGAACGCAGCAGCCCCGAGGATTTCCTGTTCTGGCTGGCCGGGTTTTTCGCCGATCACGAACGACTGTTTCAGGAGTTCGGGTTTGGTCCGATCCGGCGGCTGTGGCTGCGCCATGCCGCGCGGCTGGGCGAAAGCGTCATGGCCCGCACCGGCAACAGCGAAATCACGGGCGTTTTCGAAACGGTGGACGAGGCCGGGCAACTGGTGCTGAACACACCAAAGGGCCGGGTTGGCGTGTCCGCCGCCGAGGTCTTTTTCTGAGGGGGATGAGCCGATGTTGTTGGCAATCGATTGTGGCAATACCAATACGGTGTTTTCGATATGGGACGGAGAAAAGTTCCTTTGCACCATGCGCACGTCGACCCATCACGGGCGGACGGCAGATGCGTACTTCACCTGGTTTTCGACGCTCGTGAAACATTACGGCATCGAACTGGACATCACCGATGTGATCATTTCGTCCACGGTGCCGCGCGTTGTGTTCAATCTGCGGGTCTTCTGCGACCAGTTCTTTGGCTGCCGCCCGCTTGTGGTTGGCAAACCGGAATGCAAGCTTCCTGTTGCGCCGCGGGTCGATGAGGGCACCCGGCCCGGACCGGACCGGCTGGCCAATGCCGTCGGGGCGTTTGACCGTCATGGCGGTAACGTGGTGGTGGTCGATTTCGGCACGGCCACAAATTTTGACGTGGTGGCCGAGGATGGGGCCTATGTGGGTGGCGTGATCGCCCCCGGTGTCAACCTCAGCCTAGAGGCGTTGCACGCCGGTGCAGCCGCGCTGCCGCATGTGGACATCTCGCGACCGGACAGTGTCATTGGCACCAACACCGTGGCCTGCATTCAGTCCGGCGTGTTCTGGGGGTATGTCGGATTGATCGAGGGGCTTACATCCCGCATCAAGGCCGAGTATGGGCATCCTATGAAAGTTGTCGGGACCGGCGGGCTGGCGCCTCTGTTTGCTCAGGGCGAAGTGCTGTTTGACACAATTGAACGGGATCTGACGATGCACGGGTTGACCGTGATCCATCAATATAACAAGGACAATGCTTGATCTTATGAGCAGCAAAAGACTGATCTATCTGCCGTTGGGCGGAGCTGGCGAAATCGGCATGAACGCCTATGTGTACGGCTATGGCGCGCCCAATGACGAACGGCTGATCCTGATCGATCTGGGGGTGACTTTCCCGGACATGGACAGCACGCCGGGGGTCGATCTGATCCTGCCGGATATCACATGGCTGAAAGAGCGTGCCGACCGGCTGGATGCGGTGTTCATCACCCATGCGCACGAGGACCATGTCGGCGCGGTTGCGCATTTCTACGAGGCCCTGGGCGCCCCGGTCTATGCGCGGGCCTTTACCGCCAATATCGCCCGTCGCAAGATGGAAGACCTGGGCCATCCCGATGATGCGATCCAGACCGCCTCGGCCTGGCCCGAGCAGGTGACGGCGGGACCGTTCAAGGTGGGGTTCCTGCCGATGTCCCATTCGATCCCCGAAAGCGCTGCACTGGTCATCGACAGCCCCGAGGGCCGCGTGATCCATTCGGGCGACTTCAAACTGGACCCGACACCCGTGGTGGGCGAACCGTTTGATCCCGACCTGTGGGCGGATGTCTGCAAGGACGGTGTGCGCGCATTGATCTGCGACAGCACAAACGTCTTTTCCCCCGAACCGGGGCGCTCGGAAATCTCGGTGGGACCGGCGATCGAGCAGATGGTGCGCGAAGCGACCGGCATGGTGGTGGCAACCACATTCGCCAGCAACGTCGCGCGCGTCAAAACACTGGCCGAGGCCGGGCAGCGGGCAGGGCGGTCGATCGTCCTGCTGGGCCGGGCCATGCGCCGGATGATCGAAGCGGCGCTGGAAACCGGCGTGCTGAGCGATTTTCCGACCGTCATCAGCCCCGAGAACGCCAAGGAAATTCCGCGCGAAAACCTGATGCTGCTGGTCACCGGCAGCCAAGGGGAGCGGCGTGCCGCCAGCGCTCAGCTGGCGCGCGGCAAATATCAGGGGCTTGAGGTGAAAGAGGGCGATACCTTCCTGTTTTCCTCGAAAACCATCCCCGGCAACGAACGCGGTGTCATTCGCATCATCAACGCTTTCAGCGAAAAAGGCGTGGATGTGGTCGATGACTCGTCTGGCAAATACCACGTGTCGGGCCACGCCAACCGCCCCGATCTGGAGCGGCTGCATTCCATCGTGAAACCTCAGATCGTTATCCCGATGCACGGCGAGCACAGGCACCTTCGCACCCATGCCAAACTGGCCGAGGATGCAGGGTATCAGAGCGCGGTTGCGGTCAACGGGATGATGATGGATCTCTCTGGCAACGCGCCGACCGTGGCTGAATATATCGAAACCGGGCGCACCTATCTGGACGGGTCGGTCATGGTCGGGGCCCTGGACGGGGTCGTGCGCGACCGTATCCGCATGGCGTTGAACGGGCATGTGATTGTCACGGTCATTCTGGATGAAGAGGATGAACCGCTGGGCGATCCATGGTGCGAGATCATGGGGCTGAGTGAATTGGGAAGATCCCGCGCGCCCCTGTCCGAGGTCCTCGAGGAGGATTTGGGTCAGTTCCTGAACCGGGCCAATCCCCAGACGCTGAGCGATGAGGATAAACTGGACGAAGCGTTGCGGCGGATCGTGCGTCAGAGTGCGATGAACGAGATCGGCAAGAAACCCGAAGTAACCGTTGTGATCAGCCGGATGCGCTAGGCGCTTGGGGCGTCATTCTAAAAGTTCTGTGCATTGAAAACGCCGCGTACCAAGGGCACGCGGCGTTTTTTTGTCGTTGACCCGGTCGGGGTAATCGAGGCGCGCTTAACCTGCGCGCCGTTCTTCAAAGCTGAGCGCGATAAAGCTGGGCATGTGATCGCCCATTCCGACAACCTTGTTACCGTTGTTTTTGCCTGACCCACCACGGCTGCGCGAACTGCTGCGCGACGAGGAACGCTCACGCGACTCGGCCGGTTCTTCCGCAGCTGCGGCTTCGGGCTCAGACACCTTGCTTTCGGCCTGTGTGTCGTCTGCTTTTTTATCGTCCGCCTTCTTGGCATCGGACTTCTTCGAAGACGAGCGGCTTCGGCTGGAGCGCGAAGGTTTTTTGGGCTCTTCCTCAGTTTCGCTGACCTCGGGGGCGGCGTCTGATTTGAGCGGGTTCGCAAGGCGCGGGATTTCCGACTGAACCAGCCGTTCGATGTCCGCCAGGTTCTTTTCGTCGCGGGGCACGCAAATCATCATCGCCGTGCCTTCGCGGCCGGCACGCCCTGTGCGGCCGATGCGGTGCACATAGTCCTCGGCATGCGACGGGACATCGAAGTTGAACACGTGGCTGACGCTGGGCACGTCCAGACCGCGCGCCGCAACGTCAGAGGCCACCAGAAAACGCAGTTCGCCGTTTCGGAATGCCTCAAGCGTGCGGGTCCGCTGGGACTGGTCCAGATCGCCATGGATCGGGGCCGCGTCATAGCCATATTTCTTGAGCGATTTCGCGACGATATCCACATCCGTCTTGCGGTTGCAGAAGATGATCGCGTTCTTGCACTTGTCGCCTTCGGAATCGATCAGCCCGCGCAGAACCTTGCGTTTTTCGCTCGCTTCGCGGTCCTTGCGCGACCCTTTGAACATCACCACACCCTGGGTGATGTTCGAGCCCGTGGTGGCCTGGCGGGCCACTTCGATGCGGGCCGGGGCCGACAGGAAGGTGTTGGTGATGCGTTCGATTTCCGGAGCCATGGTCGCCGAGAAAAACAGCGTCTGGCGGGTAAAGGGCGTCAGGCCGAAGATGCGTTCGATATCGGGAATGAACCCCATGTCGAGCATCCGGTCGGCTTCGTCCACCACCATGATCTTTACGTCCGACAGGATCAGTTTGCCCCGTTCGAAGTGATCGAGCAGGCGGCCCGGCGTGGCGATCAGCACATCGACGCCTTTGTCGATCAGCTTGTCCTGTTCATTAAAGGACACACCCCCGATCAACAGCGCCTTGGTCAGCTTGACGTGTTTGGCATAGGTGTCGAAGTTTTCGGCAACCTGCGCGGCCAGTTCCCGCGTCGGGCAGAGTACCAGGCTGCGCGGCATGCGCGCGCGGGCGCGACCACGGGCCAAAAGGGTGATCATGGGCAGCGTGAAGCTGGCGGTTTTGCCGGTGCCGGTCTGGGCGATCCCCAAAACGTCGCGCCCTTCCAGAGCAGGAGGAATCGCACCTTCCTGAATGGGGGTCGGGTTTTCGTATCCGGCCTCTTCGATCGCCTTCAATACCTTGGGGTTCAGGTTCAGTTCTGAAAATTTTGTCATGTGTTTCCGCAGTTTGCGGACACAGACTTGGCCCGCACGTATGGTCAGAGCCGGACCTGTATGGTCCTGTGCTTTTGCACATATCGGCTTGTAACCGTCGCCATAACAAAAACGCGACCTGCGGTCAAATATCCCCTTGGGTCACAAGGATTTCTTCACGTTGGTTTCCATTTTGGAAACGATGAGGCCTCACGTACCGAAGTGTTTCACCCGTTTTCGATCCAGCTCCAAGTCGCAGGTCCGCAGCAACCCATGCTGATCAAGACGCTGGCGCAGTTCGGGCGTGTCGGCGCAGACCTCGTCAAAAAAGGCGCGCAGGCCGGTTTCTCCCTGCTGTGCTTCCAAAAGTGTGAACATGTCATGCAGGGTCAGCCCGCCGTTTTCGACCGATACGGCCGGGGCCAGTTCGGCGCGATATGCCCCTTTTTCAAGGCGATAGCGATAGGAAGACATCCAGCCGTCCCAGTCATGCACATGACAGTGGCACAGGTCGACACCCTCCAGATCGGCCGTGTTCGGGTTCATGGTCCCCTCAAGAAACATGTTGTGGATGCGCAGTTCGACGTTCTCCAAACCGGTCCGCACAAACAGCTTGCCCGCCACGTGGCTGAGAAAGCCGCCCTTCACGAACCGCCCGAACTGGGGATAGATCCGTTCCACCAGATCAATGCGATCCTTGGGCGGAATATAGCCTTTGAAACGGGTGCCACCCCCGGCCAGCGCTTCGATCGGATAGACGCGCGCCGACAGGGTATCGGCGGGCAACCGGGCCAGATGGCCGGAAACGGTGCCGTCGGGCCAGAGGAATTCATCGGCATCGATATGCGCCAGCCAAGTCACCTCGGTTCGCCGATTATACGCGTGGGTTGCGTTTTGCGTCTGGCGTACCTGATGTTTGGCGGGCTTTTTGCCAGTCAATTTTTTCCAATGGGCGTCGTCACAGGTCAGCACGCGAACCTTCGGATGGGCCTTGAGCGTGTCGAACGCCTCTGGGCAGGGCGCATCCAGGTAGAGGTAGAGCCGGTGCGCCCCAAGGTCGATGTGATGGGCGGCAAAGTTCAGGATATCGCGGGCCGAGGCCTTGATGGTGCTGACGATGCCCCATTTCGGGGTATTTGCGTCGGTCTCAGCGCTCATCTTCGATCTCGCGGTTGAGGCGCCTTATTTCCTGTATCCGGGCAAAAACAGTGGATTTGTCGCTGAGCGCGAGGTCCAGCATCCTGAGCCCAAGGGGGCGGATTGTCAGGTCGCTTTCGCACAGTTTCCACATGCGAGCGAACAGATTGAGGTCCAGATCACCGTTGCGAAAGGAATATCCGTTTAGGCCAAAGGGGAGCGCGTGCCGACGGGCCTTCCTGCGCCGCAGAAATGGATCGCTGCCCGGGTGGCCGGACAGGCGCCTTTCGGTATCGTGCAACTTGATCATGTCGAACATCACGGCCATGCCGGTGCCACAGGCCCTCTGTTCCGCCGTGATGCCGCAATCGGCAAAGGTCGTTGCCGCGGAAATCAGCCAGCGCGCCGTCAGCATATCAGCGATCCTGTCGCCCTGTTCGGCCCAGATGCGCAGGAACAGGGGCAGGGCCTGATCGGGGGGTGCTTCGCGCCGCAAAATGGAAATCAGTTGCGCGTGGAGCAGTAGGATTTCGCTCTGGCCCTGAAATTCGATCTGAAGTTCAAGGCGTTTGCGCAAGGCGCTGTTCTTGGGGGCGTCACCGAACGGCATTTCGGGGACTGGAACGATGCGGTCCCAAAGGGCCTCAAGATCGGTATCTGCTGGCGGAAGAATGTCCGCCGCTCCGTTCAGAGCGCGGCGTTTGGACTCAAATCGTTTGACCATCGCATAGAGGCCACCGGGGTAGAGAACGTCGCTGTCATCCGACATTGGTCCAACCCGGTGGACAAGGCGCCATCATACCATCATTTCCTTGGTGGCGGTCAGACGCAGGTCGGGAAAATCACGTTCGACGCGGTCGATGTCCCATTGCAGGCGGGTCAGGTAAACAACGTCGCCGTCATGGTCATAGGCGATGTGCTGTTTGTTCAGATTCACAAATTTATCAACGGTTTGCTTGTCGCCGTTCACCCAGCGGGCCGACGTGAACTGCGACTGTTCGAACCGTACGGGCAGCCCGTATTCCAGCTCGATCCGGCTGGCCAGAACTTCGAACTGAAGCTGTCCCACAACCCCGACGATAAAGCCCGACCCGATGGAGGGTTTGAACACCTTTGCAGCGCCTTCCTCGGCGAATTGCATCAGCGCCTTTTCCAGGTGCTTGGATTTCATCGGATCGCCCGCACGCACGCCTTGCAGGAGTTCGGGCGCAAAGGACGGGATGCCGGTCACGCGCAGCGCCTCTCCCTCGGTCAGGGTATCGCCGATGCGCAGCTGGCCATGGTTGGGGATGCCGATAATGTCGCCGGCCCAAGCCTCTTCGGCCAATTCCCGGTCTGAGGCGAGGAACAGCACCGGGTTGGTGATGGACATCGGTTTCTTGGATCGGACATGGGTCAGTTTCATGCCGCGCTTGAAATGGCCCGAGGCCATGCGGACAAAGGCCACACGGTCGCGGTGTTTGGGGTCCATATTCGCCTGCACCTTGAAGACAAAGCCGGAAACCTTTGTTTCTTCAGGGGAAATATGGCGCGGTTCAGCGGACTGGATCTGCGGTTCCGGCCCGTATGTGCCGATGCCGTCCATCAGTTCCTTGACTCCGAAACTGTTGATGGCCGAGCCGAACCAGATCGGCGTCATATGCCCCTCAAGAACGGCCTGAGGGTCCAGCGCGGGCAGCAATTCGCGCGCCATTTCGACCTCTTCCTTCAACTGCTCCAACAGGTGCGCGGGCACATGTTCGGCCAGCTTCGGGTCGTCCAGCCCGTTGATCTCGATGGATGCGGCAACCTTGTTCCGGTCGGCGCGGTCCATCAGCTCAAGACGGTCGCGCAGCATGTCGTAACACCCCAGAAATTCCTTGCCCACGCCGATGGGCCACGAGGCCGGCGTCACATCAATGGCAAGGTTTTCCTGAATCTCGTCGATGATATCAAAGGTGTCCCGGCTTTCGCGGTCCATCTTGTTACAGAAGGTCAGGATCGGCAGGTCGCGCAGGCGGCAGACTTCGAACAGTTTGCGGGTCTGGGATTCGACCCCCTTGGCACCGTCGATGACCATGACGGCCGCATCCACCGCCGTCAGGGTGCGATAGGTGTCTTCGGAAAAGTCCGAGTGGCCCGGCGTGTCGACAAGATTGAAGCGAAAGCCGCTGTAATCAAACGACATTGCCGAGGCGGAAACCGAAATTCCACGGTCTTTTTCCATCGCCATGAAATCGGATCGCGTGCGGCGTGCCTCGCCCTTGGCGCGGACCTGTCCGGCCATCTGGATGGCGCCGCCATACAAAAGGAACTTTTCAGTCAGAGTCGTTTTGCCCGCATCCGGATGCGAAATGATGGCAAATGTCCGGCGCCGAGCGATTTCGGGCGGCAACTGTGGGCGGTTTGACGTGGAATCCAGCATAGCGGCGCATATAGGTAAGGTTTGGGGAGCATGCAAGAAAAAGGGCTTGGTGGACAGGCCCGTAAACAAGCCTGCGCCGTGTCCCCAGTGACCATTGCGGGCAATGAAAACCGCACCCGTCAAGGGGCGCGAACGCGCAAAGCAGTCATAAACCCAGGTTTTTTTCCTCCCAGTAATCTGCAGGTCTATAGATCGAAGAACCCGAATGTGTAGCCTGCCTGGCAAGTTGACGACGTATTGGCCTGCAGGGATTAGGGGATAGATTGATGGCAGTGATCACGGGAACGACCGGAACCGATATTCTGATTGGAACGGATGAGGCGGATATCCTCAAACCGCTGGGCACGACCGTTGCTGGCACGCGGGAGGTTTTGCGGGGCCTCGATGGCGGCGATACCTATGATCTTCAACGCTCGGCAAACGTCGGCATCTATAACTTTCTGATCGACGATCGCGGAACGGATGGTGCGGTGGATGCGATCACGAATGTGGGGCCACTTTATCAGTCGGCGTCGCTTGGATATTCGGCCTATGCGACGGCGGTCCGGATCGGGGACAATCTGATCTTTCATGCGCCCTCGAAACCTCATCGGTTCAATGACCCGGCCAAGCCGTCGTATGACATCAAGATCAAGGATCAGTTCGGAGACGGGCATATCGAAACCATGCAGGCCGGCGGAGTGACTTATAATCTTGTGATGGGTCCGGTCGGGACCGACGCCGAGGACCTGATGGCAGGCACCCGCCAGAGCGATACGTTTTCCTCGGGCGGGGGCAATGATTGGGTGTTCGGGAACGGCGGCCATGACTCTCTGAATTCGGGGGCCGGGGATGACGTCGTGTTCGGCGGGGCCGGCCGTGATGACATCCGGACCGAGGCGGGCAATGATCAGGTCTTTGGGGATGCCGGGGCCGATACGATCCGGTCGGGGAGCGGTCATGACCGTGTGACTGGGGGCGCCGGGAATGACCGGGTCTGGGCGGGCGACGGGACCGACTGGATATCCGGAGGCGACGGCAACGATGTCATCCGGGCCGAGGCAGGTCTGGATACGCTGATCGGCGGCGCTGGCAACGACAGGCTTATTGGCGGGAAGGGTGGAGACAGCTATCAGTTCCACTCGCGTCTGGGCGATGCCGGGTGGGGCCATGATTTCATTCGCGATGTGGGGGATAAGCCGAGTTACCTCAACAGTGACAAAATCGAACTGTCCGGGCTCTATGGTCCGTCGGACGGCGATTCACAGGAAGCCTATGACAGGCTTGGGTTTACGCGCAGTGGCGAGGACATGATGATCACGGTGGATGACGGGGTGTCGTCGATCAATGTGCGGAACATGTTTCACAGCAACGCCAACCGCTGGGGCATCGAAAACCTTGAACTGTCTGCCGGGTATTGGTCGCCGATCGTGTTTCAGATCATCAGCGCCGATGCGGATGCCATCGGCGATGACCGCGACTATGTGAATGGCGGCTATGGCGGTGCGGCGAACGAGTTGATTTTTGGATCTGACGGCGACGATCAGGTGTTCGGTGATGCCGGTGTCAATTTCATCTGGACGGGGGCAGGGGCCGACACGCTGATTTACAAGGAAAACGACAGCGAAAACTGGTTTGGATACGGTGGCGGGTCGACCCGCGATACTGTCGAGGATTTCGATGTGCTGGCCGACACTCTTGATTTCAGTGAGGTCAAGTCCGTCAATTCACTGTCTGATCTGACGCGCGGCGAGGACGCGGATGGCGATGCGACGCTTTACTGGAACAGCGGAGATTACGAGGTTGCCAGCATCTTCATCGAACTGCGCGGTGTCGGGATGGCGGAGGTGACCCAGGATATGTTTGTTTTTGTCTGATCAGCGCCGCGCTTGTCCGGACGGAACATGATCAATGGGCCGAGAATCGGCATAACGCTTAGCGTGTCGAGGCGCGCCGCAACAGGTCGATGACGTCGGGGCGGTCAAGAAGCGCCTTTTGCACATCTACCCCATGATCGCCGCGCCCGGTGTGGCCCGGCAACATCGCGCCCATCTTTTCAAGCAGTTCGGGCGGCAGCACGGGACGCGTGCGCGGATCGATCAGCA
The DNA here is from genome assembly GCF_054482635.1 of Arenibacterium sp. CAU 1754. Taxonomy (NCBI): domain Bacteria; kingdom Pseudomonadati; phylum Pseudomonadota; class Alphaproteobacteria; order Rhodobacterales; family Paracoccaceae; genus Arenibacterium; species Arenibacterium sp. CAU 1754. Next base: position 1,185,466 of record NZ_JBTLRG010000002.1, read on the forward strand.
TGGATTCCGCGGCGATCCCTTCGGCATAGATGATGTGATGCCGGTCGAACAGGATTTGGAAATAATCGATAAAGCCGCCGTTTTGGATGTAAACGGTATCGTCGTTGACGATGTGGCGCGCCTTGACCAGCAGTTCGGATTGCCCGGCGCCAATCTCGTCCGTGCGCTGATAGACGAACAGCCGGTGGTCGGGGCCGACCATCAGGTCGTTCGTGTTGTTCAACGTGCCGGCGGTGATGACAATCGGGGCGAAGGCGCCCGAGGCCCGCACTGTCGTGTGGCCGATCCAGCGCACAGCCTGGGCGCCGTCATCGCGGGTCAGGACGCGGTCGCCCACCTTTAGCTGTTCAATCGGTTTCTGCGCGCCCGATGCCATGGTGATATGGGTCCCGCGCGCAAAGGACACACAGGCGACCTGCGCGAATTTCTTACGCGCGCCAGAGCGATCCCGGGTGACAACGCGATACCCGGTCGCGGGATAGATGCGGGCCAGCGGCAGCATGTAGATGGCGGTGATCCTGCTGTCTGCGTCCACTTCGACAAGGATCAGCGCGTCAGTTGTCTGCCCATCGGGCGACATCAGCACCACCGCGCAATCCAGATGCAACCTGGCGCCAAGGGTGCCGACCTCAGACGACTCGGCAATGGCCAGAGCGCCGTTGCCGTGCATTTCAATGGCCAGCCGATGGCGGTTGGCAGTCTTGTTCAGTTCATAGATATCATCGGGTTCGATATCGTCCATGACCGAAACCGTATCGCCCCGGTTGACCCCTTCGGTGACGCAAAAATCATCCGCCGCATAGACAAGCACATTTTGAACGGGGGCAGGGTTGGGCACTGGCATTCTTTTCTGCTTCACTCGGTAAGGACAGGCGGTGGGCCTGTTACAATCTAAGCTAACTTAGGAATATGGCACGCATCGGTCAATTCCCCGGTCAAATGCTGGCGTTGCGCGGCGTTGAGCGGTAATCGGAGTGGGACCGGTTTGTCAGTCATGGGGAGGAACGACATGGATTTGGGAATTTCAGGTAAGCGCGCGCTGGTTTGCGCAAGCAGCAAGGGTCTGGGGCTGGGATGCGCCGAGGCCCTGGCCGAGGCGGGCGTCGATCTGGTGATGAATGCCCGCGGGGCGGAGGCGCTGGAGGCCGCCGCCGCCCGTATTCGCGATGCCCACGGTGTCACGGTGACAACGGTTGCTGCGGATATCACCACGGCCGAAGGACAGGCCGAGGTGATCAAGGCCGCAAAGGGCGTGGACATTCTGGTCAACAATGCGGGCGGTCCGCCGCCCGGTGTCTGGAGCGATTGGGATCGCGAGGATTTCATCAAGGCACTGGATGCCAACATGCTGGCGCCGATCGCCCTGATCAAGGCACTGGTGCCGGACATGATGGAACGGGGATGGGGCCGGGTGGTCAACATCACCAGCCAATCGGTGCGCGCGCCGATTGCGGTGCTTGGCCTGTCCAATGCGGCACGGACCGGTTTGACCGGGTATGTCGCGGGCACCTCGCGCCAGGTGGCGCCCAGTGGCGTGACCATCAACAACCTGTTGCCGGGCATTCATGCCACCGACCGGGCCGATGCGCTGGACGGTGGGGTCAGCCGGGCGCAGAATATCTCGCTTGAAGAGGCGCGCGAGGCGCGGGCCGCGACCATCCCGGCGCGGCGATACGGGACCCGGCAGGAATTTGGCGCGGCCTGCGCATTCCTGTGTTCACAGCATGCCGGGTTCATCGTGGGGCAGAACCTGTTGTTGGATGGCGGTGCCACCAACTTGACCATGTGACATGGCCTCCGGGTATTCGCTGAAGGATCAGTTGTTCAACCTTGAAAAGGTCCGCTATCTTGCGGGCCTTTTTGACGGCGCGGTTAAGCCTGCCGCGTTCGAATCGCAGGTTATGTCGCGCCTCGGCGAGCTTGAGCTGAAGGAGCGGATCGCCTGGATCGCCGCGTGCCTGGCGGATCATCTGCCCGGCGACCTGCCACAGGCGGCCCCGATCCTGCGCGCGGCGCTGCCGCCGCCCCTCGACCCCGGCAAGACGGACAATGATTTTGGCGACTTTATCTTTGCGCCGCTGGGAGAGTTTGTCGTCAATGCGGGGCTTGAGGATCACCCGCATCTGTCGCTGGACCTGATCGAGGAGATCACTCAGAGGTTTACGATGGAGTGGGCGATCCGTCCGTTCCTGAACCGATGGCCCGATCTGGTGATGGATCGGTTGGGGCACTGGGTGGAGCATGATAATTACCACGTGCGCCGACTGGCCAGCGAGGGCACGCGACCGCGCCTTCCATGGGGGCAATCCGTGGGCCTTGCACTTGACGATCCGCTGCCCCTTTTGGATGTGCTGCATGCGGATCGCGCGCGGTTCGTGACCCGGTCGGTTGCCAATCACCTCAACGACATTTCCAAGAAGAACCCGGATCTGGCGATGGACCGGCTGTCGATGTGGCACAGGGCGGACCGCCAGTCGCGCAAGGAGTTGGACTGGATCACCGGCCATGCCCTGCGCGGTCTGGTCAAGGCCGGACACCCGCGCGCGTTGTCGATGCTGGGCTATGACCCCGAGGCAGATCTTGATTGTGCGATCACGCTGGCGTCGGACAAGGTGCGGATTGACGACATGCTGGAACTGAATGTGAAGATCACGGCAGCACAGGAGACGCCGGTTCTGGTCGACTATGTGCTGTGGTTTCACAAGGCAGATGGCGGACAGAAGTCCAAGGTATTCAAGATGAAACAGAGTCTTGCGCGGGCGGGCGTCCCGATGAACCTCAAAAAATCGCACCGGATGAAGGGCGATGCCACGACCTTTCGGCTGTGGCCCGGGCCGCATGCGGTCGAGGTTCAGGTGAACGGAAAAATCCGCGCGCGGGCCGGTTTCACGCTGTTGCCTGCGCCGCGGTAAACATGGCGTGACGCCGCATTGCGGGGGTGTGTCGATCCGGGGTAGGTCGGTGGCAGCAAAATTCCCAAGGTGGCCCCATGAAACATGAAAACGTCCAGAACTATTACGGTGAAACCCTGCAAAGCAGTGCGGATTTGCAGACGAATGCCTGCTGCACGCCGGATGACATGCCGGGCTATCTGAAATCCGTTTTGGCGCAGATTCATGACGATGTGCTGACCCGGTATTACGGGTGCGGCCTTGTCATGCCTCTGGAACTGGAAGGCATGCGCATTCTGGATCTGGGCTGTGGCGCGGGGCGGGACGTTTATGCCCTGTCTGCGCTGGTGGGGGAAACCGGGCGTGTTGTCGGGGTCGATATGACCGAGGCGCAACTGGACGTGGCCCGCGCCCATCGCGCGTATCATGCGGAGGCCTTTGGCCATGGCGCTTCGAATGTCGAATTCCACCACGGCTATATCGAAAAACTGGAAGATCTGCCGCTTGAGCCGGGCAGCTTTGACATCATCGTGTCCAATTGCGTGATCAACCTGGCCACCGACAAAGAGGCGGTGCTGCGCGGGGCGCATCATCTTTTGCGCGATGGGGGCGAGATGTATTTCTCGGACGTTTACGCCGACCGGCGGATTCCGAAAGACATGGCCGAGGATGAGGTTCTTTACGGTGAATGCCTGTCGGGTGCGCTTTATTGGAATGATTTCCTGACCCTGTCGAGAAGGGCCGGCTTCGGTGACCCGCGCCGCGTGACACAGCGTCCGCTGACCGTTGAGAACCCCGAGTTGGAGGCGCGGGTGGCGCCGTTGAAATTCAACTCGACCACCTACCGGTTATTCAAACTGAACGCGCTGGAGCCCGCATGCGAGGATTACGGGCAGGCGGTGATCTACAAGGGGACTGTCGCGCACGCGGCGAATGCCTTTGTGCTGGACGATCATCACGTGATGGAAACGGGCAAGGTGTTCCCGGTCTGTGGCAATACCTGGATGATGCTGAAAGACACGCGATTTGCCCGGCATTTCGAGTTCATCGGCAGTTTCGACACCCACTATGGCATCTTCGAAGGCTGTGGCGGTGAAAGCCCGTTTCTGGCCAAGAACGCCGAAACAGTCGGCACATCCTGCTGCTAGAGCTTGCGCAGGGGCGGGCGCATTGTTATCTGCGCTAAAGCCCGATGGTTTTGATCGGGAAATGTAGTGAGAGCGGACGTGCAGGCCAATACCGCAGTGACACAAACCCCCCGGCTGGAAATCAGGAACCTGATGCGCCATTTCGACGGGCGTGCGGTTGTCGATGACGTGTCTCTGCGCATCATGCCGGGGCAGGTGACCTGCCTGCTGGGACCCTCGGGCTGTGGCAAGTCCACGACATTGCGCATGATTGCCGGTGTCGAAATGCAGGACAGCGGCGAAATCTGGGTCGATGGCAAACTGGTCTGCGATACCATCTTTCGCGTCCCGCCCGAGCGGCGCGAAATCGGGCTCATGTTTCAGGATTTCGCCCTGTTTCCGCATCTGAGCGTGGCGGACAACGTCGCCTTCGGACTCAAGGGCAGCAAGGATGAGAAACGCGCGCGGGTCGTGGAACTGCTGACGCGGGTCGATCTGCTGAAATTCATTGACGGGTTTCCTCATCGGCTGTCGGGCGGCGAACAACAGCGGGTCGCCCTGGCCCGTGCCCTTGCGCCGCGTCCGCGGATCATGCTGATGGATGAACCGTTTTCAGGGCTCGACAACCGGCTGCGCGACGGCATCCGTGACGAAACCCTGACCCTGCTGAAAGAAGAAGACACCGCCGTTCTGCTGGTGACGCATGAACCGGACGAGGCGATGCGCATGGCCGATGAAATCGCGCTGATGCGCGAGGGACGGATCGTGCAGCAGGGCGCTCCCTATAACGTCTACACCCGCCCGGTGGACCGTGCGGCGGTGTTGTTTTTCAGCGATGCAAACGTCTTGCAGGCCCAGGTGAACGGCGCGCTGGCGCAAACGCCCTTTGGCCAGTTTCTGGCCCCCGGCGTGGCGGATGGCACCGATGTGGACATCGTTTTCCGTCCGCAACATGTGCGGCTGGATTTCGACCGCGGCGGCGTTGGTCCGCTGCCCACGCCCACTGACGGGGTCGCGGCGCGTGGTGTGGTGGAACGGGCGCGGTTCATGGGGCATGAATCGCTGGTTGAATTCCGCATGGATTATGACGGATCGATCCTGAAAGCGACGGTGCCCAACGTGTTCCTGCCCGCGACCGGCAAAATGATGTGGCTCACCATCCGGCGCGACCGGTGCTTTGTCTTTCCCGCCACGAGGCACTGATCAGGGGTGATAGTCGGCCAGCGTCTTGCCCGGTTCATCGACAAACAGTTCGGGCAGGGGATTTGCCTCTTCTATCAGGTCGATGCGGAACACCCGAAAATCCTCGCGCAGTTCGCACCATGCGGTCAGGGTCCAGACCCGGCCCCAATATTCCATGTGCAGCGGGCGCACGGTGCGTTGCGTCAGCGTGCCGTCGATCCGCCGATAGGTCAGGCGCAGTTTCTGGCGCCCCTTGATGGCGCTGCGCAGGCTGGCCATGTGCGAAAACCCCCGTGCCGCATCGGCAAAGGGGTAGACGGCGAATTTCCAGGCGTCCGCCTCGGCGATGGTTTCGGTGGGCAGAACCGCGTCGATCTTGTCGGCCAATGACAGGGCTGCGGATTTGAGGTCGGGATCGGCGGCCTCGGCCACGATGGCCATGCCGAGGTTCAGCGCCTCAAGCTCGGCCGCGGTTAGAGTAAGCGGGGGCAGGGTGATCGCCTCGCGCACCATGTAGCCCACACCGCGTTCGCCCTCGACCGGGATGCCCGATGCGGCGAGCGTGTCCATGTCCCGATAAATTGTGCGCACCGACACTTCGAGTTTGTCAGCAATGTCCTGCGCGCGGTGCAGTTTACCGTCCCGCAGGATCCGGATGATGTCGAAGAGGCGGTCGGTACGGCGCATGGGGCGACCGTTGTCCCGATGTCCGCAGGGTGTCAAGGCCGGACGCATGGTGCCATGCCGCAGGGTCCCGGCGTCGCAACGCTGCGGTTCATTTCTCTGGTTTTGGTTCTGGGTTCCCCGTGATAGGAGAAGGCAACTGACATTAACCTGTCAGTTTCGGCGCGACACGACATGGTGGGCTAAAAAACCACCGTGAAATGATCAGGGGCAGGTGGTTTGGCGCTTTCCCCTGTGAGCGGCGGGGCCTAGAACAGGCCCGACCAATTGCGCGCTGGGATGGCGCATTGCAGAGATGAGGAGAAAGACATGTTGAACAATATTGGCCTGCCGGGCCTGTTGCTGATCGCAGTTGTGGTTCTGGTTCTGTTTGGCCGGGGCAAGATCAGCTCGCTCATGGGCGAAGTGGGCAAAGGCATCACATCGTTCAAGAAGGGCATCAACGAAGGCCAGAAAGAACTGGAAGAGGATGTGGCCGAGGCCGCAAAGGACGTGACGCCGGAAACCGACAAGGACAAGGTGTAAACGCCCATGTTCGACCTGGGTTGGACCGAGCTTCTGGTTATTGGCATCGTGGCGCTGATCGTTGTGGGGCCAAAGGATCTGCCGGTGCTGTTCCGCAATGTCGGCCGTTGGGTGGGCAAGGCCAAGGGAATGGCGCGCGAATTCAGCCGCGCCATGAACGATGCGGCCGATGAATCCGGCATGCGCGATGTGGCCAAGGGCCTCAAGGCGGCGACGAACCCGGTGGCCTCGGCCATGGACGGGGTCAAGGACGCCGCGCGCGACATGACCAGCAGCCTTGATCCGACCAAGTTCGACCCCGAAAGCGAAACCGGGAAACTGTCCGCTGAACGGGCGGAGCAGACCAAGAAAATTCAGGCCTCCACGGCGCGTGCCGCGGCGGAACGCAAAGCAAAAGAAGCGGCGGATGCGCTGGCCAAGGCCGAAGAGGCCGAAGCCGCGCTGAACACGCCTCCCGAGACCAAATCATGAGCCAAGCAGAAGAAATCGACGACAGCGCAGCGCCGCTGATCGAACATCTGACCGAACTGCGGTCGCGGCTGATCCATTCGGTCGTAGCCTTTATCATCGGCATGGTGATCTGTTTCACGGTTTGGAACCCGATCTTCAACTTCCTGACCCATCCGCTGTGCAGTGCGATGGCCGAACGGGGCCAAGAGGATTGCGGTCTGATCCTGATCAAGCTGCAGGAAGGTTTTTTCGTCGCGATTTCGATTTCGCTGCTGGGCGGGCTGGTTCTGGCCTTTCCTTACATCAGCTATCAGATGTGGCGTTTTGTGGCGCCGGGCCTTTACCGGTCTGAAAAGGGGGCCTTTCTACCGTTCCTGCTGGCCTCACCCTTCATGTTCTTTCTGGGCGCGTCATTCGCGTTTTACGTCGTCACACCGCTGGCGTTTGATTTCTTCCTCGGGTTTCAGCAACCGGGCAGCGTTCTGAGCGGCGAAACCGAGGGCAATGCCGTTGCCGGTATCGCGTTTCAGGGGTCGGCCCAGGAATATCTGAGCCTGACGATCAAGTTCATTGTCGCCTTTGGCCTGTGTTTCCAGCTTCCCGTTCTGCTGACCCTGATGGGCAAGGCCGGTCTGGTCAGCGCCGAGGGCCTGGGCGGGGTGCGCAAATATGCGGTGGTGGCCATTCTGATTCTTGCCGCGCTAGTGACGCCGCCGGATGTGATCACCCAGGTCATTCTGTTCACGGTGGTTTACGGGCTCTATGAAATTTCGATCTTCCTTGTTCGGCGTGTCGAGACCAAACGCGAAGCCAAGCTGCGCGAAGAGGGTTATTACGACGACGAGGATGAAGAAGATGAATTCGACGATCCGTTGATGGCAGAATTCGACGAGGAAGACGGCAAGTGATCAACGACCCTATGGACCGGATCGCAGCGGCGCTGGAGCGCATGTCCCCCGCGCCGCTGCCTGCCCCTGAATTCGCCGCGGCGCCTGCCTTTGTCTGGCATGTGGGTCCGGATCGTTTGGAGCCTGTCGCGTCGGTCAACCGGGTGGCGCTGGACCTTCTGGTCGGGATCGACCGCTCGCGCGATACCCTGTTGGACAACACCCGCCGGTTTGCCGAAGGATTTGCCGCCAACAATGCCCTTTTGTGGGGCGCACGCGGCATGGGAAAATCCAGCCTTGTCAAGGCGATCCATGCCGAAGTGCATGCAAAGCACGAAACGTTGAAACTGATTGAATTGCAGCGCGAGGATTTGCCGTCAGTGGGGCGGTTGCTGAACCATCTGCGCGGCACCCCGTTCCGGTTTCTGTTGTTTTGCGATGACCTCTCGTTCAGCCATGATGACGAGCATTACAAATCGCTCAAGGCCGTGCTGGACGGCGGAATCGAAGGACGCCCGGACAACGTGGTTCTCTACGCCACGTCGAACCGCCGCCATCTGATGCCGCGTGACATGATCGAGAACGAACGCTCATCGGCCATAAGCCCATCCGAGGCGGTTGAGGAAAAGGTCTCACTATCGGATCGTTTCGGGCTGTGGCTGGGGTTCCATCCCTGTTCCCAGGACGAATTCCTGTCCATGATCGACCGCTATTGCGCCGCCTACGGGGTCAATGTCGACCCCGAAACCCTGCGCGCCGAGGCCATTGAATGGCAGGCGACACGCGGGTCGCGGTCGGGGCGGGTTGCCTGGCAATTCTTTGTCGACCTCGCGGGCCGGAACGGCGTGCGCATCACCGCCTGAGCCCCCTTGGGGCGCGGGGCCGGTTGCTATTCCAGGTAAGGCAGGGGATCGACGCTGTCGAACCCGTTTCTCACCTCGAAATGCACATAGGCGTTGTCACCCCCCCGCAGGCTGGCGAGTTGCTGGCCCCGCTTGATTGTGTCGCCTTTCTTGACCTTGATGTTTTCGACGTTGGCATAGACCGTCAACAGGTTGTCCGGATGACGGACCACGACGATCGGCACCTGATCGGCGCTGGACGTGATCGCGGCCACGCTGCCGTCAGCGGCGGCGGTCACGGCGGTGCCGGGAGTGGCGGCGATATCGATGCCTTCGTTGCGTCCTTTGGAATAGGTGCGGATGATCTTGCCCTTGACCGGGAACTGCATCGCAGCCTGGTTGGAGCTGAGCGAGGGTTTGCCGACATCCACCTTGGGCGGTTCAGGCGCTTTGACGGCGACGGTCTGCGCAGGCAGCGGTTTGATCGCGCTGGGCGGTGTGGGGGTGGGGCTGCCGCTGCCCGGTTCGGTGACCTTGGCCGTTGCGGCCGCGGTTTGCAGGGGGCGTTTTGGCGGTGTCGCGCCGGTGACGGGGATTAACAGGAACTGGCCCTCGCGGATGCCGAAATCGGACCCCAGTCCGTTCCATTCGGAGAGCGATTTGACCGGGACCTGATAGAGGCGCGAAATGGTATAGGCGGTTTCCCCGCGTTTGACCTTGTGGCGCACGGGTTCGGGCGCAGCGGCCGGTTTGGGCGCAGGGGCCGCCGCCGGTGTCAGTTCTGTCGTCGTGACCGGTGTCGTATCCGGGGCTGCGTCGATCGCTGATCCCGCAACGGTGGCAATATCAACCGCGCCTGTGGCGGCCGAGGGTTCGGCCACGCGGCGGGGCAGGGCAAGAACCTCGCCCTCGCGCATTTTTACATTTGGATCCAAGCCGTTGTATTTGGCCAGTTCTGCCGCTGGTACGTTGATGCGGTTCGCCACATCCGTGACGCTGTCGCCACGGCGGGCCACGGCCACCTGGTAATTGGGGTAAGAGATGATCCCGCGATCATCCGGGGCGGGCCGGCTATCGGTAATTTTCTGGGCGGCCTGTGCCGTCGAAAACGCCCCGACCTTGCCGCGCAAATCAAGGTCCAGCGGTTCGTCACACCCGGCCAGCAGGGCCAGCGCCGCCGTTGCAGCCATCAATCGGGCAGGGGAAAACATTGCGCAAAACTGCATCTCGGTATCCTCAATTCGCCCTTCCCTGTTCGGTCGGGAAGTTGCTACTTACTCGTTGCTCGCCTTTACGACCCGTCTCGTCCCAGCCCTTCGAGGAGCGGAACAAAACGGACCGGTCGGATTTCGTCATACTCGAACCCATGTTCGTGCCGTTGCACGCGGATCAGGGTTTGCACAGCATCCGATTGGCCCACCGGCACAACCATGATACCCCCGATTTTCAATTGCGCCAAGAGCGGGCCGGGGGGATCCTCGGCCGCGGCGGTCACAATAATGCGGTCAAACGGGGCCTGTTCGGGCAAACCATAGGACCCGTCGGCCGTCATCGAGGTGATATTCACCAACCCCAGCTGGTCGAAAATCGCGCTTGCCTCGCGCACAAGGCGGGCGTGGCGATCCACGGTGTAAACCCGCCGCGCCAGACGCGACAGGATGGCCGCCTGATAGCCCGAGCCGGTCCCGACCTCGAGCACCTTGTCGCGGGGCGAGATTTGCAGCGCCTGGGTCATGATGCCGACGATGGACGGCTGGCTGATCGTCTGTCCGCAGGCGATGGGCAGCGGCATATCCTCATAGGCGCGTTGGGAAAACAGCCCGGTGATGAACGGCCCGCGGTCGATTTCCTCCATCGCGTTCAGGACGCGTTTGTCGGTGACGCCCTTTGAGCGGAGCGCAAACAGGAATTGCATCTTGGTTTCGGCTTCGGGTCCGCTCATTCGATGGCTTTCAGCGCGCCAATTGCGTCATGGGCGGTCAAATCCGCCCGCATGGGCGTGACCGAGATGTACCCTTCGAGATTGAATTGCGCGTCGCTGCCCGGTTGGGTCTGGATGTGCTGTTCGCCGCCCTTGATCCACAGGAATTTACGCCCCGAAGGGGAATCGTGCGGTTCAACACCAAAATGAGTGCCCCGCCGGAACCCTTGAGTGGCTGCGCGCATGCCTTTGACCTGATTGCCGGGAACAGGAGGGAAGTTGACGTTGTAGAACAGGCGGTAGTCTTCGCCGGTGCAGGGGCTGGCATCCAGGATTTTGCGAATGACGTCGGCGCCATGCTGGGCGGCGGCTTCGAACGGATTGTCGAGCCCGAAGTTGCCCGGCCCCAGGTATTGGGACAGCGCAATGGCCGGAATCCCCTGAAGCGCGCCTTCCATCGCGCCGCCAAGCGTGCCGGAATAGAGCGCATTTTCCGCCGAGTTGTTGCCCCGGTTCACACCGGAGAGCACCAGATCGGGGCGATTGCCGTTCATCACATCATGCAGACCGGCCATCACGCAGTCGGCGGGTGACCCTTCGGCGGCAAAGCGGCGGTCGCCCATTTTGGCGATCATCATCGGATGCGTGTAACTGATGCAATGGGCGACACCCGATTGTTCGAAAGCGGGCGCGACGGTCCACACCTCGCCATCGGGACCGGCAAGGTCCTCGGCAATGTCGGTCATAACCTCAAGCCCGGGGGCGCTGATACCGTCGTCGTTCGTGATGAGAATGCGCATGGATGCCTGTCATTGTCTTTTGATCTTGCATAGGCGAGCCACCGCGACAGAGCAAGCTTTGAGCGATGTTTGCCTGGTCAACAGTGTCCGCGCAGCCGCGCGCAGGTCAACCCGCGTTCAGTTCGCCGATCAGCCGGGTCGCTTCGTCACGCGGATCGGCAAGGGTGGTGCGATCCTCGCCCGGAAAGAACCGGGCGCGGGTGGCGGTCGGCATCGGGGCAGGGGTCAGGATCCTGACACTTGGCCCCGTCTTTTGCGTTTCCGCCGCCCAGCTTTGGGCAAGCGCAATCTGCGCCGCCTTGGTGGCGCCATAGACGCCAAAGAACTTTTGCCCGCCACGCGGATCATCGAAAAACACGGCCTGACCCTGTTGCCCTAAAAGCGGCGCGATAAAGGGGATCAGCACCGAAGGGGCGGTCGCGTTGACCGCAATCGATTTTTCCCAGTCCTTGGCATCGACGAAATTTGCCGGGCTCAGCGGGGCAGCATGGATCGCCGTGTGCAGCCACAGATCCAGTTTGCCCCACCGGTCGTGAATGCCACGGCAGAGCGTGGCCATCGCATCGGTATTGGTGATGTCCATCGGCGCAAGCGTGGCCGTGCCGCCTGCGGCCTGAATGCGATCATCCAGTTCCTCAAGTGCACCAGTGGTGCGCGCGACGGCGACGATGTGATGCGTCGGGGCCAGAACCTCGGCCAGGGCGGCGCCAAGGCCGCGTGACGCTCCGGTAATCAGGGCAAGTTTTGTCATGGCGCGGGTGTGCGTATTTGGCGCGGCAAGGTCAAGTGGCCGCGCGCTGGATGGGACCATAGAGCGCGCGTGCCTTGGCGATGGAAATCAGCTTGCGCTGTTTTTCGTCCCACAGGTGAAATTTCACGCAGGCCAGGCTTTCGCGGATGGTCAGGCGCTGTGTTTCGCTCAGCACCGGATAGTCGCGCAACACCTCGGTCAGGCGATAGAAGGGAATGCGGCTGTAAAGGTGGTGCACGTGGTGCACTCCGATATTGCCGGTGATCCATTGCAGAACACGCGGCAGCACATAGTGCGAGCTGCCATGCAAGGCCGCGTCATGCAGTTGCCAGTCGGGCTCGTGCTCCCAATGGGTTTCTTCGAACTGGTGCTGGACGTAAAACAGCCAGACGCCGGCCGAAGCCCCAACGAGAACCGTTGGCAGGAAGATCATCAGCAACGGCATGATGCCGCCGAAATAGACCAGCACGCCCAGGATGGCGGCCAGGGCCAGGTTCGACCCCATGGCGCTGATCCAATACGTCTTGCCCGAGCGCATGTGCCCGATGGGCAGGCGGTGCTGCAGCAGGAACATGTATGCAGGGCCGATCCCGAACAGGATGATCGGGCTGCGGTAAACCCGGTAGAGCAGGCGCTGGAACCATGACCGGTTGCGGTATTCCTCGACGGTCAGTGTGGTGATGTCGCCCATGCCACGCTGGCTGAGGTTGCCGGTGCTGGCGTGGTGGATCGAATGGCTGCGTCGCCAGACGTCATAGGGCGTGAGGGTCAGCACCCCCAGAACGCGCCCGGTCCATTCGCGCAGGAACTTGTTGTTGAAGTACCCACCATGTCCGCAATCATGCTGAATGATGAACAGACGCAGGAGAAACCCGCCGTTCACGATGGCGATCAAAAGGGCCAACAGCGGGGAAAAGGTGATAACCCACAGCGCCAGCGCCCAAAGAGCGAGGAAGGGAACCAGACTGACGGCAAGTTCAAAGAGACTGCGCGCAAGATTGGGTTCACGGTATTGCGCAAGGATTTTAACCCAGTCGCGCGCCTGTTCCGGCGTACCGGTCGAAGAAGTTTCAGATGTCATGCCTGCGGTCGTTCGCTTTGTTCTTATTGTTGTCGTTGTTCCAAGCGCGACCTGTACGCCGCGTTTGGCCTTACTTATTCAGCGGCCTGCTTCATTTCAAACCCATCGGCGATTTTATCTGCCGGGGTGATCGGGTATTCGCCCGAGAAACAGGCGTCGCAATATTGCGGTTGTGCCGCGTCGCGCCCACCGGATTCGCCGACCGCGCGGTAAAGCCCGTCGAGCGAAATGAACCGAAGGCTGTCGACGGCCAGATGGTCGCGCATTTCCTCTTCCGACATGGTGGCCGCCAGCAGCTTTTCGCGCTGGGGCGTGTCCACTCCATAAAAACAGGGCCACGCGGTGGGCGGCGAGGCGATGCGGAAATGCACCTCTTTCGCGCCAGCATCCAGGATCATTTCCTTGATCTTGCGCGACGTCGTCCCGCGCACGACGCTGTCATCCACCAGGATCACCCGTTTCCCTTTGATCAGGGCCCGGTTGACGTTCAGTTTCAGGCGTACGCCCATGTTGCGGATCTGTTCGGTGGGTTCGATAAAGGTCCGGCCCATGTACTGGTTGCGAATGATGCCCATGGCATAGGGTATCCCGCTTTCCAGCGAAAACCCGATGGCCGCGGGTGTCCCGCTGTCGGGGACAGGGCAGACCAGATCGGCTTCGACCGGGCTTTCCTTGGCCAGTTCACGGCCAATGGCCTCACGCGTTTCATAGACGCTGCGCCCACCAAGGATGCTGTCGGGGCGCGAGAAATACACATGTTCGAAGATGCAGAACCGCGATTTCTGGCGGCGGAAGGGGAAGTGACTTTGGACCCCGTCTCTGTTGATAACAACCATTTCGCCCGGTTCGATTTCCCGCACGAATTCGGCGCCGATGATGTCAAGTGCGCAGCTTTCCGAGCTGAGTGCCCAGCCATCGCCGATCTTTCCCAGAACCAGCGGGCGCACACCCAGCGGGTCGCGCACACCGATCAGTTTGGTGCGGGTCATCGCAACGACCGAAAACGCGCCTTCAACCTTGCGCAGCGCTTCTTCCATGCGGTCGGGGATGGACCGGCCCATGGAGCGCGCCATCAGGTGAATGATGCATTCGCTGTCGGATGAGGATTGAAAGATCGATCCGCGTTCGATCAGCTCGCGGCGCAGCGCGTTGGCATTGGTGATGTTGCCGTTATGGGCGATGGCGGCCCCGCCCATTGAAAATTCGCCAAAAAAGGGCTGCACATCGCGGATTGCAGTCTGTCCCTTGGACCCGGCGGTGGAATAGCGCACATGCCCGATGGCCACGGGGCCGGGCAGGGTTTCCATCACTTTTTGCGAAGTAAAGTTGTCGCGCACATATCCGAAGCGGCGGGCCGAATTGAAGCCCTGTTCCGGGTCGTGCGAGACGATGCCACCGGCCTCTTGTCCGCGGTGTTGCAGGGCATGCAGGCCAAGGGCCACGAAGTTCGCAGCGTCGGCAACGCCGACGACGCCGAATATACCGCATTCCTCGCGCAATTTATCATCGTCAAACGGGTGTGCAGGCGGCATTTGCAGCTTGGACAAGGGGCAGCTCCGAATCCGGTGGCGGGATAAACCCTGACATAGTCACTCTACCCGCCGGTGTCATCAAACTATCACATTTTCACATGCGGCGAATTGTAAACGTGATGATAATGCAAAATATTGAAGGCCGCCCTCGAAGGGGCGGCCGTTCAGTGGGTTTGGCGGCCTCAGGCGGCATGTGCCGGTGCAAACCCGTGCGGGTCGAGGGCGCAGTGACCTTTTGCAATCACTGACAGGATCGCGCGGGTCTCACCGTAAGAAAGTTTGCGAAAGAATGCCTTGTCCGCGCTCAGCGTGGGAACATGCAGCAGGCTCCCGGTTTGGGCATAGACGATTTCTTCGTCGTCGAAAAACAACTGCGTTGCGGTAACCGGGCGATATCCGGCGACCGGGGCAATGCCCGCAAAGCCGGACATCGCAGCAATCGGGGCCAGAACAAAGGGGTCCTCGAACAGGGCATGTTGCGGGGATTGATGCAGGACCACGTATTGACCGGCTGACAGGGTCAGATCGCAGCAATTGCCCAGGCTGCCGGTCGGAACGTGCCATTGCTGATGTGGTCCTGCGGGCAGGGTGCGGCGGGTTGCGGCCTGAAGGGTCGCGAAACCACCGTCCAGCGTATAGACCCGATCGCCCTGGTGCAGGTCATCCACCGGGCGCCAGCCGGTCGGCGTTTCCAGCATCGTGCCGGACAAGAAGGCGCTGATTTCGCGGCGACGAGGCATCGGTGGGCGCTGCGGTTCTGTGGTGCGCGGCGTCAGAGTTGCGGTTTCAAATGCGGCGAATTCCTGGGTGTGGTTCAGAAACATGGTGGGCTCCTCGGTCAGTCGTTGTGAGTTTGAACTGACACCAAGGGGCTCTTGGAATTTGCCGTTTTTTCGGCCCTTTCAGGGCCGAATTTCTTTACTTTTTACGGCTGCGGGAAAGTCCGCCCTGCGCGGGTGCGATTTGTCGTATTCCGAGAACGCGCAGTAATCTCCGGTTAACCATGGTGCGTCAGGACAAGCGCGTAACCGCCGGAATCGAAACTGATTCTCGGCCCCATCGCGGGCCTGGTCAGGGCGATTCCGGGGAAATTTTGAGGCCGGGTGCGGTTACTGGCTACAGTGGCCGATCAGGTTCTCGTATTGCTGGGTGACCCAACCGAGCGCCTCTTCGGGGTTGCGCTCCTCGATCTCGCCGGTCAGTCGTTCGAACACCTGCGCCGAGCGGCTTTCATCGACCACTTCGAAGTTTTGGGCCGTCACAACAGTGTTGTAGACAAAGAACGCGATGGCAATCAGCAGAACGCCGCGCGCGACGCCAAAGAGGAAGCCAAGCCCCTGATCAACCCCGCCCAGGGCCGACCGCTGAACGATCGATGAAAACAGCGGTGTGAAAAAGGACATGACGATCAGGGCCACGGCAAAGACCGCGGCAAAGGCACCGATAACGCTCAATTCGCAGCTGTCTGCGATGAATTCGCCAACGACAGGCAATTCCTTGATCATGGGTTCGACCTTGGGGGCGAACAGAAATGCGACGATTGCCGCCACAACCCAGCCTGCGATCGCCATGACTTCGCGGACCAGACCGCGGGAATAGGCCAACAATGCCGAAAGCACGATGATCACCGCCACGATCCCGTCGATGATGGTAAAACCTTCCATTTGCGTCGCCTGCCTTTTCTTTGCTTCGTCTTTGATGCGCTCGAACCGTTCGCGCGCACATTACCCGGCTCCGAAGACTTCGCCAACAAAACCCGTCAAATCCGTCGGTCTGGTCAAAGCCAGACCACCATCTGTGCCGGTTTTGCCACCCGCCGGGGCAATGGCGGCGGTAAAACCAAGTTTTTGGGCTTCTTTCAACCTGTTTTCGGTCTGTGGGGCGGGACGTAACGCACCGGAAAGGCTGATTTCGCCGAAAACAACCGTATCTGCGGGCAAAGCGGCGTCCTCGCGGGCCGACAAAAGGGCGGCAGCCACTGCCAGATCGGCCGCCGGTTCTGAAATTTTCATACCACCGGCCACGTTCAGATACACATCGAGCCCGGCAAAAGGGATTCCACAGCGCGCCTCAAGCACGGCGAGAATCATTGCCAGGCGCCCGCCGTCCCAGCCGACAACCGTGCGCCGGGGCTGCGAATGGGGCGAGGGGGCGACCAGCGCCTGCAGCTCGACCAGAACCGGGCGGGTGCCTTCGATGCCGGCAAACACGACGGACCCGGGCGATGGCTCCCCCCGTTCAGACAGGAACAGGGCGGACGGGTTCGTGACCTCGGCCAGACCGGCGCCGGTCATTTCGAACACGCCGATTTCATCCGCCGGGCCAAAGCGGTTCTTGACCGCGCGCAGGATGCGGAACTGGTGGCCGCGTTCACCTTCGAAATAGAGCACGGTATCGACCATGTGCTCCACAACGCGGGGGCCGGCGATCTGGCCCTCCTTGGTGACATGGCCGACAAGAATGACGGAAGTGCCGCGCCGTTTGGCGAATGTGGTCAGCTCATGCGCGGCGGCGCGGACCTGGCTAACCGATCCCGGGGCGCTTTCGACATTGTCGGCCCACATGGTCTGAATTGAATCGATGATCGCCAGTTGCGGGCGCTCGGATTCCAGCGTGGTGAGGATATCGCGCAGGTTGGTTTCGGCGGCCAGTTGCACGGGCGCATCGGCCAGCCCAAGGCGCTGGGCGCGCATCCGGACCTGGGCCGAGGCTTCCTCGCCCGAGACATAGATGGTTTTCAGACCGCTATTGGCGAATTGCGCGGCCGCCTGCAAAAGAAGTGTCGATTTTCCGATTCCCGGATCGCCGCCGACGAGAATGGCCGATGCGGGCACGAGGCCGCCGCCCAAGACACGGTCAAGTTCCGCGATCCCGGAATGGGTGCGGGGCGGCGGGGATTCCTCGGTCGAGAGGTCCGTCAGGGGAATGGCGCTGCCGCGTTTGGCGCCCAGTGACTTGCTGGCCGGTCCCGTCGATAGCGGGGTTTCCTCGACAATGGTGTTCCAGTCGCCACATGCTTCGCAGCGCCCGGACCATTTTGAAAACGAGGCCCCGCAGGCCGAACAGGTGAAGGATTTGGATTTTGCCATGGGGGCGTTGTGACCGCTCAGCGTTTGGCCGTCAAATAGCTTGTTCCGATCGAGGCCAGAACACAGCCCGTGAACAGGTACAGGCCCCATGCGGTTTCGATCCGCGCCAAGCCGATGCCCTTGGCGATGACGACGTAAAGGGCGATGAGAAAAACATCGGCCATGGCGAGTTTTCCCAGAATTTCCAGTACCGGTAGCACTTTGCGCCGCAACAGGCCAAACTGGATCAACGCAAGGCCGATGGTTTTCATATAGGGCGCAAAAACCGCCAGAAAGGTCACCAGCAGCGCAAGGATAACGTCGGTGCCCCACAAGGATTGCAGACCGGAAACAATACTGACTTCCTTGAGCCCAAACAGCGGGAGCGAAATACCCGCACGCAGCAGCGGTGAAAACCACGCGATGGGGAACAGGACAAGCAGGGACAGGTTGGCGATACGGAGCAAAACAGCACCTCTATTAAGATATGTTATCGAAACATTGGGCGTTTGCGCCGATGTGAAAAGGGGGAAATGCCAATATCGGCGCCCCCTTGAAACTTTATCTCACGGCCTCAATGGGGCCTTCGGCGCGGCCATGGATGAACTGATCCAGATAGGGATCGCCGGAATTGTCCATCTCGGACACGGGCCCGGTCCACTGGATCACGCCGTTGTGAAGCATGGCCACATTGTCGGCAATGGCGCGCACCGATGTCATGTCATGGGTGATGGTCATCGCCGTGGCGCCCATTTCGGTCACGATTTCGCGGACCAGATCGTTGATGACGCCGGCCATGATCGGATCAAGGCCCGTGGTGGGTTCATCGAAAAAGATGATCTCGGGATCGGCGGCAATGGCGCGGGCCAGCCCGACGCGTTTTTGCATGCCGCCCGACAGTTCGGCCGGGAAGAGGTCGGCCACATCGGGTGTCAGCCCCACGCGGCGCAGTTTTTCAATCGCGATTTCGCGCGCTTGGCTTGCAGGTTTTTTCAACGCGCCGCGCAGGTGGCGAAAGGATACGTTCTGCCAGACCGGGAGCGAGTCAAACAGCGCGCCGCCCTGAAAAAGCATGCCGAACCGGGCCAGAAATGCGTCGCGGTCGCCCTTTGTGGCGTCCTGACCGTCGACCAGGATTTTGCCGCTGTCGTGCGGAATCAACCCAAGAATGCATTTCAGGGCCACCGATTTCCCGGTGCCCGATCCGCCGATGATCACCATCGACGTCCCGCGGGGCACATGTAGGGTCATGCCCTGAAGCACGTGCTTCTCGCCAAAGGATTTGGTGACGTTTTCCAGCCGGATCATATCGAAAAGAATATCCCCGTAAGAACAAAGTTGGCGGCCAGGATCAGGATAGCGGCGGCCTCGACGCTGTTTTTGGTGGCGCGGCCCACACCTTGGGCGCCGCGCTCGGACCGCATACCATAGTAGCACCCCATCAGGGCGGCGATCACGCCGAATGCGGCGCCTTTGACAAGGCTGGACACGATATCGCGCGCCTCAAGAAAATCGACCGTGTTCTTAAGATAGGCGGCCGCGTTGAACCCCAGATTCTGCACCGAGACGGCATAGCCGCCGCCGATTCCAATGACATCGCCCACGCCGACCAGAAGGGGCACGGTGATCAGCGCCGCCAGAACGCGCGGCACGACGAGGTATTTCATCGGATGGGTCGACAGGGTCACCAGTGCATCGATCTGCTCGGTCACCTTCATCGTGGCGATTTCGGCCGCGATGGACGAGGTGACACGCGCCGCGATCATCAGGCCAACCAGAACCGGCCCCAGTTCGCGCACCATGCCGATGGCGACGATCTGCGGCACCACGGCCTCGGCGTTGAAACGGGCGCCGCCGGAATAGATTTGCAGGGCCAGCGCGCCGCCGGTGAAGATGGCCGTCAGGCCAACAACCGGCAGCGACAGCCACCCGATGTGCAGCAGGGACACCAGCAATTCCCGCGGATAGAGTGGCGGGCGAAAAACATGGCTGAACGTGTTGGCCGCAAACAGCGTGAACCGCCCGACCAGGGCGACAAAGGTCAGGGTGAGTTTTCCCAGAACCGCCAAGGGGGTCAGAATGCTCATGTCTCAAAGCTCCGACTGTATCGCGGTCCGAGGCTGGTTAGAATTTCATAGCCGATGGTTCCGGCCGCGTCCGCCAGCGTATCCACGCCTTGCTGCGTGCCAAGAATGGTCAGGTAATCCGGGTCGCCCGAAATATCGGTCATGTCCACGGTGATCAGATCCATCGAGACCCGTCCGGCGACCGGGCAGGGCTGTGGTCCGTGATACAGCGACGCTTTGGGCCCCATGGCCCGGATCAGACCGTCGGCATAGCCTGCAGCAACCGTCGCCAGGCGCGTCGGGCGCTCGGCGGTCCAGCTGTTGCCGTAACCAACCGTTTCTCCGGTGTCGAGCGTGCGGATCTGGATCACCGGCAGGTCCAGCGTGACAACCGGGCGCGCGTTTTCAAACGGCAACCCGCCATAAAGGCCGATACCCGGGCGGGTCAGGTCGAAATGATAGTCCTGGCCCAGCAGGATGCCGCCCGTGTTGGCGAAGGAGCGCGCGACATCGATGCCGGCGGTCATCTCGACAAAGGTCTTCAGTTGCCGGGCGTTCATCGGATGATCGGGTTCATCGGCACAGGCAAGGTGCGACATGATCAGCACCGGCATCTGGCTGAGGGCAATATCCCTAAGCGCGGCCCATTCGGCGGGTTCCATGCCCAGGCGGTTCATCCCGCTGTCGAGCTGAATGCCAAACCCGCGTCCCGGCAGGGTTTCCACCTGGCGCAACAGCTGGTCGACCGAATTCAAAAGCGGGGTCAGCCCGTGGTCGCGGATCAGGGACGTGTCGCCTTCCATATGACCGGAAAAGACAAAGATGGTTGGCCCCGAACCCAATGCCTGGCGCAACTCGGCACCTTCTTCGGCCTGGGCCACGAAGAACCGGCGCGCGCCTGCCTTGGCCAGGGCCTTGGCCGCAGGGGCGACCCCCAAACCATAGGCATCGGCCTTGACCACGGCTGCGGTTTCACAGGCGGTCATGGCATTCAGCGCCTGCCAGTTTGCGGTCAGCGCCCCGAGATCGATTGTCAGATGTCCACTGCTCATGTCCCGTTCATGACACGGGCGCGCCGGGCGTCAAGGGGGAAAGGTGTCCTGTGCGGCGTGCCGCCGCCGGTTTGGCCCGGGTACACAAGGGCAATCAATATGGCGGAAGGGGTCAGAATTGCTGATCGTCCTGTTGCCAGGCTTTGGCCAGGTTGCCGAAACGGGTGAACTGCGCCTCGAAGGAAAGTTCGACGGTGCCGATGGGGCCGTGACGCTGTTTGCCTACAATGATCTCGGCCTTGCCATGCAGGCGTTCCATTGCCTGTTTCCATTCTTCCAGTTTGTCCAATTCGTGATCGCCGGGTTTCTCGCGTTCCTTATAGTATTCCTCGCGGAACACGAACATCACCACGTCGGCGTCTTGTTCGATCGATCCCGATTCACGCAGGTCCGAAAGCTGAGGACGTTTGTCATCGCGGCTTTCGACATTCCGCGACAACTGGGACAGGGCCACGACCGGGATGTTGAGTTCCTTGGCAATGGCCTTCATCCCCATCGAGATTTCGGCGATTTCATTCACCCGATTATCCGACATGCCGCGGCACAGCTGCAGATAGTCGATCACCAGCAGGTCAAGCCCGTGGGTCCGTTTCAGCCGCCGCGCCCGCGCGGCAAGCTGCGAAATCGGCAGGGCTGGCGTGTCGTCGATGAACAGCGGGCAGCTTTCCAGATCCTTGGCCGCCTGAACGAAGCGGCGGAATTCTCCTTCGGTCATGTCTCCCTGACGGATTTTGTGGGACGAAATTTCGGACGCTTCGGCAAGGATACGGCCCGCCAACTGTTCGGCACTCATTTCCAGTGAGAAGAATCCGACCACGCCGCCATCAACCGCACCTTCGGTGCCGTCGGATTTCAGCCCACGCTTGTATGCTTTGGCGACGTTGAAGGCGATGTTGGTGGCTAGCGATGTTTTCCCCATCGACGGACGACCGGCAAGGATCAAAAGGTCCGAGGGGTGCAAGCCGCCCAATTGCCTGTCCAGATCTGAAAGCCCGGTCGAGATACCGGCCATGCCGCCACCGCGCTGATAGGCCTCGTTCGTGACATTGACCGCCTCGGTGACGGCCTTGAGAAAGGATTTGAACCCGCGCTCGGTCTGGCCCTGTTCGGCAAGTTGATAAAGCTTTTGTTCGGCGTCGACGATCTGTTCCCTGGGTTCGCTGGCGACCTCGACCCGTTTGGCGCGTTCGGAAATGTCGTTGCCCAGCCCGATCAATTCACGGCGGATCGCAAAGTCATAGATCATCTGAGCATAGTCGCGCACCGCAAAGGCGCTGATCGCGGTGCCGGCCAGTCGCGCCAGATAGGCCGGGCCGCCCAGTTCCTTGAGCCCTTCGTCGTCTTCCAGAAACGCCTTGAGCGTGACAGGCGAGGCCAGCGCGTTCTTGGCGATGCGGGCCGAGGCGATTTCGTAGATGCGGGAATGGACCGGGTCATAAAAATGCTGCGCGCCGATGATCGAGGCGACGCGGTCATAGATATCGTTGTTGGTCAGAATTGCGCCCAGCAGCTGTTGTTCCGCCTCAATCGAATGGGGCAGGGTATCAGGTGTCTGCGTGTCAGTCTGGCTGGCGTCAAAACTGCTGATTTCGTTCATTTTGCCCTCAATTTCGCCGCACGACCGCGCTTGCCGGATGGTTTGGCGTGATTAGCTCAGGCGACCTGCCCACCGCAAATTGTATGTTTCTGTGGACAACCTGTGGGTCGCAAAATTTTGGCCCATATTGACGTTTTCGGGGTCTTGCGGTCAACATGTTGTGGCTTTTCGCCAAGGGGGATTCCGAAAATTCAGCGGAAATCCCCGGATGCGTCAGCCTTTCTGACGGGCTTCCTGCCACTCCCGGGGGGCATTCAGGAAGGATTCCACCTCTTTCAGGGTCTCTTTGTCGAAGGCCCCTGATTCCTTGGCTTCGGCCAGAACGTCCCACCAGGTGCACAGGTGGTGCAGCGTGACGCCGTGATCACCCAATGACTTTATCGTGTCGGGGAAAATGCCGTAATAAAAGATGACGGCCGTATGCGCGCAGGTCGCGCCGGTGTCGCGGATCGCATCCACAAAGCTCAGCTTGGAGCCGCCATCGGTGGTCAGATCCTCGACCAGAAGAACCCTGTCGCCTTCGCTCATGACACCTTCGATACGGGCGTTGCGGCCATAGCCTTTGGGTTTCTTGCGCACATAGGTCATCGGCAGGGCCATGCGTTCGGCAACCAGCGCGGAAAACGGGATGCCCGCGGTTTCACCGCCGGCGATGTTGTCAAACGCTTCGAAGCCAGCATTGCGCATGACCGTGACGGTCAGGAAATCCATCAGCGTCGACCGGATACGCGGATAAGAGATCAGCTTGCGGCAGTCGATATAGGTTGGGCTGGGCAGACCCGAGGCCAGCGTGAACGGCTCGGCCGCATTCAGGTGGACCGCTTCGATTTCCAGAAGCATGCGGGCGGTCAGGCGGGCCATTTCCGATTGCGAAGGGAAGGAGGAGGGGATCATGCGCAGGGTCCTGTGGTTCGGGGCCGGGTCTGTGGTCCGACGGTCAAATATTGGGGGCGGGCGTCAGCCGGTGACGGCCCAATGCAGGGGAAAGCCGGGGTCGAAAACGGTAACCGGCCCATCCTCCGTCTCGATGTGATCGGGATAGGTCACCGGATCGCCCTTGGTCAGGGAGATGGTGTCTGTATTGGCAGGCAGCCCGTAAAAGGCCGGACCATTCAGTGCGGCAAACCCTTCGAGCTTGTCCAGCGCGTTTTCTTCTTCGAACACCTGCGCGAGGATCGACATGGTGTTGGTCGCGGTGAAACACCCGGCACATCCGCAGGGCAGGAGTTTGTTCGCATCGGTATGCGGCGCGCTGTCCGTGCCCAGAAAGAACCGTTTTTCACCGCTGGTCGCAGCGGCGCGCAGGGCAAGGCGATGCGTTTCCCGCTTGGCCACCGGCAGGCAGTAATAGTGCGGTTTGATCCCCCCGGCGAGGATATGGTTGCGGTTGATCACCAAATGGTGGGTCGTGATCGTCGCGCCAAGGGTGTCGTCCTGTGCAGTTACGTAATCGACCGCGTCGGATGTGGTGATATGTTCCATCACCACCCGCAGCCCCGGCGTTGCACGGCGGATCGGATCGAGGACACGGTCGATGAAAACAGCCTCGCGGTCAAAGATGTCGATCTCGGGATCGGTCACTTCGCCATGGGTGCACAGGGGCAGGCCGATGTCGGCCATGCGCTCCAGCACCGGGCGCACCTTGTCGAAGTTGGTCACACCGCTGGCGGAATTGGTGGTCGCACCCGCCGGATACAGTTTGACCGCCGTGATCACCCCGGCGGCATGGGCGGCCGCCACGTCATCGGGGTCCGTGTCTTCGGTCAGGTAAAGCGTCATCAACGGCGTGAAATCCATACCGTCGGGCAAGGCGGCAAGAATGCGGTCGCGATAGGCGACGGCCTGCGCGCCTGTCACCACCGGGGGCACCAGGTTGGGCATGATGATGGCCCGCGCGAAATGGCGGGCGGTTTCCGGCAGGACGGCCCTCAGCATCGCGCCATCGCGCAGGTGCAGGTGCCAATCATCGGGGCGGCGCAGAGTCAGCGTATCGGTCATGATCCTCCGCTAACACAGGTGCAAAGCGCGGGCCAGTAGGGCGAGGCAATTTGCGCATTTTTGCGTCCTGCGCGCCGAGGCCCGGAAAGGGGGCAAACACCCCGCGTTGTTCGCTAGGCCCGTTCGCCGGGCAGGTCGAACTCTCCGGCGGATGCTCGGCCTTCCAGGATTTCCAGCTTGCGGCGGAATTTGGCGGCCTCGTGGCGACGGGTCACGTTGCGGCACAGCAAGGTATTCAGATAGGGGCGATCATCCTTGTCCAGACGGCCCATCAACGCGCGCAGATAGGAATTATTGTCGCGTCGGGCGCGGTACAAGTTGCTGAACGCGCGCTCGCTCAAACGTCCGCTGTTTGCCAATTTCAGGATTTCGTACAGGATATCCATTTCCAGCAGGCGTGTCTGCAGGGCTCCGCCCATGTTGCGCATCCGGAAACGCGTAACGTTCGATCGTGCGAACAGGGCCGAATGCATGGCGTCCAACTCCTCGGACGGGTCATAGAGCACAAAGGCGCGCTGCGCCCCGTCCAGCATGTCGGGCGCATAGCCAAACCTGTCCGTGAAGGACGTCCGCCGCATTTCGACAAAGCGCGGGTCCCATTCGGTCATTCGCGGATCAAGCGTGGCCTGCGGCTGTACAGCAACAACGGTCGCGCCCGGCGCGGAGACCGAAAAAGCCGCCGCCGCATAGCCGCAGGGACCGGCGCCGTAAAACAGCACCTGATCGAAGTCTTCAAAGAACTCATTGTCGATCAATTCATCGAAATAGGCATAGACGCGCGGATCGCGAAACCACGTATCGCCTTGTGAGATCAGGCAAAGATGCGACCAGCCTTCGGATTTGACCATGTCAAAGCCAAAGGGCTGCGCGGTTTCGGACAGCGAGCGGATGCCCTGGACCGTTTCAAAGGTCACCAGAAGCGTTTTGCCTTGCTTGATGAAGGTCGAAAAATGCCGCGAGCCCAGCGGGCGATAATCGCCGTACTTGCGCGCCAAGGAAACCAGACGCGATTTCCACTGGACTGTTTCCAGACCTGTCATCGGTGTTTGAAGCATCTTCGAAAGGTCTTCCATAGCCCTGATCCCTAGTACCCCGGTCATTTAATCGAGGCCACGGATCAAAGGCTAGAAAAGGGGGATTATTGTGGAGTGATTCAAACCCAACGGGACCGGTTTCAGATCATTGTTCCGAATTCGAGCGTCCAAGGTTCGCGAATCTGGTCAGGGTGCGCGCCGAGGCGGCATTTATCGGGCGAGACGCGGGGGTCATCAGCAGGCGCGCGAACAGGGCGCGCAGGGGTTCCTGCTGCATGAGTTCGTGGAATCTGAGCTTGCGCCATTCCACCGCCTGGCTGTGCAGTTCGGGCAGTTTTTCATCCTGCATCAGGGTGTTGCGGAACGCGTTGCTGGGGTCGGACAGGGCCTGAACGGTTTTGTCCGTATCGGTGTTGAAGTTCCGCTCGACCCAGTAATCCATTCCCAAGGCATGATCCGAATGTACAGCACGCCCGCGATCTGCCTTGAGAAGAAAACTTTCCATGGCGCCCAAAGGATAGTGATTGAGCTGGACCAGACCGTAATTCGGGCGGCCATAGTTCGAGAATATCCGGCGGGTCTTGAACTGATCCTCGAGATCGCGGCCTTCGCCGTCGAACCAGCGTGCCGCGCCCAGTTTTTCTGCGTTCGGGCTGCGCGGGCGATGAACACCCAGCTTGGCATAGGTACCGTCGTTTCGGTACAGCGTCTTGAACATGGCCGACCGCCAGGGCCAGTACATTATGACCGGGGCGCAGCGGGTAAATGTCTGCGTGATCGGCGCATCGCTATAGCGGACTACGTCGCCGTTGCCGAACAGACGCCAGGTCAGCGTGATGGCGGTGGCATCCGGCAAGGCCGCCAGCAGGGCAGGGACCGTATGATCGCCGGTGTGGATGTTGACGAACTCATCGACATCCAACGGCAGGATCCAGTCGGCCGTTTTCACGATGTCCATCTTGTCGGCCATCTTCAGGGCGGTGAACTGGATGCCGCCCTTGTCATAGGGGCCGTCGTTGCGCACATGGATCAGCCATCCCATTTCGGCCAGCCGGTCCAGAATGGCATCCGTCCCATCCTGACAATCGTTGGAAAATACAAGGAAATCCGTGAATCCCGCAGCACGATGATGCGCGATCCACTCCAGCAGAAAGGCACCTTCGTTGCGAACGGTCAGAACTGCGAGAATTTTCAAGGGGTTACCAGTCTCTGCGAAAGACGACGACCTTGGCGTCCGACCATTTCGGGAAATAAACGAGGCCCGCCTGCATCATTGCATTGAACACCGCGGCCACGCCTTTGGAGCCGATCCACTGCGGATGAAGCTCCAGAATGGCAACCCGGACATTGGACAGGTCGATATCCGGTATCACGTGTTCCTCGGCCCCTTCGATGTCGCAGATCAGAACGTCCGGGTTGATGTTGCGGATCGTCGACCTGGTTTCGGCGATCTCGATCTCTTCTTCGGCGACGATGTTGCCTTCGTCCTCTTTGGTCATCGAGGAGGAGAGAAAATTCTTGCGGATGTAAAACGTCGTCTTGCCCGGTTTTGACCCCAGAAGGACGTTGTGAACATGCGCGTTGTCGATCTTGTTTTCGGCGTGGACGCGTTTGATGAAGGGGATCAGTTGCGGATTGGCTTCGAAGGAATGGATTTCCTTTACCTTCTTGTGCGTGGCCAGCAGCGACGAGATGAAACCGATGCCGGCCCCCAGTTCTACCACCGTATCCCCGTCCTGAACGGCCTTGAGCACGGCCCTGGCCTCTTTGGCCTCATATTCGCCGGATCGCACACTGCCGCGGATGCGACCGGTTATGAAAACGCCGTCCTTGGGAAACCGAACGCCATGCGACTCGATATACGATTTGTTCGAAAACGTCGGTACTGTGGTTTTGGCGTCGGTCAAAATCAGCTCTCCATATCCAGCGCAAGGGCATAGGCCACGCGCTCGGTTTCGGTCAGTTTCACCTTGAGGGCCTGTTCGTAAAGGTCGTGAAACTCGGGCATGCCGTGCAGTTCTTCGGCCTTGGCCTTGTGCCAGGCGAGCCCTTTTTCGTGCCAGGTGCGCAGCGTGTCATCCTGCATCAGCCGGTCATATTCGGCGCGCAGCCGCGGAATGTTGCGTTTGATGGTGATGTCGCGGAAATCGGACCAGTCCATGCGGATCCAGTAGTTCAACCCGATCGAGCGGTCGACATGCAGGGCGCGGCCACGCTGGCGTTTGATCAGGAAACTTTCGGCGCTGCGCAGGGCGTAGTGGTTCAGTTGCAGCAGGTCATACCCGATTGATTTCTTGGAACTGCGCCAGCCGTTTTCGGCGGCCTCCCGTGTCATGTCCTTGCCGGACCCGTTGACCCAGCGCACCTTGTCCTTGAACCCGTCGTCCAGCTTGTTGGGGCGGTGGCAGCTGATCTTGGCATAGGCGCCGATGTTCTTGAACATCGTCTTGAACCCCCAAACGGTGTGCGGTTTGGGGCAGTATTTCGGGGCGCAGGTGTCGAACTGTTCGATGACGAAGTCGTCTGCCAGACGCGTGATGCCATTGTGCCCGAACAGCCTCCAGGTCATCGCGACGTTGGTGGCATCGGGCACAGCGGCAAAGAAATCATCCAGGGTGCCGTTTCCAGTGCGCACGTTCATGAATTCGTCCACGTCGATATGGATGATCCAGTCGGCATTTTTCAGCACCGGTTCCTTGAGCGCGGAATTCAGCGCGTGTTGCTGGGGCGAATTGCCCTTCCACTTGTCGTTGTTGCGATGCTGCAGAACGCCCATGTCCTGCAGTCGGTCCAGAATTTCGCTGGTCCCGTCCGAACAGTCGTTGGTGTAGATCAGGAAATTGTCGACACCGATAGCGCGATGATAGGCGACCCATTCCACGATATAGGGCGCCTCGTTCTTCATGCAGCCGACGATAACGTTGCCGGTCGATCCTTTGGGCAGGGCGCGGGGCGGCATCGGGGTATAGGCCGAGGCCAGTTCCTCTTCGTTCACGGCGCCCAACCGGTTATGCGGCGCAAAGGAGGATGTTTTCAGCTTTTCGAAATTCTCGACCGCCAGGGGCGGCATCACGGCGCGGGCGGTCTCGCTCAGCCCGATATCGCCGCCAGCGGGCGCGGGGGCAGGGGTGTCCGGCGTGGCCCCCGATGCGATCCGGGCCAGATCGGCGGCTTTTCCCTTGCGCTCCTGCCGGGTGGCCTTGTCGATGCGATACATGAAGGCCAGCAAATATTGCGAGGCGCGATAACCGTTGCCGGGGTCGGCCTCGGTCCAGACCTTTTTGGCGCGCGCTGGTGTCAGGGCACTGCCCTTCAGCGCCGGGTGATCCGCGATCAGTTGCTTGTTTGCGTCCTTGAACCGTTTGGAAATCGCGGACAGGTTGGCAGGATCCAGTGGCGGACCATCGATCTGGATTTCGGTGATGAAACTGCGCCACAACTGCCGGGGCAGGATGCGTTTGCGGCTGGCCAGAACCCGCAGGATCAAATCGTTCAGCTGGCGCCCGCGGGTAAGCCACGCCTCGGACGGTGGTGTCGGCAGATCGGTTGCCGTGGTTTTGCCAATGCTGGAGTCGATGTCGAAACAGGCGCGGATTTCCTCGGTCAGGGACTCGCTTGCAAAAAGGTCGGGGTCGTAGGGGCGCAGACGGACCGACCCAGCGCCGAACACATCCTCCCAAAAGGCGGTCAGCGCGGCATAGTCCAGCCAGAAGGGCGGCGCCTGGTTTTCCTCGAAAACACCGGCTTGCGGATCAATCGGATCGCTTGCGTCCAGACAGGACTGCCACCAGTCATTTGCTTTGGTCAGCTCCAGTTCCCGGTCAAGCGGGGCGGCGCGCCCCTCAAAGATTTGCGCCGCATAGTGGCGGGCCAGCAGACGCGCCTGTTCATCAACATGGGCAACGATACGAATGTCGTCGGAGAGCGGGCCCAGCAGGGCGCGCAATCGTTCCAGTTCGGATGTGCGGTGCAGCGAGGCCCCAAGCTGCGAGGCTGACAGGATCATCACCTCGGGCTGATGTTGGGCGACTTCGCGGGCCAGATCGGCGGCAAGGCTATCGTTCAGAGCGGCCTGTTTTTCCGCCGTGATATAGCCGCGGTTGAACCTGAGCGGATCGATATGATCCGGGTCGGTCACCGCCATGAAAAGGCGCGTGTGGTTCTTGGCGCCGGGGCTGCGCGGGTAGAGGATGTTCTTACCCAGCAAATTCTCGCGCTTGTCGGCCAAAGTCATTTGCAGGCGGTTCGCGCCGACATGTTCAAGCCCGATATGAAGATAAATCCGCATCAGCCCGCCTCGCGTATCGGGTTGGCGTTCAGTTTCCCCCACCACGGCAGATCGCGGCCCAGAAAGTCGCCAATTCGAAACGGTGCGTCAGGATCGTTCACGTCAAATTCCAGGTAATCGTCACTGTGGCGAAAAAATTCGGCCAGGCTGTCGTAATGGCCGTCAATCCACTGCATGCGTTCTTTGCTGGTCGTGCCATAGCCGGGCGGCAGACCCGGGATGTTGCTGCCGGGCAGGCGTTCGGTCCCAAGGTTGGACCAGGCGAGCATGGATTGCGACATGGCAAATGCATCGCGTCGCGAAGCCAGGAAACGGATGCCCGGGTGATGTTGGCGCAGGGCCATGATGATCGCAAAATCGGTCTGCGGCCAGATCGAGCGGTCGCCGCGCAGCATGCTCATCTCTGAAATCGCGGTGATTTCCGGTATGCGCGCCGCCGGATCGCCGGTTTCGAAATATCCCTGATACATGAGCTCGGCCACATAGGCGCCCTTGAGCGCCGGGTCAGACGTATTGCGCCCGCGGATGCGGTGATCCGCAACCCGCAGCCCGGCCATGCGCAACGCCTTGGCAAGCGAGGTCGTGCCCGATTTCGGCAGGCCCAGATTGACCGCGATCAAGGTCACGAGGCCAACCCCAGCTGGATCAGCATCTGTTCTTCCTGCGGGGGGAGCTTGGACGCGGTGCGCAACTGCTCCTGCATCTCGCGATATTCGGGCTGTTTCAGCAGGTCATCGCGTTTGGCAATGTGAAGCCTGACCGCTTCGTCGTGCAGGGCCCTGATCTCTTTGTCTTTCTTCAGTTCCGCGAGGGCCTGTTTCAGGTCCGGCAGATACCGCTGGATCGATGTGTCGGCCAAGGCCGGGTCGTTGCGTTCGCGCCAATAGGTGTCATCGAATGCGCGGTGTTCGCGGTTCACGTCACCCCGGTCGTTCTTGACCAGATAACTGTCCAAACTGCGCAGCGCATAATGGTTCAGCGTGGCGAAATCCCGTGCGCCATGGGCGGGGAATTTGCGGATGCGGCGCGGATTGGCCGCGACCAGAAACTTGTGCTGCACCTTGCGCCCGGATCCATCGGTCCAGGACGGACGTTTCCGCGGCGCTAGGTTGCCTTTGAAGAAGGGGCGGTGCGCGCCGTAGTAGTGCAGCGGAAAATCGTGACGGACCAGCGATTTGACTTCGATCGCAACCTCGCCGCACCACAAGTCCGGATTATGGGAGCGGTCGAACTGGGCGATGATCGGTTCGTCCTTGAACGTTTCGATGTCATTGTTGGCGAAGAACTGGAAATTCAGCGAAATCGCCTGCGGATTGTCGCAGGCCTCGATCAGGGCGGGGATGGTGTGATCGCCCACGTGGATGTTCAGAAATTCATCGACATCCGCGATCCAGACCCAGTCGGCATTGGCCACAACGTCGTGGCGGCGCGCGTCCTTGAGCGCCTCCATCTGGTAATTGCGTCCCTTGGCCGGGTTGGGCAGGTGATGGACGATCCCACGCGCCGCGAGGGCATCCAGCAACCGGTCGGTCGCATCCGTGCAGTCGTTGGAATAAAACAGAAAATCGGTGACGCCGATCAGCCGGTTGAAGGCAATCCATTCCAACAGGAACGGCCCCTCGTTCTTTACGCAGGTCACTGCGGTAATCCGCAGACCGGCCTCTTTGCTGTCGCCGCTCATTTTCGCATTCGCCTCTGCGTTTCGCCCCACCGGGTGGCCACGCATTTTTGTTATGTCTCTCTTCGCATTTCACGGGGAAACCGTCAACATTTCGGGCATATCGCACTCTTCTTCTACAAAGGTCTAATGGGGCCTTGCTTGACCTTGTCAGTTTCTCGTGACCTGTTGGGCGCAACAAAGGAGAGATCATGTCCGTTCCCGCCTCAATCGACGCCGTTCAAAAGATGTTGAGCGATCAGGGTTATGTCTGTGGCCGCGCGCTGGCCACGGTTGTTTTCCTGTCCCTGAAACTGGGCCGGCCGCTGTTTCTGGAAGGCGAGGCCGGTGTCGGCAAGACCGAAATCGCCAAGGCTCTGGCCGCCGGCCTGAACCGCCGTCTGATCCGGCTGCAATGTTACGAAGGTCTGGATGCGGCAAGTGCTGTCTATGAATGGAACTTTCCCGCGCAGATGGTGGCCATCCGCACGGCCGAGGCCTCGGGCGGGGCGGATCGCGATGCATTGCAGACAGAATTGTTCAGCGACGAATATCTGATCGAGCGCCCGTTGCTGCAGGCGATGCGCCCGGATGAGAACGGCGCGCCGGTTCTGCTGATTGACGAATTGGACCGCACCGACGAACCGTTCGAGGCCTTCCTGCTTGAGGCTTTGTCTGATTTTCAGGTGACGATCCCGGAAATGGGCACGATCAAAGCGCCTGAGCCGCCGATCGTGATCCTGACCTCCAACCGGACACGCGAGGTGCACGATGCGCTGAAGCGCCGGTGTCTGTATCATTGGGTCGATTACCCGGATTTCGACCGCGAGCTGGAAATCCTGCACGCCCGCGCCCCCGAAGCGTCCGAGGCCCTGAGCCGCGAGGTTGTGGCCTTTGTTCAATCCCTGCGCACCGAGGATCTGTTCAAGAAACCGGGGGTTGCGGAAACCATCGACTGGGCCAAGTGTCTTCTGGCGCTGGACGTGATCAACCTCTCGCCCGACGTCATCGCCGACACGCTGGGCGCAATCCTGAAAT
The DNA here is from genome assembly GCF_054482635.1 of Arenibacterium sp. CAU 1754. Taxonomy (NCBI): domain Bacteria; kingdom Pseudomonadati; phylum Pseudomonadota; class Alphaproteobacteria; order Rhodobacterales; family Paracoccaceae; genus Arenibacterium; species Arenibacterium sp. CAU 1754. Next base: position 1,217,937 of record NZ_JBTLRG010000002.1, read on the forward strand.
ACCAGGACGACATTCAAAAGTTGCAGGGGTCCGAGGCCAAACGCATTCTGGATCAGGTCAAGGCCGATCTGGAACCCGCCTGAGGGCGCGCAGATGTCTGAATACGCGCCTCTGGACATCCCCGAGAACCCGAAACTGGTTCACAACATCACCCATTTTGCGCGCGCGTTGCGCAAGGCGGGGTTGCCGATCGGACCGGGGCGGGTGATCGACGCGATCCGCGCGGTCGAGGCGGCGGGGTTTTCCGAAAAGCGTGACTTTTACTGGACCCTGCACGCCTGTTTCGTCAATCGCCCGGAACATCGGGTCATCTTCAATCAGATCTTTCGGCTCTACTGGCGTGATCCGCGCTATCTGGAACATATGATGTCGATGATGCTGCCCGCCATTCGCGGCGTGCAGGAAGAGCGCGCGGCGCAATCGGGGGAAAAGCGCGCGGCCGAGGCGCTGCTCGACGGACTCGAACCCGAACTGCCGGAAACCAGCGACGCAGGCGAGGAAGAAACCCAGATCGAAATCGACGCAAGCCTGACGATGTCGTCCGAAGAACGGTTGCGCACCCTTGATTTCGAACAGATGAGCACCGACGAGGTGGCACAGGCCAAACGGATGCTGGCGCGGCTGTCGCTGCCGGTCAAACCGATTGCGTCGCGCCGGGGCCAGGCGGCGCTGCGCGGCGCGCGGATCGACTGGCGGCGCACCTTGCGCGGCTCGATGCGTCAGGGTGGCGAAATCCATGACATAGCCCGGCTGCACCCGAAACCGCGCTGGCCCAACCTTGTCGTGCTGTGCGATATTTCCGGCTCGATGAGCCAGTATTCGCGCATTATCCTGCATTTTCTGCATGCGGTTTCGAACGCGAAAGGGGCCGGTTGGGCCAAGGTGCATGCCTTCACCTTTGGCACACGCCTGACCAACATCACCCGGCATCTGCGTCAGCGGGATGTGGATGCCGCCCTGGCCGCCGCCGGGGCCGAGGCGCAGGACTGGGAGGGCGGCACGCGCATCGGCGCCTGTCTGCACGAATTCAACCGCGACTGGTCGCGCCGGGTCATGGGGCAGGGGGCTGTTGTCCTTTTGATCACCGACGGGCTGGACCGGGACGACCCGGAGGCACTTGCCCGCGAGATGGAGCGGCTGCACCTGTCGGCGCGTCGGCTGATCTGGCTGAACCCTCTCTTGCGCTGGGAGGGGTTTGCTCCGCGCGCGCAGGGCATTGCCGCGATGCTGCCCCATGTCGACAGTTTCCGCGCCGGGCACTCCGTTGCGTCGCTGGAAGAACTGGCACAGGTCATTTCCCGCCCCGAAGACATGGGAGAAAAGGCCCGTCTGATGGCCATGATGAATTCCTGACCCGACGTGCTTTGGGACGGTTCGCGCCGTTGATGCAACCAAACCGCGTCTTGGCGCGTTTGATCTGCAACCCCATATAAAGGGTTCAGGAAAGGACGCATCATGAAATCGCTTCTGAAATCTACAACCGCACTGCTTCTCGCCACGTCGATGAGCCTGCCACACACGGCATTTGCCGCCGACGAAGGCACATCGGGGCCGACGGATGAACAGATCAAAAAACTGAACCTTGATCCGTCATTGTCGCAGGGCAACGGCGACGCGTCGGCCGAGACCGGGGCGCAGGCCGAAAGCGGCGCCGCTGACGGAACCGCGAAAAAGACCAAGGAGCAGATCCAGGCGGAACGCAAGGCCGCGCGCGAAGCCGAAAATCAGGCGATCAAGGACGCGCGCAAAGCCGAACGTGCTGCCGAGAACGCGGCCGAGCGGGAAAGACGCAAAGCTGAAGCTCAGGCCAAACGTGCCGCAAAACTGGCCGAACAGGCCAACGCAGCCGCCGCTGCGGCCGACTCTGACGGCGCGGCCGATGCCCAGGTGAGTACGGAAACCGTGACGGCGGATGATGTGCGCAGTTCGACCGAGGAATATGCGACGCCCGCGACACAGACGACCGCCCCTGCGGTCCGCCCCAAGAAGGACGATGGCATTTCCGATCTGGGCAAGGTCGCATTGTTGGGTCTGGGTGCGCTGGCCGTCGGGCAACTGCTCAAGAACGGTGACAAGGTGGTCTCGAACTCGGGCGACCGTGTGGTTGTCGAGGGCGAAGACGGGTTCCGCGTTCTCAAGAACGACGACGTCCTGCTGCGTCAGGCCGGCAGCCAGGTCCGGACCGAGACGTTCTCGGATGGATCAACCCGGTCTTTCGTGACCCGTGAGGACGGCAGTCAGGTGATCACCATCCGCTCGGCCGATGGCCGGGTGCTGCGTCGAACGCGCCTGCTGGCGGATGGCCGCGAGGTTCTGTTGTTTGACGATACACAGGTCGAACAGGCCGTATCCGTCAATGACCTGCCCCGGTTCACGGACGCAAACGCGGTCTATGGTCAGGAGGTCAGCGATCAGGACCTTGAACTGGCCCTGATGGCCACACGCGATACGGGCGTCGAACGCCGCTTTTCGCTGGCGCAAATCCGCAGCATTGATGCCGTTCGCCACCTGGTTCCCGAAGTTCCGGTGCGCAACATCAATTTCGAAACCGGCTCATCGGTCATACGCTCGGCCGAAGCGCGCCAGCTGGCGCGTCTGGGCAGCGCGTTGCGCGGGGCGATCGAGAAACATCCCGATGAGGTGTTCCTGATCGAAGGCCATACCGACGCTGTCGGCGGCGCCGCCTACAACCTCGCCCTGTCGGACCGCCGGGCCGAGACCGTCGCCCTTGCCCTGAGTGAGTATTTCAACGTGCCGCCGGAAAACCTGGTGGTCCAGGGTTATGGCGAGGCCGACCTGAAGATCGAGGTGGAAACTGCAGAACGCGCGAACCGTCGGGTGACCGTGCGCAGGATTACCCCGCTGCTGCAATAACCGCCCTCTCAGTCCCTATTTCAAAGCACATTCCAGCCGGTCACCCCGAAAGGGTGGCCGGTTTTTTTATGGAAACAGACCGGGATTCGGTGAATTTGACATAAATCATTCCAGAACTGGAATGTGATTCGTATTCTGTCCTTTGAATGCAACTGCAAATAGAAAGGACGTGCGATGCAGATGAGCTGGAAATCTGGCGGCGTGCTGCTGGGACTTGTGTTCTTTGCGGCGGTGCTGTTGGTCAAGCCGATCGGGGTTTCGACACAGTTCGTGATCCTCGACGGCATCGTAGGGGACATAGTGAACCCCGATCTGGTAAGCGAAGTTGACGGAAAATATACCTCGACCAATGCCTATTTGGCCAAGTCGGGGGGCAAATACGCCAAATCGGTCGCCAACCCATTGAATTACAGTTTCGTTTTCGTTCTGGCGATGGCGCTGGGCGGATTTATGTCTGCCTATATGCGCGGCGGGATTAGCAAGGCCGAGCGCACGGTGCCCGCGCTGTGGCGGGCGAATTTCGGGGATGCCCCGGCGAAACGCTACATCGCCACCTTTGTTGGTGGTTTCATAGTGCTTTACGGTGCGCGGCTGGCCGGGGGCTGTACCTCGGGGCACATGATGTCAGGCATGATGCAGACGGCGCTGTCGGGATATCTTTTCGCGCTTGGCGCCTTCGCCGCGGCGGTCCCGGTGTCCATTCTCATGTTCAAGAAGGAGGCATAAGCCATGACGACGCTGATACTTGCCGTTGTGATCGGAGTGGCCTTTGGCGCGGTTCTGGACCGGGTTGGCGCTTCCAACCCCTCCGTCATTGGAAGGATGCTCAATCTCACAGACCTGAGGCTGGCCAAGACAATTCTGCTGGCCATCGGGGTCGGATCGGCCCTGATGTTTGGTGGGCAGATGCTGGGCCTGGTGGATGTCGGGCACATGTCCGTCAAAGCCGCTTATGTTGGTGTTGTTCTGGGCGGCGTTCTGCTGGGCGCAGGCTGGGCCATGGCGGGGTTCTGCCCGGGCACAGGTGTTGTCGCCGCAGCCAGCGGTCGCAAGGACGCCCTGTTCTTTATTGCCGGGGGTCTGCTGGGGGCAGCCGCCTATATGGTGACATATCCCAGTTGGAAAGCATGGGGCATTCTTGACCCGATCGCCGGCGGGAAAGTGACCCTGGGGGCCGTTCCGGGTGCGAATTACGAAGGTTTGACAGCCTTGCCCGGTGACATTCTCGGCCTTGTTCTGGGCATCTGCTTCATCCTTGTTGCCATCGCCTTGCCCGAGCGTCTGGTCGGCGGCCGCGCCAAGATGCAACCGGCCGAATAACAGCAATTTTCCCGGGGTCTCGTCGTTTCCCCGGGAAATGCGGTTCGACATTTCGCGGACCGTTTGGCAACAGCCCGGCAGTGAGTGTCCTGCCGGGCTGTTTTTGCGACCTTTTGGGGGCAGACACCACCGGCGTGACAGATCATACTGTGCGCCGGGAGGTACCAAATGGACCGGTTTGACAATATTCCTGAAACGGCGCTGGGCTGGCATCGTGACGGTGTGGGCGCCGCTTTGGCCACCGTGGTTGAAACCTGGGGCAGCGCCCCGCGCCGGACCGGCGCGCAGCTGGCCATTGGCGGTGACGGGCGCATCGAAGGGTCGGTTTCAGGCGGCTGCGTCGAAGGCGCGGTGATCGTTGAGGCGCTTGAGGCGTTGGAAAAAGGCGAACACCGACTTTTGGAATTCGGTGTCAGCGATGAAGACGCCTTTGCCGTGGGTCTGGCCTGTGGCGGGACCATCCGGGTTCTGGTCGAACCGGTTGGCGCGGTTCTGCCCGTGGACATGCTGGAGGAACTCGTCGAGGCCCGCAAAAACCGCCGCCCACTGACATATGAGGTTAATGTCGACACCGGTCAGCGCTCCCTGTCTTTTGATCGCTATCCGGATCGGATGCGCATGGACCGCTCCGGGTTCGAAGAGGACGGCAAGACCTTTGTGGCCGTACACAATCCGCCCTTGCGGTTGATTGTGGTTGGCGCGGTTCATATTGCCCAGGCCCTTGTGCCAATGGCGCGGATCGCCGGGTATGACCCGGTTCTGATCGACCCGCGCGAAGCCTTTGGATCAGAGACGCGGTTCCCGGGTGAAAAGATCCTGCAGGACTGGCCGGATGAGGCCGTCACAAACATCGGATTGGACAGTCGCACGGCGCTTGTTCTGCTGACCCATGATCCGAAACTGGATGATCCGGCGCTGATGGCAGCGCTGAACGCGGACGTGTTTTACATCGGGGCGCTGGGATCGACGCGGACCCATGCAAAACGTGTTACCCGGCTGGAAGAGGCGGGGTTCAGTGCCGAACAGATCGGGCTGATCCATGGCCCCATCGGTCTGGATATCGGCGCGGCGGGTCCTGCTGAGATCGCAGTGGCCGTTCTTGCGCAGATGACGGCCGTTCTCAGGGGACGGGCCAAGTGAAATTCGGAAGTGTCGCCGTCGACGACGCCGCAGGCGCGGTTCTGGCCCATTCGGTCGCTGTCGGGGGCGGGCGTCTGCGCAAAGGGGTCGAACTGACAGCCGATCATGTGCAATCGCTGAGAGACGTGGGCATTCAGTCGGTCACGGTTGCCCGGTTGGACCGGGACGACATCGACGAAAACGCCGCCGCGGCACAACTGGCCGCGGCGCTGGTCCCCGATCCGGGGCTGGCCGGGCTCAAGGTGACGGAGCCCTTTACCGGGCGGGTCAATCTGATTGCGCAGGGGCCGGGGGTTGTCATTCTGGATGTCGCCGCGCTAGAGGCGTTCAACCGCGTGCATCCGATGATCACGATCGCCACCGTTCCGCCGTTTCAGCAGATGGAACAGGGCGGCATGGTGGCCACGATCAAGATCATCGCATACGGGGTGCCGCGCGCGGATGTCGACAAGGCCGCTGTAACGGCGCGTGACGCCTTGCGACTGGTCGCACCCATTTACGCGACGGCCGGTCTTGTGGTCACCGATATCCCCGGCGGCCCCGATAACACCAAGGGCATTCGTGCAATCCGCAACCGGCTGGAGGCGCTGGGCATGTCGCTGAGCGAAACCCTGACCGTTGCCCACAGGTCCGAACCGCTGGCCGATGCGTTGCAGCGCCTGTCAGGCGATGTGGCATTGATCCTGACCGGGTCGGCGACCTCGGACATCGATGATGTCGCGCCAAGTGCCGTGCTACAGGCGGGAGGCAGAATCGACAGGTTCGGCATGCCGGTCGATCCGGGCAACCTGTTGTTCCTTGGCCAGTTGGGCGCGCGGCCTGTCATCGGCCTTCCGGGCTGTGCGCGCTCGCCCGCGCTCAACGGGGCGGACTGGGTGCTCAGCCGGGTGGTCTGCGGGATCACGGTGACGGGTGACGATATCGCAGCGATGGGTGTTGGCGGACTGCTCAAGGAAATTCCGACACGGCCGCAACCCAGGGCAGGGCGAAACCGCGGCTGATGCCGCTCTGGGTTCGGGCGGATCGGCGGGGCGTTTGATAGCCACTGTGCCTGCGAATAATTTGGAATCTTGGCGGATTGGTTGGTCGATGTCGGTGCCGTTGTCGCTGACGCCAAAGAATCCTGATCCCATGTCGGTTTTGTGACCAAGGCAAGTCGGGTCGGCTGCTCAGATCGGTGTTTTTGTCGAAATTGATCTGCGCGGGTTTGCGACGAAGGTCCCGGCCGTTTTGTTTTTTCTCGCGTGGCCACTATCTCCGCGGGGGAACAACAGGCATTCCAAATCTCATTTTGCCTGATCGGTGCAGGTCCGGTCTTTCATTTGATGGAAAGCTGCGCTTTTCGCTTCGCGACGCAAAGGCGACCACCCGGTTGTTTGCAGATGCTGTCAAACGGGTGGTGTTTTGGCCCGATTCACAACGGGGCGTTGAATACTACTACCAAAGACTAACGGACATCTGCGCGATCACGGGGTTTTATAGCTTCTCAACCATCAAGGGCCGTGCTTAACTCTGGTCAAATCAAATAGTCTTAAGGGAGGACGAGATGGCGCGAGTTGAGATGACGGTTAATGGTCGTGCGCTGAGCGGCGACGTTGAGGGTCGCACGTTGCTGGTTGAGTTTTTGCGCACTCAGCAGGGTTTGACGGGGACGCATGT